>NZ_RKHT01000003.1:0-1582 GCF_003752615.1 Klebsiella sp. BIGb0399 | reverse complement strand
CTTCACTTACCATCAGCGTGCCTTCTCCCGAAGTTACGGCACCATTTTGCCTAGTTCCTTCACCCGAGTTCTCTCAAGCGCCTTGGTATTCTCTACCTGACCACCTGTGTCGGTTTGGGGTACGATTTGATGTTACCTGATGCTTAGAGGCTTTTCCTGGAAGCAGGGCATTTGTTACTTCAGCACCGTAGTGCCTCGTCATCACACCTCAGCGTTAACAGAAGTCCGGATTTACCTAAACTTCCCGCCTACATGCTTAAACCGGGACAACCGTCGCCCGGCTAACATAGCCTTCTCCGTCCCCCCTTCGCAGTAACACCGAGTACAGGAATATTAACCTGTTTCCCATCGACTACGCCTTTCGGCCTCGCCTTAGGGGTCGACTCACCCTGCCCCGATTAACGTTGGACAGGAACCCTTGGTCTTCCGGCGAGCGGGCTTTTCACCCGCTTTATCGTTACTTATGTCAGCATTCGCACTTCTGATACCTCCAGCAACCCTCACAGGCCACCTTCAACGGCTTACAGAACGCTCCCCTACCCAACAACACATAGTGTCGCTGCCGCAGCTTCGGTGCACAGTTTAGCCCCGTTACATCTTCCGCGCAGGCCGACTCGACCAGTGAGCTATTACGCTTTCTTTAAATGATGGCTGCTTCTAAGCCAACATCCTGGCTGTCTGTGCCTTCCCACATCGTTTCCCACTTAACTGTGACTTTGGGACCTTAGCTGGCGGTCTGGGTTGTTTCCCTCTTCACGACGGACGTTAGCACCCGCCGTGTGTCTCCCGTGATAACATTCTTCGGTATTCGTAGTTTGCATCGGGTTGGTAAGTCGGGATGACCCCCTAGCCGAAACAGTGCTCTACCCCCGAAGATGAGTTCACGAGGCGCTACCTAAATAGCTTTCGGGGAGAACCAGCTATCTCCCGGTTTGATTGGCCTTTCACCCCCAGCCACAAGTCATCCGCTAATTTTTCAACATTAGTCGGTTCGGTCCTCCAGTTAGTGTTACCCAACCTTCAACCTGCCCATGGCTAGATCACCGGGTTTCGGGTCTATACCCTGCAACTTAACGCCCAGTTAAGACTCGGTTTCCCTGCGGCTCCCCTATACGGTTAACCTTGCTACAGAATATAAGTCGCTGACCCATTATACAAAAGGTACGCAGTCACACCACGAAGGTGCTCCCACTGCTTGTACGTACACGGTTTCAGGTTCTTTTTCACTCCCCTCGCCGGGGTTCTTTTCGCCTTTCCCTCACGGTACTGGTTCACTATCGGTCAGTCAGGAGTATTTAGCCTTGGAGGATGGTCCCCCCATATTCAGACAGGATACCACGTGTCCCGCCCTACTCTTCGAGTTCACAACGTGTGCATTTTAGTGTACGGGGCTATCACCCTGTACCGCCGGACTTTCCAGACCGTTCCACTAACACACGCGCTGATTCAGACTCTGGGCTCCTCCCCGTTCGCTCGCCGCTACTGGGGGAATCTCGGTTGATTTCTTTTCCTCGGGGTACTTAGATGTTTCAGTTCCCCCGGTTCGCTTCGTTAAGCTATGTATTCACTTAACGATAGTGTG
>NZ_RKHT01000002.1:0-4470 GCF_003752615.1 Klebsiella sp. BIGb0399 | reverse complement strand
GTCGAAAGACTGGGCCTTTTGTTTTTGTCTGCGATTTAGCCGGGAAAGGTGTTTCCGGGCCATCAGACAGCTCAGAAGCCCATCCTGACGGATGGACTTTTTGCGTTTTAGCTTTATGTTTAGCCTTATGGCGTCACAAAACAACACCGCATCGCACGACACCCATCCCGCCGCATTCAAACAAGCCTTCCCACAGCAGATACGGTAAACTAGTCCGGATTTTGCATCAGGAAGCCACTATGAATCATTCTCTCAAACCCTGGAACACCTTTGGCATCGACCGTACAGCCAAAGTCATTGTACGTGCTGATAATGAACAGCAGCTATTGTCTGCCTGGCAGAGAGCCACAGCAGAAGATCAGCCCGTTTTGATCCTCGGTGAAGGGAGCAATGTGCTGTTCCTGAAGGATTATGCCGGTACGGTTATTATTAACCGCATCATGGGGATTGAGGTCACGGAAACACCTGAAGCCTGGCTCTTGCACGTTGGTTCCGGGGAAAACTGGCATCAACTGGTGCAGTTTACGCTGGAGAATGACATGCCGGGCCTGGAAAACCTTGCCTTGATTCCTGGCTGCGCAGGGTCTTCCCCAATCCAGAATATCGGCGCGTATGGCGTTGAACTCCAACGTGTTTGTCATTATGTCGACTGTATCGAGCTGGCGAGCGGCCGTAAGCAACGTCTTTCCGCCAGCGAGTGCCGTTTTGGCTATCGTGACAGCATCTTCAAGCATGAATATCAGGATCGCTATGCCATTGTTGCGGTGGGACTTCGTCTGTCCAGAACCTGGCATCCGGTATTAACGTACGGTGACCTGACTCGCCTGGACCCACAGACCGTGACGCCACGTCAGGTATTTGATGCTATTTGCCATATGCGCATGACAAAACTTCCAGATCCGAAAGTAAACGGCAATGCCGGCAGCTTCTTTAAGAACCCTGTTATCAGCGCGGAGCAAAGCCAGGCGCTGCTGGCAGCGTTCCCAAATGCGCCACATTACCCACAGGCGGATGGCAGTATGAAACTGGCCGCGGGCTGGCTAATCGATCAATGCCAGCTTAAAGGGAAAACCATCGGCGGAGCTGCGGTGCATCGCCAGCAGGCGCTGGTCTTAATCAATGACAAAGATGCAACCAGCGATGATGTTGTTCAGCTGGCCCACTACGTACGCCAGCAGGTCGGCGAGAGATTCAATGTCTGGCTACAGCCGGAAGTCCGTTTTATTGGCACTACCGGCGAAGTGAATGCCGAGGAGACCATTGCGTGAGAGATAATACAATCCCCCTGACATTGATATCCATTTTAGCCGATGGCGAGTTTCATTCCGGAGAGCAACTGGGCGAACGTCTGGGAATGAGCCGGGCGGCCATCAATAAACATATTCAGACATTGCGTGACTGGGGCGTTGATGTCTTTACCGTCCCTGGCAAGGGTTACAGTTTGCCGGAGCCTATCCAGTTATTAGATGAAGACAGCATTGCTGCACAGATCGAACATGGCCGGGTAACGGTTCTTCCGGTCATTGATTCGACGAACCAGTATTTGCTCGATCGCCTCAACGAACTGCAATCCGGGGATGCGTGCGTCGCCGAGTATCAGCAGGCGGGGCGTGGCCGCCGAGGGCGGAAGTGGTTCTCACCCTTTGGGGCAAATCTTTATCTTTCGATGTACTGGCGCCTGGAGCAGGGGCCTGCCGCGGCTATTGGCCTGAGTCTGGTCATCGGTATTGTTATTGCCGAAGTTCTCCAGAGCCTGGGGGCAGATAAAGTTCGCGTGAAGTGGCCTAACGATCTCTACCTGCAGGATCGTAAACTGTCGGGTATTCTGGTCGAACTGACGGGAAAAACTGGCGATGCGGCGCAGATCGTGAGCGGAGCAGGGATCAATCTGGCCATGCGCCGCGTTGAGTCTGACGTGGTGAATCAGGGCTGGATCAGCCTGCAGGAAGCCGGGGTATCTATCGATCGTAACACCCTGGCCGCACGGCTGATCAAAGAACTGCGTGCCGGCCTGCAGCTGTTCGAGCAGGATGGTCTGGCTCCTTATCTTGCGCGTTGGGAAAAACTGGATAATTTCCTCAATCGGCCGGTAAAGCTTATTATTGGTGATAAAGAAATCTTTGGGATTTCGCGCGGTATCGATACTCAAGGGGCATTGTTGCTTGAGCAGGATGGCGTTATCAAGCCATGGGTCGGCGGTGAAATATCGCTGCGTAGCGCAGAATAAACCAAATAAAAAGGGAGCCTGAGCTCCCTTTTTATTATGTACCTGATTATTTCCGCAGTCGGACCTGATCGACCGAATGATTCGCGCTTTTGGTCATGATTAAACTAGCGCGCTCTCGGGTTGGAAGTATATTTTCTTTAAGATTCAATAGATTAATCTCATTCCATAATGAGGTGGCAATATTCACAGCCTCATCTTTGGAAAGCTTCGCATAATTATGGAAATAAGAATCCGGATCGGTGAAGGCCCCTTCACGGAATTTTAAGAAGCGGTTGATATACCATGTTTTCAACAGTTCTTCTGGCGCATCGACATATATAGAGAAATCAACGAAGTCAGAAACGAATACATGGTGCGGGTCATGGGGATAATCCATGCCACTTTGTAAGACATTCAACCCTTCAAGAATCAATATATCTGGTTGCGCCACTGTCTTATCGCCTTCAGGAATCACATCATAAATAAGATGGGAATAAACCGGGGCGGTAGCGGTCGGTAAGCCAGATTTCAAATCAGAAACAAATTTAACCAACCGATGCATGTCGTAGGATTGCGGGAAGCCTTTCTTCTTCATCAATCCGCGCTCTTTCAGTACGGCATTTGGATGTAAGAAGCCATCAGTCGTAATCAATTCAACATGACGATGTTCCGGCCAGCGGCTAAGCAGCGCCTGTAATACGCGTGCGGTCGTGCTTTTACCTACCGCAACGCTTCCGGCAATACTGATGATATACGGGATGCGCTGACCATTAGTACCGAGGAATTGCTCCAGCACGGCCTGACGGCGCAGGTTGGAACTGATATAGAAATTAAGCAAACGCGACAGCGGCAAATAGATCTCTGCAACTTCTTCAAGGGAAAGATCTTCGTTGATGCCTTTTAACCGCGTGATTTCTTCCTCTGTCAGCGTCATCGGAACGGAATCACGAAGTGCAGCCCATTGGTTGCGGTTAAATTGTAGATAAGGTGTCATTAACGTCTGCTCTTTTTTGCTCATAAGCATGTTCTTAGCATCGCCAAATCAGAAGTTGCGAGGGATGCTTCACACAAGTTAATCAGGACAATGGGCAGGAGGGTAACACCAGATTGCGAGGAATAATAAGAAAAAAACTCATCGAATGATGCTTTCTAATGCAGACATCACAAGAGCGGGGTGTGTTGCTCATTATGCGTCACTTGCCTGCAGCAATGTAGTCCCTGTTCGTCTGAAAGCGCATAGAGAGGATGGCGCGCGCAGACGCTGGTCAGGATATAAGTGGGTTTTGGCTGTCGGGAGACGGCAAGAAACACCATCGTCCGGCCTGGGAATACCTTTGCTGGCATAAATAGCGAGGATGACTGGACGTTTTAATGCGAAGGGATGCCGGTTTTTTGTACGTCATTGATTGAAATTACACCGTTTTTCCACGTTTGAGCACAAAATATGAGCGATGGAACATTTTATGCAATTTTTTAGTTGCATGAATGCGTATGTCTCCCTAAAATGCGCGCTACTTGATGCCGACTTAGCTCAGTAGGTAGAGCAACTGACTTGTAATCAGTAGGTCACCAGTTCGATTCCGGTAGTCGGCACCATCAAGTGCCTGGTGGGGTTCCCGAGCGGCCAAAGGGAGCAGACTGTAAATCTGCCGTCATCGACTTCGAAGGTTCGAATCCTTCCCCCACCACCATCTTTCGGCAACGCTTTGCGGAGCCAGAGTTGCTTGGTTAAACTAAACAACTCAAACAAGAAAAAGAGAGAACTCTCTTTTTTTTGTTATAGAAAGAACTGGGTAGCCGAGTTTCAGGATGCGGGCATCGTATAATGGCTATTACCTCAGCCTTCCAAGCTGATGATGCGGGTTCGATTCCCGCTGCCCGCTCCAGACGTGCTGATATGGCTCAGTTGGTAGAGCGCACCCTTGGTAAGGGTGAGGTCCCCAGTTCGACTCTGGGTATCAGCACCACTTCTTTATCTCTCCTTCCCTGTTTCTCTCTGTTTATTGCATTCAACAAGTCGGGCATGTTGCCCGGTTGATGTGGTGATATCACCGATTTATCCGTGTCTTAGAGGGACAATCGATGTCTAAAGAAAAGTTTGAACGTACAAAACCGCACGTTAACGTCGGTACTATCGGCCACGTTGACCATGGTAAAACAACGCTGACTGCTGCAATCACTACCGTTCTGGCTAAAACCTACGGTGGTTCTGCTCGTGCATTCGACCAGATCGATAACGCACCAGAAGAAAAAGCTCGTGGTAT
>NZ_RKHT01000001.1:0-26336 GCF_003752615.1 Klebsiella sp. BIGb0399 | reverse complement strand
ATGCCGGGCGACAACATCAAAATGGTTGTTACCCTGATTCACCCGATCGCGATGGACGATGGTCTGCGTTTCGCAATCCGTGAAGGCGGCCGTACTGTTGGTGCGGGCGTTGTAGCTAAAGTTCTGGGCTAATTTATTAGTTCTGAATTAAAAAGGGCGCTCAGGCGCCCTTTTTGCTGCCTGCCATTTACGACGACAGCAATGTTGTCGCTTGATTAAAACGTGCTTCACTGCCGGTATTTCACCAATAGTCTATTGTAATTATAACTATTCTCATTTACACTTTTGATCATAAATTGAACGGGAGTCGGTATGTACGTTTGTTTGTGTAATGGTGTAAACGATAAAAAAATTCGTCAGGCCGTACGTCAATTTCATCCTCAATCTTTTCAGCAACTGCGCAAATTCATTCCTGTGGGAAATCAATGCGGTAAGTGTGTCCGTGCCGCCCGCGAGATTATGGAAGATGAATTAACCCGCATGCCTGAGTACCAGGAGATCGCTTAAGCGCTCCGGGTTTTCTTTGACATCTATATAGCCCGAACTACGCTTCAATAAGTGGAAGCGGAGGGACTATATAATGAAAGGTGATGTCAAAATCATAAGTTATCTCAATAAATTATTGGGAAATGAGCTTGTCGCAATAAATCAGTACTTTCTTCATGCCAGGATGTTCAAAAACTGGGGCCTGATGCGCCTCAATGATGTTGAATATCATGAGTCCATCGATGAAATGAAACACGCCGATAAATACATCGAGCGGATTTTGTTTCTCGAAGGCATTCCCAATCTGCAGGATCTCGGAAGACTGGGCATCGGTGAAGATGTCGAGGAGATGTTGCAATCTGATTTAAGACTGGAGCTGGAAGGCGCAAAAGATCTGCGTGAAGCGATCGCTTATGCCGATAGCGTTCACGACTATGTCACTCGCGACATGCTGATCGAAATTCTTACTGATGAGGAAGGCCATATTGACTGGCTGGAAACAGAGTTGGATCTGATCGGTAAAATCGGGCTACCAAACTATCTTCAGTCACAGATCAAAGTGGCAGACTAACTCGCGTTTACCATCCACACCAAAAACCCGCTGCAGCCAAAAAAGGGCCAAACGGCAGCGGGTTGTTTAATGACCCCATCGTTTTACCCGACAGCATCAAAATCAGCCATCCGCCACAGGCCAGAAGTGAGGCCATAAAGATTAACTGTGGTAACAGTTGCCAGCCATGCCAGGCGCCGAGCGCGGCCAGAAATTTTACATCCCCATAGCCTAATCCTTCATAGCCGCGAATCCCGCGATAAAACCAGTAGATCAACGCGAAGGCGAGATAGCCGGCGATGGCACCTGCAACGGCATGTTCCAGTTTCAGTGGGGCATAACAAAGATAATAGAGAAGGCCACTCCAAAGCAGGGGACAGGTCAGGCGGTCAGGAAGTAACCCGTCCCGTAGATCGTACCAGCACAGCGCGAGTGTAAAACTGCTATAGACAAGTAAGTAGGGGAGTGCCATCGATTCATTGCCCTGGCTGCGGAGTGTATACGCAGAGTCTGGAAGAAAGGGGGGCCAGTGGCAAAGGGCAGAGCTGACAAGCGCGAGCGGCTTTCCGAGGTTTTGACCCTATTTCATAGTGTTTCGGTGCCTGGCCGGGCCGGCACGCAAAAATGATTGCTGATTTTGTATGCAGTACTTGCGTAAGGCCGGAATTTGCGTATAATGCGCGGGCCTGTCAAAATTGGCAGGCTGGTTCGATATGAACCCTGATAGAGCAGTTAGCTATCAAACAATGTTCCCAATCGGGGAACTATGTAAGAACGGTTACACTCTCCCATCAATCGTAATGGGTATGAGGAGTAATCATTTCGTCTATAAATAATTGGAGCTCTGGTCTCATGCAGAACCAAAGAATCCGTATCCGTCTTAAAGCGTTTGATCATCGTCTGATCGATCAATCAACCGCGGAAATCGTCGAGACTGCCAAGCGCACTGGTGCGCAGGTTCGTGGTCCGATCCCGCTGCCGACCCGCAAAGAGCGCTTTACCGTTCTGATCTCTCCGCACGTCAACAAAGATGCGCGTGATCAGTACGAAATTCGCACTCACAAGCGTCTGGTTGACATCGTTGAGCCAACTGAGAAAACCGTTGATGCTCTGATGCGTCTGGATCTGGCTGCCGGTGTAGACGTGCAGATCAGCCTGGGTTAATCAGGTCATCGAGCGATTGAGAGGTTGAAACAATGATTGGTTTAGTCGGTAAAAAAGTGGGCATGACCCGCATCTTCACTGAAGATGGCGTATCTATCCCAGTAACCGTAATCGAAGTTGAAGCAAACCGTGTTGCACAGGTCAAAGACCTGGCTAACGATGGTTACCGCGCAATTCAGGTTACCACCGGTGCTAAAAAAGCTAACCGTGTAACCAAGCCGGAAGCTGGTCACTTCGCTAAAGCTGGCGTAGAAGCTGGCCGTGGTCTGTGGGAATTCCGTCTTGCTGACGGCGAAGAATTCACCGTAGGTCAGAGCATTAGCGTAGAACTGTTTGCTGACGTTAAAAAAGTTGACGTAACCGGTACCTCTAAAGGTAAAGGTTTCGCCGGTACCGTTAAGCGCTGGAACTTCCGTACCCAGGACGCTACTCACGGTAACTCCTTGTCTCACCGCGTTCCGGGTTCTATCGGTCAGAACCAGACTCCGGGCAAAGTGTTCAAAGGCAAGAAAATGGCAGGTCAGCTGGGTAATGAGCGTGTCACCGTTCAGAGCCTGGACGTAGTACGTGTTGACGCTGAGCGCAACCTGCTGCTGGTTAAAGGTGCTGTCCCGGGTGCAACCGGTAGCGACCTGATCGTTAAACCAGCTGTGAAGGCGTGAGGAGATAGCAATGGAATTAGTATTGAAAGACGCGCAGAGCGCGCTGACTGTTTCCGAAACTACCTTCGGTCGTGATTTCAACGAAGCGCTGGTACACCAGGTTGTTGTTGCTTATGCAGCTGGTGCTCGTCAGGGTACTCGTGCTCAGAAGACTCGTGCTGAAGTAACTGGTTCAGGCAAAAAGCCGTGGCGCCAGAAAGGTACCGGCCGTGCGCGTTCAGGTTCTATCAAGAGCCCGATCTGGCGTTCCGGTGGCGTAACCTTCGCTGCTCGCCCGCAGGACCACAGTCAAAAAGTTAACAAAAAGATGTACCGCGGCGCGCTGAAAAGCATTCTGTCCGAACTGGTACGTCAGGATCGTCTGATCGTTGTCGAGAAGTTCTCTGTTGAAGCGCCTAAAACTAAGCTGCTGGCACAGAAACTGAAAGACATGGCTCTGGAAGATGTGCTGATCATCACCGGTGAGCTGGACGAGAACCTGTTCCTTGCTGCGCGCAACCTGCACAAGGTTGACGTACGCGATGCAACTGGTATCGACCCGGTTAGCCTGATCGCCTTCGACAAAGTCGTAATGACTGCTGATGCTGTTAAGCAAGTTGAGGAGATGCTGGCATGATTCGTGAAGAACGTCTGCTGAAGGTGCTGCGTGCACCGCACGTTTCTGAAAAAGCGTCTGCTGCGATGGAAAAAACAAACACCATCGTTCTCAAAGTTGCTAAAGACGCGACTAAAGCAGAAATCAAAGCTGCTGTGCAGAAACTGTTTGAAGTCGAAGTCGAAGTCGTTAACACCCTGGTAGTTAAAGGGAAAGTTAAACGTCACGGACAGCGTATCGGTCGTCGTAGCGACTGGAAAAAAGCTTACGTCACCCTTAAAGAAGGCCAGAATCTGGACTTCGTTGGCGGCGCTGAGTAAGTCGGAGGAGTAATACAATGGCAGTTGTTAAATGTAAACCGACATCTCCGGGTCGTCGCCACGTTGTTAAAGTGGTTAACCCTGAGCTGCACAAGGGCAAACCTTTTGCTCCGTTGCTGGAAAAAAACAGCAAATCCGGTGGTCGTAACAACAATGGCCGTATCACCACCCGTCATATCGGTGGTGGCCACAAGCAGGCTTACCGTATTGTTGACTTCAAACGCAACAAAGATGGTATCCCGGCAGTTGTTGAGCGTCTTGAGTACGATCCGAACCGTTCCGCGAACATCGCGCTGGTTCTGTACAAAGATGGCGAGCGCCGTTACATCCTGGCCCCTAAAGGCCTGAAAGCTGGCGACCAGATTCAGTCTGGCGTTGATGCTGCAATCAAAGCAGGTAACACCCTGCCGATGCGCAATATCCCGGTTGGTTCTACCGTTCATAACGTAGAAATGAAACCAGGTAAAGGCGGTCAGCTGGCACGTTCCGCTGGTACTTACGTTCAGATCGTTGCTCGTGATGGTGCTTATGTCACCCTGCGTCTGCGTTCTGGTGAAATGCGTAAAGTCGAAGCAGACTGCCGCGCTACTCTGGGCGAAGTTGGCAATGCTGAGCATATGCTGCGCGTTCTGGGTAAAGCAGGTGCTGCACGCTGGCGTGGTGTTCGTCCTACCGTTCGCGGTACTGCGATGAACCCAGTCGACCACCCACATGGTGGTGGTGAAGGTCGTAACTTTGGTAAGCACCCGGTATCCCCGTGGGGCCTGCAGACCAAAGGTAAGAAGACCCGCAGCAACAAGCGTACTGATAAATTCATCGTACGTCGCCGTAGCAAATAATATTAGAGGATAAGCCATGCCACGTTCTCTCAAGAAAGGTCCTTTTATTGACCTGCACTTGCTGAAGAAGGTAGAGAAAGCGGTGGAAAGCGGAGACAAGAAGCCCCTGCGCACTTGGTCCCGTCGTTCAACGATCTTTCCTAACATGATCGGTTTGACCATCGCTGTCCATAATGGTCGTCAGCACGTTCCAGTTTTTGTTTCCGACGAAATGGTTGGTCACAAACTGGGTGAATTCGCACCGACTCGTACTTATCGCGGCCATGCTGCTGATAAAAAAGCGAAGAAGAAATAAGGTAGGAGGAAGAGATGGAAACTTTAGCTCAACATCGCCATGCTCGTTCTTCTGCTCAGAAGGTTCGCCTTGTAGCTGACCTGATTCGCGGTAAGAAAGTGTCGCAGGCCCTGGATATTCTGACCTACACCAACAAGAAAGCTGCTGTATTGGTCAAGAAGGTACTGGAATCTGCCATTGCTAACGCTGAACACAACGATGGCGCTGACATTGACGATCTGAAAGTTGCGAAAATTTTCGTAGACGAAGGCCCGAGCATGAAGCGCATTATGCCGCGTGCGAAAGGTCGTGCAGATCGCATCCTGAAGCGCACCAGCCACATCACTGTGGTTGTGTCCGATCGCTGAGACTCTGGAGACTAGCAATGGGTCAGAAAGTACATCCTAATGGTATTCGCCTGGGTATTGTCAAACCATGGAACTCTACCTGGTTCGCGAACACCAAAGAATTCGCTGACAACCTGGACAGCGATTTTAAAGTACGTCAGTTCCTGACTAAAGAACTGGCTAAAGCGTCCGTATCTCGTATCGTTATCGAGCGTCCGGCTAAGAGCATCCGTGTGACCATTCACACTGCTCGCCCGGGCATCGTTATCGGTAAGAAAGGCGAAGACGTAGAAAAACTGCGCAAGGTCGTAGCGGATATCGCTGGCGTTCCTGCACAGATCAATATCGCCGAAGTTCGTAAGCCAGAACTGGACGCTAAATTGGTTGCTGACAGCATCACTTCTCAGCTGGAACGTCGCGTTATGTTCCGTCGTGCTATGAAGCGTGCTGTACAGAACGCAATGCGTCTGGGCGCTAAAGGTATCAAAGTTGAAGTTAGCGGCCGTCTGGGCGGCGCGGAAATCGCACGTACCGAATGGTACCGCGAAGGTCGCGTACCGCTGCACACTCTGCGTGCTGACATCGACTACAACACCTCTGAAGCGCGTACCACTTACGGTATTATCGGCGTTAAGGTATGGATCTTCAAAGGCGAGATCCTGGGTGGTATGGCTGCTGTTGAACAACCGGAACCGGCTGCTCAACCTAAAAAGCAGCAGCGTAAAGGCCGTAAATAAGGAGCGTCGCTGATGTTACAACCAAAGCGTACAAAATTCCGTAAAGTGCACAAAGGCCGCAACCGTGGTCTGGCGCAGGGTACGGATGTTAGCTTCGGCACTTTCGGTCTGAAAGCTGTTGGCCGTGGTCGTCTGACTGCACGTCAGATCGAAGCAGCACGTCGTGCTATGACCCGTGCAGTTAAGCGTCAAGGTAAGATCTGGATCCGTGTATTCCCGGACAAACCGATCACCGAGAAGCCGCTGGAAGTTCGTATGGGTAAAGGTAAAGGTAACGTGGAGTATTGGGTTGCCTTGATTCAGCCGGGTAAAGTCCTGTATGAAATGGACGGTGTTCCGGAAGAGCTGGCCCGTGAAGCCTTCGGCCTGGCAGCAGCGAAACTGCCTATCAAAACCACCTTTGTAACTAAGACGGTGATGTAATGAAAGCAAAAGAGCTGCGTGAAAAAAGCGTTGAAGAGCTGAACGCTGAGCTGCTGAACCTGCTGCGTGAGCAGTTCAACCTGCGTATGCAGGCTGCAAGTGGCCAGCTGCAACAGACTCACCTGCTGAAGCAAGTGCGTCGTGATGTTGCGCGCGTTAAGACTTTACTGACTGAGAAGGCGGATGCGTAATGACCGATAAAATCCGTACTCTGCAAGGTCGTGTTGTTAGCAATAAAATGGAGAAGTCCATCGTTGTTGCTATCGAACGTTTTGTGAAACACCCGATCTACGGTAAATTCATCAAGCGTACGACCAAACTGCACGTACATGACGAGAACAACGAATGCGGTATCGGTGACGTGGTCGAAATCCACGAATGCCGTCCGCTGTCCAAGACTAAGTCCTGGACGCTGGTTCGCGTTGTAGAGAAAGCAGTTCTGTAATAGAGCTGTGTTCTCAACGGATAAACGGCTCAGCGATGAGCCGTTTATTTTTTCTACCCATATCCGATTTCCGGTGTTATAATGCCGCGCCCTCGATATGGGGATATTTATTGGCCCGATTTTGGGTCTCAGTAGTAGTTGACATTAGCGGAGCACTAAAATGATCCAAGAACAGACTATGCTGAACGTCGCCGACAACTCCGGTGCACGTCGCGTAATGTGTATCAAGGTTCTGGGTGGCTCGCACCGTCGCTACGCAGGCGTAGGCGACATCATCAAGATCACCATCAAAGAAGCAATTCCGCGTGGTAAGGTCAAAAAGGGTGATGTGCTGAAGGCGGTAGTGGTGCGCACCAGGAAGGGTGTTCGTCGCCCGGACGGTTCTGTCATTCGCTTTGATGGTAATGCATGCGTTATTCTGAACAATAACAGCGAGCAGCCCATCGGTACGCGTATTTTTGGGCCGGTAACTCGTGAGCTTCGTACCGAGAAGTTCATGAAAATTATCTCTCTGGCACCAGAAGTACTCTAAGGAGCGAATCATGGCAGCGAAAATCCGTCGTGATGACGAAGTTATCGTGTTAACCGGTAAAGATAAAGGTAAACGCGGTAAAGTTAAGAATGTCTTGTCTTCCGGCAAGCTCATTGTTGAAGGTATCAACCTGGTTAAGAAACATCAGAAGCCGGTTCCGGCCCTGAACCAACCAGGTGGCATCGTTGAAAAAGAAGCTGCAATTCAGGTTTCTAACGTTGCACTCTTCAATGCGGCAACCGGCAAGGCTGACCGTGTAGGCTTTAGATTCGAAGACGGCAAAAAAGTCCGTTTCTTCAAATCTAACAGCGAAACTATCAAGTAATTTGGAGTAGTACGATGGCGAAACTGCATGATTACTACAAAGACGAAGTAGTTGGTAAACTCATGACTGAGTTTAACTACAATTCTGTCATGCAAGTCCCTCGGGTCGAGAAGATCACCCTGAACATGGGTGTTGGTGAAGCGATCGCTGACAAGAAACTGCTGGATAATGCAGCAGCAGATCTGACAGCAATCTCCGGTCAAAAGCCGTTGATCACCAAAGCACGCAAATCAGTTGCAGGCTTCAAAATCCGTCAGGGCTATCCGATCGGCTGTAAAGTAACCCTGCGTGGCGAACGCATGTGGGAGTTCTTTGAGCGCCTGATCACTATTGCTGTACCGCGTATCCGTGACTTCCGTGGCCTGTCCGCTAAGTCATTCGATGGTCGTGGTAACTACAGCATGGGTGTCCGTGAGCAGATCATCTTCCCAGAAATCGACTACGATAAAGTCGACCGCGTTCGTGGTTTGGATATTACCATTACCACTACTGCGAAATCTGATGAAGAAGGCCGCGCTCTGCTGGCTGCCTTTGACTTCCCGTTCCGCAAGTAAGGTAGGGTTACTTAATGGCTAAGCAATCAATGAAAGCACGCGAAGTAAAGCGCGTGGCTTTAGCTGATAAATTCTTCGCTAAACGCGCTGAACTGAAAGCTATCATCTCTGATGTGAACGCAACCGACGAAGATCGTTGGAATGCTGTTCTCAAGCTGCAGACTCTGCCGCGTGATTCCAGCCCGTCTCGTCAGCGTAACCGCTGCCGTCAAACAGGTCGTCCGCATGGTTTCCTGCGGAAGTTCGGGTTGAGCCGTATTAAGGTCCGTGAAGCCGCTATGCGCGGTGAAATCCCGGGTCTGAAAAAGGCTAGCTGGTAATTGTCACCAATTGAATCACGGGAGTAAAGACAGATGAGCATGCAAGATCCGATCGCGGATATGCTGACCCGTATCCGTAACGGTCAGGCCGCGAATAAAGCTGCGGTCACCATGCCTTCCTCCAAGCTGAAAGTGGCAATTGCCAACGTGCTGAAGGAAGAAGGCTTTATTGAAGATTTTAAAGTTGAAGGCGACATCAAGCCGGAACTGGAACTGACTCTTAAGTATTTCCAGGGTAAAGCTGTTGTAGAAAGCATTCAGCGTGTCAGCCGCCCAGGTCTGCGCATCTACAAACGTAAAGATGAGCTGCCGAAAGTTATGGCGGGTCTGGGTATCGCGGTTATTTCTACCTCTAAAGGTGTTATGACTGATCGTGCAGCGCGCCAGGCTGGTCTTGGTGGCGAAATTATCTGCTACGTAGCCTAATCGGAGGAAAAAATGTCTCGTGTTGCTAAAGCACCGGTCGTTGTTCCTGCCGGCGTTGATGTAAAAATCGACGGTCAGGTTATTACGATCAAAGGTAAGAATGGCGAGCTGACTCGTACTCTCAACGATGCTGTTGAAGTTAAACATGCAGATAATGCACTGACTTTCGGTCCGCGTGATGGTTTCGCAGACGGTTGGGCTCAGGCTGGTACCGCGCGTGCCCTGCTTAACTCAGTAGTTATCGGTGTTACCGAAGGCTTCACTAAAAAGCTTCAGCTGGTTGGTGTAGGTTATCGTGCAGCGGTCAAAGGGGATGTAGTAAACCTGGCTTTAGGTTTCTCTCACCCAGTTGAGCATAAGCTGCCGGCCGGTATCACTGCAGAATGTCCGACTCAAACTGAAATCGTGCTGAAAGGCGCTGATAAGCAGGTGATCGGCCAGGTTGCAGCAGATCTGCGCGCCTACCGTCGTCCTGAGCCTTACAAAGGCAAGGGTGTTCGTTACGCCGACGAAGTCGTGCGTACCAAAGAGGCTAAGAAGAAGTAAGGTAACACTATGGATAAGAAATCTGCTCGTATCCGTCGTGCGACCCGCGCACGCCGCAAGCTCCAGGAGCTGGGTGCAACTCGCCTGGTGGTACATCGTACCCCGCGTCATATTTACGCACAGGTAATTGCACCGAACGGTTCTGAAGTTCTGGTAGCTGCTTCTACTGTAGAAAAAGCTATCGCTGAACAATTGAAGTACACCGGTAACAAAGACGCGGCTGCAGCTGTGGGTAAAGCTGTTGCTGAACGCGCTCTGGAAAAAGGCATCAAAGATGTTTCCTTTGACCGTTCCGGGTTCCAATATCATGGTCGTGTCCAGGCACTGGCAGATGCTGCCCGTGAAGCTGGCCTTCAGTTCTAAGGTAGAGGTGTAAGATGGCTCACATCGAAAAACAAGCTGGCGAACTGCAGGAAAAGCTGATCGCGGTTAACCGCGTATCTAAAACCGTTAAAGGTGGTCGTATTTTCTCCTTCACAGCTCTGACTGTTGTTGGTGATGGTAATGGCCGCGTAGGTTTTGGTTACGGTAAAGCGCGTGAAGTTCCAGCAGCGATCCAGAAAGCGATGGAAAAAGCCCGTCGCAATATGATTAACGTCGCGCTGAACCACGGCACCCTGCAGCACCCGGTTAAAGGTGTTCACACGGGTTCTCGTGTATTCATGCAGCCAGCTTCCGAAGGTACCGGTATCATCGCCGGTGGTGCAATGCGCGCCGTTCTGGAAGTTGCTGGAGTTCATAACGTTCTGGCCAAAGCATATGGTTCCACCAACCCGATCAACGTGGTTCGTGCAACTATTGATGGCCTGGAAAATATGAATTCTCCAGAAATGGTCGCTGCCAAGCGTGGTAAATCCGTTGAAGAAATTCTGGGGAAATAAACCATGGCAAAGACTATTAAAATTACTCAAACCCGCAGTGCAATCGGTCGTCTGCCGAAACACAAGGCAACGCTGCTTGGCCTGGGTCTGCGTCGTATTGGTCACACCGTAGAGCGCGAGGATACTCCTGCTGTTCGTGGTATGGTCAACGCGGTTTCCTTCATGGTTAAAGTTGAGGAGTAAGAGATGCGTTTAAATACTCTGTCTCCGGCCGAAGGCTCCAAAAAGGCGGGTAAACGCCTGGGTCGTGGTATCGGTTCTGGCCTCGGTAAAACCGGTGGTCGTGGTCACAAAGGTCAGAACTCTCGTTCTGGCGGTGGCGTACGTCGCGGTTTCGAGGGTGGTCAGATGCCACTGTACCGTCGTCTGCCGAAATTCGGCTTCACTTCTCGTAAAGCAATGATCACTGCAGAAGTTCGTCTGTCTGATCTGGCTCACGTAGAAGGCGATGTAGTCGACCTGAACACGCTGAAAGCGGCTAATATTATCGGTATCCAGATCGAGTTCGCGAAAGTGATCCTGTCTGGCGAGGTAGCTCGTCCGGTAACTATTCGTGGCCTGCGTGTGACTAAAGGTGCTCGTGCTGCTATCGAAGCTGCTGGCGGTAAAATTGAGGAATAAGTAGCAGATGGCTAAGCAACCGGGATTAGATTTTCAAAGTGCCAAAGGTGGACTTGGCGAACTGAAACGCAGACTTTTGTTTGTTATCGGTGCGCTGATTGTATTCCGTATTGGTTCTTTTATTCCGATCCCTGGTATTGATGCCGCTGTACTTGCCAAACTGCTTGAGCAACAGCGAGGCACCATCATTGAAATGTTCAACATGTTCTCTGGTGGTGCTCTCAGCCGTGCTTCTATCTTTGCTTTGGGTATCATGCCGTACATTTCGGCATCGATTATTGTCCAGCTGCTGACCGTTGTTTACCAACCGTTAGCAGAGATGAAGAAAGAAGGGGAGTCTGGTCGTCGTAAGATCAGCCAGTACACCCGCTACGGTACCCTGGTGTTGGCGATATTCCAGTCGATCGGTATTGCTACCGGTCTGCCGAATATGCCTGGTATGCAAGGCCTGGTAATGAATCCAGGCTTTGCATTCTACTTCACCGCTGTTGTCAGTCTGGTCACAGGAACCATGTTCCTGATGTGGCTCGGCGAACAGATTACTGAACGTGGTATCGGTAACGGTATCTCGATCATTATCTTCGCTGGTATCGTTGCGGGTCTCCCGCCAGCCATCGCCCATACTATCGAGCAAGCGCGTCAAGGCGACCTGCACTTCCTCCTGTTGCTATTGGTTGCAGTATTAGTATTTGCCGTGACATTCTTTGTTGTATTCGTAGAACGTGGTCAACGCCGCATTGTGGTGAACTACGCGAAGCGTCAGCAAGGTCGTCGTGTCTATGCTGCACAGAGCACACATTTACCGTTGAAAGTGAATATGGCGGGCGTAATCCCGGCAATCTTCGCTTCCAGCATTATTCTGTTCCCAGCAACCATCGCGTCATGGTTCGGGGGCGGAACCGGTTGGAACTGGCTGACAACAATTTCGCTGTATTTGCAGCCTGGGCAACCGCTTTATGTGTTACTCTATGCGTCTGCGATCATCTTCTTCTGTTTCTTCTACACGGCGTTGGTTTTCAACCCGCGTGAAACAGCAGATAACCTGAAGAAGTCCGGTGCATTTGTACCAGGAATTCGTCCGGGAGAGCAAACGGCGAAGTATATCGATAAAGTAATGACTCGTCTGACTTTGGTTGGTGCGCTGTACATTACCTTTATCTGCCTGATCCCGGAGTTCATGCGTGATGCAATGAAAGTGCCGTTCTACTTCGGTGGAACCTCGCTGCTTATTGTTGTCGTTGTGATTATGGACTTTATGGCTCAAGTGCAAACTCTGATGATGTCAAGTCAGTACGAGTCTGCATTGAAGAAGGCGAATCTGAAAGGCTACGGCCGCTAACAGACCGCCCGAGAAGTTACGGAGAGTAAAAATGAAAGTTCGTGCTTCCGTCAAGAAATTATGCCGTAACTGCAAAATCGTTAAGCGTGATGGTGTCATCCGTGTGATTTGCAGTGCCGAGCCAAAGCATAAACAGCGCCAAGGCTGATTTTTTCGCATATTTTTCTTGCAAAGTTGGATTGAGCTGGCTAGATTAGCCAGCCAATCTTTTGTATGTCTGTACGTTTCCATTTGAGTATCCTGAAAACGGGCTTTTCAGCATGGTGCGTACATATTAAATAGTAGGAGTGCATAGTGGCCCGTATAGCAGGCATTAACATTCCTGATCAAAAACATACCGTAATCGCATTAACTGCAATTTTCGGTATCGGCAAGACCCGCTCTAAAGCCATCTGTGCTGACACGGGTATCGCTGAAAATGTTAAGATCAGTGAGCTGTCTGAAGAACAAATTGAAGCCCTGCGTGAAGCAGTAGGCAAATTTGTCGTTGAAGGTGATCTGCGCCGTGAAATCACCCTGAGCATCAAGCGTCTGATGGACCTTGGTTGCTATCGTGGTTTACGCCATCGTCGTGGTCTTCCGGTTCGCGGTCAGCGTACTAAGACCAACGCACGTACCCGTAAGGGTCCGCGTAAACCGATCAAGAAATAATCGGGGTGATTGAATAATGGCAAAGGCACCAGTTCGTGCACGTAAGCGTGTAAGAAAACAAGTCTCTGATGGCGTGGCTCATGTCCATGCTTCTTTTAACAACACCATCGTTACCATCACTGATCGTCAGGGTAACGCACTGGGTTGGGCAACAGCCGGTGGTTCCGGTTTCCGTGGTTCACGCAAATCCACTCCGTTTGCAGCTCAGGTTGCAGCAGAGCGTTGCGCTGAAGCCGTAAAAGAATACGGCATCAAGAATCTGGAAGTTATGGTCAAAGGTCCGGGTCCAGGTCGCGAATCTACTATTCGTGCACTGAACGCCGCTGGTTTCCGCATCACTAATATTACTGATGTGACTCCGATCCCTCATAACGGTTGTCGTCCGCCGAAAAAACGTCGCGTATAACGCGCTCGTTTCTAGGATTGTTGGAGAAAGAAAATGGCAAGATATTTGGGTCCTAAGCTCAAGCTGAGCCGTCGTGAGGGCACAGACCTGTTCCTTAAGTCTGGCGTTCGCGCGATCGATACCAAGTGTAAAATTGAACAAGCTCCTGGCCAGCACGGTGCGCGTAAACCGCGTCTGTCTGACTATGGTGTGCAGTTGCGTGAAAAGCAAAAAGTTCGCCGTATGTACGGTGTGCTGGAGCGTCAGTTCCGTAACTACTATAAAGAAGCAGCACGTCTGAAAGGCAACACCGGTGAAAACCTGTTGGCTCTGCTGGAAGGTCGTCTGGACAACGTTGTATACCGTATGGGCTTCGGCGCGACTCGTGCTGAATCACGTCAGCTGGTTAGCCACAAAGCTATCATGGTAAACGGTCGTGTTGTTAACATTGCTTCTTATCAGGTTAAAGCGAACGACGTTGTTAGCATTCGTGAGAAAGCGAAAAAGCAATCTCGCGTGAAAGCCGCTCTGGAGCTGGCTGAGCAGCGTGAAAAGCCAACCTGGCTGGAAGTTGATGCTGGCAAGATGGAAGGTACGTTCAAGCGTCAGCCGGAACGTTCTGATCTGTCTGCGGACATTAACGAACACCTGATCGTCGAGCTTTACTCCAAGTAAAGCTTAGTACCAAAGAGAGGACACAATGCAGGGTTCTGTGACAGAGTTTCTAAAACCGCGCCTGGTCGATATCGAGCAAGTGAGTTCGACGCACGCCAAGGTGACCCTTGAGCCTTTAGAGCGTGGCTTTGGCCATACTCTGGGTAACGCACTGCGCCGTATTCTGCTCTCATCGATGCCGGGTTGCGCGGTGACCGAGGTTGAGATTGATGGTGTACTGCACGAGTACAGCACCAAAGAAGGCGTTCAGGAAGATATCCTTGAAATCCTGCTCAACCTGAAAGGGCTTGCGGTGAGAGTTCAGGGTAAAGATGAAGTCATCCTTACTTTGAATAAATCTGGCATTGGCCCTGTGACCGCAGCCGACATTACCCATGACGGTGATGTCGAAATCGTCAAGCCGCAACATGTGATCTGCCACCTGACCGATGAGAACGCAGCTATTAGCATGCGTATCAAAGTTCAGCGCGGTCGTGGTTATGTGCCGGCTTCTGCCCGAATTCATTCGGAAGAAGATGAGCGCCCAATCGGCCGTCTGCTGGTCGACGCATGCTACAGCCCAGTAGAGCGTATTGCCTACAATGTTGAAGCAGCGCGTGTAGAACAGCGTACCGACCTGGACAAGCTGGTCATCGAAATGGAAACCAACGGCACAATCGATCCTGAAGAGGCGATTCGTCGTGCGGCAACCATCCTGGCAGAACAACTTGAAGCTTTCGTTGACTTACGTGATGTACGTCAGCCGGAAGTTAAAGAAGAGAAACCAGAATTCGATCCGATCCTGCTGCGCCCTGTTGACGATCTCGAATTGACTGTCCGCTCTGCTAACTGCCTCAAGGCAGAAGCTATCCACTATATCGGTGATCTGGTACAGCGTACCGAGGTTGAGTTGCTGAAAACGCCGAACCTGGGTAAAAAATCTCTTACTGAGATTAAAGACGTGCTGGCTTCACGTGGTCTGTCTCTGGGCATGCGCCTGGAAAACTGGCCACCGGCAAGCATTGCTGACGAGTAACCGGATCACAGGTTAAGGTTTTACTGAGAAGGATAAGGTCATGCGCCATCGTAAGAGTGGTCGTCAACTGAACCGCAACAGCAGCCATCGCCAGGCTATGTTCCGTAACATGGCTGGTTCGCTGGTTCGTCATGAAATCATCAAGACGACCCTGCCGAAAGCGAAAGAACTGCGTCGCGTAGTTGAGCCGCTGATTACTCTTGCCAAGACTGATAGCGTTGCTAATCGTCGTCTGGCATTCGCCCGTACTCGTGATAACGAGATCGTGGCAAAACTGTTTAACGAGCTGGGCCCGCGTTTTGCGAGCCGCGCCGGTGGTTACACTCGCATTCTGAAGTGTGGCTTCCGTGCAGGCGACAACGCGCCGATGGCATACATCGAGCTGGTTGATCGTGCTGAGCTGAAAGCAGAAGCTGCTGCAGAGTAATCTGTAGTAACGTAAAAGAACCCGCCTCGGCGGGTTTTTTTATATCCTCGTTATGCTAGCTTCACTACAATAGCTGTATTCTTTTTGTTCATCCCCGGAGCCGTATGATGTGGTTACTGGATCAGTGGGCAGAACGCCATATCCTTGACGCCCAGCGCAAAGGCGAGTTCGACGACCTACCCGGCCGTGGAGAACCGCTGACGCTAGACGACGATCTGCATGTCCCACCTGAACTGCGGGCCGGCTATCGGCTACTCAAAAACGCCGGTTGTCTGCCACCAGAACTTGAGCAACGTCGGGAAGCTGTTGTCCTGACTGATTTGCTTAAAACTGTCCGCCCTGATGACCCACAACACGCTGAGCTGAGCCGTCAGCTTGCATTGCTTGAACTAAAGCTTCGCCAGGCTGGACTGAGTACTGATTTTTTGCGGGGTGAATATGCGGACAGGCTACATAACAAAATTGATAAGGAGTAAGCATGTACCGTATTGGTGAACTCGCGAAACTGGCGGATGTGACTCCCGATACCATTCGCTACTATGAAAAGCAGCATATGATGGCTCACGATGTCCGGACCGAGGGTGGTTTTCGGCTGTATACCGAGAAAGATCTTCAACGTTTACGTTTTATTCGCTATGCCCGCCAGTTAGGCTTCACTCTGGAAGCGATCCGCGAATTATTGTCGATCCGCGTCGATCCTGAGCATCACACTTGCCAGGAATCTAAAGGCATCGTGCTGGCTCGTTTGGGTGAAGTGGAAGCACGCATTAAAGAACTGCAATCGATGCGCCGTTCTCTGCAACGACTCAATGACGCCTGTTGCGGGAGTGCACATAGCAGCGTGTACTGCTCGATTCTTGAGGCGCTTGAACAAGGAGCAAGTAGCACGACCGGACGTTGATTTTCTCAGCGCGCGGATCTACACTCGCGACGATCTTATCCACTATCAGGAGTAATTATGAGCCGCTATCAACATACCAAAGGGCAAATTAAAGACAATGCCATTGAGGCGTTACTGCACGACCCATTATTCAGGCAACGGATTGAAAAAAGTAAGAAGGGGAAAGGTAGTTATCAACGTAAAGACAAACATGCAGGGCGGAATGACCGGGAGGCCAGTGGCAAAAGAGTGATTCACTTTTTTACCACTGGCCTTCTGCTTTCTGTCGCTTGATTAAGAGCGGTTATTTTGCTCTTTCAACAGATCGCGAATTTCACTTAACAATACTTCTTCTTTCGACGGAGCCGGCGGTGCAGCCGGAGCTTCTTCTTTTTTGCGATTCAGGTTATTCATCAGTTTGATTGCCATGAAAATGGCAAAAGCCACGATCACAAAATCGAAGACATTCTGGATAAACACCCCGTAATGCATCACGACGGCAGGGATATCACCCTGTGCATCGCGCAACGTGACAGCAAAGGATTTAAAATCAATACCGCCAATCAGAAGTCCTAGCGGTGGCATAATAATATCGGCAACCAGCGACGACACAATTTTACCAAATGCCGCACCAATGATGACACCCACTGCTAAATCAACAACATTCCCGCGCATCGCGAAGTCGCGAAACTCTTTTAAAATGCTCATTTTATTCTCCTTGAACCAGCCAACTTAATAAGTTTATCAAATGTATTCCTGTTTGCCATTACTGTTGAATAATTGCTAAAAAATATTAGCCATTAATAAGTATAGGGTAATTAAAGCGGGCATCGTATTGTCGCCCGCAGTTATTACAGGAAGAACGGACTTGGCTGGAACAGGCGTTCGACGTCGGAGATAAATTTTTTGTCGGTCAGGAACATAATGACGTGGTCACCCTGTTCAATGCGCAGGTTATTATTGGCGATCATGACATCATTGCCACGGACCACGGCGCCAATGATCGTGCCTGGGGGCAGTTTGATCTCATCGATCGAACGACCAACCACCCGGGAGGTACTTTCATCGCCATGGGCGACAGCTTCGATGGCCTCAGCTACACCGCGGCGTAGTGATGATACGCCAACGATATCCGCTTTACGCACATGGCTGAGCAGGGCAGAAATGGTGGCCTGTTGCGGAGATATCGCAATGTCGATCACGCTACCTTGCACCAGATCGACGTACGCTTTCCGCTGGATCAACACCATCACTTTTTTAGCGCCCATCCGTTTGGCCAGCATGGCGGACATGATATTCGCTTCGTCATCGTTGGTAACGGCAATGAAAAGATCAACCTGATCAATATGCTCTTCTGCCAGCAGTTCCTGATCGGAGGCATCGCCATAAAAGACGATCGTATTCTGCAATTTCTCGGCAAGTTCAGCGGCACGTTGTTGATCGCGTTCGATGAGTTTTACGCTGTAATCTTTTTCCAGACGGTGGGCGAGACCTGCCCCGATGTTGCCACCACCAACCAGCATGATCCGTTTGTAGGGTTTCTCCAGCCGCTGCAGTTCACTCATTACCGCGCGGATATGTTGGGATGCGGCGATAAAGAACACCTCATCGCCGGCTTCAACAATCGTTGAACCCTGGGGGCGAATAGGTCTGTCATGACGGAAAATAGCCGCGACGCGCGTGTCGATATGTGGCATGTGCTCACGCATGGTTGAGAGCGCATTACCGACCAGCGGACCGCCGTAGTAGGCTTTCACGACCGCCAGGCTGACTTTCCCTTCTGCAAAGTTGACGACCTGCAGCGCCCCAGGATACTCAATAAGGCGGTAGATACTGTCTATCACTAACTGCTCAGGCGCGATCAGATGGTCAATGGGTACCGCTTCTGAGTGGAATAGTTTTTCGGCATCACGGACGTAATCCGGCGAGCGGATACGGGCAATACGATTGGGAGTATTAAAGAGCGAATAGGCAACCTGGCAGGCTACCATATTGGTCTCATCTGAACTCGTCACCGCAACCAGCATGTCGGCATCATCGGCGCCGGCTTCACGTAATACCCGAGGGTGGGAACCATGCCCCTGGACAACGCGAAGGTCGAATTTATCCTGCAGACCGCGCAGGCGATCCCCGTTGGTATCGACTAAGGTGATGTCGTTGTTCTCTCCGACGAGGTTTTCCGCGAGAGTTCCGCCTACCTGACCGGCGCCCAGAATAATAATCTTCATCAGCAGTGATCCATTATTTCCGATGTTTGATCAGCTTAGCGTAAAAGAACCCATCACCGTCTTCAGCACCAGGCAAATTTTGCACGCCGGGCTGCTCGGGGGTACCGGTAATGCTGAGTTCGGCATCCGCGGTACGCTTCAGGAACGCCGCAATCTGCTGGCTATTCTCTTCCGGGAGGATTGAACAGGTTGCATAGACCAGCGTGCCGCCGGGTTTCAGATGTGACCAGATAGCATCCAGAATTTCTGACTGCAGTTGGGCCAGTTCAGCAATATCGCGATCGCGACGTAACCATTTAATATCCGGATGGCGACGGATGACGCCGGTGGCCGAACAGGGGGCATCAAGCAGAATGCGGTCGAACTTTTCATCCTCGCACCACTGGGCCGGATAGCGGCCATCGCCCTGTTTGACCTGAGCCTTCATGCCGAGTCGCTTCAGGTTATCGTAGACGCGGGACAGACGCTGCTCGTCAATATCAACGGCCAGTACGTTAGCCTGCGGTGCGACTTCGAGAATATGCGTCGTTTTACCGCCAGGGGCTGCGCACAGATCCAGGATTCTCTCGCCGTTTTCCGGAGTTAAATAGCGCATGCAGCCCTGGGCCGAAGCATCCTGAACGGTGACCCAGCCCTGGTCAAATCCTGGTAATACATGGACGGGAGCCGGCGTTGCCAGGCGAACTGCATCAGGGTAATCATGATGAGTGAACCCCTGTAATCCGACCTCTTCCAGTAATTTCAGCCACTCATCGCGCGAGTGGTGATTGCGGTTTACACGCAGCCACATAGGCGGGCGCTGGTTATTCGCTTCGGCGATGGCTTGCCATTGCTGTGGCCAGGATTTTTTCAGGCGGTTAAGCAACCAGGCAGGGTGGAGAAAGCGGCTCTCGCCTTGGGCAAATTCGGCCAGCAGGGTTTCCTGTTGACGCTGAAACTGGCGCAACACGCCGTTGATAAGCCCTTTCAGCTGCGGACGTTTGATCGCTACCGCACCTTCAACGGTCTCTGCTAGCGCAGCATGAGCCGGAATGCGGGTATAGAGCAGCTGATAAAACCCGACCATAATTAAATAGTGAATAGTGCGCTGTTTGCCCGTCATCGGGCGCGCCATCAGCTTGTTAACCAGCCACTCCAGCTGGCTCAGCGTGCGCAGTACGCCAAAGCACAACTCTTGCAGCAGTGCTTTATCCTTTTCCCCAACCTTCTGCTGTAACGCTGGCAGAACGTTGCTCAATGACTGGCCTTGCTCGACAACCTGCTCAACGGCCTGTGCCGCCAGACTGCGTAAATTAAGATTTTTTTTCATAACCGCAAAATAAAAATGCCCGGTAAATCCGGGCTTTAGAAGTGATTACCGTCAGGAGAGACGGTTACCGGGGGTAAACCATTCCCGGCGAGAATTTAGCAGATCCTGGGCGCTCATCGCTTTTTTACCTGCAGGTTGCAGCGATTCCAGATTCAGGATTCCGTTGCCTGTTGCGACCTGGATGCCTTGCTTACCGGCGGCCACGATGGTGCCAGGTTCAGCGCTACTGGTTTCAGCAATCACCGATGCCTGCCAGACTTTCACCGGCTGCTCGTCAATTTCAAGCCAGCTCATCGGCCACGGATTGAAGGCACGAATGCAGCGTTCGAGCTGGGCTGCGGAAAGCGACCAGTCAATACGGGCTTCTTCTTTACTGAGCTTCTCAGCGTAAGTGACGACGGCTTCGTCCTGTACTTCCGGCTGAGTGGTGCCGTTTGCCAGCTGGGTTAATGTTTCCAGTAACCCCTGTGGACCGAGATCCGCCAGCTTGTCATACAGGCTGGCACTGGTATCCTGCGCCGTGATCGGGCAGGAGAGCTTGTACAGCATGTCTCCGGTATCCAGACCAACATCCATCTGCATGATGGTCACGCCGGTTTCCGCGTCACCCGCCCAGAGCGAACGCTGGATCGGTGCTGCCCCACGCCAGCGTGGCAACAACGAGCCATGTACGTTGATACAACCCAGGCGCGGCATATCCAGAACCGCTTTAGGCAGAATCAATCCGTAGGCCACGACAACCATGACATCGGCGTTCAGCGACGCAACCAACTGCTGATTTTCCTGCGGGCGCAAGGATACAGGCTGGAATACCGGCAGGTTATGGCTTTCAGCGAGGGCTTTTACCGGCCCCGGCATCAGCTTTTTGCCGCGACCAGCAGGGCGATCCGGCTGGGTAAATACGCCAACAACCTGGTGCTCAGACGACAACAGCGCATCAAGATGACGCGCTGCAAAATCGGGAGTTCCCGCAAAAATGATTCGTAGTGATTGTGACACGTTAGTCCTTGTCCTCAGGCACGCGTACGCAAACGATCCAGTTTTTCAACTTTCTGACGGATACGCTGTTGTTTGAGCGGCGACAGATAATCGATAAACAGCTTGCCTACCAGGTGATCCATTTCATGTTGGATGCAGATAGCCAGCAGACCATCAGCCTCCAGTTCGAACGACTTACCTTCGCGATCTAATGCGCGAATTTTCACGGTTTCGGCACGTGGAACCAGCGCGCGTTGTTCCGGGATCGACAGGCAACCCTCTTCGATACCCGTTTCACCGTCCTTTTCCAGCAGCTCAGGGTTGATTAACACCAGCTGCTGTTCGCGGTTCTCAGAAACATCAATGACGATAATTCGCTGATGGACATCCACCTGAGTGGCGGCCAGGCCAATACCTTCTTCCGCGTACATCGTCTCGAACATATCATCGACGATACGCTGAATTTCCGCATTCACTTCTTTTACCGGTTCAGCGACTTTGCGAAGGCGCTCGTCCGGGATATGTAACACTTGCAAAACTGCCATAAAGATCCAGAGTCGTATTCAGGAGTGGATAAGATTATTAGCTCTATTCTAGACAAAACCCCCTGTAATTGACAGTCTCGCTCTCCAATCACAAGGATTGTCAAAGCCACTTATGGCAGGGGATAAGGATGGCGCCTACAGAGATTTGGTTGCGCCTGATGAAGGTGAACAACCTTTATGGTGACAGCATGATGAGGGCAGCCCGGAAACTGTGTGCCGCCCCTGTGCTTGATAGTGAAGCACTCGGTGCCTGTGGATTGAGTGGCGCGCAGGCTGGGCAATTTATGTCCTTGAGCCAGCAACAGCTTGATTCTGCATTATTGTGGCTGGAACAGTCCGGGCACCATTTGCTGATGGCAGACCATCCACACTACCCACCGCAGCTACGTGCGATCGTTGATTATCCTGGCGCGCTTTTCGTCTGTGGGGATTTACCCCTTCTTAGTAGCGTTCAACTGGCGATTGTTGGTAGTCGCGCACATTCCTGGTATGGCGCGCGTTGGGGGCGGCAGTTCAGTGAACTTCTGGCATCTTATGGCATCACGATTACCAGCGGTCTGGCTCTCGGCATTGATGGCGTCGCTCATCGCGGTGCGCTGGAAGCACCAGGGAAGACCATTGGCGTACTCGGCAATGGATTAGAAGAGATTTATCCACGTCGGCATCGTGCACTGGCAACACAAATCGTGGAGAGCGGTGGCGCGCTGTTGTCCGAATTCCCTCTTGCTGCGGCTCCGCTGCCTGGGAATTTCCCTCGTCGCAACCGGATCATCAGCGGGCTTAGTGTCGGCGTTGTGGTGATTGAGGCCGCGTTGAGAAGTGGCTCCCTGGTAACCGTTCGCTGCGCATTAGAGCAGGGGAGAGAAGTTTTTGCGCTACCCGGGCCGGTGGGTAATCCCGGCTCAGAAGGGCCGCACTGGTTAATTAAGCAAGGGGCCATCCCTGTAACGTCAGCGGAAGATATCATTGAATACTGTCGGCAGGAGCTACAATGGTTCCCTGATATGCCTGACAATATAAATAATTGCGTAGATCGGCCTCCCATGGCATTGCCATTTCCAGAGCTCCTGGCTAACGTAGGAGATGAGGTAACACCTGTTGACGTTGTCGCTGAACGTGCCGGCCAATCTGTGCCAGTGACCGTAGCTCAGCTACTTGAACTGGAGTTAGCAGGCTGGATCGCAGCTGTACCCGGCGGCTATGTCCGATTAAGGAGGGCAAGCCATGTTCGACGTACTCATGTATTTGTTTGAGACTTACATCCAAAACGAAGCAGAAATGCGCGTGGACCAGGACAAACTGACCCGTGATCTGACTGATGCAGGTTTTGATCGGGAAGATATCTATAACGCGCTGATGTGGCTCGAGAAACTGGCTGATTATCAGGAAGGTCTCGTTGAACCCATGCAGCTTGCGTCAGACCCGCTCTCTCTGCGGATTTACACCGAAGAAGAGTGCTTACGTCTGGATGCCAGTTGCCGAGGATTTTTGTTATTCCTCGAGCAGATTCAGGTGTTGAACCTCGAAACACGAGAAATGGTGATAGAGCGCGTATTAGCGCTGGATACGGCAGAGTTCGATCTGGAAGACCTGAAATGGGTGATCCTGATGGTGCTGTTTAACATTCCAGGCTGTGAAAATGCCTATCAACAAATGGAAGAATTACTCTTCGAAGTAAATGAAGGTATGCTGCATTAATCTTTTTGCAGCAACATCGAGTTGTTATGACCAAATCAGCACTGTTTTCGGTGCGTAAAAATGAGCCCTGCCCACAGTGTGGGGCTGAACTGGTAATTCGCTCCGGGAAACACGGGCCGTTTCTCGGCTGCTCACACTATCCGGACTGTGACTATGTCCGTCCCCTGAAAAACCAGGCGGACGGGCATATCGTAAAAGTGCTGGAGGGACAGGAGTGTCCGTCTTGTGGCGCTGTTATGGTGTTACGCCAGGGGCGCTTCGGGATGTTTATTGGCTGCAGCCGTTATCCGGAATGCGAACATACCGAAACTATCGATAAACCCGACGAAACCGCGATTGCCTGCCCGCAGTGTGGACAGGGGCAGCTGGTTCAGCGTCGCTCTCGTTTCGGCAAAACGTTCCATTCCTGCGATCGTTACCCCGATTGCCAGTTCGTTATCAACTTCAAACCGGTAGCGGGTGAATGCCCTGAATGCCACTATCCGCTATTAATCGAAAAGAAAACGGCACAGGGCGTAAAATGCTTTTGTGCCAGTAAGCAATGTGGAAAGCCGATCCCGGCGGAATAAATCAGTGAATAATAACCTGCACTCAGAAACCGTCGCCCATGCCGTGGCGGTTCTACATAATGAACATGTCATCGCCTATCCGACAGAAGCCGTTTTTGGTGTTGGTTGCGACCCTGACAGCGAAACGGCTGTAATGCGTCTGCTGGATCTCAAACAGCGTCCCGTCGATAAAGGTCTTATTTTGATCGCCGCGAACTTTGAGCAACTGAAACCTTATATTGATGATTCACAGCTCAATGACGAACAGCGTGCGGCGATTAACGCCTGCTGGCCAGGACCCGTAACCTTTGTTTTTCCTGCTAATGCTTCAACACCCCGCTGGTTAACCGGCCGCTTTGATTCTCTGGCCGTGCGTGTTAGTGATCATCCGCTGGTGATAGCGCTGTGCGAGGCTTATGGAAAACCGTTGGTCTCAACCAGTGCCAATTTGTCCGGCCAGCCGCCTTGCCGCACCACGGCAGAAGTTCTGGCGCAGTTTGGCGCTGATTTCCCGGTAGTTGATGGTCCGACAGGCGGCCGTCAAAACCCGTCTGAAATTCGCGATGCCCTGACGGGTGAACGCTTTCGCCAGGGGTAAATAATGGAAACCTATGCAGTCTTCGGAAATCCGATAGCCCACAGCAAGTCCCCTTCTATTCACCAGCGTTTTGCGCAGCAGCTGCAGATTGCTCACCCGTATGGCCGTATCCTGGCGCCGACAGACGGTTTTATAAACACTCTGAATACTTTCTTTGCTGAAGGTGGGAAAGGGGCGAATATTACCGTACCGTTCAAGGAAGAAGCGTTTGCCCGTGCGGATGAGCTCACTGAACGCGCGGCGTTAGCCGGGGCAGTGAATACCCTGAAGCGACTAGAGGACGGGCGTTTGTTGGGGGATAACACTGACGGGATTGGGCTGTTGAGCGATCTGGAGCGGCTAGTATTCATTAAGCCAGGTTATCGGGTATTGCTTATCGGCGCGGGTGGCGCCTCGCGCGGTGTTCTACTGCCGCTTCTGTCACTGGATTGTGCGGTGACGATTGTTAACCGCACCTTCGCACGTGCCCAGGAACTGGCAACTCTGTTCGCACACACCGGCAGTATTTGTGCTCTCGAGATGGAATCGCTGGCTGGACATGAGTTCGACCTCATTATTAATGCGACCTCCAGCGGCATCAGCGGTGAGGTGCCGGCAATACCATCTTCATTAATAAATGCCCAGGTCCACTGCTATGACATGTTTTACCAGAAAGGCAGCACGCCGTTTCTGTGCTGGTGCCAGAAACATGGCGCTAAAATGTATGCCGATGGTTTAGGGATGCTGGTGGCACAGGCTGCTCACGCGGTACTGCTCTGGCATGGCGTTCTACCGGAAATTGCACCGGTTATCCAGGAACTGGATCAGGAACTGAACGCGTGAATCAGGCGATCCAGTTTCCCGACAGGGAAGAGTGGGATAGTGACCGACAATGTGTCACCTTCCCGGCCCTGGTACAGGGGTTCCAGCTCACTTGTGCAATCCGCGGCGCGACATTAAAGCAGCGCTTTGGTGGTGATGAGCCAGGGCAGTGGCTGGACGCGTTCCGTGAGCATCGTTGGGATCTGGAAGAAGAAGCTGACGAATTGATCCGCGGCCAGCAGGAAGACGATCAAGGCTGGGTCTGGTTTTCCTGATCCAGATAATCGTTTTTCCATTTCACATAGTTGTTGGCTGAATACAGAAGACCAGCCCGCTCCGCCTCCGTCAGGGGGCGAATTTGTTTTACCGGGTTACCAAAATAGAGATAGCCGCTTTCCAGACGTTTATTTTGCGGTACCAGACTACCGGCACCAATCATCACGTCATCTTCTATAACGACGCCATCCAGCAAAATTGAACCCATCCCGACCAGGACTCGATTGCCAATAGTGCAGCCATGCAGCATCACCTTGTGACCAACGGTGACATCTTCGCCGATGAGTAGCGGGTTCCCCTGCGGGTTATAGGATGATTTATGGGTGACGTGCAGGACGCTCCCGTCCTGAATGTTCGTGCGGGCGCCGATTTCCACATAGTTAACATCCCCACGGATGGCGACCAGTGGCCAGATGCTGACATCGTCAGCCATTCGGACATCGCCGATCGCCACGCTGGTCGCATCGATCATGACGCGCAGGCCGGTTTGCGGGAACAAATCTTTATACGGACGTAAGTTGGCGGACATGATTACCTCAATAAACCAGGGTTGTATAAAGACTTTGGTGGCTTTTAAGGCCATCTGCAACCCTTTATTGTGGTAAAAACTGAGCGAATTGGGCAATAACACCGCGAAAAGGGCGAAAAACCATCACTTGGAAAAAAAGATCGATAAAAGGCTTGTGCAAAAAAATGGGATCCCTATAATGCGCTCCCACTGACACGGCAAATGTGAACAACTTCACAGAGTAAGCCGGGTCGGAAAGAGAAAAACTTCTGAAAAATGAGGTTGACTCTGAAAGAGGAAAGCGTAATATACGCCACCTCGCGACAGAGCGCTAAGCGCCGTCGCACTGCTCTTTAACAATTTATCAGACAATCTGTGTGGGCACTCAAAGTGACATGGATTCTTAACGTCCTCGGACGAAAAATGAA
>NZ_RKHT01000013.1:0-31092 GCF_003752615.1 Klebsiella sp. BIGb0399 | reverse complement strand
GCAGTGCGACGGCGCTTGGCGCTCTGTCGCGAGGTGGCGTATATTACGCTTTCCTCTTTCAGAGTCAACCTCATTTTTCAGAAGTTTTCTCTTTCAACCCGGCGGCTTGTTTGCCGTTGTTCCGTGTCGATGGAGGCGCATTATAGGGAGTTCTCGAGCGCCCGCAATAGAAAAATTGCAGAAAAATGACTGACTGCTGCATTCCCCAGCAAAACCCCGCTTTATACCCTGTTACACACAGAATTATCCACAGACACAGGCCATCTCCCCCTGACAAAGGTCGGCAAAATGCCTTTCTATATAGAAATAGAAGAGATCGCGGTGTAAAAGAGAAAGATCAAAATTCGCGAGCGTTGCGCAAACGTTTTCGTTACAATGCCGCGCAATAACACGGATGCCCGGTTGGGTGCGTTAGGTGAGTTTTTAGACAAAAACTCACCTAACGCTCTCTGTAATGTTCAAATCCTGGGGATTTAATACCATGCAACAACGTCGTCCAGTCCGCCGCGCCCTGCTCAGTGTTTCTGACAAGGCCGGTATCGTCGAATTCGCGCAGGCGCTTTCCGCTCGTGGTGTTGAGCTACTGTCTACGGGTGGTACCGCACGCCTGCTGGCTGATAAAGGTCTGCCGGTAACCGAAGTCTCTGACTACACCGGTTTCCCGGAAATGATGGATGGACGTGTTAAGACCCTGCATCCAAAAGTGCATGGCGGCATCCTCGGCCGTCGCGGCCAGGATGATGAGATCATGGCGCAGCACGCCATCTCTCCTATTGATATGGTGGTTGTTAACCTTTACCCGTTTGCGGAAACCGTCGCACGTGAAGGTTGCTCGCTGGAAGATGCGGTCGAAAATATCGATATCGGCGGCCCGACCATGGTGCGCTCCGCGGCCAAGAACCATAAAGACGTCGCTATCGTGGTAAAGAGCAGTGACTACGACGCCATTATTAAAGAGATGGACGCCAACGACAGCTCCCTGACCCTGGCTACCCGCTTCGACCTCGCCATTAAAGCTTTCGAACACACCGCCGCCTATGACAGCATGATCGCCAACTACTTTGGCAGCATGGTTCCGGCCTATCATGGTGAGACGCAGGAAGCATCCGGCCGTTTCCCACGCACGCTGAATCTGAACTTCATTAAGAAGCAGGATATGCGTTACGGTGAGAACAGCCACCAGCAGGCAGCCTTCTATATAGAAGAAAGCATTAAAGAAGCCTCCGTCGCCACCGCGCAGCAGGTGCAGGGCAAAGCCCTCTCTTATAACAACATTGCCGATACCGATGCGGCACTGGAGTGCGTGAAAGAGTTCAGTGAACCGGCCTGCGTCATCGTTAAGCACGCCAACCCATGCGGCGTCGCGGTGAGCGACACTGTTCTGGATGCTTACGATCGCGCCTACAAAACTGACCCAACCTCAGCCTTCGGCGGCATTATCGCCTTCAACCGCGAGCTGGATGCCGAAACCGCACAGGCCATCATCTCTCGCCAGTTCGTCGAAGTGATCATCGCCCCATCTGCCAGTGAAGCTGCGCTGAAAATTACGGCAGCGAAGCAGAACGTCCGCGTTCTGATCTGCGGCGAATGGGCTGCACGCGTGCCGGGCCTCGATTTCAAACGTGTTAACGGTGGGCTGCTGGTACAGGATCGCGATCTGGGCATGGTCACCGCTGATGATCTGCGCGTGGTCACCAAACGTCAGCCAGACGCACAAGAGCTGCGTGATGCGCTGTTCTGCTGGAAAGTGGCGAAGTTCGTGAAATCCAACGCCATTGTGTATGCCAAAGAGAACATGACCATCGGCATTGGCGCGGGCCAGATGAGCCGCGTCTACTCCGCTAAAATTGCTGGCATTAAAGCCGGTGACGAAGGTCTGGAAGTTAAAGGCTCAGCGATGGCCTCCGATGCCTTCTTCCCGTTCCGTGATGGTATCGATGCGGCTGCCGCAGTGGGCGTCACCTGCGTGATTCAACCGGGCGGCTCCATTCGCGACGAAGAAGTCATTGCCGCTGCCGACGAACACGGCATCGCGATGATCTTCACCGACATGCGTCACTTCCGCCATTAATTCACGGAGCAGAACATGAAAGTATTAGTGATTGGTAACGGCGGGCGCGAGCACGCGCTGGGATGGAAAGCCGCACAGTCTCCGTTGGTGGACACCGTGTATGTCGCGCCGGGTAACGCCGGTACCGCGCTGGAGCCTGCGCTGCAGAACGTGAATATCGGCGTGACCGATATTCCGGCATTACTGAGCTTTGCCCAGCGCGAAAAGATCGACCTGACCATCGTCGGCCCGGAAGCGCCGCTGGTGATTGGCGTGGTCGATGCCTTCCGTGCGGCTGGCCTGAAAATCTTCGGACCGACCGAAGGCGCTGCCCAGCTGGAAGGCTCTAAAGCGTTCACCAAAGATTTCCTCGCGCGTCATAACATCCCAACCGCGGAATATCAGAACTTCACCGACGTCGAGCCTGCGCTGGCCTACCTGCGTGAGAAAGGCGCACCGATCGTCATCAAAGCGGACGGTCTGGCTGCCGGTAAAGGCGTTATCGTTGCGATGACGCTCAAAGAAGCGGAAGACGCGGTTCAGGATATGCTGGCAGGTAACGCCTTCGGCGACGCGGGCCACCGTATCGTGATCGAAGAGTTTCTTGATGGTGAAGAAGCCAGCTTTATCGTCATGGTCGACGGCGAGCACGTCCTGCCGATGGCCACCAGCCAGGACCACAAGCGCGTAGGCAACGGCGATACCGGCCCGAACACCGGTGGTATGGGCGCCTACTCACCTGCCCCGGTCGTAACGGATGACGTTCATCAGCGCACGATGGATCGTATTATCTGGCCAACGGTCAAAGGGATGGCGGCGGAAGGCAATACCTATACCGGTTTCCTCTACGCCGGTCTGATGATCGACAAGCAGGGTAACCCTAAGGTTATCGAGTTCAACTGCCGCTTCGGCGATCCGGAAACGCAGCCGATCATGCTGCGCATGAAATCCGATCTGGTGGAACTGTGCCTTGCGGCCTGCGATGGCAAACTGGACGAGAAAACCTCCGAATGGGACGAGCGCGCCTCACTGGGCGTGGTGGTTGCTGCCGGCGGTTACCCGGGTAACTACAGCACCGGTGACGAGATCTTTGGCCTGCCGCAGAGCGATGCGGCAGGCGGCAAAGTGTTCCATGCCGGCACAAAGCTGACCGACGACCAGCGTGTTGTCACCCAGGGCGGTCGCGTCCTGTGCGTAACGGCGCTGGGTGATACCGTTGCCCAGGCTCAGCAGCGCGCTTATGAGCTCCTCACCGGCATTCATTGGGACGGCAGCTTCAGCCGCGACGATATCGGCTGGCGCGCAATCGCCCGCGAGCAGCGCTAACGCCTGAGCGTCATCTCAACATCGCCTTATCGACGGGCGGCTTCAGCATTGAAGTCGCCCGTTTTTTTATCATCAACGGACGCGAAAGCCCGGCATCGTGCCGTGGGTTATGGATAAGGCGGTGTCGGGAAAGACAGAGAGAGGAACTGAGAAGGTATAACTGGCATACGTTCTGACGGGCGTCAGAAGGTTTTTTCCTGCGGTTGCCACGTACAGAAGTCTTCGTTGGCCACCAGCAGCAGCTGAGCACCATCCGAGGCTTCGAGCCACGCAACGCTCACTTCGACAGAAGAATGACTCTGGCGACGTTCAATAAAGGCCAGTGCCCGCGCGTCCAGCTCCGGCTTCACGGTTTGCCCTTCGCAGGTCGTTACCGTCCGGTTGGCATGCCAATGCCCCTGACGCAGGACAACACGCCCCTGGCGTAATGCATCGCTGGTCTGGCGAATCTGCGTCGCCCGATAGCGGTAAAGCGCAACCTGATCGCTGGAGAGCTGCTGTTTCTGCCCATCCACTTCACGCTGCATAAAGCTCAGCTCGCCCTGGTCATCAAAGCGGGCGCGAATATGTTCCGAGGGTTTGCCGTAAACGTTGAGTTCGATCAGCCTGAGTTTGTCACCCTGCCAGCGGTATTCGCTGGTTGAGGTATTGCCGTGACGCCACGGACTGAAGGCGGCAAGAAGATGCACTTCGCCGTTGGAATCCAGACGCCAGATGCGCATCGCGCCCTGGTTATCCGCATAGCCACTGGCGGTAAATGGCGGCACAGAGGAATTACTACTACAAGCAGAGAGCAGCAGTGTACCCACCAGCACCGCGACACGACGCCAGATAGACAAAAGGGGCGGTAAGGCCCCTTCGTTAAAACTGTACACTGCCACGCGGTCTTACTTGACTGCGTCTTTCAGAGCTTTACCAGAAACAAACGCCGGCACGTTAGCAGCGGCAATTTTGATTTCGTTACCGGTCTGCGGGTTGCGGCCAGTACGCTCAGCGCGGTGGTTCACTTTGAAGGTACCGAAACCAACCAGTTGAACAGCATCACCTTCTTTCAGAGACTCAGTAATTGCAGCCAGGGTAGATTCCAGGGCAGCTTTTGCCTGTGCTTTGGACAGGTCAGCTTTGTCCGCAATTACATCAATCAGTTGAGTCTTGTTCATAAGTTATCCTTACAATGTGTTTATCGCTTGCTAAGCACCGAGTGCGACGGAAATGCCTGAAAAGCACTCTCCTGCATACACGCACCGATAGCCACTTTTTTTCGCCCTCCAAATGTAGACCAGACGGGGGGCGGAATGGAAGCCTTCAGACGCGACAATTCAGGCGGTAAATCACGTTTTCTGGTCTCACTGCTTAAAATTTATACCAATATTGCTCTCGCCGGCCTCGCGGAGGTCTGCACGCAGTCCTTTGATCAGTTCAATGTCGCGCTCTTCACACTCGGCCAGCAGACGGAAAATCTCCCACTGAATATCCCATTCCTGCTCTACCGCTGGGTTTTCTTTGAGCTCTTCATCGGTCATTTCGCGACCAGCCTGGGTCATTTCCAGCATTGCCACTGTCGTGATGGAACTCTTACTCACCTCAATTGCGTGCTCAAGCGTTTCTCCGCTCAGGCGCGAGTGGATCAGTTCGCTCAATGCAACACAGGCGTCGATGGCAGGATAAACACCATACAGATCGTAATCGTCGGCTGCCGGAATGGCTTCCTCCAGCTTTTCGAGCTGGCTGTCAAAATTCACCTTCGCATCTTTGACCGTCAGGGTTTCCCAAATCAGATCGAGAATACGGCGATACAGCTGACCATCGGCAAACTCAGTTTGCTGGCAGAACATGGCGTAATTGGGGTACATGCGCTCGCACAGGCAAGCCATAAAGGTGACGTGCTGCCAGCTTTCAAGCTTCTCCAGACGCAGATGAATCGGGTTTTGTAACATGATGAATTCTCGAAGTCAGAAATTAGCCGCAGTGTACCTGAATCAGCCGTGATTTGCTTGCCAACGCACAAACGCCGGACGCCGTGAAGCAACCGCATCCGCCCAGCGCGTTGGCTCTGGCAGACGGTAGCCCTGCATACAACGCTGAACCCATGTCAGCGCGCTATCGAGGGAGACGCGATGGCCGGAGCTGATAAAGAGTGGATTACAGCGCGCTTTACTGCGCCAGACCCACGCCAGTTGTTCGCTTTTGTCCATCAACGGCGCCAGCGCTCCCACCTCGTCGTCGGGCAGCGTAAACTGCCCACACAAACGCTTTTTCGCCACGCCAATAGTCGGTACATCCACCAGCAGGCCAAAATGGCTGGCGACGCCCAGCCGCCGTGGATGGGAAATGCCGTGACCGTCGACAAATAACAGACCCGGCTTTTGTGACAGCTGTTGCCACGCCGCCAGCAGCGCGGGGGTTTCACGAAAGGAGAGAAAACCGGGAATGTACGGCATGGTGGTCGCCACCCGCGCCACCTGATATTCCACCAGCTCCAGCGATGGGTAGGCGAGCAGCACCATGGCCGCCCGCGTCACTGCGCCGTCTTGCTCAAAACCGACGTCCGCGCCACCGATCAGCCCGCAAGCATCCGGATCCCAGCGATCCTCACAGATAACCGAACCGGCAAGCGTCTGCTGGCTGGCACGAAGAGACGTCAGATCCATCGCCATACCTTAGCGGTGATATTGCGCCGAGAGTCGGTGCACTGCCTCGACAAACACGCCGGCATGCTCAGGATCCACATCCTGATGAATGCCGTGCCCGAGGTTGAAGACATGACCTTCGCCCTGACCAAAGCCAGCAAGAATCGACCCGACTTCTTCTTCAATACGGCCCGCAGGCGCGTAGAGCATAGAAGGGTCCATATTGCCCTGCAGCGCCACTTTATGGCCGACCCGACGCCGGGCATCGGCAATATCGGTCGTCCAGTCGAGGCCCAGCGCATCGCAGCCGGTCTCCGCCATTGCTTCCAGCCACTGCCCGCCACCTTTAGTGAACAGCGTGACCGGCACGCGGCGGCCTTCATGTTCACGCAGCAGACCATCCACGATTTTGTGCATGTAGTAGAGCGAGAACTGCTGATAATCACGACCGGTCAGCACCCCGCCCCAGGTATCGAAAATCATCACCGACTGCGCGCCGGCTTTAATCTGGGCGTTCAGATACAGCGTGACGCTTTTTGCCAGCTTATCGAGCAGGGCATGCAGCGCCTGCGGATCGGCATACATCATTTTTTTGATCACGGTGAAGGCTTTGCTGCTTCCGCCTTCCACCATATAGGTCGCCAGCGTCCACGGGCTACCGGAGAAGCCAATCAGCGGAACATCGCCGTTGAGCGCGCGACGAATGGTACGCACGGCATTCATGACGTAGCCGAGTTCATCTTCCGGATCGGGTACCGGCAGTTTATCGACATCGGCTTTGCAGGTGATGGTCGAGGTGAAACGTGGACCTTCGCCAGTTTCGAAGTACAGCCCAAGCCCCATCGCATCCGGGATGGTCAGGATGTCCGAGAAGAGGATCGCCGCATCCAGCGCGTAGCGACGCAGTGGCTGCAGCGTGACTTCACAGGCAAGTTCGGCGTTTTTACATAGCGACATAAAGTCGCCCGCTTGCGCGCGAGTGGCTTTGTACTCCGGTAAATAGCGGCCAGCCTGGCGCATCATCCAGACAGGGGTCACGTCCACAGGCTGGCGTAGCAGCGCTCGCAGGTAACGATCGTTTTTTAGTTCGGTCATGTTATTCATCCTGATCCCATTTTACGCCAGTGTAACACGTCACTCCGCCTCTGCCCGACACAGTGCCACGGTATCTTCTATCAGCCGGCGCGCCACGGTACCCGGCGGCGGCAACAGCGGTAAATCGTCGTAACGATACCAGCCTGCCTGCAGCAGCTCTTTTTTGTCGATCACAATGTCGCCGCTATCATACTCCGCCATAAACGCGGTCATCAGCGACTGGGGGAACGGCCACGGCTGGGAGGTCACATAGCGCAGGTTTTTCACCTTCAGGCCGCACTCTTCCATCACTTCGCGGGCCACCGCCTGTTCCAGGGTCTCCCCCACTTCGACAAACCCGGCCAGCACCGTGTGTACGCCGTTACGATGGCGGGTATGCTGCGCCAGCAGGATCGTATCGTCCCGACGGATCGCCACGATCATGCACGGGGCAATTTGCGGGTAGTAGCGCTCGCGGCAGTGGCCGCACAGCATCGCCCATTCGGTTTTGCTCGGGTGCATCGGGTGGCCGCAGTAGCCGCAGAATTTATGCGAGCGATAAAACTCGCTTAGCTGGATGCCGCGCCCCGCCAGCTGAAACAGCCCCGGATCGCTATCCAGCACCTGGCGTAACGATCCCATATCCTGCCGACGATCCTGGCGCACCATCCACACCGCATCACCTTGCCATTCACCGATATGCAGCGCGTGCTGGCCGACAAGATTAAAATTTACCGCTTCGCCATGTGGTAATTCCCCGCCGGGTAACCATAATTTTTGTTCGTGACTGACGATCCACCAGCCGCGATCTAATTTTTCAATAATACGATCCATATCTATTGCACTACCTTCGTTTTACTGGCACTTTTAACATTATATTTACATTTTGGTGAGCAACGTTATTTTCTTAAACTTGCGGAGTCAACCATGTTAAACCAGCTGGAAAACCTAACGGAACGTGTTGGAGGCAGTAATAAACTGGTCGATCGCTGGCTACATGTACGTAAGCATTTGCTCGTGGCTTACTACAAGCTGGTTGGCCTGAAGCCCGGCAAAGAATCCTTTATGCGACTGAACGAAAAGGCGCTGGATAATTTTTGCCAAAGCCTGGTGGATTACCTCTCCTCCGGCCATTTTAATATTTATGAACGTATTCTTGGCGAAATGGAAGGCAATACGCCACTTTTGGCTGCCACCAAACTCTATCCGCAGCTGGAAGCCAACACCCAGCTGATTATGGATTGCTACGACTCCTGCCTTGAAAACGCCATCGATCACGATAACTATCTCGAATTTCAGCAGGCGCTGTCCGATATCGGCGAAGCGCTGGAAGCGCGATTCGCGCTGGAAGACAAGCTGATCGTGCTGGCGATATCGCACAACCTGAAAGACAACATCAGCGACAATATCGCGCCGACGGCTTGAGTTGTGCGCTGTTAACGAGTAGTTTACATATGTTCCCCCTCGCTGGAGGGGGATGTATCTTGTCGGAGTGCCCATTTTCCACAACAGCATTCGTGATGCCTCAAGGCAGCACGAAGGATGAAGCGGAAAAGGCTGAGACCGTTAATTCGGGATCCGCGGAACCTGATCAGGCTAATACCTGCGAAGGGAACAAGAGTAAACTGTCCTATGCGACCGTCCCTCCAGGATCGATCGCCTCTGTTACTCCATCCGTCGTCTGACAAGCCATGTCCTTTTTCATCTGGAATGCGCTATGTCTGCAACAAAGTCTGAACCAAAACTCACCCGTCGGGAACAGCGCGAACGCGCCCAGCATTTTATCCATACCCTGGAAGGAACCGCCTTTCCCCGCTCCCAACGCATCTACATTCAGGGCCAGCAGGCGGATATCCGCGTGCCGATGCGGGAAATCCAGCTCAGTCCCACCTTAATTGGCGGTGATAAAGCCCAGCCGCAGTACGAACAAAACGAAGCGATCCCGGTGTACGACACCTCCGGCCCTTATGGCGACCCCGACGTGGCGATCGATGTGCGCCAGGGACTGTCAACGCTGCGCCAGCCGTGGATTGATGCACGCGATGACAGCGAACCGCTGCAGGAACGTAGCTCCCTGTATACCAAGGCGCGTCTCGCCGATGACGATCTTGATACGCTGCGCTTTCGTGGCCAGCTGACGCCGCGGCGCGCGAAGCCAGGCAAATGCGTCACCCAGCTCCACTATGCCCGTCAGGGGATCGTGACGCCTGAAATGGCGTTCATCGCCATCCGCGAAAACATGGGCCGGGAGCGCATTCGCGCAGAGGTATTGCGCCACCAGCATCCGGGGGAAAGTTTCGGCGCCCGGCTGCCGGACAATATCACCGCGGAATTCGTCCGCGATGAGGTCGCCGCCGGGCGGGCCATCATCCCTGCCAACATCAACCACCCGGAATCTGAGCCGATGATTATCGGCCGCAACTTTCTGGTGAAGGTCAACGCCAACATCGGCAACTCGGCGGTCACCTCCTCCATCGAAGAAGAGGTAGAAAAGCTGGTGTGGTCAACGCGCTGGGGCGCCGATACGGTGATGGATTTGTCCACCGGGCGGTATATCCACGAAACCCGTGAATGGATCCTACGTAACAGCCCGGTCCCCATCGGCACCGTACCGATTTACCAGGCGCTGGAGAAGGTCAACGGGATCGCCGAGAACCTCACCTGGGAAGCTTTTCGCGACACCTTGCTGGAGCAGGCGGAACAGGGCGTCGACTATTTCACCATCCATGCCGGCGTCCTGCTGCGCTACGTGCCAATGACCGCCAGGCGCCTGACCGGCATTGTCTCCCGTGGCGGCTCTATCATGGCCAAATGGTGCCTCTCGCATCATCAGGAAAACTTCCTCTACGAGCATTTCCGCGATATCTGTGAGATTTGCGCCGCCTATGATGTCTCTCTCTCCCTCGGCGACGGCCTGCGCCCCGGTTCGATTCAGGACGCCAACGATGAAGCGCAGTTTGCCGAGCTGCACACTCTGGGCGAGCTGACCAAAATCGCCTGGGAGTACGATGTGCAGGTGATGATTGAAGGCCCGGGCCATGTGCCGATGCAGATGATCCGCCGCAATATGACCGAGGAACTCGAGCACTGCCACGAAGCGCCGTTCTACACGTTGGGGCCGCTGACCACCGATATCGCCCCGGGCTATGACCACTTCACCTCCGGCATCGGCGCGGCAATGATCGGCTGGTTTGGCTGCGCGATGCTCTGCTACGTCACGCCGAAAGAGCACCTCGGCCTGCCGAATAAGGAAGATGTGAAACAGGGGCTGATCACCTACAAAATTGCGGCCCACGCGGCGGATCTGGCGAAAGGCCATCCCGGCGCGCAGATCCGTGATAACGCCATGTCCAAAGCCCGTTTTGAATTCCGCTGGGAAGACCAGTTCAACCTCGCCCTCGATCCGTTCACCGCCCGCGCTTATCACGACGAAACGCTACCGCAGGAATCCGGCAAAGTCGCCCATTTCTGCTCCATGTGCGGGCCCAAATTCTGTTCAATGAAAATCACCCAGGAAGTGCGGGACTATGCCGCCCGCCAGAATATCGAAAGCGGAATGGCCGATAAGTCGCAGGACTTCCGCGCTCGCGGCGGTGAGATCTATTTACGTAAGGAGCAAGCCTGATGTATCAACCCGATTTTCCGTCCGTCCCGTTCCGTTTAGGCCTCTACCCGGTCGTCGATAGCGTGGTCTGGATCGAACGCCTGCTGCACGCAGGTGTACGTACCCTTCAGCTGCGCATCAAAGATAAGCGCGATAGCGAGGTAGAAGCCGATGTCATCGCCGCGATCGCGCTCGGGCGTCAATACCACGCCCGGCTGTTTATCAACGACTACTGGCAGCTGGCGGTTAAACATCAGGCTTACGGCGTGCATTTAGGGCAGGAGGACCTGGAGACGACGGACCTGAACGCCATTCGTCATGCCGGCCTGCGTCTCGGCGTGTCGACTCATGATGATATGGAGATCGACGTTGCACTGGCGGCTCGTCCTTCCTATATCGCCCTGGGTCACGTCTTCCCCACGCAAACCAAGCAGATGCCTTCCGCCCCGCAGGGTCTGGAGCAGCTCGCCCGCCATATCCAGCGGCTGGCCGATTACCCGACGGTCGCGATCGGCGGTATTAGCCTGGCGCGGGCGCCACAGGTACTGGAAACCGGCGTCGGCAGCATCGCGGTGGTCAGCGCCATTACCCAGGCGGCGGACTGGCAGCAGGCCACCGCGCAGCTGCTGGACATGGCGGGAGCAGGCGATGAATGACAGCGATTTTATGCGCTACAGCCGCCAGCTGATGCTGGAAGATATCGCCATCGAAGGTCAACAGAAGCTGCTGGCCAGCCGGGTGCTGATTGTGGGGCTCGGCGGACTGGGTTCGCCTGCCGCCCTGTATCTGGCCGGTGCGGGCATTGGTACGTTGGTTATCGCCGACGATGATGAGGTGCACGTCAGCAATCTGCAGCGGCAAATTCTCTTCACCAGCGATGACATTGCCCAACCGAAAACCACCGCCGCCCGGCAGCGCCTGACCCGGCTCAATCCACAGGTTGAGATCGTCACGTTGCAGCAACGCCTGGCCGGCGAAGCCTTGCGCCAGGAGGTCGCCAAAGCGGATGTGGTACTGGACTGCACCGATAACATGGCGACCCGCCAGGCCATCAATGCCGCCTGTGTCGCGCAGGCGACTCCGCTGATCACCGCCAGCGCCGTTGGCCTGGGCGGTCAACTGATGGTACTGACGCCGCCATGGGATCAGGGCTGCTACCGCTGCCTGTGGCCGGACAGCACCGAACCCGAACGTAACTGCCGAACGGCGGGGATTATCGGGCCGGTAGTCGGCATGATGGGCACGCTTCAGGCGCTGGAGGCCATCACCTTGCTTTCCGGTATGGCGACGCCGCGCAACACCCTGCGCTTGTTCGATGCCCGCACCAGCCACTGGCGCAACCTGACGCTCCAGCGCGCGCAAAGTTGCCCGGTCTGTGGAGGGCAGCATGCAGATCTGGTTTAACGATCGGCCGATGCAGTGCATCGAAGCCATCACCGTCGCCGCCCTGCTCATTCAGTTAGAACAGCAGCAGGCGGGCATCGCGCTGGCGCTCAATCAACAGGTCCTGCCGCGCGAGCGGTGGGAACATCATCTTCTGCAGGAAGGCGATCGGGTCCTGCTTTTTCAGGTCATCGCCGGAGGCTGACATGTTACGTATCGCGGACAAAACGTTTGAATCTCATCTTTTTACCGGTACCGGGAAATTCTCTGCACCGGAAGTTATGGTCGAAGCGATTCGCACCTCGGGCAGCCAGCTGGTCACGCTGGCGCTAAAGCGCGTCGATCTGCGCCAGCATAATGACGCCATTCTCGCCCCCTTACTGGCCGCCGGCGTCAGCCTGTTGCCGAATACCTCCGGGGCAAAAACGGCGGAGGAAGCCATCTTCGCCGCCCGACTGGCGCGGGAAGCGCTGGGCACTCACTGGCTGAAGCTCGAAATCCATCCGGATGCACGCTGGCTGTTGCCGGACCCGATTGAAACCCTGAAGGCGGCAGAAGTGCTGGTACGGGAAGGTTTCGTGGTGCTGCCTTATTGCGGCGCCGACCCGGTTCTGTGTAAACGGCTGGAGGAGGCCGGCTGTGCTGCGGTAATGCCGCTGGGCGCGCCGATTGGCTCGAATCAGGGGCTGGAGACCAAGGCAATGCTGGAAATTATTATCGAGCAGGCCACGGTACCGGTGGTGGTGGATGCCGGGATTGGCGTTCCCAGCCATGCTGCGCAGGCCCTGGAAATGGGCGCGGACGCAGTGCTGGTCAATACCGCCATTGCCGTGGCCGACGACCCGGTGACCATGGCGCGGGCTTTCCGCCTGGCGGTCGAGGCTGGCGTGCTGGCTCGCCAGGCGGGTCCGGGTTCGCGTAGCGCCCAGGCGCAGGCCACCAGCCCGCTGACCGGTTTTCTGGAGACGCTGGTATGAGCACCTTTACCGAACGCTGGAAACAGCTGGAGTGGGATGACATCCGCCTGCGCATCAACAGTAAAACACCGGCCGATGTCGAACGCGCGATAGCCGCGAAACAGCTCAGCCGTGACGATATGATGGCGCTGCTCTCCCCTGCCGCCGCCGGTTATCTGGAGCCGCTGGCGCAGAAAGCGCAGCGGCTGACCCGCCAGCGTTTTGGCAATACCGTCAGCTTTTACGTGCCGCTGTATCTCTCTAACCTGTGTGCCAATGACTGTACCTACTGCGGTTTCTCGATGAGCAACCGCATTAAACGTAAAACATTAGATGAGGCCGAGATCGCCCGTGAATGCACGGCCATTCGCGCGATGGGCTTTGAGCATCTGCTGTTGGTGACCGGCGAGCACCAGAGCAAAGTTGGTATGGACTATTTCCGTCGCCACCTGCCGGCGATCCGCAGCCAGTTCGCCTCCCTGCAGATGGAAGTGCAGCCGCTGGCCATGGAAGAGTACGCGGAGCTAAAAACGCTCGGGCTGGACGGCGTGATGGTCTATCAGGAGACCTACCACGAAAGCATGTACGCGCAGCACCATCTGAAAGGCAACAAGCAGGACTTTTTCTGGCGTCTGGAAACGCCGGATCGGCTCGGCCAGGCGGGGATCGATAAGATCGGCCTCGGGGCGTTAATTGGTCTTTCAGACAGCTGGCGCGTGGATTGTTATATGGTGGCGGAGCATTTGCTGTGGCTGCAGCAGCACTACTGGCGCAGCCGCTATTCGATTTCATTCCCCCGGCTACGCCCTTGTGCCGGCGGCGTTGAGCCCGCATCGCTGATGGACGAGCGTCAACTGGTGCAGACCATTTGCGCCTTCCGCCTGCTGGCACCGGAGATCGAACTGTCGCTCTCGACGCGCGAATCCCCGGCATTCCGTGACCAGGTGATCCCGCTGGCGATTAACAACGTCAGCGCGTTTTCCAAAACCCAGCCCGGCGGGTATGCCGACAACCATCCGGAGCTGGAACAATTTGCGCCTCACGACGGCCGCCGTCCTGAAGAGGTCGCCGACGCGCTGGTGTCGCGCGGATTGCAGCCGGTGTGGAAAGACTGGGATAGCTGGCTGGGACGCGCCTCACAGCCGTAATGAAAAGCAAAGAAAGCGACGAGATGTTTTACGTCGCTTTATCCAATGCGAAAAATGGATGATGGTCACCGCGCGGCCGTTTTCCTATTCTTGTCCGGTCAGCAGCGGACGCTGACCAGGGCGAACCTCTTCTCTTCCTCATTTTCGCCCTGCCTCATCGCCGCGCTGGCCGTCATTGCACAGGGGTTGTGGCCGAAGATAAATCACATCATCCCCGATGCCAGGGTTATAATTGACCTGGAGTTATCTGATTCGCTCGCCAGGCATTACGGCTAAACCTGCGCTTTAACCCACGGTTATACCTTCAGGAACGATTTACGACACATGGCACGTCACAACAGAAAACTGTCTTTCACTATGCCAATCCTGCTTGGATTCGCGGGTATTCTCCTCAGTTTTTTGCTGATCGCGGTGTTTGTCACCCTGGCGCAAAAAAAGAATTTGATTGAGGAGTATCACTCCGTTAATCGTAATTTCACCTATAACCTGGCGGTGAATTACACGGAATCGCTGCTGCGTGGAAATGATTATATTCTTGGACGCGCCACGAAATTCTTTGCTAACTATGACCAGCTAAATCAGTCCGTTAATGTAGATCCGCAAAGAGGATTACGGGACTTAATGCAGCTTCAGGAACTGATGCCCAGCGTCTCTTCTATTTCGCTGGCAGATACCCAGGGTCATTACCTGCGGGCGCCGGAGGTGTTACCGAGTGAAGAGAGCCGGACCTTTACGCCCAAGTCCAGGCCGTGGTTTATCAAGCAGGCCGAAGCCAGTACGTTCAGTCTTTATACCTCAACATACCTTGATTATTTTACCCATCACCCGACCATCACGCTTTACAGACCCGTTATCTCACCAGAAGGCCGACTCAAAGGCACGCTCGCTTTTCACCTGGATCTGACCTCAATGGGCTACGCCCTGCGCCAGATGGCCGCCCCGATGCAGGGGGAGTTTTTTGTGGTGCAGCGTGACGGGAAAGTCGTTATCCATCCCGATCCTGGCGTGCTTTTTAAACCCTACGCCAGCGAAGCCTTGATGGACAAAATGACCAGCGCCGAAGGCCAGCTCTATGACGAAGCCTCGGACACCTGGTATTACTATTACTCTTTTACGAATCCCGACTGGTTCGTCATTTACCGTGTCGCCAACGCCACGCTGGTCGATATGTCGCGCCACGAAACCACGATTGTTCTCTGGGGCTTTGCGCTCTCCGCCATTGTGATCGTGCTGTTCGGTCTCTATCTGCGGCACGCTTCGCGCACGGTGCTGATGAACATCATCAACGCGATTAAAACCGGGGATGTTAACCGCGCACCACAGCTCGAAGCCATGTTGAGTAAAGCCATCGAAAGTAATAAGCAGCGCGAGCTTACCTATGTGCGTCAGGCAACGATTGACGCGCTGACCGGCTGTAAAAACCGCCGCGCCTTCGACAGCGATGTCGCCGCGCTGATGAACGATCATCACCCCTTCGCGCTGGCTCTGGTGGATATCGATAACTTTAAATCCATTAATGACACCTGGGGTCACCTCAACGGCGACATTGTTTTGCGTAACGTTGCGCGCGAAGGCCTGCAGCTCCTGCAACCCGAACAGATTTCGCTCTACCGCTATGGCGGAGAAGAGTTTGCCGTGATTTTCACGCAGGAACATCTCGCCAATGCCCATGCCCTGCTCGACAGCTGGCGCCTGAAGATTGCCCAGCGGACCTGGCGTGAAGATGGGTTAAGGGTGACCTTTAGCGCCGGTCTGGGAGAATGGAACATGGAACCGCTGGATAAACTGGTCGTGGCCGTGGACGAGGCGCTGTATAAAGCAAAACAGCAGGGCAAAAACTGCATCGTACGGGTTTAACGCCGATGACCCCAGAAAGCCCACTTCGGTGGGTTTTTTATTAATTCACGGGAAAAATTGAAACCGGTTTCATTATTTTGTGATGCCTTACACACTATCGCGGTAAAGCGGTTGTCGTGCCCCTCTCCCCGCGATAAAGATGATGCATCAAGGGAACATAAGGGCCATCCATTATGAAGAATATCGTGTTATGTTGCGCCGCCGGTATGTCCACCAGCATGCTGGTTCAACGCATGCAAGACGCTGCGAAGAAGAAAGGTATTGAAGTCTCGATTAAAGCCGTACCGGTCGCCGAGTTTAAAGATAACCTCGCCGCAGCGGACATCATTCTGCTGGGTCCGCAGGTGAAGTATGAGCAGGCGAAACTGCAGGCGATGGCCGACCCGCTCGGCAAGAAAGTCGCGGTTATCGATATGATGGATTACGGCATGATGAAAGGTGATGCCGTTCTTGATAAAGCCCTGAAGTTGATGGAGTAAACCATGGAAGATTTAGAAACAACGATCATGGAGCTGTTGGTCAACGCCGGTTCTGCACGCAGCTGCGCATTAACCGCCCTGCAGCTGGCACGCAAAGGTGATTTTGCCGCCTCCGAGCAGGCGATGGCCGAATCACATGAGTTTGTGAAGCACGCGCATAAAATCCAGACTCAGCTCATCGGCCTCGATGAAGGTACCGGCAAACTCCCGGTCAACCTGATTACGGTTCACTCCCAGGATCATCTGATGAATGCGATGGTCATTCAGGATCTGGCCACCGATATGATTGAACTGTATCGCCGTACGGCACAGTAAATTAACCACGTCTGTTAAAAGCAGGTGCCTGAAAAGGCACCTGCTTTTTTATTACAGAAAACCGTACAGCGCGGCAAATATCCAGCCAAACACACAGGACACGCTGACGCCGATTAACCCCGGCAGAATAAAGCTATGGTTAATCACGAAACGGCCAATATGGGTGGTGCCCGAACGGTCGAACTGAATCGCCGCCAGGTCGCTTGGGTAGGTTGGCAGAATGTAATAGCCATAGCAGGCGGGTGCGGAGGCCACGATATAGGCCGGGTCGACGCCAATCGCCAGCGCCACGGGCACAATCGCTGCCAATGCCGCGGCCTGGGAATTCACAAATTTGGACACCAGCAGCAGGACGATGGCGTAAGCCCAGGGATACTCCTGCACCATTTCACCCAGCACGCCTTTAATCTCGCTCATGTGCGCGCCGAACATGGTTTCTGCCATCCAGGCAATGCCGTACACCGCCACAATCGCGATCATCCCCGAACGGAAAACCTCATTCTTAGAAATCGCAGCCGGGTTGGTTTTGGTGATAATGATGATCAGCGCGCCAGAGAGCAGCATGAACATCTGGATCACCAGCACCATCGAGAGCGGCTTACCATTGAATGCCGGGCGCAGTTCAGAGAAGGCTCCCAGTACCGCCACCACGGCAATGGATGCCAGGAAGATCCACATGGCAACCCAGTTGCTGGCTGGCAGTTTCCGGTCGAGCAGCGTGGCCGTGTCACCGTATACATAGTGGCGGTTTTCTGGCGTCGAGATAAAGGCCTGAAACTCTTCGTCCTTGTCCAAATCCTTACCACGAAACCAGCTAAAAATACCGATCGCCAGAATACCCAGCAGCGTCGACGGAATGGTAATCGCTAACAGGTCGAGGAATTCGAGATGTTTACCGTTGAAGGTGAAATTCCCCAGCATCGCCACCAGCGACACCACCGCAACCGACACCGGGCTGGCGATAATCCCCATCTGTGCGCCAATCGAACTTGCCGCCATCGGCCGTTCGGGGCGTATGTTGTTCTTGATCGCGACGTCGTAAATAATCGGCAGGATCGTATAAACCACGTGCCCGGTGCCGCAAAGAATGGTCAGGGTACAGGTGACAAAGGGTGCCACAATCGAAACATATTTGGGGTTACGGCGCAGAAGTTTTTCCGCAATCTGCAGCATCACATCTAACCCACCGGATGCCTGCAGCGTTGCCGAGGCGGCCACTACCGCAATAATCACCAGCATCACATCAACCGGCGGCTTACCCGGTTGAAGATGAAAGACAAAGACTAAAATCACCAGCCCGATACCGCCCAGCAGGCCAAGTGCGATACCGCCTTTTCTGGCACCATAAAACAGGCATATTAAAATAATGACGAGTTGTATTGCGAATTCCATGCATCCCCCAGACTCAGTCTATTAAACTCAAAAATGTCGCGACCGCTGCCGTTCTGTTAGCCCATTCCCCTGTCGCAGGTCTGTTTTGCAGATATAAGACGCCCTCTCCGGTTTCAAGAAACTGAAGAATCAAAAAAGTAATCACATGATTAATTGGACTTTTTGACTATATCGCCTTTGATTTGACGATTTTTTGATACGTGTAGAATTTTTACCCATCAATTTGTATGGGTATTAAGAAAAAGAGAAGGCGCGTAGTTTATATGGCTTGCTTGCTGATTAATTGAGGGAAAAACATTAATGGAATGTAATTTATTATGGAGGAAATAAGATAACGATTAGCCCGACGCCAACCGGAGATAATAAAAAAGCCAGTCAGGAGACCTGACTGGCTTTTTACGCGAAGCGTCAACGATTAATCGTTGTCGGAACCGCCCAGACCTGCGTTCAGCAGTTCTGCCAGGTTGGCAGAAGCTTCTTCAACGCTCACCTGCGGTGCAGCCGGCTGTTCGCCCGCGGCACGACGGCGCATACGATCCTGATGGTACGCATAACCGGTACCAGCCGGGATCAGACGACCCACGATAACGTTCTCTTTCAGGCCACGCAGTTCGTCGCGTTTACCCGCAACGGCTGCTTCGGTCAGGACACGCGTGGTCTCCTGGAACGATGCGGCAGAGATGAACGACTCGGTTGCCAGAGACGCTTTGGTGATACCCAGCAGGTCGCGGGAGAAGGTCGCCGCCACTTTGCCGTTCGCTTCCAGATCGCGGTTCGCAATCTTGACGCGGGAGTATTCAACCTGCTCGCCTTCCAGGAAGTCGGAGCTACCAGCACTTTCGATGGTCGCTTTACGCAGCATCTGACGAACGATAACTTCGATGTGCTTATCGTTAATCTTAACGCCTTGCAGACGGTAAACGTCCTGTACTTCGTTGGTGATATAACGCGTTACCGCGTGTACACCACGAAGACGCAGAATGTCGTGCGGTGCTTCCGGACCGTCGGAAACCACATCACCACGTTCTACACGTTCACCTTCGAACACGTTCAGCTGACGCCACTTCGGAATCATCTCTTCGTACGGATCGCTACCGTCTAACGGAGTGATAACCAGACGACGTTTACCTTTGGTCTCTTTACCGAAGGAGATGATACCGCTGATTTCAGCAAGGATCGCAGGCTCTTTCGGACGACGCGCTTCGAACAGGTCAGCAACGCGTGGCAGACCACCGGTGATATCTTTGGTACCACTGGATTCCTGAGGAATACGCGCCAGGGCGTCACCTGAGTGAATCTGAGTGCCGTCTTCCAGCTGCACAATCGCTTTACCCGGCAGGAAGTACTGAGCAGACATATCGGTGCCTGGGATCAGAACGTCGTTACCGTTAGCATCAACGATTTTCAGCGCCGGACGCAGATCTTTACCACCCGCGGTACGTTCTGCAGAATCCAGAACCACCAGGGATGACAGGCCGGTTAATTCGTCGGTCTGACGGGTAATGGTCTGGCCGTCGATCATGTCGGTGAAGCGAATGAAACCACTGACTTCAGAGATAACCGGCATGGTGTGCGGATCCCAGTTTGCAACGGTTTCCCCGCCAGCAACCTGCTCACCATCACCTTTCGCCATCACAGCACCGTAAGGTACTTTATAGCTCTCTTTGGTACGGCCGAATTCGTCGATCAGTTTCAGTTCGGTGTTACGCGAGGTCACTACCAGCTTGCCGGCAGAGTTCACAACCGATTTAGCATTGCTAAGACGGATGCTACCTTTGTTTTTCACCTGGATGCTGGATTCAGCAGCCGCACGAGATGCCGCACCACCGATGTGGAACGTACGCATCGTCAGCTGGGTACCCGGCTCACCGATGGACTGTGCCGCGATAACGCCGATAGCCTCACCTTTGTTGATGATGTGGCCACGCGCCAGGTCACGACCGTAGCAGTGCGCACATACACCAAAGTCGGTGTCACAGGATACGACAGAACGTACCTTGACGGAGTCAACGGAGTTCTCTTCCAGCAGGTCACACCAGTGCTCGTGCAGCAGCGTGTTGCGTGGAACCAGAATATCCGCAGTACCCGGCTTCAGAACGTCTTCAGCAGTTACACGACCCAGTACGCGATCGCGCAGCGGCTCTTTAACATCACCACCCTCGATAACCGGGGTCATGGTGATGCCTTCCAGGGTGCCACAGTCGTCTTCAGTAACAACCAGGTCCTGTGCAACGTCAACCAGACGACGAGTCAGGTAACCGGAGTTCGCTGTTTTCAGTGCGGTATCCGCCAGACCTTTACGAGCACCGTGGGTGGAGATGAAGTACTGGAGTACGTTCAGACCTTCACGGAAGTTCGCGGTGATCGGCGTTTCGATGATGGAGCCATCCGGCTTCGCCATCAGACCACGCATACCAGCCAGCTGACGAATCTGTGCCGCAGAACCACGCGCACCGGAGTCGGCCATCATGTAGATGCTGTTGAAGGAAACCTGCTGCTCTTCGACGCCGTCACGGTTAATAACGGTTTCGGTTTGCAGGTTATCCATCATCGCTTTGGATACACGATCGTTCGCCGCAGCCCAGATATCGATAACTTTGTTGTAGCGTTCGCCAGCGGTAACCAGACCGGACTGGAACTGTTCCTGGATCTCAGCAACTTCGGCTTCCGCCTCAGAGATGATCTCGTGTTTTTTCTCCGGGATGACCATGTCATCGATACCAACAGATGCACCTGAACGCGCTGCATAAGCAAAGCCGGTGTACATCGTCTGGTCCGCAAAAATAACGGTCGGTTTCAGGCCCAGAATACGGTAGCAGGTATTCAGCATCTTAGAGATGGCTTTCTTACCCAGCGCCTGGTTCACGATAGTGAACGGCAGACCTTTTGGTACGATCATCCACAGAATGGCACGGCCAACGGTCGTGTCTTTCAGGCTGGTTTTCGCAACAAACTGGCCATTTTCGTCTTTTTCGTATTCGGTGATACGCACTTTAACGCGCGCATGCAGAGAGGCCAGGCCAGCGCGATAAATACGCTCAGCTTCTTTCGGGCCAGTCAGCACCATGCCTTCGCCTTTGGCGTTAACACAGTCACGGGTCATGTAGTACAGACCCAATACAACGTCCTGAGACGGAACGATGATAGGTTCGCCGTTCGCCGGGGACAGGATGTTGTTGGTAGACATCATCAGCGCACGCGCTTCCAGCTGGGCTTCCAGCGTCAGCGGTACGTGAACAGCCATCTGGTCACCATCGAAGTCGGCGTTGTATGCCGCACAAACCAGCGGGTGCAGCTGGATAGCTTTACCTTCGATCAGTACCGGCTCAAATGCCTGGATACCCAAACGGTGCAGAGTTGGTGCACGGTTCAGCAGTACCGGGTGTTCGCGGATAACTTCATCCAGGATATCCCAGACGACAGCTTCTTCACGCTCAACCATTTTCTTCGCGGCTTTGATGGTGGTGGCCAGGCCACGCAGTTCCAGCTTGCCGTAAATGAACGGTTTGAACAGCTCCAGCGCCATTTTCTTCGGCAGACCGCACTGATGCAGACGCAGGTATGGACCTACGGTGATAACAGAACGACCAGAGTAGTCAACACGCTTACCGAGCAGGTTCTGACGGAAACGACCCTGCTTACCTTTGATCATATCGGCCAAAGATTTCAGAGGACGTTTGTTAGAACCGGTGATCGCACGACCGCGACGACCGTTATCCAGCAGGGCGTCAACCGCTTCCTGCAGCATACGTTTTTCGTTGCGTACGATGATATCCGGCGCAGCCAGATCCAGCAGACGTTTCAGACGGTTGTTACGGTTAATGACGCGACGATACAGATCGTTCAGGTCAGAAGTCGCGAAACGACCACCATCCAGCGGAACCAGCGGACGCAGATCTGGCGGCAGAACCGGCAGAACGGTCAGGATCATCCACTCCGGCTTGTTGCCAGACTGAACGAATGCTTCCAGCAGCTTGATGCGCTTGGTCAGCTTTTTACGCTTGGTTTCTGAGTTGGTTTCGTTCAGCTCTTCGCGCAGAGTTTCACACTCTTGCTCCAGATCCATGCTCTTCAGCAGGGCCTGGATAGCTTCCGCACCCATCTTGGCGTCGAATTCGTCACCGAACTCTTCCAGCGCATCCAGATACTGCTCTTCAGTCAGGATCTGGTTACGTTCCAGGTTAGTCATGCCGCCTTCGATAACCACATAAGATTCGAAGTACAGAACACGTTCGATATCACGCAGCGGCATATCCAGCAGCAGGCCGATACGGGACGGCAGCGACTTCAGGAACCAGATGTGGGCAGTCGGAGATGCCAGTTCGATGTGGCCCATGCGCTCACGACGCACTTTAGTCTGGGTCACTTCAACGCCGCACTTCTCGCAAATCACACCACGGTGTTTCAGGCGCTTGTACTTACCGCACAGGCACTCGTAGTCTTTTACTGGCCCGAAAATACGCGCACAGAAAAGGCCGTCACGTTCTGGTTTGAACGTACGGTAGTTAATGGTTTCCGGCTTTTTAACTTCACCAAAAGACCATGAACGGATCATGTCTGGCGATGCCAGAGCAATTTTGATCGCATCAAACTCTTCGGTTTTAGTTTGCGCTTTCAGAAACTTTAATAAGTCTTTCACGGATTTGCTCCCGTCGGAGTTAGCACAATCTGGCACCGGGTATTACCCCGGCACCAGTGACCTGTTTGAGCGAGAGTTACTCGTCTTCCAGTTCGATGTTGATACCCAGCGAACGAATCTCTTTCAACAGTACGTTGAAGGACTCTGGCATGCCTGGTTCCATCTGATGGTTGCCGTCCACGATGTTTTTATACATCTTGGTACGACCGTTCACGTCATCAGACTTAACGGTGAGCATTTCCTGCAGGGTGTAAGCTGCGCCGTAAGCTTCCAGCGCCCATACTTCCATCTCACCGAAGCGCTGACCACCGAACTGTGCCTTACCACCCAGCGGCTGCTGAGTAACCAGGCTGTAAGAACCGGTGGAACGAGCGTGCATCTTATCGTCGACCAGGTGGTTCAGTTTCAGCATATACATGTAACCTACGGTTACCTGACGCTCAAACTGCTCACCGGTACGGCCGTCGAACAGGGTGATCTGGCCAGAAGATGGCAGACCGCCGAGTTGCAGCAGCTCTTTAATTTCAGCTTCTTTCGCACCGTCGAAGACCGGCGTTGCGATCGGCATACCTTTTTTCAGGTTCTCAGCCAGACGCAGTACTTCATCATCAGTGAAGGTATTCAGGTCGACTTTCTGACGAACGTCGGTACCCAGGTCATACGCTTTCTGGATGAATTCACGCAGCTTGGCAACTTCCTGCTGCTGCTTGAGCATGGCGTTGATTTTCTCGCCGATACCTTTCGCAGCCATACCCAGGTGAGTTTCCAGGATCTGACCGATGTTCATACGAGACGGTACGCCCAGCGGGTTCAGTACGATATCGACCGGCGTACCGTTCGCATCGTGCGGCATATCTTCGATCGGGTTGATCTTAGAGATAACACCCTTGTTACCGTGACGACCTGCCATTTTATCACCAGGCTGAATCTGACGTTTAACGGCCAGATACACTTTAACAATCTTCAGCACGCCCGGTGCCAGATCGTCGCCCTGAGTGATTTTGCGGCGTTTCGCTTCGAGTTTTTTCTCGAACTCGTGTTTCAGTTCGTCGTACTGCTCAGCCAGCTGTTCCAGCTGATTTTGTTTCTCTTCGTCGGTCAGGCCCAGTTCCAGCCAGCGATCGCGCGGCAGCTTGTCGAGCTTCTCAGCTTCAACACCACCGGCAACCAGCACCGCGTAGATACGACCGAACAGGCCAGCTTCGAGGATCTGCAGTTCTTCAGACAGGTCTTTCTTAGCCTGCTTCAGCTGCATTTCTTCGATTTCCAGCGCACGTTTGTCTTTTTCTACGCCATCGCGGGTAAAGACCTGAACGTCGATAACAGTACCGGAAACACCGTTTGGTACGCGCAGAGAAGAGTCTTTAACGTCAGACGCTTTCTCGCCGAAGATCGCACGCAGCAGTTTCTCTTCTGGGGTCAGCTGGGTTTCACCTTTCGGGGTCACCTTACCAACCAGAATGTCGCCGCCGGTCACTTCTGCACCGATGTAAACGATACCGGATTCGTCCAGTTTGGAGAGCGCAGCTTCACCCACGTTCGGGATATCAGCGGTGATCTCTTCCGGCCCCAGCTTGGTGTCACGGGACACACATGCCAGTTCCTGGATATGAATCGTGGTGAAACGATCTTCCTGAACCACACGCTCGGAGACGAGGATGGAGTCTTCGAAGTTGTAACCGTTCCACGGCATGAACGCTACGCGCATGTTCTGACCGAGCGCCAGTTCACCGAGGTCGGTGGACGGACCGTCAGCCAGCACGTCGCCGCGCTCAATTGGCTCACCCAGAGAGACACATGGCATCTGGTTGATGCAGGTGTTCTGGTTAGAACGGGTGTACTTGGTCAGGTTATAGATGTCGATACCTGCTTCGCCCGGGTACATCTCGTCTTCGTTAACTTTGATAACGATACGGGAAGCATCCACGTACTGAACCAGACCGCCACGTTTAGCTACCGCAGTAACACCGGAGTCAACGGCTACAGCACGTTCCATACCGGTACCAACCAGCGGCTTATCAGCACGCAGAGTCGGAACCGCCTGACGTTGCATGTTCGCACCCATCAATGCACGGTTGGCGTCATCGTGTTCCAGGAACGGGATCAGGGACGCACCGACGGAAACCACCTGTTGGGTGGAAACGTCCATGTAGTCAACCTGGTCACGGCTGAAGAGGCTCGATTCGCCTTTGCTACGGCAGGTTACCAGGTCTTCTACAAAGTGGCCTTCGTCATCCAGGTTGGAGTTCGCCTGAGCGATAACGTAGTTGCCTTCTTCAATAGCAGACAGGTAGTGAATTTCGTCGGTAACAACACCGTCGGTGACTTTACGGTATGGCGTCTCGAGGAAGCCATATTCGTTCGTCTGTGCATAGACCGACAGGGAGTTGATCAGACCGATGTTCGGACCTTCAGGCGTTTCGATTGGACATACGCGACCGTAGTGAGTCGGGTGTACGTCTCGAACTTCAAAGCCTGCACGCTCACGGGTCAGACCGCCTGGGCCCAGTGCGGAGATACGACGTTTGTGCGTAATCTCAGACAGCGGGTTGTTCTGGTCCATAAACTGAGACAGCTGGCTGGAACCAAAGAACTCTTTCACTGCTGCAGAAATCGGCTTGGCGTTGATCATATCCTGAGGCATCAGGGTATCCAGATCGCCCAGAGACAGACGCTCTTTCACCGCACGCTCTACACGGACCAGGCCAACGCGGAACTGGTTTTCCGCCATTTCGCCAACGGAACGGATACGACGGTTGCCGAGGTGGTCGATATCATCGACTTCGCCTTTACCGTTACGGATATCGATGAGCTTCTTCATCACTTCGATGATGTCGTCTTTGCTCAGGATACCGGAACCTTCGATTTCGTCGCGCAGCAGAGAACGGTTGAACTTCATACGACCAACCGCGGACAGATCGTAGCGGTCTTCGGAGAAGAACAGGTTCTCAAACAGGCTTTCAGCCGCTTCACGAGTCGGCGGCTCACCCGGGCGCATCATACGGTAGATTTCTACCAGTGCGCTCAGACGATCGTTGGTCGGGTCGACACGTACAGTCTCAGACATGTACGCACCGTGATCGAGATCGTTGGTGAACAGAGTTTCAATGCGCTTATGACCGGACTGGCTCAGTTTGGCCAGCAGGTCCAGGCTCAGCTCCATGTTCGCCGGGCAGATCAGTTCGCCAGTCGCTGTATCGACATAATCTTTAGCAGCAACTTTACCCGCGATATATTCAACCGGAACTTCGATATGCTTGATATCGTCTTTTTCCAGCTGACGGATATGGCGAGCGGTAATGCGACGGGCTTTCTCAACGTAGACTTTACCGTTGGCTTCGATGTCGAAGGACGCCGTTTCACCACGCAGACGCTCCGGAATCAGCTCCATCTGCAGCTTGTTGTCGCGAATTTCAAAGACCACTTTTTCGAAGAACAGGTCAAGGATCTGCTCAGTGGTGTAATTCAGCGCGCGCAGGATGATAGTAGCCGGCAGCTTACGACGACGGTCGATACGGACAAACAGGTTGTCTTTCGGATCGAATTCGAAGTCCAGCCAGGAACCGCGGTAAGGGATGATACGTGCGTTATACAGGACCTTACCGGAAGAGTGGGTCTTACCTTTGTCACTGTCAAAGAAGACGCCCGGGCTACGGTGCAGCTGAGAAACGATAACACGCTCAGTACCGTTGATAACAAAGGTACCGTTGTCGGTCATGAGCGGAATTTCGCCCATGTAGACTTCTTGTTCTTTAATGTCTTTAACGGTGCCTTCCGGCGCTTCACGCTCGTAGATCACCAGACGCAGTTTTACGCGCAGCGGTGCCGAATAGGTCACGCCACGGATCTGACATTCTTTAACATCAAAAACAGGTTCGCCCAGACGGTAGCTGACGTATTGCAGCTCGGAATTACCGCTGTAGCTTTTAATCGGGAATACGGAACGGAAGGCTGCTTCCAGACCATATTGCCCTTCAGGATCTTGCTCGATAAACTTCTGGAACGAATCAAGCTGGATAGAAAGGAGATAAGGTATGTCCAGAACTTGTGGACGTTTACCAAAATCCTTACGAATACGTTTTTTCTCGGTATAGGAGTAAACCATAGGGTTCCTCAGCTCGCTGACAAGTCGACCCGTCTGCCTCAAAAAGGCAGTTTTTTATGCAACACTATTTTGTGGACCGGAAAATGGAACACTTTCCGCAATACCTGTTGCTATCACGCTTAAACCATTTCGTCGCGATTTACACAGAGCGAGCACCCTGTCGCAGTATATTAAGTCGTCGATAGAAACATGCATTGTCAGGACAACCAGCAGTCAAACAGTGTGAAATGCTACTGGCGCCTTACAGCGCAAAAAGGCTGGTGACTAAATAGTCACCAGCCATCAGCTTGATTACTCAAGCTGCAACCGGAAAGGTTGGCTTATTTAACTTCAACTTCAGCGCCAGCTTCTTCCAGAGATTTTTTCAGTGCTTCTGCGTCATCTTTGCTGATGCCTTCTTTCAGGGCAGCAGGTGCAGATTCTACCAGGTCTTTAGCTTCTTTCAGACCCAGGCCAGTTGCGCTACGTACTGCTTTGATTACAGCAACTTTGTTAGCGCCAGCAGCTTTCAGAATTACGTCGAATTCAGTTTTTTCTTCAGCAGCTTCAGCCGGGCCAGCAGCTACAGCTACAGCAGCAGCAGCGGAAACACCGAATTTTTCTTCCATTGCAGAGATCAGCTCAACAACGTCCATTACGGACATAGCGGATACTGCTTCAATGATTTGATCTTTAGTGATAGACATTTAAATTGTTCCTGAATATCAGAATAAGTTTATACGTAAGCGAGCGTTTTATAAAGATAACTGCGATTAAGCAGCTTCTTTCGCATCGCGTACAGCAGCCAGAGTGCGAACCAGTTTGCCAGCCGAAGCTTCTTTCATGGTTGCCATCAGGCGTGCAATTGCTTCTTCGTAGGTCGGCAGAGTTGCCAGGCGGTCGATTTGCGACGCCGGGATCAGCTCACCTTCAAAGGCTGCAGCTTTGACCTCAAATTTTGCATTCGCTTTCGCGAACTCTTTGAACAGACGAGCAGCAGCGCCCGGGTGTTCCATAGAGTATGCAATCAGGGTCGGACCAACAAACGTGTCTTTCAGGCACTCGAAAGGAGTACCTTCAACGACGCGGCGCAGCAGGGTGTTACGAACAACACGCATGTAAACGCCAGCTTCACGACCTGCTTTACGCAGTTCAGTCATTTTATCTACAGTTACGCCGCGGGAATCCGCAACTACTGCAGACAGCGCGCCTTTGGCTACTTCGCTGACTTCAGCAACAATCGCTTGTTTGTCTTGAAGATTTAAAGCCATTAGCTTTGCTCCTGGATGTTTGCCAGAGCTCATGCTCTGGAACTCACTTCACCCTACTCAACGAGTAGAGCGTCTTAATACGGTGAGCAGAAACAAGCCAGAGTATCCAAAAATAATCTTAGCGTTCTGTCACCGTCTACGCAGGGGATTAAGTTTCTGACGAAACACCTGCGGTCTTCGACGGAGGCCTGGATAGGCCAGGCTCCAACGAACAAATCTGTTTTTCTCTGTCTAACCGAAGTTAGCAGAAACATGGGGGTAGTATTGTAGACAAAACCACCACCCACGTAAAGCTAATCTTAGTTCGCAGACGCGCTCAGACCAGCCTGATCAACGGCAACACCAGCACCCATGGTGGTGGAGAGGCTGACTTTCTTGATGTACACGCCTTTCGCCTGAGTCGGTTTAGCTTTTTTCAGCGCAACCAGCAGAGATTCCAGGTTTTCTTTCAGTTTGTCAGCGTCAAAGTCCACTTTACCGATGGTAGTGTGGATGATGCCGTTTTTGTCGTTACGATAACGAACCTGACCTGCTTTAGCATTCTTAACTGCTTCAGCAACGTTCGGAGTTACAGTACCAACTTTCGGGTTTGGCATCAGGCCACGCGGACCCAGAACCTGGCCCAGCTGGCCAACAACGCGCATTGCATCCGGGGAAGCAATAACAACGTCAAAGTTCATTTCGCCTTTTTTGATCTGGTCAGCCAGATCTTCCATACCTACCAGCTCGGCGCCTGCAGCTTTAGCAGCTTCAGCGTTCGGGCCCTGGGCAAATACGGCTACGCGAACGGAACGGCCAGTACCGTGCGGCAGTACAGTCGCGCCACGGACGTTCTGGTCAGATTTACGAGCGTCGATGCCGAGGTTAACGGCTACGTCTACGCTTTCAGTAAATTTAGCAGTGGCCAGCTCTTTCAGCAGAGCAATAGCTTCGTTGATGTCGTACTGTTTAGTTGCATCAACTTTGTCACGGATCACGCGCATACGCTTGGTCAGTTTAGCCATTTCTTAGTCCTCCACTACCAGGCCCATGGAACGTGCAGTACCTTCGATGGAGCGAGTCATCGCTTCAATGTCGGAACCAGTCATGTCGGCAGCTTTGGTCTGCGCGATTTCCTGCAGCTGAGCGCGGGAAATTTTACCAACTTTATCTTTGTTCGGCTTACCGGAACCAGACTTGATGCCTGCAGCTTTCTTCAGCAGAACAGCAGCCGGCGGGGTCTTGGTAACAAAGGTAAAGGAACGGTCAGCGTAAACGGTAATAACAACCGGGATCGGCAGACCTTTTTCCAGGGATTCAGTTTTGGCGTTGAACGCTTTACAGAATTCCATGATGTTCACACCCTGCTGACCCAGTGCTGGACCAACCGGCGGGCTCGGGTTTGCCATACCAGCTGCAACCTGCAGCTTGACGTAGGCTTGTACTTTCTTAGCCATTTAAATTTCCTCGTTTGGGTATAACGCCTTCAGAAAAGGCTCCCCGTTATCAATATCGTTTTATGAACCCATGGCCCATAAAAACAAAAGGCGCGAAATTGTATGTCAATTTCGCGCCTCATGCAACGATTAAATCGCTGCTTTTTTGATCGCCGGTTAGGCTTTCTCTACCTGAGCGAAGTCCAGTTCAACCGGAGTTGCACGGCCAAAGATAGATACAGAAACCTTCAGACGGGACTTCTCGTAGTCAACTTCTTCAACAACACCGTTGAAGTCAGCGAACGGACCATCGCTAACACGAACCATTTCACCCGGCTCGAACAGCGTTTTAGGACGCGGCTTATCGCCAACCTGCTGCAGGCGGTTCATGATAGCGTCAACTTCTTTATCGCTGATCGGTGCCGGACGGTCAGAAGTACCGCCGATAAAGCCCATCACGCGTGGCACGCTACGCACCAGGTGCCAGCTTGCGTCGTTCATGACCATCTGGACCAGAACATAACCCGGGAAGAATTTGCGCTCGCTTTTGCGGCGCTGGCCACCACGGATCTCGACCACTTCTTCGGTCGGTACCATGACTTCGCCAAACAGCTCTTCCATATTGTGTAATTTGATATGTTCACGCAACGAGGTAGCTACGCGACCTTCAAAACCGGAAAACGCCTGAACGACGTACCAACGTTTTTTAGGAGCTTCAGACATCTCAGAACCTCAGGCCAGTGATAAAGGATACCAGGCGAACCAGAATACCATCCAGCCCCCACAGGATCAGTGACATTACCGCAGTAACCGCAGCAACAATCAGCGTGGTGTGCAGCGTTTCCTGGCGAGTTGGCCAGATAACCTTGCGGACTTCGGTTCTCGCTTCACGGGCAAACGCCACGGTCGCCTTACCTTTAGTGGTTAACAGCGCGACGCCACCGGCAGCAGCGATCAGAACCACTACGGCCAGCGCACGCAGTGCTAGCATAATGTCACGATAAAGGAAGTTGCCTACGATGGCCACAATCAGCAGCGCAGCAACGATCAGCCACTTCATCGTTTCCAGGCCGCGCCCGCTCCCTTGAGCTTCGGTATTCGCACTCATAAACCAACCTGTCACAAGAATTCAGACAAATAATTTTGCCCCGCGAGAGCGAGGCAACCAAACCGAAATGCTCTGTTGCGTTTCGGACTCAACGCCCTCTACAGAGCCTGTCTCAGCAATGATTATGGCAAAAAAAATCACTGATGAGCCAGGTTCTGGTTCGAAAGCGTACAAAAAGGGCATCAAATGATGCCCTTTTATTGCGCATTGCGTCAAATGTTATCAGCGATTAGCCGAGAACTTTTGCTACCACGCCAGCGCCAACGGTACGGCCGCCTTCACGGATTGCGAAACGCAGACCATCGTCCATCGCGATCGGGTGAATCAGGGTAACAACCATTTTGATGTTGTCGCCCGGCAT
>NZ_RKHT01000012.1:0-89204 GCF_003752615.1 Klebsiella sp. BIGb0399 | reverse complement strand
AAGAAATTCGGTGGAGCGGTAGTTCAGTCGGTTAGAATACCTGCCTGTCACGCAGGGGGTCGCGGGTTCGAGTCCCGTCCGTTCCGCCACTTATTAAAATTAAGCCTGCTACATTAGCAGGCTTAATAGTAGCAAATTTAGGGGCGTAGCTCAGTTGGTAGAGCACCGGTCTCCAAAACCGGGTGTCGCGAGTTCGAGTCTCTCCGCCCCTGCCATATATAATCCTTTGCTTAGGCAAAGGATTTTTTTTTGCCTGCCGTTTCCCTTCCAGAAATTTCCTCCACATCCTCCGTCCCTGGAGGCGTGTTTTTAGTTAATCCAGTATGCTGGTTTTGAGTATCTCGCGGATCTGCGCCTGCTTATCGCTATTCTGTAACCAGATAGCGTACAGAGGACGCGACAGCGTTGTGCTATCCGTCACCGTATGTAGCCCGCTTTTATCCTTCACCCAGCGCGTAGGTAACCATGTACAACCATTTAGCGTCGCCAGTTGCTGATAGGCCAACTCGGCGGAACTGGTGGTCAGCAGCGGAACGTCATCGCTACCAATCAGTCCGACCTCATTTTGTTGAAAGTCCGGACCCCATTCCAGGCGCAAATAATTCAATTCACTCTTATTTTTAAACGGCGAGGCGCAGTAGAGTGCCAGGGTAAAATTACCGAGCAACTGGCTGCTTAATTCGTCCATTTTCGGCGATTCTGTCGTGATCAGCAGATCAAGTTGCCGTTCATGTAATTGTTTAACCAGCGATTGCCGCTGCGCAATCCGCGCCTCAAACTGCAGGTTATGGGGCTCTTTGTAGAGTTTCCCCAGCCATCCGTTAAGCATGCATTCCCATAAGGATGCGCTACCGCCAATCGAGAATTCATTATGCCGGGAAGCGTTCGCAACCTCTTTTCGCGCCGCCTGCCAGGTATTCATCAGTGTTTCGGCGTAAGGAAGCAGTTTTTCTCCGGCAGACGTCAGACGGATGTTGTTGCGATGACGGGTAAAAAGGTTAACGCCAAGCTGGTTTTCCAGCTGGCGAATACGAAAGCTGACCGCTGACTGCGTCAGATAAAGCGCCTCCGCTGCTCGCCCAAAGTGGCGAGTTCTACTCACCTCAAGGAAAGTTTTGAGCAATTCCGTATCCACACTCTTCTCCGCAAAATTATTTGTCGTAATGATTTAAATCTTTTGTTTTACACTCTGTCAAGCGTAACTAATACTCCGCGCCATAAATAGCTCGGCCAAAGAATCAGGAGCGTGTAGGATGGCGGAAAGCTTTATGACGACTAATCGTTTTTTCGATAATAAACATTATCCGCGCGGGTTCTCCCGTCATGGTGATTTCACCATCAAAGAGGCACAACTGCTGGAACAGCATGGTTATGCTCTTAACGAACTGGAACTGGGTAAACGCGAACCTGTCACCGAAGATGAAAAACAGTTTGTTTCGGTATGCCGAGGTGAGCGTGAGCCAGTAACGGAAATGGAGCGCGTCTGGATTAAGTATATGGCACGCATTAAGCGGCCTAAGCGTTTCCATACCCTGTCCGGCGGTAAGCCGCAGGTTGAAGGCGCTGAAGATTACACCGAAAGCGACGATTAAGAAAAAAGGGCGAAAGCCCTTTTTTTATGTCATCAGTTTCTGCAAATGAGTCAGCATCCGTTCTATTGCCCGATAGCTAAGGGCCTCCTGAAGATGACAGCGCTCGATACGAGGTTCATCACCGGTGTCGGCGATTGTCCGGGCAACTTTAAGTAAGCGCTGCCAGGCGCGGATAGAGAGTCCCAGCTGTGTTAATACCTGCTCCAGCCATATTGCGTCCTGGTGGTGGAGTGGGCACCAGATTTTCATTTCGCTATTTTCCAGATCGGCATTCAGTTTCTCCTGCCGGGAGAGCTGCTTTTCACGTGCCGCCAGCACTCGCTTGCGCACGCTGGCGCTATCTTCTGACACAGCACCTTCCTGGCTGAGTACGCCGGGTGGTGGCAGAGGGATTTCCAGCGACAGATCGAAGCGGTCCAGGAACGGTCCTGACAGACGCCCCAGATAACGTAAGGTTTGTTCGGGAGAAGCCCGATTATGGTGGCCCTGATAGTGCCCGGTGGGGCTGGGGTTCATCGCGGCAATAAGCTGGAAATGCGCCGGATAGTCAATTTTCGCCCGGGTCCGTGAAATATGTATCTTTCCTGACTCAATCGGCTCGCGCAGCGCATCGAGTACTCTACGTTCAAACTCCGGGAGTTCATCCAGAAATAACACCCCATTATGGGCCAGAGAGATCTCACCTGGAATGGGGATTGAGCCGCCTCCCACCATTGCCGTGAGTGAGGCACTATGATGCGGGCTGCGAAACGGCCGTTGGCGCCACTGTTTCGTCGCGCGTTGAGAGCTGAACAGGCTCAGGATCGCGGCGCTTTCTAATGCCTCCTGATTGCTTAATGGTGGCAGGATACCCGGCAGCCGGCCGGCGAGCATAGTTTTTCCTGTTCCCGGAGGACCGATCAACAGCAGGTTATGCCCACCCGCGGCGACAATTTCCAGCGCGCGTTTCCCCTGCTGTTGCCCAATGACATCACTCAGGTCAGGAAGGCCCTGTGGAGGGCGTTCTGCCTCAGGGAGAGGGCAGGACAACGTGTGCTGGCCTTCCAGGAAAGCGCATACCTCCTGTAGATGCCTGGCGACAAGGCATTCGCCACCTTCAATGAGCCCCACCTCAGTAGCGTTGTCCTCGGCGACGATAATCTGCCGTCCAGCCTTTATCGCCTCCATTGCGCTGGAGATAGCGCCAGGAACGCCACGTAGCGCCCCTGTAAGCGCGAGTTCACCGATAAACTCGTATTGATTCAGCCTGGTAGTATTAAGCTGCTCCGATGCCACCAGAAGCGCGAGAGCGATAGGCAGATCGTACCGACCACCTTCTTTTGGCAGATCGGCCGGAGCCAGGTTAATGGTGACCTTTTTGGCCGGGAACGTATAGCCACTGTTAATGATCGCGCTGCGTACCCGGTCCCGCGCCTCTTTCACCGTGGTTTCAGGAAGACCCACCATGGTCAACCCGGGAAGCCCATTACTGATATGTATTTCGATAGTAATAAGCGGGGCGCTGATACCGAAAGCAGCCCGTGTGTAAACGATCGCGAGTGACATAATGCCTCCTGAGTGCCGGTATTATGTCGGGTGAAAAAGCGTTGGTAACCTGCAATAAGCGTGTTTTAGGCGACGTATTCCAGCGAATTTGCCGGATATCGTTACATTTCATTCAATATGGAATGCGCTTCGCGGTCGAACATCATGGTGGTGGACTCTTCAGAGAGGAATCATCGCGTCGTCATAAAAAATGGCAATAAATTGAATTTTTTTCACTTTATACTTTTCTTATTAAAAACAATTGTTTTACCTAAAATTGTTAGCATGATCAGAAAGTGAGATATAAAAAAATCTTGTGTTTGATGCGATGACTGTGATAACTCTTTAGGTATTCCTTCGAACAAGAAGCCAGAAAGAACAGAAAATGACAGCCCTTCTACGAGTGATTAGCCTGGTCGTGATTAGCGTGGTGGTGATTATTATCCCACCGTGCGGGGCTGCACTTGGACGAGGAAAGGCTTAGTAATCAAGCCTTAACGAACTAAGACCCCCGCACCGAAAGGTCCGGGGGTTTTTTTATAACTTAAAAATGATGAGTGAGGAGCAGACAATGACTAACAGCATAAAATTCTGTTTCTCCCGATCTATGACGGGGAACTAACTATGAACGGGGCACAGTGGGTAGTACATGCTTTGCGAACACAGGGAGTCGACACAGTTTTTGGCTATCCAGGTGGCGCAATTATGCCGGTTTACGATGCATTGTATGACGGCGGCGTGGAACACCTGTTGTGCCGGCATGAACAAGGCGCAGCCATGGCGGCGATTGGTTATGCCCGTGCCACCGGTAAAACCGGCGTCTGCATCGCAACTTCAGGTCCGGGTGCGACGAACCTGATTACCGGTCTGGCGGACGCGTTGCTGGACTCTATCCCCGTTGTTGCCATCACCGGCCAGGTCGCCGCGCCGTTTATCGGCACGGACGCTTTCCAGGAAGTGGATGTTCTGGGACTGTCACTGGCCTGTACCAAACATAGTTTCCTGGTGCAGTCTCTGGAGGAGCTGCCGCGAGTGATCGCCGAGGCTTTCCAGGTCGCCAACTCAGGCCGTCCTGGCCCGGTTCTGGTTGATATCCCAAAAGATATCCAGCTGGCAAAAGGCGAACTCGACCCGTGGTTCTCCACCGTCGATGATGATATCGCCTTCCCTCATGCCGAAGTCGAACAGGCTCTGCAAATGCTGGCAACCGCGCAAAAACCGATGCTGTACGTCGGCGGCGGCGTCGGTATGGCACAGGCGGTTCCCGCTCTGCGCGACTTTATCGGCGTCACGCAACTGCCGGTAACCTGCACGCTGAAAGGCCTGGGCGCCGTTGATGCGGAGTATCCGTACTACCTGGGAATGCTGGGGATGCACGGGACTAAAGCGGCCAATCTGGCGGTACAGGAGTGCGACCTGCTCATCGCCGTCGGGGCGCGGTTTGACGATCGCGTGACCGGGAAGCTGAACACCTTCGCGCCGCATGCGAAAGTTATCCATCTGGATATCGATCCGGCGGAACTGAACAAGCTGCGTCAGGCTCATGTCGCCGTAACGGGCGATCTGAATACGCTGCTGCCGGCGTTACAACGGCCGTTGGCGATTGATGCCTGGCGTCAGTACAACCAGGACCTGTGTGCCGAACACGCATGGCGCTACGATCATCCTGGCGACGGTATTTACGCGCCGCTGCTGCTCAAGCAGCTGTCCGATCGCAAACCGGCCGACAGCGTGGTAACCACCGACGTCGGTCAGCATCAGATGTGGTCAGCGCAGCACATGACCTACACCCGCCCGGAGAACTTTATCACCTCCAGTGGCTTAGGCACGATGGGCTTCGGCCTGCCGGCTGCGGTAGGGGCACAGGTTGCGCGGCCGAACGATACGGTTATCTGCGTCTCTGGTGACGGCTCCTTCATGATGAACGTTCAGGAGCTGGGCACCGTGAAGCGCAAACAGCTGCCGTTGAAAATTCTGTTGCTGGATAACCAGCGCTTAGGGATGGTTCGCCAGTGGCAGCAGCTGTTCTTCGAAGAGCGCTATAGCGAAACGACTCTGACCGATAACCCCGATTTCGTCACGCTGGCCAGCGCCTTTGGCATTCCAGGCCAGCACATCACCCGTAAAGACCAGGTTGAAGCGGCTCTCGACACCATGCTTTCGAGCCAGGGGCCATACCTGCTTCATGTCTCAATTGATGAACTTGAGAATGTCTGGCCGTTGGTACCGCCCGGTGCCAGTAATGCAGAAATGCTGGAGAAATTATCATGATGCAACATCAGGTCGCTTTACAGGCTCGCTTTAACCCGGAAACCTTAGAACGCGTGCTGCGCGTGGTACGCCACCGCGGTTTTCAGGTTTGCTCCATGAATATGGAAACCGCCGCAGACGCCAGCAACATAAATATCGAATTGACCGTTGCCAGCCAGCGTCCCGTCGAATTACTGTTTAGTCAATTAAGTAAGCTGGTCGACGTCGCCTGTGTCGAGATCCAGCAACCAACATCACAACAAATCCGCGCCTAAGCGCAAGGGAAGAAAAATGACGACGAAAAAAGCTGATTACATTTGGTTCAATGGCGAGATGGTTCCGTGGGGCGAAGCCAAGGTTCATGTGATGTCCCATGCGCTTCACTACGGTACTTCTGTATTCGAAGGCATCCGTTGCTACGACTCGCACAAAGGGCCAGTGGTGTTCCGCCATCGCGAACATATGCAGCGTCTGCATGATTCAGCCAAAATTTACCGTTTCCCGGTCTCTCAAAGCGTTGATGAGCTGATGGAAGCCTGCCGTGAAGTGATCCGTAAAAACGGCCTGACCAGCGCTTACATCCGCCCGCTGATCTTTGTTGGCGATGTGGGCATGGGCGTGAACCCGCCGGCGGGATACAGCACTGACGTGATCATCGCGGCGTTCCCGTGGGGAGCTTATCTTGGCGCTGAAGCGCTGGATCAGGGGATCGATGCGATGGTTTCTTCCTGGAACCGTGTCGCGCCAAACACCATCCCTACTGCCGCGAAAGCCGGCGGTAACTATTTGTCCTCGCTGCTGGTTGGCAGTGAAGCCCGTCGTCATGGCTATCAGGAAGGGATCGCCCTCGATGTGAACGGCTATATCTCCGAAGGCGCGGGTGAAAACCTGTTTGAAGTGAAAGACGGCATTCTGTTCACGCCTCCGTTCACCTCTTCCGCACTGCCGGGCATTACCCGTGACGCTATTATCAAACTGGCGAAAGACCTGGATATCGAAGTCCGCGAGCAGGTGCTGTCCCGCGAATCGCTGTATCTGGCGGATGAAGTCTTCATGTCGGGCACGGCGGCAGAAATTACGCCGGTGCGTAGCGTTGATGGTATCCAGGTTGGCGAAGGCCGCTGCGGCCCGGTGACCAAACGTATTCAGCAAGCATTCTTTGGCCTCTTCACCGGTGAAACCGAGGATAAATGGGGCTGGTTGGATCAGGTTAACCACTAAGCATTAAAAGATGGGGCGACACGCAGCGCCCCATTTCACAGAAACTGGGAGTAACTAAAGCATGCCTAAGTACCGTTCCGCCACCACCACTCATGGCCGTAATATGGCGGGTGCCCGCGCGCTGTGGCGCGCAACCGGGATGACTGACGCCGATTTCGGTAAGCCGATTATCGCCGTCGTTAACTCCTTTACCCAGTTTGTTCCGGGTCACGTACACCTGCGCGATCTGGGTAAGCTGGTTGCAGAGCAGATTGAAGCCTCAGGCGGCGTTGCGAAAGAATTCAACACCATCGCAGTGGATGATGGGATCGCCATGGGCCATGGAGGTATGCTTTATTCACTGCCATCCCGTGAACTGATTGCCGACTCGGTTGAGTACATGGTCAACGCGCACTGTGCTGATGCCATGGTCTGTATCTCCAACTGCGACAAAATCACCCCGGGGATGCTGATGGCTTCCCTGCGCCTCAATATTCCGGTTATTTTCGTCTCCGGCGGCCCAATGGAAGCCGGGAAAACCAAGCTGTCTGACAAGATCATCAAGCTCGATCTGGTTGATGCAATGATTCAGGGAGCTGACCCGAAAGTTTCCGACGAACAGAGTGAACAGGTTGAACGTTCTGCCTGTCCGACTTGCGGCTCCTGCTCCGGGATGTTCACCGCCAACTCGATGAACTGCCTGACCGAAGCACTGGGTCTGTCGCAGCCGGGTAACGGCTCCTTGCTGGCAACGCACGCCGACCGCAAGCAACTGTTCCTTAACGCGGGGCAACGTATCGTTGAGCTGACCAAACGCTACTACGAGCAGGATGACGCATCCGCGCTGCCGCGTAATGTCGCCTGTAAAGCGGCGTTTGAAAATGCCATGACGCTGGATATCGCCATGGGCGGTTCCACCAATACCGTACTGCACCTGCTGGCAGCCGCGCAGGAAGCGGAAATCGACTTCACGATGAGTGATATCGACAAGCTTTCACGCAAGGTACCGCAGCTGTGTAAAGTGGCGCCGAGCACGCAGAAATACCATATGGAAGACGTTCACCGTGCGGGCGGCGTGCTGGGGATCCTCGGCGAACTGGATCGCGCCGGACTGTTGAACCGCGACGTGAAAAACGTTTTAGGCCTGACCCTGCCGCAAACGCTCGATCAATACGATGTCATGCTGACCAAAGATGACGCGGTGAAAAAAATGTTCCGCGCTGGCCCGGCAGGTATTCGTACGACCCAGGCGTTCTCGCAGGACTGTCGCTGGGATACCCTGGATGACGATCGCGCTGAAGGCTGCATCCGCTCGCTGGAACATGCTTACAGCAAAGATGGCGGCCTGGCGGTACTGTACGGCAACTTTGCAGAAAATGGCTGTATCGTGAAAACGGCCGGCGTGGATGACAGCATCCTGAAATTCACCGGGCCTGCCAAAGTCTACGAAAGCCAGGACGATGCCGTTGAGGCGATCCTCGGTGGCAAAGTGGTGGCGGGCGACGTCGTGGTTATTCGCTACGAAGGGCCGAAGGGTGGTCCGGGGATGCAAGAGATGCTCTACCCGACAACCTTCCTGAAATCCATGGGGCTGGGCAAAGCCTGTGCGCTGATCACCGACGGACGTTTCTCAGGCGGCACATCAGGCCTGTCGATTGGTCACGTTTCACCGGAAGCGGCCAGCGGCGGCAATATCGCGATTATCGAAGATGGCGATATGATTGCCATTGATATTCCGAACCGTGGGATTCAACTGCAGTTGAGCGATGCCGAGATTGCCGCACGTCGCGAAGCGCAAGAGGCTCGTGGCGATCGGGCGTGGACGCCGAAATCCCGTGAACGTCAGGTCTCTTTTGCACTCCGCGCCTATGCCAGCCTGGCAACCAGCGCCGATAAGGGCGCGGTACGCGATAAATCCAAACTTGGGGGTTAATCATGGCCGAGTCACAACCCCTGTCTGCCGCCCCTGAGGGGGCGGAATATCTCAGGGCGGTGCTACGGGCACCGGTCTATGAAGCGGCGCAGATTACGCCGCTGCAGAAAATGGAAAAGCTCTCTTCGCGTCTTGATAACGTGATCCTGGTGAAGCGAGAAGATCGCCAGCCGGTGCATAGCTTCAAGCTGCGCGGGGCCTACGCGATGATGGCGGGGCTGACGGAAGCGCAGAAAGCGCAGGGCGTGATCACCGCTTCCGCAGGTAACCACGCTCAGGGCGTGGCTTTCTCCGCCTCGCGCCTTGGCGTGAAGGCGCTGATCGTGATGCCGGTTGCGACGGCGGATATCAAAGTCGACGCGGTGCGTAACTTTGGTGGCGAAGTCCTGCTACACGGTGCCAATTTTGACGAAGCGAAAGCAAAAGCCATTGAGCTGGCGCAACAGCAGAACTTCACCTGGGTGCCGCCCTTTGACCATCCGATGGTGATTGCCGGACAGGGCACGATGGCGCTGGAACTGCTGCAGCAGGATGCCCATCTGGACCGCGTTTTTGTTCCGGTCGGCGGCGGCGGTCTTGCCGCGGGCGTTGCGGTTCTGATCAAGCAGCTGATGCCGCAGATCAAGGTGATTGCGGTAGAAGCGGAAGACTCTGCCTGCCTGAAAGCCGCGCTGGAAGCCGGACATCCGGTGGACCTGCCGCGCGTCGGGCTGTTTGCCGAAGGGGTGGCGGTGAAACGCATCGGTGACGAGACCTTCCGGGTTTGTCAGGAGTATCTCGACGATATCATCACCGTCGACAGCGATGCGATTTGCGCGGCGATGAAAGACTTGTTCGAAGATGTCCGTGCGGTAGCAGAACCTTCTGGCGCGCTGGCGCTGGCGGGGATGAAGAAATATATCGCTCAGCATGATATTCGCGGCGAACGGCTGGCACACGTGCTGTCCGGCGCTAACGTTAACTTCCACGGCCTGCGCTACGTTTCCGAACGCTGCGAGCTGGGTGAACAACGCGAAGCGCTGCTGGCGGTCACCATCCCGGAAGAGAAAGGCAGCTTCCTGAAGTTTTGCCAGCTGCTGGGCGGGCGTTCAGTCACCGAGTTCAACTACCGTTTCGCTGATGCTCAGGACGCCTGTATCTTCGTCGGTGTCCGTTTGAGCCGAGGCCTGGAAGAGCGCAAAGAGATTCTGGATCTGCTGCGGGAAGGCGGCTATAGCGTGGTCGATCTTTCCGATGACGAAATGGCGAAGCTGCATGTGCGCTACATGGTCGGCGGGCGGCCGTCAAAACCGCTGCAGGAGCGGCTGTTTAGCTTCGAATTCCCTGAGTCGCCAGGGGCGCTGCTTAAGTTCCTGCATACGTTAGGCACCCACTGGAACATCTCTCTGTTCCACTACCGCAGCCATGGGACCGACTATGGTCGCGTGCTGGCCGGTTTTGAGCTTGGCGATCATGAGCCAGATTTTGAAACCCGACTGCATGAGCTGGGCTATGACTGCCACGATGAAACGCATAACCCGGCATTTCGCTTCTTTCTTGCGGGTTAGTGGTTAGGCAACAAAGACCAGAAAGCATCAATAAGCGGCTCATACAGCCGCTTTTTTTGCGCACACACGCCCAGCTCAAATGGCGTTTTTTCATCGCTGCGCTCTAAAATCATTACGCGATTGCGTACCGGTTCCGGGCTGTTCTCCAGCACCACTTCGGGAATCAGGGCTACGCCGCAGCCGAGTGCGACCATCGAGACCATCGCCTCATGGCCACCCACGGTGGCATAAATTGACGGGTTGCTGATTTTTTGCCGCCGGAACCACAGTTCGATACGCCGACGCACCGGGCCCTGATCGGCCATGATAAATGGCACCGTTGACCAGTCGGGGTTCTCCACCGAAATCTGGCTACGTACCGGGCAAGGCAAGGCCGGGGCTATCAGCACCACCGCCAGATTCTCCAGCATTGAAAACGCCACTGCGCCCGGCAACGTCTCCGGCTTACCGGCGATCGCGAGGTCAGCTTCGCCCGTCACCACTTTTTCCATGGCGTCGGCGGCATCGCCGGTGGTGAGCTTAATTTCTACCGAAGGGTGCTCGGCGCGAAAGCGGTCGAGAATCGGCGGTAGATGGCTGTAGGCGGCGGTGACGGAGCAGAAAATATGCAGCTCGCCGGACAGCGACGGCCCCTGCTGATCGATGGTGTGGCGCAATTGTTGATACTGCAACAGCGTTTGCTGGGCAAACGTTCTCAGCTCTTCGCCCGCTTCGGTGAGCGTGACCGTGCGGTTATCGCGGACAAACAGCGCCTGGCCAAGGTCTTCTTCCAGGCGCTGGATTTGCCGGGACAGGGTCGAGGGACTGACGTGCATCGCCCGCGCGCTGCGGCCAAAATGGCGGCTTTCCGCCAGATGCAGGAAGGTTTTCAGATCGCGTAAATCCACTGGCCGCACTCCACGATTTTACATTGCAGATATTGCAATGTGACGTTGTGAATATATCAATTTCCGCAATGAATTTCCTGTCATATAGTGGGTTCATTCTCAATTGCCACAATACGGCAAGCGAACCGAACAATAAGACGTACAACATCACGGAGTATCACCATGGCTAACTACTTTAATACACTGAACCTGCGCCAGCAGCTGGCACAGCTGGGTAAATGTCGTTTTATGGCTCGCGACGAATTCGCCGATGGCGCCAGCTACCTTCAGGGTAAAAAAGTGGTCATCGTCGGCTGCGGCGCCCAGGGTCTGAACCAGGGTCTGAACATGCGTGACTCTGGCCTGGATATCTCCTACGCACTGCGTAAAGAAGCCATCGCTGAAAAACGTGCTTCCTGGCGCAAAGCGACCGAAAACGGTTTTACCGTCGGGACTTATGAAGACCTGATCCCGCAGGCTGATCTGGTTGTTAACCTGACGCCGGACAAACAGCACTCTGACGTTGTGCGTTCTGTACAGCCGCTGATGAAAGATGGCGCTGCGCTGGGCTACTCTCACGGTTTCAACATCGTGGAAGTGGGCGAGCAGATCCGTAAAGACATCACCGTCGTGATGGTCGCGCCGAAGTGCCCGGGTACCGAAGTGCGTGAAGAGTACAAACGCGGTTTCGGTGTACCGACGCTGATCGCTGTTCACCCGGAAAACGACCCGAAAGGCGAAGGCATGGCTATCGCTAAAGCCTGGGCTGCGGCGACCGGTGGTCACCGTGCCGGCGTACTGGAGTCCTCCTTCGTTGCGGAAGTAAAATCTGACCTGATGGGCGAGCAGACTATCCTGTGCGGTATGCTGCAGGCCGGTTCTCTGCTGTGCTTCGACAAGCTGGTGGCTGAAGGCACCGACCCGGCTTACGCAGAAAAACTGATTCAGTTCGGCTGGGAAACCATCACCGAAGCGCTGAAGCAGGGCGGTATCACCCTGATGATGGATCGCCTGTCCAACCCGGCGAAACTGCGTGCTTATGCGCTGTCCGAGCAGCTGAAAGAGATCATGGCGCCGCTGTTCCAGAAACACATGGATGACATCATCTCCGGTGAATTCTCTTCCGGCATGATGGCTGACTGGGCTAACGACGATAAGAAACTGCTGACCTGGCGTGAAGAGACCGGTGCAACCGCGTTCGAAACCGCTCCACAGTTCGAAGGTAAAATCGGCGAGCAGGAGTACTTCGATAAAGGCGTTCTGATGATCGCTATGGTGAAAGCGGGCGTTGAGCTGGCGTTCGAAACCATGGTTGATTCCGGCATCATTGAAGAGTCCGCTTACTACGAATCACTGCACGAGCTGCCGCTGATTGCCAACACCATCGCGCGTAAGCGTCTGTATGAAATGAACGTGGTTATCTCCGACACCGCAGAATACGGTAACTACCTGTTCTCTTACGCTTGCGTACCGCTGCTGAAAGAGTTCATGACCACTCTGCAGACCGGTGACCTCGGCAAAGCGATCGCGGAAGGCGCGGTAGATAACGCCCAGCTGCGTGACGTGAACGACGCGATTCGTAACCACCCGATCGAATCCGTCGGCCACAAACTGCGCGGCTACATGACTGACATGAAACGTATTGCTGTTGCGGGCTAACGCTCTGCTCTGAATACGAGACGTCAATAAACGAAAACCCGGCATGCGTCAGCACTGCCGGGTTTTTTGTTTTTGCATCAATCATCGTGAACCGCTCTCAGGCAGAGTGGTTCGGTCGTTATTACTTGCGGTACAGGACTTTGATGATGTGATAGCCAAACTGGGTGTGCAGCGGGCCGGTTGGCTCCAGCTCAGGGCAGGAGAAGACCACTTTATCAAACGCCGGAACCATCTGGCCCTGACGGAATTCACCTAAATGGCCGCCTTTTTTACCTGACGGGCAGGTAGAGTGTTTTTTCGCCAGCTTCTCGAAATCGGCGCCGTTTTTGATCTGCTCCAGCAGGTCGAGGGCCAGTTTCTCTTCTTTCACCAGAATGTGCATTGCTGCCGCTGTTTTTGCCATGATCGTGCCTTGATAAGTTGCTATGAATCAGACGGCAATATTAGCATGCGCTAGCGGCGATACAGCACCTTAATGATGTGGTAGCCGAACTTAGTTTTTACCGGTCCGAAGGGTTTGAGCAGCGGGCAACTGAAGACGGCGCTGTCAAACGGGCCAACCATAACGCCCCGGTTAAACTCACCAAGATCGCCGCCATTGCGGCCTGACGGACATTTTGAATAGCGTTTTGCCAGATGATCAAAGCTCACGCCGCGTTCCAGTTTGGCGAGGATCTCTTGGGCCAGCTTTTCTTCTTTTACCAGGATATGCAGGGCTGCTGCGCTCTTTGCCATCGTTTTGCTCTCAGGATTATCGGTGTTGCGACCACTTTACCATTAGCCGGTAAATCTCCTCCCGGCTTTCTGCTACAATCCACACCCCGTTCGAAGATTGAGCAAGATTCCCATGCGTTTAAACCCTGGCCAACAACAAGCCGTCGAATTCGTCACTGGACCGTGCCTGGTGCTGGCGGGCGCCGGTTCCGGTAAGACCCGCGTTATCACCAATAAAATTGCGCACCTGATCCGCGGCTGCGGCTATCAGGCACGCCATATTGCGGCGGTGACCTTCACGAACAAAGCGGCACGCGAAATGAAAGAGCGTGTCGGGCAAACGCTGGGACGCAAAGAAGCGCGTGGTTTGATGATCTCCACCTTCCATACCTTGGGGCTGGATATTATTAAGCGTGAGTACGCCGCGCTGGGGATGAAATCTAACTTTTCGCTGTTCGATGATACCGACCAGGTCGCCCTGCTCAAAGAGCTGACCGAGGGGCTGATCGAAGACGATAAAGTGGTGCTGCAGCAGCTGATCTCGACGATCTCGAACTGGAAAAACGATCTGCAAACGCCGGCGCAGGCCGCCGCAAATGCGAAGGGCGAACGGGATCGGATCTTTGCCCACTGCTACGGGCTGTATCACGCGCATATGAAAGCCTGCAACGTGCTGGATTTTGACGATCTGATCCTGCTGCCGACCTTACTGTTGCAGCGTAACGAAGAGGTGCGCGAACGCTGGCAGAACAAGATCCGCTATCTGCTGGTAGATGAGTATCAGGATACCAACACCAGCCAGTACGAGATGGTGAAGCTGCTGGTCGGGCAGCGCGCGCGGTTTACCGTGGTGGGCGATGATGACCAGTCTATCTATTCCTGGCGTGGCGCGCGGCCGCAGAACCTGGTGCTGCTGAGTCAGGACTTCCCGGCCCTGCAGGTGATTAAGCTAGAACAGAACTACCGTTCTTCCGGGCGCATACTGAAAGCGGCCAACATCCTGATCGCCAACAACCCGCATGTCTTCGAAAAGCGCCTGTTTTCCGAACTGGGGTATGGCACAGAGCTGAAAGTCCTCTCGGCGAACCATGAAGAGCATGAAGCGGAGCGGGTGACCGGGGAGTTGATTGCCCATCACTTTATCAATAAGACGCAATACAAAGATTACGCAATCCTCTACCGCGGTAACCATCAGGCGCGGGTCTTTGAAAAGATGCTGATGCAGAACCGCATCCCGTACAAAATCTCGGGCGGCACGTCGTTCTTCTCCCGACCGGAGATCAAAGATCTGCTGGCCTATCTGCGGGTGCTGACCAACCCTGATGATGACAGTGCCTTCCTGCGCATCGTCAACACGCCGAAGCGCGAAATCGGCCCGGCAACGCTGCAAAAACTGGGCGAATGGGCGATGACCCGCAATAAGAGTTTGTTCACCGCCAGTTTCGACATGGGCCTCACCCAGACGCTCACCGGTCGCGGATACGATGCGCTCACCGGCTTTACGCAGTGGCTGGGCGAGATTCAGCGTCTGGCAGAAAGTGAGCCGATCGTGGCGGTGCGCGATCTGATCCGCGGGGTGGATTATGAGTCCTGGCTGTATGAGACCTCCCCGAGCCCGAAAGCCGCAGAGATGCGCATGAAAAACGTCAACCAGCTGTTTAGCTGGATGACCGAGATGCTGGAAGGCAGCGAAATCGACGAGCCAATGACCCTCACTCAGGTGGTCACCCGCTTCACGCTGCGCGATATGATGGAGCGCGGCGAGTCAGATGAAGAGTCGGATCAGGTGCAGCTGATGACCCTGCATGCCTCGAAGGGGCTGGAATTTCCCTATGTATACCTGGTAGGCATGGAAGAGGGATTGCTTCCCCATCAGAGCAGCATCGATGAAGATAACGTTGATGAAGAGCGTCGGCTGGCCTACGTGGGGATCACCCGCGCGCAGAAAGAACTGACGTTTACGCTGTGCAAAGAGCGTCGCCAGTACGGAGAGCTGGTGCGCCCGGAGCCAAGTCGTTTTTTGCTGGAGCTACCGCAGGATGATCTGATCTGGGAGCAGGAGCGCAAAGTCATCACCCCGGAAGAGCGGATGCATAAAGGACAGGCCAACGTCGCCAATATTCGGGCCATGCTGGCAAAAGCGAAAGGTAAGTAACCGGCAGGGCGTTCCCGGTGACGCGCACCGGGGACATTTTAGCGTTGCCGCCGCCTCAGGAGCGGGCGGAATTAAGCTACTTCCAGCGGCCAGTGGACATAGCTTTGCCACTGGCACTCTTGCTCCACCATCTCCCGACCCAGCGGATGGCTTTCCAGCCATTCGTCCGGCAGCGTCAGCATCAGTTTCTCGCCGTCGACCGTCAGCCCAATGGCGGGCAGAAGATCGTCGCGACGGCGGCTGGCAAACAGGATCGCCAGACGCAGCAAGCGGCATAAATGCTCTGCCACTCGCGGCTTCACCGCATTCTGCTGGTGGAGAGAAGAGAGGTCGATGGCGTTGGTTTGATTGAGCAATAACGTGGCGAGCAGCTTTTTTTGTGCCGGAGTGAAGCCGGGCAGATCAAGGTTGCTCACCAGATAGGCGGCATGCTGCGGCGCGCGTTTAAAATCCACGCTCAGGCCGATTTCATGTAGCGCGCAGGCGCTGGCCAGCAGCTCGCGGCTCAATGATTCCAGCTCCCAGCTGTCGTCCAGTTGATTCACCAGATGGGCCGCGAGATGGCTCACTCGCTGCGCCTGCTCGGTATCGATCATAAAGCGGCGCTGAATATTGCGCAGCGTACGGCTGCGGATATCCTGATCGACGGACAGATGCAGCATGCCGTAGACCAGCCCTTCACGCAGTGCGCCGCCCGCGAGGGTCATGCACTGAATATTCAGTTCGCTGAAGATGGCAATAAGAATGGCCAGGCCGCTTGGGAAAACCAGCGCACGCTCTAAGGTTAAGCCTTCGATTTCCAGCTCTTCCAGACGTCCGCACTGGATCGCCCGCTGTTTGAGCTGCTGCAGTTTGGCTAAGGTGATGCGCTCATCCATTCCCTGCGCCATCATGATTTCCTGCAGCGCCTGCACGGTGCCGGATGCGCCAACGCACACCTTCCAGCCGTGGTAGTTCAGGGTGTCGGTAATCGGGCGCAGAACTTCGCGTGCGGCATCTTCTGCGAGTTCGAAGTTTTCTTTCGTCAGGTTACGATCGGCGAAGTAGCGTTCCAGCCAGGTCACGCACCCCATCGACAGGCTAAAGAGCGACGTGGTCTGGGCGCCTGTGCCGGTCACCAGTTCGGTACTGGCACCGCCGATATCGACCACCAGTCGGCGATCTTCACCGCCGGTGGTATGCGCCACGCCTTGATAGATCAGACGCGCTTCTTCTTCGCCGCTGATCACCTGCACCGGACAGCCGAGGATTTCCCGCGCCTTTGCTAAAAATTCATCGGCGTTGACGGCCAGGCGTAACGTGGCGGTTGCCACCACGCGAATTTGAACCGGGGGGATATCCTGCAGGCGCTCGGCAAACAGTCGCAGGCACTGCCATCCACGCTCCATCGCGTCTGCGGAGAGCGCATTATCACTGTTCAGGCCAGCGGCCAGACGCACTTTGCGCTTGATGCGGCTGAGCGTCTGGATGCTCCCGGCCACCTCGCGTACAACCAACATATGAAAGCTATTGGAACCAAGATCGATAGCTGCATAAAGCGAGGTGGAACTCATACACTTCATCCTTCAAGTTGCCTCTGTGTTGACGGCGTTCTCGCGCCCGAATCACTTACCGGTGTAAGCGCATCGGGATTCACTCTCTTGCCGCCTTGATGCATCCTGAAGGATTTTGTGTATGGCATAAATCTTTAACCTGAACGACGACGGTTACGAGGCGGACCATTGCGACGCGGGCCATTACCTGTGCGTGGGCGCGACAGGCGCAGCGGCTTAGGCAAGTCGGTCATGAGTGCGTCCGGGTTGTACTTGCTGACCGGAATGGAATGACCGGTGTAGGTCTCAATCGCCGGTAGGTTCAACGCGTACTCTTCACAGGCCAGGCTGATGGAGTGACCGCTGGCGCCCGCGCGACCGGTACGGCCGATACGGTGAACGTAATCTTCGCAGTCGTCCGGCAGGTCAAAGTTAAAGACGTGCGTAACGGCCGGGATATGCAGACCACGTGCAGCAACGTCTGTCGCCACCAGAATGTCGATATCGCCACGTGTAAAATCTTCAAGAATACGCAGGCGTTTTTTCTGTGCGACGTCGCCGGTTAACAGGCCAACGCGATGACCGTCCGCGGCCAGATGACCCCAGATATCTTCGCAACGATGTTTGGTGTTAGCGAAAATAATCGCGCGGTCCGGCCACTCTTCTTCCAGCAACGTCTGCAGCAGACGCATTTTTTCTTCGTTGGAAGGATAGAACAGCTCTTCTTTAATACGGTGACCCGTTTTCTGTTCCGGCTCGACTTCAACATACTCGGCGTTGTTCATCTGCTCGAACGCCAGTTCGCGGACACGGTAAGAAAGGGTAGCGGAGAACAGCATGTTCAGACGCTGGTTGGTTGGCGGCATGCGACGGAACAACCAACGGATATCTTTAATAAAGCCGAGATCGTACATGCGATCGGCTTCATCCAGTACGACGACCTGAATCGCACCAAGGTTAATGTGATTCTGTTTTGCGTAATCGATCAGACGACCGGTCGTGCCGATCAGAATGTCAACGCCGCTTTCCAGGACTTTCAGCTGCTTATCGTAGCCGTCGCCGCCATACGCCAGACCCAGCTTCAGGCCTGTCGCCTGCGCCAGAGGTTCTGCGTCAGCGTGAATCTGTACCGCCAGCTCACGCGTCGGTGCCATGATCAGCGCGCGCGGTTGGTTGACCTGGCGGTCTTCTTTAGCCGGGTGAGTGAGAAGATAATGAAACGTTGACGTCAGGAACGCCATTGTTTTTCCGGTACCGGTTTGCGCCTGCCCGGCGACATCACGACCTTCCAGTGTCAGTGGAAGCGCGAGAGCCTGAATGGGCGTACAATTATGAAAGCCTTTCTTTTCAAGGGCTTCAATCACTGCCGGGTGCAGGGCGAAGTCGGAAAACTTCTGTTCTGTTAAATGTGTTTTGCTCATAGTGTGGTAGAATATCAGCTTACTATTGCATTAAGAAAGCGTATCCGTTGAAATAACGTCAACCTTTCGTTGGCTATACGCGAAATGACTTAGGCTGCATCTGCGGCAACCGAATGAATCCTCGAAAGCTTAGACTACTCAGCGAGCCGAGGAGGATTAATCTACCCGAAACGGGTTGATGACGGTTTGTTTTGGCGTCTGCGAGACGAAGTCCATGAGGGACCGGGTCGCACAGATGTCAGTATAAAGAGGCATCCTGAAGATTAACGTGTATAACGTAGCATCGGCACGTCGTTGATGTCTGCGACACCAACACACCAGGCTTATTCCTGTGGAGTTAAATATGAGCGATAAAATTATTCACCTGACTGACGACAGTTTTGACACGGACGTACTCAAGGCTGACGGGCTAACCCTCGTCGATTTCTGGGCAGAGTGGTGCGGTCCGTGCAAAATGATCGCCCCGATTCTGGATGAGATCGCTGAAGAGTATCAGGGCAAACTGACCATTGCTAAACTGAACATCGATCAGAACCCGGGTACGGCGCCAAAATATGGCATTCGCGGCATCCCAACCCTGCTGCTGTTTAAGAACGGCGAAGTCGCGGCAACCAAGGTTGGCGCACTGTCTAAAGGCCAACTGAAAGATTTCCTCGACGCCAACCTGGCGTAAGCGGTTTGCCATTCCGGCGTCCGGGGCCCTATTTTTAGCGGAACTCTGGACGCCCGGCTAGAGTCGTGCTAAGTTAACTTCAGACTTCGTTTTAAACATACCTTTATTGTTTGAATCTTGTTTTACCCAAAGCGTCCCGCAGCAATGCGCGAGAAGCTACAAATTCCGGGCTTATCACTCTTTCCGTTTGTCGTTCCAGCTCTGCGTTCTTTCCTGTGACCAGGCAACGTACAGGCACGAGATGAAGGCCGTTAACAGGCATGGAAGTTCCTGCCATACCATTCACAACATTAAGTTCGAGTTCTACCCCGAGTTTAAGAACCCACACCATTATGAATCTTACCGAATTAAAGAATACGCCGGTTTCTGAGCTGATTACTCTCGGCGAAAATATGGGGCTGGAAAACCTGGCCCGTATGCGTAAGCAGGATATTATTTTTGCCATCCTCAAGCAGCATTCGAAGAGTGGCGAAGATATCTTTGGCGATGGCGTACTGGAGATACTGCAGGATGGATTTGGTTTCCTCCGCTCCGCAGACAGCTCCTACCTCGCCGGTCCCGACGACATCTACGTATCCCCTAGCCAAATCCGCCGTTTCAACCTCCGCACTGGTGACACCATTTCCGGTAAGATTCGTCCTCCTAAAGAGGGTGAGCGTTACTTTGCACTGTTGAAAGTTAACGAAGTTAACTACGACAAGCCGGAAAATGCGCGCAATAAGATCCTGTTCGAGAACTTAACGCCGCTGCATGCCAACTCTCGCCTGCGTATGGAACGTGGTAACGGTTCTACTGAAGACTTAACCGCTCGCGTACTGGATCTGGCCTCGCCGATCGGTCGTGGCCAGCGTGGTCTGATTGTCGCGCCGCCGAAAGCGGGTAAAACCATGCTGCTGCAGAACATCGCGCAGAGCATCGCGTACAACCACCCTGACTGTGTGCTGATGGTGCTGCTGATCGACGAACGTCCGGAAGAAGTGACCGAGATGCAGCGTCTGGTTAAAGGTGAAGTCGTTGCTTCGACCTTTGACGAACCAGCATCTCGCCACGTTCAGGTTGCTGAGATGGTTATCGAGAAGGCGAAACGCCTGGTTGAGCATAAGAAAGACGTAATCATTCTGCTCGACTCCATTACCCGTCTGGCCCGTGCGTACAACACCGTGGTCCCGGCATCAGGTAAAGTGCTGACCGGTGGTGTGGACGCTAACGCCCTGCACCGTCCGAAGCGTTTCTTCGGCGCCGCACGTAACGTTGAAGAGGGCGGTAGCCTGACCATCATCGCGACGGCCCTGATCGATACCGGTTCCAAAATGGACGAAGTTATCTACGAAGAGTTTAAAGGCACCGGTAACATGGAGCTGCACCTCTCTCGTAAGATTGCTGAAAAACGCGTCTTCCCGGCTATCGACTACAACCGTTCCGGTACCCGTAAAGAAGAACTGCTCACCACTCAGGAAGAGCTGCAGAAGATGTGGATCCTGCGCAAAATCATCCATCCAATGGGTGAAATCGACGCGATGGAGTTCCTCATCAATAAGCTGGCGATGACCAAAACTAACGATGACTTCTTCGACATGATGAAGCGTTCGTAAGTTAACAAAGCCAAAAAAACGCCACGCAACCGCGTGGCGTTTTGTTTTTGGGATTTGTATGATCCAGGAAGGGAAAATAAAACTGGTATTATCGTATGATTAGCGTACCACTCCAGGCAGAGACAACTTTAACAGACTAAAATCTATACAATAAATTTGTAATGTTCTGCTTTACCCCTTCAGGAGTTGAGACATCGTCGTTATACTTCCCGGATTAACCATGCTGAGAGCACATGTGTTGTGAATTTACTCACTGCTATTACTGAATTAATCAGTATTTTTTTATTCACTACCCTTTTTATTTTTGTTGCTCGCAAAGCGGCAAAAAAAGTCGGGTTAGTGGATAAACCTAACTATCGAAAACGGCACCAGGGTTTGGTTCCGTTAGTGGGTGGCATCTCAGTTTACGCAGGCATTTGTTTTACCTTTGCTATCGCCGATTATTACATTCCCCATGCATCCTTATACCTGGCGTGTGCCGGGATCCTTGTGCTGGTGGGGGCGCTGGATGACCGGTTTGATATCAGCGTAAAAATTCGTGCGGTTATCCAGGCCGCCATTGCCGTCGTGATGATGATGGCAGGAAATCTGCATCTGAGTAGCCTGGGCTTTATCTTCGGCTCGTGGGAGCTGGTCCTTGGCCCGTTTGGTTTCTTCCTCACCCTCTTCGCCGTTTGGGCGGCGATCAACGCCTTTAATATGGTCGATGGCATCGACGGCCTGCTCGGTGGTCTGTCATCGGTCTCCTTCGCCGCTACCGGTATTATTCTGTGGTTCGACGGTCAGTACAGTCTGGCAATGTGGTGTTTTGCGATGATTGCCGCCATTTTGCCCTATATTTTACTGAACCTCGGCGCCCTTGGCCGTCGTTATAAAGTCTTTATGGGTGATGCCGGCAGCACCATGATTGGCTTCACCATTATCTGGATTCTGCTGGAAACAACCCAGGGCAAAACGCACCCGATAAGCCCGGTGACCGCGCTGTGGATTATTGCGATTCCGCTCATGGATATGGTGGCGATTATGTATCGCCGTCTGCGTAAGGGCATGAGTCCGTTCTCTCCGGACCGCCAGCACATTCATCATCTGATCATGCGTGCCGGGTTTACTTCCCGGCAGGCGTTTGTCCTGATTACTCTGGCAGCGGCAATACTGGCGCTGGTGGGCGTAGCGGCGGAATACACCCGCATCGTTCCTGAATGGGTGATGTTAATCCTCTTTTTATTGGCCTTTTTCCTTTATGGCTACTGTATCAAACGCGCATGGAAAGTGGCGCGACTGGTTAAGCGCATCAGACGTAGAATTCGGCGGCACAGCGGCAATAATCCAAAATTAACCAAGTAGAACTGGGGACGTGATGACTCAACCATTACCGGGAGCACAAGCAGTGAACGTTGAGAATGAGCTGGATATTCGCGGGCTGTTTCGCGCCTTATGGGCAGGAAAAATCTGGATAGTCGGCATGGCCGTGCTATTTGCGCTGATCGTTCTGGTTTACGCCTTCTTTGCTCGTCAGGAGTGGAGCGCAACGGCGATAACCGATCGGCCGACCGTCAATATGCTGGGTGGCTACTATTCTCAGCAGCAGTTCTTACGCAATCTGGATATTAAAGCCAACCTTGTACCGGTCGACCAGCCTTCGGCGATGGATCAGGCCTACAAAGAGTTCATCATGCAGCAGGGCTCCTGGGATACCCGCCGCGATTTCTGGCTGCAAACGGATTACTACAAGCAGCGTCAGTCGGGCAATGCCCGTGCCGATGCCGCACTGCTGGATGAGCTGATCAATAACATTCAGTTTATGCCCGGCGATCCGTTGAAAAACGTCAACGACAGCGTGAAGCTGACGGCGGAAACCGCGCCGGATGCCAATAATCTGCTGCGTCAGTATGTCGCGTTCGCCAGCCAACGTGCCGCAGGGCATCTGAACGATGAACTGCGCGGCGCCTGGGCGGCTCGTACCGTACAGATGAAAGCGCAGGTGAAACGCCAGGAAGAAGTGGCGCGTGAAATTTTCAACCGCCGCACCCACAGCGTGGAAGAGGCGTTGAAAGTCGCACAGCAGCACAATATTTCCCGTAGCGAAACGGATATTCCGGCGGACCAGCTGCCGGATTCCGAACTGTTTTTACTCGGCAGGCCGATGCTGCAGGCACGACTGGAAAATTTGCAGGCGGTTGGTCCGGAATACGATCTCGACTATGACCAAAGTCGTGCCATGCTGAATACGCTCAACGTTGGGCCGACCTTAGACCCACGTTTTCAGACTTACCGGTATTTGCGAACGCCGGAAGAACCTGTAAAACGTGATAGCCCGCGGCGTGTATTCCTCATGGTGATGTGGGGAATCGTAGGGGCGCTCATTGGTGCAGGCGTTGCATTATCGCGTCGCCGGGTCCAGTGATGAAGGGCAAATGGACTTCATCACCTAATCGAAGAGAATCGATGTGAAAGTACTAACGGTATTTGGCACAAGACCCGAAGCCATCAAAATGGCACCTCTGGTTCACGCACTGGCAAAGGATCCTCACTTTGAGGCCAAAGTGTGCGTCACCGCGCAGCATCGCGAGATGCTCGATCAGGTGCTAAAACTTTTTTCTATTGTTCCGGATTATGACCTCAATATCATGCAGCCAGGCCAGGGCCTGACTGAAATTACCTGCCGCATCCTCGAGGGGCTGAAGCCGGTTCTGGAGTCGTTTAAACCCGATGTCGTGCTGGTGCATGGCGATACCACCACGACAATGGCCGCGAGCCTGGCCGCTTTTTACCAGCAGATCCCGGTCGGGCATGTTGAAGCCGGTCTGCGTACCGGCGATCTGAGCTCACCCTGGCCAGAAGAGGGCAACCGTACGTTGACCGGGCGTCTGGCGACCTGGCACTTCGCGCCAACGGAAACTTCGCGGGAAAACCTGCTGAAGGAAAACATCGCGCCGGGCCAGATCACGGTAACCGGTAATACGGTGATCGACGCGCTGTTCTGGGTTCGCGATCGGGCACTGGGCGATGAAGCGCTGCGTACTACGCTGATGCAGCGTTATCCTTTCCTGGCGAATGGCAAGAAGATGATTCTGGTCACCGGCCACCGTCGGGAGAGCTTCGGCCGCGGGTTTGAACAAATCTGCCAGGCGCTGGCCGAGATTGCCGCCAGCCATCCCGAAGTACAAATTGTCTATCCAGTGCACCTGAACCCGAACGTCAGTGAGCCGGTAAACCGTATTCTCGGCCACGTTGATAACGTGATTTTGATCGAACCGCAGGATTACCTGCCGTTTGTCTGGCTGATGGATAACGCCTGGCTGATCCTCACCGACTCAGGCGGTATTCAGGAAGAAGCACCCTCTCTGGGGAAACCGGTGCTGGTGATGCGCGACATGACGGAGCGCCCGGAGGCGGTTGCCGCAGGCACCGTGCGTCTGGTGGGGACCGACCGTCAGCGCATCGTTGCTGAAGTCACGCATCTGCTCAAGGATGATGCCGCATACCAGGCCATGAGCCGGGCGCACAATCCTTATGGCGATGGTCAGGCATGTCACCGAATTTTGTCCGCACTTAAAAATAATAATCAGGTAACGCTATGAGTTTTTCTACCATTTCAGTGATTGGCCTTGGGTACATTGGCTTGCCAACCGCTGCCGCGTTCGCCTCCCGGCAGAAGCGGGTGGTCGGCGTTGATATTAATCAACATGCCGTGGAGACCATTAACCGTGGGGAGATTCATATCGTTGAACCGGATTTGGCGAGCGTCGTCAAAACCGCGGTCGAGCAAGGCTATTTAAGCGCCACGACCACGCCGGTTGCGGCGGATGCCTACCTGATTGCAGTTCCTACGCCGTTTAAAGACCAGCACGAGCCGGATATGGTTTTTGTGGAGTCGGCGGCGAAATCTATTGCGCCGGTGCTGCGGAAAGGGGCGCTGGTGATTCTGGAGTCGACCTCTCCGGTAGGGGCCACCGAACAGATGGCCGCCTGGCTGGCTGAAATGCGCCCGGATCTGAGTTTCCCGCAGCAGGCCGGTGAAGCCGCAGACGTCAACATTGCCTATTGCCCGGAGCGCGTTCTGCCGGGGCAGGTGATGGTCGAGCTGATCAAAAACGACCGTGTTATCGGCGGTATGTCACCGGTGTGTTCTGCGCGCGCCAGCGAACTGTATAAAATCTTCCTTGAAGGCGAATGCGTGGTGACCAACTCCCGCACCGCCGAGATGTGTAAGCTGACCGAAAACAGCTTCCGCGACGTCAATATTGCCTTTGCCAACGAACTGTCGCTGATCTGCGCCGATCAGGGGATTAACGTCTGGGAGCTGATTCGCCTGGCGAACCGCCATCCGCGCGTCAATATCCTGCAGCCGGGCCCGGGAGTTGGCGGGCACTGTATCGCCGTCGACCCGTGGTTTATCGTGGCGCAAAACCCGCAGCAGGCGCGACTCATCCGCACCGCCCGTGAAGTCAACGATCATAAACCTGACTGGGTTATCAGCCAGGTTAAAGCGCAGGTCGCGGATTGCCTAGCAGCCAGCAACAAGCGCGCCAGCGAACTGAAAATCGCCTGCTTTGGCCTGGCGTTTAAGCCCAACATCGACGATCTGCGTGAAAGCCCGGCGATGGCTATCGCGAAGCAAATTGCCCACTGGCACAGCGGTGACACCTGGGTGGTTGAACCCAATATTCACCAGCTGCCGAAGCAGCTGGATGGCCTGTGCTCGCTCGCTTTGCTGGAGGATGCATTAGCCGGTGCCGATGTGCTGGTGATGCTGGTGGACCATAATGAGTTTAAAGCCATCAGCGGCGACAGCGTGACGCAGAGCTATATTGTCGATACCAAAGGGGTATGGTGGTGAGTCCAATGCTGGTCAGCGACGGCAGTCCGCGTTGTCTTTCGGGCGCTGGCCCTGACCACCCTGTCCGGGATACCTCTCATGTCTCTCCATGCCAGTATTGAACCCCTGGAATGGGAAAATCGCTTCTTTGGCATTCATAGTGCGATAGTCCGTTTCCGTGACGATGCCCCGCCGCTGACCGCGCAAGCGTTGGCGGGCTGGTCACGTCTGCAAGCAAAGATCGCGGCAGATAACAGCGAACAGCTGGATGCGCTCCAGCAGCTGGGCTTCCAGCTGGTGGAAGGCGAGGTCGATCTGGCGCTGCCGGTCGGTGCCCCTGACGGCGCATGCGGTGATGTGGCGACCGTGGCGGATATTCCCCGGTTGCGTGAGCTGGCGGCCCAGGCATTTTCTCAAAGCCGCTTTCGCGCGCCCTGGTACGCGGCAGACGCCAGCGGCCGGTTCTATGCACAATGGATTGAAAACGCGGTACGCGGCACGTTCGATAACCAGTGCCTGATTTTTCGCGCCGCCGATGGCGATATTCGCGCTTTTGTTTCACTGCGCCAGCTCAACGAGACGGACGCCCGGATTGGCCTGTTGGCCGGTCGCGGTGCCGGCGCGGAACTGATGCAGGCCGCACGGCGCTGGGCTGAACATCGTCAACTCTCTACACTGCGGGTGGCAACCCAGATGGGCAATACCGCCGCGCTTAAACGTTATATTCTCAGCGGTGCGAATGTGGAAAACACCGCCTACTGGTTATACAGGTGACAACATGATCCCATTTAACGCGCCGCCGGTCGTCGGTACCGAGCTTGAGTATATGCAATCCGCAATGGGCAGCGGCAAGCTGTGTGGCGATGGCGGATTTACCCGCCGCTGCCAGCAATGGCTGGAGCAGCGTTTCGGGACGGCAAAAGCGCTGCTGACGCCTTCCTGCACCGCTTCGCTGGAGATGGCGGCGCTGCTGCTGGATATCCAGCCGGGCGATGAAGTGATTATGCCAAGCTACACCTTCGTTTCGACCGCCAACGCCTTTGTGCTGCGCGGGGCAAAAATCGTCTTCGTTGATATTCGCCGCGATACCATGAACATCGACGAAACGAAGATTGAAGCCGCGATTAGCGAGAAAACCCGGGCGATTGTGCCGGTGCACTATGCCGGCGTGGCCTGCGAGATGGACACCATCATGGCTCTTGCCAGCAAATACAACCTGTTCGTGGTTGAAGATGCCGCGCAGGGTGTGATGTCGACCTACAAAGGTCGCGCGCTGGGCACCATCGGCCATATCGGCTGTTTCAGCTTCCATGAAACCAAAAACTACACCGCCGGCGGTGAAGGCGGGGCAACGCTGATCAACGATCGTCAGCTGATCGAGCGCGCAGAAATTATCCGCGAGAAGGGCACTAACCGCAGCCAGTTTTTCCGTGGGCTGGTGGATAAGTACACCTGGCGCGATATCGGATCCAGCTACCTGATGTCCGACCTGCAGGCGGCCTACCTGTGGGCGCAGCTGGAGGCGGCTGAACAGATTAACCAGCAGCGCCTGACGTTATGGCAACGCTATTACGACGCGCTGCTGCCGCTGGCCCAGTCCGGTCGCATCGACCTGCCCGTCATTCCAACTGACTGCGGGCATAACGCGCATATGTTTTATATTAAGCTGCGCGATATCGACGATCGCAGCAACCTGATTGCCTGGCTGAAAGAGGCGGAAATCCTGGCGGTGTTCCACTACATTCCGCTGCATAGCTGCCCGGCGGGCGAGCAATTCGGCGAGTTCCGCGGTGAGGATCGCCATACCACTCAGGAAAGCGAGCGTCTGCTGCGCCTGCCGCTGTTCTACAACCTGACGTCGACTAACCAACGTACGGTGATTAACTCGCTTCTGAGCTATTTCTCCTGATATGTCGCTGGCTAAAGCTTCACTGTGGACCGCCGCGTCTACGCTGGTTAAAATTGGCGCCGGGCTGCTGGTGGTTAAACTGCTGGCGGTCTCCTATGGGCCAGCAGGGGTCGGCCAGGCGGGTAACTTCCGCCAGCTGGTCACCGTGCTTGGCGTCCTGGCAGGGGCAGGTATTTTCAATGGCGTGACCAAACTGGTCGCGCAACACCATGACGATCGGCAGCAGCTCAATAACGTGGTCGGCACCGCCTCGGCGATGGTGCTCGGCTTCTCGACGCTGCTGGCACTCATCTTTTTGCTGGCGGCGGCACCGATTAGTCAGGGGCTGTTTGGCCACACCCAATACCAGGGGCTGGTTCGCCTTGTGGCGCTGGTACAGATGGGGATTGCGTGGGCCAACCTGCTGCTGGCGTTGATGAAAGGTTTTCGCGATGCGGCGGGGAATGCCCTGTCGCTGATCGCCGGTAGCCTGATTGGCGTCGTGGCCTACTATGGCTGCTACCATTTTGCTGGTTATCAGGGAGCGCTGCTTGGGCTGGCGCTGGTACCGGCGCTGGTGGTGGTGCCGGCGGCCATTGTGTTATGGCGGCGTGGGACCATTCCGCTCAGCGCGCTGCGGCCTCGCTGGGATAACGGCCTGGCAGGGCAGCTTTCCAAATTTACCCTGATGGCGCTGATGACCTCGGTGACGCTGCCGGTGGCCTACGTGATGATGCGTAATCTGCTGGCGGAGCGCTATGGCTGGGAAGCGGTCGGGATCTGGCAAGGGGTCAGCAGCATTTCCGATGCCTATCTGCAGTTTATTACCGCATCGTTTAGCGTCTACCTGCTGCCGACGCTCTCGCGATTGACGGACAAATCGGCGATTACCCGCGAGATTGGCAAATCCTTAAAATTTGTCCTCCCGGCAGTGGCGGCGGCGAGCTTAACCGTCTGGTTGCTACGCGATTTTGCCATCTGGCTGCTATTTTCAGACCGCTTTACGGCGATGCGCGACCTGTTTGCCTGGCAACTGGTGGGCGATGTGCTTAAGGTGGGCGCCTATGTTTATGGCTATCTGGTGATTGCGAAAGCGTCACTGCGCTTTTATATACTAACGGAAATCAGCCAGTTTACGTTGCTGACCGCCTTCTCGCACTGGCTGATCCCAGCAAATGGTGCAATTGGCGCGGCGCAGGCGTATATGGCAACTTATATTGTTTATTTCGCCCTTTGTAGTGGCGTGTTTTTACTCTGGCGTAGACGGGCATGACAGCACTGATACATGTACTGGGATCGGATATCCCGCACCACAACCAGACCGTTCTGCGGTTTTTTAACGACGAGCTGGCCGCGCATGACGAGCAGGCGCGTCGGTTTATGGTCGTCGGTGATGCAACAGGAATGCGCGAGGCGTACCCGGCATTGTCGATCACCTGCTATTCCGGGAAAAAGTCGCTGGCGCAGGCGGTTATTGCTAAGGCAAAGGCCGATCGTCAGCAGCGTTTTTTCTTCCACGGTCAGTTTAATACCGGGCTATGGCTGGCTCTGCTGAGCGGAGGCATCCGTCCCGCCCAGTTTAACTGGCATATCTGGGGCGCCGATCTGTATGAGAATTCGTCGAGCCTGAAGTTCCGTCTATTCTACCCGCTGCGACGCCTTGCGCAGGGTAGAGTCGGGCGTGTGTTTGCCACCCGGGGCGATCTGAGCTGGTTTGCCCGCCGCCACCCGCGCGTGCCTGGCGAGCTGCTCTATTTCCCGACGCGTATGGACCCGACGCTTAATTCGCTGGCCGATAGCGCGCCGCAGTCCCAGACGTTGACCATTCTGGTGGGTAACTCGGGCGATCGCAGCAACGAGCATATTGCGGCGTTGCGGGCTATTCATCAGCAGTTTGGCGATACGGTGAACGTGATCCTGCCGATGGGGTATCCGGAAAACAATGCGGACTATATTCGTGAAGTGCAGGCGGAAGGGGCGGCGTTGTTCTGCGCCGCGCACCTGCAGATACTGAGCGAAAAGCTAGAATTTCATGATTATCTGGACCTGCTGCGTCGCTGCGATCTGGGCTATTTCCTGTTTGCCCGCCAGCAAGGTATCGGGACGTTATGTTTGTTGATTCAGGCGGGTATCCCCTGTGTACTGAACCGGGAAAATCCGTTCTGGCAGGATATGACGGAGCAGAATATCCCGGTACTGTTTACCGGCGATACGCTGGATGTCGCCGTCGTACGCGAGGCGCAGCGCCAGCTGGCTGGCGTTGATAAGAACCAGATTGCTTTCTTCCGGCCGAACTATCTCGCGGGCTGGCAGCAGGCGTTGCGGATTGCGGCGGGGGTCAACTCATGACATTAATGGCATTTTGCGGACTGCTGGTGGTCTGGCTGCTGTCGACGCTGTTTATCGCCACCCTGACCTACTTTGAGTTTCGCCGCGTGCGCTTTAACTTCAACGTGTTTTTCTCGCTGCTGTTTTTGCTGACGTTCTTCTTTGGCTTCCCGCTGACCAGTATTCTGGTGTTCCGCTTTGATGTGGGCGTCGCCCCGCCGGACGTGCTGCTGCAAACGCTGCTGGTGTCGGTGTGCTTCTACGCGGTCTACTACGTGACCTATAAGACCCGTCTGCGCTCGGCCACCGACGATAGCCTGCGCCGCCCGCTGTTTACCATGAACCGCGTGGAAACCCATCTGGCCTGGGGCATTCTGCTGGGTATTGCCCTGTTATGCCTTGGGATTTTCTTTGCCCATAACGGCTTCCTGCTGTTCCGACTCAACTCTTACAGCCAGATCTTCTCCAGCGAAGTCTCCGGCGTGGCGTTGAAGCGATTTTTCTATTTCTTTATCCCGGCGATGCTGGTGGTCTACTTCCTGCGTCAGGATTATAAGGCGTGGATCTTCTTCCTGATCAGCACCGTGGCGTTTGGCCTGCTGACCTACGCAATTGTCGGCGGTACCCGCGCCAACATTATTATCGCTTTCGCTATCTTCTTGTTTATCGGCATCATTCGTGGCTGGATTAGCCTGTGGATGCTGGCGGCGGCAGGCGTCCTGGGCATTGTGGGGATGTTCTGGCTGGCGCTCAAACGCTATGGCATGAACGTCAGCGGCGACGAGGCGTTTTATACCTTCCTGTACCTGACCCGCGATACCTTCTCGCCGTGGGAGAACCTGGCGCTGCTGCTGCAGAACTACGATAAGATCGAGTTCCAGGGGCTGGCGCCGATGATCCGCGACTTCTACGTCTTTATTCCCAGCTGGATGTGGCATGGCCGGCCATCGATGGTGCTCAACACCGCCAACTACTTTACCTGGGAAGTGCTGAACAACCACTCTGGCCTGGCTATTTCCCCCACGCTGATCGGTTCGCTGGTGGTGATGGGCGGCGTATGGTTTGTGCCGCTGGGTGCAGTGGCGGTCGGGCTTATCATCAAATGGTTCGACTGGCTGTATGAACTGGGCAACCGGGAGACTAACCGCTATAAAGCGGCCATTCTGCATAGCTTCTGTTTTGGCGCTATCTTCAACATGATAGTGCTGGCGCGCGAAGGGCTGGATTCATTTGGCTCACGCGTGGTGTTTTTCCTCGTGATCTTTGGCATCTGTTTACTGGCGGCGAAACTGCTGTACTGGCTGCTGGATAGTGCGGGGTTGATTCATCGGCGGGTCAAACCGCTTTCACAACCTCAGGTCAGATAAGGATGGACATGACTGAGACCATTTCGGCGCCGTTGTATCTGCTGAGAGGCTTACAACTTATCGGCTGGCGTAATATGCAGCACGCTCTGGATTATCTTTACGCCGACGGCACGATTCGCCAGGGAACGCTGGTGGCGATCAATGCGGAGAAAATGCTGGCGGTTGAGGATAATCCCGAGGTCCGGGCGCTGATTGAGGCCGCGGAGTTTAAATACGCCGACGGCATCAGCGTAGTACGCTCGTTGCGGAAAAAATACCCCCAGGCGCAGGTGTCGCGCGTGGCAGGGGCCGACCTGTGGGAAGCGCTGATGGAGCGCGCGGGCGCGCAGGGCACACCGGTCTATCTGGTGGGCGGCAAGCCGGAAATACTGGCCCAGACTGAGGCAAAACTGCGTGCACGCTGGAACGTCAATATCGTGGGCAGTCAGGATGGCTATTTCGCCGCCGATCGACGTCAGGCGCTGTTTGAGCAGATCCGCGACAGCGGAGCCAAAATCGTCACCGTCGCGATGGGCTCACCGCGCCAGGAGATCCTGATGCGTGACTGCCGTGAAGTTTATCCCGAGGCGTTGTACATGGGCGTAGGCGGCACCTATGACGTCTTCACCGGCCATGTCCAGCGGGCACCGCGGTTCTGGCAGAACCTTGGCCTGGAGTGGTTTTATCGTCTGGTATCCCAGCCGAGCAGAATTAAACGACAGATCCGCCTGCTGCGATATTTACGTTGGTATTACACCGGTCAACTCTGATATTCCACCTCTGTCCGGCGAGTTTGTGTACATATTCTGCGTGAATAGTTAACTCGCCTGATACTTTATTTGCCATTTCCTCAAAATTCATTAACCATTCGCAGGCTTAACGCGCGACGGGCACCCGGTGCCATCGCGCCGGCAAGGCTATTTCCTTTCACTCATTCATAAAAATAACCGGTATATGCACCACACCATTGGGGAGCTATCAAGGTGACAAACCCGTCACTCCCCGGTGGCGTCGATCATTTGTGCGACGCCATCCAGCACGCTGGATGAGGGATAAAAACCGGAGGCAAGGCAAACACAAGAGGCTATATGACAGAGAAAAAAGTGGAACTCCAGCGCGGGCTGGAGGCCAGGCATATTGAACTGATCGCCCTTGGCGGGACGATTGGCGTAGGGTTATTTATGGGAGCGGCAAGTACGCTGAAGTGGGCCGGTCCTTCCGTCCTGCTGGCGTATATCATCGCCGGTATATTTGTCTTCTTTATCATGCGCTCGATGGGCGAGATGCTGTTCCTTGAGCCGGTGACCGGTTCATTCGCCGTATACGCGCACCGTTATATGAGCCCGTTTTTCGGCTACCTTACCGCCTGGTCGTACTGGTTTATGTGGATGGCGGTGGGGATCTCGGAGATTACGGCCATCGGGGTCTATGTGCAGTTCTGGTTCCCGGAGATGGCGCAATGGATACCGGCGTTGATAGCCGTCGGGCTGGTGGCGCTGGCGAACCTGGCGGCGGTGCGCCTGTACGGTGAAATCGAATTCTGGTTCGCGATGATCAAAGTCACCACCATTATCGTGATGATTGTGGTGGGGCTGGGGGTGATCTTCTTTGGCTTCGGTAATGGCGGTCACGCTATTGGTTTCTCGAACCTCAGCGAGCACGGCGGATTCTTCGCCGGCGGCTGGAAGGGCTTTCTGACGGCACTGTGTATTGTGGTGGCGTCCTATCAGGGCGTTGAGCTGATTGGTATCACCGCAGGCGAGGCGAAGAACCCGCAGGTCACGCTGCGTAGCGCGGTGGGGAAAGTCCTGTGGCGGATCCTGATTTTTTATGTGGGCGCCATTTTCGTGATTGTCACTATTTTCCCGTGGAACCAGATTGGTTCAGGCGGTAGTCCGTTTGTCCTGACCTTCGCGAAAATCGGCATTACGGCCGCCGCAGGGATTATCAACTTTGTGGTGCTGACGGCAGCGCTGTCCGGCTGTAACAGCGGTATGTACAGCTGCGGGCGGATGCTCTATGCGCTGGCGAAGAACCGTCAGCTGCCGGCGGCTATTGGTAAAGTCTCACGCAATGGTGTACCGGCCGTGGGCGTCGCGCTGTCGATTCTGATTCTGCTGGTCGGCTCCTGCCTGAACTATATTATCCCTAACCCGCAGCGGGTGTTCGTCTATGTCTACAGCGCCAGCGTGCTGCCGGGGATGGTGCCGTGGTTCGTGATCCTGATTAGCCAGATCCGTTTCCGCCGTACCCATCAGGAGGCTATCGCCAGCCATCCTTTCCGTTCGCTGCTGTTCCCGTGGGCGAACTATCTGACAATGGCGTTTCTGATTTGTGTGCTGATCGGCATGGGTTTTAACGACGATACCCGTATGTCGCTGTTCGTCGGTATTCTTTTTCTCGCCCTGGTGACGCTCATTTATCGGGTATTTGGCTTCGCCAGGCAGGGGAATGCCGAGAAAACGGCGGAATAAACGCCAAAATGAACAAAGCGTGACCAAACAGTAATTTTATTTAAAAAGGCACTAGACAGCGGGGGGGGAAGTCCGTAATATCCGACCCCGCAACGGCGCTAAGCGCCCGTAGCTCAGCTGGATAGAGCGCTGCCCTCCGGAGGCAGAGGTCTCAGGTTCGAATCCTGTCGGGCGCACCATTTAACCCGGTGCTTGAGCTGCGGTGGACTGTTTCAACAGGGCCGCGTGAAAAGATTTGTAGTGGTGGCTATAGCTCAGTTGGTAGAGCCCTGGATTGTGATTCCAGTTGTCGTGGGTTCGAATCCCATTAGCCACCCCATTATTTGATAGAGTTGTGAATTGCGAAGGTGGCGGAATTGGTAGACGCGCTAGCTTCAGGTGTTAGTGTCCTTAGGATGTGGGGGTTCGAGTCCCCCCCCTCGCACCACGACTTTAAAGAATTGAACTAAAAATTCAAAAAAGCAGTACATCGGCGAGTAGCGCAGCTTGGTAGCGCAACTGGTTTGGGACCAGTGGGTCGGAGGTTCGAATCCTCTCTCGCCGACCAATTTTGAACCCCGCTTCGGCGGGGTTTTTTGTTTTCTGCGCTCGCAGAAAAATCACCTATCCCCATGATATCGCTATTTATATTTCACTCATCGTGATGCGACTTATTGCCCGGAATAGTCTCAATTCATTGCCCGGACAGATACATTTTCCCCCGATCCTGTGCGATAATAACCGGGTAGATGCTCATTCCATCTCTTATGTTCGCCTTAGTGCCTCATAAACTCAGGAATGATGCAGAGCCGTTTAATGGTGCTTATCGTCCACTGACAGATGTCGCATTTTATATGCTAAATCATTCATGATGTGTCGAGATGGCCAGTATGGGAATCCCCTGGCGCTTGCAAAGGTAAGTGACTCGGGTGAGCATGCGCCGCCAACGAAGAGACAGCGTGAAGGATGACGCAGATAGCCTCATCAAACACCATGGACATAACGTTGAGTGAAGCACCCAATTTGTTGTCAAACAGACCTGTTTTAACGCCTGCCCTGATTTCAGTGCAGGCGTTTTTTTATTTCAGGGGTTGGCAGCCGATGGCAAAAGCAAGAATGAAGCAAGAGAAAGGAAGAGAGAGTAAAAGCGGGTGCTGAGGAGAGCGCTATCGCCCCCAGAAGAGGCGATAGCAAAAGGGCGGTTACGCTTGCGGATTGTTCTGCAGGGTTAACAGCAGGCCATCACGGCGCATTAATGCCGCCTCTTCCGGTTGATGCATCCGGTCCAGCGTATCGGCCAGCCAGGCATAATCGAACGCATCCGGACGCTGTTTCAGCGCGGCACGAAACGCAATGCTGGCTTCTTGCCACTCGCCGTGACGCATCAGGGATTGCCCCAGGGTGCTCCACAGCAATGGACGATCGCCGACGGTTTTGATCTGCTGACGCAGGACTTTTTCCAGCTGCTCAGGATTATTGGTCTTCAGGCGCGGAATCAGCATCGCCAGGCGGTCGTCATACTGCTTTTTCAGACCGTCGATAATAATCTGCTGTGCGGTATCGTGATCGTCGCTCTCAATCAGCAGGTTCGCCATCGCCACCTGCAACGTTACCTGGCTGCGGGTTTTGCGATTCTGGCTCTTCCACCATTCACGCAGCCCATCGCTACCGCGGTCGGCCAGCGTTTGCCCCATCAGGCCAACCCAGGCCTGCTGCTCCAGCGCAGCGCGGTGTTCTTCATCGCCGACGTTGGCTTTCGCCATGGACGGGATGATATCCAGCAGGGAATTCCACGCCCCGGTGCGGGTATAGGCTTGCTCAGCCAGACGCAGTACTTCCGGATGTCTGGGGGTAATTTCCAGCAATTTATCAATGCCGTGGCGCGCCGCAAGATTCTCATTGCGGGCCAGCTGCAGACGCACGCGAGCGATCTCAACCGGGATGAGATCGTCCCCGGCCAGCTCAGTCGCGCGTTCCAGATGCTGATTGGCCCGGGCATCATCGCCACGCTGCTGCGCCGCTTCCGCCGCCATCAGGTAGTTCACCACCGGCTGCTCAGCATGATCGGCGTTTTTCGCCATCAGCTTCTCAACCTGCTGATAGTCGCCTTCCGCCAGTTTGAGCAGCGCCTGCTCGGTCTGTTTACGCGCGCGACGGCGCTTACGACCAACGAACCAGCCGCGGGTATGCGCGCCGGTGCGGAAAATACGGCGGAACAGCCATTCGATAGCAAACAACACCACCATCGTGAGGATCATGATGATGACCAGCCCGGTGACGCTGGTTTCGATATTGTAGTTATCGGTCTGGATCAGCACGTATCCCTGGTGCCCGGAAATAATCGGACCGACCACGATCCCGGCGATCAACAGCGCGAACAGTAAGAGAATTTTCAACATGCGTTACTCTCCTTGTGCCGCGTGTGCAGGTGCCGGTTCAGATGCTGGCGCAGGTGCCGATGGGGCAGGGGCTGCCGGAGCCGGTGCGCTGCTCTGGGTGACGGCAGGCTGTGCCATCAGGCTGCGGACCCGCGTTTGCATCAGCTTCTCAAGGATGGCCTGGCTCTGCAGATTATCCGGCACGCTCATCGTGATGCTTTGCTGGCTCAGCTTATCGACATCCTCAAGGAAGGCCTTGGTCGTGGCATCTTCGGTATCGTAATACGCCCGCACCCACGTCGAGACGTTATCCAGCGCCTGCTTGTAGGTTTCTTCCTGATGGCGCGGGACCGCCTGGGCAGCAACCAGCAGACGAGAGCGAATATTTTCGCGCAGATAGACGTCCTGGTTCGGCGCCAGCAGCGGCACTGCCGTTTCGTCGCGACGACGAATGGTAATAAAGCTGTCCATAAAGTTCTGCCAGCTTTTCTGCAGATTGACGCGCCATTCGCCAATGGAGCTGGAGAGCTCTTCGCTGTCGGAATCCATCGGGGAGTCATCGTCGTTGTTGTCGGCGAGACGCAGGTTATCAATCTGGTTCGCGAGCTGGTTGACCTTGAGGATAATACCGTCGTAGTCCACCTGGCTGACCGCGGACAACGAGGTAATATCGTCGGTGATGGCGCGGCGGGCGCTAATCAGGCTGGGATCGTTCATATCGGCGAGGCTGGCGTCGGCGCTTTTCAGCAGCGCGGCGGCGGTGGTGACGTCCTGATCGCTCCACAGCTTACGCCCGGCAGATTTCACCAGGAAGTCGGCCTGTGCCAGCAGCCAGGTTTTGGCATCGCTGCCGGAAATCACCGCTACTTTTTGTTGCACCTCTTCCAGCTGCTTCGTCAGCGCTTCCTGCTGATGCTTCGCGTCGGCGAGCTGGTCAGCCTGCTGTTTAAGCAGACTGTCGAATTCATTTTTCTGGCTCTCTTGCGCTTTAAGCAGCGCGGCGACCTGGTCGCCAAGCACCGTACTGGTTTCGTTCTGCCGGGAGACTTGCTGTTTATTCAAACTAAACAGGCCCACGCCAGCGGCGAGGGCAATGGCGATAGCCACCGCGCTAAGGACGAGGCTGGTTTTATTACCGCCGTTTTTCTTTCCGCTATTCTCTGGCTGTGGCGTCTTGTCCACGGCCTCCCTGGTCTCTTCAACCACGGCGGATTGGTTTTGTTGTTCCGTCATTATGGCTTCCAATGTTGAGAGTTATTGTAATGCGCGTAGCAGCGCATCGTTGTCGGCACCATCGGCAACCTGGATATCCTGCCAGCCCAAATCACGGGCCTGCCGGGCCAGGCGTTCACTGACAACGACAATGCGACAGCGTAGGAGCCACCGCTCGTGATACCACTGCGGCATCAGTGTCCAAAGCTGTTGCAGCATCTCACCGCTGGTGATGACCAGGGTGTTGATGCCGCGGGACTGCCAGCGCATTGCTTCTTCTGCGCCATCATAATGCTTTGTATTACGTTGATAACATTCACAAAAAGTGACTTCAGCACCGCGTTCACGGAGCGTTTCACCTAACAATTCCCGCCCACCATTACCGCGAAGAAGAAGCGCCTTCTTTCCCGCAATGTTTTGTAATTCAGGTAATTGTAGCAAGACTTCGCTGATTTCCCGATCTAATGGGTAGCGAATATTCTGACCACTGACCGTATGCAGCGCCAGTGCGGTGGTGCGGCCGATTGCGAAATAGTCCGCTGTCTGCGGCCAGCGCTGGCCCAGCTGCTGCAGGCGCGCGTGAGCAAACTCGACGGCGTGCTGCGACAGCGCGAACAGGAGATCGCCGGCTGATAAGGCGGCCAGCTGACCGCTTAACGCGTGCAGTTGGCGACCGGGGGTAAATTCAATAAGCGGAAAGCTCCAGGCCTCCTGTCCTTGTAAGCGCAGGCGGCTGACCAGCTCTTCGCCTTGCGGCAGCGGACGGGTGACCAGGATGCTCATCGCGGCGCTTCTCCGGCATACACCGCGGCGAGAATATCGCGGGCGCCGTTATCCAGCAGTTCTTCAGCAAGGGAAACACCGAGACGTTCCGCCTCTTGCGGATGACCGCGTCGCTCGCCCTGGACCATTTGCGAACCGTCAGGTGCGCCAACCAGCGCCCGCAGCCACAGCTCACCATCGATAAGCTCGGCGTAGCTGCCGATAGGCACCTGACAGCCACCTTCCAGCCGGGTGTTCATCGCCCGTTCGGCGCGGACCCGAATGGCGGTCTCGTCGTGATTGAGCGGGGCCAGCAGCGTCTGCGTCCAGCTATCGTCCAGGCGACATTCAATTCCAACGGCGCCCTGGCCGACGGCAGGCAGTGACTGCTCCGGCGTCAACGGCTGGCGAATGCGCGCTTCCAGCCCCAGGCGCTTAAGCCCGGCGGCGGCGAGGATGATGGCGTCATATTCGCCGCTATCGAGTTTGCCGAGACGCGTACCCACGTTGCCGCGCAGCGAGCGGATCACCAGGTCCGGACGGCGTGCGGCGAGCTGGCACTGACGGCGTAAACTTGATGTGCCAACGATGCTGCCGTGCGGCAGCGCATCGATTGAGGCGTAGTTATTCGAGACGAAAGCGTCGCGCGGATCTTCGCGCTCGCAAATCGTGACCAGTCCCAGCCCCTCAGGGAACTCGACGGGAACATCTTTCATGGAGTGCACGGCGATATCCGCGCGTCCTTCCATGATGGCCAGCTCTAATTCTTTGACAAATAAACCTTTACCGCCCACTTTTGCCAGCGGCGTATCAAGGAGTACGTCGCCACGCGTGACCATCGGCACCAGTTCTACGACCAGGCCAGGATGGCAGGACTCAAGGCGATCTTTCACATAATGCGCCTGCCATAGCGCAAGTGGGCTTTGCCGTGTGGCAATTCTCAAAACTTTGTCTAACATGCTTGTTACCGTCATTGTCGACCACAAACTATCCTAACATTGTTGCCTTAGGGATGTTAGTTTTGTGGGTATAGGGCCGTGGCGCTTTGGTTATTGACGTTTGATGCGCATCGCGGTTGCCGCAACCGTAGTGATGAATTTACACACAGTAAACGGTGCTACACTTGTATGTAGCGCATCTTTCTTTACGGTCAATCAGCAAGGTGTTAGATTGATCACGTTTTAAACCATTTGTCCGTCAGCAGTTCATCACAACCACACCGACGACGAATGGTGACGGTTTTTGTTGAAATACTGAAATCCTCCGTACTATTGTACGACGGTTTTTTGAACATCAGGCGATATGTCTTGTACCTCTATATTGAGACACTGAAACAGAGACTGGATGCCATCAACCAACTGCGCGTAGATCGCGCGCTTGCTGCCATGGGACCCGCTTTCCAGCAGGTTTACAGTCTACTGCCGACATTATTACATTATCATCACCCGTTGATGCCGGGTTACCTTGACGGTAACGTTCCCCGTGGCATTTGCCTCTACACGCCTGATGAAACCCAACGCCACTACCTTGATGAGCTGGAACTCCACCGGGGCCTGCTGACGCAGGAGCCGCCGAAAGGCGAGCTGCCGATCACCGGCCTGTACTCGATGGGCAGTACCTCCTCTGTAGGGCAAAGCTGTTCCTCCGACCTCGATATCTGGGTGTGCCATCAGGCATGGCTCGATACCGAAGAACGCCAGCTGTTACAACGTAAATGCAGCCTGCTTGAAAGCTGGGCGGCATCGCTGGGCGTTGAAGTCAGCTTCTTCCTGATTGACGAAAACCGCTTCCGCCACAATGAAAGCGGCAGCCTGGGCGGCGAAGACTGCGGCTCCACGCAGCATATTTTGCTGCTCGATGAGTTCTACCGCACCGCGGTGCGCCTCGCCGGGAAACGTATTCTGTGGAATATGGTGCCGTGCGAAGAAGAAGATCACTACGACGATTACGTCATGAGCCTGTATGCCCAGGGCGTACTGACGCCAAACGAGTGGCTGGATCTCGGCGGCCTGAGCTCGCTGTCGGCGGAAGAGTACTTCGGCGCCAGCCTGTGGCAGCTGTATAAAAGCATCGATTCGCCCTATAAGGCCGTGCTGAAAACCCTGCTGCTGGAAGCGTACTCCTGGGAGTACCCGAACAACCGTCTGCTGGCGAAAGACATTAAACAGCGCCTGCATGATGGTGAGATCGTTTCGTTTGGTCTCGACCCTTACTGCATGATGCTGGAGCGCGTAACCGCCTATCTGCAGGCGATCGAAGATGACACCCGTCTCGATCTGGTACGCCGTTGCTTCTACCTGAAAGTCTGCGAAAAACTCAGCCGCGAGCGCGCCTGCGTGGGCTGGCGTCGTGAAGTCGTTAGCCATCTGGTCAAAGAGTGGGGCTGGGATGAAAAGCGTCTGATGATGCTGGACAACCGGGCGAACTGGAAGATCGACGAAGTCCGCAAAGCGCACAACGAACTGCTGGATGCGATGATGCAAAGCTATCGCAACCTGATCCGCTTTGCGCGGCGCAATAACCTGAGCGTTTCCGCCAGCCCGCAGGATATCGGCGTGCTGACCCGTAAGCTGTATGCCGCGTTTGAAGCGCTGCCGGGGAAAGTGACCCTGGTGAACCCGCAAATTTCACCGGATCTCTCCGAGCCGAATCTGACCTTTATCCACGTGCCGCCAGGCCGCGCCAACCGCACCGGCTGGTACGTCTATAACCGCGCGCCGGATATGGAATCGATCATCAGCCATCAGCCGCTGGAATATAACCGTTATCTTAATAAGCTGGTGGCATGGGCCTGGTTTAATGGCCTGCTGACGTCACGTACTCGCCTGTTTATTAAGGGCAACGGTATCGTCGATCTGGCGAAATTGCAGGAGATGGTGGCCGATGTGTCGCACCACTTCCCGCTGCGCCTGCCGTCGCCAACGCCAAAAGCGCTGTACAGCCCGTGCGAAATTCGCCACCTGGCCATTATCGTTAACCTCGAATATGACCCGACCGCGGCGTTCCGCAATCAGGTAGTGCATTTTGACTTCCGTAAGCTGGATGTCTTTAGCTTCGGTGAAGAGCAGAAGTGTTTAATTGGCAGCGTCGACCTGCTGTATCGTAACTCGTGGAACGAAGTGCGAACCCTGCACTTTAACGGCGAGCAGGCGATGATCGAGGCGCTGAAAACCATTCTGGGCAAGATGCACCAGGATGCGGCGCCGCCGGACAGCGTTGAAGTCTTCTGCTACAGCCAGCATCTGCGCGGCTTAATCCGTACCCGCGTGCAGCAGATGGTTTCTGAATGTATTGAACTGCGTCTTTCGAGTACCCGCCAGGATACCGGCCGCTTTAAGGCGCTGCGGGTGTCCGGGCAGACCTGGGGCCTGTTCTTCGAACGGCTGAACGTTTCGGTGCAGAAGCTGGAAAACGCGATCGAATTCTACGGCGCTATCTCGCATAACAAACTGCACGGCCTGTCGGTGCAGGTGGAAACCAACCACGTTAAGCTGCCGCAGGTGGTGGACGGGTTTGCCAGTGAAGGGATTATTCAGTTCTTCTTTGAAGATGCTGATAACGACAGCGGGTTTAACATTTATATCCTCGACGAGAGTAACCGCGCTGAGGTGTATCACCACTGTGAAGGCAGTAAAGAGGAACTGGTGCGTGACGTGAGCCGTTTCTACTCGTCATCCCATGACCGCTTTACCTACGGCTCCAGCTTTATCAACTTCAACCTGCCGCAGTTCTATCAGATTGTTGACGTAGACGGCCGACCGCAGGTGATTCCTTTCCGTAGCCAGGCGATCGGCACCACCGCGACGCCGGTGAGCCAGGATACGACCGTTTCGCCGATGCTGCAGCAGCACTATTCCTGAGAACGTCTCCTGAGTACCGGTAACCCGGATAACGCGCGACGCGCCGCTATCCGGGCATATCCTTAGCGGAAGCTGACCTCTTCGCCGGCCTGCTGCGTGGCCGCCTGTTCCAGCAGATCCCAGAAGGTTTCCCCGCTGCGATCGCAAACCCACTCATCACCTTTTAAATCAAAATGATAGCCGCCCTGTTTTGTGGCAAGCCACACCTGATGCAGCGGCTCCTGACGGTTGATAATGATTTTGCTGCCGTTTTCAAAACTGAGGGTCAGTACGCCGCCGTTAATTTCACAGTCGATATCGCTATCGCCGTCGCGGTCGTCCAGACGCTCTTCGATGGTCATCCACAGGCTGTCAGCCAGGCGATGGAATTCACTGTCGTTCATCGTTCTACCCTGCTTTTTTGAAGATGCCGGCAGTATAGCGCGAAACAAAAGCGCGCGCAGTCGGATGCTAAACGCTTGCTTTTACGTCTTCTCCTGCGATGATAGAAAGCAGAAAGAGTGAATCACGGGCAACTATCAATGAAAAACGTTTTTCCAGCGCTTGCCGTTTTATTGGCGGTCTTTAGCCTGACCGGCTGTGGTCTGAAGGGACCGTTGTACTTCCCTCCGGCAGAAAAGACGGCTGCACCGCCGACCAAACCGGTCGATAGCGGGATCCAGAGCACGACGCCAGATCGTAACGATCGCGGTGATAGCGGCGGCCCGACCCAGATAAACTATTAACGATAACGTTCTGTTCCGCGCAACTGGAGTAGATGATGCAGTTCTCTAAAATGCATGGCCTTGGCAACGACTTTATGGTCGTTGACGCGGTAACGCAGAATGTTTTTTTCTCACCGGAGCTGATTCGCCGCCTGGCGGATCGTCATCTGGGCGTTGGTTTCGATCAGCTGCTGGTGGTTGAACCGCCTTACGATCCTGATCTGGATTTCCACTATCGCATCTTCAACGCCGACGGCAGTGAAGTCTCGCAGTGCGGCAACGGCGCGCGCTGCTTTGCCCGCTTCGTGCGCCTGAAAGGCCTGACCAATAAACGTGACATCCTCGTGAGCACGGCGAACGGTCGTATGGTATTAAGCGTAACGGAAGACGATCTGGTGCGGGTGAATATGGGCGAGCCGAACTTCGAGCCCTCTCAGGTGCCTTTCCGCGCCAACAAAGCGGAAAAGACCTATATCATGCGCGCGGCGGAACAGACAGTATTGTGCGGCGTCGTCTCGATGGGCAATCCGCACTGTGTTATCCAGGTCGATGATGTGGAAACCGCGGCGGTAGAAACGCTGGGCCCGGTGATGGAAAGCCACGAACGCTTCCCGGAACGCGCGAACATCGGCTTTATGCAGGTCGTCGAGCGAAATCGCATTCGTCTGCGGGTATATGAACGCGGCGCGGGTGAAACCCAGGCCTGCGGCAGCGGCGCCTGTGCGGCGGTCGCGGTGGGCATCCAACAAGGATTGCTGGCCGAAGAAGTACGCGTGGAATTGCCAGGCGGGCGTCTTGATATCGCCTGGAAAGGCCCGGGCCAACCGTTGTTTATGACTGGCCCGGCGGCACATGTCTACGACGGATTTATTCACTTATGAAACAAGTCGGGGAAGAACAGCAGGAAATCACTGGCGCGCTGGACGATCGCGCGGTGGTGGACTATCTGTTGCAACATCCTGAATTCTTTATTCGCAATGCCGCCCTCGTGGAGCACATGCGCGTACCGCATCCGGTGCGTGGCACCATTTCGCTGGTGGAATGGCATATGGTGCGGGCACGTAACCATATCAACGTGCTGGAAGAGAACATGATGCTGCTGATGGAGCAGGCGACGGCGAATGAAAGCCTGTTCCAGCGCCTGCTGCATTTGCAAACGCGGCTGGCGTCGGCGGAAAGCCTCGATGAGATGCTGAACCGCTTTCACCGCTGGGCCCGTGAGATCGGGCTGGCGGGGGCGACGGTGCGTCTGTTTCCCGACAGCTGGCGGCTCGGTGCGCCATCGAAATTCACTCATCTGGCGCTGAGCCGACAGGCGTTTGAGCCCATTCGCATCCAGCGTCTTGGCCAGGCACGCCACTATCTCGGGCCGCTACACGGGCCGGAACTGCTGGTGGTGCTGCCTGAAGCGAAAGCCATCGGGTCGGTCGCGATGTCGCTGCTCGGCGGCGATGACGCGCCTGGCGTGATGCTGTTCAGCAGCCGTGACGCTCAGCATTATCAACCCGGGCAGGGGACGCAGCTGCTGCAGGAGATCGCATTAATGCTGCCGGGACTGTTGGAGCGCTGGGTTGAACGCGCATGACCGACTCCCCGTTATTCACCGCCGTTGAACGCTTTCTGCGCTATCTGGGCGTGGAGCGTCAGCTCAGCCCGATTACGCTGCTGAACTACCGGCGCCAGCTCGAGGCGCTGATGGCGCTGGCTGAACCGGCAGGGCTGAAAAGCTGGCAGCAGTGCGATGCCGCTCAGGTTCGTGGCCTGGCGGTGCGCAGCCGGAAGCAGGGCCTGGGGCCTGCCAGCCTTGCGCTGCGGCTTTCCGCGTTGCGCAGCTTCTTTGAGTGGCTGGTGGCGCAGGGCGAGCTGACAGCGAACCCGGCAAAAGGCATCTCCGCCCCGAAAATTCCGCGTCACTTACCAAAAAATATCGACGTCGATGACGTGAACCGACTGCTGGATATCGATCTCAACGATCCGCTGGCGGTGCGCGACCGGGCGATGCTGGAAGTGATGTACGGTGCGGGCCTGCGCCTCTCTGAGCTGGTCAATCTCGATATCAAACACCTCGATCTGGAATCCGGAGAGGTGTGGGTGATGGGGAAAGGCAGCAAAGAGCGCCGCCTGCCGATTGGCCGCAGCGCGGTGGCGTGGATTGAGCACTGGCTCGATCTCCGCGGGCTGTTTGGCACCGATGACGACGCGCTGTTTTTATCCAAATTGGGGAAACGTATTTCCGCGCGAAACGTGCAGAAGCGTTTTGCCGAATGGGGCATCAAGCAGGGGCTGAACAGCCACGTGAATCCGCATAAACTACGTCACTCGTTTGCGACGCATATGCTCGAATCGAGCGGCGATCTGCGTGGCGTGCAGGAGCTGCTGGGCCACGCCAATCTGTCCACCACTCAAATCTATACCCATCTTGATTTTCAACACCTTGCCTCGGTGTATGATGCGGCGCATCCGCGCGCCAAACGGGGGAAATAATGCGCTTTTACCGACCTCTGGGCCAGATTTCTGCTTTGACGTTTGACCTGGACGATACCCTTTACGACAACCGCCCGGTCATCGACCGCACGCTGCATGAATCGCTGGCCTTCGTGCGGCAATACCATCCGGCGCTGAGCCACTTCGACGTTCACGAGCTGCACCAGCTACGCGAAACGTTGCTGGAGACGGAGCCGGAGATTTACCACGACGTGACCGAATGGCGCCGCCGCGCGCTGGTGCTGGGAATGACGAATGCCGGGCTATCCGCCGGGCAGGCTGCCGAAGGCGCAGAGGCGGCAATGGCCAATTTTGCCCACTGGCGCAGCCTGATCGATGTCCCGCAGGAAACCCACGATACGCTGGCCGCCCTGGCAAAAAAATGGCCGCTGGTGGCGGTGACGAACGGGAACGCGCAGCCGGAACGCTTTGGGCTGAATGACTATTTCCGTTTTGTATTACGTGCCGGCCCGGACGGACGCTCGAAACCCTTTGCCGATATGTATCATCTGGCGGCCGAGCGCCTCGAACTGCCGCTCGGCCAGATACTGCACGTGGGGGATGACCTGACGACCGATGTCGCCGGGGCGATCCGCTGCGGCATGCAGGCCTGCTGGATCAAACCGCAGGGGGCCGACCTGATGCGCGCCAGCGACAGCCGCCTGCTGCCGCACATTGAAATTTCGCAGTTGGCATCTCTGACCTCGCTGATATAATCACCACTAGTTCTGTATATATTAACAGTATGCCCGGTAGACCTTGCGTGACCGGGCAGCTCTTTTCCGGCGGTGCCAATGGACGTTTCTTACCTGCTCGACAGCCTTAATGACAAACAGCGCGAAGCCGTTGCCGCTTCGCGTACCAATATGCTGGTTCTGGCTGGAGCGGGCAGCGGTAAGACTCGTGTCCTGGTGCATCGTATCGCCTGGCTGCTGAGCGTGGAAAACTGCTCACCCTATTCGATTATGGCGGTGACCTTTACCAACAAAGCGGCAGCAGAGATGCGTCATCGTATCAGCCAGCTGATGGGAACCAGCCAGGGCGGCATGTGGGTCGGCACATTCCACGGACTGGCCCACCGACTGCTGCGGGCCCACCATCTGGATGCTAACCTGCCGCAGGATTTTCAGATCCTCGATAGCGAAGATCAGCTGCGTCTGCTGAAACGCCTGATTAAAGCCATGAACCTCGACGAGAAGCAGTGGCCGCCGCGTCAGGCAATGTGGTACATCAACAGCCAGAAAGACGAAGGGCTACGCCCGCACCATATTCAAAGCTACGGTAACCCGGTTGAGCAAACCTGGCAGAAGGTCTATCAGGCCTATCAGGAAGCCTGCGATCGCGCCGGTCTGGTGGATTTTGCCGAGCTGCTGCTGCGCGCGCACGAGCTGTGGCTCAACAAGCCGCATATTCTCCAGCACTACCGTGAGCGCTTCACCAATATCCTCGTCGATGAGTTTCAGGATACCAACAACATCCAGTACGCCTGGATTCGCCTGCTGGCGGGCGACAGCGGCAAGGTAATGATTGTCGGCGATGACGACCAGTCGATCTACGGCTGGCGCGGCGCCCAGGTAGAGAACATCCAGCGCTTCCTTAACGACTTCCCCGGTGCAGAAACCATCCGCCTGGAGCAGAACTACCGTTCAACCAGCAACATCCTGAGCGCGGCGAACGCCCTGATTGAAAACAACAGCGGGCGTCTGGGAAAAAAACTGTGGACCGATGGCGCCGACGGCGAACCGATCTCGCTCTATTGCGCCTTCAACGATCTCGATGAAGCGCGCTTTGTGGTTAACCGTATTAAGACCTGGCAGGAGAACGGCGGGGCGCTGGAGCAGTGCGCGATTTTGTATCGCAGCAACGCCCAGTCGCGTTTGCTGGAAGAGGCGCTGTTACAGGCCAGCATGCCGTACCGGATCTACGGTGGTATGCGCTTCTTCGAACGCCAGGAAATTAAAGATGCGCTGTCGTATCTGCGCCTGATTGCCAACCGCAACGACGACGCGGCCTTTGAGCGCGTGGTGAATACCCCGACGCGCGGCATCGGCGATCGCACGCTCGACGTGGTGCGTCAGACCTCGCGCGATCGTCAGCTCACGCTGTGGCAGGCGTGCCGTGAACTGCTGAAAGATAAAGCCCTGGCCGGTCGTGCCGCCAGCGCGTTACAGCGTTTTATGGAGCTGATAGACGCCCTGGCGCAGGAAACCGTGGATATGCCGCTGCATGTCCAGACCGACCGGGTCATTAAGGATTCCGGCCTGCGGATCATGTACGAGCAGGAGAAAGGCGAGAAGGGCCAGACCCGTATTGAAAACTTAGAGGAACTGGTGACGGCAACGCGCCAGTTCAGCTACAACGACGAAGATGAAGATTTAATGCCGCTGCAGGCGTTTCTCTCCCACGCCGCGCTGGAAGCGGGCGAAGGGCAGGCGGATACCTGGCAGGACGCGGTACAGCTGATGACCCTGCACTCGGCGAAAGGCCTGGAGTTCCCGCAGGTGTTTATCGTCGGCGTGGAAGAGGGGATGTTCCCGAGCCAGATGGCGCTGGATGAAGGCGACCGTCTGGAAGAAGAGCGTCGCCTGGCCTACGTTGGCGTGACGCGGGCGATGCAGAAGCTGACCCTGACCTATGCGGAAACCCGTCGGCTGTACGGCAAAGAGGTCTACCACCGTCCGTCGCGCTTTATCGGCGAGCTGCCGGAAGACTGCGTGGAAGAGGTGCGTCTGCGGGCGACGGTGAGCCGTCCGGTCAGCCATCAGCGAATGGGAACGCCGATGGCGGAAAACGATACCGGCTACAAGCTGGGCCAGCGGGTTCGCCATCCTAAGTTCGGCGAAGGTACCATCGTCAATCTGGAAGGAAGCGGCGAACACAGTCGCTTGCAAGTGGCGTTCCAGGGGCAAGGTATCAAATGGCTGGTGGCGGCTTATGCGCGGCTGGAAACAGTGTAACATTAAGAAAAATATCGTTTTTTTATAATTATCTGCTAGCCTTATATGCTAAAGGGCAGGATTTGCTCTTTAGCGTTCCGTTGCGTGTTGACGCCGTTTTTGCGCTGGCGTAACATGCGCGCACGATTACGCTAAGAGGACATTCGCCTTGGACACACCCAGTAGATGCTGGCTCAACTTCCTGTCCGTCAGGAACAACTCCTAAGGCTATCCTCTTATGCTGATAGCCTTAGCGGTTGTCGGCGACCCGTCATTCCCGTCGCTCTGAGTCAGGCTTAATGGTCTGAAACCCAAATTGTTTCTGTGTGCCCACCGAACTGTCCGATAATTTTTTTGCATTGGGAGTCCCGGTCATGCTGAGCGCATTTCAACTGGAAAATAATCGTTTAACACGCCTGGAAGCGGATGAAATAAAACATCTCGCCAGTTCGGTGTGGGTCGATCTGGTGGAGCCAGACGACGATGAACGAAGCCGCGTACAGACGGAATTGGGTCAGAACCTGGCTACCCGCCCGGAACTGGAAGACATCGAAGCATCGGCGCGTTTCTTCGAAGACGAAGACGGTTTGCACATTCACTCATTCTTCTTTTTTGAAGATGCCGAAGACCACGCCGGTAACTCCACCGTGGCGTTTACGATTCGTGAAGGGCGCCTGTTCACCCTGCGCGAGCGCGAACTGCCCGCGTTTCGTCTCTATCGCATGCGCGTGCGCAACCAGCTAATGGTTGATGGCAACGCCTATGAGCTGCTGCTGGATCTGTTCGAAACCAAAATTGAACAGCTGGCGGATGAAATCGAAAACATCTATAGCGACCTGGAAAAACTCAGCCGCGTGATTATGGAAGGCCGTCAGGGCGACGAGTACGATGACGCGCTGTCAACGCTGGCGGAACAAGAGGATATCGGCTGGAAGGTGCGCCTGTGTCTGATGGATACCCAGCGAGCGCTGAACTTCCTGGTGCGTAAGGCCCGTTTGCCGGCGGGGCAGCTGGAGCAGGCGCGCGAGATCCTGCGCGATATCGAATCTCTGCTGCCGCATAACGAATCGCTGTTCCAGAAGGTCAACTTCCTGATGCAGGCGGCGATGGGCTTTATCAACATCGAGCAGAACCGCATCATCAAGATCTTCTCGGTGGTCTCCGTAGTCTTCCTGCCGCCAACCCTGGTGGCGTCAAGCTATGGGATGAACTTTGAGTTTATGCCCGAGCTGCACTGGAGCTTTGGTTATCCGGGGGCGATCGTCTTTATGATGCTGGCCGGCCTGGCGCCATATCTCTACTTTAAGCGTAAAAACTGGCTTTAAAACAATAAATTATATCAAAACCGGCCGCCTTATAAGGTGGCCGGCTTTTTTTCGCCTTTATGTCGGCCGCCGCGCCGGGGAACGGAAACAGGCTTTGATTATCGCGAGTGACTTAATTCTCTACGCATCAGAAGTGTGGGCCATAAGTCACATAAAAGCTGAGGGGTAATTGTTACCATCGCAATATTCCCGATAAAAAAAAGGTGAAATTTTATAATGAAAAGTATCTTTACACTACCCTTCCTGGCGCTTGCCTGCCTCTCCGTTAATGCACAAGCTGTTGAAAAACTTGCTGGTAATGAAATTCTTGCGGTTCAAAAAGGCGGCGTTGCGGATAAAGTCTACGCCGAGAATTATCCTCAGCTGAAGATTGCGACCTATAACATCGGCAAGAATGAAGCGTCCGATAACGTGGCGGATTTTACTGCACTCAATTTAGCGATTAAGAACATCGGCGCCGATATTATTGCGGTTCCGGAAGTCGATAATAAAACCGCCAGAAGCCAGAAAATCGATCAGCTAAAAACCATCGCGGACGCTAACGGCTATCACTACGCCTTCGGCAAAGCGCTGGATTTCGACGGCGGTGAGTATGGTCTCGGTATTCTGTCCAAATATAAAATCGACCACACCCAGGTGATTAAGCTGCCGTCGGGGGATGCCGAGCAGCGAATCGCGCTATTGGCGCAAATCGCCGTTCCCGGCTTTGACAGCCCGGTGCTGGTGATGGTGACCCATCTCGACTGGCAGAAGGATCCGACGATGCGCGTGGAGCAGGTTCGCCATCTTCTGGACGTGAGCATCGGCGATGCCCCATCCGACTTTAAAGATATCGCCTCATCGATCAAAATTCTCGCGGGTGATTTTAACTCCACGCACGATGAGCAGCCGTTAAAAGAGGTGGGTTATTTCTTTAACCCCGTGGTGAAGCAGGGGACGGATTACCGCACCTGGCCCGCGGTTAACCCGGCAATAGATATTGACCATATTTTTACCTTCAAGGGGCAAAAATGGAATGTGAAAAAAATCGAGGTGCCGCATAACTCGCCGGCCTTTGCCTGGTCATCCGCCAGCGATCATTTACCCCTGATTGCCGAGCTGGAGCTCACCGAGCAGTAAAAATAACGCGCCGGCCTCTGCGGATGAGAGGCCGGCGCGTGAGGCGGACGCGACGGCGCTAAGCCCGACGCAGCCGGCGCTGGGTGTACAGCGCATCGACGATAAACACCGCCAGCGCAATCCAGATAAAGGCGAAGGTCACCATCTTATCGGCCCCTGGCACTTCCCCGTAAAACACCACCGCCAGCAGGAACATCAGCGTTGGACCAATATACTGGAAGAACCCCAGCGTAGAGAGTCGCAGGCGGGTGGCGGCGCCGGTAAAGCACAGTAGCGGAATAGTGGTGACAACCCCGGCCGCCATCAGCAGCAGGTTCAGCGACCACGGGTTTTGCCCCATATGGCTGGTCGGGCTATCGGCGATGGCGAACAGATACAGCGCCGCCACCGGTAACAGCCACAGAGTTTCCACCAGCATGCCGGTTTGCGCATCGACGGCTATCTTTTTACGCAGCAGCCCGTAAAAGGCGAAGCTAAAGGCCAGCCCCAGGCCGATAATCGGCAGCGAACCAAAGGTCCACAGCTGTACCAGCACGCCGCAAAGCGCCAGCAGTACCGCCAGCCACTGCATCCGGCGGAAGCGCTCGCCGAGGAAGATCATCCCCAGCACAATATTCACCAGCGGGTTAATAAAGTAGCCAAGGCTAGCTTCCAGCATATGGTGGTTATTCACCGCCCAGATGAAAAGCAGCCAGTTGCCGCCAATCAGCACCGCCGACACCGCCAGCAGGAGCACCTTTTTCGGCGTCTGCAGCAGCTTTTTAACCTGCGGCCACTGGCGGCTAAAGCTAATAAGCGCCAGCATAAAGAAGAAGGACCAGATCACGCGGTGAGTCAGAATTTCATCTGCGGGAACGTAGTAGATAAGCTTGAAATATGCGGGTGCAACACCCCAGATAAAATAGGCGGCAAGAGCCAGAATAACGCCAAGCCGCGTTTGTTTTGCATCCATCGGTAAAATCCGTTACGCCAAAACAGCGATGTTACTCGATTTACGCCGATCAACCCACCATATACGTCGCCGTGGCGCTGGCGATATAAACCTGCTCTTCGTTATGTAATTCTACGCGGGCGACCGCCACTTTATTCCCGGCGCGCAGCAGGCTGCTGGTGGCGGTGAAGTGCTCTCCGCGGCCCGGCCGCAGGTAGTCGACGCGCAGGTCGATGGTGCCCATACGCGACAGGCGCTGGCGCAGCTCTTCTTCGTTGATGGTCTCATGGCGGGTCAGCGTACTGCCGACGCACACCAGGCCGGCGGCAACGTCCAGCGCCGAGGCGATCACGCCGCCGTGCAGAATGCTTTGCGCCCAGTTGCCGACCATCATAGGCTGGTTTTTAAAGCTCAGCTGGGCGAACTCTTTTTCGTAACGCTCTAACTTCAGGCCTAAGGCGCGGTTGAAAGGCATGTGGTCGACAAAAATTTCGCCTACCAGCTTAAGGGCGGCTTCGGCAGTAAGTTCAGACATGACGATGATATCCATTCGTTAATGAGATGTTGATTTTATGCTTCTAAAACGGTGATTACCACTTTCAGAACGGATAACCGGGCAGGGCGGTTATAAACAGGTAGAATGGGTCCGGGGTAAAACAGAAATAAAAATCACTCATTCAGGAGAACAGCAATGCGTATCTCTTTGGCCTGGCTGCTGGCGCTGGTTGCGCTCCCGGCCGGCGTTTTGGCGCAGGACGTGCCGATTAATCATCAGGTCCACGATACTCCCGCGGTGCGCGGCAGCATTATCGCTAACCTGCTACAGGATCATGATAATCCGTTCCTGCTCTATCCCTATGAGAGCAACTACTTGCTCTATACGTGGAGCAGCGATATCAACAAGGAAGCGATATCCAGCTATGACTGGGCCGAAAATGCCCGCAAAGATGAGGTGAAATTCCAGCTCAGCCTCGCCTTCCCGCTGTGGCGCGGGATCCTCGGTGATAATTCGCTGCTCGGTGCCTCCTATACGCAGAAATCCTGGTGGCAGCTCTCAAACAGCAAGGAGTCCGCGCCGTTTCGCGAAACGAACTATGAGCCGCAGCTGTTCCTCGGCTTTGCGACGGATTATCGGCTTGCCGGCTGGACGCTGCGCGATATTGAGGTAGGCTATAATCACGACTCCAACGGCCGCTCCGATCCCACCTCCCGCAGCTGGAATCGCCTGTATACCCGCCTGATGGCGCAAAACGGCAACTGGCTGGTGGAAGTGAAGCCCTGGTACGTTATCGGCAGCACCGATGATAATCCGGACATCACCAAATATATGGGCTATTACCGCCTGAAGGTTGGCTATCAGCTGGGCGATGCCATACTCAGCGCGCAGGGGCAATATAACTGGAATACCGGCTACGGCGGCGCAGAGGTTGGCGTCAGCTATCCGATTACCCGCCACGTGCGTTTTTATACCCAGGTCTACAGCGGCTATGGCGAGTCGCTTATCGACTATAACTTTAACCAGACGCGTGTTGGCGTCGGTGTAACGCTCAACGATCTGTTTTAATCGTTGCACTCTGGCTCACGGGCGCTGAAAATAGCGCCTGTTTTCTTTTCAGGCAGGTGGGGTCAACGTGGTGCAGGCGGAAGTATTGAATCAAACAGTGCTGGCAAAGCAGGTTTTACAGGAAACCTTCGGCTACCAGCAGTTTCGCCCTGGCCAGGAAACCATTATCGACACGGCGTTGGGCGGGCGTGACTGCCTGGTTGTCATGCCCACCGGCGGCGGTAAATCGCTGTGCTATCAGGTACCGGCACTGGTACTGGGTGGCCTGACCGTCGTCGTGTCGCCGCTGATCTCGCTGATGAAAGATCAGGTCGACCAACTGCTGGCCAACGGCGTGGCCGCCGCCTGTCTTAACTCGACGCAGAGCCGCGAACAGCAGCAGGACGTGATGGCGGGCTGTCGCAACGGCCAGATCCGCCTGCTGTATATCGCCCCTGAGCGATTGATGCTGGATAACTTCCTCGAGCATCTCAGCCACTGGAACCTGGCGATGCTGGCGGTGGATGAAGCCCACTGTATTTCCCAATGGGGGCATGACTTCCGTCCGGAGTATGCCGCGCTGGGCCAGCTGCGTCAGCGCATGCCGCAGATCCCGTTTATGGCGTTGACGGCGACCGCCGATGACACCACCCGCCGCGATATTGTGCGCCTGCTGGGGCTGAACGACCCGCTGATTCAGGTCAGCAGCTTCGATCGCCCCAACATCCGCTATATGCTGATGGAGAAGTTTAAACCTCTCGATCAGCTGATGCGCTACGTGCAGGACCAGCGTGGCAAATCGGGCATCATCTACTGCAACAGCCGTTCGAAAGTGGAAGATACCGCCGCCCGTCTGCAAAGCCGGGGTATCAGCGCCGCGGCCTATCATGCCGGGTTGGAAAACGACATCCGGGCGGACGTGCAGGAAAAATTTCAGCGCGACGATCTGCAAATCGTCGTCGCGACCGTTGCCTTCGGCATGGGGATCAACAAACCCAACGTCCGCTTCGTGGTGCACTTCGACATTCCCCGCAATATTGAATCCTATTACCAGGAAACCGGGCGCGCCGGGCGCGATGGCCTGCCGGCAGAAGCGATGCTGTTTTACGATCCGGCCGATATGGCGTGGTTACGCCGCTGTCTGGAGGAGAAACCCGCCGGGCCGCTGCAGGATATTGAACGCCATAAGCTCAACGCGATGGGCGCGTTTGCCGAAGCGCAAACCTGCCGCCGCCTGGTGTTGCTGAACTATTTTGGCGAGGGGCGTCAGGAGCCGTGCGGTAACTGCGATATCTGCCTCGACCCGCCAAAACAGTACGACGGCTTAATGGACGCGCGTAAGGCGCTGTCGACCATTTACCGCGTGAATCAGCGCTTCGGGATGGGCTATGTGGTTGAGGTGCTGCGCGGGGCCAATAATCAGCGCATTCGCGAGATGGCCCATGACAAGCTGCCGGTGTACGGCATAGGTCGCGATCAGAGCCACGAGCACTGGGTGAGCGTGATTCGCCAGCTGATTCATCTCGGCCTGGTGACGCAAAATATTGCCCAGCATTCGGCGCTACAGCTGACCGAAGCCGCCCGTCCGGTACTGCGTGGCGAGGTGCCGCTGCAGCTCGCCGTGCCGCGTATCGTGGCGCTCAAACCGAAGGCGATGCAAAAAACCTTCGGCGGCAACTACGATCGCAAGCTGTTCGCCAAGCTGCGCAAGTTACGCAAGGCTATTGCCGACGAAGAGAATATCCCGCCGTATGTCGTCTTTAACGACGCGACGCTGATTGAAATGGCCGAGCAATCGCCGATCACCGCCGGTGAGATGCTGAGCGTCAACGGCGTGGGCACGCGGAAACTGGAGCGCTTCGGTAAAGAGTTTATGGCGCTGATCCGCGCCCATGTCGATGGTGAAGATGAGTAGTCAGCCGGGCCAAAAAGTGCCAGGATAGTTTCGGTCTTCACTATATTCCTGCTAGTAAAATAGCCTGTTAAGTAGGGTTCAATCATGCTGATGCTTTTCCTGACCGTCGCGCTGGTGCATATCATTGCGCTGATGAGTCCTGGCCCGGATTTTTTCTTTGTTTCGCAGACCGCCGTCAGCCGCTCTCGTAAAGAGGCGATGATGGGCGTGCTGGGCATTACCGTTGGCGTCATGGTCTGGGCGGGCGTGGCGCTGCTTGGCCTGCACCTGATTATCGAAAAAATGGCCTGGCTGCACACCATTATTATGGTCGGCGGCGGCCTGTATCTGTGCTGGATGGGGTATCAGATGCTGCGCGGCGCGCTGAAGAAAAGCGACGTCACGGCGGCGGAACCGCAGGTTGAACTGGCCCGCAGCGGGCGCAGCTTTTTGAAAGGGCTGCTGACAAACCTCGCCAACCCGAAGGCGATCATTTACTTCGGTTCCGTGTTCTCGCTGTTTGTCGGGGATGATGTTGGCGCGGGCGAGCGCTGGGGTATTTTCCTGCTGATCGTCCTTGAAACCCTGGCCTGGTTCACCGTCGTCGCCAGCCTGTTTGCGTTACCGACGATGCGTCGCGGGTATCAGCGCATGGCGAAATGGATCGACGGTATTGCCGGTACGCTGTTTGCCGGTTTCGGTATTCATCTGATTATTTCACGCTAAGCAGATATGTCCCGGTTCGCCTGAGGTAAACCGGGACGCACTTCTCAGGCATGGCGTGCGGAAGCCAGCAACGCCCCTACCAGCATAAATAACGATCCGAACACCTTGTTCAAGGCCTTCATCTGCTTTGGACCTTTAATCCATGCCGCAATCCGCTGCGCCAGCGTTGCGTAGCCAATCATGACGATGATATCCACCACGACGGTCGTGACGCCCAGCACCAGATACTGCATGAGCTGGGGCTGATCCGGCGTGATGAACTGTGGGAACAGCGCGGCCAGGAAGACAATGCTCTTCGGGTTGGTGAGGTTAACGAACACCGCGCGCTGGAATAGTTTCCCGCGCGTTTGTGCCTTCGCCAGGGTGTTGAGGTTGAGGGAACCCGCCGCCCGCCACTGCTGAATACCCAGCCAGATAAGATAGGCTGCCCCGGCCCATTTCAGCACTTCGAAGGCCAGCACAGAACGGGAAAACAGCGTTCCCAGCCCAATCCCGACGAGTACGATATGAATGGCCAGCCCGGCCTGTAAACCAGCAATAGAGGCGGCCGCGCCACGGTAGCCGTGGTTGATTGAGGTCGTCATGGTATTAATCGCCCCGGATCCCGGCGACAGGCTGAGAATGATAGATGTCAGCAGATAGGCGAACCACCACTCGAACGTCATGAGAAACTCCCTGATTGTCTGTTTTTATGCCACAATACGCTATTGTGTAAGCATTGTCTGATGCGCGATAAAAAAACGATTTTCAGTGGTTAACAGGGGTGTAAACCCGATGTTCAAGCAGCAAAAGGAGTGGGACACGCGAGAAAACGCGTTTGCGGCTTTTACGATGGGGCCACTTACCGATTTCTGGCGTCAGCGGGAAGAGGCGGAATTCAGGGGCGTAGATGATGTCCCGGTTCGCTTCGTGCGCTTTTGCGTCAAAGATAACGATCGGGTGGTGGTGATTTGCCCGGGGCGTATTGAAAGCTATGTGAAATACGCCGAACTGGCTTATGACCTGTTCCACAGCGGCTTTGACGTGATGATTATCGATCATCGCGGCCAGGGACGTTCCGGACGCATCCTCAACGACAGCCATCGCGGTCACGTGGTGCGCTTTAGCGATTATGTCGACGATCTGGCTGCGCTCTGGCAGCAGGAAGTCGCTCCCGGTCACTGGCGAAAACGGTTTATACTCGGCCATTCGATGGGGGGCGCGATCGCCACGTTATTTTTGCAGCGTCATCAGCCGCATTGTGATGCGATTGCGCTGTGCGCGCCGATGTTTGGCATTGTCATGCGTTTCCCTGACTGGATGGTGCGGCATATTCTCGACTGGGCTGAGGGCCATCAGCGCATTCGGGAAGAGTACGCGCTCGGTACCGGGCGCTGGCGGGCGTTGCCCTTCTCGGTCAACGTGTTGACGCACAGCCGTCAACGCTACCAGCGTAACCTGCGATTTTATGCCGATGAACCGCAGCTGCGCGTTGGCGGGCCAACCTATCACTGGGTACGTGAGGGCGTGCTTGCCGGCGAAGAAGCGCTGGCGGGCGTTGAGAAAGACACCACCCCGACATTGTTATTGCAGGCCGAAGAAGAACGGGTTGTCGATAACCGCATGCACGAGCGCTATTGCGAACGTCGTGCTGCAGCAGGTCATCCCTGCGAGGGTAATAAGCCGCTTGTCATAGAAGGGGCATACCATGAGATCCTTTTTGAAAAGGACGCCATGCGCTCAGTCGCGCTGAATGCCATCGTCGATTTTTTCACTCGACACAATTAGAGTCTGCCAGGACAGGCTCTTAATCCGGCGAAATGCTCGTCGCCCTGCTTAGAGGTTAAAATTTTTATGTACCAGGTTGTTGCATCTGACTTAGATGGCACGCTGCTTTCTCCCGATCACTACTTAACCCCCTACGCAAAAGAGACGCTGCAGCTGTTGACCGCGCGCGGTATCAATTTTGTCTTCGCAACCGGTCGCCATTACATCGATGTCGGGCAGATCCGCGATAATCTCGGTATTAAATCCTACATGATCACCTCCAACGGCGCGCGCGTGCACGATAGCGACGGGCAGCAGATCTTTGCGCATAACCTTGACCGCGATATCGCGGCCGATCTGTTTGAGATGATGCGTAACGACCCGAAAGTGGTGACCAACGTCTACCGTGAAGATGAGTGGTATATGAACCGCCATCGTCCGGAAGAGATGCGCTTTTTCAAAGAAGCGGTCTTCAACTACAAGCTGTATGAAGCGGGCGAGCTCGATCCGCAGGGGATCAGCAAAGTGTTCTTCACCTGCGAAGATCACGAGCATCTGCTGCCGCTGGAGCAGGCGATCAACGCGCGCTGGGGCGATCGCGTCAACGTCAGCTTCTCGACCCTGACCTGCCTGGAAGTGATGGCCGGCGGCGTGTCGAAGGGACATGCGCTGGAAGCGGTTGCCAAAATGCTCAGCTACCATCTGAAAGACTGCATCGCCTTTGGCGATGGCATGAACGATGCGGAAATGCTGTCGATGGCTGGCAAAGGCTGCATCATGCTGAACGCGCACCAACGGCTGAAAGACCTGCATCCGGAGCTGGAAGTGATCGGCAGCAACGCCGACGACGCGGTGCCGCACTACCTGCGCAATCTCTACCTCGGCTGATAAAGATTGACGACTGTTCATCTATTGTTCAGTTGTCAACCGAACTCTCCGCTACAATGAGTGCTCTTCTTCCTGAGAGACATTCATTGTGGCGCTACTGATTATCACCACTATCCTGTGGGCCTTTTCCTTTAGCCTGATCGGCGAATACCTGGCGGGTAGCGTCGATAGCTACTTCTCCGTGCTGATGCGGGTGGGGCTGGCGGCACTGGTGTTCCTGCCGTTTCTGCGTACCCGTGGGCAATCGCCGCGGACCATCGTGCTCTACATGCTGGTCGGCGCGATGCAGCTGGGCATCATGTATCTGCTGGCCTTCCGCGCCTATGTGTACCTGACGGTCTCTGAATTTCTGCTGTTTACCGTCTTCACGCCGCTCTATATCACCCTGATTTATGATCTGATCAGCGGGCGTAAGCTGCGCTGGGGATACCTGCTGAGCGCCGGGCTGGCGGTGCTGGGCGCGGCGATTATTCGCTATGACAAAGTGAGCGATCATTTCTGGACCGGCCTGCTGCTGGTTCAGCTGTCGAACCTCAGCTTTGCGATCGGCATGGTGGGCTATAAGCGGCTGATGGAGCTGCGTCCGATGCCGCAGCATAACGCCTTTGCCTGGTTCTATATGGGGGCCTTGCTGGTGGCGGTGGCGGCCTGGCTGATGCTCGGCAATCCGCAACGGCTGCCGACCACGACGCTACAGTGGAGCGTGCTGGTGTGGTTGGGCGTGGTGGCGTCGGGACTCGGCTACTTTATGTGGAACTACGGGGCGACGCAGGTGGATGCCGGCACGTTGGGCATCATGAACAACGTGCATGTGCCGGCCGGGCTGCTGGTTAACCTCGCCATCTGGCAGGAGCAGCCTCACTGGCCGAGCTTTATTATTGGGGCTCTGGTGATCCTGGCCTCACTGTGGGTCCATCGCCGTTGGGTCGCTCCGCACTCCGGACAAACGGCAAATGATCGCAAGCGTGGTTCCGCGCTGAGCGAATAAACGCTTCGGTGACCGGCTGACGCTGCTCGCCGTCGCGCACCGCGGCGTACAGTCGGCTCCACAGTCCTTCGCCCAGGGTTTTGGTGACCACCAGACCCTGGCGCTCAAAACTTTCTACGACCCAGTGCGGCAGGGCGGCGATGCCCATGCGTGCAGCAACCATCTGAATCAACAGCAACGTATTGTCGACGCTCTTCAGCTGCGGGCTGATCCCGGCCGGTTGCAGGAAATGGCGCCAGATATCCAGGCGACCACGCTGAACCGGATAAATCAGTAACAGCTCTGTCGCCAGGTCCTCTGGCGAAATGCGGGTTTTCGCTGCCAGCGGATGCTCCGGCGCGAGGACCAGGCGCACTTCATAATCAAACATCGGTGAATAGTGCAGGCCGCTGCGCGGCAGGATATCTGAGGTCATCACCAGATCCAGCTCGCTTTGCTGGAGGGCCGGCTGCGGGTCAAAGGTGACGCCAGAATGGAAATCCACTTCGACCTGCGGCCAGCGGGCGCGGAAATTCTCCAGCGCCGGGGTGAGCCACTGAATACAGCTATGGCACTCGATGGCGATGCGCAGGCGCGTTTGCAGCGGCTCGTGGCAATCCTGCAGCGCGCGGGTGATTTGCGGCAGCACCTGGTTTGCCAGCTGCAGCAGGATTTCCCCCTGCGGCGTGAAGCGCAGGGGCTGACTTTTACGCACAAACAGGCGGAAGCCAAGGCGTTGTTCCAGATCGCTGAACTGGTGGGACAGGGCGGACTGGGTTTGATGCAGGGCCGCCGCAGCGCCTGCCAGCGACCCGCTGTTCCGCAACGCCTGTAGCGTTTTCAGGTGTTTAATTTCGATCATGAAAGTCCTTCACTTCGGCATGAAAATGTTGCGCTTGAGGAAGATACAGTAACCTTCAATTATAGATGTGTAAACATCTGGACGTCTAAATCCTGTGTCTTTCGAATTTAGGGTGTGTTGGCTGCACTTCCTCACCCCGGTCACTTACTTCAGTAAGCTCCCGGGGAATGAGCAAGTTTGCCGCCTTCCCTAAATCCGAAATCCTTCGGATTCAAAATATTGAGGTCTTAAAAATGACAATTATTAATCATACCCTCGGTTTCCCTCGCGTTGGCCTTCGTCGCGAGCTGAAAAAAGCACAAGAGAGCTACTGGGCGGGTAATTCGACCCGTGAAGCGTTGCTGGCGGTGGGGCGCGAACTGCGCGCCCGTCATTGGGATCAGCAGAAGCAGGCGGGTATTGACCTGCTGCCGGTCGGGGATTTCGCCTGGTACGACCATGTTCTGACCACCAGCCTGCTGCTGGGTAACGTACCGGCTCGTCATCAGAACAAAGACGGTTCCGTCGATATCGACACCCTGTTCCGCATTGGCCGCGGTCGTGCGCCAACCGGTGAACCGGCGGCAGCGGCGGAAATGACCAAATGGTTTAACACCAACTACCACTACATGGTGCCGGAATTCAGCAAAGGTCAGGAATTTGCGCTGACCTGGACGCAGCTACTGGATGAGGTGGACGAAGCGCTGGCGCTCGGTCACAAGGTGAAACCAGTATTGCTTGGCCCGGTGACCTACCTGTGGCTCGGTAAAGTGAAAGGCGAGCAGTTTGACCGCCTGACCCTGCTGAACGACATTCTGCCGGTTTACCAGCAGGTGCTGGCGGAACTGGCAAAACGCGGCATTGAGTGGGTACAGATTGATGAGCCGGCGCTGGTGCTGGAGCTGCCGCAGGCGTGGCTGGACGCGTTCAAGCCAGCGTATGATGCGCTCTCAGGCCAGGTTAAGCTGCTGCTGACCACCTACTTTGAAGGTATCACCGCGAACCTCGAGACGATTGCTGACCTGGCGGTTCAGGGCCTGCACGTTGACCTGGTGCACGGTAAAGATGAGGTAGCGGCGTTGCACCAACGCCTGCCTGCCGACTGGCTGCTCTCTGCGGGCTTGATCAACGGTCGTAACGTCTGGCGCGCCGATCTGACCGAGAAGTATGCGCAGATCAAAGATATCGTCGGCAAACGCCCGCTGTGGATTGCCTCTTCCTGCTCCCTGCTGCACAGCCCGATCGACCTGAGCGTTGAAACTCGCCTCGATGCGGAAGTGAAAAGCTGGTTTGCCTTCGCCCTGCAAAAATGTGAGGAGCTATCCCTGCTGCGCGATGCCCTGAACAGCGGTGATACGGCCGCGCTGGAGGCGTGGAGCGCGCCGATTCAGGCCCGTCGCCACTCGACCCGGGTTCATAACGCGGCGGTAGAAAAACGTCTGGCGGCCATTACCGCTAAGGACAGCCAGCGCAACAGCCCGTACGCTGAACGTGCCGAGGCGCAGCGCAGCCGCTTCAACCTGCCGGCGTGGCCCACCACCACCATCGGCTCTTTCCCGCAGACGACCGAGATCCGCGGCCTGCGTCTGGACTTCAAAAAAGGTAATCTGGATGCTGGCAACTACCGCACCGGGATTGCCGAACATATTAAGCAAGCGATCGTTGAGCAGGAGCGCCTGGGGCTGGACGTTCTGGTGCACGGCGAAGCCGAGCGCAATGACATGGTGGAGTACTTCGGTGAGCACCTGGACGGCTTTATCTTCACCCAGAACGGCTGGGTACAGAGCTACGGTTCCCGCTGCGTGAAGCCGCCGGTGGTGATCGGCGATGTCAGCCGCCCGGAAGCCATTACCGTGGAGTGGGCGAAGTATGCACAGTCGCTGACCGACAAGCCGGTTAAGGGCATGCTGACCGGTCCGGTGACCATTCTGTGCTGGTCCTTCCCGCGTGAAGATGTCAGCCGCGAAACCATCGCCAAACAGATTGCCCTGGCGCTGCGTGACGAAGTGGCGGATCTGGAAGCCGCCGGTATCGGCATCATCCAGATTGATGAGCCGGCGCTGCGCGAAGGTCTGCCGCTCAAACGCAGCGACTGGGATGCGTATCTGCAGTGGGGCGTCGAGGCGTTCCGCATCAACGCCGCGGTGGCGCAGGATGATACTCAGATCCACACCCACATGTGTTACTGCGAGTTCAACGACATCATGGATTCCATCGCCGCCCTGGATGCCGATGTGATCACCATTGAGACGTCGCGTTCCGATATGGAACTGCTGGAATCGTTTGAAGAGTTCGAATACCCGAACGAAATCGGGCCGGGGGTGTATGACATTCACTCGCCGAACGTCCCCAGCGTAGAGTGGATCGAAGCGTTGCTGGAGAAAGCGGCGCAGCGTATCCCGGCTGAACGTCTGTGGGTCAACCCGGACTGCGGCCTGAAAACCCGCGGCTGGCCGGAAACCCGCGCGGCGCTGGCTAACATGGTAAAAGCCGCGCAGAACCTGCGCCAGGCGTAATTACCTCAGCTTATCCATCCCCAGAGGAGGCCCCGTGCCTCCTCTTTTTTTGCATTTTTCTTATTTTCCCCGCGCTTACCCCCTCCGTAAATTCGGATAAACGACAGGTCATTTTATGAGCTTACTCACAAATGTGATATCATTATATTGTTATAACAATTGCCGCCAAAATAATAAAAGGAACTTCTGTATGGACTACAACCAGGTAGGAAGCGCAATTGTGAAGCACTGTGGTGGCCTGTTGAATTTACAACATGTCACCAACTGTATGACCCGGGTACGGATGACTATCGGCGATCGGTCGCAGGTTGATATCGCGGCGCTGAAAAGTATCGACGGCGTGCTGGGGGTGGTGGAAGACGACACCTTGCAGGTGATTGTCGGGCCGGGCAAGTCGACAAAAGTCGCGGATGTGATTAACGACATGTTGAAGGCGCAGCCCGTCGGCGAAACCCCGCCCGGTGAGGCCACGCTGAGCGCGGTGGAGCAAAAGGGCACGCTGGCGCGGGCAAAAGCCAAAAAGCAGACCCGGACCAAAATTATTCTTAAGCACATTGCCAATATTTTCGTTCCCATTCTGCCGTCGCTGATCGCTGCCGGTATTCTGATGGGCATCAATAACGTCATTGTGAATTCGGCGGCCTCCTGGGCCCTGGCGAATCACGTTGTCGCGCTGGGCGATCTCTCGCCGACCCAGGTGGTGCTCGATCAACGGCATCTGCTTGGCCTCAGTCAGTTTCTCGATATTGTCTCGAAAGCGCTATTTGGCTTCCTCGCAATTTATACCGGTATGTCGGCGGCAAAAGAGTTTGGCGGCAATGCGATCATGGGCGGTCTGTTAGGGGGCGTGACGATGCTGCCGCAGCTGACTGCCTTTGGGCTGGTGCCGGGCCAGGGCGGGCTGATTGGCGTGATTTTTTGCGCCTGGCTGATGTGCCTGCTGGAAAAACGGGTGCGGCGGATCGTCCCGGATATTGTCGATGTGGTGGTGACGCCGACGATTGTGGTGGTGGTGATGGCGGCGGCGCTGCTGTTCGTCATTATGCCGGTGGCCGGAATTATCTCCGACGGCATTCTGCACGGGCTGAACGGTCTGCTTGCCGGCGGCGGCATTGCCGCAGGCTTTGTGCTCTCGGCGCTCTTTCCGTTCTTAATTTCGTTGGGCCTGCATCACGGCCTGTTCCCGGTGCATATCGAAATGATTAACGCCACCGGCCATGCGCCGCTGTTCGCGATCCAGATTATGTCCAATGCCGGGATGGTAGGGGCGGCGACGGCGGTACTGATGCTGACCCGCGATCCGGTCATGAAGAAAATAGCCAAAGGCGCCATTCCCACCTCCATTCTGGCCGTCGGCGAGCCAACGATTTTCGGCGTTAACATTCCCGCCGGCTTTGCCTTTATCACCGGTTCTATCGGGGCGGGATTTGGCGGCGTGATGGTGGTGCTACTGGGCGTCACGACCAACGGCATTGGCGCCGCCGGGCTGTCGGCGTTGCCGCTGATCGCCGACGGCAAATATTTGCAGTACATCATGGCGTGGTTGACCGGTTGTACCGCCGCTTTTGTGTTGACGTACATCGTCGGCAAAATCCGTGGTTACGACAAAGAAACGGCGTGAGAGAGGAAAAGGAGTAAAGCATGAAAGCCATAATGTTGATGTTCGATTCACTGAATAAGCAATTGCTGTCGGCTTACGGCAGCGATCGCGCCATCACGCCGAATTTTCAGCGCCTGCGGGAGCGCACGGTACGTTTTGACAACTTTTTTGTCGGGAGTATGCCCTGCATGCCGGCCCGCCGGGAGCTGCACACCGGGCGCTATAACTTTCTGCACCGTGGCTGGTCGCCGCTGGAGCCGTTTGATGATTCCGTCCCGGAAATACTGAAGAAAAACGGTATCCACAGCCATCTGGTTACCGACCATAAACACTACTGGCGTGACGGCGGCGCGACCTATCATTCGCGCTACAGCACCTTTGAGTTCGTGCGTGGTCAGGAGGGCGATGCCTGGAAAGGCGTCGTGGATAAGCCGCAATATCGGTATGAGTCCGGGGAACCGAACGAGATCAAGCAGCGGCGAATTGCCAGCCGGGTGCAGCATCAGATCAACGTCCAGTTCATGCAGAATGAAGAGGATCATCATCTGGCGAGGACGATCGGCAAGGGGCTGGAGTTTCTTGAAACCAACCATGCCAGCGATAACTGGTTCCTGCAGCTGGAATGTTTCGATCCGCATGAGCCGTTTTTCGTGCCGGAAAAATACCTGAAAATGTACGGGATCGACGATCCGTCGCAGTTTGACGGCTGGCCGCCATACTACTTTGTGACCGAAACCGATGAGCGCAAAAGCCTGATCCAGAAGTATTATATGGCGCTGTTGACCATGGTGGACGCCTATGTCGGCAAGGTGCTGGATTATATGGATCGTTACGATCTCTGGCAGGACACCTTGCTTATCGTCAATACCGACCACGGTTTCTTGCTTGGGGAGCATGAGTGGTGGGGTAAAAATATTATGCCGCTGTATAACGAAGTGGCAAATATTCCCTGCTTTATCTGGCATCCCCGGTGCGGTGGCGCGGGAGAATCGCGGCAGTCGCTGGCACAGACCATCGATCTTCCGGCGACGCTGCTGGATTACTTCGGGCTGGATAAACCAGCGGATATGCAGGGCCGGTCATTACTTCCGACGCTGCTCGACGATACGCCGGTGCGGGACTACGCGCTGTTTGGCTACCATGGCTGCCATATCAACATTACCGATGGCCGCTATGTGTATATGCGCTCGCCCGTTGAGCAGGGTATTGATGGTCTGTACGAGTACACGCTGATGCCGACCCGTATCAATCGCCGCTTTACGCCGCAGGAGCTTGAAAAGACGACGCTGCACCCGCCATTCGCCTTCACCAAGGGCTGTCCGGTGATGAAGATCCCCGCGGAGTCGGTGATGACCAGAGGGGCCGATCGCTTTGGTCACCGTCTGTATGACAGCGCGGCGGACCCGGCCCAACTGACGCAATGTCGTGATGAAAGCGTGGCGCAGCGGCTGAGTGAGCAGATGATAGAGATGATGCGGGAAAGCGATGCCCCTGCTGAGCTTTATCCGCGCTATGGATTGACCGGGTCACCGGCGGCGCTGCTGGGGCTGGACCCGAACATCCTGCCAGAGCTTGCCGGGTTTGCGCCGCAGGTCCGTTATGGCCTGTTTGCGCTGCTGCAGCATCTGGAAGGGAGCGGGCAGTTCGATTTGGCGCAGAGGCTACAGGCGGCCTGCCGGGCCGACTGGGATCGGGAAAATCTGTGGGCCTTCGTGCATAACCAGGTTCCGCAGGAGCAGCATCAGAGCGTGTACTATAAGATGGCGTTAGAAATGCGACTGGACTGAGTGGTATCCCCGGCGACGGCCGGGGAAAAAGGAGTAGAAGTAGATGAAAGAAGAGCTGGATTATTCCCGGGGCGCGAAACCTTTATACGCCCAGCTATACGACATCCTGCTGGAGAGGCTGAAAACCGGCACCTACAAAAAAAATGATGTGCTGCCCACGGAAGCGGAGTTTGAAGAGCTGTTTGGCGTCAGCCGGATCACCGCGCGCCGCGCGCTGGCGGAACTGGTTGCGAAAGGGCTGGTAAAGCGCCAGGCGGGTATCGGTACGATGGTGATCAGCACCTCGGAGAAACAGGGGGTCAAAACCCGCATTCGCTTAGTGGATGGGCAGCAGCAACATCCTATCTCGCGTAATAACCTGAAGCTGGAGCTCCTGCTGCCGCCTGAGCCGATCGCGCGTGAGTTTGGCCTGGCGCCAGATGGCATGCTCTATCGCCTGACCCGCACCATCTTCCGGCAAAATGAGCTGCCTGCTCAGGTGAACTATATCTGGCTGACCCCGCGTCTGGGGACATTGACGCTGGACACCTTCGACGGCGGCTTGTACAGCATGCTGGAGAAAAATAACGAAAATATTGAAAGCTTTCAGGATGTAATTACCGCGGAGCTGCCGACGGAAAGCGACTGCGCCATTCTGCAGATTAGCGCCTCTGAGCCGCTGCTGGTGAAAACCCGTAAAGGCTATAACGACCGGGGCGAGCTGGTGGAGTTTGGCATCGCCAGACATATCGCCAGCTGCTACCAGTATATTGTCGAGAACAGCCGATGAAATGGCTAAGCCAGGGGAAGGCGCCGGATTATCGTTTTTCGCTGGCGAATGAGCGAACGTTCCTTGCCTGGATCCGCACCGCGCTGGCCTTTATGGCGGCGGCGATTGGGATCGACCAGCTGGCGACAAACTTTGCCTCCGCGCATGCCCGCGAGCTACTGGTCAGTGGTTTAAGCCTCACGGCGGCGCTGCTGGCCTGGTACGCGTACCGGCGCTGGGCCGGCAACGAACGTGCGATGCGCACAGGCGCTGATTTAGCCTACCCCAGAATGCTGATCTGGCTCAGTAGCGGGCTGGCGATCGCCATCTTGCTGACGCATGCGGTGCTGTTTCTGCGATGACGATGACCCGTCGGCCCCGTGACCCAGGACTTCAGCCGGAGCGCACCGCGCTCTCCTGGCAAAGAACTACCTTTTGCGTGTTGCTCCTCGCCCTGGCCGCGACGCGCGGCGGGTTTTCTCGTGGCGAGATGGCGGTGGCTGCCCTTGGCGGCATCGCCGCCGCGCTGGCGGTCGTGCTGATGGTGGTCTCGTATTGCCGTCAAAAGCAGGCGGTCATGGAGCGAGAGCTCACCACCCACTCTTCGCTGCTGGTTAAGCGACTGCTGAGCATCATCCTGAGCCTGGTCGCCCTGTCGCTGGTGCTTCCGGCGTTGCTCAGGCTGTAATGAAAAGGATAGATCTGCGATGACAATCACCGGATGCCACGTGATGGCGAAGCCCACGGGATCGGTATGTAATATCGACTGTACGTACTGCTTCTATCTGGAGAAAGAGGCGCTGTATCCCGAGCGCAATACCCACTGGCAGATGTCTGACGAGACTCTGGAACGCTATATTCGTCAGCATATTGACGCCCAGGCGGGAGATAGCGTGACCTTTGCCTGGCAGGGCGGCGAGCCGACCATGATGGGGCTGGCGTTTTTCCGCCGCGTCATGGCGTTGTGCGACAAATATGCCGGCGGGAAAAAGATAACCCACGCGCTGCAAACCAACGGGATCCTGCTGGATGACGCATGGGCGCGTTTTTTTGCCGAACATCGCTTTTTGATTGGCCTGTCGATAGATGGCCCCGCAGCGCTGCATAACCAGTATCGTGTGAACCGGGCCGGAAAGGGCACCCATGACCGGGTCATGGCGGCGATGTCGCTGCTCAAAGCCCATCACGTTGAATTTAATACCTTAACCGTCGTCGGCAAACACAACGTTGAGCATGCCCTTGAGGTGTATGAATTCCTGGTTGCGGCAGGTTCGCGCTATATCCAGTTTATTCCGCTGGTTGAACGGCTGAGCAATGACGCTTCGTCGGCGCTGCAGCTGGTGCTGCCCGGCGAAAGCGCCGCAAGGCTTGCCCCGTGGACCGTACCGTCGTGGCAGTTTGGCGACTTTCTCTGCCAGATTTTCGATCTGTGGGTCCGGCGCGATGTCGAGCGGGTCTCCGTGCAGATGTTCGACGTGGCGCTGGCGGCCTGGGCCGGGCAACCGCCGGTGCTTTGTGTCCATTCGGCAACCTGCGGCCACGCTTTTGCCCTCGAATCAAATGGCGATCTGTATAACTGCGATCATTTTGTCTACCCGGAACATAAGCTGGGCAATATTCATCAGCAAACCATCCACGAGCTTAACCATAGCGAACAGGCGATCGCCTTCGGGCAGGCTAAAGAAGATCGCTTAACCGCAGACTGTCGTCGTTGCGAGTTTCGTCCGGTATGCCACGGTGGCTGCCCGAAGCACCGGTTCGCGGTCTCGCCGGGCGGCCATCCGGGCCACAACTACCTGTGTGCGGGCTATAAGCACTTTTTCAAACATATCACTCCGTATATGAACGCCTGGCAGCAGCTGCAGGAAAATGGCTACCCGCCGTCAGCGATCGCGCAATGGCTGGCACACGAGGCACAGCAGGCGCCAACGGCGGCGAAGCGCAACGATCCCTGCCCGTGCGGGAGCGGCCGCAAGTACAAAAGATGTTGTGGGTCGTAGCCTCAGCGCGGCGGGAAAATGCGGCACTGGCCTGCGAAATCGTCCCGGCTGGGCTACGCTTAGCGGCACGATATAGGCCAATCCTGTAAGCCAACCATTTCCGGGAGCGAACGATGACCGGGCACGACGACTCAACGCGCACTTTACGTTTTGCCATTAACCTCGGGAACCCGGTTCTCGCCACCTTATTGCCCGATAACACACCGGGTGGGATCTCCGTCGCGCTCGCCAGCAAGCTGGCCGCTGAGTGCGGTCGCGAAGCGCGGTTTATCACCTGGCCGACGGCCGGAAAAGTGGTGGAAGCTGCCCTGCAGGACCAGTGGGATATTGCCTTCCTGGCGATAGACCCCGCTCGGGAAGACGCGCTGTGCTTCACCCGGCCCTATATCACCATTGAAAGCACCCTGATGGTCAGAGATGCCAATGAGATTCGCTCTGTGCAAGAGATGGACAAGCCTGGGGTGACGATTAACGTCGGCAAAGGGGCTGCCTATGAGCTGTATCTGATTCGAACCTTAAAGCAGGCGACGATGCGGCAGTACGCCACGTCCCAGGAGGCGATCCGCGCGTTTATCGACGGTGAGGGGGATATGGTTGCCGGCATTCGTCAGCCGCTCTGCGGCGTGGCGCAGCAATACCCGCAGTTTCGCGTCCTGCCCGATAGCTTCAGTCAGATACAGCAGGCGATTTGCGTACCGCGTACCCGGCTCCAGCACTACGCTTTTATCCGAGATTGCCTGGCAAGGTGGCTCGATGACGGGACGATTGCCGATATGATTCACCACCATATCGGCAACCGGTAGCGGCTTAAGCGCGTTTGCCACCGTACTGGGCAAACCATGCCAGCATGCGCTGCCAGCCGTCTTTGGCTGACTCTTCATGGTAGCTGGCGCGATAATCGGCATTAAAGGCGTGATCGGCTTCCGGGTAGACGATGATTTCCGCTTTGGCGTTGGCGGCACGTAGCGCCTGACGCATGGTCTCCACCGTATCCTGCGGAATGCTGGCATCTTTGCCGCCGTACAGTCCCAGAACCGGCGCGTTGAGATCGACCGCGATATCCACCGGATAATTCGGCGTGTTCAGGGTTTTCTGGCCCACCAGTTTCCCGTACCAGGCCACCGCCGCTTTCAGCTGCGGATTGTGTGCGGCATACAGCCAGGTGATGCGACCGCCCCAGCAGAAGCCGGTGATCAGCAGCCGATGGGCATCGCCTTCGTGACGCGCGGCCCAGCTGGCAACATGGTCGAGGTCTGCCAGTACCTGAGCATCCGGCACTTTGCTGACCAGTTCCTGGAACAGCGTGGGGATGTCGGTGTAATCATTGGGATCGCCCTGGCGGAAGTAGAGTTCTGGTGCGATCGCCAGATATCCTTCCTGTGCCAGACGGCGGCAAATATCGCGGATATGTTCATGAACGCCGAAAATCTCCTGCACCACGATGACGACCGGCAGCAGGCCATCAACGTTTTTCGGGCGAGCGTGGTACGCCGGCATATTCTCTCCCTGAGTCGGGATCGACGTTTCGCCGGTGATAATGCTCTCCTCCGAGGTATGAACAGCGGTAGAAGCGTGCGGCGTGGCTGCAGGCGCAAAGCCAGGTTGCTTGGTTGTGGTCATGGTATTCTCCGTACCCTTTAATTATTAGCGCACCGATAACTATAGACCCTAAATACTGCAATAGACGTTATCGATCGGACGTTAACGAACCACACTGCCTCAAACAGACTATCTTTTGTTCAGGCACGGTGAATATAACTTGTTAATGTGATGTTTATCACTTTTTAATGGAAAATCATTGCAATGATTTTCATCTGTAGTGATTAGCATCACAAAACTATGCGGATAGCTTCTGTAAAGTACCGTTTTGCTTCTGCTGATAATTCGACCCACAGAGGAGTTTTTTATGTCTAAGTCTGATGTTTTTCATCTCGGCCTCACCAAAAACGATTTACAAGGGGCTACGCTGGCTATCGTCCCTGGCGATCCGGAGCGTGTGGAAAAGATCGCCGCGCTGATGGATAAGCCGGTTAAGCTGGCATCTCATCGCGAATTTACCTCCTGGCGTGCCGAGCTCGATGGCAAGCCGGTTATCGTGTGCTCCACCGGTATCGGTGGCCCGTCCACCTCCATCGCCGTTGAAGAGCTGGCTCAGCTGGGGGTTCGTACTTTCCTGCGTATCGGCACCACCGGCGCAATCCAGCCGCACATCAATGTCGGCGACGTGCTGGTGACCACCGCATCCGTACGCCTTGACGGCGCGAGCCTGCACTTTGCACCCATGGAATATCCGGCAGTAGCTGACTTTGCGTGCACCACTGCGCTGGTTGAAGCGGCGAAATCGATCGGCGCGACCACGCATATTGGCGTAACCGCATCGTCTGATACTTTCTACCCAGGCCAGGAGCGTTACGACACCTTCTCAGGTCGCGTCGTTAACCGCTTCAAAGGCTCGATGGAAGAGTGGCAGTCAATGGGCGTGATGAACTACGAAATGGAATCAGCGACGCTGCTGACCATGTGCGCCAGCCAGGGCCTGCGCGCCGGGATGGTGGCCGGGGTTATCGTGAACCGTACCCAGCAGGAAATTCCGAATGCTGAAACCATGAAGAAAACAGAAAGCCACGCGGTAAAAATCGTGGTGGAAGCGGCTCGCCGCCTGCTGTAGTTTCCCCTCTCTTCATGCCAGGCCGGATCTTCCGGCCTTTCTTTTTTGCGCAGCGCCTCGCAGGAAATTCCTTTTCAACTGGACGTTTGTACAGCACAATTCTATTTTTGTGCCGTAAGCCGTTGCCGCAGGGGGCGTTGTGGATATCTCGATTATGATAAGTGCCATCGTGGCGCTGGCCGTCGGGCTGGTTGCTGGATGGCTGGCGACCAAAGCCAGAGCCGACCAAATCCGTGCCGATCTGATCGAAGAGCGTCGTGAGCTGGATATTGAGCTCAGCGCCGCGCGCCAGCAACTGGTACAGGAGGCCCACTGGCGCGATGAATGCGAGCTGCTGAACAACGAGCTGCGCAGCCTGCGTGAAATCAACACCTCGCTGGAGGCCGACCTCCGCGAGGTCACCACTCGTCTTGAATCCACCCGCATGCACGCGGAAGATAAAATCCGCCAGATGGTCAACAGCGAGCAGCGCCTGAGCGAGCAGTTTGAAAACCTGGCAAACCGCATTTTTGAACACAGCAACCGCCGCGTGGATGAACAGAACCGGCAGAGCCTGCACGGCCTGCTGACGCCGTTACGTGAACAGCTGGACGGTTTCCGCCGCCAGGTGCAGGATAGTTTTGGTCAGGAGGCGCGCGAGCGGCATACCCTGGCGCATGAAATTCGCAACCTGCAGCAGCTGAATGCCCAGATGGCTCAGGAGGCGCTGAACCTGACCCGGGCGCTCAAAGGGGATAACAAAACCCAGGGCAACTGGGGCGAAGTGGTGTTAACCCGCGTGCTGGAGGCATCCGGGCTGCGCGAGGGTTACGAGTACCAGACCCAGGTGAGCATCGAAACGGAAGGTCGTTCGCGCATGCAGCCCGATGTGATCGTCCGTCTGCCGCAGGGGAAAGACGTGGTCGTTGATGCAAAAATGACCCTCGTCGCCTATGAACGCTATTTTAACGCCGAAGATGACTACACCCGCGAGGCGGCGCTGCAGGAACATATCGCCTCGGTGCGTAACCATATTCGTTTGCTGGGGCGCAAAGACTATCAACAGCTGCCTGGCCTGCGTTCGCTCGACTATGTCCTGATGTTTATCCCCGTTGAGCCGGCATTCCTGCTGGCGATAGACCGCCAACCTGAACTGATCACCGAAGCGCTGAAGCACAACATCATGCTGGTCAGCCCGACCACGCTGCTGGTGGCGCTGCGCACGATTGCCAACCTCTGGCGCTATGAACACCAGAGCCTTAATGCACAGAAAATCGCCGAGCGTGCAGGGCGTCTGTACGACAAAATGCGGCTGTTCGTCGACGATATGTCGGCCATCGGACAGAGCCTCGACAAAGCGCAGGATAACTATCGCCAGGCGATGAAAAAGCTGGCCTCCGGGCGCGGCAACCTGCTGGTGCAGGCCGAGTCCTTCCGTGAACTGGGCGTGGAGGTCAAGCGCGAGATTAATCCTGATTTAGTTGAACAGGCGACCGCCCAGGATGATGAATATCGTTCTGAAGAGGACGAAAACGCGCTGGAAGATAACGAATTTATGTCCGATCCGGCCCACCAGAAGATGTCTGCGGAGCCCTCTCCGCCACGTTGAAGCGTATGGGAAATGCGCTGAATCTGTTACACTCGACGAACATTTTCTTGATAAGCAGGCATTGAGATGGTTGAGGATTCACAAGAAACGACGCACTTTGGTTTTCAGACGGTAGCCAAAGAGCAGAAGGCGGACATGGTGGCACATGTATTCCATTCTGTGGCCGCGAAATATGATGTTATGAATGATCTGATGTCGTTCGGTATTCATCGCTTGTGGAAGCGTTTCACCATTGATTGCAGCGGCGTGCGCCGTGGTCAGACTGTACTGGATCTGGCGGGTGGCACCGGTGACCTGACGGCGAAGTTCTCCCGTCTGGTGGGTGAAACGGGTCGCGTTATGCTGGCCGATATCAACGACTCAATGTTAAAAATGGGCCGCGAAAAGCTGCGTAATATCGGTATCGTCGGCAACGTAGAGTACGTTCAGGCGAACGCAGAAGCGCTGCCGTTTGCCGATAACACCTTTGACTGCATCACAATTTCGTTCGGTTTACGTAACGTCACGGATAAAGACAAAGCGCTGCGTTCCATGTATCGCGTGCTGAAGCCGGGCGGACGCCTGCTGGTGCTGGAATTCTCGAAGCCGGTCATTGAGCCGCTCAGCAAAGCCTATGATGCCTACTCCTTCCATGTGCTGCCGCGCGTAGGGGAACTGGTCGCGAAAGATGGTGAAAGCTACCGCTACCTGGCCGAATCTATCCGAATGCATCCGAATCAGGACACCCTGAAATCCATGATGCAGGACGCCGGTTTTGAAAGCGTTGACTACTACAACCTGACGGCGGGTATCGTTGCGCTGCACCGCGGCTATAAGTTCTGACAGGAGGGAGCCTATGCCTTTCACACCGCTGGTCACCGCCGGCATTGAAACCACCCTCAATACTTTTCTCTGGCGGGACAAAGCGTTAAAACCTGCTCGTCAGCGCCTGTTGGGGAAAGTGCTGCGCGTTGAGCTCAAAGAGCTGTCGACGCCGGTCGTGCTGGTTTTCAGTGAACGCCAGATCGACGTACTGGGGGCCTGGGAAGGCGATGCCGACTGTACGGTGATGACCCGTCTCAGCGTGTTGCCGCAGCTGCGGAATCGCCAACAGCTGACCGCACTTATCCGCAGCGGTGACCTGGAAGTGCAGGGCGACCTGCAGGTGGTGCAGAACATGGTGGCATTATGCGACCTGGCAGAGTTCGACCCCGCGGAACTGCTGGCACCCTATACCGGCGATATCGTCGCGGAAGGTTTCAGTAAACTGTTTCGTTCCGGGGCACGCTTTCTGTTACACGGCGCGCAACGCCAGCAGCGCTATGTCGCTGAGGCGTTGACCGAAGAGTGGCGTCTGGCACCGGGACCGCTGGAAATGGCGTGGTTTGGTGAAGAGACGGCCGCGGTAGAACGCACCCTTGCTGCTTTGGAAAAACGGCTGGAAACGCTGGAGGGCAAATGACGCCAGGAGAATTACGGCGCCTGTATCTTATCATCCGCACCTTTTTGAGTTACGGGCTTGATGAGCTCATTCCCAAAATGCGTATTACGCTCCCGCTACGCCTCTGGCGGCGGACGCTGTTCTGGATGCCGAACCGCCATAAAGACAAACCACTCGGTGAACGTTTACGCCTGGCGCTACAGGAGCTGGGGCCGGTGTGGATCAAGTTCGGTCAGATGCTCTCCACCCGCCGCGACATGTTTCCGCCGCAGATTGCCGATCAGCTCGCGTTGTTGCAGGATCGTGTGGTGCCGTTTGATGGCCAGCTGGCTAAGCAGCAGATTGAGCAGGCGATGGGCGGTCTGCCCGTCGAAGCATGGTTTGATGATTTCTCGATTGAACCACTGGCGTCAGCCTCGATTGCGCAGGTGCATACCGCACGCCTGAAAGCTAACGGCAAAGAGGTCGTTATCAAGGTGATCCGCCCGGACATCGTGCCGGTGATCAAAGCGGACATGAAGCTTATCTACCGCCTGGCGCGCTGGGTGCCACGGCTGTTACCCGACGGTCGCCGTCTGCGCCCGCAGGAAGTGGTTCGCGAATACGAAAAAACGCTGCTGGATGAACTTAACCTGTTGCGTGAATCGGCAAACGCGATTCAGCTACGGCGCAACTTTGAAGACAGCCCGATGCTCTATGTACCGGAGGTCTACTCCGATTACTGCAGCGAAAACATGATGGTGATGGAGCGGATTTACGGGATCCCGGTCTCTGACATTGACGCGCTGAACGCACAGGGCACCAACATGCAGCTGCTGGCTGAGCGTGGCGTGCAGGTCTTTTTCACCCAGGTCTTCCGTGACAGCTTCTTCCATGCGGACATGCATCCGGGCAATATTTTCGTCAGCTACGACCACCCGGAGAACCCACAGTACATCGGGATTGACTGCGGCATTGTGGGCTCGTTGAACAAAGAAGATAAACGCTATCTGGCGGAAAACTTTATCGCCTTTTTCAACCGCGATTACCGCAAAGTGGCCGAGCTGCACGTCGATTCAGGCTGGGTTCCACCGGACACCAACGTGGAAGAGTTTGAGTTTGCCATCCGTACGGTTTGCGAACCCATCTTCGAAAAGCCGCTGGCGGAAATTTCGTTTGGCCATGTTCTGCTGAACCTGTTTAACACCGCCCGGCGCTTCAATATGGAAGTCCAGCCGCAGCTGGTGTTGTTGCAGAAAACATTACTTTACGTAGAAGGGTTAGGCCGCCAGCTCTATCCTCAGTTAGACTTATGGAAAACGGCGAAACCTTTCCTTGAGTCGTGGATTAAAGATCAGGTTGGCATTCCGGCACTGGTGCGTGCGTTTAAAGAAAAAGCGCCGTTCTGGATTGAAAGAATGCCGGAAATCCCTGAGCTGGTGTATCAGACGTTGCAGCAGAGCCGACAGTTGCAGACCAGCGTGGATACCATCGTGCGCGACTTCCAGGTGCGACATGTGCGCCAGGGACAGTCCCGATATCTGTTTGGTATAGGTGCGGTTCTGTTACTGAGTGGTACGCTGCTGTTCATCCATCGCCCGGAATGGGGCATGATGCCGGGCTGGCTGATGGCCGCAGGCGTCGTCTCGTGGTTGATTGGCTGGCGGAAAACGCGCTGACAGGTATTGTCTTTTTTATCGCGCATGCGTTGTGGCATGGAGTCATGCGAGTGGCCTGACACTGAGGCGGCCCGCGGGTTGACGTGTATAATGCGTGCTAATTCTTCATCATCTGTCATAGGGGAATGTGTATGGGTGGTATCAGTATTTGGCAGTTGTTAATTGTTGTCGTCATTGTGGTTCTGCTTTTCGGGACGAAAAAGCTGAGCTCGCTGGGGTCGGATTTAGGTGCATCGATTAAAGGCTTTAAAAAAGCCATGAGCGATGAAGATAAGCCTGAAAAATCCGAGCCGGATGCAGATTTCGCGGCGAAATCCATCGCCGATAAGCCGGATGATGCGAAAAAAGACGAAGCAAAACGCCACGACAAAGAGCAGGTGTAATTCGTGTTCGATATCGGTTTTAGTGAACTGCTGCTGGTGTTCGTTATTGGCCTCATTGTACTGGGGCCTCAGCGGCTACCCGTCGCGGTAAAAACGGTGGCCAGCTGGATTCGTACGCTACGGTCTCTGGCGGCTACCGTGCAAAATGAGATAACTCAGGAACTAAAACTGCAGGAGTTCCAGGATAGCCTGAAGAAAGTCGAAAAGGCGAGCCTGGATAACCTGACGCCGGAGCTGAAAGCATCCATGGATGAGCTGCGTGAAGCCGCGGAATCCATGAAGCGCTCCTATACCGCTCACGACCCTGAGAAAACCAGCGACGAAGCACACACGATCCATAACCCGGTGGTGAAGGGGAGTGAAGCACAGCGCCAGGACATTACGCCAGCCACGGCTGAGCACCAGGCCAGTGCACCTGTACATGCACCGGAAGAGCCCGTTGCCGATGCGCACGCCGCGGCGCCAGCTGAACCTCTCCCGGCCGCCGCTAAAGAAAAAGTGGCGGTAACCGCTTCCGACTCCACTCCTGCATCAAGTGATAAATCGTAACCATGGGCGTAGAAGATACTCAACCGCTAATCTCGCATTTGATTGAGCTGCGCAAGCGCCTGATCAATAGCATCGTCGCGATTCTGGTGATTTTTCTGGCGTTGGTTTACTTCGCCAACGATATCTATCAACTGGTCTCGGCTCCGCTGATTCGACAGATGCCGGTGGGCGCGACAATGATCGCGACCGACGTGGCGTCTCCGTTTTTTACACCGATCAAATTGACCTTTATGGTTTCGGTGATTCTGTCTGTGCCGGTCATTCTTTATCAGGTCTGGGCTTTTGTTGCGCCAGCACTGTATAAGCATGAACGCCGACTGGTGATGCCGCTGCTGGTTTCCAGTACGCTGCTGTTCTATATCGGCATGGCGTTTGCCTATTTTGTCGTTTTCCCGCTGGCGTTTGGCTTCCTGACGCACGCGGCGCCGGAAGGGGTACAGGTTTCTACCGATATCCGCAGCTATCTCGATTTTGTCATGGCGCTGTTTATCGCCTTTGGCGTGTCGTTTGAAGTGCCGGTGGCGATTGTCCTGCTGTGCTGGGTCGGGGTCACTACGCCGGAAGACCTGCGGAAGAAGCGCCCGTACGTTCTGGTGGGGGCCTTTGTCGTCGGCATGCTGTTGACGCCGCCGGATGTCTTCTCGCAAACCTTGCTGGCGATTCCGATGTACTGCCTGTTTGAGGTCGGGGTCTTTTTTGCCCGGTTCTATACCGGGAAACGCATGACGCGTGACGAGGATGCCGCCGCAGAAGAGGCGGGGAGCAAAGAAGAGTAATCAACCGCCCGTCAGGGCGGTTGTCATATGGGAGTAGCGATGTTTGATATCGGCGTCAATCTGACCAGTTCACAGTTTTCACGCGATCGCGATGAGGTGGTAGCCCGCGCTCAGGCCGCAGGCGTGACGGGTATGTTGATTACCGGGACTAACCTGCACGAAAGCGAACAGGCCCGGGAAATGGCGCTTGGCTATGGCCATTGCTGGTCAACGGCAGGCGTCCATCCGCATGACAGCAGCAGCTGGACGGCATCGGTGGCGGAGGCGGTATTTCAGCTGGCGCGCCAGCCGGAAGTGGTCGCCGTCGGCGAATGCGGCCTGGATTTTAACCGCAACTTTTCAACGCCTCAGGAGCAGGAAGCCGCCTTCAGCGCACAGCTGGCGCTGGCCGCAGAGCTGGCGATGCCGGTGTTTTTACACTGCCGCGATGCCCACGAACGCTTTCTGACGCTACTGACCCCATGGCTGGACAAGCTGCCAGGCGCGGTGCTGCACTGCTTCACCGGAACCCGTGACGAAATGCAGGCGTGTGTGGACCACGGCCTGTATATCGGGATCACCGGCTGGGTGTGTGATGAACGACGCGGGCTTGAGCTGCGTAACCTGCTACCGGACATCCCGGCAGAACGGCTACTGATTGAAACGGATGCCCCGTATTTACTGCCTCGTGATCTGAGCCCGAAACCGGCCTCCCGCCGTAACGAACCCGCTCACCTGCCACATATTCTGGCAAGTATTGCGGGATGGCGTGGTGAGGAGGCGCAGCGGCTGGAAGTGATAACGGATACCAATGTCAGAACGCTTTTTGGCATCCGTTTTTAACGTGGCGATCAGACTTTATGAAAGTCGGTGTTTTTGACGCTTTGCAGCACCTGTTTGTTGAGCAGGTTCAGAAGCAGCATCGAACGCGCTTCGCCGTCCGGTTCGGTGAAGATGGCCTGCAGGCCTTCAAACGCGCCGTCGGTAATCAGTACGGCATCGCCCTGATGCGGTGTCTCCGGGTCGGTGATACCTTCCGGCTTGTAGATCGACAGCTGATGAATGACGGCGGACGGCACCATAGCCGGCTGGGCGCCAAAGCGTACGAAACTGTTCACGCCACGGGTGGCACTGATGGTCGTGGTGTGGATAATTTCGGGATCGAACTCGACGAACAGATAGTTGGGGAACAAAGGTTCATTGACTGTAGTGCGTTTACCTCGGACGATTTTTTCCAGCGCGATCGTCGGCATCAGGCAATTCACAGCCTGTCGCTCGAGATGTTCCTGGGCCCGCTGGAGCTGCCCACGTTTGCAATACAGTAAATACCAAGCTTGCATAATAACTCTTTCCACTCTATTAGCAGCAAGCATAACAAAAGCCTGGAGCGATCGCGAAAGCCAATACCCGTGAAATTAAAAATTCCATATTCTTTCACGCTACTTTAACAAAAGTACAGCATGGCACCGGCGAACACCGTATAATCAGCCGCCTGTATAGAGGTCAATAACAACTCCATGAAATACCATGATCTACGCGACTTTCTGACATTACTGGAGCAGCAGGGCGAACTTAAAAGAATCTCCCTGCCGGTCGATCCGCATCTTGAGATCACCGAAATTGCCGATCGTACTTTACGTGCCGGCGGCCCGGCCCTGCTGTTTGAAAATCCCAAAGGCTACACCATGCCGGTCCTGTGTAATCTGTTTGGCACGCCGCGTCGCGTCGCCATGGGGATGGGGCAGGAAGATGTCAGCTCGCTGCGGGAAGTGGGTAAGTTACTGGCCTTCCTGAAAGAGCCGGAACCCCCGAAAGGCTTTCGCGATCTGTTCGATAAGCTGCCGCAGTTTAAGCAGGTGTTGAATATGCCGACGAAACGTCTGCGCGGCGCCCCCTGCCAACAAAAAATCATTGAAGGCGACAACGTCGATCTGACGCGCATCCCGATCATGACCTGCTGGCCGGAAGATGCCGCGCCGCTGATCACCTGGGGACTGACGGTCACCCGCGGTCCGCACAAAGAGCGGCAGAACCTCGGGATCTATCGCCAGCAGCGGATTGGCAAGAATAAGCTGATCATGCGCTGGCTTTCGCATCGCGGCGGTGCGCTGGACTTCCAGGAGTGGTGCGCGGCTCATCCAGGCGAGCGTTTCCCGGTCTCCGTGGCGCTGGGCGCCGATCCGGCAACGATTCTGGGCGCGGTGACGCCGGTTCCTGATACCCTTTCAGAATATGCCTTTGCCGGTCTGCTACGCGGCACGAAAACCGAAGTGGTGAAGTGCATTTCTAACGATCTTGAAGTGCCCGCCAGCGCGGAAATTGTGCTCGAAGGCTATATCGAACCGGGTGAACTGGCGCCGGAAGGGCCGTATGGCGACCATACCGGCTACTACAACGAAGTGGACAGCTTCCCGGTCTTTACCGTGACGCATATTACCCAGCGCGAAGACGCCATTTACCACTCCACCTACACCGGCCGTCCGCCGGATGAACCTGCGGTGCTGGGCGTGGCGCTGAATGAAGTGTTCGTGCCGATTCTGCAAAAGCAGTTCCCGGAAATTGTCGATTTTTATCTGCCGCCGGAAGGCTGTTCTTATCGCCTGGCCGTGGTCACGATGAAAAAACAGTACGCCGGTCACGCGAAACGCGTAATGATGGGCGTGTGGTCGTTTTTACGCCAGTTTATGTACACTAAGTTCGTGATCGTCTGCGATGATGACGTTAATGCACGCGACTGGAACGATGTGATCTGGGCGATTACTACCCGTATGGACCCAGCTCGTGATACGGTACTGGTAGAAAATACGCCAATCGATTATCTGGATTTTGCCTCGCCGGTTTCCGGTCTGGGTTCAAAAATGGGGCTGGATGCCACAAATAAATGGCCTGGCGAAACCCAGCGTGAATGGGGTCGTCCAATCAAGAAAGATCCTGAGGTGACGGCACGCATCGACGCCATCTGGGATGAGCTGGCTATCTTTAAATAATAGTAAGCGGGGCTAACGCCGCTGTTTTGCTCTATAGACCCGACAGAGGGGACGCATGACAACCTTAAGCTGTAAAGTGACCTCGGTGGAGGCGATTACCGATACCGTATATCGCGTTCGATTAGTGCCGGAAGCGGCATTTTCTTTCCGCGCTGGTCAGTATTTGATGGTGGTAATGGATGAGCGCGATAAGCGCCCGTTCTCTATGGCTTCCACACCGTCGGAACAGGAATGTATTGAACTGCATATCGGCGCTTCTGAGCTCAACCTGTATGCGATGGCGGTGATGGATCGCATTCTGAAAGAGCGTGAAATTGAGGTTGATATCCCGCATGGTGAGGCCTGGCTGCGCGAAGACGAAGATCGTCCGCTGATTCTCATTGCCGGGGGCACCGGGTTCTCCTATGTGCGTTCTATTCTGCTGACGGCGCTGGCGCAGAATCCTCAGCGGGATATCGCTGTTTACTGGGGTGGCCGCGAAGCGAAGCACCTCTACGATCTGGCGGAACTGGAAGCGCTGAGCGTGGAACATCCGGGTCTGCGGGTGGAGCCGGTGGTTGAACAGCCGGAAGAAGACTGGCGCGGCCGTTCCGGTACCGTGTTGACCGCGGTACTGCAGGATTACGGTACGCTGGCGGAGCATGATATCTATATTGCCGGTCGCTTCGAGATGGCCAAAATTGCCCGTGAGCTGTTCTGCAATGAGCGTAACGCCCGTGAAGATCGCCTGTTCGGCGATGCGTTTGCCTTTATCTGATGCCTTCCTCTCTCTTCGGGGAGAGGACCAGGGATGACAGAAATAAAAAACCCGCCCCTGACAGGCGGGAAAAACGGCAACTAAACTCTTCCCCGTCCGCCTTTACGCTGTCTCTTTGTTGGCTGCCCTCGCATACCCCGGTCACATAGTTATCTATGCTTCCGGGGATGTGCTCAGTTGCCGCCGCAATACAGCGCAAATGCGTGAGGGGATATTTTCCCGATTAAACCCGTTCGAATACCGTCGCGATCCCCTGACCCAGCCCGATACACATGGTGGCCAGACCAAACTGGGCGTCTTTCCGCTCCATCTGATTAATCAGGGTCGTGCTGATACGCGCGCCGGAACATCCCAGCGGATGACCCAGAGCGATCGCGCCGCCGTTGAGGTTGATCTTCTCGTCGATCTGCTCCATCAGCCCAAGATCTTTAATGCACGGCAGGATCTGTGCGGCGAAGGCTTCGTTCATTTCAAACACGTCGATATCGTTCACTGATAGCCCGGCTTTTTTCAGCGCCAGTTTTGAGGCTGGTACCGGACCGTAGCCCATAATCGAAGGGTCACAGCCGACCACCGCCATGGCGCGAATACGTGCACGAGGTGTCAGCCCCAGTTCGCGGGCGCGGGTTTCGCTCATTAACAGCATGGCGGCAGCGCCGTCCGACAATGCCGATGAGGTTCCTGCCGTCACGGTACCGGTCACCGGGTCGAATGCTGGTCTCAGCGTCGACAGTGCTTCCACGGTGGTTTCCGGGCGGATCACTTCATCATAGTTAAATGACTTCAGTACGCCGTCGGCATCATGGCCGCCTGTCGGGATGATTTCCGCTTTGAATGCGCCGGACTGCGTGGCTGCCCATGCCCGGGCGTGGGAGCGCGCGGCGAACTGGTCCTGCATTTCCCGGCTAATGCCGTGCAGGCGCGCCAGCATTTCGGCGGTCAATCCCATCATGCCGGCCGCTTTTGCGACATTGCGGCTCAGCCCCGGGTGAAAATCGACGCCGTGGCTCATCGGGACGTGGCCCATATGTTCCACTCCGCCAATCAGACAGACGCTGGCGTCTCCGGTCATGATCATTCTGGCGGCGTCATGCAGCGCCTGCATCGATGATCCGCACAGGCGGTTGACCGTCGTCGCCGGTACCGAGTGCGGGATTTCGGCGAGGAGCGCGGCATTACGCGCAATATTGAAACCTTGCTCCAGCGTTTGTTGCACGCAGCCCCAGTAGATATCGTCAATCGCGGACGGATCCAGCGACGGGTTACGCGACAGCAGGCTACGCATCAGGTGCGCGGAGAGATCTTCCGCGCGCACGTGGCGAAAAGCGCCGCCCTTCGAACGGCCCATCGGGGTGCGAACTGCATCAACAATGACAACCTGTTCCATTGTGACTCCTTAAGCCGTTTTCAGAACACCCGCCGGGCGGGCTGGTTCTACCGGAGGATAGTAGGGTTCGTTATGGCCCGCTTTATTACGCAGACCTTCCGGGACGTCATACAACGGACCGAGTTGCTGGTACTGCTGCGCCATATCGAGGTATTTTGCGCTGCCGAGGGTATCCAGCCAGCGGAAGGCGCCGCCGTGGAACGGCGGGAAGCCGAGGCCATAAACCAGCGCCATATCCGCTTCGGCCGGGCTGGCAATGATGCCTTCTTCCAGACAGCGCACCACTTCGTTGACCATCGGAATCATCATGCGGGCGATAATTTCTTCATCGCTGAAGTCGCGTTTTGCCTGGCTCACATCGGCCAGCAGGGCATCAACGGCCGGGTCTTCTTCTTTCTTCGGCTTACCTTTACTGTCTGCCTGATAGCGCCAGAAGCCGAGACCATTTTTCTGACCAAAGCGGCTGGCGTCGAACAGGGCATCAATGGCGTCGCGGTAATCTTTTTGCATGCGCTGCGGGAAACCGGCAGCCATGACGGCCTGCGCATGGTGTGCGGTATCGATGCCAACGACGTCCAGCAGGTATGCCGGGCCCATCGGCCAGCCAAACACTTTCTCCATCACCTTATCGACTTTGCGGAAGTCGGCGCCATCGCGTAAGAGCTGGCTGAAGCCGGCGAAGTAAGGGAACAGCACGCGGTTGACGAAGAAGCCGGGGCAGTCATTGACCACAATCGGCGTTTTGCCCATTTTGCTGGCCCATGCCACCACTTTGGCGATGGTTTTATCCGAGGTTTTCTCGCCGCGAATGACTTCAACCAGCGGCATGCGATGCACCGGGTTAAAGAAGTGCATGCCGCAGAAGTTTTCCGGTCGTTGCAGGACGCTGGCCAGCTCACCGATCGGAATCGTTGAGGTATTGGAAGCCAGTACCGTATCCGGGCGTACTTTCTCTTCGGTTTCCGCCAGCACGGCCTTTTTCACTTTCGGGTTTTCGACGACGGCTTCCACCACGACGTCAACGCGTTCAAAACCGGTGTAATCCAGGGTCGGGTGAATCGTACCGATCACGCCTGCCAGTTTCAGACCGTCAATTTTCCCGCGCTCAAGCTGCTTGTTGAGCAGTTTGGCGGCTTCGTTCATCCCAAGCGTCAGTGATTTATCATTAATATCCTTCATGATCACCGGCACGCCTTTCCAGGCGGACTGGTAGGCAATCCCGCCCCCCATGATCCCGGCGCCCAGTACCGCGGCCTGTTGCGGAGTCTCAACGTCTTTGGTCAGCTTCTTCGCTTTGGCTTTGACGTACTGATCGTTGAGGAAAATACCCACCAGTGCCCGGGCTTCTTTGGTGTGCGCCAGCGGGACAAAGCTTTGGTTTTCCAGATTGAGCGCTTCTTCACGGCCGAAACGGGCGGCCGCTTCGATGGTTTTTACCGCCGTTATCGGTGCCGGATAGTGTTTGCCAGCGGTCTGCGCAACCATGCCTTTGGCGATGGTGAAGCTCATGGTGGCTTCAATCTTGCTGAGTTTCAGCGGCTCCAGCTTCGGCTGACGTTTGGCTTTCCAGTCCAGATCGCCGTTGATGGCCTGACGAAGAATGGCGATCGCGCCATCACGCAGTTTCTCCGGTTTGACAACCCCATCCACCAGGCCAATTTTCAACGCCTGATCGGCGCTGACATCTTTACCGGCAGCGATAATTTCCAGCGCGCTATCGGCGCCGAGCAGGCGCGGAAGACGCACCGAACCACCGAAGCCCGGCATGATACCCAGTTTGGTTTCCGGCAAGCCGATGCGTAGATCCGGGGTAGCCAGGCGATAGTCCGTCGCGAGAACGCATTCGCAACCGCCGCCCAGCGCATAGCCGTTCACCGCTGAAATCGTGGGAACCGGCAAATCTTCCAGGCGATTAAAGACGCTGTTGGCAAAATGCAGCCACTGGCTGAGCTGTTCCTGTGGTACCAGGAACAGGGAAAGGAATTCGGTAATGTCGGCACCGACGATAAAGGCCGCTTTTTCTGAACGCAGCAGCAGCCCCTTGAGATCTTTTTGCTTTTCGAGCACGTCCAGCGCGTCACCGAGGCTGGCTACGGTTGCGGTGTCGAGCTTGTTCACCGAGCCGGGGGCATCGAACACCAGTTCGGCAATGCCATCTTCCAGCCAGTCGAGGTATAGGTTGTCGCCTTTGTAGAGCATGTCAGTCTCCTGAATCCAGCAATGTGATCTGGTCGTACCAGATGAAACGGAGTGTGGGATTTATGTTAAAGAATTGCAAATGAGTCTTTAAATAAATGCTGGTCTGATCACACCCGGCGGAAATCACCCTGCCTGAGGCCAATGTGCTAAGATGCGGAACATCACGATCCAATAAAAGCAAAGGATGAAAGATGGAATCACTAGCCGCGCTCTATAAAAATCATATCGTTACCCTACAAGAACGTACCCGTGATGCTTTAGCGCGTTTTAAGCTCGATGCGTTACTGATTCACTCTGGTGAGCTGGTCAACGTCTTCCTCGACGATCATCCGTATCCCTTTAAGGTCAACCCGCAATTTAAATCCTGGGTACCGGTGACCCAGGTGCCAAACTGCTGGCTGCTGGTGGATGGCGTCAACAAGCCGAAATTGTGGTTCTATCTGCCGGTGGATTACTGGCATAACGTGGAACCGCTGCCGACCTCTTTCTGGACGGAAGAAGTTGAAGTGATCGCGCTGCCGAAAGCGGACGGTATTGGTAGCCAGCTGCCGGCAGCACGCGGCAACATCGGCTATATCGGGCCGGTACCGGAGCGGGCGCTGGGTCTGGATATCGCCGCCGAAAATATCAACCCGAAAGGGGTGATCGATTACCTGCACTACTACCGCTCTTATAAAACCGATTATGAACTGGCCTGCATGCGCGAAGCGCAGAAATCGGCGGTGAATGGCCACCGTGCCGCTCATGAAGCCTTCCTTTCAGGAATGAGCGAGTTCGATATTAACCAGGCCTACCTGACGGCTACCGGCCACCGCGATACCGATGTGCCTTACAGCAATATCGTGGCACTGAACGAACATGCTTCCGTGCTGCACTACACCAAACTGGATCACCGTGCACCGGCAGATGCGCGCAGCTTCCTGCTGGATGCCGGGGCGGAATATAACGGCTACGCAGCCGACCTGACCCGCACCTGGGCTGCGCACAGCGACAATGACTATGCGCATCTGATTAAAGACGTCAACGATGAGCAACTGGCGCTGATTAGCACCATGAAAGCGGGCACCAGCTATGTGGATTACCATATCCAGTTCCATCAGCGCATCGCGAAGCTGCTGCGTAAGCACCAGATCGTCACCAACATGAGCGAAGAAGCGATGGTGGAAAACGACCTCACCGGGCCGTTTATGCCGCACGGCATTGGTCACCCGCTGGGTTTACAGGTTCATGATGTGGCGGGGTTCATGCAGGATGATTCAGGCACGCATCTGGCGGCGCCGTCGAAGTATCCGTATCTGCGCTGCACTCGCATTCTGCAGCCGCGTATGGTGCTGACGATTGAGCCGGGTATCTACTTTATTGAATCTCTGCTGGCGCCGTGGCGCGAAGGGCAGTTCAGCAAACACTTCAACTGGCAGAAAATTGACGCGCTGAAGCCGTTTGGTGGGATCCGTATTGAAGATAACGTCGTCATTCACGAAAACAGTGTTGAAAATATGACGCGTGACCTGAAACTGGCGTAATGGATAGCTGGTTGATACCGGCCGCGCCGGTTACCTTCGTTGAAGAGATTAAAAAGAGTCGCTTTATCACGCTGTTGGCACATACCGACGGCGTGGTTGCGGCGAAAGCCTTTGTGGAGTCCGTCAGGGCAGAGCACCCGGACGCCCGTCACCATTGTGTGGCGTGGGTGGCCGGGCCACCCAATGACTCGCAGCAGCTGGGGTTCTCTGACGATGGCGAACCGGCGGGGACGGCTGGTAAGCCGATGCTGGCGCAGCTGATGGGCAGCGGCGTTGGCGAAATAACCGCCGTGGTGGTGCGCTACTACGGCGGGATTTTGTTGGGCACCGGTGGTCTGGTCAAAGCCTACGGTGGCGGCGTGCATCAGGCGCTTGCTGAGCTAACAACTCAGCGCAAGACGCCGTTAACCGCATATACTTTGCAGTGTGAATACGGGCAGTTAGCCGGGATTGAAACGCTGTTGGCTCAGTTCTCAGGACGCATTGTCGAAAGCGAATATCAGGCGTTCGTCCAGCTCAGAGTGGCGCTTCCGCAAGCTGAAGTGGCCTCTTTTTCGACAAAACTGGCTGATTTTAGTCGTGGTTCGTTGCAATTATTAAAGATTGACGAATAATCCCCACCTGATTTTTTGCATATCAAAGGAAGCGCCAGAGATGCATTTTCGCGCGATAACCCGAATCGTTGGACTGCTGGTCATTTTATTTTCGGGGACCATGATCCTGCCGGGATTAGTGGCCCTGATATACCGCGATGGCGCGGGACGGGCGTTTACCCAGACCTTTTTTGTCGCGCTGGCGATTGGTTCTCTATTATGGTGGCCGAACCGCCGTGAAAAGGGGGAGCTGAAATCCCGCGAAGGTTTTCTGATCGTTGTGCTCTTCTGGACCGTGCTGGGCAGCGTCGGTGCGCTACCGTTTATTTTTGCCGAGCAGCCGAACCTGACCATCACCGATGCGTTCTTTGAATCCTTCTCAGGCCTGACCACCACCGGGGCAACCACGCTGGTGGGGCTGGATTCGTTACCTCACGCTATTTTGTTCTATCGCCAGATGCTGCAGTGGTTTGGCGGTATGGGGATCATTGTACTGGCGGTCGCGATACTGCCGATACTGGGCGTCGGGGGAATGCAGTTGTATCGGGCAGAAATGCCCGGGCCGCTAAAAGACAATAAAATGCGTCCCCGTATTGCCGAAACGGCAAAAACCCTGTGGCTCATCTATGTCCTGTTAACCGTGGCCTGCGCGCTGGCGTTATGGTTTGCGGGGATGCCGGCATTTGACGCCATCGGCCATAGCTTTGCGACTATCGCGATCGGCGGTTTTTCTACTCATGATGCTAGCGTGGGGTATTTTAACAGCCCGACCATCAACACGATTATCGCGATTTTCCTGCTGATTTCCGGCTGTAACTACGGTCTGCACTTTTCGTTGCTGAGCGGACGCAGCCTGAGGGTGTACTGGCGTGACCCTGAATTCCGCATGTTTATTGGCGTCCAGTTGACGCTGGTGGTGATCTGCACGCTGGTGCTCTGGCTGCATGACGTCTACAGCTCGGCACTGACCACGGTCAATCAGGCCTTTTTCCAGGTGGTGTCGATGGCTACCACCGCGGGCTTTACCACCGATAGCATCGCCCGATGGCCGCTGTTCCTTCCGGTCCTGTTATTGTGCTCGGCATTTATCGGCGGCTGCGCCGGTTCGACGGGCGGCGGTCTGAAAGTGATTCGTATCCTGCTGCTGTTTAAACAGGGGAACCGCGAACTTAAACGGCTGGTGCACCCAAATGCGGTATACAGCATTAAGTTAGGCAACCGTGCACTACCTGAACGTATTCTGGAAGCGGTATGGGGATTCTTCTCCGCCTATGCGCTGGTCTTTATTATCAGTATGCTGGCTATCATCGCGACCGGCGTGGATGACTTCTCTGCTTTTGCCTCGGTCGTGGCGACGCTTAATAACCTGGGACCAGGGCTTGGCGTGGTAGCGGATAACTTCGCGACAATGAACCCGGTCGCGAAATGGATCTTGATTGCTAATATGCTGTTTGGTCGTCTGGAAGTGTTCACCTTACTGGTGCTCTTTACCCCCACTTTCTGGCGCGAATAACAGGAGTGCTTGTGAAAACGTTGATTCTATTTTCCACCCGTGACGGGCAGACCCGCGAAATTGCCTCCTTTCTGGCGTCTGAACTGAAAGAGCTGGGCGTTGATTCAGATACGGTTAATCTAAACCGTACCCTGGACGTCGAATGGCAGCATTACGATCGCGTGGTGATTGGCGCGTCGATTCGCTACGGGCACTTTCATCCGGCGGTGGACCGCTTTGTGAAGAAACACCTTTCGTCGTTGCAGGCACGGCCCGGCGCATTTTTCTCGGTGAACCTGGTGGCACGTAAACCAGAGAAGCGCACGCCACAAACGAACAGCTATACGCGCAAGTTCCTGCTCAACTCGCCGTGGCAGCCGCAGCGTAGCGCGGTGTTCGCCGGCGCGCTGCGTTATCCGCGTTATCGCTGGTACGACCGCTTTATGATTCGCCTGATTATGAAGATGACCGGCGGTGAAACGGATACTAGTAAAGAAGTGGTGTATACCGACTGGAAGCAGGTAGCCAATTTTGCGCGGGAAATCGCACAAATGACGCGCAAATAGCGCGTAAAATCGGCGTCATGGCGGGAATTTGAGCGGTTGAAAAGTTTTTTTAAAACAGGGCTTGTCAACGTCTCAGAACTCCCTATAATGCGCCTCCACTGACACGGAACAACGGCAAGCAAGCTGCCGGGTCAGCAGGGTTTCTCCGGAAATTCTGACAGAGAAAAGCGAAAACAAATGCTTGACTCTGAATGAGGAAAACGTATTATACGGGACCTCG
>NZ_RKHT01000011.1:0-96501 GCF_003752615.1 Klebsiella sp. BIGb0399 | reverse complement strand
GATGGTAGTGTGGGGTCTCCCCATGTGAGAGTAGGGAACTGCCAGGCATCAAATAAAGCAAAGGGCTCAGTCGAAAGACTGGGCCTTTTGTTTTTGTCTGCGATTTAGCCGGGAAAGGTGTTTCCGGGCCATCAGACAGCTCAGAAGCCCATCCTGACGGATGGGCTTTTTGCGTTTATGCTAGCCACCGCTGAATAAATGCCACGATCTGTGGAATATCGTTCAAATCTAATTGCGGAAGCGTAGTCGCAATCTGCGTATCACTGGCTATCGCGATGACATGTTCATCCACAACAAGATCGGCTGCATCATGTCCGCTGTTTTGCCGAAAAAGCAGGATCTTCGCTACCGGTTCATGCTTAAACCCTTCTACCAGCACCACATCCAGTGTCGATGCATCCATCCTGCTGACCAGCCAGTGTAAATCCAGTTCTGGCTGATCCGGGGTTTCGGTCATCAGCGCCCAACGTTCTGAGCTGGCCACAATCGTTTGGGCGGCCCCCGCTTTACGTAGCTCGTAGCTGTCCTTACCCGGTTTATCGACATCCATATTGTGATGGGTATGCTTAATTAAACCCGGCCGCAGGCCTTCAGCACACAATGCAGGGATCAGCTTCTTTAATAACGTGGTTTTACCCGTACCGCTCCAGGCGGAAATGGCGAGAACCGGGATCATGATGGCTCCTGCATGTTCTGCAGATCGGTAAGCGTATTCACGTTAATAAACGCCGATCTGACATCGCTAAAATCAACGTGGTGTCCGCCGCTCTGGCGCATGAACACCATCACCCGTCGCTCGCCGGCGGTAAGATACGCAGCAAGTTCGCCAATCAGGCGGCGATGCATCAGGGCTATCGCCGGATGATCGCGTTCTCCATCATGCACCCAGAGGACCGGAGCGGTACCCTTGTGCTGTATAAAGCGCTCGACCAAAAATGAAGGTATAAACGGCGTATCGCAAGGACAAAAGAGATACCATTCGCTATCCGTCTGCTGCATCACGGAGAGCATTCCGGCCAGCGGGCCAGGGAAGCCGGAAAGATTGTCGGTATAAACCGGGAACCCGCTTGCGTGCCAGCGATCGAGATGACGGTTGGCGCTGATGGCCAGGTTTGTCACCTGAGGGGCAAGCGCTTCTGCAACATGGCGCCATAGAGGTTTGCCGTTGAGCAACTGCAAGCCCTTATCCACCCCCTCCATGCGCGTGGCTCTTCCGCCCGCTAACACCACGCCGGTTATGACCTCGCCTTGCATATCAATATCGCCTCTTTCTTTGTGGGATTGACCCTGTTAACGTGTCCTCATCAAGAGTAAGGAGCATGACCATGAAATGTAAACGCCTGAATGAAGTAATTGAACTCCTCCAGCCAGCCTGGCAGAAAGAACCAGAACTGAACCTGATGCAATTCTTGCAGAAACTGGCGACAGAAGCCGGTTATGACGGCGAACTGACCGATCTTTCCGACGATATTCTGATTTATCATCTGAAAATGCGTGATTCGGCAAAAGAGGCGGTGATCCCAGGTATTCAGAAAGATTATGAAGAGGATTTCAAAACGGCCTTACTGCGCGCACGTGGCGTGATTAAAGAGTAAAAGGTTGTAAGTGCTGCCACGAAACGGCTGATGAGATGATATCCTGAACTATTCGTACGATTATCGGATGTCAGGATGCACGATAAGGCTTTCAATTTTCAGACGCTTAACCCGGATACCATCATCGATGGCCTGTTCGATCTGGGGATGCGGGTGGACTCCGGGCTCACCCCGCTTAACAGCTATGAAAACCGCGTTTACCAGTTTCAGGACGAAGACCGCCATCGCTATGTGGTGAAGTTCTATCGTCCTGAACGTTGGTCTGCCGCACAGATCATCGAAGAGCACCAGTTTACCCTCCAGCTTAAGCAGGATGATGTCCCCGTCGCTGCGCCCCTACTGTTTAACGACAATACGCTTCATCAACACCAGGGCTTCTACTTTGCGGTATTCCCAAGCTTAGGCGGGCGCCAGTTTGAGTCAGATAACCTTGACCAAATGGAGTCTGTCGGCCGCTATCTGGGGCGCTTGCACCAGACCGGGCGCAAGCAGAAATTTATCGCGCGTCCGGAAATCGGCGTGGATGAGTATTTACTTGCTCCGCGCGAGGTATTTGAACACTCAACGCTGATCCCCGCAGGCCTGAAGCAGAGTTTTCTTCATGCTGCCGACAAGCTTATTGCGGCCGTAATGGCACACTGGCACGGCAATGCGGAAGTCCTGCGCCTGCACGGCGATTGCCATGCCGGCAACATCCTCTGGCGCGATGGTCCACTGTTTGTTGATTTAGATGATGCCCGCAGCGGGCCGGCAATTCAGGATCTCTGGATGCTGCTCAACGGTGATAAAGCCGAGCAGAGAATGCAGCTGGAGATGATCATCGAAGCTTATGAAGAATTCAGTCCATTTAATTCGGACGAAATTGCCCTTATCGAACCTTTACGTGCCATGCGGTTAGTCTATTATCTGGCATGGTTACTCAGGCGGTGGGACGATCCTGCTTTCCCTATTAATTTCCCATGGCTAACCGGGGAAGATTACTGGCGCGGGCAGACAGCAACTTTTCTTGAGCAGGTGAAGGTTCTGCAAGAACCCCCTCTTCAGTTAACGCCGATGTATTAATTTGATATTTTCAGGAGAAACGTAAGCATGAAAAAAATTTGGCTGGCGCTGGCTGGTATGATTCTGGCTTTCAGCGCATCCGCTGCCCAGATCACCGACGGTAAGCAATACATCACCCTTGATAAGCCCGTAGCCGGTGAGCCTCAGGTGCTCGAATTCTTCTCGTTCTACTGCCCGCACTGCTATCAGTTTGAAGAAGTGCTGCACGTCTCTGACAACGTGAAGAAAAAGCTGCCGGAAGGCGTCAAAATGACCAAATATCACGTTGAGTTCCTCGGACCGCTGGGTAAAGACTTAACTCAGGCGTGGGCTGTGGCGATGGCGCTGGGCGTTGAAGATAAGGTAACGGTACCGATGTTCGAAGCGGTACAGAAAACCCAGACCGTGCAGACCGTTGCCGATATTCGCAAAGTCTTCGTTGATGCTGGTGTGAAAGGTGAAGACTACGATGCGGCATGGAACAGCTTCGTGGTGAAATCCCTGGTTGCTCAGCAGGAAAAAGCGGCTGCCGACCTGCAGTTGCAGGGTGTGCCGGCGATGTACGTCAACGGCAAATACCAGCTGAACCCGCAGGGGATGGATACCAGCAATATGGACGCCTTTGTCGCCCAATATGCTGATACCGTTAAGCAACTGGTTGAGAAGAAGTAAAAAAATAACGCCGGTCAATGACCGGCGTTTTTGTTTTCAACCTTAACGAACGTTTCTGTCTTTCTGCTGCATGATTTCCGTCAGCTGCCGATCTTTCTCTTCCCACAGCACATTCAACCAACGCTGAAAACGACGTTTGAAGTTCTTGTCATTCACATAGTCACCGTGCAGTTCCTCTGCCACGGGAATTAAATTAACGCGCACCACTATCCGCGTCAGCCGACCGCTCAGCATGTCGTAAAACGGTCTCTTGCTGTTTTCCGGGTAGCATAATGTGACGTTTAACAGCTTATCGAACTGAGATCCGAGCACGTTCAGCGCCATCGCGATGCCTGCGGCCTTCGGCGGCAATAAGTTGCGGTAAGGCGAGCGGGTCTGATGCTGCTTCTCTTCGGTAAAACGCGATCCCTCGACAAAATTCACGATGGTCGTCGGGTGTGAACGGAATTTCTCGCAGGAGCGGCGAGTCGTTTCAACATCTTTACCGCGACGCTCCGGATGGCGGATCAAATAGCCACGTGAGTACCGCCGCATATAGGGCATATCCAGCGCCCAGCAGGCCAGCCCGATAAAAGGCACCCAGGCCAGCTGTTGCTTTAGAAAGTACTTATTCATTGGTATGTGTTTGCGGAACAACACGCAAAGCACCACGATATCCGCCCAGCTATGATGATTGCTGATAAGCAGATACCAGTTTTTCTTGTTCAGCCCTTCAAGGCCCTGTACATCCCACTTCAGCCAGGGGTTGAGGTAAAGCAGCAGCGCTAACCCTTCACACCAGCAGTACATCATGAAATTACAAAAATGGGATACCGCACGCCATACCACGGGAAGAGGTATAAGAAGTTTAATCAGCCCGGCGATGATTATCGGTACGGAACAGATAATTGTGACTAAGATAGTAAGGGCGATACTCAGCGGAAGCGTTATCGCAGCGAGTAATCTCGACATAGTTAGTTTATTCAGAAAGTTAGGCTGATAAAGAGCACCATTAAATGGTGCAAGAGGCTGATTTTACCAGAAAACGCGGCAAATGACGGGTCTTACCAGAACAGAAAAAAAGGCGGATCTTATATCCACATGGAACATTGAGTCATCAGAATGATATTAAGCGCAAAAGGTAATAACTAATTTATTGATAAATAAGTGATATTTGTCTATTTCACTATTTTTGTTCAGGCTGGATAGCTATCCTTATAAAACTATGCACAAAGTTATCCACAGATATCATCGGCGCACGATCGACCGGATCAACGAATCTTTTCGGTGAAATGCGGGAATAATTCAGGTTTTCAGGCCTGTCTGTGGCATCCTTTACCGATAATCTGATAAACAGGCACGGAAATTATGGTTCAGATCCCAGAAAACCCTCTCATCCTCGTCGACGGCTCCTCTTATCTCTACCGGGCATATCACGCTTTCCCGCCGCTGACCAACAGCGCCGGAGAGCCGACTGGCGCCATGTATGGCGTGCTCAATATGCTGCGCAGCCTGATCCTGCAGTATCAGCCGAGCCATGCGGTAGTGGTCTTTGATGCTAAAGGCAAAACCTTCCGTGATGAACTGTTTGAGGATTACAAATCCCACCGCCCGCCGATGCCGGACGATCTGCGGGCGCAGATCGAACCATTGCATACTATGGTAAAAGCGATGGGACTGCCTTTGATGGCGGTGCCTGGCGTTGAGGCTGACGATGTGATCGGGACGCTGGCGCGCGAAGCGGAAAAAGTGGGCCGTCCGGTGCTGATCAGCACCGGTGATAAAGATATGGCGCAGCTGGTGACGCCGGGGATCACCCTGATTAACACCATGACCAATACGATCCTTGGTCCGGATGAAGTCGTGGCCAAATATGGCGTTCCCCCTGAGCTGATTATCGACTTCCTGGCGCTGATGGGCGACTCCTCGGATAACATTCCGGGCGTTCCGGGCGTGGGCGAGAAAACGGCACAGGCATTGCTGCAGGGTCTGGGCGGGCTGGATACGCTGTACGCTGAGCCAGATAAAATTGCCGGGCTGACCTTCCGCGGCGCCAAAACCATGGCGGCGAAGCTGGAGCAAAACAAAGATCTGGCTTATCTCTCGTATAAGCTGGCCACCATTAAAACCGACGTTGCGCTGGATCTGGGCTGTGAAGAGCTGCACGTGCTGCCGCCGGCTGCGGACGAGCTGCTGGCGCTGTTCAAAAAATATGAATTTAAGCGCTGGATCACCGATGTTGAATCCGGTAAATGGATGGCGACCAAGGGCGTGAAGTCCTCGGCGAAACCAGCAGACGCTGAGCCGGCTGCCGTGGCCGAAGAAGAGGTTGAGGTTGCATCGACCCTGTCCGCAGACAACTACGTCACCATCCTGGATGAACAGACGCTGACCGAGTGGATCGCAAAGCTGAAGAAAGCCCCGCTGTTTGCGTTTGATACGGAAACGGACAGTCTGGATAACATCTCTGCCAATATGGTTGGCTTGTCATTTGCTATTGAACCGGGCCTGGCGGCCTATGTGCCGGTAGCCCACGACTATCTGGATGCGCCGGATCAGATCCCCCGCGAGCGCGTGCTGGAGCTGCTGAAACCGCTGCTGGAAGATGAAAAACTACAGAAGGTCGGGCAAAACCTGAAATATGACCGCGGGATTCTGGCGAACTATGACATCGAGCTGCGCGGTATCGCGTTTGACACCATGCTGGAGTCTTACATCCTTGATAGCGTGGCCGGTCGCCATGATATGGACAGCCTCGCCGATCGCTGGCTGAAGCACAAAACCATTACCTTTGAAGAAATTGCGGGTAAAGGTAAAAATCAGCTGACCTTCAACCAGATTGCACTGGAAGAAGCGGGGCGCTACGCGGCGGAAGATGCTGACGTGACCTTGCAGCTGCACCTGAAGATGTGGCCGAAACTGCAGCAGCATGAAGGGCCGCTGAACATCTTTAAACAGATTGAGATGCCGCTGGTCCCGGTGTTGTCCCGCGTGGAGCGTAACGGCGTTAAAATCGATCCGGCGGTCCTGCATGCCCACTCGCAGGAGATCGGCAAACGTCTGATCGAGCTGGAACAAAAAGCCTACGAGATCGCCGGTGAAGAGTTCAACCTCTCTTCTCCTAAGCAGCTACAAACTATCTTGTTTGAAAAACAAGGTATTAAGCCGCTGAAGAAAACCCCGGGTGGCGCACCTTCGACGTCGGAAGAGGTGCTGGAAGAGCTGGCGCTGGATTACCCGCTGCCGAAGGTTATTCTGGAATACCGTGGGCTGGCGAAGCTGAAGTCGACCTATACCGACAAGCTGCCGCTGATGATTAACCCGAAGACCGGGCGTGTGCATACCTCTTATCACCAGGCGGTGACCGCCACCGGGCGTTTATCTTCCACCGATCCTAACCTGCAGAACATTCCGGTACGTAACGAGGAAGGGCGCCGTATCCGTCAGGCGTTTATTGCGCCGTCTGATTACCTCATTGTCTCTGCCGACTACTCGCAAATCGAGCTGCGCATTATGGCGCATCTGTCGCGCGATAAAGGCCTGCTGACGGCCTTCGCTGAAGGAAAAGATATCCACCGGGCGACGGCGGCAGAAGTGTTCGGCCTGCCGCTCGACAGCGTGAGCAGCGAGCAGCGTCGTAGCGCCAAGGCGATTAACTTCGGTTTGATCTACGGCATGAGCGCATTTGGCCTCGCCCGCCAGCTCAACATCCCGCGTAAAGAGGCTCAAAAGTACATGGACCTCTACTTCGAACGTTATCCGGGCGTGCTGGATTACATGGAGCGCACCCGCGCCCAGGCGAAAGAGCAGGGTTATGTTGAGACTCTGGATGGCCGCCGTCTTTACCTTCCGGACATCAAATCCAGCAATGGCGCCCGCCGGGCCGGAGCGGAACGTGCGGCGATCAATGCCCCGATGCAGGGAACGGCTGCCGATATCATTAAGCGCGCCATGATCGCTGTCGATGAGTGGCTGCTGACTGAGCAACCGCGGGTGCGGATGATCATGCAGGTCCACGATGAATTAGTCTTTGAAGTGCATAAAGACGATCTTGCTGTAGTGGCGAAAAAGGTCCATGAACTGATGGAAAACTGCACCACGCTGGCGGTACCGTTGCTGGTGGAAGTGGGGAGCGGTGAAAACTGGGATCAAGCGCACTAAGTATTCAGCGGATAAGGTGATTTTCTGTAAGTAAGCAACATAACTTATCGTATTTTGTGATGATCATTTGAATTTGCTATGTAAAGAGTGAAAAAAAACTACAAAAAGTGCTTTCTCACTCATCGAAAGAAGAGTAGAGTTAATGACGTAGGGTACAGAGGTAAGATGTTCTATCTTTCAGACCTTTTACTTCACGTAATCGGATTTGGCTGAATATTTTAGCCGCCCCGGTCATTTATGACCGGGGCGTTTTTTATTGCGCGAAAGAAAATTTCTGGCGTGTTACCCGGGCGGGAAATGCAGCCCGGATAAGGTGTCAGACACCGCTATCCGGGGAAAGGCAGGAATTACTCGCCGTCTTCGATCGCTTCCTGCGGTGGGATTTCGTTAAACCAGCTATCGAGCTTCTGCCGCAGTTTATCCACGCCTGATTTCTTCAGCGAAGAGAACGGTTCCACCTGCACGTCACCATTAAAGGCGAGAACCGCTTCACGCACCATATTCACCTGAGCTTTACGTGCACCGCTGGCGAGCTTATCGGCTTTTGTCAGCAGTACCAGCACCTGAATATCGCTTTCCACTGCCCATTCAATCATTTGCTGATCGAGATCCTTCAGCGGATGACGGATGTCCATCAGCACCACCAGACCTTTCAGGCACAGACGCTTCTCCAGGTATTCACCCAGCGCGCGCTGCCATTTGATCTTCATCTCTTCCGGCACCTGCGCGTAGCCGTACCCCGGAAGGTCGACCAGGCGTTTGCCCTCAGCAACTTCAAACAGGTTGATAAGCTGGGTGCGGCCAGGCGTCTTGGAAGTACGCGCCAGGCTTTTCTGGTTAGTGAGCGTATTCAGTGCGCTGGATTTGCCGGCATTTGAGCGACCAGCAAAGGCAACTTCGATACCGGTATCAGATGGAAGATGGCGGATATCGGGTGCGCTGGTGACAAAATGCGTTTGTTGATAGTTCCAGTTGGTCAAGACTGTCGTCTCCGTTAAATAAGGCTATGGTGGGGATTATACCTGAACAGCAGAAAAAGACCGTTTTTACCGCATCTCTCTGATGTCAGTAAAACCATGCGCTTTGTGAGACATTGCCCATTCTGTGTAGGGGTTATTGATGAAGATTTTTCGTGTGTTCATCACAAAATCTTTCAGAATCATGCTGTTGTGAAAGTGTATAAATCTGAAATTGTCGTTTTTTCATCAGCAGTGGTTGTAGGATTTGCCTGAGACGGTAAAGTAGCAGGCAAGGGCGAGGAAGCCGACAGGACATGCACTCAGGATGAGTTGTCAGGAGCGCCAGGAGGCGAAGACCAGGGATTACCGTCAGGATGACAAACGTCTGGAGACGTTTTGATAAGGAAAGGGATGTAACAAGGACTGTTATTAGCTAAAGGAAAGACAGGGTGTGTCGTTAGCTAACAAGGAAAGTGGAAACCCGTTAAGGGTTGTCAGTGAGGAAAAAGGCGACAGTGTAATCTGTCGCCTTTTTTCTTTGCTTGCTTTCTGCTAGATTCCGCCTCAATTCTATACTGAAGAAAACGAATCTGAAGATTACTGACATGAAAAAACCGACATCTGCACCCCGCGGCAAAACGCAGCGCAAGACCCGTGAAGAAATGAACCAGGAAGCCCGCGACCGCAAGCGCCAGAAAAAACATCGTGGCCACGTCGCAGGGAGTCGCGCAACCGGCGGCGATACCGCCTCATCTGGCAAAAAACAGGGCCAACAGCAAGATCCACGTATTGGAAGTAAAAAACCGATTCCGCTGGGCGTCACTGAAAGTACCCCGGCTACTAAGCAGCACAAACCGAAGAGCGAGAAACCTATGCTTTCACCGCAGGCTGAGCTGGATTTGCTGGAAAATGATGAGCGCCTGGACGCGCTGCTGGAACGTCTGGAAGAGGGTGGTTCCCTGAATGCTGAAGAGCAGACCTGGGTTGATGCCAAACTCGATCGTATTGATGAGCTGATGCAACAGCTTGGCCTGTCCTACGACGATGACGAAGATGAAGAAGAAGAAGAGCGTCAGGAAGATATGATGCGCTTGCTGAAGGGTGGAAACTAACGTTTGCACTCAGTCGGATTCCCGGTCCTGCTTATAACCCTTCTGGTTATATGTTATCTGCTGTGGTTATTCGCTAAACTACGACGGTTGTCGCGGCGTCAGAAATGGCTGCGCAACCGGCTCATTACCCGAGATATGGTTGGGCCGGGGCGGCGTACCCGTCGGCGGCACCATCGGAAGGAGTGAGCATGTCTGAGCAGTTAATCGACTGGGATCTGGCCCTGATCCAGAAATATAACTATTCCGGGCCGCGTTATACCTCGTATCCCACCGCACTGGAGTTTTCTCCTGAATTTGGCGCGGCTGAATTTGGCGAGGCGGTGGCCCGCTACCCGCAGCGCCCGCTTTCGCTGTATGTACATATCCCGTTTTGCCACAAGCTGTGCTATTTCTGCGGCTGCAATAAAATTGTGACCCGCCAGCAGCATAAAGCCGACCAGTATCTCGACGTCCTGGAGCAGGAGATTATTCATCGTGCGCCGCTTTTTAGCGGGCGTCAGGTGAACCAGTTGCACTGGGGTGGTGGTACCCCTACCTACCTGAATAAAGCGCAAATCAGCCGTTTGATGCACCTGCTGCGCAGCCATTTCAATTTTAACGCCGATGCGGAGATCTCGATTGAAGTCGATCCGCGCGAAATTGAACTGGATGTCCTGGATCATCTCCGATCTGAAGGATTCAATCGCCTGAGCATGGGGGTGCAGGACTTTAACAAAGAGGTTCAGCGTCTGGTCAATCGTGAGCAGGATGAAGCCTTTATTTTTGCCTTGCTCAATCATGCGCGTGAGATTGGCTTTACGTCGACCAATATCGACCTGATTTACGGCCTGCCAAAACAGACGCCGGAGAGCTTCGCCTTTACGCTGCAAAAAGTGGCCGAGCTTAACCCCGATCGCCTGAGCGTCTTTAACTATGCGCATCTGCCGACGCTGTTCGCCGCCCAACGTAAAATCAAAGATGCCGACCTGCCTTCCGCGGAGCAGAAGCTGGATATCCTGCAGGAGACCATCGTGTCGCTCACCGCGGCCGGTTATCAGTTTATCGGGATGGATCACTTCGCGCGTCCGGATGATGAGCTGGCGGTGGCCCAGCGTGAAGGCGTATTGCACCGCAACTTCCAGGGTTACACGACCCAGGGGGATTCAGACCTGCTGGGTCTGGGGGTATCGGCGATCAGCATGATTGGCGACGCCTACGCGCAGAACCAAAAAGAGCTGAAGCTCTATTATCAACAGGTTGATGAACGCGGAGACGCACTCTGGCGCGGCATCGCCCTGACCCGCGATGACGGTATTCGTCGTGATGTCATCAAAGCGTTGATCTGCCAGTTCAGCCTCGATTATTCGGCGATAGAAGCCAGCTGGGATCTCGATTTTCAGCACTATTTCGCCGAAGATCTTGCCCTGCTGGCGCCGCTGGCAAAAGACGGGCTGGTGGATGTTGGCGAGAAGGGGATTCAGGTGACGCCGAAAGGCCGCTTGCTGATTCGCAACATTTGCATGTGCTTTGATGTCTATCTGCGCCAGAAAGCGCGGATGCAGCAGTTCTCCCGGGTGATTTAAACGCGGCCCCGGCAGACGTGGTGTCTGCCGGGGCCGATGGCCTTTATTCCATGCCTAACTCTTTCAGCTTGCGTGTCAGAGTATTACGTCCCCATCCCAGCAGACGAGCGGCTTCCTGCTTGTGCCCTTGCGTGTGGCGCAGCGCGGTGGTCAGCAGCGTGCGCTCCATTTCCGGCTGTGCTTCTGAAAGCAGGTTTTGATGACCGGAGCGAAGCGCGCGGTCGGCCCATTGCCCTAACAGCGTTGCCCAGCTATCCGGCTGCATATGGGTCGGGCTATCCGGAATCGACGTTTCAAACAGCTCGCTGGGGAGATCCTGAGTCAGCACCTCCTGACCCGCGGCCATGACCGTCAGCCACCGGCAGGTGTTCTCCAGCTGCCGCACGTTGCCGGGCCAGGCCAGACGAGTCAGCGCGGTTTCCGTTTCCGGATGCAGCTGTTTGGCTTCGACGCCCAGCTCCCGGGCGGCAATTTGCAGGAAATGCCGCGCCAGCCGTGGAATATCCTCGCGACGCTCGCGCAGCGGCGGGAGATGCACGCGAATCACGTTCAGGCGGTGGAACAGGTCCTCACGGAACTTTCCCTCCTGTACGCGCTGCTCAAGGTTCTGGTGGGTGGCGGCAATAATGCGCACATCCACTTTCACCGGCGCATAGCCACCAACGCGATAGAACTGACCATCGGCCAGAACACGCAACAGGCGCGTCTGCACATCCAGCGGCATGTCGCCGATTTCATCAAGGAAAAGCGTCCCGCCGTCGGCCTGCTCAAAACGCCCCTGACGCACGGTGTTGGCGCCGGTAAAAGCCCCTTTCTCGTGACCAAAGAGTTCGGATTCGATCAGGTCTTTTGGAATCGCCGCCATATTCAGCGCGATAAACGGTGCTTTTGAGCGCGGGCTGTGACGATGCAACGCATGCGCAACCAGCTCTTTACCGGTCCCGGACTCGCCGTTGATCAACACGCTGATTGAGGAACGCGACAGACGCCCGATGATGCGGAAGACGTCCTGCATCGCCGGCGCTTCACCGATGATATCGGCCGTCGGGCTGGTGATCGTAATATTGCGCGGCTGCTGCTGCTCCTGATAGTGGCTGATCGCCCGGTCAACCAGCGCGACCGCTTCATCAATATCAAACGGCTTTGGCAGGTAATCAAAGGCGCCTTGCTGATAGGCGCTGACCGCCGCGTCGAGATCCGAATGCGCGGTCATTATGATGACCGGGAGCATCGGGTGACGCTGTTTAATTTGCTTCAGAAGCGCCAGACCGTCCATTCCCGGCATCCGAATATCAGATAACAGGACGTCCGGCGTTTTGGTGGTAAGGGCGTCAAGCACCTCGTTGCCACTTTCAAATGTTGTACAGCTTAAGCCTGCTCCGGTTAGCGCGCGTTCAAGCACCCAACGGATGGAGCTATCGTCATCAACGATCCAGGCTATCCCTCGTTGCATAAACACCTCTATTTCCGAATCGGCAGGTATACCGAGAATTCGGTATGTCCCGGCCAGCTGGTAAATTCAATTTTTCCGGAGTGCTGATCGATAAGACTGCGGGCAATGGAGAGCCCCAGGCCGGTACCGCCTTCGCGCCCGCTGACCATCGGATAAAACAGCGTATCCTGCAGCTGGGGCGGGATGCCCGGACCGTTATCTTCGACATCAATACGCGCCGTCAGGCGGTAACGTACACCGTGCAGGGTCAGCTGGAAGGCGGTACGGGTACGCAAGGTAATTTCGCCCCCTTCTGGCCCCAGAGCCTGCAGCGCATTGCGCACGATATTCAGCAGTACCTGTTCAATTTGGTCGGGGTCGTGCGGCAGTTCCGGCAGGCTAGGGTCGTAATCACGGATAAGTTTGACGTTATCCGGCAGCTCCATGGAGACCAGCTTCACGACCCGCTCCGCGACCTTGTGGATGCTTTCAGTGACGTGCATCCCCGGGTGTTGCGGCCCCAGCAGGCGATCGACCAGATTTCTTAAGCGGTCGGCCTGTTCAATGATCACGTTGGTGTATTCCATCAGCGCCGGGTCAGGCAATGCTTTACTCAGCAATTGCGCGGCACCTCGCAGGCCACCTAACGGATTTTTAATCTCATGTGCCAGCCCGCGAACCAAATCCCGTGCGGCGATTTGCTGAGCGTGCTGCAGCTGCTCCTGGCTCAGGCGACGCTGATTATCCATCGGCGCCATCTCTAGCAGAATAAAGCCATCAGGCAGACGCTGTGCCGTCAGAGACAGGATATGGGAGCGACTATCGATAACCAGCGTGACTTCGTTATCGGTAAACCCCTGACCGGCGAGCAGGCTTTCCTGCATCAGGCCAATATTCAGGGAAAAATAGCTCAACAGTTCCGGGAGTGGCGTGCCGAAGAGCTTACGAGAACTTTGCGCCAGAAGCTGCTGTGCTGCCGGGTTCGCGTAATGCACCGCCAGGTCGTTATCGACCAATAAAATACTGTTGATTAAAGAGTTAAGGATCTGCCCAGCATCGGGCTGAGTGCCTGTTGCCATCTGACAGTCTCCTGAAATGAGTGCACTGTTATAGTGCAGTATAGCTTTTTATGGATAAAAAGCGCATGAGATCAGCATGTTGGTGGAGAAAAAAGCCCATCCTGAGATGGGCTGAAAGTTTCCACGGCAACAAAATACCCTTGATATGCCACGCCACAACATGGCATACCCAGGATTTACAGCAAAATTAGACGCTGTAGTACAGCTCGAACTCAACCGGGTGCGGAGTCATACGTACACGGTCGTTCTCTTCAATACGCAGAGCGATGTAAGCATCGATCGCGTCATTGGTGAATACACCGCCAGCAGTCAGGAACTCACGGTCCGCGTCCAGCGCGTTCAGTGCTTCTTCCAGAGAGCCTGCAACCTGTGGGATCTCTTTCGCTTCTTCCGGCGGCAGATCGTACAGGTTTTTGTCCATGGCTTCGCCCGGATGGATTTTGTTCTTGATACCGTCAAGACCAGCCATCAGCAGCGCTGCGAAGCACAGGTACGGGTTAGCAGCCGGGTCCGGGAAGCGCACTTCAATGCGGCGTGCTTTCGGAGAGGTTACTACCGGAATACGGATAGAGGCAGAACGGTTACGGGCAGAGTAAGCCAGCATAACCGGTGCTTCATAACCCGGGACCAGACGCTTGTAGGAGTTGGTGGTCGGGTTTGCCAGGGCGTTGATCGCTTTAGCGTGTTTGATAACACCGCCGATGTAGAACAGCGCTTGCTCAGACAGACCAGCATATTTGTCGCCAGAGAACAGGTTTACGCCGTTCTTGGACAGAGACATGTGGCAGTGCATACCGGAACCGTTATCGCCAAACATCGGTTTTGGCATGAAGGTTGCGGTTTTGCCGAAGCGGTGAGCAACGTTGTGTACCACATATTTGTAAATCTGAATTTCGTCCGCTTTTTTGGTCATGGTGTTGAAGCGGGTAGCGATTTCGTTCTGACCTGCGGTCGCTACTTCGTGGTGGTGAGCTTCAACAACCAGGCCCATTTCTTCCATGATCATACACATGGTAGAACGGATATCCTGTGAGGAGTCTACCGGCGGAACCGGGAAGTAACCGCCTTTCACGCCAGGACGGTGACCTTTGTTACCACCTTCGTATTTGGTGGAAGAGTTCCATGCGCCTTCGATATCATCGATAGCAACGTGGGAGCCGGAGATGGACGCGCCGAAACGGATGTCGTCAAACAGGAAGAACTCTGGTTCTGGCCCGAACAGTACGGTGTCCGCCAGACCGGTAGAGCGCAGATACTCTTCCGCACGTTTGGCGATGGAGCGCGGGTCACGGTCATAGCCCTGCAGGGTGCCTGGTTCCAGGATGTCGCAGCGAATGATCAGAGTCGGTTCTTCATAGAACGGGTCGATCAGCGCAGTGGTCGCATCCGGCATCAGAACCATGTCTGATTCGTTAATACCTTTCCAGCCACCAATCGAGGAGCCATCAAACATTTTGCCTTCTTCGAAGAATTCGGCATTCACCTGATGAGAAGGAATTGTGACGTGCTGTTCTTTACCTTTGGTATCGGTGAAGCGCAGATCGACAAACTTCACTTCATGCTCGTTCAGCATCGTCAAAACGTGTTCAGCGGACATACTTAAACTCTCCCGGATTGGTCATTGTCGTCGTGGTAACGAAAACTTTTTTGCTACGTAAAGTGGCGTTGTTGCCTTAAAAAATATAAAGCGAAATCTGTGCCAACTTTTAAATTGCCCCCAAAAGGCGTTATCATGCACTCCATCGTGCAAAAGGGCTGCACCATTATGAATGCATTGCACTAATATAGTGCAATTGTGTGAACATTGGGCACCAATTTGGTGCAAATCACCTATAAAAACCCTTTTAACGCGTCGTGAAAGCGATCACAAAGAAACTCTGCAATACTTGTTTGTGGAGGATGTTTGTGATCCTGTTTTGTACTGCGATTAATCCGTGTACAATAACGCGCTATTTCTAAATGCCTGAGGCAAAGTTGTGATCGAAAATTTGCGTAATATCGCCATCATCGCGCACGTTGACCATGGTAAAACTACCCTGGTTGATAAGCTGCTGCAGCAATCCGGTACGTTTGATGCTCGTGCCGAAACTCAAGAGCGAGTGATGGACTCCAACGATTTGGAGAAAGAGCGTGGGATTACCATCCTCGCTAAAAACACCGCTATCAAATGGAACGACTATCGTATCAACATCGTTGATACCCCAGGGCACGCCGACTTCGGAGGTGAAGTTGAACGTGTCATGTCCATGGTTGATTCCGTGCTGCTGGTCGTTGACGCAATGGATGGCCCGATGCCGCAGACGCGCTTCGTAACCAAGAAGGCATTTGCTCATGGTCTGAAGCCAATCGTGGTCATCAACAAGGTTGACCGTCCGGGCGCGCGCCCTGACTGGGTCGTCGATCAGGTATTTGACCTGTTCGTTAACCTTGATGCGACTGATGAGCAGCTGGACTTCCCGATCGTTTACGCTTCTGCGCTGAACGGTATCGCGGGTCTGGATCACGAAGATATGGCTGACGATATGACTCCGCTGTATCAGACCATCGTCGATCGTGTTGCGGCACCAAACGTAGACCTGGATGGCCCGCTGCAGATGCAAATCTCCCAGCTGGACTACAACAACTACGTTGGTGTCATCGGCATCGGCCGCATCAAACGCGGTAAAGTGAAGCCGAACCAGCAGATCACTATCGTTGATAGCGAAGGCAAAACCCGTAACGGTAAAGTCGGTAAAGTCCTGACTCACCTGGGTCTGGAACGTATCGAGAGCGATGTTGCTGAAGCTGGCGATATCATCGCGATCACCGGTCTGGGCGAGCTGAACATCTCTGACACCATCTGCGATCCGCAGAATGTTGAAGCGCTGCCGGCGCTGTCAGTTGATGAGCCGACCGTTTCCATGTTCTTCTGCGTTAACACCTCTCCGTTCTGTGGCAAAGAAGGTAAGTACGTTACCTCTCGTCAGATTCTTGACCGCCTGAACAAAGAGCTGGTGCACAACGTAGCGCTGCGTGTTGAAGAAACTCCGGATGCTGACGCATTCCGCGTTTCTGGTCGTGGCGAGCTGCACCTGTCTGTTCTGATCGAAAACATGCGTCGTGAAGGTTTCGAGATGGCGGTTTCCCGTCCGAAAGTTATCTTCCGCGAAATCGACGGCCGTAAACAAGAGCCGTTCGAAAACGTAACGCTGGACGTTGAAGAGCAGCATCAGGGTTCTGTCATGCAGGCTCTGGGTGAGCGTAAAGGCGACCTGAAAAACATGAATCCAGATGGCAAAGGCCGCGTACGTCTCGACTACGTGATCCCAAGCCGTGGCCTGATCGGCTTCCGTTCTGAGTTCATGACCATGACCTCCGGTACTGGTCTGCTGTACTCCACCTTCAGCCACTACGATGATGTTCGTGCGGGTGATGTTGGCCAGCGCCAGAACGGCGTTCTGATCTCCAACGGTCAGGGTAAAGCAGTTGCCTTCGCACTGTTCAGCCTGCAGGACCGCGGTAAGCTGTTCCTGGGTCACGGTGCGGAAGTCTATGAAGGCCAGATCATCGGTATTCACAGCCGTTCTAACGACCTGACAGTAAACTGCCTGACCGGTAAGAAACTGACCAACATGCGTGCGTCAGGTACCGATGAAGCGACCACCCTGGTTCCGGCGCAGAAAATGACCCTGGAGCAGGCTCTGGAGTTCATCGATGACGACGAACTGGTAGAAGTGACGCCGACCTCTGTACGTATTCGTAAGCGTCATCTGACCGAGAACGATCGTAAACGCGCAATGCGCGGTTCGAAAGAAGACTAATTTTCGCTTCTTGTCGATGCCAGAACCCCGCCCTTACGGCGGGGTTTTTTTTGCCCTGAAGTCCTGCTATCCCCCGTCACCACTCACATCAACGGACAATCGCTCCTTTAGCGAGGAGAGGCCGGTCACAATTATCCCCAAAGAATAATGTAGATATTGCTATTTTTTTGCGCGTAAGAGTAAGATTCATCATCTGGTTTAAACCAAATGGGCTAAACAATAACGATGAATCAATCAACCGTCGAAAATGCGAAAGAAAAATTAGACCACTGGTTGAGGGAAGGGATCACGGCTCCGGGCGGTAAACTTCCTTCTGAAAGAGAGCTCGGGGAACTGCTGGGCATTAAGCGTATGACCCTGCGTCAGGCGCTCTTAAACCTGGAAGCGGAATCGCGGATTTTCCGTAAAGACCGCAAGGGATGGTTTGTCACCCAGCCGCGTTTTAACTACAGCCCGGAGCTATCGGCCAGCTTCCAGCGTGCGGCGCTGGAACAGGGCAGGGAGCCTTCCTGGGGGTTTATTGCCAAAAGTCGCACCGCCAGCTATCCCGATGCCGCACGGCCGCTTCTCGCAACAACGCCGTCGGATGAGCTGTATCTCATTACCGGGTGGGGTGCCCTGGAAGGACATAAAGTGTTTTATCATGAGACGTTTATTAACCCCAATGTCGCCCCAGGGTTTATTGAACAACTTGATAATCAGTCTTTCTCCTCGGTCTGGAAAAATGAGTACCAAAAGGACGTCGTAACGAAAAAACTGGTGTTTAAACCGGTCAGAATGTCTGGTGATATTGGTAAATTTATTGGCGGCTCCTCGGGCATGCCTGCCATTCTTATTGAGAAACACCGGGCTGACAGTAATGGCAATATCATTCAGATCGATATTGAATATTGGCGGTTTGAGGCAGTCGACCTCTTTATTAACTTGTAGGTGTCTTATGCTAACGAAATACGATGCAGAAAAAATCCTCGCTCGTGTAGATAACCTTCCACTTTATCTTCACGCCTATGCATACCATTTTAATATGCGCCTTGAACGGATATTGCCTGGTGACTTATTAGATATTGCGCATGAGAATCATCTGCGAGGCGTGAAAATTCATGTTCTCGATGGTGAAACGCGTTCTCTCGGTAATATGAATGATACCGAACTTGCCGTATTTGCGGAAAAAGCAAAACAATTACAGCTTGATGTGCATATAGAAACCAGCGCCTCGGATCAACAGGCTATCGACCATGCTACCCGTATCGCATTAAAAACCGGCGCGACCTCTGTTCGCTTTTATCCTCGTTATGAAGGTCATTTGCAGGACGTTCTGCCAAAAATTAATCTTGATATTCAGTATATTAAGGAACGTTATCAGGACAGCGGTCTGACGTTTACGCTCGAACAACATGAAGATTTGAAAAGTCACGAGCTGGTGGCGCTGGTTGAACAAAGCGAGATGCCTTCTCTTTCTCTGCTGTTTGATTTTGCCAATATGATTAACGCCAACGAGCATCCGCTGACTGCCCTCGAGACGATGTCACCATTTATTACTCAGGTGCATATTAAAGATGCCTTAATTATCAATGAGGATAATGGCCTCGGACATCAGGCCTGTAGCTCCGGGCAAGGGGATATGCCGTTCAAAGATCTGCTGACCCGGCTGATTTGTCTGGGTGATGAGCAGCCTCAGGTGATGGCTTATGGCCTGGAAGAAGAGGTGGACTACTATGCCCCGGCATTCCGCTTTGCTGATGAAGGCGACAACCCGTGGATCCCATGGCGCGAAATGAGTGAAACCCCTTTACCTGACGCCGCTCTGCTGGAAGCGCGCTTAGTGAAAGAGAAAGCGGATGCTATTCGGCAGTTAGATTTTGTCCGAACCACCCTCCAGCAAATAAAAAGTGAGGCCAGCCACCTTCTTAGCTAATTATTTCAGTATCTGATTTTAATTTTTTCACTATGCCACTCTCCAGTGTGGCCAGGGTTCTATACCCGTCATACTTTAAGTTGCATGAGCGTTGGCTGTCCTCGCTCACCCCAGTCACTTACTTATGTAAGCTCCTGGGGATTCACTGCGTCGCCGCATGCATGCAACTCGAATTATTTAGGGTATTTTTCTTTTAAAACTAAATGATTTTAAAATCATTAGGGGATCATATGCTCACAAAAAAGAAATGGGCACTTTTTAGCTTATTAACCCTTTGTGGCGGGACGATTTATAAACTGCCCTCGCTAAAAGATGCGTTCTATATACCGATGCAGGAATATTTCCATTTGACCAATGGTCAAATCGGGAATGCCATGTCCGTGAACTCTTTTGTCACTACTGTTGGTTTCTTTCTTTCCATTTATTTTGCCGATAAGTTACCGCGTAAGTACACCATGTCTTTTTCGCTTATTGCCACCGGCCTGTTAGGTATCTACCTGACAACCATGCCGGGGTACTGGGGCATACTTTTTGTCTGGGCGCTGTTTGGTGTCACCTGCGACATGATGAACTGGCCGGTGCTATTAAAATCCGTCAGCCGCCTGGGGAATAGTGAACAGCAGGGGCGGTTATTTGGCTTCTTTGAAACCGGGCGCGGCATTGTCGATACCATCGTCGCGTTTTCTGCGCTGGCGGTTTTTGCCTGGTTCGGCAGCGGCCTGTTAGGCTTTAAAGCGGGGATCTGGTTTTATTCCATCATCGTCATCAGCGTCGGGGTGATTATCTTCTTCGTGCTGAATCAGGATGACGACGAAGTCAAAGTCGCAGCCGTTGACAGTGAGCCGTCAGATAAGAAAAACACCAGCATCTCTTCCGTACTGAAAGACAAAACCATCTGGCTGATTGCCTTTAACGTCTTTTTTGTTTACGCCGTCTACTGCGGGCTGACATTCTTTATTCCGTTCCTGAAAAACATCTACCTTCTGCCGGTGGCGCTGGTCGGGGCTTACGGCATTATTAACCAGTATTGCCTGAAGATGATCGGTGGCCCGGTTGGTGGGATGATCTCCGATAAGATACTGAAGTCGCCAAGTAAATACCTGTGCTACACCTTCTTTATCAGCACGGCTGCGCTGGTGGTCTTGATTCTGCTTCCTCATGAAAGCATGCCGGTTTATCTGGGTATGGCCTGCACCTTAGGTTTTGGGGCCATCGTCTTTACCCAGCGTGCGGTCTTCTTTGCGCCAATTGGTGAAGCTAAGATCGCGGAAAGCCAGACCGGTGCCGCCATGGCGTTGGGCAGTTTTATCGGTTATGCCCCTGCCATGTTCTGCTTTAGCCTGTACGGCTATATCCTCGACCTCAACCCAGGGATCCTGGGGTATAAAATTGTCTTCGGTATCATGGCCTGTTTCGCCTTCTGCGGCGCCGTAGTCTCGGTGTTACTGGTGAAACGCATTAGCCAAAGAAAACGTGCGTTAGAGGCGGCAGAGGCATAACGCCCGGCCCGTCAACACTCCCTGACGTCATCAGGTCGCGAGACTCTGCGGCCTGATGGCTCTCCTGATATTCCCCCCATAGTCAAACCTCTCCTTTCCCGCTACAGTTAAACATCCAGGGTGCGGAAGGAGACAAAAATGCTCTATATCTTTGATTTAGGTAATGTGATTGTCGACATCGATTTCAACCGGGTGCTTGGGACATGGAGTGATTTGAGCCGCATACCGCTTGCGACGCTCAAGCAACATTTCACCATGGGCGAGGCGTTTCACCAGCACGAGCGTGGCGAAATCAGCGATGAGGCCTTTGCCGAAGCGATGTGCCATGAAATGAATATGCCGCTGAGCTACGAACAATTCTCCCACGGTTGGCAGGCCGTATTTGTCGCGCTGCGCCCGGAGGTCATCGCGATTATGCACAAGCTACGCGAGCAGGGACACCGCGTCGTCGTGCTATCGAATACCAACCGCCTGCATACCACTTTCTGGCCAGATGAATATCCGCAGGTGCGCGCCGCGGCCGACCGTATTTATCTTTCCCAGGAGATGGGGATGCGCAAACCCGAGGCGCGGATCTACCAAAGCGTTCTGCAATCAGAGGGTTTTTCTGCGCAAGATGCGGTCTTTTTTGATGATAACGCCGATAATATAGCGGGGGCTGACCAGTTGGGGATAACCAGTATTTTGGTGACCGGAAAGGAGACTATCCCCGCTTACTTTGCGAAATAACTATGTTCAAAATCGTTCATCAAAAAGCAAAGCATCGTACCCGGCCCTTTGTGGCCTGGATAAAGCTGCTCTGGCGGCGTATTGATGAAGACAATATGACGACACTGGCGGGAAACCTCGCCTATGTGTCGTTACTCTCTCTGGTGCCGCTGATTGCCGTCGTCTTCGCGTTGTTCTCGGCATTTCCCATGTTTTCCGAGGTGAGCGGACAGATTCGCCACTTTATCTTTGCCAACTTCATCCCGGCGACGGGGGATGTCATCCAGGGCTATATCGAGCAGTTTGTCGCAAACTCCAGCCGGATGACGGCGGTCGGGGCTTTCGGGCTGATTGTCACCTCGTTGCTGCTGATGTACTCGATCGATAGCGCGCTGAATACTATCTGGCGCAGCGCCCGTACCCGGCCAAAGATTTACTCTTTTGCGGTTTACTGGATGATCCTGACCCTGGGGCCGCTGCTGGCAGGGGCGAGCCTGGCGATCAGCTCTTATCTGCTGTCGCTACGCTGGGCGAGCGACCTGAACAGCGTGATTGATGCTGTGCTACGGATCTTCCCGTTGATTTTATCCTGGGCGGCATTCTGGCTGCTTTACAGCATTGTCCCGACGACCCGGGTTCGCACCCGCGATGCGCTGGTGGGATCGCTGGTGGCGGCGCTCTTGTTTGAGGCGGGTAAAAAAGCCTTCGCCCTGTATATCACGGCGTTTCCGTCGTACCAGCTGATTTATGGCGTGATAGCGGTGGTGCCGATTTTGTTTGTCTGGGTGTACTGGACGTGGTGTATCGTCTTGCTTGGGGCAGAAATTACTGTCACTCTCGAGGAATACCGCAAACTTAAAAAAGAAGAAACAGAATAACGATGATTGCATTAATTCAGCGCGTGACCCGTGCAAGCGTAACCGTGGAGGGTGAAGTGACGGGTGAAATCGGCCCGGGGCTTCTGGTGTTATTGGGCGTCGAGAAAGACGATGATGAGCAGAAAGCGAATCGCCTGTGCGAGCGCGTGCTGGGCTATCGTATTTTCAGCGATGCTGACGGGAAAATGAACCTCAACGTTCAGCAGTCCGGCGGCAGCGTACTGGTGGTGTCGCAGTTCACGCTGGCGGCAGATACCGAGCGCGGCATGCGTCCTGGCTTTTCAAGAGGTGCCGCCCCTGACAGAGCGGAAGCGTTGTATGACTATTTTGTCGCACGCTGCCGTCAGCAGGAGATGAACACACAGACCGGGAGATTCGCTGCGGATATGCAGGTCTCTTTGGTTAATGATGGTCCTGTGACCTTCTGGTTGCAGGTATGAGCCAGCTTCCAGGCCGGTTGCGGGTAACAAAAGAGAGTACAGCTATGTATCACCTTCGTGTACCGCAAACAGAAGAAGAACTCGAGAGCTACTATCAGTTCCGCTGGGAGATGCTGCGCAAGCCGTTGCATCAGCCCAAAGGGTCGGAACGCGACGCCTGGGATGCGATGGCGCATCACCAGATGGTGGTGGATGAAGAAGGACGTCTGGTTGCCGTCGGACGGCTGTATATCAACGCGGAGAACGAAGCCTCTATTCGCTTTATGGCCGTACACCCGTCGGTGCAGGATAAAGGGCTGGGGACGCTGATGGCGATGACCCTCGAGTCCGTAGCCCGTCAGGAAGGGGTCAAGCGCGTAACCTGTAGCGCGCGTGAAGACGCCATGGACTTCTTTGCCAAGCTCGGTTTTGTCAACGAGGGCGAGATCACCACGCCAACCACCACGCCGATTCGCCACTTCCTGATGATTAAGCCGATCGCCTCGCTGGATGACATTCTGCACCGCGGCGACTGGTGCGGGCAGCTGCAGCAGGCCTGGTATCAGCATATCCCGCTCAGCGAAAAAATGGGCGTGCGCATTCAGCAGTACACCGGGAAAAAGTTTATTACCACCATGCCCGAAGCTGGCAACCAGAATCCGCACCATACCCTGTTTGCCGGCAGCCTGTTTTCCCTGGCGACCTTAACCGGCTGGGGGCTTATCTGGTTAATGTTGCGTGAGCGCCACCTGGGCGGCACGATTATTCTCGCCGACGCGCATATTCGCTATAGCCAGCCGATCAGCGGCCGCCCGAGCGCCGTGGCTGACCTGGGCTCGTTAAGCGGCGATCTCGATCGTCTGGCCCGCGGGCGCAAAGCGCGCGTTCAGCTGCAGGTTGAGCTATTTGGCGGCGAGAGCCTGGGCGCGATTTTTGAAGGCATTTACATTGTTCTGCCCGCGAAGCCCTTTGGCTCGTATGAAGAGGGCGGGAACGAAGAAGAGTAATTCCCACCGTACCCATCACATTGACTGGCCAGGCGAACGGATTCGCCAGGCGATATCCCCAATAGCACCGCGCGCTGCCCGGCTTATCCCCGCAAGCTGAAAGAAACCGTGAATCACCCCGAGGTAGCGCTGGCAGGTGCAGGTAACCTGCTGCTCGCTCAGACGCTGATACAGCGTTTCGCCTTCATCACGCAGCGGGTCATATTCGGCGGTCACAATATGCACCGGCGGCAGGCCGCAGAAGTCGTCGCGCCACAGCGGGCTGGCCTCCGGGTGCGTTAACGGTGTGGAAGCCAGATACATTTCGTAGCCGCTCAGCAGCGTATCTCCGGTGATGATGTAATCGCTGCCGTTGCTGATGTAGCTGGGTGAACTGGCGCTGGCATCCAGCATCGGGTAAATCAGAATAAGCTGTGCCGGTTGCCAGCCTTGTGCGGCTTTCAGCCGTAGCGCGGTCACCAGCGCCAGATGGCCGCCAGCGCTGTCACCGGCAAGGGTGATTTGCGCGGTATCGACCCCAAGCTGCCCGGCATGACGCTGGATAATCTGTGCGCCCTGGTATGCATCATCGTGTGCGGCGGGAAACCTGTGTTCGGGCGCCAGTCGGTATGCCACGGCGATGACCCGACAGCCGCTGGCATACGCCAGCTGCCGGAGCTGCTTATCATGGGTGGCGAAACCGCCGCTGATAAAGCAGCCGCCGTGATAGTAGATAACGGTAGGTAGCGTGCCGACGGCATTGTGCGGCGAGACCACGCGAAAGGTCATGCCTTCCAACGTGATATCTTCTACCTGCACGCGGGTTTCCGTCTCGCCGGCCAGTACCGTACTGGCGATATAGCCGTTTCTCCGGTCATCAATATGTTGCTCTCGCGAAGCGGGGCGACCTGCGTCGATAAAGGCCTGAACCTGCTCGGCAATACCTTTTTCCAGCGCCATTTTTTATTCCTTTAAACTGTATGGGTATACAGTGTTATAGCCTGGTTTGCGGCAAAAGAAAATGGTGTTTCTGGTGGCGGGAAGATTATGGAAAACGGCTCGCAAAAGCGAAACTCAAGCCTGACGCGGGGAAAAGAGATGTGGTCAAATGGGTGAGTCGGGCAGCGTGTGCCGCCCGACGTGAGAGCTGATTTACTCCCCTTCACCCGGGAACATGAACGGGTTGATTGAGCTTCTGGCAAAGCCTTCTTGCTCCATGCGGGCGTCCAGCACCAGCGATGCGAGATCGTCGGCGACGGGTTCGACGTTCGGATCTTTTTCCTGATAGAGAATCTTCAGGTAGGTTCCGCAGTCGCCGCAGCTCTCGGCTTTAATGGCCGCCTGTTCATTATCGAGAGACCAGTAGTGTAAATCCCGACTCTGTTCGCAGTTGCTGCACTTGATGCGTACTACGTGCCACTCGGTTTCGCACAGATTGCAGTGCAGATAGCGTAACCCTTGGGTGGTACCAATCTGCACCATGCTGGATACGGGCATGGAGCCGCATACCGGGCAGAACTGGCGCTGCTCACCGTATTCGGCGCGCGCTTTGCCAGGGATCAGGCTGGCCATCTGCGCCCAGTAAAGCGACAGCGCGGCCCAGATAAACGGAGCTTTATCGCTGCTGACAGAAGCAAAGTCTGAGGCAAACAGAGCGCTCGCCATCAGTTCCAGCTCCTGCTCAGATGCTTTCTCCAGGTTTTCGATGACCGCCAGCGCCGGGCCGCTCATCTCTGGTTTCAGCTCGGCAATCAGCGAATGCAGCAGCTTGTGCCAGTGCTTATCGCGCGGCAGCACGTGAATATCCAGCGGCGGTTTGCCCTGCTCGTTTGCCTCTTTGAGGCGGGCGGTCAGGTCCATCTGAAAAGGATGGTCGTAGAGCACCACTTCCTGGGCGTGAGCAATCAGCGCAGCAAAACGCAGGTAATCACCCAGCGGATTGTTCTTCGCCAGTTCGCGCAGACGTTCAGCGCGGCGGTTATAAAGATTTTTCAGTCTGGGGAACAGTAACGGCGGAATGTACTCCGCCGTATGTTTCTCGCTCGAACCCAGCTCATCTTGCGGGATTATGCGAATACTCATTCAGTCTTGTTTTCCTGTTTCTGGCGAACTTCCCGGTACCAGCGTGGGTGATGTTTCTTCGCCCACGTTTTGGTAACCCAGCCTTCCACCATCGCGGTTATGGTGCCTTTCACCCACAGGGCGGCGTAGATATGCACCATGATAACCACAATTAATGCAACTGCGGCAAATGAATGCAGCATGAGCGCCAATCGGATTACCGGAATTGAGAACGCAGGTGCAAAGTAAGGGCGCCAGATGATCACACCGCTTATCAGCAACAGTACCAGGAAAATAATCGCCGCCCAGAATACGCATTTCTGGCCGAAGTTATAGCGCCCGGTGTCACCTACTTCCTCGTTGACGACGATCTTACGAATATTCTTCGCCCAAAAGATATCATCCCGATTGATTAGATTATGGTGCCAGTAGCGGAAAAACATGATGATGAATGAAGCAAACATAATCACGCCGACAAACGGGTGCAGGATACGCGCCAGCTGCGGTGTGCCCATGATCTGCATCAGCCAGTTGAAGGACGGGAAAAAGAACCCCAGTCCGCTTATCGCCGCCAGCATGAAGCAGAAGGCGGTGACCCAGTGGTTGATACGTTCCGGCGCCGTGTAGCGCACGATGGTGTCACGTCTTTTCATTTGCGCACCTCGTCATTCTCTTCATGCAGATTGTCTTCTTCCTCGTCTGCGCGGTTCGGACCGACACCCACATAGTGGAAAATACTGGCTGCAAAGGTCGCGGCAAAACCGACCGCCGCGAGCGGTTTCCAGATGCCTTTCCAGAACTTCACGGTGGCGCTGATTTCCGGGTTTTCCGGCAGGCCGTGATAGAGATTCGGCTTGTCGGCATGGTGCAGTACATACATTACGTGCGTCCCGCCAACGCCGGCAGGATCGTACAGGCCGGCATTGTCATAACCACGGGTTTTCAGCTCGGCAACGCGTTCGCCTGCCAGCACTTTCATATCCTCTTTGGAGCCAAAGTGGATAGCGCCCGTCGGACAGGTTTTCACGCAGGCCGGTTCCTGGCCTACGGTGACGCGGTCTACGCACAGCGTACATTTGTAGACGCGGTTATCTTCCGGGTTGAGACGCGGCACATCGAACGGACAGCCGGCGATGCAGTAGCCGCAGCCGATGCACTGCTCAGACTGGAAGTCGACGATGCCGTTGGCATACTGAATGATAGCCCCTTCTGCCGGGCACGCCTTCAGGCAGCCCGGATCGGCGCAGTGCATGCAGCCATCCTTACGGATGAGCCACTCCAGCTTGTCGTTTTGCTCCACTTCCGAGAAGCGCATCACCGTCCAGGATTTGGCGGTCAGATCGGCGGGGTTGTCGTACACCCCGACGTTATGACCCACTTCGTCACGGAGATCGTTCCACTCGGAACAGGCCACCTGACAGGCTTTACAGCCGATGCAGGTGGTGACGTCGATAAGCTTCGCCACCTCTTCCTGATGGTCCCGCGCACGAGGCGCGGGGGTGAAGCCGTTAGTCGCGGAGCGACGGATAATGTCCTGAGATTGATAAGCCATAGGTCGTCTCCGTTACACCTTTTCCACGTTAACGAGGAACGCTTTGAACTCCGGCGTCTGCGTATTCGCATCTCCGACGAACGGCGTCAGGGTGTTTGCGATAAACCCTTTCTTCGCCACGCCTTCGTAGCCCCAGTGAATCGGAATACCGATGGTATCGATATCTTTACCGTCGGCTTTCAGCGTGCGAATACGCTTGGTCACCACCGCCTTAGCTTTGATATAGCCGCGGTTGGAGGAGACCTTAACGGTATCGCCGTGGGCGATGCCGAGTTTATTCGCCAGCTTCTCGCCGATTTCGACAAACTGTTCCGGCTGTGCGATAGCGTTAAGCAGCGCATGCTTGGTCCAGTAGTGGAAGTGCTCGGTCAGACGGTAAGTGGTGCCGACGTACGGGAATTTCTCCGCTTTGCCCATCTGCTCAAGGTCGCCTTTAAAGACGCGAGCGGCCGGGTTGGAGACCACGTTCGGGTGCAGCGGGTTCGTACCCAGCGGCGTTTCAAACGGCTCGTAGTGTTCCGGGAACGGCCCCTCCGCCATCTTATCGATAGCGAACAAACGTCCCATCCCTTCAGGCTGCATGATAAACGGCCCGACATCGCTGCCAGGTGCGGCGGCGCTGTAGTCTGGGATGTCCATTCCGCTCCACTTGGCGCCATCCCATTTCAGGATCTGACGCTTCGGATCCCACGGGTTGCCCTGCGGGTCCGCAGAGGCGCGGTTGTACAGGATGCGGCGGTTGAGCGGCCATGCCCATGCCCAGCCCAGGGTATTACCCAGGCCTGATGGGTCGGCGTTATCACGGCGCGCCATCTGGTTGCCATCCGGCGTCCAGCTTCCGGCGAATATCCAGCAGCCGCTGGAGGTGGTGCCGTCATCGCGCAGCTGGGCGAACGAGCTCAGCTGCTGGCCTTTTTTGACGATAACCGCCCCGGTCGCCGGATCGGTAATGTCCGCCAGCGCTTTGCCGTTGCTTTCCATCGCCACTTCTTCGGACGCGGGTTCATGCGGCGTGGAATAGTTCCACGTCATGTTCAGCACCGGCTCAGGCGTTGGGCCGCCTTCCTCGGCATACATCTTACGCAGGCGTAAGAAGATACCGGCGAGGATCTCACCGTCAGTGACCGCAATCCCGGGGGCATCGGCGCCTTTCCAGTGCCACTGCAGCCAGCGGCCGGAGTTAACGATCGAACCGTTTTCTTCGGCGAAGCAGGTGGAAGGCAGACGGAATACCTCGGTCTGGATTTTCGACGGATCAACATCGTTCGACTCACCGTGGTTTTGCCAGAAGGTGGACGTTTCGGTGTTGAGCGGGTCGATGGTCACCAGGAACTTCAGTTTCGACAGCGAAGCGACAACTTTGTTTTTGTTCGGGAACGAGGCCACCGGGTTAAAGCCCTGGCAGATATAGCCGTTGACCTTGCCCTGGTTCATCATCTCGAAGTACTGCAGTACGTCGTAGCCTTTATCCCACTTCGGCAACCAGTCGAAGCCCCAGCTGTTTTCTGCCGTGGCTTTATCACCAAAGAAAGCCTTCATCATTGAGACGAAGAATTTCGGGTAGTTGCCCCAGTAGTTCACCTGGCCTTGCAGCAGCGGTTTCGGCGTGTTGGCGGCGAGGTAGGTTTGCAGGTCGGCCTGTTTTTCGCTTGGCAGGGTCATATACCCCGGCAGGCTTTGCGACAGCAATCCTAAGTCGGTGAGACCCTGGATATTGGAGTGACCACGCAGGGCGTTAACGCCGCCGCCTGCCATCCCCATATTGCCAAGCAGCAACTGGATCATCGCCATGGTACGAATGTTCTGCGCGCCGACAGAGTGCTGGGTCCAGCCGAGGGCATACAGGAACGATGCGGTTTTATCGTGAGCGCTGGTTTCCGCAATGTACTCGCAGACTTTGAGGAAGTCCGCTTTCGGCGTCCCGCAGATATTTTCGACCACGTCCGGCGTATAGCGGGAAACGTGCTGTTTTAGCAGGTTCCACACGCAGCGCGGATGCTGTAGCGTCGTATCGCGTTTAGCAAAGCCGTTTTCGTCCAGCTCGTAGTTCCAGGACGTTTTATCGTACTTGCGGGTTTCTGCGTCGTAGCCGCTAAACAGACCGTCTTCAAAGCCGTAATCCTCACGCACAATCAGGCTGGCGTTGGTATAGGCTTCGGTATATTCACGGTTAATTTTTTCGTTGTTTAGCAGGTACAGGATCACGCCTGACAGGAAAGTGATGTCAGTACCGGAACGAATCGGGGTATAGAAGTCGGCTACCGACGCGGTACGCGTAAAGCGTGGGTCGATAACAATCAGCTTCGCACCGTTGCGAATTTTGGCTTCCATCGCCCAGCGGAACCCTACCGGGTGCGCTTCAGCGGCGTTACCACCCATTACCACAATCAGGTTGGCGTTTTTAATATCCACCCAGTGGTTGGTCATCGCACCGCGACCAAATGTTGGAGCAAGACTTGCTACCGTTGGTCCGTGTCAGACGCGTGCCTGGTTGTCGACCGCGAGCATACCCAGCGCGCGGGAGAATTTTTGGGTTAAATAACCGGTTTCGTTACTGGAGGCGGAGGCGCACAGCATACCGGTGGTCAACCAGCGGTTGACGGTCGTGCCAGCGTCGTTTTTCGCCATGAAGTTGGCATCGCGGTCTTCTTTCATCAGCTTAGCGATGCGATCGAACGCCTCGTCCCAGCTGATTTGCTGCCATTTGTCGGAACCTGGCGCGCGATATTCCGGGAATTTCAGGCGACTTTCAGAGTGGATAAAGTCGACCAGACCCGCCCCTTTAGGGCAGAGCGCACCACGGTTGACCGGATGGTCAGGGTCACCTTCGATATGAAAGATGGATGCTTTGGCGTTTTTCGCACCGTCGCCGAGGCTATACATCAACAGCCCACAACCGACAGAACAGTACGTACAGGTGTTACGGGTTTCACGGGTACGCAGCAGTTTATATTGCCGGGTTTCCGCGAGCGCAATAGCTGGAGCAAAGCCCAGCGTTGCTGCCGTTGTGCCTGCCATACCGCCAGCGCAGATCTTAAAGAACTGCCTTCTGCTGACCTGCATGGTTCACTCCTTGTATCGACATTGTCACATGTAGTTATTTACTTTGCGGTCAGGGCCGCAAAGGTTCAGAATTGGGGGTGATCCCCCTTTCACTTGAAGGGGTATAGAGAGAATACCACATTGTGTGTATGCCTGTTCCAATACGGTTAAGACAAAGTGAACAAGAACCCTCACGAACAAATTGAAAATGTGACAGATGTCATAACTTATCGCCGGGTCACGCTCTGGAAACGCGAGGATTTGCAACATCCTCAGCCGGACGAGTTAGCTGAAGAAGTCCCGATCGCGCTGGTCTATAACGGCATCTCCCACGTCGTGATGATGGCAACGCCAAAGGATCTGACGCATTTCGCCGTTGGTTTCTCTCTCTCTGAAGGGATTATAGAAGACCGGCGTGACATTTATGGGATGGATGTCGTGCAGGCCTGCAACGGGCTGGAAGTGCAAATCGAGCTGTCCAGTCGTCGCTTTATGGGGCTGAAAGCGCGTCGTCGGGCGCTTGCCGGGCGTACCGGCTGCGGCGTGTGCGGCGTGGAACAACTCAACGATATTGGCAAACCGGTGCAGCCGCTGCCGTTTACCCAGACCTTCGATCTGGCGAATCTCGACCGCGCGCTGGCGCATCTGAACGATTTCCAGCCGATCGGCCGTCTGACCGGCTGCACGCATGCGGCTGCCTGGGTGAGTCCTACTGGCGAGCTGGCGGGAGGCCACGAAGATGTTGGCCGGCACGTGGCGCTGGATAAGCTGCTCGGGCATCGGGTTGATGTAGAAGGTGCCTGGCGTGACGGGGCGGCGTTAGTCTCCAGCCGGGCCAGCTACGAGATGGTGCAGAAAGCCGCGATGTGCGGGGTGGAAATTCTGTTTGCGGTCTCCGCTGCGACGGCGCTGGCGGTTGAGGTCGCAGAGCGCTGCAACCTGACGCTGGTCGGCTTCTGCAAGCCGGGCAGGGCCACGGTATACACCCATCCACAGCGATTGATCGCCGGTTAAAAATAAGTCAATTTTTTTGAATGATGAGAACAAATCCTTCCGCTTTTTGTTTGGCGATGTGAGAGCTACTATTTATCACATCAAGGCACGGCGCCTTATCCAAACAACTAATTTAAAGGGTTTACATCATGAACAGCATCAAAACTTTTGCAGCAGTTATCGCTATGACCGTCTCTTTTGGTTCTTTTGCCGCTGAAACCGTAACGGCGACCGCCATGACAATGGACGGTGCAGAAGCAAAAATCGCCGCACAGGCTCAGGCTGCCGGGGCATCGTCTTACAAAATTACCGAAGCCTTTACCGGTAACCGCGTGCATATGACGGCGGAACTGAACAAATAAGCCAAAAGCTATTGTCGAAAGAGCGCCTGCGGGCGCTTTTTTAGTTTATACCGGCCATTCGTAACAGCGCGGTCACCACCGCCGCAGCAATAATCACCACGATCAATGGCATCTTGCGCCAGGCGAGAAATACCGCGAAGCCCACGCCCAAGACCCGCGCCGCTCCGGCAAAATGTTCACCTTCATAAAACGTCGTCGCCAGCGCCACGGAAAAGAGCAGCACCGTCGCCGCATCGGAAAGCAGGGCCTGAGATCGTTCGGAAAAGGCCAGGCGGTTGCCCAGTTTCGCCCCACCTAAACGCATTAAATAGGTTCCCAGCGACAGAATCGCGATACCGGCGATAAACAGCGTCATGTTACCCATTATTTTTTCCTCGCCAGCAGGCCAAACAGAGAGAGCAGCACCGGCAAACCCACCGGGGCAAAAGGCACGGCAGCTAAAGAGACCAGCGCTCCGCTGCAGGCCCGGATCAGGGTGGTGCGATTTTTAAATGCCGGCACTACCAGCGCCAGCAAAATGGCCGGGAATACCGCATCCAGACCGATGGTTTCCGGGGATGGCAGCAGTTTGCCGACTCCGGCGCCAAGCAGGGCGCCCAGCGGCCAGATAATCGCCACGCCCAGACCACACAGCCAGTAGGCCGCCCGGCGCTGTTCCGGCGTCTTTTGTGACAGGCCGAATACCACGCTTTCATCGTTCATGATGTGACAGCCGAGGAAGCTGGCGGCGCGTTTGCCGACCAGGTCGCGCACCGTGACGCCAAAAGGAATATGGCGGGCGTTAACCAATAACCCGGCGGCAGCGGCGGCTAGTGGATTACCGCCGCTGGCGACGATGCCGATGAACATAAACTCTGAGGCTCCCGCCAGTACGGAGACGGAGAGCACAAAAGGCACCCAAATGGGGAAGCCGTAGGCGATGGCCAGTGAGCCATAGGACATGCCCACGATACCGACCGCCAGGCAGACTAAAATAATCGCTTTAATAGTGTCGCCTTTCAGGCTGGCAAAATGCTGTTTCATACTCTTTAGCCATATCGAACGAATTTCCATTATAATGAACGCAACACATATTCATTTCAAGTCGAACGAAACGTTCGATATAAAAAACAGTGGGGCGCTATATGACGCAGCCAATAAGCCTGATTGCCAAAAGTCTGGTGCGTGAACGTGCGCGTACCGGGCTGTCTCTCGCCGAAGTCGCGCGACGGGCCGGGATCGCTAAATCAACGCTATCGCAGCTGGAGTCGGCCAACGGCAACCCGAGTCTGGAAACCCTGTGGGCGCTCTGCGTGGCGCTCGATATCCCCTTTGCGCGTCTGCTGGAACCGCAGGTCAACACCACCCAGGTGATCCGCCGCGGTGAGGGGACAAAAGTGATCGCGGAACAGGCAAACTATCAGGCGATCCTGCTGGCCGCCTGCCCGCCGGGCGCGCGTCGCGACATCTATCTTTTGCTGACGCAACCGGGAGCCGATCGTATTTCACATCCGCATCCTGCAGGTTCGGTGGAGCATATTATTATCACCCAGGGTCGGGCGCGGGTTGGGCTGACCGAGGCGCCGGAAGAGCTTGGCGAAGGGGATTACATCTGCTATCCGGCCGATCGCGAGCATGTTTTCCAGGCGCTGGAGCCGGATACCCAGGCGCTGCTGGTGGCGGAACAAAACTAGCGGCATATCCGGGGTAAGAGCGGCGATGCTGTTGCTGGACGCCATCCCCGTATTGCGGGACACTAACCGCCTTCCCCGCGTCGACAAGGATATGTATGTCTCTGAAAGCCATTGCTAAAGAACTTGGGATCTCGGTCACTACCGTCAGCCGTGCGTTAAACGGTTATGATGACGTGTCGCAGGAGACGCGTACCCGGGTTCAAGCCGAAGCAAAACGCCGTGGTTATCAGCCGAATACCTTCGCGCGGCGGCTTAAAATGGGCAAAATCGACGCCGTCGGCCTGGTGTTCCCCATGAGCCCGGCGCCGCTGAACAACACCGTGTTTCACGACATGGTCGGGGAAATCAGCCACGAGCTGGCGCGCTATGAGATCGATCTGCTGCTGATTGCCGACGACGAGCAGGCCGACCAGCACGGCTATATGCGCATGGCGCAAAGCCGGCGGATTGATGCGCTGATCGTGGCGCATACCCTTGACGACGACCCACGGCTGACGCAGCTGCTGGCCTCTGGTTTTCCTTTTCTGGCCCTCGGACGCAGCCGCCTGCCGCAGCCCTATGCCTGGTTTGATTTCGACAACCATGCCGGGACCTATCGCGCCGCCCGTCATTTAATAAACCAGGGCCATCAGCGCATCGCTTTTCTCGGCGAAAACAACAACCAGGCGTTTATCTCACAGCGGCGAAACGGCTATCTGGATGCGCTCCGGGAGGCCGGTCTGTCCGATAGCTGGCAGCGCCGCGTGCCGCCAACCCGACGCGGCGGTTACCAGGCCACGCTGGAGCTGCTCCGCCTGCCGGAGCCGCCAACGGCGATTATCACTGACTGCAATACCCACGGTGATGGTGCTGCCATGGCGCTCTATCAGCAGGGGCGCCTGACCGGTGACAACCGCGTGTCGCTGGTGGTGTACGACGGTTTACCGCAGGACAGCATCATTGAAATCCCGGTCGGGGCGGTGATCCAGTCCACTCGCCAGGGCGTCGGTCGCCAGATTGCCAGCATGGTGCGTCGGCTCATCGCAGGTGACGATCTCGCCTCACTGCAGGTGCTCTGGCAGCCAGAATTTATCCCCGGCGAAACCAGCTGATTTACAGCTCTCCACACTAATTTCCTGAGGTCTATCACGGATCCGAAACGTTTTGGTTGTTACCCGAAACGTTTCGGATCAACAGTAAGACATACCTTGTTGTGGAGATGTCTGATGTCTGATTCGATTTTACGCCTACAAAGTTCAACGGCGGATGTGATCATTAAAACGCACCCGTTTGCCGAAATTGTCTACTGGGGGCCGCATTTACGTTACTTTTCGCCGCAGGATGCTGACAGTATTGCGCGTCCTGTTGCCAACGGTCGTCTGGACGTTGATTCACCGCTGACGTTAATGGCCGAGCTGGGCCACGGTTTGTTTGGCGCACCGGGCATTGAAGGCCACCGCCAGGGGCTCGACGCCTCGCCGATTTTCACGACCACTGAAGTGATCCCGGACGGACAGGCGCTCACCGTGATCGCTGAAGACGCTCAGGCCGGTCTGCGCCTGTGCAGCGAAATTCAGCTCGACGACAGCGGAGTACTGAGCGTGCGTCACGGTTTAACCAACCTGCACCCGCAGCCCTGGCAGGTGGATCGTCTGGCTGTCACGCTGCCGGTCGCCGAACGCGCCCGGGAAGTACTGGCCTTTCATGGCCGCTGGACTCGCGAATTTCAGCCCCACCGTTTGACGCTTGAGCACGACAGCATCGTGCTGGAAAACCGCCGGGGCCGAACGTCGCATGAGCATTTTCCGGCGCTGATTACCGGCAGCCAGGCCTTCAGCGAAATGCAGGGCGAAGTGTGGGGCGTGCATCTGGGCTGGAGCGGCAACCATCGTCTGCGGGCTGAAGCGAAAACGGATGGCCGTCGCTATCTGCAGGCCGAAGCGCTCTATCTGCCGGGCGAAATGGTGCTGGAGGAGGGGGAAACGCTCTGGACTCCGAGCCTCTATGCCAGCTATTCCTCGCAGGGGCTGAACGGCATGAGCCAGCAGTTCCACCGCTATCTGCGCGAACAGATCATTCGCTTCCCTGACAACAAACCGCGCCCGGTGCATCTCAACACCTGGGAAGGGATCTACTTTGACCACGACCCGCAATACATCATGCGCATGGCGGATGAAGCGGCGGATCTGGGCGTCGAGCGCTTTATCATCGATGACGGCTGGTTTAAGGGGCGTAACGATGACTGGGCGGCGCTGGGCGACTGGTATCTCGATGAGAAAAAGTACCCCAACGGCCTGACCCCGGTTATCGATCACGTGAAGTCGCTGGGCATGGAGTTCGGCATCTGGGTCGAGCCGGAAATGATCAACCCAAACTCTGATTTGTACCGCGCACACCCGGACTGGGTGCTGGCGCTGCCAGGCTATACGCCGCTTCCCGGGCGTCATCAGCTGGTGCTGAACCTGAATATCCCCGAAGCCTTTGACTATCTCCTTGAGCGCATGAGCTGGCTGCTGGGCGAGCACGCCGTGGACTATGTGAAGTGGGATATGAACCGCGAGCTGGTGCAGCCGGGCCATAACGGCAAAGCCGCCGCCGATGCGCAAACCCGCCAGTTCTATCGCCTGCTGGATACGCTGGTCGCCCGCTTCCCGCAGATTGAATTCGAGTCCTGCTCTTCTGGCGGCGGGCGTATCGATTATGAAGTGCTTAAGCGCAGCCACCGTTTCTGGCCTTCAGACAATAACGATGCGCTGGAACGCAACACCATCCAGCGTGGGATGAGCTATTTCTTCCCGCCGGAAGTGATGGGGTCGCATGTCGGCAATCGCCACTGCCACGCCACCTTCCGCCAGCATGATATTGCCTTCCGTGGCCTGACGGCGCTGTTTGGCCATATGGGGCTGGAGCTGGATCCTGTGGGCGTCGATGAGCGCGAACGCGCGGGCTATCGCAAATATGTGGCACTGCATAAGCAGTGGCGCGACTTACTGCACCACGGCGTGCAGTGGCGGATAGATATGCCGGATGCGACCACGCTCGCCCACGGCGTGGTTAGCGAAGATAAGCACCAGGCGATTTTCCTCGTGAGCCAGCTGGCGATGCCGGATTACACCCTGATGGCGCCGCTGCGGGTGGCGGGCCTGCAAGCCGACGCGCGCTACCGGGTGATGCTGCTGGACCATCCGAATATTCAGATAACAGGAGAGGGCGGCCATACCATGCGTAAGCTGCCGGAATGGATGACGACGCCGCTGACGGTAAGCGGTGAGTGGTTACAACAAGCGGGACTGGCGCTGCCCATTCTCGACCCGGAAAGCGCCATTTTAATTGGCCTGCAACGCGTGTGATGGTGACGGGCCGAGCATCGGCCCTTTTTGAGGAATACACAATGAACCCGACCGTCTGTACCCATAAAAATAACCCTAACTTCTGGATTTTCGGACTGTTCTTTTTTCTCTACTTCTTCATTATGGCCACCTGCTTTCCGTTTCTGCCGATCTGGCTGTCGGATGTCATTGGCCTGAATAAAACCGAGACCGGCATCGTCTTCTCCAGCCTGTCGCTGTTCGCTATCTGTTTTCAGCCGATCCTCGGGGTTATTTCCGACAAGCTGGGGCTGAAGAAGCATCTGATGTGGATCGTCACGGTGTTGCTGGTCCTGATTGCCCCCTTCTTCCTGTATGTCTTTGCACCGCTGCTGAAAAGCAATATCTGGCTCGGTGCGTTGAGTGGCGGGGCCTATATCGGCTTTGTTTTCTCTGCCGGCGCCGGGGCGATGGAGGCCTATATTGAACGGGTAAGCCGCAATAGCGGGTTTGAGTACGGTAAGGCACGTACCTTTGGTTGCCTGGGCTGGGCGCTGTGTGCGACTACGGCCGGGATGTTGTTTAGCGTGAACCCCGAATGGGTGTTCTGGATGGGGTCGATCGCCGCGCTGCTGCTGTTGATGCTGGTGGCGATTGCCAGACCGCAGGCCAGCTCGTCCGCGCAGGTGCTGGATTCCTTAGGCGCCAACCGTCCCGCGGTGGATCTCAAAACCGCCATCAGCATGTTCCGCCAGCGCAAGATGTGGATGTTTATTCTGTATGTCGTGGGCGTGGCCTGCGTGTATGACGTCTTCGATCAGCAGTTTGCGACCTTCTTTAAATCTTACTTTGCCACCCCGGAAGCCGGCACGCGCGCCTTTGGTTTTGCGACCACTGCCGGAGAAATTTGCAACGCCATCATTATGTTTAGCTCGCCGTGGATCATTAACCGCATCGGCGCGAAGAATACCCTGCTGATTGCCGGGATGGTGATGGCGGTGAGGATGATCGGTTCGTCGTTCGCCACGACGGCGGCAGAGGTGGTGGTTCTGAAAATGCTGCACGCGCTGGAAGTCCCGTTCCTGCTGGTGGGGGCATTCAAATATATTACTGGGGTGTTCGATACCCGGTTGTCGGCGACTATCTATCTGGTGGGCTTTCAGTTTGCCAAACAGGTGGCGGCGATTTTCCTCTCGGCATTTGCCGGCAATATGTATGACCGGATTGGTTTCCAGGACACCTACCTGATCCTCGGGAGCATTGCGCTGGTCGTCACCATTATCTCCGCCTTCACCTTGTCAGGAAAAACGGCCGTCGACAGCGTCGGCAATAAGACGATGGCGGTGTAGGCCGGGACCAGACCTATAATCATATTGAAATCATTAATGTATTAAGACGCCAGATGCAGAACCGGAAATATTCCGGCTCTGCTGGTCTGGCTCTCTTATTTAGATTATTCATGGTGTGGTTATTAATTATTTTTATGGTTTATTTGTGAACCGTTTTTTATTAAGGGTTACGGTATTCCTGTGTTATCTCGCTCACGATAATGAAGAATTGTTTTTAATGGCTGAAAAGGAGTTGTTACTATTCGATTACCTGCGGTAAAGCGTCCCGGAACTGCCGGGCGTTAATAAGTAAAAAACAATAAAGCATGGCATATATAAAAATATTCACGTGGTGGATTTTAATTAATCCAGTCATTGAAATTTTATCTCTGGGAAACATAACGATGAATAAGACAATATTAGCGGTAGCCGTTGGTTTATTATTAACGGCAAATACCGGTATGGCAAAAACGCAGTCACAAACGCTGGAACAACGCCTGCAACAGCTCGAATCGCGGCTTGCTGCGGCGGAGAGTCGCGCCACGCAAGCCGAAAATCAGATCCAGCAGTTGAAGATTGAACAGGCACAAGAGATCCAGCAGCTTAAAACCACACCCAGCACGATGGCGGTAAAAAGCCAGACCCCGGATGTTGAAACGCAGAAAAACACCAGCGTACCTGCCCTGACCCTCAGCGGCTACGGTGATTTAAAAATCTATGGTGATGTTGAATTCAACATGGATGCCGAAAGCAAACGCGGCTTGCTGGCGATGACTAACGCCGATGTCAGTAGCGACCCGACCTCCGATCGCTGGGACCTCAATGGCCGCATCCTGCTGGGGTTTGACGGCATGCGCAAAATGGACAACGGCTATTTTGCCGGCTTCTCGGTTCAGCCGCTGGCGGATATGACCGGTTCGATGAACCTCGATGACGCCGTGTTCTTTTTTGGTCAGGAGGATGACTGGAAGGTGAAGGTCGGTCGCTTTGAAGCCTACGACATGTTCCCGCTTAATCAGGACACCTTTGTTGAGCACTCCGGCAATACCGCAAATGACCTCTACAGCGACGGTCACGGTTATATCTATATGATGAAAGAGGGTCGCGGCCGTTCCGATGCCGGCGGTAACTTCCTGCTGAGCAAGCAGATCGACAACTGGTATTTTGAGCTCAATACGCTGCTGGAAGATGGCACGTCGCTGTATGACAACGGCGGCTACCACGGTCGCAATATGGAGCAGAAAAAGAACGTCGCCTATTTGCGTCCGGTGATTTCATGGGCGAAAGACGATTTTTCTGTCGCTGCGGCGATGGAGTCGAACGTGGTAAACAATGCCTATGGTTATCAGAATGCCCAAGGGAATTTTGTCGATCAGTCTGACCGTACCGGATATGGCCTGACCATGACCTGGAATGGCCTGAATAGCGATCCGGATAACGGCGTGGTGGTGAATCTGAATACCGCGTATATGGACGCCAGTAATGAAAAAGATTTTACCGCCGGGGTGAATGCGCTATGGCAGCGCTTTGAGCTGGGATATGTCTACGCACATAATAAAATTAACGATTATGCCGGGGTAATTTGCGATAACGACTGCTGGATTAAAGATGAAGGCACTTATAATATTCATACCTTCCACGCCTCGTATCAAATCCCGAACGTGATGAATATGCAGAACTTTAATATTTATCTCGGGGCTTATTACTCTCTGCTCGATAGCAACGATAAGCTGAGCCAGAGCGATGACGACGATCGTTACGGCGCCCGCGTGCGCTTTAAATACTTCTTCTGATTACCTGTCAGCATTGCCCCGCGAATATCGCGGGGCAACTCGCCACTTATTCCAGATAAAATACCGGTTTCAGCGCGGCGCTCACCGGGCTGCTATCGGCGTTGGTCGGCATAATATCGGCCATATGCTGCCACCAGCGCTGACAGACTTCGGTGCGGGCAATATCATCCCAACGGGCTTCCGATTCCACCTCTACCGTGGCGAACAGCAGGTGGCGCGCGGGATCGAGATAGATAGCGTAGTGGTGCGCGCCATGGGCTTTCAGCACCGCCTCCAGCTCTGGCCAGATTGGCGTATGGCGGCGCTGGTACTCTTCATGCGCGTCGGGATTGACCTGCATGACGAAGGCTTTGCGGATCATAAGGCCTCCAGATAGAGCTCGCGAACCTCGTCGCGGCTGGCGCTGCGCGGGTTGCATGGTGCGCAGGGGTCGGCCAGCGCTTTATCCAGCCAGCCTTCAATATCGGCTTTGCTGACGCCAAGCTGGCTGAAGCCTTGCGGGATCCCAACGCGTTTGCTCAGGGCGCGAATGGCGTCGATGGCCTCCATGCTGGCGGCTTCATCGCTCATGCCGCGAGTATCGACCCCCATGGCCTGCGCCACGCGGGCAAAGCGGGAGACGGCATGCGGGCGGTTAAAGTTTTCGATCACCGGCAACAGAATAGCGTTGCACACGCCATGCGGCAGGTTATGGGTGGCGCCGGGCTGATGGGCCAGCGCGTGGACCAGGCCAAGACCAGCGCTGTTAAACGCCATTCCCGCCAGATACTGACCAAAGGCCATCTGCTCACGGGCCTCAAGGTGATGCCCATCGTCTACGGCTTGCGGCAGCCACAGGTTGATCAGGCGAATCGCCTCCAGGGCGTTCGCGTCGGTCAACGGGTGCGCGCCGACGCTAACAAACGCTTCGATGGCGTGAGTCAGGGCATCCATGCCGGTGGCGGCGGTGACGGAGGCCGGGAGATCCAGCATGACGCTGGCGTCATCGACTGCAATATCGGGGATGATATTGGGGTCGATAATCACCTCCTTGACCTGGCGTTCGCTATCGATAATCACCGCGTTGCTGGTCATTTCCGCTGCTGTACCGGCGGTGGTGTTGATGGCCACCAGCGGCACGCCGGCATTTTGTACTTTGCCCACGCCGGCATAGGCGGTCGACGGGGCCGGGTTCGCGGTCAGAATTTTCACCGCTTTGGCAGTATCGATCGGGCTACCGCCGCCAAAGGCGATGAGGTAGTCGCAGCCTGCCGCCAGATAGGTGGCATAGCCTTGTTGCACCAGCGCCTCGGTAGGGTTGGGAAACACTTCATCAAACAGATGATAAGCCAACTGGTGTTTATCGAGGGCGGCAAACAGGCTGTCCAGCAGGCCCAGCTTTACCAACTGACCATCGGTGACAATCAGCGCTTTTCCCCACGGTTTTTTCGCCACCAGTTCCACCATATCGCCGATGGCCCCTGCGCCGTGCAGGCTAATTTTGGGTAATGCCAACATAAAGCTCATGATTATTCTCCTTAATATCTACGGGTTATCCTTTTGGCTGCCCCTGCGTTGCATCACCCGTCGGGTAATGATGGGCAGTGAAATCACCACAATCAGCATCGCGCCGATGATGATTGACATAACGATGCCCGGCACGTTGAGCAGGCTCAGGCCGAAGGTCACCAGCCCCATCAGGAAGGCGGCGATAATCACCCCCACCATGCTGCCGGCCCCCCCAAGAATGTTGACGCCGCCGAGTACCGCCATGGTCACCACCGCCAGCTCCCAGCCCATCGCCAGGGTCGGGCGGGTGCTGCCGAGTCTTGAGGTCAGCAGCACCGCGGCCAGGCCCGCCATCAGCCCGACCAGCGCAAACAGCACGAGGTTGTGGCGCTTGACGTTAATCCCGGAGAACCAGGCTCCGGTGGGGTTATTGCCGATGGCGTAAGTCCGGCGACCAAAGTTGGTTTTATGCAGCAGGAAGGTAAAGGCGACGGCGAGCAGGATAAACAGCGCGAACTCGAAGGAGAGCGCGCCCCATACGTAGCCCTGGCCGAACCACGCGAAGCTTTCCGGGTACTGATTCAGAGCCTTGTCGCCCAGCAGGATATAGGTCAGGCCGCGATACAGGCTCATGGTGCCGATAGTGATAACAATCGACGACAGATTAAAGCGCGTCACCAGGATGCCGTTAAACAGGCCGCACAGCAGCCCCACGCCGAGACCCACCATAACCAGCAGCGGCGTGTCCATCCCCGCCGCCGCGCAGAAGCCCATGACCGTTGAGCTTAGCGCCATCGTCGACGCCACCGAGAGGTCGATTTCCCGGGCAATAATCAGCATTGCCATCGGCAGAACGATGATCGCTTTTTCGGTAAAGTTAAACGTGGCGTCCGACAGGTTCCAGATATTGAGGAAGTAGGGAGACGCCAGCGCATTGGCAATAAACACCGCCAGCGTGACCGCCAGCAGGAATCCCTCCCAGCACAGCAGGCGGCGCAGCGGCGACGGCGCAACCGGCACGCTTTTGATCTCTTCAGATAGCATCATTTTGCTCATGATTTCACCGCCTGTTTCTGCCGGGCTAACGCTGCGTTTCGCAGGATTAACCGCCCGTGCCCTTTATTGCTGCGCTCGTTCAGGAGCACCGCAATCACAATGACCGCGCCGGAAATCGCCATTTGCCAGAACGGCGAAATGCCGATCACCGGCAGCGCGTTATTGATAACCCCAAGGAACAGCGCGCCGCACAGGCAACCCAGCACCCGTCCGGTCCCGCCCATGGTGCTGATGCCGCCGATGACGCAGGCGGCAACCACCTGCAGCTCAAAGCCATTGGCAACATCCACGTAGGCGACGGCAAAGCGCGAAATCCACAGATAGCCGCAGAACCCGGCCAGCGCGCCGGAAAGGCAGAAGCTGACGAACTGCATTTTCCCGGCATTAATCCCGGTGTAATAGGCCGCCGTGGCGTTGCCGCCCGCGGTGTATAACGCCCGGCCGGTGCGGCTGTAGCGCAGGAAATAGCCGACCAGGCACAGCGCGGCGATGGCGCACCAGCTCAGCAACGGCAGCCCCAGGAATGAGGTGCGCGGCAGGCCGAGGAACCCGGCGCTCATCTGGTGTGAGTTGACCCAGCCGCCGTCGGAGAGCAGGAAAATAATGCCGCGATAGATGCTCATGGTCCCCAGGGTGACCACGATGGCCGGAATACCGAGCCGCCACACCAGCAGGCCATTTATTACCCCCATCAACAGGCCCAGCAAGGTTGCCAGCGCCAGCAGCGCCACAACCGGGATCCCCGGATAGTGGGCGTTGAGCAGCGCGACGATCATTCCGGTGAGCGCCAGGTTGGCGGCCATCGACAGATCGATGCCTTTCGTCAGCAGCACCATCATCTGGCCAAGCGCGAGGATGATCAGGATGGCGGTGTCGTTAAACATCTCCGCCAGATTGCCCGGCGAAATAAACGACGGCACCCGGCTGCCGATGGCGCCGATCATCAAAACGATCACCGCCGCCAGCAGCGCTTCGCGGTGTTTAAGCAGTTGTCGCCCCATTATGCTGCCTCCTGGCCGGTGCCGCTGGCGGCGCTGACGATGGTTTCTGCCGTCGCTTCGCCTGCGCGATACTCGGCAACCATCAACCCTTCGTGCATCACGATTATCCGGTCCGACATCCCCATCACTTCCGGTAATTCCGAAGAGACCATAATCACCGCCAGCCCCTGGCTCACCAGCTCGGACATAAACTGATGCACTGCCGCTTTGGAGCCGATATCGATGCCTTTGGTCGGCTCATCGAGAATAATTACGTCCGGATGGGTCGCCAGCCATTTGCCGATCACCACTTTCTGCTGGTTGCCGCCGGAGAGCGTCTCTACCGCCTGCCGCCAGCTAAAAGCTTTGACCTGCAGACGCGTGGCGTATTCATCCGCCAGCCGCCATTCGCGGGCATCGTTCAGCACGCCGTTGGGGTTCAGCTTGCTGAGCTGCGGCAGGCTGATGTTCTGGGCGATGGGCAGGGCGATAATTGCCCCCTGTTTCTGCCGCTCTTCCGGTACGCAGACAATCCCGGCCTGGATGGCGTCCGCCGGCTGGCGAAAGCGCACCGTTTTGCCGTTGAGCACGATTTCGCCGGATGACGGTCGGGAGACCCCAGAGAGCGCCTGCATCAGTTCGGTACGCCCGGCGCCGACCAGGCCATAGAAGCCCAGAATCTCGCCTTTGCGCAGCGAAAAGGTAATATCGGCAAACTCGGTCGGGTGGCACAGGTTTTTCACCTCAAGCACCGTTTCTCCCGGCGTGCAGTCGACCTTCGGGTAGGTCTGGGTGATGGCCCGGCCGACCATCATCGCCACCATCTGCTCTTCGGTGATCGCGTGAATATCGCCGGAGCTGACGTACACGCCGTCGCGCAGAATGGTGTAGTGATCTGCCAGTTCGAAAATTTCGTCGAACTTATGCGAGATAAACAAGATCGCTTTGCCGTCGAGCTTCAGGCGTTCAACGATTTGATAAAACTCCAGAATTTCATGCTGGGAGAGCGCCGCGGTAGGCTCGTCGAGAATCACCACCTGCGCTTCAAAAGAGAGCGCCCGGGCAATCGCCACCATATGACGCTGGGCGATGCTGAGGGTTTTCAGCGTCGCCCGCGGGTCAATCTGCACCTCAAGGCGATTGAGGATTTCACCGGCTTTTCGATGCATCGCCGGCCAGTCGAGCTTCTTCAGCAGGCCGGTATGCAGATACTGGCCGACGAAAATATTTTCGGTCACCGACAGCTCGTCAAACAGCACGGTTTCCTGATGAATCGCGGTTATCCCCACCTTATGCGCCGACTCCGGGTTCGGCAGCTGAATGGGGATCGCTTTATAAAGAATGTCGCCCTCTTCGGGCTGATAAATACCGGTCATCACTTTGACCAGCGTGGACTTGCCCGCGCCGTTTTCGCCGATTAAGGCGGTCACTTTGCCGGGCCAGAGGTCGAGCTGCACGTTCTCGAGGGCACGCACACCGGGAAAAACCTTGGTGATGCCCTTAAGCGACAGCAGAGGAGTGGGTGCTGACATGATAGTTCTCCGGTTTTTCCCCTGCCGCCAGGAGAAGCAGGGGATGAGGATTAGAAAATCTTCGAGAACTTATCGATGTTGCTGGCATCGTAAACGAACGGCTGCGCCATGGCGCCGTTACCGTTTGCATCCAGCTGCACTTTACCCAGCTTGCCCATGTTGGCTTCGGTTTTGGTGGCGGTCCCTTTGACTAAATCGTCAGCCAGATATGTCGCGGCATAGCCGAGGTCGATCGGGTTCCAGATGGCGAAGCTTTTACTGGCGCCGGACTTGATCGCCCCGGCCATTTCAGACGGCAGCCCCAGCCCGGTGACGTACACCTTGCCGATTTTGCCCTGATCTTTCACCGCCTGTGCGGCGGCCACGATCCCCACCGATGAAGGCGACACGATCACTTTAAGATCCGGATAAGACTTCAACAGGCCCACCGCTTCGCGGTAGCTCTTATCGGACAGATCGTCGCCGTAGGCGACGGTAACCAGATTGATGGACGGGTACTGCGGCAGCACCTTTTTCATCTCTTCAATCCAGATGTTCTGGTTGGTGGACGTCGGGGTGGCGCTGAGGATCGCCACATCGCCTTTTTCGACGTTCAACGCTTTCAGCGCGTCGGCGGCAAGCTTGACGTTGGTTTCGCCAATTAAGGCGTTATTCGACGGATTGAGATGGATTTGCCGTCCGGCCTGCGCGACACCGGAGTCCCAGGAGACCACCTTGATGCCACGCTGCATTGCTTTTTTCAACACCGGCACGACCGCGTCCGGATCGTTGGCGGATATCGCGATCGCATCAACCCCCTGGGCGATCAACCCGTTAAGCACTTCGATCTGCGCTTCTGCCGTGGTGGTGGTCGGGCCGGTATAAATAACTTTTACATCACCTAACTCTTTGGCTGCCTCCTGGGCACCCACGTTTGCTGCTTCGAAGAAGCCATTGCCTAACGATTTCGCCACGAGGGCGATTTTTACTTCAGCTAAAGCGGAACCGGACAACGCCAGAGCGGCAACGGTGAGGATCAAGCTTGTCTTTATTTTCATTGCTTTTACTCCACATATTTTGAGTTGGGTTTGCAGGTGACAGAGTTCGCCCCGTCTCAGTGAGCGGGGCGCGATGTTATTATGGATAAAGGTCTAACGCGGACTGCATCGGTTGCACATCAAAGCGCTTGCCCAGCGCGATCAGCTCTTCCCGGGTAATGGTCTGTTTCATGCCTCCCATCGAATAGACTTTCACCAGCACTTCGGCCGATTTCTCTGCGGTATCGATCAGCCCAAAGGTTTCGTCCAGCGTCGGGCCGCTGCCGAAGACCCCGTGGAAAGGCCACAGTACCAGAGAATGTTGCTGCATTTGTTGGGCGGTGGCCTGACCGATTTCGTCGGTACCGGGCACCATCCAGGGCAGCATGCCGACGCCGTCCGGGAACACCACCAGACACTCGGTGCTGCCTTCCCACAGCTTGCGGGTAACCAGTTCGCTGTTGTTTTCCAGGACATAGGTCAGGGCAATCAGATTGGTGGCATGACAGTGCATGATCACGCGGTCTTTGCCGTGGGTGAGCTTGATGCGTTCGCTATGTGACAGGAAGTGCGCCGGCAGTTCAGACGTCGGCACCGCGTCGTCGGTCAGCCCCCACAGAATATGATATCCCGCGCCGTCGCTGTCGACTTTTACGACGCCAAGGTTGGCAGCCGGGTCGAGTTGCACATTACGGAAGAATTTACCTGAGCCGGTGACCAGAAACGGCTGATTAGCCAGGGTTGGCATCGGCTGGCTCAGCGAGATATAGCGCGGTTTGGCGTGGAAATCGGCCGTGAACGGTGCAATATCCGCCTCATCGAGACGCAGCGTCAGGTTACCGCCGTTGCGCTCGTCCCAGCCCTTCAGCCAGGCATCGGAAGTGGCTTTAATCATGCCCTGGACGAACCAGGAGTGGTTGATGTTCTGCATAGTCTTGCGTTTCCTGTTAATGCGATGCGGGGAGCGCCCCTCACCATAAATAGGTTGTTTATATGCCGGTCGCCCGCTCAGTACGGCGCGACCGGGGATGTGCTGACACTACCCGCGTTGGACCAACACCGTTTTTTCATACGCCCGCACGCTATCCAGCCACTGGCTGCCCGCCGGGGTATCGTGGCGCTGGCAATACATCTCCCAGATGGCCTGCCACGGCAGGCATTTCTGCTCTTCCAGCAGGGCCAGGCGGGCGGTGTAATCGCCGTCGGCTTCCAGCTGACGCAGCTGTCCGGTCGGCTCCAGCAGGGCGCGCAGCAGCGCTTTTTTCATGTTGCGGGTGCCGATCACCCAGGCGGCGATGCGGTTGATGGAGGCATCAAAGAAATCGAGGCCAATGTGTACGCGGTCGAACAGATCGTGGCGGATGATTTCGCTGGCAATGGCCTGGGTTTCATCATCCAGCAGCACTACGTGATCGCTGTCCCAGCGCACCGGGCGGCTGACGTGCAGCAGCAGGCGCGGGATGTACAGCATGGCAGCGGAGATTTTGTCGGAAATCACTTCCGTGGGATGGAAGTGGCCGGCATCCAGGCACAGGGCGGTCTGACGGCTGGTGGCGTAGCCCATATAGAACTCGTTGGAGCCGACGGTGTAGCTTTCGGCGCCGATCCCAAACAGCTTGCTCTCCACGGCATCGATATGGTGCGCCGGGTTGAGTTTCTCGCTGATCACCTCATCCAGCGCATTCAGCAGGCGCTGGCGCGGCGCGAAACGGTCGACGGTGATGTCCTTCATGCCGTCGGGGATCCAGATATTCATCACTGAAGGGGTGCCGAGCTGCTCGCCGAAATAGGCCGATACGCGACGGCTGGCCTTACAGTGATCGATCCAGAACTGGCGGATGTCGTCGTTGGCATGCGACAGGGTAAAGCCGTCGGCGCTCAGCGGATGGGAGAAGCAGGAAGGGTTAAAGTCCAGCCCCAGCCCCTGGGTTTTCGCCCACTCAACCCAGTTACGGAAGTGCTGCGGTTGGATTTCATTGCGCGCCACCGGGGTATCTGACTCCAGATAGAGCGCATGCAGATTCAGGCGCTTTGGCCCGGGGATCAGGCTCAGTGCCTGCTCAAGGTCGGCGCGTAATTCGCTGGCGTTGCGCGCTTTCCCTGGGTAATTCCCGGTGGCCTGGATGCCGCCGGTCAGGCTTCCTTCCGGGTTTTCGAAGCCGGCAACATCATCACCCTGCCAGCAGTGCATCGATACCGGTAGCCGGTCCAGCTGGCGCAGGGCCTCCTCGACATCCACGCCAACGGCGGCGTAGCGCTGTTTAGCAATCTCCCAGGCTTGTTCAAGTTGAGTGGTCATGCGCAAAGCTCCTTAGTCTGTTGGGGCTGAAACTGCGCCATAAAGCGGGCAATTTCACTGTCAGGATGTGGGGTAAAAGTGGTGAGGGCGTAGTTTTGCTGCACCACCTGACGGAATTCATCGACGTTGTTCAGCTCATCAAGGGTCATCAGCTGTATGCCGATGTTGCCCAGGGTGGAAGCTTCAACGGGACCCGCGACCACCGTGATGCCGCAGGCATCGGCACACAGCTGGTTCAGCAGGTCGTTCTGGCAGCCGCCGCCGACGATATGCAGCTGGCTGAACGGCTGGCCGCGGAGCCGGGAAAGTTCGCTAAGTACCTGGGCGTACAGCAGCGCCAGGCTGTCGAAAATACAGCGCGCCAGCCCGGCATCATCGTCGGGGACCGGCTGTCCGGACTCACGACAGGCGGCCTGAATTTCGGCGCGCATGCTGGGCGGGTTGATAAAGCGTTGGTCGTTGCAGTCGATCACGCTGCGACAGGCAGGGCGTTGCGCCGCCTGGGCAATCAGCGCCGCCAGGTCATCGATCTGTTGCTCGGCAATCACCCGCTGGAGCAGCCACAGGCCCATGATATTTTTCAGCACCCGATAGCGGCCTTCGGCGCCGCCTTCGTTGGTGATATTCGCCTGCAGCGCGTCATCGCTGGTGCAGGGGGTTTTGCTTTCAAAGCCCATCAACGACCAGGTGCCGGAAGAGAGGTAAGCCGCGTTTTGGTCGACGAGCGGCGCGGCGATAACCGCGCTGGCGGTATCGTGGCTGGCGACGGCGACCACCGGGATCGCGTTGCCCTGCGGGCATAGCCAATCACCGATCACGTTGCCTGGATGGGTGGGGGTGCCGAACCATTCATGCGGCGCGCCGCACCAGTTCAGCAGCGTGTCATCCCAGTTATCGCTGTTAATGTTGACCAACTGGGTGGTGGTGGCGTTGGTGTATTCCCAGTTCATCTTGCCGGTCAGGCGGAAGCTAAAGTAGTCCGGGATCAGCAGCGCGTGCGCGACCTGGCTGACCTGTTCCGGTTGTTGTTCTACCAGCGCCCGGAGCTGATACAGGGTGTTGAACGGCAGAAACTGGATGCCGCTGCGACGGTAAATGTCCGCCCGGCCCAGCTGGGTTTCCGCCAGCGTCATCAGGCCATCGGTGCGGGCATCACGATACGACACCGGCAGGCCGACACGCTGGCCCTGTTGATCCAGCAGGACATAATCCACGCCCCAGGTATCAATACCGATACTGTCGATAAGGATGCCCTGTTCGCATACCGCCTGCAGCCCGTGACGAATTTCCGCTTCCAGGCTATCGATATCCCAACAGTCGAAGCCATCGACCTTCTGCAACCTGTTGGCGAACCGATGCACCTCACGCAGCGCCAGCTTTCGCTGACCGGGGTCATAACTGGCGAGCATTACCCGCCCGCTGGAGGCGCCTAAATCAACGGCGACACAATGACGAAAACTCATGGGGAGATCCTTGTGAAAATCATTGTGTGCAGTCTAAAAAAGCCGTCACTGGCTCACCTTCTTGCTACGGACAGGGAAAATCCGTCGCTGGCAAGAAAGCAAAGGTGACCGTGAGGAAGCTCACATTTCCTGTTAATCAGTGGCGGGAGCGGGGGTGTGACGGCGTCCGCAGTTCCCGAACTTTCCGGCTGTTTCTTGAAAAAGCGGCAGGCTTTGCGAATTTTGCGGTCAAAAATTGAAGGCCGGATTGTCAGCCCTTTATTACTATTCCAGCACTGATTGATAGTCTTTCTCATTTAGAGGGCGTAGCTATGACCATCCTGCACAGCGTGGATTTCTTTAAGTCTGGCACTTCTGCTGTAGCCATTGAGCCGCGTCTCCCTCAGTCCGCCTTCCCGGAGCATCACCACGATTTCCATGAAATCGTCATCGTCGAGCACGGGACGGGGATTCATGTTTTTAACGGTCAGCCCTATACCATCAGCGGGGGATCGGTGTGCTTTATTCGCGACCACGACCGCCATCTCTATGAACATACGGATAATTTGTGCCTGACTAACGTGCTCTATCGCGCACCGGATGCCTTTCGTTTTCTGAATGGCGTCAGCCAGCTGCTGCCGCAGGAGCAGGAGGGTAACTATCTCTCCCACTGGCGGGTGAACCAGAATGCGTTGCAGCAGGTGCGGCAGATTGTCGAGCAGATGGAGAACGTTGGTGCAGATACGGATATGCACACCATCGCCGGACGGGAGATCCTCTTTATGCAGCTGCTGGTGCTGCTGCGAAAAAGCAGCCTCGCGGAAGGGGCGGCAGACAACGATGCGCGACTGAACCACCTGATGGCCTGGCTGGAAGATCACTTCGCGGAAGATGTCTGCTGGGAGGAGGTGGCGGCGCAGTTTTCGCTGTCGCTACGCACGCTACACCGCCAGCTGAAACAGCAAACGGGGCTGACGCCGCAGCGTTACCTTAACCGGGTGCGGCTGATGAAGGCGCGCCACCTGCTGCGTCACAGCGATGAGAGCGTGACGGATATCGCTTATCACTGCGGTTTCGGCGACAGTAACCACTTTTCGACGCTTTTTCGCCGCGAGTTTGACTGGTCGCCGCGCGATATTCGCCAGGGGCGTGACGCGATTCTTCAATAACGCGAGAGCAGTCAACGTTTTAGCGAGTAAAAACGCCAATAATTAACCGTTATTGGCGGTGGAGTGTGCGTGGTGGCAGGTCAGCTGATTCTTCGTAAAGATGAGTTCTTCGCATCTCCTTCGCAGGCGGTGGCGGTGGCGGATCGTTATCCGCAAAACGTCTTCGCCGAGCACACCCACGAGTTCTGCGAGCTGGTGCTGGTGTGGCGAGGCAACGGCCTGCATGTCCTGAACGACCGTCCCTGGCGCATCACCCGCGGTGACCTGTTCTACATCCGCGCCGAAGATAAACACTCCTACGCTTCGGTGAACGATTTAGTCCTGCAAAACGTTATCTACTGCCCGGATCGCCTGCGGCTCAATTTTGACTGGTCGGCACATATTCCCGGTCTGTTTGGTACACCGTGGGTTCCGCACTGGCGCATCGGCAGCACCGGGATGGCTCAGGTCCGCCAGGTCATCACCCAGCTGGAACACGAAAGTAGCCGCTGCGACGCCCAGTCCAACAATATGGCCGAACTGCTGTTTGCTCAGCTGGTGCTGACGCTGCAGCGTCATCGCTACGCGACCGATAACCGGGCGGCGACCGCCAGCGAAACGTTGCTCGATAAGCTGCTGACCGAACTGGCGGGCAGCCTGAACCGTCCCTTCTTTCTCGATCGCTTTTGCGAACGTGAAGCGTGCAGCGAACGGGCGCTACGCCAGCAGTTTCGCCAGCAGACGGGTATGACCATCAACCACTATTTGCGACAGCTGCGCATCTGCCACGCGCAGTATTTACTGCAGCACACCGAACGGCTGATTGGCGAAGTGGCGACGCAGTGCGGCTTCGAAGACAGCAACTACTTCTCCGTGGTATTCAACCGCGAAATCGGCATGACGCCGGGACAGTGGCGGCAGCGCAGCCGCATGGCCGCATGATAAATATCCTCGTCTTGTGCAGATGAGCGTCATTTACGGTGGCTATTGGCAGTTTTAGCGTTAAGCCAATCAGGAAAGATTACTCCGCCTTCTGCAGGAAGGCGGATTCTTATCTGGCTGGGTCAGGACATGACGCCCAGTAAGCGCGGCAGGAATAGCGTTAATTCTGGAAGGTAGGTAATGAGTAACAGAACGCCGAAGATAGCGATATAGAACGATATCAGTGGCTTAATGACTTCTTCAACCTTCACCTTACCGACGCTGGCACCGACATACAGTCCACTGCCTACCGGCGGCGTGATGGTACCGATCGCCAGGTTATAGATCATAATGATACCGAAATGCACCGGATCTACGCCGATCTTAACCATAATCGGTAGCAAGATCGGGGTAAAAATCAGAATCGCCGGGCCGATATCCATAAAGGCGCCAATGAGCAATAGAAAAACGTTGACCACCAGCAGGATAACCTCTTTGTTTTCTGATATCCCCAAAATCATCCTGCTGAGAGCTGCCGGAATATTGGTTATCGACATGGAGAAGGACATGGCCGATGAGGTGGCCAACAGGAACATAATGATCCCTGTCATCACCACCGTCTGGATCAGAATCGCTGGCATATCTTTCAGTGAAAGCGTGCGGTAGCAGAGGGTCAGCAATAATGTGTACACCACAGCGATGGCCGATGCTTCAATCGCGGTAAAGATGCCCTTTACGATACCGCCGACGATAATCACGATCAGCAGCAAACTGGGTACCGCCTCAAGCGTGACTTTCAGCGCCATTCCTTTCTGAACGGTAAAAAATACCCGATAGTTATTTCGCTTCGCGACCACCCAGGTCACAAGCATACAGCCGACGCCCCACAATATTCCGGCGACCATACCGCCTGCGAATAACGCAGCGATTGAGGTTCCTCCGCTGGCCAGCGCATAGAGGATAAAAGCGGTGGTTGGTGGAATAAGCATGCCGGTTGGGGCAGAGGCAATATTGGCAGCGGATGCGAACGCGCGGTTATAGCCTTCTTTTGCGCTCATTGGCACCATAACGCCGCCGATTGACGTCGAAGCAGCGATAGCAGAACCGGAAATTGCGCCAAACATCATGTTACCGACAATATTGGTGTAGGTTAACGAACCGGGCAGCCGGCCGGTAAACAGTTTCGCGAAGTTCACCAGGCGTGTAGCGATCCCCCCGCTGTTCATAATGACGCCGGAAAGCACGAAAAATGGCACCGCCAGTAGGGCGAAACTATCGAGGCTGGAGAACATTTTCTGCGCGGTAGCGAACATCGAGATATCGAACGGTAAGACCAGCATCATGGTGCTGCAAGAGGCTATGACGATGCAGATACCAATAGGCGCGCCCATCGCCAGTAAGAGCACGAACACGCCAATTAACGTCAGAGAGGCGAAAACAGGATCAATCATGGTGATTCTCCACGGTCGGCGAGGAGGTTCGGATCGTGCGCACGGCATCGACGATGTTCAGGAGGCTGTAGATAATAATCAGCATGCCTGCGATGGGCAGAGCGTAATACACTTTCCCCATCGGGATCCCCAGCGCCGGGGAGACCTGGAGCATAGAAATCGCTGAAATTTTCAGGCCGCCGATAATCAGTATCCATACGGAAAATGCCATGAACGTTAACTGTAAAACGATCATCCACCAGTGGCGAACCGTCGTTGAGACCTTATCGATAAGCAGGGTCAGACTGATATGCTGTTGCTTGCCGGCAACGTAAGCCATACCCAGCATGGAAATCCATACCAACATAAAACGCAGTAGTTCTTCGGTAATGGTGCTTGGGCGCCCAACAATATAGCGGCTAATCACCTGCCAGCATGACACTGCGACCATAATTGTAAGTACCAGGCAACAGACAAGCTCAAGTAGCCTGTCGAGTCCTTTTCTAAATTTTTCCATAACATATCCTGTGCTTATCTGGCTTTAGCGGATTGAATTTTTTGGTACAAGGCGTACAGGTCCGGGCGGGATTTCAACTCGTCATAAATCGGCTGTACCGCCTGCTGGAAGGGTTTCTGATCGACCTCGAAGAATTCGACATTGAAGTCTTGAATCGCCGATAGTTTTGTCTTTTCGATTTCAGCTTCCCAGGCCATTTTTTCGAACTCGGTAGAGGCTTTTATCGCTTCGCGAATGACTTTCTGTTGCTCTGGCGTCAGCTTTTCCAGCGTCAACGAACTCATCAGCAAAATATCGGGGATGCGGGTGTGCATATCGTAGGTGTAGTAGCGGGCAACTTCGCCGTGCCGGGCGATCGTGAGGGCGAACTCGTTGTTTTCTGCGCCATCCAGGATCCCCTGTTGCAGCGAGGTATAGACTTCGGCCTGACTCATGGCGATGGGGGAGGCGCCCAATAGCCTTAGCGTACGAATCGCGGTTTCGCTCTGCATTACGCGGATCTTTTTACCTTGCAGATCGCCGAGATTGCGGACCGGGCCTTTGCTCATATAAAAGTTACGGGCGCCTGAGTCGTACCAGCCGACGCCGATAAATCCCTGTGCGGCAGTGGATTGATACACGCTTTCCATGACCTGCGGGTCATCCATAACCTTGTAATACTCTTGCGGGTTGGCAAAAAGGTAAGGCAGAGAGAAAACACCGTATACAGGCGAAAAACTTTCCATGAGCCCGGAGGAGACTTTGGTGATATCCACCACGCCGACCTGGGTGAGTTCGACTAGCTCGCGCTCGCCGCCAAGCTGGCCGTCCGGGAAATACATGACTTTGACTTCACCATGGGTGTTGGACTCGATCTGCTCGCCGAGAAAACGTAACGCCTCTTTCACCGGTTGGCTGTTTTCGGCATAGGCCAGCCGTAATATCGTATCTGCCCGCGCTCCGGCCGGCAGTATCAGCAGGATGGCCGTGAGTAGCACTATTCTCCGTAGTAATTTCATTTTTCCCTCGCTATCAATGATTGCTGAAGGCGAAATTACCTGGTTGTGCCGGGAGAGACCTTTAGCCTGTTGCCACGATGTGCCAAAAGTGGCAACAGGACAGGGAAAGATGAGAGCCAGATAAGAAGTGTGTTTTTTTCAGATTTTATAAAGGTATAACCCACGTGACTTTGCGCAGAACGCGATCCCGCTACAGGACGAAGCAACATATGACAACAGGTTAATTTATTGTTTTATTTGGCAAAAAAATGGATATACCCCGTTGTTATAACCTTATTAAAAATACGGCATTGATAAGCGTTTTCAATATCATTTAATTAACTATAATGAACCAACTGCTTACGCGGCCTTAACACTTCCTGCCGCTCGACAATAATGGAGATGATTATGAGTTATACACTGCCAGCCCTGCCGTACGCTTATGACGCCCTGGAACCGCACTTTGACAAGCAGACGATGGAAATCCATCACTCTAAGCACCACCAGGCCTACGTTAACAATGCTAACGCTGCGCTGGAGAGCCTGCCGGAATTCGCAAGCCTGTCCGCTGAAGAACTGATCACCAAACTGGATCAGCTGCCGGCTGACAAAAAAGGCGTTCTGCGTAACAACGCCGGCGGTCACGCTAACCACAGCCTGTTCTGGAAAGGCCTGAAAACCGGGACTACCCTGCAGGGCGACCTGAAAGCGGCGATCGAGCGTGATTTCGGTTCCGTTGATAACTTCAAAGCGGAATTCGAAAAAGCGGCAGCAACCCGCTTCGGTTCCGGTTGGGCGTGGCTGGTCCTGAAAGGTGACAAACTGGCCGTGGTTTCTACCGCGAACCAGGATTCCCCGCTGATGGGCGAAGCTATCTCTGGCGCTTCCGGCTTCCCGATCGTGGGCCTGGACGTTTGGGAACACGCTTACTACCTGAAATTCCAGAACCGTCGCCCGGACTACATCAAAGCCTTCTGGGATGTGGTTAACTGGGACGAAGCAGCTGCACGTTTTGCCGCCAAAAAATAAGGTTGCATTGTGCTGACTGAGAAGCGAGTCTGATGACTCGCTTTTTTTGTATCGGCATAAGGAGCAGCAGATGCACTATCCGCTCAACGTCTATATCGGTCGCGTTCGCGACTTTCCCGGCAGCCGCCCGAGCGCTATCAAAAAAATTCAGGTCGACGGCGAGTTAACCCTGGGTGAGCTGGGCCTGGAAGGTGATGAGCAGGCGGAACACAAAATTCATGGCGGGCCAGACCGCGCGCTTTGCCACTATCCCCGTGAACACTATGCCGACTGGATCCGCGAGTTTCCTGAACAGGCCGACCTTTTCTGCTCGCCGGCGTTTGGCGAAAACCTCTCTACCGAAGGGCTGACGGAGCATAATGTCCACATTGGCGATATCTTTCGTTGGGGCGAGGCGCTGATTCAGGTCACGCAGCCGCGTTCACCCTGCTTCAAACTTAACTTCCATTTTGCTATCAGCGATATGGCGCAGCGAATGCAGCAAAGCGGTAAAACGGGCTGGCTCTATCGGGTAGTGGCGGGCGGTCATGTCTCCAGCGATGCGCCGCTGGAGCGGGTCTCTCAGGTCAGTGATGTGAGCGTCTACGAAGCCGGAGCCATTGCCTGGCATATGCCGTTCGATGATGAGCAGTATCATCGCCTGCTGTCTGCCGCGGGGCTGTCGGTGAGCTGGACCCGCGCCATGCAGAAGCGGCGTTTAAGTGGGCAGATAGAAGATAATTCGCGGAGATTATGGGGGAATAATTCCCCCCATTAGAGCCTTGCCGGACGTGTTCCCGGCGGCGGCGGGCGACATGTCCGTGTCACCGGGACAGACTTCATCAGGTCCGTTTGTACAACGGCAGCCAAATCGTTAAACGCAATCCACCCAGCGGGCTGTCATCGGCCTTGACCCAACCGCGATGCTGCTGAATAGCCGCTTCGACAATCGCCAGCCCCAGACCGGTGCCGCCAGACTCGCGATCGCGAGCCTCGTCGGTGCGGTAGAACGGCCGGAATATCTGCTCGCGATCCTCCGGGCTAACGCCTGGACCGTCGTCATCAACGTTAATCGTGATGCCGTCTTTATCGACGGAGAAGCTCACTGAAATTTTGGTATGCGAGTAACGCAGCGCGTTACGCACGATGTTTTCCAGCGCACTTTCCAGGGCATTCGGGTTGCCGTAGAGCGGCCAGGGGCCTGGCGGATACTCTACCGTGAAGGATTTCCCTACCTGCTCGGCCTCAAACGCAGCGTTATCCAGCACTTCACCCCACAGCTGATTCGCCTTCACCGTTTCGCTCACCAGGGCGTTGTTCGCCTGGTTGCGCGACATCACCAGCAGGTCGTTGATCATGCTGTCCAGCCGGTGGGCTTCGGTCTCAATTCGCTCAAGCTCTTTGCTCTCGCCACTGCGGCGACGCAGCAGGGCGGTCCCCAGTTGCAGGCGCGTGAGCGGGGTACGTAGCTCGTGAGAAATATCGGATAACAAACGCTGCTGCCCGGTCATCATGCGTTCCAGCGCCGTCACCATCTGGTTAAAACTGGCCCCGGCAGCTAAAAACTCCTGCGGGCCGGCTTCCAGCTCTGGATGTTGGCGCAGGTTACCCTGCGCGACCTCATCGGCGGCGTTTTTCAACTTACGCGCCGGCTTGGCCAGGCTCCATGCAAGCCACAGAAGCAGGGGAGAACTGACCAGCATCGTCACGATGAGCAGAAGCAACGGACGGTCGAACAGCAGGTTGATAAAGTCTGACTGGGAGGTACTGGCGGGGCGGATTAGATAAAGCTGGTAATTATCTTCCCCATCCCTGACGGAAAACGGGCCAACCATTTCCAGGCGGCCGTAACGTTTTTTCTGCGGATGATCGGCATTATCGGCCTGGCCGATAAAGTTGCGAATGATCTGCATTTCGTTGCGTTCTGCGCCGATAACGCGTCCTTCGCTGGTGACCAGCAGTAAACGCTGCCCCGGCGGGGCCCACTTATCGATCGCGCGGAACAGACGACGCCACCACATCAGATCGTTGGGCGGGTCGGTCGCCAGTTCGGCTTCGACGTGCTGTTCAATCATGATGCCCTGACGCTGTTCGCTTTCCAGCAATTCGGTCATCTGGCGCGAGTCCAGCTTGGGCAACATCAGAACCAGCATCAACACCAGTGCCAGCGTAAGCCAGAAAATAGCGAAGATGCGTGCGGTTAAACTTCCTATCATGAAGCTGAAACCATCAGGTAGCCGCGGCCGCGCAGGGTTTTAAACCATGGGTGACCATCTTTGCGCTCCGGCAGCTTACGACGCAGATTCGAAATATGCATATCGATAGCGCGGTCGAATGGCGTAAGGCGTTTACCCAATACTTCCTGGCTCAGGTGTTCACGAGATACCACCTGACCGAGATGCTGCGCCAGCAGGTAGAGCAGGGTGAACTCGGTACCGGTCAGCTCCAGGGTTTGCCCATCGAAATTGGCCTCCTGACGACCCGGATTGAGGCTTAATGCATCAACTTCCAGCGTCGGGGAACCTGCTTCGGTGGTTTGCTGCTGCTCGCTCCAGTGCGAACGGCGCAGAATCGCGCGTATACGCGCCACCAGTTCACGATCGTTGAACGGCTTAGGCAAGTAATCATCTGCGCCCAGCTCAAGGCCAAGCACGCGATCCAGCTCGCTACCGCGGGCAGTGAGCATAATGACCGGGGTCTGGTGTGTCTGACGTAACTCTTTCAGTGTATCGATGCCATTTTTCTTCGGCATCATCACATCAAGCAAAAGTAAATCGATGCTGTCGTCAAGAAGAGCCAGTGCCTGTTCCCCGTCATGGGCCACGAGCACATTAAATCCTTCCATATCAAGCAGCTCTTTTAACAGGGAGGTGAGCTCCCGGTCATCATCAACTAACAGGATTTTATTCATTGTTTAAATACCTCCGAGGCAGAAATTACGTCATCAAGGCTCGCTAATCCATGACTTTACGTTGTTTTACACCCCCTGACGCATGTTTGCAGCCCGAATCGTAGACTGTATCTCGTTGAATCGCTACACAGACACAAACGTATTGGGAGTATGTGATGCGCAATGTTATAGCTGCCGTCATGGCCTCAACGCTGGCGTTAAGTGCATATAGCCAGGCCGCTGAAGTCGTTACCAGCGTTAACTGGCTCCCCGGAGACGACGGGGTGCAGCGCACCAGCCAGAGTCATATGTTTGACGGCATAAGTTTAACCGAACAGCAACGTCAGCAGTTACGAGATCTTATGCGACGGGCGCGCCACGACAGGCCACCCATTAATGTTAGCGAAATGGAGACAATGCATCGCCTTGTCACCGCAGAAAATTTTGATGAAAACGCTGTGCGCGCTCAGGCAGATAAGATGGCGCAGGAACAGGTTGCCCGCCAGATCGAAATGGCAAAAGTTCGCAACCAGATGTACCACCTGTTAACGCCAGAGCAGCAAGCGGTTCTCAATGCTAAACACCAGCAACGAATGGATCAGTTGCGTGAGGTTGCAAGGATGCAGAAAGGATCAGCAACCATGCTGTCGAGTAGTAGCAATACCGTGCAACCCCAGTAGTAAACCCTGTTTTCCTTGCCATAGACACCATCCCTGTCTTCCCCCACATGATGTGGGGGTTTTTTTTGCCTGTCACTCAGCAATATGACTTCTTCTCCTTGCGCCTCGTTGCGGCAAAAGTTCAGGTTATACTAAGCGCATCGCCGAAAAGGAGAGTTTATGAATCAATCTTATGGGCGGCTGGTGAGCCGGGCGGCTATTGCGGCGACGGTGATGGCCTCCACGTTACTTTTGATCAAGATTTTTGCGTGGTGGTATACCGGTTCTGTCAGTATTCTGGCTGCGCTTGTGGACTCGCTGGTGGATATTGCCGCCTCGTTAACCAACCTGCTGGTGGTGCGATATTCGCTGCAACCCGCTGATGAAGAACATACTTTTGGTCACGGCAAGGCGGAATCGCTGGCCGCGCTGGCGCAAAGTATGTTTATCTCTGGGTCGGCCCTGTTCCTGTTTTTGACCGGCATACAGCATCTGGCGCGTCCGGAGCCCATGCAGGCGGCAGGTATTGGCATGATCGTGACCCTGATTGCGCTGGTCAGCACGCTGGTGCTGGTCACTTTTCAGCGCTGGGTGGTGAGAAAAACGCAAAGTCAGGCGGTGCGAGCAGATATGCTTCATTATCAGTCTGATGTTATGATGAATGGCGCCATTCTGGTGGCGCTGGGCCTGTCCTGGTATGGCTGGCATCGTGCCGATGCGCTGTTTGCTCTCGGGATTGGCATCTATATTTTATATAGCGCGCTGCGTATGGGCTATGACGCTGTTCAGTCGTTATTAGACCGCGCACTTCCTGATGAGGAACGTCAGGACATTATCAATATCGTGACCGCATGGCCTGGCGTCAGCGGGGCGCACGATCTACGAACGCGGCAGTCAGGGCCGACTCGCTTTATTCAAATACATTTGGAAATGGAAGATAACCTCCCTCTGGTTCAGGCGCATGTGATTGCCGACCAGGTTGAGCAGGCGATTCTGCACCGTTTCCCGGGTTCTGATGTCATTATCCATCAAGACCCCTGCTCCGTCGTGCCGCTGGCACGCCAGGGCGTTTTTTGAGCGTTGAGTTATAGTCTGTAAATTCGATGTTAAAATGTGGGGCGGATCGGCATTATTTGTATAAATTACCGCCATTTGGTCTGACCTGAATCAATTCAGCCAGAAGCGTTTGATATACTATTGCAATTATCGTCGTGCTCTCCTGATCGAGGAGCGCTTCAGGCAACAGGATTATTTTTTGCTTCCTAAGTTCAGAGGTAGTCATGATTAAGAAAATCGGTGTATTGACAAGTGGCGGTGATGCGCCGGGCATGAACGCAGCAATTCGTGGCGTTGTGCGCGCAGCATTAACGGAAGGTCTGGAAGTTTTTGGAATCTATGACGGTTACCTCGGCCTGTATGAAGATCGCATGGTTCAGCTCGACCGCTATAGCGTTTCCGACATGATCAACCGTGGCGGTACTTTCCTGGGTTCAGCGCGTTTTCCTGAATTCCGCGAAGAGCATGTGCGTGCCGTAGCCCTTGAGAACATGAAAAAGCGTGGTCTGGATGCGCTGGTTGTTATTGGCGGTGACGGTTCCTACATGGGGGCGATGCGCCTGACCGAAATGGGCTTCCCGTGCATCGGTCTGCCTGGCACCATCGATAACGACATCAAAGGCACCGACTACACCATCGGTTTCTTCACCGCGCTGAGCACTGTAGTTGAAGCGATTGACCGTCTGCGTGATACCTCTTCTTCTCACCAGCGTATTTCTGTTGTTGAAGTGATGGGCCGCTACTGTGGCGACCTGACCCTGGCGGCGGCGATTTCCGGTGGCTGTGAGTTCATCATGGTTCCCGAAGTTGAATACACCCGCGATGACCTGGTGTCTGAAATCAAAGCCGGTATTGCAAAAGGTAAGAAACACGCCATCGTGGCGATCACTGAGCACATGTGCGACGTGGACGAACTGGCTCACTACATCGAGAAAGAAACCGGCCGTGAAACCCGTGCAACGGTACTGGGCCACATTCAGCGTGGTGGTTCTCCGGTTCCTTACGACCGTATCCTGGCTTCCCGCATGGGCGCCTACGCGATCGAACTGCTGCTGCAGGGCTTCGGTGGCCGCTGTGTCGGCATTCAGAACGAAAAACTGGTGCACCATGACATCATCGATGCTATCGAGAACATGAAGCGTCCGTTCAAAAACGACTGGCTGGATTGCGCGAAGAAACTGTACTAAGTTCTGGCGCGAGACAAACAAAAAGGCCTTCTCTCTGAGAAGGCCTTTTTTTATCGGGCGGGTTATTCGATATCCAGCGCATCCTCGGAAAGGATGATGCCGGTATTATCAGCATACAGATGGTCGCCGGAGAAGAAGGTCACGCCGCCGAAATTGACGCGAACGTCGCTTTCGCCGATGCCTTCGCCAGCGGCGCCAACAGGAATAGCGGCCAGCGCCTGGATGCCAATATCCAGATCTTCCAGGTCGTCAACCTGACGCACTGCGCCATAGACCACTAACCCTTCCCACTCGTTTTGTACGGCCAGACGCGCCAGGTCGGCGTCAATTAACGCACGGCGGACGGAGCCCCCGCCATCGATCAGTAAGATGTGACCACGGCCGTTCTGTTCGAGCATATCGTATAGCAACCCGTTATCCTCGAAACATTTCACCGTGATGATTTGTCCACCAAACGACGACCGCCCCCCAAAGTTGGAGAACAGAGGTTCCACTACGTTGACATCTTCCTGGTAGATGTCACAAAGCTCGGAAGTATCGTATTTCATAGGCTTAACGTTCAGTTGCTGCGAGAGTTTTTAGTATATCTCGCGAATCGTATTGTTGGCAAAATCATCAATTGTTAATTGATATTTGTCAGTTAACCCGCGAGCTTGCTGCAAACAATTCCAATGACAAACAGCAGGTTGGTTAACAGCGCGGCTTTGACCGTCCGTTCCAGCATTGGACGCATGGCGGCCGGCTCGCGCTCGCGCATCACAAATCGCGCCTGCTTCGCCAGCAGCGGCGTAGCGAGCATGAACAGCCAACCCCATAGGTTTTGTAGCGATATCAGATTAAACAGCGCCAGACACAGCGGAGCGCCGATAAGCAGGCTTGCGTGGTAGCGGCGGGCGTTGACCGGTCCCAGGCGTACCGCCAGGGTATTTTTGCCGTTCTCTCGGTCGCTATCGATATCGCGCAGATTATTGATATTCAGCACCGCAGCGGCTAACAGGCCACAGGCGGTGGCAGGCAGGAAAATGACGGCTTCAATGGTGTGGGCCTGTAGATACCAGCTCCCGGCGACGCTAAGCCAGCCAAAGAACAGCAGTACCGAAATATCGCCCAGGCCTATATAGCCGTAAGGACGGGTTCCGACGGTGTAGGTAATGGCGGCGATAATCGAAAGGCTGCCGAGCACCATAAAGCCAATAAAATCGGCCATCGTTTGCCAGGCGCAGAACAGCAGCGCCAGCCCGGAGAGGCAAATCAGCACCACGGTGGCGATCAGCGCGCGCTTCATTTGCGGCTGGGTGATAGCCCCTTTCTGCATGCCGCGCAGTGGTCCTAAACGGTCGGGTTTATCGCTGCCCTTCACGGCATCGCCATAATCGTTGGCGAGATTCGACAGTATTTGCAGCAATCCAGCGGTGATCAGCGCCAGTAGCGCGACCCAGGGATCGAAGTGCCCCTGATACCAGGCCAGCGTTGTGCCAACCACGATGGCGGAAAAGGCCAGAGGGAGTGTTTTTGGCCGCAGGCTTTCGAGCCAGGCCTGGGTGCGGGTTATTGGTTTTTCAGTCATAGGTTCCGGCCAATAAAAATGGGGCTATACCCGCCATCCTTCAAGCTGCCTCTTTGTTGGCTTCGCCTGCTCACCCCGGTCACTTACCTGAGTAAGCTCCCGGAGATTCTTTGCGTCGCCGCCTTCCTGCAACTCGAATTATGTTGGGTTTATATAGCCCCATCTATAGTGATGAAAATATATTGGACCGGATTATAGGATAAAACGGCTCAGATCTTCATCTGCCACCAGTACATCCAGATGTTTACCAACATATTCCGCATCAATCGTGATGCTCTGACCGTTCATTTCGCTGGCGTCGTAGGAGATATCTTCAATCAGACGCTCCAGCACGGTGTGCAGACGACGTGCACCGATGTTTTCGGTGGTTTCGTTCACCTGCCATGCTGCCTGTGCGATGCGCTTGATACCTTCCTGGGTAAACTCGATGTTAACCCCTTCGGTGGCCATCAGTGCTTTGTACTGCACGGTGATGGAGGCATTCGGCTCGGTCAGGATGCGTTCGAAATCTTCGGTAGTCAGCGCTTTCAGCTCAACGCGGATCGGCAGACGTCCCTGCAGTTCCGGGATCAGGTCAGACGGGCTGGCCACCTGGAATGCGCCGGAGGCGATAAACAGGATATGGTCGGTTTTGACCATGCCGTGTTTGGTTGAGACGGTGCAGCCTTCCACCAGCGGCAGCAGGTCACGCTGAACGCCTTCACGAGAGACATCCGGGCCAGAGCTGTTGCCACCACGCTTACAGATTTTGTCGATTTCGTCGATAAACACGATACCGTGCTGTTCAACGGCATCGATGGCATCCTGCTTCAGCTCTTCCGGGTTCACCAGTTTCGCCGCTTCTTCTTCAATCAGCAGCTTCATCGCGTCTTTGATTTTCAACTTACGCGGTTTTTGCTTCTGGCCACCGAGGTTCTGGAACATAGACTGCAGCTGGCTGGTCATCTCTTCCATGCCCGGAGGGGACATGATTTCAACGCCCATTGGCGCAGCGGCAAGATCGATCTCGATTTCTTTGTCGTCGAGCTGGCCTTCACGCAGTTTCTTACGGAATGCCTGGCGCGCCGCTGACGGCTCCTGAGGCTGTTCTGCCTGGCCCCAGTTATTTTTTGCCGGCGGGATCAGTACGTCGAGAATACGCTCTTCGGCCATCTCTTCGGCGCGATAGCGGTTTTTATCAATGGACTGCATGCGGACCATTTTGATCGCCGCATCGGTCAGATCGCGGATAATCGAATCCACTTCTTTACCGACATAGCCCACTTCGGTGAATTTCGTTGCTTCAACTTTGATGAACGGCGCGTTGGCCAGTTTCGCCAGACGACGAGCAATTTCGGTTTTACCGACGCCGGTCGGACCGATCATCAGAATGTTTTTCGGCGTGACTTCGTGGCGCAGTTCTTCGTTTAACTGCATACGGCGCCAGCGGTTACGCAGCGCGATAGCCACGGAACGCTTGGCTGCATCCTGACCGATAATGTGTTTGTCCAGTTCGCTGACAATTTCGCGTGGGGTCATTTCAGACATGGGAGATCCTTACGCTTTAGAGGCTAATTCTTCGATGGTGTGGAAATGGTTGGTATATATGCAGATATCACCTGCAATATTCAACGCCTTCTCTGCGATGTCGCGTGCGCCCATATCGGTGTTTTCCAGCAGAGCACGAGCCGCGGCCTGAGCGTAGGGGCCACCAGAACCGATAGCGATCAGATCGTTTTCGGGCTGCACCACGTCACCGTTACCGGTGATGATTAGCGAGGCGTTTTCATCCGCGACCGCCAGCAGGGCTTCCAGTTTGCGCAACATACGATCGGTACGCCAGTCTTTTGCCAGTTCCACGGCGGCCTTGACCAGGTGTCCCTGGTGCATTTCCAGTTTACGTTCAAACAGTTCGAACAGCGTGAAGGCATCAGCAGTGCCGCCGGCGAAGCCTGCGATCACTTTGTCGTTGTACAGGCGACGAACCTTTTTCACGTTACCTTTCATGACGGTATTGCCAAGCGTGGCCTGGCCATCACCGGCGATAACCACATGGCCGTTACGGCGAACACTTACTATTGTTGTCACGAGCAGACCCCTTGGTTACAAATGCGGAATAGGGGCCCCGCGGATGACGCGGGGCAGAATGCAATTATAGATGGGGGGGATTTTTAGGGTTTCAACCCCTGGCGGCAAGACGAATGCAGTTTGCATGCCCGGCCATCTTCAGGCGAGTGATCATATCGTTGGCGCTTTCTTTGCCTTTCAGCGGCCCAATCACCACGCGGTTCCAGCCATTGTTGGTGGTAATGCGTGAGGAGAACCCTTCAAATGCCAGCTGTGCGCGCACGGTTTCTGCCTGCTCAGCGCCTTTAAAGGAGCCGCACTGAATCATCCAGCTACGATCGTCTTTCTTCTCAGCCGGCGCTTTCTGCGCTTCTTCAACGCGAGCAACTGGCGCGGCGGCCTGGGTTTTAGGCTGCGACGTTGTATGCGCCGGCGTTTGTAGCAGGTCCTGATACGGCTGCTGGGTAGACGCGGTTTGCTTCGGCTGCTGCACCGGTTTTGGTTGCGCAGCTGGCTTTGGCTGTTCTGCTACTCGCTGTTGCGCACGCGGCTGTTGTACCGGCGCCTGCGTTTGCGTCTGCGCCCACTGCTGCTGGGCAACCTGTTGCTGCTGTTGCACCTGCTGCTGAGCCAGACGTTGGCGCTGCAGCGTTTGCTGGCGCTGGGCCTGGGTTTGTTCGTTCCACGGAACTTCAGTCAGCTGAGTTGGCTGCTGGCGCATATCCGCCTGCATTTGTGCCAGCAGCTGACGCTGTTCGTTGGTTAGCTGTTCGGGTTTCATCACTTCCCCGCCGGCCGTCGGTTCAGTAGGCGCACGTACGCCAGGCTGGCGACTTTCCAGCTCTTTGATATAGCGCCAGCGCTCTTCCGGCTTCGGCGGTAAGCCGTTTCCTGCAGCCTGACGGTTTTGCAGGGCTTCCGCTTCTTCTTTTTTATGGTGCGTGATGAAGTACAGCCCACCGATAAAGGCCACCAGCACTGCCGCCGCGATCGCAACCATCGTTGGTGAAACCGCCGCCAGGCTGCTCTGTTTGTTCCTTGAGCTTCGGGTATTACCCTTTTTGCGCCGCGAAGAAGCCGGTTGGCTGCGGCGTACATAATCTCGTTGTGCCACTATCGTTTCGCTGTCTTATTCGTTCGTCAGTCCGCCATGTTACTTAAGCGGCAAGGCTTTGACCAGAACCGGATGGTTATGCTCTGATTTTACGTGTACTGCCGCGAACGATCAGTTCGCAGTCCAGCAATCGTGAACCGCTGTTCACATTATGACCATGTAGCTGATCCAGTAGTAACAGCATCGCTTCGCGGCCGATATCAAAGCGCGGTTGCGCAACGGTCGTCAATGGCGGATCGCAAAATTCAGATAAAGAGATATTATCGAAACCCACAATCGACAGGTCGTCAGGCACTTTCAGGCCCCGGCGTTTTGCCAGCGACAGCGCGCCAAGCGCCATGATATCGCTGTGGCAGAAAACCGCGGTGGGCGGCACCGGGAGCGCCAGAAGCTGCTCCAGCGCGTTGGCACCGGCTTCATAGGTAAAATTACCGCGCGCAATATAATGCGGGTCGATAGTTATTCCACTGCGGCGCAGCGCCTGCACATAGCCCTGAAGCCGGTAATGGCACAGCGGCATCTCTTCCGGACCGGCGATACAGCCAATGCGCTGGTGTCCCAGTTCATGCAGATAATTAACAGCATTAAACGCCGCGGTGAGGTTATCGATATGCACCGTCGGCAGCTCCAGCTCCGGCGCAAACTCATTCGCCATGACCATCGGCGGTAGATTGCGTTGCTCTTCAACGCCAGCGTCGAAGGGCAGTCGTGAGCCGAGCAGCAGCATACCGTCGATCTGCTTGGTGATAATCAGGTCGATAAAGGTTTTTTCCTGGCGGTTCTGGTGAGCGCAGTCACCGATCAGCACCAGATATCCCTGTTCCGCCGCGGTGATCTCAATGCCTCGAATGATCTCGCTGAAAAAGGGATCGCAAATATCAGGCACGATGACCAGAATCGTACGCGATTCATTGCGTTTCATGTTACGCCCGAGCGACTGCGGCAAATAGCCGACTTCAAGCGCTGCCTGTTCCACCCGGTTACGGGTAGTCTGAGACACCTTATCGGGATTCATTAACGCTCGGGACACGGTTGCCGTGGAAACGTTTGCCTTCAGGGCGACGTCTTTCATCGTGGCGGCAACCACCTGTTTTTTGGGCTTCACCTGTTTTCTCCTCACTGACTCGTGCAGACACATCCCTTGTGCTCTGACATCAGCAACATTTTTAGCAGATAGTCGATGCAGAGAGTTACAGAATTTTCATGAAAAACGTGATGGTTGTTGAATTTTTTCGATCCGTCTCGCAAGAGAAGGCTTAACCTTCAATAGGATCGACATCCAGCACCCACTTTACCTTACGTGCTTCCGGCAGGGTGTTGATCAGCGCCAATGTCCCGCTGACAATATGCTGCAGGCGAACGCGCGACGGATGCTGGAGCAGGATCTGCCAGCGCCAGCGGCCTCCGCGTTTGGGGGCCAGCGCCGGTACAGGGCCAAGCACCCACAGTTTGTCATCGGCCAACGGGCTGGCCTGCAGCAAATTGCGCAACTGCTGCAGGAACAGTGGCGCCTGCTGATTGTTGTGATCTTCGGCACGAATAAGGACGTGGCTGGTCCACGGCGGCAGCTGCATGGTCTGACGTTCGGCCAGCGCCTGATCGGCAAAAGCGTCGTAACCCTGATACAGCAGCGTTTGCAGCAGCGGATGCTCCGGATGGTGCGTTTGCAGAATCACCTCGCCCTGTTTACCCGCGCGCCCGGCACGGCCAGAGACCTGGGTGTAGAGCTGGGCGAAGCGCTCGGCAGAACGGAAGTCGGCGGAAAACAGCGCGCCATCAACGTCCAGCAGAGACACCAGCGTCACGTCCGGGAAGTGGTGACCTTTTGCCAGCATCTGCGTGCCGATCAGGATACGCGCGCCGCCGCGGTGGATATCGGCGAGGTGCTGTTCGAGCGCGCCTTTACGGCTGGTGGTATCCCGGTCGACGCGGGAGATCGGAACGCCGGGAAACAGCGGCGCCAGCGCCTGCTCCAGCTGTTCGGTTCCCAGCCCGACGGGAACAAGGTGCGTCGACCCGCAAGAGGGACACTGACGCGGAATGGGGCGCTGACTGTCGCAGTGGTGACAGCGTAGGTGATGCTGGGCCTGGTGCAGAGTGTAATAGCTGTCGCAGCGCGGGCATTCCGCAATCCATCCACAATCGTGGCACAGCAGCGCAGGGGCAAAACCGCGGCGGTTTAAAAACAGGATCACCTGGTTATCGGCCTGCAGATGTTGCCGCATGCGGCTAATCAGGGCCGGAGATAGTCCCGCCTGCAGCTGTTGGCCTTTTAAATCCAGCACGTGCTGCTGAGCCGGACGCGCGTTGCCCGCTCGCTTGGTCAGCTTCAGCTGACGATACTTGCCCTGACGAACGTTATAGAGCGTCTCCAGCGCCGGCGTGGCGGAGCCCAGAATGATCGGGATTTGCTCGCTATGGGCGCGCCAGACCGCCAGGTCGCGGGCATGATAGCGCCAGCCTTCCTGCTGCTTATAGGAGCTATCGTGCTCCTCATCGATAACAATTACCCCGAGGTCTTTAAACGGCGTAAACAGCGACGAGCGCGTCCCGATGACGATAGCCGCCTCGCCATTTTTAGCCTTTAACCATGCAGAAAGACGCTCGCTGTCATTCAGCCCGGAGTGCAGCACCTCGACCGGCGCGTTAAAGCGCTGGCGGAAGCGGGCGATGGTTTGCGGCGTGAGGCCAATCTCCGGCACCATCACCAGCGCCTGACGGCCCTGTGCCAGCACGTTTTCCAGGACGCTGAGATAGACTTCCGTTTTGCCGGAACCGGTAATACCGGCCAGCAGCCAGGTTGAAAACCGGTCTGAAGCGCTATGAATGGCGCCCACGGCGGTGGCCTGTTCGGTATTCAGACGCAGCCGTTCGCCGGGAATGGAAAAATGGCTTCGCCAGTCGGTAAGGGCCGGGGTTTCGCTCGCCAGCTCACACAGCCCTTTGCCACGCAGCGCCTGCAGCGCCGCATCGTTAAACTCCAGCTCAGCGACCTGATAGCGCCATATTTTTCCCTGACGCAGCGCCGACAGCGCCTGCTGTTGCTTCGGCGAACGCTTGAGGCTGTTGATGTCGACGGCCTGCCCCTGTTCGGTGGCAAACCAGTACCACTGCGGCGCTGCGCTGGCCGGTTTACCCTGACGCAGCAGGATCGGTAGCGCGTGGAACAGCACATCGCCGATAGGGTGGTGATAATAATCGGCCGCCCATAGCAGCAGTCGCCAGACGGTAGATGAAAACACCGGTTCGCTATCCAGCGCTTCGGCAACCGGTTTTAGCTCATCTAACGGCAGTTCGCTGTGCTCGCTGATGGCGGTGACAATGCCGATCTTCTCCTGTTTGCCAAAGGGCACACGCACGCGACAGCCTGCTTTGACCGCCATGCCTTCAGGGAGGCGGTAGTCAAAAGTACGGGGCAGCGGAACGGGCAGGGCAACGTGGGCGACGGACATGTCATCTTCCTGACTTGAAATCTGGCCGCTTAGTATACACATTGTGATAAGGGCTCGCGGATCAGTTTGCATATGCTGGTCAAATTCTGTATGATTCGCCGCCTTTGGTGCGCTTCGTGCAGCATCAAACTAAACTTATTACCTGAAAGTTTCGCGCTGTGGTCAATGTGCCGGTAGCGTAGAAGGTGACGGGCAATTATTAACATCGCGTGGTGTCTGGCGTTAGGGCTGGAAGAGCGACGCGGCCTTAACTGAGGTTCTCCCATGAAAAAAGATATTCACCCGAAATACGAAGAAGTTACTGCTAACTGCTCTTGCGGTAACGTCATGAAAATCCGTTCTACCGTAGGTCACGACCTGAACCTCGACGTGTGCGGTAAATGCCACCCGTTCTACACTGGCAAGCAGCGTGACGTTGCTACCGGTGGCCGTGTTGACCGCTTCAACAAGCGCTTCAGCGTGCCGGGTACCAGCAAGTAATTTGCTGAAAGAAAAAGCCGCCTCAGGGCGGCTTTTTTTGTTTTTGTCGCCAGACCGTGCTGTAGTTGATGGCCGGTCAGCGACGTCAAAAAGGGCGGAGATAAACTCCGCCCTTTTTCATGCGCTTAGTATTCCCACGTATCCGGGTCGATGCCCATCTCACGCATAATCTGCTTCGCCGCTTCCGGGATCTCATCGCTGCGCTCTTTACGCAGGTCTTCATCGTTCGGCAACGGTTGACCGGTAAAGGCATGCAGGAACGCTTCACACAGCAGTTCGCTGTTGGTGGCATGCCGCAGGTTGTTCACCTGGCGACGCGTGCGTTCATCGGTGAGGATTTTTAACACCTTCAGAGGAATGGAAACCGTAATTTTTTTTACTTGCTCACTCTTCTTACCGTGCTCAGCGTATGGGCTGATATATTCGCCGCTCCATTCAGCCATGAGATACCTTAATCCTCTATTCATTAGTTAAGGACCAGAACGTCTTGTCTGGCCATAATTGCGCGTAGTTTACCGTAGCGGGGCGTGTCTGACATCTGATTAGCCCCTGCGGATGTGCGCCAATGCATATAATTTTAACGGCTATTCGCTTTTTGCTCAATCTATACGCAAAGAAGTTTAGATGTCCAGATGTATTGACGTCCATTGTGACAATGATTACTCTGGTGCCTGACTTTTCACCGATCCAGCCCAGGAACTGCCCAACATGACGCGTAAACAGGCCACCATCGCAGTGCGTAGCGGTTTAAATGACGACGAACAGTACGGTTGCGTTGTCCCGCCGATTCACCTTTCCAGTACCTACAACTTCACCGGCTTTAATGAACCTCGTGCCCATGACTATTCCCGTCGCGGCAACCCGACGCGTGATGTCGTGCAACGCGCACTGGCGGAGCTGGAAGGCGGCGCGGGTGCTGTGCTGACCAACACCGGTATGTCGGCTATTCTGCTGGTGACCACCGTGTTCCTGAAGCCTGGTGATGTGCTGGTAGCACCACATGACTGCTACGGCGGCAGCTATCGCTTATTTGATAGCCTGGCGAAACGCGGGTGCTATCGCGTGCTGTTTGTCGATCAGAATGATGAACAGGCGCTGAATGCGGCATTGGCTGAAAAACCGAAGCTGGTATTGGTCGAAAGCCCAAGTAATCCGTTGCTGCGGGTGGTGGATATTGCGAAAATCTGTTCGCTGGCTCGTGAAGCAGGTGCGGTAAGCGTGGTGGATAACACCTTCCTGAGCCCGGCGTTGCAAAACCCGCTGGCGCTGGGTGCCGATCTGGTACTGCATTCGTGCACCAAATACCTGAATGGCCACTCTGACGTGGTGGCGGGCGTGGTGATTGCCAAAGATCCGGCCCTTGTCACCGAACTGGCATGGTGGGCGAATAATATCGGCGTCACCGGCGGTGCATTCGATAGTTACTTGTTGCTACGTGGTTTGCGTACGCTCTCTCCGCGTATGGAAGTGGCGCAGCGCAATGCTCAGGCGATTGTCGACTATCTGAAAGCCCAGCCGTTGGTGAAAAAACTGTATCATCCGTCCCTGCCGGAAAATCAGGGGCATGAGATTGCTGCGCGTCAGCAAAAAGGTTTTGGCGCAATGTTAAGCTTTGAACTGGACGGGGATGAGCAGATGTTGCGTCGTTTTCTGAGCGGATTGTCGCTGTTTACGCTGGCCGAATCGCTGGGGGGCGTAGAAAGTCTGATTTCGCATGCCGCGACGATGACGCATGCAGGTATGTCGCCTGAAGCACGTGCGGCGGCTGGGATTTCAGAAACGCTTCTGCGTATTTCGACCGGTATTGAAGATGGTGAAGATTTAATTGCCGACCTGGAAAATGGCTTCCGGGCAGCAAACGAGGAATAAACATGAGTGTGAATGCGCAGGCAGGGGCGAAGGGTCGTCAGCTGCACAAATTTGGTGGGAGTAGTTTAGCGGATGCGAAATGTTACCTGCGCGTCGCGGGGATCATGACGGAATACTCGCAGGCGGGTGACATGATGGTTGTCTCCGCCGCGGGTAGCACCACCAACCAGCTGATTAGCTGGCTGAAACTCAGCCAGACCGATCGCCTTTCTGCGCATCAGGTGCAGCAGTCGCTGCGCCGTTATCATATGGAGCTGATCGCCAGCCTGCTGCCAGCAGATGCTGCCGATACGCTGATCGCCACTTTTATTCACGATCTCGAGCGCCTTGCCGGCTTGCTTGACAGCGGCGTGACCGATGCGGTCTACGCCGAAGTGGTTGGTCACGGGGAAGTCTGGTCCGCACGCCTGATGGCGGCAGTCCTGAACCATTTAGGGCAGGAGGCGGCCTGGCTCGATGCCCGCAGCTTCCTGCGTGCCGAACGCGGCGCCCAGCCGCAGGTGGATGAAGGCCTGTCCTACCCGTTGTTGCAGCAACTGATGGCGCAACACCCGAACAAACGCCTGGTGGTGACCGGTTTTATCTCGCGTAACAACGCGGGAGAGACGGTTCTGCTGGGGCGCAACGGCTCCGACTATTCCGCGACCCAGATTGGCGCGCTGGCCGGGGCCTCGCGCGTCACGATCTGGAGTGACGTGGCCGGGGTCTACAGTGCCGACCCGCGTAAGGTAAAAGATGCCTGCCTGTTGCCGCTGCTGCGCCTGGATGAAGCCAGTGAGCTGGCACGTCTGGCCGCGCCAGTGCTGCATGCCCGTACTCTGCAGCCGGTATCCGGTAGCGATATCGATCTGCAATTGCGCTGTAGCTATAACCCTGAACAGGGCTCCACGCGCATTGAACGTGTGCTGGCCTCCGGGACCGGCGCACGTATTGTGACCAGCCACGATGATGTGTGCCTGATTGAGTTCCAGGTGCCTGCGGGCCAGGATTTCAAGCTGGCGCATAAAGAGCTGGATCTTATCTTTAAACGCGCCCAGCTGCGCCCGCTGGCGGTCGGCGTTCATGCCGACCGTAAGCTGCTGCAGTTCTGCTATACCTCGGAAGTCGCCGACAGCGCGCTGCGCCTGCTCGACGAAGCCGGTCTTCCGGGCGAGCTGCGTCTGCGTCAGAAGCTGGCGCTGGTGGCGATGGTGGGGGCTGGCGTCAGCCGTAACCCACTGCACTGTCACCGTTTCTGGCAGCAGCTGAAAGGGCAGCCGGTTGAGTTTACCTGGCAGTCCGAAGAGGGCATCAGCCTGGTCGCGGTGCTGCGTGCTGGTCCGACGGAAAGCCTGATTCAGGGGCTGCACCAGTCGCTGTTCCGTGCCGAGAAACGCATTGGCCTGGTGCTGTTTGGCAAAGGCAACATTGGTTCGCGCTGGCTGGAGCTGTTCGCTCGCGAACAAACCACGCTTTCCGCGCGCACCGGTTTTGAATTTATTCTCGCCGGGGTGGTGGACAGCCGCCGCAGCCTGCTGAACTACGAAGGCCTGGACGCCAGCCGCGCATTGGCCTTCTTCAACGACGAGGCCGTCGCCCAGGATGAAGAGTCGCTGTTCTTGTGGATGCGTGCCCACCCGTACGATGATTTAGTGGTGCTGGACGTAACCGCCAGCGAGCAACTGGCCGATCAATACCTGGATTTCGCCAGCCATGGCTTCCACGTGATCAGCGCCAATAAACTGGCGGGCGCCAGCAGCAGCGATAAATACCGTCAGATCCACGATGCGTTCGAGAAAACCGGTCGTCACTGGCTGTACAACGCCACCGTAGGCGCGGGCCTGCCTGTGAACCACACGGTGCGCGATCTGATCGATAGCGGCGATACCATCCTGGCGCTGAGCGGCATTTTCTCCGGCACGCTCTCCTGGCTGTTCCTGCAGTTTGATGGCACCGTGCCGTTCACCGACCTGGTCGATCAGGCGTGGCAGCAAGGGCTGACGGAGCCGGACCCGCGCGTTGACCTGGCGGGGAAAGACGTTATGCGTAAACTGGTGATCCTCGCGCGTGAGGCCGGGTATGACATCGAGCCGGATCAGGTTCGTGTGGAATCGCTGGTGCCTGCGCACTGCGAAGAGGGCTCTGTCGATCACTTCTTCGAGAATGGTGAAGAGCTGAACGAGCAGATGCTGCAGCGTCTGGAAGCGGCCCGTGAAATGGGGCTGGTTCTGCGCTACGTGGCGCGTTTTGATGCCAACGGCAAAGCACGAGTCGGCGTGGAAGCGGTACGTGAGGAGCACCCTCTGGCGGCGCTGCTGCCGTGCGACAACGTGTTTGCGATCGAGAGCCGCTGGTACCGCGATAACCCGCTGGTGATCCGCGGCCCGGGTGCCGGCCGCGATGTGACCGCTGGCGCCATTCAGTCGGACATCAACCGTCTGGCGCAGCTGCTGTAATTCAACCCTGTCACGAGACCAGGCGTTGCTCTGGTCTCGTGACATCAGCGTGCAGCGAACACCTCTTTGGCGGCAAACAGGCCATTCAGCGCCGCGGGGAACCCCGCATATACCGCCATCTGCATGATCACTTCGAGAATTTCTTCCTGCGACAAACCCACGTGTAACCCGGCGGCAATGTGCACTTTGAGCTGCGGGGCGGCGTTGCCCAGCGCGGTAAGCGCGGCAATGGTGGCGATTTCACGGCTGCGCAAATCCAGCCCCGGACGGGCGTAGATATCGCCGAACGGGAACTCAATCAGATAGCGGGCAAAGTCCGGGGCGATAGCCTGCAGGCTGGCTACGACGGCATCGCCGCCCTTACCATCAACGCGCTGCAGCATCTCAAGGCCGGTAGTATAACGTTCTGATGTCATGATCTTTCCTCATAGAGATAATGTGCTGTAAGGAGAGTAGAGGCATCGGGAAGCGTTGAGTAATACCCTTTTCGTGATACCTTTCCGGTATGACAAATTCGCGCTTATCTACTCTGGACATGCGGCTGCTGCGTTATTTCGCGGTGGTGGCGGAAGAGAACAACATTAGTCGGGCAGCGCAGCGGTTGTTTATTTCACAGCCGCCGCTGAGCCGGCATATCCGCCAGCTGGAAATGCTGCTGGGGGTGACGCTGTTTGTCCGTCACACCAAAGGACTGATACTGACCGCAGAAGGCGAGCGGGTGCTGGAGACGATCCGGCCGTTGCTGGCGCTGCAGGAGCAGACGCTGAGCGCGTTAAGCCAGCTCTCCCGCGACCGCCAGCAGCCGTTACGACTGGGGCTGACCACCGCGTTTGAACAGGGGATCTTTGCGCCGCTGGAATCGGCCCTGAGCGGTCACGTCAGCGCCCTGCACCTCAGCCGACAGGCTTCACCGGCCCTCGCTCAACAGGTGCGCAGAGGCAAGCTGAACGCCGCGCTGGTGGCGTTGCCGCTGGATGCCGACGGCTTAACGTTTTCGCCGCTGCCCTATGATGAACCGCTGATTGCGGCATTGCCGGCTTCATGGCCGCAAGCCGCCATGGTCCAGTTGACCTTAAACGCCCTGAACCATCGACCGCTGTTCTGGTTCAAGCGGGAGCGTAATCCGGCGTTTTTTGACCAGACCCGGCGCATCTTTGAACGTGCTGGCTTTACCCCAACCTACGTTGAAGAGCCTGCCGAGCATGATGTCCTGCTGGCGCGTATTGCGCGTGGCGAAGGGATGATTCTGCTGCCCGCCTCATTTGCGGCTATTCAGCGTCAGGGGGTGGTGTTCCAGACGCTGGAGGAGGCCCGTCTGCATCTGACGCTGGGATTATTAACCCGGCCGGAAGATGACGCGTTGCGCGACTGGCTGCTGCCGTTAATTGAAGAATCATTAACTTAGCGTCGGGTGACATGAATTAATCTCATCTTCGCTGAATATTCCTCACTGTTTACGCTGATTTTTCTATTGACGCCTGCCCGCTTTTCCGTCATTTTTACATCTGGACGTCTAAACGTATAGAAGTTCGCAACACAACAAACAATAAAATGCGATTGATGAGGTAAGGTATGAGCTTTTTTCACGCCAATCAGCGGGAAGCGCTGAATCAGAGCCTGGCAGAAGTGCAGGGCCAGATTAATGTGTCTTTTGAATTCTTCCCGCCGCGCACCAGTGAAATGGAGCAAACCCTGTGGAAGTCCATCGATCGCTTAAGCAGCCTGAAGCCGAAGTTTGTGTCGGTGACCTACGGCGCGAACTCCGGCGAGCGCGACCGTACCCACAGCATCATCAAAGGCATTAAAGAGCGTACTGGTCTGGAAGCAGCACCGCATCTGACCTGTATCGACGCCAGCCGCGACGAGCTGCGCGCCATTGCCCAGGACTACTGGAACAACGGCATTCGTCATATTGTCGCCCTGCGCGGTGACTTACCGCCGGGTAGCGGCAAGCCGGATATGTACGCCGCCGATCTGGTGACGCTGCTGAAAGAGGTGGGCGATTTTGATATCTCCGTGGCGGCCTATCCTGAAGTGCACCCCGAGGCCAAAAGCGCGCAGGCGGATCTGCTGAATCTGAAGCGTAAGGTCGATGCGGGCGCCAACCGGGCAATCACCCAGTTTTTCTTCGATGTTGAAAGCTATCTGCGTTTTCGCGATCGCTGCGTGTCGGCCGGCATTGATGTCGAAATTATTCCCGGGATCCTGCCGGTCTCTAACTTCAAACAGGCGAAGAAGTTTGCCGACATGACCAACGTGCGCATCCCTACCTGGATGTCGAAAATGTTTGAAGGCCTGGATAACGATGCGGAAACCCGCCAGCTGGTCGGGGCGAACATCGCCATGGACATGGTGAAGATTTTAAGCCGGGAAGGGGTGAAGGATTTCCACTTCTACACGCTGAACCGTGCCGAGATGAGCTACGCGATTTGCCACACGCTGGGCGTGCGCCCGGCGGTATAAAACGATGGCCCTCAATGAGGGCCATGTTGTTTTTTATTCCCACTCATGCAGAAAACGTTGGCCGTACTGATCGGCGACCAACAGCGCGGCGTAGACCTGATCGGCCGTCGCGCCGCCAGGCATATTGTGGATGGTTTCGCCCTCTGCGCAGGCGGCTTCCGCCACGGCGCGCATCTTGCCTGGAATATCCCCTTTAATATTCAACTGCGCCAGGGTGATCGGCAGGCCGACGCTGTGGCACAGAGCGGCAACGGTTTCGATCTCTTCCACCGGGGCATTTTCCAGCACCAGCTGGGTCAGCGTACCGAAAGCGACTTTTTCACCGTGATAGAAATGGTGGGCATCCGCCAGCACCGTTAGCCCGTTATGGATGGCGTGCGCCGCGGCCAGACCGCCGCTTTCAAAGCCCACGCCGCTCAGATAGGTGTTGGCTTCAATCACTTTCTCCAGCGCCGGCGTGACAACATGTTGCTCCGCCGCCAGCATCGCTTTTTCACCTTCCTCAATCAGCGTGTTGTAGCACAGTTCGGCCAGCGCCAGCGCGGCCTGAGTGCACTGACCTCCCGCCATGGTCGTGGCGCCGCTGCGTGAACAGGCGCGCGCTTCAAACCAGGTCGCTAACGCATCGCCGATACCGGCTGCCAGCAGGCGCGGTGGCGCACCGGCAACGATCTGCGTATCGACAATGACCATATTCGGGTTGCGTGGCAGCATCAGATAGCTGTCAAACTCCCCTTCATCGGTATAGAGAACCGAGAGGGCGCTACAGGGGGCATCCGTTGAGGCAATGGTCGGGGCAATCACCACCGGAAGGTGCATAAAGTGAGCCAATGCTTTTGCAGTATCCAGCGTTTTACCGCCGCCGATACCCAGCACGGCATGACAGTTGGCTGAACTGGCAATGTCCTGCAAACGGTTGATTTCATTGCGTGAGCACTCGCCGCCAAACGGGACAATTTCGGCCACCAGGCCGGCGTCTGTCAGGCTTTTGCGCAGTTTTTCTTCGGCAAAACCCAGTACAAACTTGTCGCCCACAATCAGCCAGCGTTCGGCCAGTGGTTTGAGGTATTCGCCAAGGCGGGTGATGGCGTTCGCGCCCTGAATGTATTTGCCCGGGGATTGAATAATGTGATCCATTTCTTTTCCTCCTGGATGATCGTGGCGCCGCCCTTTGTCGGCGCGCCGATCGGGTTACAGGTTCAGATTTCCAAAAGCGTTATTCCAGTCTTGCTCAAACTTCTCTATGGCTGACTCTACCGCGGGGGTGCCAAGCATTTGTTGCGCTACGTCTAAAGGAAGGGTGATAGCTTCGCAGCCCGCTAACAGACAATCCAGCGCCTGGCGTGGGGTTTTAAAGCTGGCGGCCAGCACTTTGCTCTCTGGCGCATGGAGCTCCAGCAGGGATTGCAGCTCCTGCACCATGCGGATGCCGTCACCGCCCTGGGCATCGACGCGATTGACGTAAGGGGCGACATATTTTGCGCCTGCCAGCGCGGCCAATAGCCCCTGGGAGGCGCTATAGACCGCGGTGCCCAGAGTCGGGATACCTTCTTTCTTCAGCAGCTTGATCGCGGCGAGGCCCTCGGCGGTAACCGGGATCTTAACCACAATTCCCGGGACGGCATTGCTCAGGCGTTTGGCTTCCGCCACCATGCCTTCGGCATCGCGGCTCATGGTCTGGGCAAACAGCGTTCCCTCTGGCCCGACGGCTTTTTGCAGGCGCGGGAGTACCTCCCAGACCGGCGTTTTGCCGGCGGCGATAATGCTGGGGTTGGTGGTGACGCCAGCCAGGGGATAGATGCGTGCCAGGCGTTCAACTTCTGCTACGTTTGCGGTGTCCAGATAGAGTTCCATAGCCTTTCCTCGATGCTCAATTCAGTGATGTTGAGATAAGGATACGGCTTCTCACCGGCGGGTCGCCAGATGACAAATTTGCCAAAAACTGGATAAATGTACGCATTGCGGTTAAGGATGATTTAGATCACGTTTCTCCCGTGATACCTGATGAACCTGGGCAGGTTAATCAGCGAAATATGAAGAAATACTTACAAAAATCTAGTTTTTACTGGATTTCTTTTTCTGTTAGCTGGCTGTGGTACTGACGGCGATACTCGGAGGGCGAGCGTTCGGTATTTTTACGAAACAGGCGGCAGAAATAGTTGCTGTCGGCAAAGCCGCAGGCGTGGGCGACATCTTTGACCTTCATGTCATGGCCCTTTAGCAGCATCCTGGCCTGTTCGAGCCGGACGTGATTCAGGTACTCGTTAAACCCCATTGGCCCGCATTTCTGGAACAGGTGGGAGAGATAGTTTGGCGAGAGATAAAATTCCTGCGCGACCGCTTCGCGGGTTAACGGCTCGGCAAAGTGGGCCTCGATATACTGACGGATCGCCTCAAACAGCGCCTGGCTGCGGGACGCGGTTTGTACCTGGCTGCCGAGGAGATCGGCGCAGTGGCTCAGCAGGCTGATAACAATGCAGCGCGTCGTGCGCTGTTCCTGGGGTTGCATCAGCATCTCGTTGAGTGCCTGTAGCAGGAAGGAGCCGGTACGAGGGCCGCGGCGCGGAACCTGCAGCTTTTCCTCAATCTGCAGATGGCTACCGTCCCAGCGCTGTAGAGTAAATACCAGCTGCTGCTTGCCAAATACGATGCTCAGGGTGCGACAGGGCGAGCTCCACTGGGGAAAATGCCATCCTCCGGCGGGGATATACAGCGCGTCATACCGGGCAAGTATTGGCGGATCGGCCTTTACACCAGGATCGTACAGCTGGCCTTCAAGCATGATTTCAAGACGTGAAAAATCAGCCTTCTGTACTTCATCGGCAAGCGGGTGGTGGGTGCTGGCAAAGCGGATCTGCTGGATCGCCGCCGGACCGGTGATTAACGCGTCGATGAGTTGATTGAGATCGGTATCCATACTTGCTCCATACAAGGCGCCTCGTATTTATCATACCGGACAGAGCAGAAAGGGTAAAAGCCGGTGCAGGATAGCGGGAGAACGATGTTGCACGATATGTGTGATATGTTATATCGTAACATATCGTTGCAAGCGTTAACTCAGGAGAATGTAATGACCACAAAGATGTCTGCCCTTGCGTTGGGCGTTGGCCTGCTATTGGCCAGCGCTCAGACCTTTGCTCACGGCAATCATAGCCATGGACCCGCGTTAACCGAGGCGGAGATAAAAGCAAGCGAGGGCATTTTTGCCGATGGGGATGTGAAGGATCGCTCGTTAAGCGATTGGGACGGGATCTGGCAGTCGGTGAACCCTTATCTGCTCAATGGTGATTTGGATCCGGTGCTGGAGCAAAAAGCCAAAAAAGCGGGCGATAAGAGCGTGGCCGAGTATCGGGAATATTATAAGAAAGGCTATGCCACCGACGTTGACCAGATTGGGATTGAGGACAACGTGATGGAGTTCCACATTGGCAAAACGGTCAATACCTGCCAGTACGCCTATGCCGGCAAGAAGATCCTGACTTATGCCTCCGGTAAGAAGGGCGTGCGCTATCTGTTTGAATGCCAGCAGGCTGATTCAAAAGCACCGAAATTTGTGCAGTTCAGCGATCATATTATCGGCCCACGCAAATCGCAGCACTTCCACATCTTTATGGGTAATGAATCGCAGGAGGCGCTGCTGAAAGAGATGGATAACTGGCCGACCTATTATCCGTATGCCCTGCACAAAGAACAGATCGTCGACGAGATGCTGCACCATTAATGAAAAAAGCCAGTTAATAAAAAACCCCGGTCGCGCGATGCTGGCCGGGGTTTTTGTTGCCCGGATAAGGCCTAAACGGCGCTATCCGGGGCTGGTTTGCGGCGAGATTAGCCGGTGTTACGCATACCGGCAGCAACGCCGGCGATGGTGACCATCAGCGCCTGTTCGACGCGTGGGTCCGGCTCTTTGCCTTCTTCTTCCGCCAGACGCGAACGGTGCAGCAGCTCTGCCTGCAGAACGTTCAGCGGGTCAGTATAGATGTTACGCAGCTGGATAGACTCGGCGATCCACGGCAGGTCGGCCATCAGGTGGGAATCGTTCGCAATATCCAGTACCACGTTGATCCCGGTAGAGAGCAGCTCGCGCAGTTCTGCACCCAGCTTCCACAGCTCCGGGGTCACCAGGCGCTGATCGTAATATTCCGCCAGCCACAGGTCGGCTTTCGAGAACACCATTTCCAGCATGCCGAGACGGGTAGAGAAGAACGGCCAGTCGCGACACATCGTTTCGAGCTCGCTCTGTTTGCCATCTTCCACCACTTTCTGCAGCGCGGTGCCTGCACCAAGCCAGGCCGGCAGCATCAGACGGTTTTGCGTCCAGGCGAAAATCCACGGAATGGCGCGCAGAGACTCGACGCCACCGGTCGCACGGCGTTTTGCCGGACGGGAACCCAGCGGCAGTTTACCCAGCTCCTGCTCCGGCGTTGCGGAGCGGAAGTACGGGACGAAGTCTTTATTTTCAAGCACATAGCCACGGTACATCTTGCAGGAGATGTCAGACAGCTCGGCCATGATATGGCGCCATTCCGGTTTTGGTTCCGGCGGCGGCAGCAGGTTGGCTTCCAGCACCGCGCTGGTATACAGCGACAGGCTGCTGATGGTGACTTCAGGCAGGCCGTATTTAAAGCGAATCATCTCGCCCTGTTCGGTCACGCGCAGGCCGCCTTTCAGGCTACCTGGAGGCTGAGACAGCAGCGCGGCGTGTGCCGGTGCGCCACCACGACCGATGGAACCGCCGCGGCCGTGGAACAGCGTCAGCTCAATCCCGGCTTTTTCGCAGGTTTTGATCAACGCGTCCTGTGCCTGATACTGCGCCCACGATGCTGCCATGACGCCGGCATCTTTTGCGGAGTCAGAGTAGCCAATCATGACCATCTGTTTGCCCTGAATAAAGCCGCGATACCAGTCGATATTCAGCAACTGGGTCATTACGTCATTGGCGTTATTCAGGTCGTCCAGGGTTTCAAACAACGGCGCGACCGGCAGGGCGAAGCCAATACCGGACTCTTTCAGCAGTAGATGCACGGCCAACACGTCGGACGGGGTCTTCGCCATTGAGATCACATACGCGGCGATGGATCCGTACGGCGCCTCGGCGATCACTTTACAGGTGTCGAGGACTTCACGGGTTTCGTTGCTTGGCTCCCACTGACGCGGCAGCAGCGGACGTTTGGAATTCAGTTCGCGGATCAGGAACGCCTGTTTGTCGGCTTCTGACCAGCTTTCGTAATCGCCGATACCCAGATAGCGGGTCATTTCGCCCAGCGCTTCGGTATGACGGGTGCTTTCCTGACGAATGTCGATACGCACCAGCGGTACGCCGAAAGATTTCACGCGGCGCAGCGTATCCAGCAGTTCGCCGTTGGCGATGATGCCCATGCCGCAGGACTGCAGCGACTTATAGCAGGCGTAAAGCGGTTCCCACAGCTGTTCGTTCTGGGTAATCAGGCCTGCCGGCTTCGGCAGTTTCTGCCCCTTCAGGCGGGCTTCCAGCCAGGTCTGAGTTTCCATCAGCTGGGTACGCAGCTTTTTCATCAGATAGCGGTACGGTTCCTGTGCCCCTTCCGCGCCGGCCAGTTCGCGCAGCTCGTCGGTGCATTCAACCATCGACAGTTCAGAGATCAGCAGCTGAATATCTTTCAGGAACAGGTCGGTCGCCTTCCAGCGGCTCAGCAGCAGCACGTGACGAGTAATATCGGCGGTGACATTCGGGTTACCGTCGCGGTCGCCGCCCATCCAGGAGGTGAAACGCACCGGGACGAAGTCTACCGGCAGCTGATAGCCGAGGTTCTCTTCCAGCTGTTCGTTCAGCTCGCGCAGGTAGTTTGGCACCCCTTCCCACAGGCTGTTTTCAACAACGGCAAAACCCCATTTTGCTTCATCAACCGGCGTCGGGCGGTATTTACGGATTTCATCCGTATGCCAGGACTGGGCAATCAGCTGGCGCAGACGGCGCATCAGCTGGTGGTGCTCGTAGTCAGCGATATCTTTGTTATCAAGCTGCTTCAGGCAGTTGTTCACTTCCACCATTTTGTGGATCAGCGTACGGCGGGTGATCTCGGTGGGGTGAGCGGTAAGCACCAGCTCCAGAGACAGGGACTCCACCGCTTTCTTAATGGTCTCTTCGTTGAGATGAGGTTGGTCTTTGAGCTTTCTCAGGGTGCGGGCAATCACTTCCGGGTTGCTGGCCGCTTCACCGTTCGGTGAAATGCTGTGGTATTGCTCTGCGGTATTCGCCAGATTCAGAAACTGGCTGAAAGCACGGGCCACCGGCAGCAGCTCGTCATTGGACAAGTTTTGCAGCGTGGTCAGCAATTCCTGGCGGTTGGCTTCATTGCCGGCGCGAGAAGACTTGGACAATTTACGGATAGTTTCGACACGATCAAGAATGTTCTCTCCCAGCGCATCCTTGATGGTATCGCCTAGCACCTTACCGAGCATACTGACATTACTACGCAAAGCGGAATATTGTTCGTTCATGTTACCCCAGACACCCCATCTCATTTTATTTTGTTATATCCGGCGCTCTGCAACAGTGAGCATCGGATAAGCAGCCGTCTTTTATAAAGCCACGTAAAAACCCCCACGTCAATTGTTGCGAAATCGCTTCAGCAAACGAATAAATGACGGCAATTTGCGAAATTTAACTCAGAGGTCGCCTGATAAGCATTACTTATGGAAATGTGACCAGAATCACCGTCCCGCCCTGATAAAAGCGGCGGGAACGGACTGCCCTTAATGCCAGCAGAAATGATGGACAACCTGGGTAATTAGCTCCCGGGTCGGCTTAATAAAGCGGGTTTCCAGGTATTCATCCGGCTGGTGCGCCTGGTTGATGGAGCCAGGGCCTAATACTAACGTCGGACACAACGTCTGGATAAACGGCGCCTCGGTGCAGTAGTTCACCACTTCGGTTTGTGCGCCGAGCAGCTTTTCCACGACCTGAACCAGACGGTGGTCCGGCGGGCATTCGTAGCCGGGAATCGGCGGGTGCAGTTCGGATACCGTCAGGCGGCCCGGCCAGCGTTCGCTTACCGGCGCCAGCGCTTCATCCAGCAGTCCGTTAAGATCGTTGAGCGTCATGCCCGGCAGCGGGCGAATATCCATATGCAGCTCGCAGCAGGCGCAGATGCGGTTTGAGGCATCGCCGCCGTGAATCGCGCCGAGGTTGAGCGTCGGATACGGCACGGTAAACGCGGCGTAGTGATAACGCTCTTTTAAGTCGTCGCGTAGCTGCATGATGCGGCCGATAGCATCGTACATCAGCTCAATGGCATTCACGCCGCGCGCCGGATCGCTGGAGTGGCCGGACTGGCCCTGGATACGAATCGCGTTGGACATATGGCCTTTATGCGCTCGCACCGGCTGCAGAGAAGTCGGTTCGCCGATGATGGCGCAGTCCGGACGCAGCTGGGTGGTTTCGGCAAAGTAACGGGCGCCGGCCATACTGGTCTCTTCATCGGCGGTGGCCAGGATGTAGAGCGGCTTTTTCAGCGTGCTGACATCGACATCGCGCAGGGCATCAAGGATAAAGGCGAAAAAGCCTTTCATGTCGGCGGTGCCGAGACCGTACAGTTTGTTGTCGTGCTCGGTCAGGGCGAAAGGATCGCGGGTCCAGCGGCCGTCATCAAACGGCACGGTGTCGGTATGCCCGGCGAGCAGCAGACCGCCAGCGCCGTGGCCGGTACTGGCCAGCAGATTGAATTTATTGCGCGTCTCCGGTACCGGCTGGACTTCAACATTGAAGCCAATATCGCGGAACCAGCCAGCGAGTAAATTGATTAAAGTCTCATTACTTTGGTCCAGTGCTTCTTCGGTTGCACTGATGGAAGGTGTGGCGATCAATGCGCGGTAAATCTCGATAAAGGGCGGTAAATTGTTTTTCATTGTTGACACACCTCGGGTCATGATAGTATCAATATTCATGCATTATTTGTGAATAAAAATACATTATCGTTGAGCGTAAGAAAACCCATAAAATGCAGGGAGACTCTTACGGCTTAACTGGGTGAGGAAGCGAGATGCTTCCTGGGCAAATATGACGTAAGAAGGTGAAGAGCCCCGATGTTGAAGACGCTGATTGTGGGTGCCAGCGGTTATGCCGGCGCAGAGCTAGTGACCTATGTAAATCGCCATCCTCATATGACCATAACCGCTTTGACGGTCTCCGCGCAAAGCAATGATGCAGGGAAATTAATTTCCGATTTGCATCCTCAGCTGAAAGGCATTGTGGATCTGCCGCTGCAGCCGATGTCAGATATCAGCGAATTTAGCGCCGGCGTCGATGTTGTCTTCCTCGCGACCGCACATGAAGTGAGCCACGACCTGGCGCCGCAGTTTCTTGCCGCAGGCTGCGTGGTGTTCGACCTGTCCGGCGCCTTCCGCGTGAACGACGGTGCGTTCTACGAAAAATATTACGGTTTCACTCATCAGCATCCGGCCCTGCTTGAGCAGGCGGTTTACGGTCTGGCTGAGTGGAACGCTGACGCGCTGAAAGAGGCGAACTTAGTTGCTGTTCCAGGCTGCTATCCGACGGCGGCCCAGCTGTCGTTGAAACCGTTGATCGATGCGGACCTGCTGGATCTGAACCAGTGGCCGGTGATCAATGCGACCAGCGGCGTCAGCGGCGCAGGGCGTAAAGCGGCTATCAGTAATAGCTTCTGTGAAGTCAGCCTGCAGCCGTATGGCGTATTCAATCATCGTCACCACCCGGAAATCTCCACCCACCTTGGCGCGGAGGTTATTTTTACCCCTCACCTTGGTAATTTTAAACGTGGGATCCTCGAAACCATCACCTGCCGCCTGAAGCCTGGCGTGAGCAAAGATCAGGTTGCCGCCGTGTTCCAGCAGGCCTATGCCAATAAGCCGATGGTCCGTTTATATGATAAAGGCGTGCCGGCATTGAAAAACGTCGTGGGTCTGCCATTCTGTGATATCGGTTTTGCCGTTCAGGACCAGCACATTATTGTGGTGGCGGCGGAAGATAACCTGTTGAAAGGTGCGGCGGCACAGGCAATACAGTGCGCGAATATTCGTTTCGGCTACGCTGAGACGCAGTCTCTTATTTAAGGTGTGATGATGAACCCATTAATAATTAAGCTCGGCGGCGTGTTACTCGATAGCGAAGAAGCGCTGGAGCGCCTGTTTACCGCGCTGGTGAATTACCGTGAAGCCCATCATCGCCCGCTGATTATCGTGCACGGCGGTGGTTGTGTGGTGGATGAGCTGATGAAGCAGCTCAACCTGCCGGTGAACAAGAAAAATGGTCTGCGGGTTACGCCGGCGGATCAGATCGACATTATTACCGGCGCGCTGGCGGGAACCGCCAATAAAACGCTGCTGGCCTGGGCGAAAAAACACCATCTGGCTTCCGTGGGCCTGTTCCTCGGCGATGGCGATAGCGTTAAGGTGACGCAGCTGGACGAAGAACTGGGTCACGTTGGTCTGGCGCAGCCGGGTTCGCCTGCGCTGATTAACACCCTGCTGGCGGGCGGCTATCTGCCGGTGGTCAGCTCCATCGGGGTCACCGATGAAGGGCAACTGATGAACGTGAATGCCGATCAGGCGGCGACCGCGCTGGCGGCGACGCTCGGTGCGGACCTGATTCTGCTGTCCGATGTCAGCGGCATTCTCGATGGCAAGGGCCAGCGCATTGCGGAGATGACCGCGGCGAAGGCAGAGCAGCTGATCGAACAAGGCATTATTACCGACGGCATGATTGTGAAGGTGCATGCGGCACTGGATGCGGCACGCACGCTGGGCCGCCCGGTGGATATCGCCTCGTGGCGCCACGCGGAGCAGTTGCCGGCGTTGTTTAACGGCACGCCTATTGGCACGCGCATTCTGGCCTGATTTAACACAGTTGAAGACGGGAAGCACAGGGCTTCCCGGCAGCATAAAACCAAATTTGAAGGAAGCACATTATGGCACTTTGGGGCGGGCGTTTTACTCAGGCAGCCGATCAGCGGTTCAAACAGTTCAACGACTCTTTGCGCTTCGACTATCGCCTGGCGGAGCAGGATATTGTTGGCTCTGTCGCCTGGTCTAAAGCGCTGGTGACGGTGGGCGTGCTGAGTGCCGCCGAGCAACAGCAGCTGGAAGAGGCATTAGGTGTGCTGCTGGAAGAGGTGCGGGCGAACCCGCAGCAAATCCTTGAAAGCGACGCGGAAGATATTCACAGCTGGGTAGAAGGCAAGCTGATCGACAAAGTGGGTCAACTGGGTAAGAAGCTGCATACCGGGCGTAGCCGTAACGATCAGGTCGCCACTGACCTGAAGCTGTGGTGTAAAGACACGGTCGCCGAGCTGCTGTCGGCCAACCGCCAGCTGCAAAGCGCGCTGGTGGAGACAGCTCAGAGCAACCAGGATGCGGTGATGCCGGGGTATACCCACCTGCAGCGCGCGCAGCCGGTGACTTTTGCCCACTGGTGCCTGGCGTATGTTGAAATGCTGGCGCGTGATGAAAGCCGTCTGCAGGATGCCCTGAAACGTCTGGATGTCAGCCCGCTGGGCTGCGGCGCGCTGGCGGGAACCGCCTATGAAATCGACCGCGAGCAGCTGGCTGGCTGGTTGGGCTTTGCCTCGGCGACCCGCAACAGCCTCGATAGCGTTTCTGACCGTGACCACGTGTTGGAACTGCTCTCTGATGCATCGATTGGCATGGTGCACCTGTCACGCTTTGCCGAAGACCTGATTTTCTTTAATACCGGGGAAGCCGGTTTTATTGAGTTGTCCGACCGCGTCACCTCCGGTTCCTCTCTGATGCCGCAGAAGAAAAACCCGGATGCGCTGGAGCTTATCCGTGGTAAATGCGGCCGTGTTCAGGGCGCGCTGACCGGGATGATGATGACCCTGAAAGGTCTGCCGCTGGCGTACAACAAAGACATGCAGGAAGATAAAGAAGGGCTGTTCGACGCGCTCGATACCTGGCTGGACTGCCTGCATATGGCGGCGCTGGTGCTGGACGGTATTCAGGTTAAGCGTCCGCGTTGCGAAGAGGCGGCGCAGCAGGGCTATGCCAATGCCACTGAGCTGGCGGATTACCTGGTAGCGAAAGGGGTTCCGTTCCGCGAAGCGCACCATATCGTCGGTGAAGCGGTGGTAGAAGCGATCGCCCAGGGCAAGCCGCTGGAAGATCTGGCGCTGGCCGACCTGCAGAAATTTAGCAGCGTGATTGCCGATGATGTCTATCCGATTCTGTCGCTGCAGTCTTGCCTGGATAAGCGTTCGGCAAAAGGCGGCGTCTCACCGCAGCAGGTCGCTAAGGCAATTGACGACGCCAGACAGCGTCTGGTGTGAATGCGCTATTTTCACGGGTCATTCTAACGGAGTGAGTCGTCAAAGAGGCTCGGGCCATGCCCGGGCTTTTTTTATGCAAAAAAAAGCGGACACAAGGTCCGCAAAAGTTCACGTTGGCTTTAGTTGTTCGGTCAGGGAATATGATGAGGCCATCGTTGATTTTCTGACGTCGGCCTCGTTTCTGGGCTTATTATTGAACAGAAAACTTGATAGGGATAATCGTTCGTTGCTATGCTATCTATCGCCATGAACTATCATGGCGACGGAGGATGAATAATGAATATTCGCGATCTTGAATACCTGGTTGCGCTAGCCGAGCACCGCCATTTTCGGCGCGCGGCGGACTCCTGCCACGTCAGCCAACCCACGCTGAGCGGACAAATCCGCAAGCTGGAGGATGAACTTGGGGTCATGTTGCTGGAGCGCACCAGCCGTAAGGTTCTGTTTACCCAGGCCGGACTGTTGCTGGTGGATCAGGCGCGTACCGTGTTACGCGAAGTCAAAGTGCTCAAGGAAATGGCAAGTCAACAAGGTGAGACCATGTCCGGGCCGCTGCATATTGGCCTGATTCCGACAATTGGCCCTTATCTGTTGCCGCAAATAATACCGATGCTGCACCAGACTTTTCCAAAACTGGAAATGTATCTGCATGAAGCACAAACGCATCAACTGCTGGCTCAGCTCGACAGCGGTAAGCTGGACTGCGCGATCCTCGCGCTGGTGAAAGAGAGCGAGGCCTTTATTGAGGTCCCGCTGTTTGATGAGCCGATGATGCTGGCTATCTACGAAGATCACCCGTGGGCAAATCGCGATCGCGTGCCGATGTCTGATTTGGCCGGGGAAAAGCTGCTGATGCTGGAAGATGGCCACTGCCTGCGCGATCAGGCGATGGGCTTCTGTTTTGAGGCCGGTGCGGATGAAGATACCCATTTCCGCGCGACCAGTCTTGAAACGCTGCGCAACATGGTGGCCGCAGGTAGCGGCATCACGCTGCTGCCGGCGTTAGCGGTGCCGCAGGAGAGAAAACGCGATGGCGTGGTCTATATTCCGTGCATTAAGCCGGAACCAAGACGCACCATCGGTCTGGTATATCGTCCCGGTTCACCGCTGCGTAGTCGCTACGAGCATCTGGCGGAGGCCATCCGCGGCACCATGGATGGCCATTTCGACAAAGCGTTAAAACAGGCGGTTTAAGCCATTTAACGCGGCAACCCGATAGGCTTCCGCCATGGTCGGGTAGTTAAAGGTGGTGTTGACGAAGTACTCAATGGTGTTGCCACCACCTTTCTGCTCCATAATCGCCTGGCCGATATGAATAATCTCGGCCGCGCGTTCACCAAAGCAATGAATGCCCAGGATCTCTTTCGTTTCACGATGGAACAGGATCTTCAGGGTTCCCACGCTCATGCCGACGATTTGCGCGCGTGCCAGGTGTTTAAACGCCGCACGGCCCACTTCATATGGCACCTTCATCGCCGTCAGCTGCTGCTCGGTTTTACCCACGGAGCTGATTTCCGGAATGGTGTAGATACCGGTCGGGATATCTTCAATCAGGTGGGCAGAGGCCTCGCCTTTAATCAGCGCCTGCGCGGCGATGCGGCCTTGATCGTAGGCGGCGGACGCCAGGCTCGGATAACCGATAACGTCACCAACGGCATAGATATGCGGCAGCGCCGTCTGATACATGCTGTTCACTTTGATCTGGCCGCGGCTATCGGTTTTCAGGCCGATATTTTCCAGCGCCAGGGAATCGGTATTACCGGTACGGCCGTTGGCGTACAGCAGGCAGTCGGCTTTCAGTTTTTTGCCCGATTTCAAATGCATGATCACGCCGTCATCGACGGCTTCAATTTTCTCATACTCTTCGTTGTGGCGAATCACCACGCCGCTGTTCCAGAAGTGATAGGAGAGAGAGTCGGACATCTCCTGATCGAGGAACGCCAGCAGACGATCGCGGGTGTTGATCAGGTCGACCTTCACCTCCATGCCGCGGAAAATCGACGCATATTCGCAACCAATAACCCCGGCGCCGTAGATGATCACGTGGCGTGGTTCATGCTGCAGGCTGAGAATCGAATCGCTGTCGTACACGCGCGGATGGGAAAAATCGACATCGGCAGGATGGTAAGGGCGTGAGCCGCAGGCGATGACGAATTTTTCCGCGGTGATGGTCTCGACGGTACCATCGTGACATTCCAGCGCGAGGGTGTGCTCATCAACAAAGTGGGCGTTGCCCTGCAAAATTTCGCAGTGGTTGCGCTCATAGAAACCCTGACGCATATGGGTTTGTTGATTAATCACGCTGTCGGCATGGTTAAGAATGTCGGCAAAAGAAGAACGAAGAAGGCGGGAGTGGTCACTGTAGAGAGGGTTTTGGTTAAACTCGATAATACGACTGACGGCATGGCGGAGCGCTTTTGACGGGATGGTACCCCAGTGGGTACAGCCGCCGCCGACGTTATGATAGCGCTCGATAACGGCGACGCGCGCTCCCTGTTTAACCAGTCCCATGGCGGCGCCTTCACCGCCAGGGCCGGACCCAATCACGATTGCATCATAATCCCAAGAGTGCGACATGGCATTACTCACCTGTTTTATACATAAAATAAACACGATGATAACATTCGCCGGGCTTTAACCCAATTATCGTTGTGCTTTTTTGCGGCATAAAAGCAGAATCGGCTCGTAAACAATCATTCACAAAGCAGTGTAAACCGATTAGTTTTAATCTCTGGTATAGTGCCAGCAGGGCTATTGGAAGGATTCAGACATCGTGATGGGCGTAAGAGCGCTACAAAAAGAGAAAACCCGGCGTTCGCTGGTCGAAGCGGCATTCAGCCAGCTTAGCGCTGAGCGGAGTTTCGCCAGCTTGAGTTTACGTGAAGTCGCGCGCGAGGCGGGGATTGCCCCCACCTCCTTTTATCGCCATTTTCGTGATGTTGATGAGCTAGGTCTGACCATGGTCGACGAGAGTGGGCTCATGCTCCGCCAGCTGATGCGCCAGGCGCGGCAGCGTATCGCTAAAGGCGGTAGCGTGATTCGCACCTCCGTCTCCACATTTATGGAATTTATCGGCAATAACCCTAACGCATTCCGCCTGTTGTTGCGGGAACGTTCTGGCACTTCCGCGGCGTTTCGCGCCGCTGTCGCACGCGAAATTCAACATTTCATCGCGGAACTTGCCGACTATTTAGAAATCGAAAACCACATGCCACGCGCCTTTACCGAAGCGCAGGCTGAAGCTATGGTCACCATCGTGTTTAGTGCCGGCGCAGAAGCGCTGGATGTCGGTGTTGAACAACGTCGGCAGCTGGAAGAACGACTGGTACTGCAGCTCAGAATGATCTCGAAAGGGGCGTACTATTGGTATCGCCGCGAACAAGAAAAAATGTCACATCATTCCGAATAACGTGAAGGACGAGCAATGAAACACTCAGTTCAAGATAAAGGTACGTTGTTGCTGGCGCTGATCGCTGGCCTGTCCATTAATGGAACCTTCGCAGCCCTGTTCAGCTCGATTGTTCCCTTTTCCATCTTCCCGATTCTGTCGTTACTGCTGACGGTGTACTGTCTGCACCAGCGCTATCAGAATCGCAGCATGCCCGTGGGGCTGCCGGGCCTGGCGGCCGCCTGTTTTATTCTGGGCGTTCTGCTGTACAGCACCGTGGTGCGTGCGGAGTATCCGGATATCGGGTCTAACTTCTTCCCGGCGGTGCTGTCGGTGATCACCGTGTTCTGGATTGGCTACCGGATCCGCAACCGTAAGGACACGGCGGCAGAGTAAACCGGTCGTCGGGCTCACCCGGCAAACATCGCGTTGCCGGGTTCATTTCTTCCTTCTTACTTCTTCGTTAACAGCACGCCGCATTCCATATGATGGGTATACGGGAACTGATCGAACAGCGCCAGGCGTGTGACGTCGTGAGTCTGGCTTAAGGTTTCCAGATTCTGGCACAGGGTCTCCGGGTTACAGGAGATATACAGGATCCGTGGATACGCCTGCACCATCTTCTCGGTTTCACTGTCCAGACCGCTGCGCGGCGGATCGACAAAAATGGTCTCGCACTGATAGCTTTGTAGGTCGATACCCTGCAGGCGATTAAACTCTCGCACGCCGTTCATGGCCTGAGTAAACTCTTCTGCCGCCATGCGAATAATCTGCACGTTATCAATATGGTTAGCCGCAATGTTGTACTGGGCCGCTGCGACGGACGGTTTGGCGATCTCGGTTGCCAGTACGCGCTCAAAATTGCGCGCCAGCGCTAGCGAGAAGTTGCCGTTGCCGCAGTACAGCTCCAGTAAATCCCCCGTAGCGTCTTTGGTGGCATCCAGCGCCCATTCCAGCATCTGAATATTCATAGCGGCATTCGGCTGGGTGAAGCTGTTTTCAACCTGACGGTAGATCATCTCCCGGCCTGCGACCGGCAGACGCTCGTCGATGTAATCCTGGTCGAGCTCGATTTTGGTTTTTGTGGCCCGGCCAATCAGATGCACGTTCAGGTTTTGCGCCCGCAGCGCATCGCGCAGGGCGGTGGCCTGCTGACGCCACTCATCGTCGAGCTTTTTGTGGTACAGCAGCGAGACCACGGCCTGGTTGCTCATGGTCGTCAGGTAGTCGACCTGGAATAACTTATGGCGCAAAACCGGGTTGTTGCGAACACCGTCGAGGATGGCGGTCATCAGCTGATTGATAAGCTCGCTGGCTGCCGGGAAGCTATCAACGCGAATGCGGGATTTGGTCTGTTGATCAAACATGATGTGGTACAGGTCGTCGCCATCGTGCCACAGACGAAACTCAGCACGCATTCGATAATGGCTGACCGGCGAACGAAACACCTCCGGAACCGGCGCGGCAAAAGGCACCATCATTTTCTGCAGACGGACGACTTTCTCTGCCAGCTGCGCTTCATACTGTTCGGTCGGAAGATGTTCGGGGGTCATGATGCATCCTGAATAAAATAATTACGCGGGGATTGTAGGGAAAGCGCAGGGGATGTCCAGCCCGGATAAGGTTTCAAATATAATTATAGAAGTCTGGACATCTATATGTTTCTAATTATAGCATTGTGTAACCGGTCCTGTGAGTTAAAAGGGAATCCAGTGCAAATCTGGGGCTGACGCGCAGCGGTAAGGAAGGTGGGATGAACGCATTATGCAGACACTGCCGATAGTTGGTGGGAAGTCTTCATCCATAACACACCCCGAGCCCGAAGACCTGCCGGAATACGTCGCATTTGGTTTCTATCATCGCGTGCTACTGATGAAGCCAGCGGCATCCTTTATATGTTACGGATGCTTTTACAATGATTAAAAAAGCTTCGCTGATGACGGCACTCTCCGTCACGGCATTTTCTGGCTGGGCGCAAGACAGCAATTCAGACACGTTAGTGGTGACAGCAAATCGTTTTCAACAGCCGGTCAATACGGTGCTTGCGCCGACTGACGTGGTGACCCGGGAAGATATCGATCGCTGGCAGGCCAAGGATTTAAACGACGTCATGCGTCGACTGCCTGGTGTGGATGTTGCCCAGAATGGCGGAATGGGGCAGAGCTCGTCGCTGTTCATCCGCGGTACGGAAGCCAAACAGGTGCTGGTGCTGATCGATGGCGTTCCTACGCCTCGCCCTGGCATCACCAATAACCCCGACCTCAACCAAATACCGCTCTCGCTGGTGCAACGGGTGGAGTACATCCGTGGACCGCGCTCCGCGATTTATGGTTCCGGCGCGATGGGCGGGGTGATTAACGTCATTACCCACTCTGATAAAGAAGAATCTAAGATCACTGCGGGCGTCGGGTCGGAAGGCTATCAGCAATACGACGGCACTCTGCGTCATCGCTTCGGCGATACGGTTGCTACTGTGGCGGGCTCCTATGAGGGCAATAAAGGCTTTAACGTTCAGCCTGACTCCAGCTGGAGCCATGACCAGGATCGCGACGGCTTCCGCAGTAAAGCGTTCTGGGGCAGCCTCGAGCATAAATTCAACGATAACTTCGACGGCTTCTTCCGCGGTCGCAGCTATACCAACAACTCCGATTACGATCTGGGAAGTGCGCCCTACAGCGCGGCGTACAGCGCAGATGAAGAACAGCTCTATAACCAGAGCTGGGATGCGGGCCTGACCTACAGCTCCGGGATCTACTCTTCGCAGCTGATCGCCAGCTACCAGAAGGTGAAAGACTACAACTACAGCAGCATCTACGGCCGTTACAATGACGGTACGACGCTCGATCGCATGACGCAGCGTAATCTGCAGTGGGGAAACAATCTTGTTGTTGGTCACGGCTCGGTGAGCGCCGGTGTGGACTGGCAGCAGCAGCGACTGACCTCGTCGGACACGGTGATATCGGATACCTATAAGCGCGATAACACGGGTCTGTATCTGACCGGGCAACAGCAGTTTGGTGATGTGACGCTTGAGGCTTCCGGCCGCGAGGACCACGACGAGCAGTTTGGCTGGCACGGCACCTGGCAAACCACCGCCGGTTGGGAGTTCGTGGAGAATTATCGCGTCACCCTGGGCTACGGCACCGGCTTCCTCGCGCCTTCTCTGGGGCAACAGTTCGGCTCCGCCCGCTTTGGCATCAACTCAAACCCGAACCTGAAGCCTGAAGAGTCTAAGCAGTGGGAAGCCGGACTTGAAGGACTCACCGGTCCGCTGGACTGGCGACTGTCGGCGTATCACTACAAGATTTCGAATCTGATTACCTATTACTCGGATCCTGTCACCTATGACGGTGAGTATGACAATATCAATTCCGCGACCATTAAAGGTGTGGAGTGGACGGGTAATATTGATACCGGCATCTTCAGCCATCGCGTGACGTTGCAGTATGTCGATCCGCGCAATGACGACAACGGCGAAGTCCTGGCCAGACGTTCTAAACGCCAGGCTAAATACCAGCTCGACTGGACGATGTTCAAGGTCGATATGGATATCTCGTGGCAGTATTACGGTAAGCGCTACGACAACAACACGTCTCAGTACAATCCGACGCAGCGAATTTTGCCAAGCTACAGCACGGTTGACGTTTCTGCCGCGTATCCGATCACCGATCGCCTGACAGTTCGTGGTAAAATAGCCAACCTGTTCGATAAAGATTACGAGACAGCTTATGGCTACCAAACTGCAGGACGAGAATACTACTTGTCTGGCAGCTACACCTTCTGATCCACGTCCCACCGTACTGGTGTTTGATTCCGGTGTCGGTGGGTTGTCGGTTTATAATGAGATCCGGCAGCTGCTGCCGGATCTGCATTACATCTACGCTTTCGATAACGTTGCTTTTCCTTATGGGGAAAAGAGTGAAGAATTTATCGTTGAACGCGTACTCGAGATTGTCACCGCAGTTCAGCGGCGTTATCCACTGGCGCTAGCCGTCATTGCCTGTAACACCGCCAGTACCGTCTCTCTTCCTGCACTGCGCGACAAATTCGGCTTTCCCGTGGTGGGTGTGGTGCCGGCGATTAAGCCTGCGGCCCGACTCACGGCGAACGGTATTGTCGGCCTGCTAGCCACCCGCGGTACGGTTAAGCGTCCTTATACGCGTGAGCTAATCAGCCGCTTTGCCAATGAATGTAAGATAGAGATGCTGGGTTCTGCGGAACTGGTTGAGCTGGCAGAAGCGAAGCTGCAGGGCGAGCCGGTCCCGCTGGATGAGTTACGCCGTATTCTGCGTCCCTGGCTGCGAATGTCAGAGCCGCCCGATACCGTGGTGCTGGGCTGCACGCATTTCCCGCTGTTACAGGAAGAACTGCAGCAGGTCTTGCCGGAAGGCACGCGAATGATTGATTCCGGAGCCGCAATTGCCCGCCGTACCGTCTGGCTGCTGGAGCACGAAGCACCAGATGCAAAATCCAGTGATCCTAATATTGCCTATTGCATGGCGCTGACCGCCGGAACCGAGCAACTTTTACCCGTTTTACAGCGTTATGGCTTTGAGACGCTGGAAAAACTGCCGCTTTAAGGGTGTTTTGCACAAAAAAGAGACGGTTGAAAAGTTTTTTTAAAACAGGGCTTGTCAACGTCTCAGAACTCCCTATAATGCGCCTCCACTGACACGGAACAACGGCAAGCAAGCCGCCGGGTCAGAAGGGTTTCTCCGGAAATTCTGACAGAGAAAAGCGAAAACAAATGCTTGACTCTGAATGAGGAAAACGTATTATACGGGACCTCGCAACGGTGAGTGAAAGCCGCGTTGCACTGCTCTTTAACAATTTATCAGACAATCTGTGTGGGCACTCAAAGTGACATGGATTCTTAACGTCCTCGGACGAAAAATG
>NZ_RKHT01000010.1:0-339098 GCF_003752615.1 Klebsiella sp. BIGb0399 | reverse complement strand
AGACTTGGTATTCATTTTTCGTCCGAGGACGTTAAGAATCCATGTCACTTTGAGTGCCCACACAGATTGTCTGATAAATTGTTAAAGAGCAGTGCGACGGCGCTTGGCGCTCTGTCGCGAGGTGGCGTATATTACGCTTTCCTCTTTCAGAGTCAACCTCATTTTTCAGAAGTTTTCTCTTTCCGACCCGGCTTACTCTGTGAAGTTGTTCACATTTGCCGTGTCAGTGGGAGCGCATTATAGGGAGTTCTCTTTGGATGGCAAGCGCTAAAATACAAAAAACTTATCAAGCGCTCATTATTTAAACGAAACGGTTATTCCCGCGCTGGCCTGATAACAAAGAAACCCAGATGCCACGCGGCCTGCAGACGTATTCACACTATTTCGCCTCGCAGACAAAAGAACACGTTATCCTTGCTGCTCCCGGTTCTTCTCTCATGGTCATCCATTGCCATACATATATAGCAATGGAAAACGCCCTTCCGCGATGGTGAATTAAGCAGCGGCTTTGACGCATGACAAAGCGCCCGCCACCGACACCTTTCTATAATCAGGCCCGTTTCTTCATGACTGGTGTGAATCTATGGCTTATCAACTGAACATTAACTGGCCCGAGTTTTTAGAGAAGTACTGGCAAAAGCAGCCGGTAGTGTTAAAGCAGGCTTTCCCGAACTTCGTCGATCCGATTACCCCGGACGAGCTGGCTGGCCTGGCCATGGAGCCGGAAGTCGACAGTCGCCTGGTAAGCCTGGTCAACGATCAGTGGCAGGCCAGCAACGGGCCGTTTGAACATTTCGACGGTCTGGGCGAGACCGGCTGGTCCCTGCTGGCCCAGGCGGTGAACCACTGGCATATGCCTGCCGCCGAACTGGTCCGCCCGTTCCGCGTTCTGCCGGACTGGCGCCTGGACGATCTGATGATCTCCTTCTCGGTCCCCGGCGGCGGCGTGGGTCCGCATATCGACCAGTATGATGTCTTTATTATTCAGGGAATGGGCAGCCGTCGCTGGCGCGTTGGGGACAAGCTGCCGATGCGCCAGTTCTGTCCGCACCCGGCGCTGCTGCATGTCGATCCTTTCCCACCGATCATCGATGAAGATCTGGAACCTGGCGATATTCTCTATATTCCGCCGGGATTCCCACACGATGGCATCACCCACGAGACCGCGCTGAACTACTCTGTGGGCTTCCGTGGCCCTAATGGCCGCGACCTGATCAGCAGCTTTGCGGACTATGCGCTGGAAAACGACCTCGGCGGCGAACACTACAGCGATCCGGACCTCACCTGTCGCGAACATCCTGGCCGGGTAGAAGAGTACGAACTCGAACGCCTGCGCACGATGATGATCGACATGATTAACCAGCCGGAAGACTTTACCCAGTGGTTCGGCCGCTTCGCGACCACGCCACGTCATGAGCTGGACGTCGCCCCGGCGGAACCGCCGTATGCTGAAGATGAAATCGTCGATGCACTGGCCGGCGGGGAAAACCTGTGCCGCCTGAGCGGACTGCGGGTGCTGCATATCGGCGACAGCTTCTTTGTGAACAGCGAGCGTCTGGAAACAACCGATGCTCAGTCGCTGGACGCCCTGTGCCGTTACACCACCCTGAGCCAGCAAGAGCTGGGCGATGCGCTGCAGAACCCGGCCTTTGTGACGGAACTGACGCGCCTGATCAACCAGGGCTACTGGTACTTCGAAGAGTAATCCCGCCGTACTACCGCCGGATAGCCGGGAGCCTGATAGCTCCGGCTTCCGGCAGTTACAACTGCTGCGTTGGTAACGTCAGGATAAACCGCGTTGAGCGGCTGTCGGACTCCACCGCCACGCTGCCGTGATGGGCCGTCACAATAGACTTCACGATCGCCAGGCCGATCCCACTCCCCTCGCCGCTGCGCTGGCGGGACGGGTCGACGCGATAGAAACGATCGAACAGCCGGGGCAAATGCTCGGCGGCAATCGGCTTACCGGGGTTTTCCACCACCAGCGTCACCTGCCCCTGGCGTTCATGGATATGGATCGTCACCGCCTGCTGGGCCGGGGTATAGCGAATGGCGTTCGATAGCAGGTTACCGATCGCCCGGCGCAGCATCAGCGGATCGCCGGTCACCCAACCAGCGCTCCCGCTCAGACGCAGCGTCACCGCCTGCTCTTCGGCCCACGCCTCGAAGAAGTCGAACACCTTATTGACCTCATCCACCAGATTCATGGTTTTCTGCTCAGGCGTCAGTTGGTTATTGTCCGCCTGCGCCAGAAACAGCATGTCGCTGACCATCCGCGACATCCGCGAGAACTCTTCCAGATTGGAGTACAGCACCTCTTCCAGCTCTTTCTGATTACGAGTCTGGCTGAGAGCGATTTCGGTTTGCGTCACCAGGTTGGTGATCGGCGTGCGGATCTCATGGGCAATGTCGGCGGAGAAGTTCGACTGGCGCGTAAAGACATCCTCAATACGTTCCAGCATATGGTTAAAAGAGAGCACCAGCCGTTCCAGTTCAACCGGGACACGGCCAGGATCTAAACGCACGTCGAGATCTTTCGAAGTGATGTTCTGAATCTGTCGGCTGACCTGGCGAATGGGTTTGTGCCCCTGATAGACCACGAACAGCACAATCAGGATGATAAGCAGGCTGATCACCGACGCCGCCGACACCAGCTTCGCCTTCAGCTCATTAATATAGTGCAGATGGAAATCGATCGATAAGGCCATCAGCAGGTGATACGCCGGTTTGCCATCCGCCTGCTTGCCGAGGGGCAGCATAATCAGCCGCCAGGCGCGGGTCTGCAGCTGATGATTATCATGGGTCATGACCTGCGGGTGCGGGTCGGTCCACGAGATCACGCTCCCGTCCTGCAGCTGCGCCGCCAGCCCCGGAGTGCGCAGAATATGGCTCAGGTCCGGGCCATTTGGCGACTGGAACAGGATCGTGCCGTTGGCATCATCCAGACAGATAAAGACATTGGCATAGCCATCGATAACGTTTTTCAGGATTTCCAGCCGTCGCGCCTGCGAGTCATCGCCATGATTGAGCACCGTTTCCAGGGTGGTCGCCAGCTGCTTTAAGTCGTGAACGTCGCGCTCTTCAAAGTGCGCTTTGACCGAGTTGATCATTATCCAGGTGAACGCAAAGAACGCCACCACCGTCGCCAGGCTGATAAAAAAGGTCAGCCGGGTCGCCAGCGAAAACGGCCGCTGCAGCCACTTACTCGCCATCCGGCACCTCAAGCATATAGCCGACGCCGCGCACGGTCTGGATAAGCTTCGGCTCAAAATCATTATCTATTTTGGCCCGCAGCCGCTTCACCGCCACGTCGATGGCGTTGGTGTCGCTGTCAAAGTTCATATCCCAGACCTGGGAGGCAATCAGCGACCGGGGCAGTACCTCCCCCTGATGACGCAGGAAGAACTCCAGTAGCGTGAACTCTTTGCTGGTCAGGGTGATCCGCGCGCCGCTGCGGGTTACTTTGCGGCTGGGCAGGTCGACGAATAAATCCGCCGCCTGAAACTGGTTTTCGACGATAGCCGACGCCCCGCGCCGCAGCAGGGTTCTTACCCGCGCCAGCAGTTCGGCAAACGCGAACGGCTTCACCAGATAATCATCCGCCCCCAGCTCCAGCCCCTTGACCCGGTGCTCGACGGTACCCAGCGCCGTCAGCAGCAGAACCGGCATGCTTTTCCCGGCGGCGCGCAGCATTCTGACAATATCCCAGCCGTTCACATCCGGCAGCATAATGTCGAGGATCAGCAGGTCATAATCGCCGGTCATCGCCAGGTGATAGCCGTTCAGGCCGTTATCGGCCAGATCGACGACAAAACCGGACTCCGTCAGCCCTTTGGTCAGGTACTCACCGGTTTTCTTCTCATCTTCGACGATCAAAATCTTCATGACATGCTCCTTCACGCGCCGTTTGTGCGGGTTTCCAATTCTAGTGGAGAGCGACCGGATAGCAATGAATTCTCAGGAAAATGACAGCATTGTCATTTTCCTGTCACGCGTCGAACAGAGGCGGTTTTGTAAAGTACCAGCCATTCAATCATCGCCAAAAAACGACCTGCCCTATGCGCACATTAAAGCTCATCACGCTCAGCGTGGTCTTTGCTCTGACCGGCTGTCTCTCGCTGGCGCCAGAGTACCAGCAGCCGGCCTCGCCGGTGCCGCAGCAGTTCTCGCTCAGCCAGAACAAACTGGTCGCCGCCACTGCCCACTATCAGGATACCGGCTGGCGGACGTTTTTCGTCGACCCGCAGGTCAAATCGCTGATTGGCGAAGCGCTGCTGAACAACCGTGATTTGCGCATGGCGACGCTCAAGGTTCAGGAGGCGCGAGCGCAATATGGCGTCACCGACGCCGACCGCTACCCGCAGCTGAACAGCGCCGCCAGCACCACCTACAGCGGCAAACTCAAAGGCGATACCACCACCAACAGCGACTATCAGGCCGGGCTTAACCTCAGCTTCGATCTCGATTTCTTCGGCCGACTGAAGAACTTAAGCGAGGCCGACCGGCAAAACTATTTCGCCAGCGAAGAGGCCCGCCGGGCGGTCCATATCCTGCTGATCTCCAATGTGTCGCAAAGCTATTTCAACCAGCGCCTGGCCTGGGCCCAGCTACAGGTGGCCCAGGAAACATTGCAGAACTATCAGCAGTCCTACGCCTTTGTGGAGAAACAACTGCTGACCGGCAGCACCAATGTGCTGGCTCTGGAGCAGGCTCGCGGGGTGATCGAAAGCACCCGCGCCGATATCGCCAAACGTGAAGGCGAACTGGCGCAGGCCAACAATGCGTTACAGCTGCTGCTCGGCAGCTATCAGCATCTGCCCGATGACGCGGCCAGCAGCCTGCTTGATATCAACGGCGTGGTCTTACCGCCCGGGCTGTCGTCGCAGATCCTGTTGCAGCGCCCGGATATCTTAGAAGCCGAGCACGGTTTACGCGCCGCCAATGCCAATATTGGCGCCGCACGCGCGGCATTTTTCCCGTCGATAACCTTAACCAGTTCGTTATCCAGCAGCAGCACCGACCTATCGCGCTTATTTAACCCCGCCAGCGGGTTGTGGAATTTCGTCCCCAACATCGAGCTGCCGATTTTTAACGCCGGGCGCAATCAGTCCAACCTCGATCTTGCCGAAATCCGCCAGCAGCAGTCGGTGGTGAATTACGAACAAAAAATCCAGACCGCGTTTAAAGAGGTCGCCGACGCCCTGGCCCTGCGCCAGAGCCTGGCCGACCAAATCAGCGCCCAGCAGCGCTACCTCGCCTCGCTGCAAATCACACTGCAGCGGGCAAGAACGCTCTATCAGCACGGGGCGGTGAGCTACATCGAAGTGCTGGACGCCGAGCGTTCGCTGTTCACCACCCGGCAAACCCTGCTGGACCTCAACTACGCCCGTCAGGTCAACGAAATCGCACTGTTCACCGCCCTTGGCGGCGGATGGGTGGAATAACTTTTTACTTACTCTCAGGAGCATGAATCATGAATCAGGTCACGAAAACGATCGTTTTTGGCTTTCTTTCCGCAGTGATGTTTAGCGCCCAGGCCGCTGAGCACCAGCATGGCGACATGATGAACAGTCAGCCTGCCGCGCAGCAGGCGCAGGCCATCAGCGCCACCGGCGAAGTCAAATCCATTGATATGGAAAGCAAAAAGGTCACCATCGCCCACGATGCCATCCCGGCCGTGAACTGGCCGCCGATGACCATGCGCTTCACCATCACCCCGCAAACCCAGCTCAACGACATTAAAACCGGCAGCAAAGTCGCCTTTACCTTTGTGCAGCAGGGCAACCTCTCCTTATTACAGGACATCCATCTCGCGCAATAACGGCCCACGGAGATAACCACCAATAACGTTGATATGGATAAAGATATGGCATCGTTCACCCGCAAAAACAGTGCGCTAATCATCGGCAGTATGCTGATTGGCGGTCTTATCTCCGCAGGCCTGTATCGCTATTTTTCGCCCCCCGCCGTAGCAGACAGCGCGGTGGCGAGCGGCGAACACGCCGCCCGTAAAGTCTTGTTCTGGTATGACCCGATGTACCCCAACACCCGTTTTGATAAGCCGGGCAAGTCGCCGTTTATGGACATGGACCTGGTAGCAAAATATGCCGATGAAGACGCAGCGGCGTCCAGCACGCCCGGCGTGCGCATCGACCCGACGCAAACCCAAAACCTGGGCTTAAAAACCGAACCCGTGCGCCGCGGACCGCTGCATTTCTCGCAGCTGCTTCCGGCAAGCGTCAGCTTTAACGAATATCAGTTTGTCATTGTCCAGGCGCGCTCGGCGGGGTTTATCGACAAGGTTTACCCTCTGACCGTCGGCGATAAAATCCGCCAGGGCACGCCGCTGGTCGACCTGACGATCCCCGACTGGGTCGAAGCCCAGAGTGAATATTTACTGCTGCGGGAAACCGGCGGCACCGCCACCCAGGTAGAGGGGATCCTCGAGCGCCTGCGCCTCGCCGGGATGCCGGAGGAGGATATTCGTCGCCTCAAAGCGACGCGCAAAATCCAGACCCGCTTCACCCTCAAAGCGCCCATCGACGGCGTGATTACCGCGTTTGATTTACGCAGCGGGATGAACATCACCAAAGATAACGTAGTGGCGAAGATTCAGGGGATGGACCCGGTGTGGATCAGCGCCGCAGTGCCGGAATCTATCGCCTGGCTGCTCAAAGACAGCTCGCAGTTTACGATCTCGGTTCCGGCGTGGCCCGATAAGACCTTCACCATCAGCAAATGGACCATTTTGCCCAGCGCCGATGCCGAGACCCGCACCCTCCAGCTGCGCCTGCAGGTGGACAACCCGGATGAAGCGCTGAAGCCGGGAATGAACGCCTGGCTCCGGCTGAGCACGCAAAGTCAGCCGATGCTGCTGATCCCTTCTAAAGCGCTGATCGATACCGGCACCGAGCAACGGGTGATCACCGTCGATAGCGACGGGCGCTTCGTGCCGAAACGTATCGACGTCTTCCAGCAATCCAACGGCATGACCGCGGTGCGCAGCGGCCTCAGCGAAGGCGAGAACGTGGTCTCCAGCGGCCTGTTCCTGATTGATTCAGAAGCCAATATCTCCGGGGCGCTGGATCGCATGCGCGCGCAGACGCCTGCCGCAACACCAGCAAGTACGGCTCCGGCAAGCGCAGCACCGGCGGCACACGTCCACTGAGGAAATGACAAATGATTGAATGGATAATCCGTCGCTCGGTGGCCAACCGTTTTCTGGTGATGATGGGCGCGCTGTTTCTCAGTATCTGGGGCACCTGGACCATCGTGCATACGCCGGTCGATGCCCTGCCGGACCTCTCCGATGTGCAGGTGATCGTCAAGACCAGCTATCCCGGTCAGGCGCCGCAGATCGTTGAAAACCAGGTCACCTGGCCGCTGACCACCACCATGCTGTCGGTGCCGGGCGCCAAAACGGTGCGCGGCTTCTCGCAGTTTGGCGACTCCTACGTGTACGTGATTTTTGAAGACGGTACCGACCCGTACTGGGCGCGCTCCCGCGTGCTGGAATATCTCAATCAGGTGCAGAGCAAACTGCCGTCGGGCGTCAGCGCCGAGATGGGCCCCGATGCCACCGGCGTGGGCTGGATCTTTGAATACGCCCTGGTCGACCGCAGCGGTAAGCATGATCTTGCCGAACTGCGCTCGCTGCAGGACTGGTTCTTGAAGTATGAGCTGAAGACCATCCCCAACGTCTCCGAAGTGGCGTCGGTGGGCGGCGTGGTCAAAGAGTATCAGATTGTCGTCGACCCGCAGAAGCTGACCCAGTACGGCATCAGCCTGTCGATGGTGAAATCGGCGCTGGATGCTTCGAACCAGGAGGCGGGCGGCTCGTCGGTCGAGCTGTCGGAAGCGGAGTATATGGTACGCGCCAGCGGCTATCTGCAGACGCTGGATGACTTCAACAACATCGTGCTGAAAACCGGCGCGAACGGCGTGCCGGTCTACCTGCGCGATGTCGCCCGCGTGCAAATTGGCCCGGAAATGCGCCGCGGTATTGCCGAACTGAACGGCGAAGGCGAAGTGGCCGGCGGCGTGGTGATCCTGCGCTCCGGCAAGAATGCCCGCGACGTGATCGCCGCGGTGAAAGACAAGCTGGAGACGCTGAAAGGCAGCCTGCCGCCCGGCGTGGAGATCGTCACCACCTACGATCGCAGCCAGCTGATCGACCGGGCGATCGACAACCTCAGCTACAAACTGCTGGAAGAGTTTATCGTGGTGGCGCTGGTCTGCGCCCTGTTCCTGTGGCACATCCGCTCCGCCCTGGTGGCGATTATTTCTCTGCCGCTCGGCCTGTGTATCGCCTTTATCGTGATGCATTTCCAGGGACTGAACGCCAATATTATGTCGCTCGGCGGGATCGCCATTGCCGTCGGGGCGATGGTGGACGCCGCCATCGTGATGATTGAAAACGCCCATAAACGGCTGGAAGAGTGGCAGCATCACCATCCACAGCAAAAGCTCGGTAACGACACGCGCTGGAAAATCATCACCGACGCCTCGGTGGAGGTTGGCCCGGCGCTGTTTATCAGCCTGTTGATTATCACCCTGTCGTTCATCCCGATTTTCACCCTCGAAGGCCAGGAGGGGAAACTGTTTGGCCCCCTCGCCTTTACCAAAACCTGGTCCATGGCGGGCGCGGCGCTGCTGGCGATCGTGGTGATCCCGATCCTGATGGGATTCTGGATCCGCGGTAAGATCCCGGCGGAAACCAGCAACCCGCTCAACCGCTTTCTGATCCGCATCTACCATCCGCTGCTGCTGAAGGTCCTGCACTGGCCGAAAACCACGCTGCTGATTGCCCTGCTGTCGATCCTCACCATCATCTGGCCGCTTAACCGCGTCGGCGGCGAATTCCTGCCGCAGATTAATGAAGGCGACCTGCTGTATATGCCCTCGACGCTGCCGGGGATCTCGGCGGCGCAGGCGGCAGATATGCTGCAGAAAACCGACAAGCTGATCATGACCGTGCCGGAAGTGGCCCGGGTGTTCGGCAAGACCGGTAAAGCGGAGACCGCCACCGACTCCGCGCCGCTGGAAATGGTCGAAACCACCATTCAGCTTAAGCCGCAGGATCAGTGGCGGCCGGGAATGACCATGGAGAAGATTATCGAGGAGCTGGATAAAACCGTGCGCCTGCCGGGGCTGGCGAATCTATGGGTGCCGCCGATCCGCAACCGCATTGATATGCTCTCCACCGGGATCAAAAGCCCGATCGGCATTAAGGTCTCCGGGACGGTGCTGTCCGATATCGACGAGGTCGCCGAACGGATCGAAGTTGTCGCCCGTACCGTGCCGGGCGTCACCTCGGCGCTGGCGGAACGCCTGGTGGGCGGACGCTATCTCAACATCGATATTCAGCGCGAGAAAGCCGCCCGCTACGGCATGACCATCGGCGACGTCCAGCTGTTCGTCTCCTCCGCCATCGGCGGCGCCATGGTGGGCGAAACGGTCGAAGGCGTTGAACGCTACCCGATCAACATTCGCTACCCGCAGAGCTATCGCGACAGCCCGGAAGCCCTGCGCCAGCTGCCGATCCTGACGCCGCTGAAGCAGCAGATCACCCTCGGCGACGTGGCCGACGTGAAGGTGGTGACCGGCCCTTCGATGCTGAAAACCGAGAACGCCCGCCCGGCAAGTTGGATCTACATCGACGCCCGCGATCGCGACATGGTCTCGGTGGTGCACGATCTGCAGCAGGTCATCGCCCAGCAGGTGAAGCTGAAGCCGGGCATCAGCATCTCTTACTCCGGGCAGTTTGAGCTGCTCGAACGCGCTAACCAGAAGTTAAAACTGATGGTGCCGATGACGCTGATGATCATTTTCGTGCTGCTCTATCTGGCCTTCCGCCGTTTTGGTGAAGCCTTGTTGATCATCACCAGCGTGCCGTTCGCCCTCGTTGGCGGGATCTGGTTCCTCTACGCCATGGGGTTCCACCTGTCCGTGGCGACCGGCACCGGGTTTATCGCGCTGGCCGGGGTGGCGGCGGAGTTTGGCGTGGTGATGCTGATGTACCTGCGCCACGCCATTGAGGCCGACCCGACGCTGGAAAATCCGCAGACCTTCAGCGCCGAGCGGCTCGACGAAGCGCTGTATCAAGGCGCGGTGCTGCGCGTGCGGCCAAAGGCGATGACCGTGGCGGTGATTATCGCCGGTCTGCTGCCGATTTTATGGGGAACCGGCGCGGGATCGGAGGTGATGAGCCGTATCGCCGCGCCGATGATCGGCGGAATGATCACCGCCCCGCTGCTGTCGCTGTTTATCATCCCGGCGGCCTATAAGCTGATGTGGCTGTACCGCCACCGGCAGAAACCGCCCGCGTCATCGTAAGCGGCGGATACCAAGAGGGCGTCAACACGGCGCCCTTTTTTATCACCTCGGGACAGCACGGTCGGCTCTCGCAAAAACAGGGGATCGCACTACACTGGTCATCGGATGCCACCACCAGCAGAGGGAGCGCCTTGCAAACCGTTCGTACCGTGCCGTTACCCGGAAATAGCCGGATCGTAAATCTCTTTGCATCACCCGAGCTTGCTGATGCTTTCGCCATCACGCTGCCGCCAGATGCGCCTTCTGATATCAACGCCCTGGCTCATCAGGTCCTGGAGAGGCCACCGCGCTGGTTCAGATGGCTGCTGGCCTGCCGGGATATCATGGTCAAACCCTTTGGCATCCACTCCTCCACGCAAATGCGAGCCGAGCTGGTTGCAGGCGGTATGCCGCACATCGATTTCTTTCCGGTAATCGCCGTAGAGAGTAACGAGCTGATCATCGGCGCCGATGACCGGCATCTGGATTTCAGGATCTCGGTGCTACAGCGTCACTGCGGTGAAGAGAATAAAAGAGAGGTTGTGCTGGCCTCCGTGGTGCATTGCCACAACCGGACCGGGAAGCTTTATATCACGCTGATTGCGCCCTTCCATCGCCTGGTGGTGCGCGCCATGCTTAAGAGAGCGGCGGCACGGGGCTGGCACTAACCACCCGCCGTGCAACGCCAACCGGGGGCCTGCTACCCCCGGCGACGAACGTCAGACGCGTTTTTTCTCCAGCGCTTCCCACAGCCCCATCAGGTAGGTTACCCCTAAGGCGCGGTCGAACAGCCCGTATCCCGGACGCCCGGTCTCACCCCAGATAAAACGGCCGTGGTCGGGGCGAATATACCCGTCAAAACCGTTATCGTGCAGCGCCTGCATCACGCGGTACATATCCAGCGAGCCGTACTGCGAAGGGTGCGCCGATTCGTAGAAGTCTTTGTCTTTAATCAGCTTGATATTGCGCACATGGGCAAAGTGGATCCGCTTGCGGCGCGTAAATTCAGCAAGGATTTCATAGACGTTGTTATTCGGGTCTTCGGCAATTGAGCCGGTGCACAGCGTAATTCCGTTGGCCGGAGAATCGACGGCGTCGCAAATCTTCGTCAGGTCCGCATGGTTTTTAACGACCCGCGGCAGACCGAAAATAGAATACGGCGGATCGTCCGGGTGAATCGCCATTTTCACGCCCACTTCTTCGCAGACCGGAATAATCGCCCGCAGGAAATAGAACAGGTTCTCGCGCAGTTTATCGTCATCCACCCCATCATAGCGGGCGAAGAGTTCCTGCACTTTTGCCAGACGCTCTGGCTCCCAGCCCGGTAACGCAAAGCCGTTGGCGTTATCGAGCACCTCTTTGACCACCTCTTCCAGGCTCTTATCAATGCCGTGCTTTTCGAAGGCCATGGTGAGGGAACCGTCCGGCAGGACGTAATTCATGTCGGTCTTCATCCAGTCAAACACCGGCATGAAGTTATAGCAGATGACCTTTACCCCAAAGCCCGCCAGGTTACGGATGGTTTGCTTGTAGTTTTCGATATAGCGGTCGCGTTCGGGGGTACCAATTTTAATATCGTCATGAATATTAACGCTTTCAATCACTTCCATCGTCAGGCCCGCGTCGTGAGCCTGTTTCACCAGCGCCTGAATTTTGTCGACGGGCCACACTTCGCCGGGAGCCACGTCATACAGCGCCCCCACCACCCCCTCGACACCCGGCACCTGCCGGATATATTCCAGCGGGATTTTATCTTCCTGTGGCCCAAACCAGCGCATTGTCATCTGCATTTCGTATCCACCTTTTCGTTGCGTCAGTGCATCATGTTGATGAGTAAGTACCATACTAGTATTGACTAGCATATGCACTAATACCCCGCCGATCAACCACCCGATAAAAAAAGAGTGCAGCGATGCAAGAAATCTATTTCACGAACGCAACGGGTGAAGGCCCAACTGAGGGAATTATTGTTTTGTTGTTGTAAAAGAAAATAATGAATTTAATTTTTTAGACTTACACCAACACCGTTATTTATTAACAGAAAAATAAATATCACCGCATTTACCCCAGCCCTTAACCTGCCTGACAGGTAATAACATGCGGCAGCTCACATTTTTATTATCACATCTTGTATGGTAGTAGACGTTAAATGAAAAGAGGGTTTACCCTCGTCCTCATTGAATTCCCGTAATGCACCGAACCCCGCCTCACCGCGGGAACCTTTAGCGCAAGCAGCACCGTTTATGGAGTAGGTATGTCGCTGATAAATAATCATTTCATGATAAACAACGAGCCAGGGCAGCGGTTATATTCTGACGTAGCAAAAGCATTGCCGATTATTGATTACCACTGTCATCTTGACGCCAAAGCGATTTGGGAAAATAAACCGTTTCGCGATATCACCCAGCTGTGGCTGGAAGGCGATCATTATAAATGGCGCGCGATGCGGGCCAACGGCATTGCCGAACGGTACATTACGGGACAAGCCAGCGCGGAGGAAAAATTTGCCGCCTGGGCGCAGACGGTCGAATCCAGCTTTGGCAATCCGCTGTATCACTGGACCCACCTTGAGCTGAAACACTATTTTGGCATCGACGACACTCTCAACAGTAAAAACTGGCGCGATATCATGGCGCGCTGTAATGCGCAGTTGCGTCAGGATGATTTTTTACCGCAGGCGCTGATCTGCCGCTCCAACGTCGAAGCGCTGTGCACCACCGACGGCCCGCTCGACGATCTGACCTGGCACCAGCTGCTGGCGACAAAGGCCGATTTCGCCCCCCGGGTTCTGCCCACCTTCCGCCCGGATGAGCTGTTCGACGCCCATCCCGACCGCTTCCTGACGTTTGTCTCGCAGTTGGCGCAGAAAACGCAGCAGACTATCACCTCGCTGGAGACCTTCCTCGCCGCCCTCGAAGCGCGGGTGAGCTTTTTCCACGACGCCGGCTGTCGCGTGTCGGACCACGGGCCGCTGGAGATCCGTTTCCGCCCGCTCGACGCCGCCGGTCAGGCCGCACTGTTTCAGCGTCGGCTGGCAGGCGATGCGCTGACGGAAGACGAATGTCAGGCCTGGGACAGCATGATATTTGTCGCGCTGGCCAAAATGTACAAGCAACGCGACTGGGCCATGCAGATCCACTTTGGCGCCATTCGTAACAACAACCAGCCGATGTTCAATCAGGTTGGCATCAACTGTGGCTTTGACTCCATTGGCGATCAGACCCACCTGGCGCAGAGCCTCAACGCGTTGCTCAACGCCATGGTCGAAAATAACGGCCTGCCTAAAACCATTGTTTATAACCTCAACGCCCGCGACAACGACGTGGTGGCCTCCACCATCGCCAACTTCCAGAGCGGTGAAGACGGCATGAAATCGCCGCTGCAGTTCGGCTCCGGGTGGTGGTTTAACGATACGCGACGCGGCATGGTCAACCAGCTGAACGCGCTGGCCGATCAGGGCTTGCTGGCCAACTTTATCGGCATGCTCACCGACTCCCGCAGCTTTGTCTCCTATACCCGCCATGACTATTTCCGCCGGATCCTCTGCGACCTGGTGGGTGGCTGGGTCGAGCGCGGCGAAGTCCCGGACGATCGCGACATCCTCGACACCATGATCCGCGGAATTTGCGTGGACAACGCCCGCCGTTATTTTCGTTTTTGATCGCCAGAGACAGGGATAAAGCATGACCCGTAAAAACAGAAAGGTAACCATCCCCGTCAGTATCGGCTACGGCCTGACGGACATCATGGGCGGCGGCGCATTTACCGTTATCGGCGCCTGGCTGCTGTTCTTCTACACCACGTTTGTCGGCCTGTCGCCGATTGAAGCGGCGTCGATTGTGGCTATCGCGCGGATCGTGGATGCGGTCGTGAGCCTGTTTATGGGCAGCTTCACGGACCACTTTTATAAAAACTATCTCGGTAAGAAATTTGGCCGTCGCCGGTTCTTCCTGCTGATCGGCGCCCCGCTGATGCTGGTTTACACCCTGCTGTGGCTGGACGGCATGAATTACTGGTTCTATCTGGCGGTGTATCTGGCCTTTGAGATCATCGCCGCCATGGTGCTGATCCCGTGGGAGACGCTGCCTTCAGAGATGACCAAAGATTTTAATGGCCGGACCAAGCTGTCCACCTGCCGCATGTTCCTGTCGGCCTCCGGGACCTTTCTGGCGACCTTTATTCCTGGCCTGCTGATTGCCGCGCTGGGGGAAAACAACGCCGATGCGTATCTGATCAACGGCGTGGTGTTTGCCGTGATGTTTATGATCTGCGTATTTATTTCGTGGAAAGTGACCTGGGAACGCGAGCTGACGCCGGAGATGCTGGCGGAACTGGAAAAAGAGCAGAAGCCGACGAGCGGCGCTGAAAAACTGGCGGCCTTTGGCAACCTGTTCAAGGAGTATGCTTCAACCCTGAAAGTCCGTGCGTTCCGTAAGCACCTGGCAATTTATCTGTTCTCCTTTACGGCGAAAGATGTCTACAACACCGTGTTCGTCTTCTTCTGCGTCTACTGCCTGCAGGTCTCCTCTTCACTGGCGGGTTCGCTGCTGTCGATGAGTATTGTCGGGCTGCCGGTGACCCTGGCGGCGGGCGTGGCAATCATTAAGTATGGCCCTTCCCGGCTGTATGTTTTCGCCTACTGCCTGATGCTGCTGTGCCTCGGCGGCTTCTTCCTGGTGTATCAGTTCCCGACCGACAACAAGGTCATGCTGTTGGTGATCCTCGCCGGCGTGTACCAGGTTGGCCGCTGCGTGCTGGAATTTACACCGTGGAATGTCTTCCCGTTTATTCCCGATATTGACGAGATGATCACCCGCCAGCGTCGTGAAGGGCTGTTTGCCGCCGTGATGACCTTCTCGCGGAAAACGACGGTCGCCATCGCCACCTTTGCCGTGGGCCTGCTGTTGCAAAGCGGCGGCTTCGTGAAAGGCAGCCTGACGCAGCCGCAGGAAGCCATCAACACCATCGCCACGCTGCTGTTTGCCGGAACCGCCGTGCTGCTGCTGATTGCGTTGTGGCAGGCGCTGACCTTCCATCTGAACAAGCGCACGCACAAGATTTTTGTCGATGAGATTGAGCGCCTGAAGGCCAACGGTCTTAAGCAGGAAGTGACGCCTGAAGCACGCCATGTGGTTGAAGACCTGACGGGTTATCGCTATGACACGCTGTGGTGCGACACGCCGCCGGAGCGGGCAAAGGCGGGAGAACCCACCACCGTTCTCAACTGACAAGCGCCTGCTGCCGCACGGCTCAGTACTACAAGCAAAAAAGCCGGTGTATCGCCCTCTCGCGAACACCGGCTTTTTACTGCCCCGGAGCGTGAGCCCACCGGGGGAAACGCGAGCTACTGCACCATCTTCTGTGTTTTTTCGACGTCTTTCAGACCGCCTTCATTGATGGCGTGCTTATACCCCAGCTCCTGCAGCATTTTTTCCGCTTTACCGGACTGGTTGCCGGTATTGCAGTACAGATGCAGCGTGTCGTCTTTATCTTTGGTGACTTCGCCAATGCGTGCTTCCAGCTGCTTCAGGGGAATGTTTGTCGCCCCTTCCACATGTGTTTCCTGATACTGGTCGGGAGTGCGGACATCAATCCAGTGTTCAGCGGCCCACAATGACGTGGAGGCCATGAGCAGAGCGCCCGTTACGATCGTTTTTTTGACTGTCTGACCCAGAGTAAACATCACGGTAGTTCTCCTTTTTTGTTTTTCCTGACATCGGCAGCCATAGTAGGTGAAATTATTCCTGCAGTTCTTTGACCTCATCTGGAAAATGACGAGAAACTGTTCAGGAACCTCGCACGGGTTGCATTTCAGAGCAAATAGCCATAATTCATTCATGGATTATATGCATGTGTAAAAGCGAGTAAAAAAAGCAGGGAGAGTGGAAGCCGGGGATAAAATGGCTATGCTTAAAGATAACGTCACGTTGTAATTCATTGATTTTATTTCCAGGGAGTAGATATGGGGTTCTGGAGAATTGTATTGACGATTATTCTGCCGCCGCTCGGCGTGCTATTAGGTAAAGGCTTCGGCTGGGCATTTATTCTGAATATTGTGCTGACCCTGCTGGGCTACATCCCCGGCCTGATTCATGCTTTCTGGGTACAAACGCGCGATTGATCCACGTTACCTGTACGGCGCAGCAGCGCCGTTTTTATTTGTTCGGTGATACCTGGCCTGCCCGCGGTTTATATTCACTTCATTTATTCTTCAAAATATATCCAGCCGCATTGTCATTTTTATTTAACTCTGAAAACAAGGCAGAAGGTTCTTATTATGTTTTGTTTTCAGCTGGACTTTATTTTTAGTACTGGATAAATTTACAGGTGTTATTTAGTCGCGATATGAACGTGTGACTGCACGCCCACATCGCTCATCACCATCACTATTTATAGAGAATAGCCATTATGACTGATGTGGATTGTATTTCAGATTCAGGTGAACCAGAAGTATTGCCAAAAAATAAGCGCCAGTTAACCGTGGGTTATGTGCGTCGTTTTGCCGACCACAGCCGCCTTGCGGCGTTGACCATGAGCGGCAAGTGGCTGGAGGCCGCCGGGTTTACGACGGGCACTAAAGTGGATGTGCGCGTGATGGACGGCTGCATTGTGCTGACGGCAATTGACCCCGAGCCGGAACTGGAAGCGGCAATGCGCCGGGTTGAGAAGCTGTCGGCGAGAAAGCAAAAGCAGGTTCAGGAGTTTATTGGGGTGATTGCGGGGAAAGGCGCGCGGGCGTAATCAGCATTGCTCCTGATGGGTCAGGAGCGTTTATTTTCTTGCAGCAGGCGTTGTAATGCTTGCGGTGTTAACGGCGGATGAGTTCGGTGCAGCATCGCGTGGCAATTAGGACATACCGGAATGAGATCGGTGTTAGGGTTCAGCTGGTAATCCTGTTTGATCACCGACAGCGGCACCAGATGGTGAACGTGAATAAAGCCTTTGCCAATATTCCCGTATTGTTTTTCCATATCAAGGCCGCACACTTTGCACGTACAACCATGGTAGCGAATTGCGGCCTCCCGGGCGCGACGATCCCTTTCGTAGCGGTTAACCAGGACCTGAGTAGCCGCCCCTTCGACAAAATCAGCCGCCGACCGCCATTCCTCCGGGATGACATATTCCTCAGGCGGGTCATTTTCTTCAGGACCATGAATGATCCGAAACCCTTGCTCGGTCAGCAGTCTGACGCACTTCGATTTAACCCCACCGCTAAAGTCCGCCGGCGTAAATTCCACGCCCGTCATCAGGGTCGCGGCGATACCCACGATGGCTTTTGAGGGATAGCGACGCCCTTCAAATTCCACTTCATACAACCGCGCCGGTTTGAATTGATGCGCGATACCGGCATCGTAAGCGTGGATGGCTTCGAGGATATATTTGCGTGGCAGATGGTCAGGCAGCGTTTTCATAGAGTGAATTAATGTTGTCGAAAGAGGCTTTATTATACGTAAAGCGGCGAGTTACTTTCTAATACATGCATTCAAATTATGAATCAAACGAGACCGACGTTAAGTCTCAGGACTTAGAAGCTTGAACAGGCGGTGGTTTGCGAGCATCATCGCAATTATTTAGCTCACGATCTGACGCGATGCCTTCAAGTAAAACCCTACAATACGCGATTGCCAATATCACAATCTGGCGTAAAGGCGAGCAGCGTGCACCGCATAAGCCGCTGTTGTTACTCCACGTGCTGTCTCAATATCAGCGTGGACACCCGCGGATGTTTGATTACACGTCTGAGATTCGCGATCAACTGCGTAGTCTGCTGGAACGCTTTGGCCCGCAGCGTGCACAATACCGCCCGGATATGCCTTTCTGGCGTTTAAAAGGCGACGGCTTCTGGGAACTTCACAACGCCGAGCTGTGCTCGACAACAGGAAGCGACCAGCCCCCGCCTAAAGAGCTGGAATCCTGTCACGTGGCGGGAGGTTTTGACGAAGCGCATTACTCGCTACTCGCCGCCAACAACAAGCTGATTAACACCCTTGCACATCAGATCCTCGACACCCATTTCCCGGAGAGTATCCAGGAAGAGATCGCCGACGAGATGGGTTTTAGTCTCCAGCAAATCCGTAGGGAACGCGATCCGCAGTTCCGCCAGCAGGTCCTTAGGGCCTATAACTACGAGTGCGCCATCTGCGGCTTCAATATGCGCCACGATAATACTTCCGTTGCGCTGGAAGCGGCCCATATCAAATGGAAGCAGCATGGCGGCCCCTGTGAAACTCCCAACGGCCTGGCGCTGTGCGCCATTCACCATAAGGCGTTTGATAAAGGATCGATTGGCCTGGATGAGCATATGCGGGTCCAGATTTCTCCAGCCGTTAACGGTAGCGGCATCGTCGGGAGGCTGTTCTGGGACTTTGACGGAAAACCGATCGGGCTACCGCAAGGGAGAGATAATTATCCGAAAGAGGGTTTTGTGGAATGGCACAGGAAAGAGGTGTTTAGGGGTTAGTTTAGGTAGGGAAAAGTCAGAGGAAGTAGTGTTGGTGCGAAGGCCGGACTCGAATTTCACACCTAATAGACTGATATCAATGTTATTTAGAAACAGGAATAAATAGCTATACCCGCACTTGTACCCACAAGTTAAAATCCCTACAAAAAATAGACATTGCAAGTGGGTATAAAGCCACACCAGTAGAACACCGATATGGCTATCAAAGCAAGATTCAGGCCGGCAGGAAAGTTTTCTTCAGAGGCACCAAAAGTTTGGTCTCGATATCGACTTGCTCGTAGTTCTCAATAAGCGCACGGACGAGATCATCAAGCGTCCAGAGCGTCAGAGGTATCGTCGAGCGGTCGGCTTCATAGCGAGCATCTTTCGTAAAGCCCCCCGTACTGACATAAAGCCCGCGATCGTCTTTATGGCGACCGCCGATAAAGCTGCGAATCTGCTGACTCCCCATTTGCTCCCTACGATGTTTTACCTCAACGATAATTCGTGGATTTTCAAAACCGAATCCATCGGGTGAAGCAATGATGTCTTTACCCCGATCGGCACCCGCAGGTGAAACCTGCGTTTTATAGCCCATACTGCGTAAAACTCCGGCAACAAGATTTTGCATCTCATCCCAGTCAAGAGAGTTGATACGATCTTTGATACCCTCAAACGCCAGCATTTCCATATCGCGAAGCGGATCAGAAACAACCTCATCTTCATCCATCGCAATTGGATTCTGAGTAATTACATCTGCAGTGGGTTTCTTATCCTGCAAAAGCTCTTCTAGCGCATATTCTGGAAGCTGGAAAACCGTCAGCGTAGAACCCAATGTGTTTTTGGTAGCGACAGACAGCCTATCGCGGTCGATTTCTTGAGTATTCCATTTAACCTGCCGAGCGATCCCCATTCCCTCTTCCACCCATTCAGGATGATATTGGAAGTCGGATGTGACTTTGCCTAGCAAATAAGTACGGTTGGCTGGCGAATAGGTAATAACCCAATCACCCTTTTGGATCTCATTCACAAAACGCCAGACCTGCGATGCACCAGAACGGGCTGTTCCCAGCTTTGTTAAGGGATCTGCCTCCTGGTATAAGGCGAGTAACTGGGCTCGGGACAGGCCGGGTTTGACTAATGGAGCCAGCTGAGACCAACCGATGCCTACAATTTGCTTATCACGAAAATCGTCATAGAGCTTGCCGCCGTCACCGCGGATCATCCACATTCTGTTGCCCATACCCGTCCCTTCATGAGGAAAAGAAATTAAGCTGGATCATAAACTTGTTCGCCGTAGGCGTCAAAACTCTCCAAAACTACTTCGCTAACATTCCTGGGTAGTGTTTAGCGATAATATCATTCATCCTCTCGACCAAATCCAGGCGCTTGAAAGTCAAGTGCGCAGTGCCCTTCTGAAAGTAGCGAATACGGAAGAACTCATCTTCATAAACATCCTTATCCGGGTTATCTCGAATATGCGCCATCAACCGAGTAGTTATATCGCTACGGTTGTCAGGTATTGATTTACCACTCAGTAAAAACAGCATTCGCTCCAAGTCAGCCAACTGATCCCTCCGCCAACCCCAGTTCAGACTAAATCCCCAGCGATTGTGGCTCACCAGATTATTGATGATGATCTTCTTACCAAAGCTGCAGGGACTATTGGTTTTATAATTCCACGACAGGCCTTTGAAGACGTTAATGATCCCGCGCTCAAAGACTTCCATTTTGTTAAGATGTAACAGTTCAAAAGTGCTGAGAATGTTCGCCTCACTGATAGCAGGAAGATCGCCCTCCTCCAAGTTCTTGTGCCACTGGTCGCGAGCCTGTGCATCCATTAAGGCCATCATGCCGGACTTCAGCATCAAATCGCGCCAGATACTACTGTCGATATTGCGGGTGACGGCAGGCATCGCTTTATCTGCCTTCTCAGTCAGCCAACTATCGTAGCGGTGCCCTAGCTTCATCGCCCAGTCTTGCGCTGTACCACCGCCAATTTCTGAGGTTAACCGCGAAATGGCATCAAGCTGTTCAATGAGTTGTTCTATCTGTTTTAGTGCGGAATCGCGTCCAGTGACTACACGTTCGATACTGGTCGAAAGAATGAGCTCATTGTGTTCCGTCAATACGTCGGGTTCTGTTTGCATCGTTAATCGTCCATAAAAGCAAACACGCCTGCCGGAAGTGGCAGGCGCATTATGCGATGAATAAAAAAGGTGGGAAGTTCAGAGGTAAAAATCAGGAACGAAGCTCGAAGAATTCAGGTATTTATTAATCCGGTAGCTCGCCTGGCTCTAAGAATATCGGTGGAGGTCAGGAACGGCGCCTGCTCCAGCCAAGTGAATCCCTTACGGTCAGTACGCACCAGTTCATAACGTTCCACTAGGAAATTCACCGCATCAGCTAGATTTATTCCCGCCTCGATATGTTCTTCGATAGTCGCGTCGTCGTGGAATGGCGTGTCGTTAAGTGTCAGACCGTAATGATGCTCCAGCAGATACGTTAACAGTTGCTGCCACACCTGCACAGGCGACAGACGTGACGAAACCGGCACCATGGCCGGTACAGATGAAATGTGCATAATTTGGGTCCTGATAAAAGAAGAGAGAAGAAGTTATTGGGCGGGATAAACAGTGAGGTAAACGTAGCCACAACTACTAAGGGTATCAGCTATACAAGTTAAACCTGTAAGCTGAATGGTCATCTGATGTTGCTGCTGTGGATTTAGCTCACCGGAACGCAACATATTTTCTAACTGTTCTATAAACAGTGGGAAAGCATTTTCCAGGCTTTGTAGCTGCTCTGGGCTAAAGCTTCCCGTCAAACCAGCCCTGTCAGCCAGGTAATGCAGCCGGTTGCCTTCCTGAACTAATCTTGCGCCAAATCGTGGGGTGATATCGCTTTGTAGCCCCCATTCATGGGATAGTGTGAATGGCATGAAAACCTCCGTTTAAAGCAAACCCTGCTCAGCAAAAGAAACCACTTCATTCCCAACAACCAAATGATCCAACACTCGCACTTCTACCAGTGCTAACGCTTTCACTATCCGCTGAGTAATGTGTTTATCCTGCTGACTGATTTCTGTCGTACCTGACGGATGGTTATGAGCCAAAATGACTGCAGCAGCATTGTGCTTCAGTGCCAATTTAACCACTTCGCGGGGATGAACTTCGGTTTGGCTAAGTGTGCCGGTAAACAGTGTTTCGCATCCCAGCAGGCAGTGCTGATTGTCGAGATACAACACCATAAAAACTTCACGCTCCTGATGAGCCATCTGTAATTGCAGCCAGGTTTTAGTGAAGCTGGTGGAAGTAAATGGCTCACTCGGTTGACGCTGATATTTCTCCACCAGTCGTAACGCCCGACGAATGATGCGTTGCTCTCTTGCAGGAAATACCGGGGATAAATTGAATACAGACATATTTGCTCCTTAAAACAAAAAGCCTCGCCGATCTATTGGCAAGGCCTTAGGGAAGGGATAATAGAAAGGCTCACGAAGCAAGCTGCAGCATATTCTCGGCCATCACCCACAGAGCGCGATTGAGCTTTACATCCCCGTCAATACCTTTGACGGCGCGGGTTTGAGCACGTTTACCTTTCATCGTTCGTCCCGACAGTCCGCCTTTAATCAGGTTCTCCTGAATGCGCTGATAAGTGGTCCACAGGTCATTACTCTCATCCTGCCAGCGCCGCGGGATAAGGATCTGCGATTCCGTCACCGGCTGATGCTCTTCACCAAAGCGATAGGTTAATGCCGCTTTTGCCATTGCTAGTTGGGCCGGTGGGGGAAGTAGCAGCGACTGCATCGCATCTCGCGTCTCTTCAACCCGGTCAAATGTCCCCAGTACCTCATAAGCCCCTTCAATGACTTTCTCCACCACGTTACCCTTATGGGGAACACGTACTTCACCAAAACTCTCACCGCAAATCAGCCCATTTTGGCAAGCCGATCTAAATAGCCCCGGTAGCATCTGGTATGAGCTGGAGCCGTCATGGCTATTAAGCAGAATAATTTCCGGCACCTGCTTGCCAGTGATTTGGCCTTCGCGGCGCAGGCGCAGCATGTGTTTGGTGTGTTCACGCTTACTCTGGTCGCGCACTCGGGTCTGGCAGGCAAAGAACGGCTGGAAGCCTTCACGCTGCAGGTTATCGAGAAGGGTTATAGTCGGGATGTAGGTGTATCGGTCGCTACGTGATTCATGCTTTTCTTCACTAAAGACACTCGGTACGTAATGCGCCAGTTCATCACGGGTTAGCGGACGATCGCGGCGAACCAGGTTGACCGCACCAAAGCGGCTGGCTAATTTCATGATAATTTCCTTAGGTTTTGGGGCATAAAAACAAAAGCCCCTGCTCCGGAAGGAGGCAGGGGCGATATGCAGGTTCAGTGATCGTTGCAGCAGAAGGCGGCTCAGAAGTTGTCCAGGATCCGTAATATCTGCGCCATCAGGACCGTTATCAGCGCGGTCACCAGCAGCGTGGCTGCTTCTCTGGCTGCATCTATGCTGTCGTCATCGTGACCGGCCTGACGAAAGCGGATTTCAATAAACTGTCGGGCCTGCTGACCGCCGTACCAGGTCAGAACCTGACCCAAAGCAGTCACCAGCATTTTCAGAAAAATCATAGGGTTTACTCCGGACTGCCTGACGGCAGTCCGTTGGTGATGTGACGTCTTTTATTGAGGGAGATGAAGCAGAGAGACTACTCAGTTATAGGTGTAGCGCCACGCCCCTTTGTCGGTGGTGACTACCACTTCCGAAGCCACGCACTCATTATAAAAATTCACTTTGACGGACTGACCGTAGCGCAGAGTGATCGGCAGAATGGTTTCCTTGTTAACGGAGGACATAAACTTTTTGTTGTCGATGCGGCAGTTGCCCCGGTTCACGTCAATGTTTTCAACTTTCACACTGTCATCCAGCGAGGTGACCACTACAGTGGCGTAGCGTGTTCCGGCAGGATGAACATAATCACTGGTCTCCACTTTTATTGGAGACGTTGGCTCCGCCAGCGCCGAAGCAGACAGTAAAAACAGTGCGGATATCAACAATTGTTTGATTTTCACAGCGTATTCCTTTTAAGAGAAACGTATCGCCGGGACATGAACATCATCATTCATTACCAGCAATAGACGGTAAAAATAGTTACAAATCAGTGTGATGCCTTTGCCACACAGCCGTGTGTGCCAAACTCTGGCAGCACCTTCGCCGCCCCAGCTAGTGTGAAGGTAGCTGGCTTAACACCTTCGCCGGATACCGAGACTTGTTTGCCGTTACGCAACTGTGTCCAGGCCAGCACCAGGTTATTGCTGCCGAGACGACTGCCAGACTCACTGATATCAATGGCCTCTCCACCGTCAATGCTGACCTGGAGGTTTTTATCCTCATCCATACTGACTTCATGCCCGTTAGCGTCCGTAAATATGACCGTGGCCGGTTGCGAGCCGTAATCCTCACAGGTCAGAGACAGTTGCGACTGACCTTTCCCCTTGATAACAAACTCTGATACGCCTTGGCCCCAACCGCTGGACCAAGTGTCCTTATTTCCGAAAGCCTGCGCCATGACCGGAACCAGGCCACAGACCAGCACCAACGCGCTGAGTGATGAATTGTTCATGAATGTATCCTTTTGTGAGTAAAGCAAATTGCCCTGACGGACGGGAATGCAGGCTCATTCCCTGATGAGCCCGCTGATATACTGATAATGCGGCAGAGCCTGAATGAATCTCGGGTCCTGAAAAATGCGAGTGATATGGCTGTTTCGCACAAAACCGCTGAGGGTCATCACCACATCAGTGATGGCTGAAAGGGTGAACACCTGAATGCGATCTTTCGATACGGCCACCAAGTACCACTCCCCGTCCAGACAGATAAGCCGGTAAGGGGCCACTGCAGACTGCTGATGACCTTGATGCAGAAAGTGAACACGGCGATTACGGATGATGGCCTGAACGATAGCCTGGAAACCACCAAACAACGCAGGTGCCTGACGTGGCGGGGCATTCCAGATAATGCAGGGGGAATCCTGACCACTGTCGAGCAACACCGACAGCAGCCTGGGATCCAGAGTAGGAAAGTAATGCGCCACGCTGGTTATCCGGGCAAAGCGGAGAATGTCGCTGTTGGTGCGAAAGGGACCCCGGGCGTCCAGGAGCCGGAAGCTTCCACGGGAATATTCGATGTCGAGATAACGCAGACGCTCACGCAAGTCGCGCTGAACGGTGCGCTCAGAAACGCCAAACTCCTGAGCCAATTGTCTGACGCTGAGTGATTCGCCCATAAAGAGGCGACTGACCAGGATGGCGAGACGGCTGGCCAACCGATCATAGCGGTGTCCCTGTTCAGACATGTTATGTGCTCCCAGCAGAAAATATTGGTACCAGTCATCTGCTGGCAGTGAAAAATGGATTAGCGGGAAAGACGTTGCTGCCGGAGCCAGGCTACGATGATGCAGGCCGGTATGGTGACCCGGTAAGCCGGACCCGCAATGTCGGAAATCATCCACGCCGAACTGAGCGCAATGGCGACGGGACCGGCAATAACGGACAGTGCTCTGGATGCCACCACCACCGTGCCCCAAGTGGCGACGCCTCCTAGTGAGGTAATGACGCTTGCAGACAGTACGGTGGCAAGCTCCAGTGCAGCCAGCGAGGAGGTACGTATGGCTGCCTGTACTGCCATCAAAATGAGCTGAGGGGTGGGGTTGGTTAGGTCGAGTTGCATATTGCGGGAAAAGGTAGCCAGTTCTTCGGATGTCATCTGGTCCAGGCTTTTCTCCAGCACCTTCATCAGCAGGCACAATTCAATGGTCTCGGTGGTGCTTTTCAGGTTGAAGTTCACATCAAGTTTGTCGCAAACATCACCAAGGATTTCTCGATAGGTCACGCCTTGCCCCAGCCTAATCAAACTTACCAGCGTATTGGCCCCGTAACGCTGAAGTTCAGCCGCTATCAGTTGCCAGTAGCGGCGGTGTTCCGGTGCCAGCAGACGGTATTCCGGGGTGCTGGTCAGGCTCTCTGTCCAGCGGATGTCGCCGTCACGAGGGTCAGTGGTCAGAATAGAAACCAGTAGTTGCAGCTCTTCATTGCTGCACTGGCCCAGCAGGTTTAAATCGGGGTCGTTACGGTAGACAGCCATTAATCTTCCTCAGTCAGTGTGGTGAGAGTTCACACTTTAAGGGGGGCTGTGGCACGGATATGTCTTCTGAAATGGTGAGTTTTTACGCGGATGGAATTGAATGCGACACTGAGTGTCATAGTCCCGTGACAACTACGACTAAAACATACACACTGAGATCGAAAGCTACCGTCATCCATTATGATGATATATTTCTGATTTTATAATGAATTATTGCATTTGTTCGAACAAAGACTGTATAGCCAGATCCATCAGTTCTGATTGGCCCATACTGTGTTTTTTTGATAATTCCTTAAGCATCCTGATGCTTTCTTTGCTCAAGCCGAGAAGTTCGGCAGTCCGTTTTTTATCCGTCTCTTTTCTTTTTTCACGTACCTTCTTTTGTGACCAAGCTTTAGTCAACGAGGTGACTAACTCTTTAAAATTGTCTTCTCTTGTAAGCATATAAAGCTGTGTGATTAATGCGTATTTACTATCACTCTCCGTGAGAGGTTCTAAATCAGCCAGGAACATATTTTTTTTCTTTAAGTAACAAACTGAAAAAGAAACCGACTCTTTGCTTTTCATCAAAGAGGTGACATTGACCTCATGCCTGCATATCTCTTTATCTCTCTTGTAGTTACAGGATAAATGTGAAATCAGAAGATTTATTTCAGTATTTTTGAATGGCAACAAACTTAATAAGGTAAAAATGGATTTATAGCGTTCTTTATGTCCGCCTACGACTCTGGGCAAACAAAATGTATCAGAAACGCATTGAGCTTGCTGCTTACTCCCCACATCACTGTAGAGATGTATATTATCCGCTCTGAGCAGTTTAAACACACCTTTCCATTCGAGCTGCATCAGTTTCCACCAGAAATAGTGGCATGCCTCGATATCATTTTTAAGCCATACAATACAAACATCGGAGAAAGCGTCACCTTCTACATCTTTTACAAGTTTATTTATCTTATCAAAAGGAGATTTTATTTTATCAGAAACGACATCCGAACAAATAAAATCTATTAATTCCGGGGCATTATTGGCTATCTGAGGGAAATTTGAGTTTGCTATCGTTATATTTAGCGATATTAATATGCGCCCGAGCATAGACAATGGAAAGGTTGAAAGATATTCCCTTATCAGCATTGGTTCATTTCCTGACAATTCCTGCGCAGATTTGATTCTCATCCTTTTTATACGCTCATCACTCATGTCCAGTTCCTTCTCTCAAGCCTCCTTTTAGGATAACTTAAGCCAAGATTTTAATGAAGATTTTTCGTGTTAAAAATGATGCCTAATAGAGGAAAAAACAAGGAAAAAACAAGGAAAAAACGTTCCATTCATAGCACGAAATTCCTTTAAATACTGGGGCTGATGGCACTTTAATAGCATAGTCAATCAACTCCCCCATACAACGTTAACTCCAGAGTGACTGAAGGACCAGCCAGGAGCAGATTGATGGTGCATGGCCACCGGATGTACACACTTTACATAGCACAAACTGTCGGATTGGTAATATATACCTGATACATCCTTTCTCTCTGTTACGCTTAAAGCTATGGGTTACCTTCATAACCCTTTTGTAATCAGAAATGATTTAATCCAGATAGGTTGAAACATCAAATCTCAGTTTTAATTACCTGAAGCATTATTTTTAAGAGTGTTTTTTTACAGCTCCAGTCATTGATGTGAAAAACAAACCACTGGAGATTCCATAATGAATTACACCTCTAATCCTTTCTGGCAACAACGTATTACCGACACCTTACTGAACGCCCTTAAGGCTTATCCGCGAGTATTAATGCTGAGGGTTGATCTACGACTACCCAATGCTCCTGCATCTACAGATGCTGCTGTTATTTCACGATTTATAGACTCTCTGAAAGTAAAGATTACAGTATACCTGCTTCGTAAACACCGCGAGGGCAACCGAAAACGCATGACCGACCTGCGTTATATCTGGGCAAGGGAATATGGAGAACGCAACGGTAAAAAGCACTACCACGTGGTGTTGTTGCTTAATCGCGAAGTCTGGTGTTCCGCAGGTAACTATAACGATCCGGCTTCACTGGCAGGGTTAATCAAACAGGCGTGGTGTAGCGCCTTACGGGTGGGTACTTCGGAGTATGCAACGCTGGCACACTTTCCGGAAAGCCCGGTGTACTGGATTGACCGCGGGAATAATGAGCAACTACGGGAAGCATTATTAAGGGCTTCATATCTTGCAAAGGACCATACCAAAGTTACTGGTGATGGCGAGCGTAATTTTGGATGCAGCCAGCGCTGATATCCCCGTCAAGATTCGCCCCAGCCTATCGGGGCCGATATGGCTCTCAGGTATTTTTTTACTGGCAATCCCTATCCTCTGAAGGAGTACTGGCGTGCAATAGAACTCAACCACACCGGACTCCTCCCATCATTAATTTTCAGAGGGAGAGATTCCATGGCTACTACCAATAACCCAGTCCTTTGCGCTGAAGACCCGCTTATCGATATGAGCTTTATCACGACGTATACCGGTATGACAGATAAGTGGTTCTACAAACTGATTGGGGACGGTCAGTTCCCGAAACCCATCAAACTGGGGCGCAGTTCCCGCTGGCGTAAAAGTGAGGTGGAGAGCTGGATGCAGCAACGTATTGCTGACTCGCGGCGGATAGAAAAATTATGAAACGTACTACGGTGACCCTGATCCCGAATATCATCCAGTCGTAATCAGGAATAACCGGCTTCATGTTGGCTGCATATTCTGCCAACCGGCAGGCTTCTCAGCGAATTCGGATGGCGTCATCCAGCCCAGTGCAGAATGGGGACGCCTCTGGTTATAGTGTATGCACCAGGCCTCGATTTTGCACCGTGCGTCCTCCAGAGACACTAACCAGTTCTCGTTCAGACATTCCTGTCGCAGCTTGCCATTGAACGACTCCACTGTGGCATTGTCCGTTGGTGTTCCCGGTCGAGAAAAATCGATACGGCTCCCTCGTTCATACACCCATTTATCCAGCATTTTCCCTGCAAATTCAGAGTCGTTATCGGTTTTCAGCAATTGTGGTAAGGGACGTCTGAGCGTAATGGTGTTCAGCATCTCTGCGACCTCCGTTGAGCGCAGATTCGGGCCCACGCAGATCCCCAGACATTCGCGTGTGTAGAGATCAATGACTGTCAGCAGACGTAACCGATGCCCGTCAAATAAGGCGTCAGAGACAAAGACATGATTCGGATACAGCCCCTGGAGCTGGGGCTGGGGCTGTCGGCGCTGTGCCGATTTATTCCGGCGTGGGCGTTTGAGACGCAGGGACAGCCCCTGCTCGCTGTAGAGTCGGTAAATGCGTTTATGATTATCCCGCCAGCCCTCCCGCCGGAGCATGACGTGAACCCTGCGGTAGCCATAGTGACCCCGGGTTTCAGTGATCTTCCTGATACGGAGGCGCAGCGCACTGTCGTCTGCTGCCACAGAACGGTAGCGGAAAGAGCTACGGCTGACCCGTAGCGCAAAAAAGACCTGCCTCTCACTGGCTCCGTAGCGTGCCTGCAGGTCCCGGCCCCATTCGCGCAGACGCGCCAGTGCCAGGTCTTTTTTGCCAGCACATCCTGCAGCATGGTTTTGTCGAGGCTCAGATCGGCAACCAGCTTCTTCAACCTTAGATTCTCTTCCTCAAGCTGCCGCATGTGTTTCAGCTCCGAAGGCGAAATCCCGCCGCATTTCTTGCGCCATGTATAGAATGTGGCATCGGAAATACCCAGCTTATGGCAGACCTCCAGCACGGACGTCCCCAGTTCAGCCTGCTTCAGGGCAAAAACAATCTGCTCTTCGGTGAATCGTGATTTTTTCATCGGCACCACCTCCGTTCAGGGAGTGTAGATCATGCCGGCATTCTGTTTCTGAATGGCGCAGGATTTCGGGCCAGGGTCACATAACCTATTGTTATATTTGTTATAATTTTAAACTAAATTCATATTGATGTGCCTTTCGAGGGGGCAGACTTCAGCTAGCAAGAAAAAAATGAGCAGCAGATTCAAAGCCAAGACAGTGATATTATTAGACAAAACCCTTACCACATTATACTGAAATCAACACAACAGGAATATTCTCATTCCACGTTCGTAGCGAATATTTTGCTGTCTGCATACACGGTGGCAACCTCCGAACTTTGTGTGAGTTGAAAAATCCCAAGATTTCAGCCCCAGTGGTGAAAGCATTAAGTAAAAGGAACGAACAAGATGGCACTGACTGGTTCAAACAATACTAGTAAAGGCGGAGACCTTGGCTTCGAGGCTGAGCTCTTCAAAACCGCCGATAAACTTCGCGGCAACATGGAGCCATCGGACTACAAACATGTTGCTCTCGGACTTATTTTCCTCAAATACATCTCAGATGCCTTTGAAGCGAAGCGCCAAGCTCTGTTGAATGAAGATGCTCTGGCCGCCGAGGATAAAGACGAATATCTCGCCGATAATGTATTCTGGGTACCGAAAGAGTCACGTTGGTCACACCTGCAGGCTAGCGCCAAGCTCCCCATTATCGGTTCACTAATTGATGACGCGATGCGTGCCATTGAGACAGATAATGAATCGCTTAAAGGTGTGCTACCTAAAGACTACTCACGACCAGCTTTGAATAAAGTGATGTTAGGAGAGCTTATCGACCTTATCTCCGGTATTGCCCTCAACGAAGAGGGTAGCCGCTCCAAAGATATTCTAGGTCGCGTGTATGAGTATTTCCTAGGCCAATTTGCCGGTGCTGAAGGCAAGCGAGGTGGTGAGTTTTACACTCCTCGTTCGGTTGTGCGAGTGCTTGTAGAAATGCTTGAACCCTACTTTGGTCGCATTTACGATCCTTGCTGTGGCTCTGGCGGCATGTTCGTCCAATCGGAAAAATTTGTGCAGGAGCACGGAGGCCGTATAGGTGACATTGCTATTTATGGGCAAGAGTCAAATTACACTACATGGCGTTTAGCCAAGATGAACCTAGCAGTGCGGGGCATTGATTCCGACATTCGATGGAATAATGAAGGTAGCTTCCATAAGGATGAACTCCGTGATCTGAAGGCAAATTTTATTTTAGCTAACCCACCTTTTAATGTCTCAGATTGGGGTGGAGATCGCTTACGTGAAGACGTGCGCTGGAAGTTCGGTATCCCCCCTGTGAGTAATGCCAACTACGCTTGGTTACAGCATATCTACCATCATCTTGCCCCAAACGGCCACGCTGGGATAGTGCTGGCAAACGGCTCCATGAGCTCCAACCAATCCGGTGAGGGGGAAATTCGTAAAGCAATGCTTGAAGCCGATGCTGTAGATTGCATGGTAGCATTGCCCGGACAACTTTTTTACTCTACACAAATTCCCGCTTGCCTTTGGTTTCTAGCTCGCAATAAAAATCCCATGAATGGTCATGCAGGCGGACAACGCGACCGCCGTGGGCAAGTTTTATTCATTGATGCTCGTAAATTAGGTGTATTGATAGACCGTACCAGACGTGAGTTCACTGACGACGAAATACAGAAAATTGCAGATACATATCACGCCTGGCGTGGGGAAGATGGAGCTGGCGAATATGCTGACATGGCTGGATTTTGCAAATCAGTCACACTTGAAGAGATCCGCAAACACGATTATCTACTGACTCCAGGACGCTACGTTGGCGCAGCAGAGCAAGAAGATGATGATGAACCCTTCGCGGAAAAAATGGCTCGTCTATCAAAGCAATGGCATGAGCAACGCGATAGTGCAGTTAAGCTAGATACCAAGATTGAGGCGAATTTGAGAGGGCTTGGGTATGGAGACTGAATGGAAACAAATCCATCTAGGGGAGGTTTGTCTTAAAATTGGTAGCGGTGCAACGCCTCGTGGAGGCAAGGAATCTTACAGAGGTGGCAATACTGCTCTAATACGTAGCCAAAATATATACAACGATCGATTTTCCCGTGAAGGCCTCGTATATATCGACGACTCTCAAGCATGGGAATTGCGCAATGTCATTGTCGAGGAAGGTGATGTTCTTCTCAACATTACTGGAGATTCAGTAGCACGTTGTTGTCAGGTTGATCAAACAGTTTTGCCAGCACGAGTAAATCAGCATGTTGCAATTATTCGTCCACAGCCGGATATGCTTGATAAGCGTTTTTTACGCTACGTTTTGATTAGCCCATTAATGCAAGAACATTTGTTGGCTTTAGCCTCTGCTGGGGCAACGAGAAATGCCCTTACAAAAGCGATGATAGAGTCGCTGGTTCTCCGAGTTCCAGGACTCGACCAGCAGCGTGCTATTGGAGATACTCTTGGCACTCTGGACGATAAAATTGCTCTAAATCGACGGATGAACAAATTACTAGAAGAGATGGCTAGTGCTTTGTTTAAAGCGTGGTTTGTAGATTTCGAGCCAGTCAGGGCTAAAATGGAAGGCCGCTGGCAGAAGGGGCAATCATTACCTGGACTACCTGCTGACCTCTATGACATTTTCCCAGATCGGCTCGTTGAATTAGAGTTAGGGGAAATTCCCGAAGGCTGGAGATGGATACCAGCAAACGAAATTATCGACTTCAACCCCAGTGAGCCTCTTCGTAGAGGAACAGAGGCTCCTTATTTAGAAATGTCCTCATTACCTACTGATGGATGCTGGCCTGCCCCTCCTGTCATCCGACAATTTGGCAGCGGTATGCGTTTTCGCAATGGCGACACATTGCTCGCTAGAATTACTCCATGCCTTGAAAACGGTAAAACTGCATTTATTCAATGTTTACCAGACAAGTCGATAGGTTGGGGTTCAACTGAATATATAGTGATGCGTACAAAGTATCCTGTACCTGCTGAATTTGGGTATTTGCTCGCAAGAGACAACAATTTTCGTGAACAAGCCATTCGGAATATGACAGGTACGTCTGGCCGTCAGCGCGTTCAAGCTAGTTCGGTGGCTTCATTCAAATTAGCATCACCATCAAACGAGAATATATGGAAAGCTTTCTCTAATATAGTTACCCTTCAATTCAACAGTATTAAGGCCAATGCTCAGGAGAGCGAAACGCTAGCTAACCTGCGTGATACATTGCTTCCCAAGCTGATATCTGGAGACCTGTGCGCGCCAAATGGCAGTGATCTTTTTGGAGCCGCGATATGACTCTAGATTGGTGTCCCGGAATTCGGGAAGCTTGCGCGCATTGGCGCCAAGCTCCAATGCTACAGCAAACCTTTGAGGCGCTTGAACGTAACCTCGAGCAGGATAACGATGCATGCATTGACTGTGCCAAAACCGTCGTTGAAACCGTATGTCAAGTTATCGTGGAAAACTTCCACACACCTCAGGCTCCCCTCAAGCCGGTGCAGGAAACACCTTCATTGTCTGATTGGCTAACTGCGGCTATTCGGGCTTTAAAACTTGGTGACATACGTGATGATCAGTTCAGAAAATTAGTTTCCAGTCACCATAAGCTTGCCCATGCCCTAAACGACCTACGCAATAAAGCGGGTCCAGTTAGTCATGGAAAAGATCCATATTTAGAAAGGCTCGCAGTACATCATCGGCGTACAGCAGTTTTAGCTGCTGATGCTATTGTAGCCTTTTTGCACAAAGCTTATTTGGACACTAAGTTAGACCCCATAAGTTCACGAGAACCTTGGGAACGATTCAATGAAGATAACTCTTTGATTGATAGATATATAGGTTTAGAAGTGGAAGCCGGTGAAGGTGATACCACCATCTTGCGTTTTTTACTACCCGGTAGTGATGAGTTATCAATTAATATTGAAGTTAGCCGGTTACTCTATCAACTGGATCGTGATGCCTATGTCGAAGCATTGAATGCTGCTCGTGGGGTGCAAGTCTCAGCGATTGAACTTGAGGAAGAAAAGGGAGAATAGTAATGGCATTTCTATCTGAAGCTGCCGTAGAGCAAGCTCTGCTCGAACAGTTTCTTACCCTTGGCTACAGCATCCAACGAGAAGAAGATATTGGTCCTGATGGGCATCACCCTGAGCGTGAGAGCCATCATGAGGTTGTGCTTAAAAAACGGCTTGTGGAATCCGTTGCTCGCCTAAATCCCAGCCTACCAGAGGATGCCAGACAGGATGCCATACGCCAAGTAATACAGACAGAGCTTCCTTCCTTGCTCGAAGAAAACCGTCGTCTTCACAAGCTAATGATAGAAGGTGTGGATGTTGAGTATTACGCGGACGATGGAACACTGACCGCTGGTAAGGTTAAGCTTATTGATGTTGAATTTCCCGAGCTTAATGACTGGTTGGCAGTTAATCAGTTTGTAGTTATTGCAGGTAATTATAAACGACGGCCAGATGTAGTTGTATTCGTTAATGGTTTACCACTCGCAGTAATTGAGCTAAAAGCCCCAGGTAGTTCTACAGCTAATTTAGCTAGTGCATTTAATCAACTTCAAACCTATAAAAATCAAATACCTGGATTATTTAACACTAATGCATTGTTAGTTGTATCTGACGGTGTTGCTGCGCGGGTAGGATCGCTATCTGCCAATCTTGAAAGATTTATGCCATGGCGGACAACTGATGGTAAGAATGTGACTCCGAAAGGTTTGCCAGAGCTTGCTATCTTAATAGAAGGTGTTTTTGAACATAAACGACTGCTTGAGCTTTTATATTACTTTACGGTATTCGGTGAAACTGGGTCAGGACTCTCAAAAATCATTGCCGGCTATCATCAATTTCATGCAGTAAATCGTGCTGTCGAATCTACTATTCGAGCCTCTAGGGAAGGCACAGCAGATGGTCAAAGTTTAGTTAATCCACAGTCCCAAGGGGATAAACGAGCTGGCGTTATATGGCACACGCAAGGCTCAGGAAAAAGTCTACTAATGGCTTTCTATGCTGGTCAGTTGGTTAAGCATCCTGCAATGGCAAACCCAACATTGGTAGTACTTACTGATAGAAATGACTTAGACGATCAGTTGTTTACAACCTTTTCAATGTGCCGTGATCTTATTAGGCAAACACCTGTTCAAGCCAGTAGCCGCGAAGACTTACAAAAACTCTTAAATCGTGCATCGGGCGGCGTGATTTTCACTACATTGCAAAAATTTGGTGAGATTGCTGAACCACTCACTATACGGCGTAATGTAGTAGTTATAGCCGATGAGGCTCATCGCAGTCAGTATGGATTTAGAGCGAAAGTCGATACAAAGACCGGTGAAATCTCTTATGGCTTCGCTAAATACATGCGCGATGCATTACCCAATGCATCTTTTATTGGTTTTACAGGTACACCAATCGAGGCCGATGACATAAATACTCCGGCGGTATTTGGTCATTATATAGATGTTTATGATATCAGCCGTGCAGTAGAAGATGGTGCTACCGTCCCTATTTACTACGAATCCCGACTGGCTCGTATTGAGCTTGACGAAGATGAAAAACCAAATATTGATACCGAGGTTAACGAACTGACCGAGGACGATTCCGAAATTGATCAAGAGCGTTTCAAGCAAAAATGGGCAACTGTTGAAGCGCTGGTGGGCAGCAAAAAACGCTTAGCACTTGTTGCGCAGGATATGGTTGCCCATTTTGAAGACCGTGTCGCTGCTCTGGAAGGAAAAGCAATGGTAGTTTGTATGAGCCGACGTATATGTATTGCTTTGTATGATGAGCTTATTAAGTTACGTCCCGATTGGCACAGCAATGATGATAATGCAGGCAGTGTGAAGATTGTCATGACTGGCTCTGCGAGCGATCCGCATGATTGGCAGCCACACATCGGCAATAAAAAACGTCGTGATTTGCTTGCTAAGCGTGCCCGCGATCCAAAAGACCCACTTAAGCTAGTAATAGTTCGCGATATGTGGCTGACTGGTTTTGACGCTCCCTGCATGCACACGATGTATGTGGATAAACCAATGAAAGGACACGGTCTGATGCAGGCTATCGCACGCGTAAACCGAGTGTTCCGTGACAAGCCTGCTGGACTAATTGTTGATTATATCGGTATTGCGCAAAATCTAAAATCGGCATTGCAACGATACTCTAAGAGTGACCAAGACAATACCGGAATTGACGAAGCACAGGCAATAGCTGTAATGATAGAGAAGTACGAAATCGTACGTGACATGTTCCATGGTTTCGACTACGCCTCTGCTATGTCAGGAACACCACAACAACGATTAGCAATGATGGCTGGTGCTATCGAGTGGATTCTCAATTTGCAACAGAATCTTTCTGCAAAAGAGAATTCAAAAGAAGCGAAAAGAAATGCTCATCGCCGTTACCAAGATGCTGTGTTAGCACTATCAAAAGCCTTCGCTTTGGCCTCTGCCTCTGATGAAGCTCGTGAAATTCGAGAAGAAGTTGGTTTCTTCCAAGCGATTCGCGCCGCATTAGTCAAAAGTAGCTCCGGTTCGGGTATTACCCAACAAGAACGAGAGTTGGCTATCCAGCAAATCGTTAGCCGCGCAGTAATTTCGACCGAGATTGTAGATATTTTAGGGGCTGTGGGTATTAAAAGCCCAGATATATCCATACTCTCGGATGAATTCCTAGCTGAAGTTCAGCAGATGGAGAAAAAAAATCTTGCTCTGGAAGCTTTACGCAAGCTGCTTAATGATGGAATTCGCTCACGTAGCAAAGCCAATGTGGTACAAACCAAGGCCTTCTCTGAACGTCTTGAAGAAGCTGTAGCTCGCTATCATGCAAATGCCATCACTACGGCTGAAGTATTGCAAGAACTTATCCGCCTCGCAAAAGATATCCGTGCCGCCCGTCAAAGGGGCGAAGAATCGGGGTTGTCTGATGAAGAGATAGCCTTCTACGACGCTCTGGCTGAAAATGAAAATGCGGTACAACTGATGGGTGATGACAAACTTCGAATCATCGCTCATGAACTACTTATAAATTTACGAGCAAATGTATCGGTTGACTGGGCGCGTCGTGACTCTGCTCGTGCGCGCATGAGGGTGCTGGTAAAGCGTATTCTACGTAAATATGGATATCCACCTGACCTTCAGGACATGGCCGTACAAACTGTTTTGCAGCAGGCCGAGGCCCTATCATCCAGGTGGTCAGTGGGGGAGTCTGATAGAGCCGGAAGCTCAATTTAACAAAATGCCATAATAATTTTTTTATTGATAAACAAGCACTCATTCACAAGTTTGTGAATGAGTGCTTATACATTTTTAAATATCACATTAAGCATTCTGTTTCGCCATAATACGTAGCGCCTCTCGAACTTCCTCATAAACTGGCAGCGCCGTACCTGGTGTATCTAATGTCGCAATAACTACATAAGGAACCTTGAGATTTTTAATTCCAGCTCGACCGTAACAATTAATTCTGATAGCCAACCGATCTCCCTCGGTAAAGGCTGAAGCGCGATTTCCCTTGCGAACGTCGTGAAACACTGTGCCATTTTTCAGATGTGAAGGATAATAATCAAATTCATCAAGATTAATATCACCATAAGCTGGACTTGCCCAGAGTTGAGCCCCGCGGTAATCTTTATGTCCATGATTCACTGGCGAGAACCAAACTACTGTTACTACCAGGCGACGATTAATAGTTTTCGCGGCAAGACTTGGTGGGAGTGGGAAAAAATAATCTTGAGCAGTCTCAGCCTCGATAACGTTTGAATAAATAAGTGTTGCTTGATTGTCAGCACAAAAGTGAATTCGGCTTTCGTTTACCTGGCCAAATCCTAGATACTGATTAAGATCAGATTTAAATGTTCTGCTACCGTTCACATCTAAATGGTGACTAATTACTCTGCTCGAGAGAGTATTATGTTCAGCACCATGGATCATCATTGCCTTTAAAATCAGGGCATCAGATGCTTTCGAAAGTGCTTCCTTGTATCCGAACACCTTCATTTCCTGGAGCGTGTCATGCAGCATCGCAAGTCTCCTGGTCGCTAGCGCTGCTGCGTTACTTGTGCCCGCCGTGAAACCACACTGATTAAGTGCCCCCTCAGCTCCAGGCATAGCTGATTTCAGTCCCGGTCCAAAACGAAATGTTTTGGAAACATCAAGCCTGACCGGATCGCGCGATGTGTTCGTTTTATTCACATAAGTTTGACGCCCCCCAGGCATATGCACCTCAGGTTTGATCGACTTTCGCCTTCCTAACGCAATGGTATTAATCGGTGAAAACATTCCATGAGTTGAAAATACATCAACATGTCTTGGTGGAATATTGCCAGTAAAGCCATCATGATGCGATGCACCGACGGTTAACGCATTTATTGATTCAGCAGGTGAAAGCAAACGACGCAACGGACGTTGAACCGCGATTGCTTTAAGAGCATGCTCTTCCAGTTCTGTAGGGGTGAGATTAGAGAAATCATCCCCAGCGACATTATCCAGAATTAAAGGCATACTCGAATTTCCTGCACTAACGACGAACAATACCTGATATTCAACAGACAACCAGTCCAACATTCTCGCCCATGGACTCATCTGGGCATCGTACATACGGCAAGGATCTCCAATAGATAGGTTAATAATGGAGACGTCTGGAGATGTGGGCGGCTGACCGTTTTCTCCTTTTTTCATTCTGACAACGGCGCGATGGATCAGATCAGCGGGAAGATATTGAGTAGGAATTTGCTCCCTCACACTACCATCGAAACTGATACTCCCGGGAATCATGATTGGTCTGACATGAATACGCCTAGAAAGAGGCGGTTCGATCTGATTCGAAAGATCACCATGGACAATCAGAGATGCCATCGATGTACCGTGATTCTGATAGGACGGCGAGGTGTAAAGAGATTCGAAATCATCCGGATCGTCAATTTCTAGCCTACCTCTGAGGGCCGAGTGGTTTTCAAGTGGTAGACCATCGAGTAAAGCGACAATCGGACTCGCATAGGGATCGGGGAGATTCTGACCGACCAGCGTCGATATCTCGTCCCCAGTCTGAACATTTTCTTCAATAATGGGAAAAGCGCATTGGCCTAGTGGCCTAAAAAACATTACATCATCGCAGCGCATCAGTTCCAGAGCTTCGCCCCCATATAGGAGTATCTCCTGAACCTTACTGACAGGGAGATTACCGATAAGTGCGTGATAGCTGATACCTTTATACTTGCATCCACCGATAATGGTGCCACCTGCACGAGATATTAAACCTCTTATGCGTGACTCCGCCCTAGACTGCTCCTCAGGAGACGACCGATACCAAAGTTCAATTTCGAAAGGAACGGGATCATCATATCCAGCAGTCGCATCCTCAACACGTCCCTGCCAGTCTTCTAAGACGAAAGTAGCAGCTAGCCTGTCTCGGGTATCCCAGAAACGAATATCTGTAAGTCGGTCAAAGACGGCCTTCAGCGCACCAAATCCCCATTCTACTTTCCTATTTTTCTGGTATTCGCGCCACAGTGCCAAGAGACGACTGAGCCCAGCCTGGCTGCTCATTGTCAGATAAGCGTTTCTGGAAGCAGGTCTACGGGTTCCATTGCTTAACGTGTAATAATCTTCACTATCAAAAGACTTTTCAAGTAATGCGGAGGAAAGATATTCAAAACCCTTAACTCGGGTAAGTGCGGTAGCGAGGCCTTCTATTTCGCCGACGACTTCCAGCACAAGTACTTTTTCAGGAAGAAAGCCGTCAGCGGTTTCAGCAAGTTCGATATATTCTGCAAAATTACGCTCAAGCCTTTCGACTTTTGGAAAAACTCGTGCAGCCTGGATATCTATATTCGGAAACTGAATCGATGAACGATTAGGCGTCAGATCGTCCCTCTTTAAAACTGGTTTTGGCGGGGTGAATATTAAGAGAGGATTCTGCGCCATTTCACTTTCCTTATTAGTGAATTAATCTTTTTGCCGATATCGCTCCGACCAGTGCTTAAGGCAGTGAGCGGAAATTTCCTTCAGTTTTTTTTCGCTTGCGGGGAGACCAAGCACGTATTTACGTTGCACATCGAGAGCAAATTCTTCTAACTCGGCGAAGCTAAGACCAGACAGCTTTCTGGCAAGTGTCGAAGGGGCAAGGCCGAGAGAATGACCCACGCGTTTCTCAAACTCTTCAAACCATTTCGTCGCCATACTCTGTGTTGGAGACGGCAAAGTTATCTGTAACTGAAATCTGCGCCAGATGGCCTTATCGAGCATTGCTTCATGGTTCGTTGCCCCTACAAACACAACATGGCTAGGTAGTAGGTCAATATGTTTAAGCAGGGAATTCACTACACGCTTCATTTCACCGTTGTCATTAACATCTTCGCGCTCTTTACCTATGGCGTCAAATTCGTCAAAAAATAGCACGCAGCGCTGAGTTTTAACAAATTCAAATAACTTGTCTATTTGCTGTGCTGTTTCTCCAAGATAGCGGTTAATTATTCCTTCGTACTTAACCGTAAAGAAAGGAAGCGAGAGATGGTTGGCCAGCGCTTCGGCAATTGAAGTTTTGCCGTTTCCTGGAGGCCCAGATAACAATAGTTTATGACGCGGTTCCAGATTATACGACCGCAACAGATCGCGACGCGCATGCTCTTCTATCAACTCCATAAACTGCGTAGTCACGGTTTCAGGGATGATCAAATCATCCAGAATTTTACGCGGTTGGATTTCATAAAAGGCATTCTGGAGATCAGAATCGTAGGTATAACGGCGCGCCTCACCAGAGCCTGTACTAGTAAGAATATTTTTCAGCTTATCGGCAAGCTGATATTGATGGCGTGCTGTTGCTTCTGCAGCGATCGCTTCTGCAGTTATTTTGAAACGCGGAAGGTCACCCTTCATCCCAGTCTCAACTAAACTTAGCACTAAGTCGGCTCTGGCCATTTTTTACCTCATCTTACTACAGAGTGTAGTTTATCAAGCCAGTAGTACACGGCAAACACATATCTACATCGAAGATGATCTCCCCTCTACCAGACCTCATCGTAAAGACAGAATCTGTCTACTGATATGGGATTAAGTCTAGGAAGTAAAACATCTTTTCCATTTGAGACCGATTAATCACCGTTTCGCTTCCTAAAATCAAACGGACTAACCTCTTTCTCCCGATTTGCATCCAGAAAATCAGCCCACCACTGCAACATTAGCCTCCTCTCCCCCAGATGCTCAGCCTTGTGGATGTAAGCCGCCCGAACAGAGTTGCGTTCCTGATGGCTCATCTGCCTCTCCACCGCATCCCTCGACCACAGCCCCGACTCAATCAACGAACTACATGCCATTGTCCTGAAACCATGCCCACAGACTTCCGTTTTCGTGTCATAGCCCATCACTCGCAGAGCCTTGTTAACCGTATTCTCACTCATCGGCTTACGCGGATCGTGATCGCCCACGAAAATCAGCTCTCGGTTCCCATTCATGCTTTTGATCTTTTCCAAGATAGCGAGGGCTTGTCGCGACAAAGGAACAAGATGTGGAGTGCGCATCTTCGAACCACGCTGAGAATGCTTGACTCCTTCCAGTGGCTCACGCTCGCCCGGAATCGTCCACATAGCAGTTTGGAAATCCACTTCTGACCAGCGTGCAAAACGCAGCTCGCTTGAACGGATGAAAACTAACAACGTGAGTTCGACAGCCAGTCGGGTTAACGGTCTGCCAGAGTATTGATCGATGCGGTGAAGTAATTCAGGAATGCGGTTAAGTTCCAATGCAGCACGATGCTGTCTTTTCGCCGTAGCAACCGCACCGGCAATCTCTTGAGCGGGGTTATAGTCGATTAAGCCGCTCTGAACGGCAAAGCGCATAATCGCGGTAGTCCGCTGTTGTAAACGGGCTGCGACTTCAAGCCGCCCGGATGACTCAACTGCTTTGATAGGTACGAGCAGATCTCGCGTCTTCAATTTAGCAATGTTCCGCTTACCAATAGCAGCAAAGAGATTATCTTCCAGGCTTTTCAATACACGAGCACTATGCGATGCCGACCACTTTTGATTGCTGGCGTGCCAGTCTCTGGCGACCACTTCAAACGTTATCGCCTCTTGCTCCAGCTCTACCTTAACGGCTTTCTTGTTCTCACTGGGATCGACGCCATTCGCTAATAGCTTACGGGCTTCATCCCGGCGTGCCCGGGCATCCGCCAACGACACTTCAGGGTATTTCCCCAACGCCAACATCTTCTCTTTACCACCGAAGCGATAACGTAGCCGCCAGTATTTGGAGCCGTTAGGGTGAACCAGCAAAACCATACCGTCGCCGTCAGTTAGTTTATAGGCTTTTGCTTCAGGCTTAGCCGAACGAACCTTCACATCACTCAGAGCCATGATGAGTATCCTTTCAAGGGTTCTGTGTGGGTACAAACATTATCGAACCGGGATATACCCGCAGTTGTACCCGCATCAGTAAGTTGATGTAGATTGAATCAGGTTGACTTAGGTTGAGTGAAAAATCGAGGAAAGCCTTGCAGATACTGAATTTCAGGCACAAAAAAAGACGTCCGTTGACGTCTATTGATGTTCCGATGGTGCCGAAGGCCGGACTCGAACCGGCACGTATTTCTACGGTTGATTTTGAATCAACTGCGTCTACCGATTTCGCCACTTCGGCACTGAAGGGATACGGAAACGTTGTGGATTATACCTGTCGATGGCCGCCATGCAAGCGCCAGCGTATGCCAGCCTCGCTAAGTGTTGAAAAAAACAGCGTTTAGTCCCTCAACTCCCCGTTGCTGCTCCCCGCAACGCCTCAGCGCCGCCATCTCCCCCGCGCCTCCTTCTGCCAAGCACTCACCCGCCCGATGCTCTACACTTTCTGTTTATCTGAGCCTGGCCAGACAACGCACACTACGCCAAACCAAGGAAACCGTCATGAGCACCATTAAAAGCTACGCCGCCAAAGAAGCGGGCGCCGACCTGTCGCTATGGGAATACGACGCGGGCGAACTGCTGCCCCAGGACGTCGAAGTGCAGGTTGAATACTGCGGGATCTGCCACTCTGACCTGTCGATGATCGACAACGAATGGGGCATGTCGAGCTATCCGCTGGTTGCCGGCCACGAAGTGATCGGCCACGTCTCGGCGCTGGGCAGCTCAGCGCAGAATAAAGGACTGAAGATCGGCCAGAAGGTGGGGATCGGCTGGACCGCCCGCAGCTGCGGGCACTGCGACGCCTGTATCAGCGGCAACCAGATCAACTGCCTGGAAGGCTCGGTACCGACCATCATCAACCGTGGCGGCTTCGCCGATAAACTGCGCGCCGACTGGCAATGGGTGATCCCCCTGCCGGAAAGCATCGACATCGAAACCGCAGGCCCTATGCTCTGCGGCGGCATCACCGTCTTTAAACCCCTGCTGATGCACCACGTCACCGCCACCAGCCGCGTCGGCGTCATTGGTATCGGCGGCCTGGGCCACATCGCCATCAAACTGCTGCACGCCATGGGTGCGGAAGTTACTGCCTTTAGCTCGAATCCGGCGAAAGAGCAGGAAGTGCTGGCAATGGGTGCCGATCGTGTGGTCAACAGCCGCGATCCGCAAGCCTTAAAAGCGCTGGCCGGTCAGTTTGACCTGATCATCAACACCGTCGCGGTGGACCTCGAATGGCAGCCGTACTTTGAAGCGCTGGCCTACGGCGGCAATTTCCACACCGTCGGCGCGGTGATGAAACCCCTGCAGGTCCCGGCCTTTACCCTGATTGGCGGCGACCGCAGCATCTCCGGCTCGGCCACCGGCAACCCGTCTGAACTGCGCAAGCTGATGAAATTCGCCGGGCGCAGCAAAGTCGCCCCAACTACCGAACTGTTCCCCATGTCGCAGATCAACGATGCCCTGAAGCACGTGCGCGATGGCAAAGCCCGCTATCGCGTGGTGCTGAAAGCCGACTTCTAAGCACGACGCTCCCCCGCCGGGCGCCCCTTGCGCCCGGCATTTTGCTGCCACTTCATCAAACCGTCATCTCCCCGCCATCCCTTTGCAGTCATTCGTTCCCACAATCCGGGCTTCCACAAACGCCTGAACGAGACGTCTGCCACCATGAGAAAAACCTGGCTCCCCTGGCTGATACTGTCGCCTTCTCTGCTGTTTTTACTGCTGTTTACCTGGTTCCCGCTCGGCCGTTCGGTATACGACAGCCTGTTCGACACCCGCATGGCCAGCGACGGCGCGCCCTTTGTCGGGCTGGATAACTTCGCCCGCCTGTTTGCCGATAACGTCTTCTGGCAATCGCTGCTCAATAACCTGCTCTACATCCTGCTGACGGTGATCCCCGGCGTCACCCTGGCCCTGCTGCTGGCGGTGGCCCTCAGCGAAAACCACCGCGTGAACCGCTGGCTGCGCACCGCCTTCTTCTTCCCGATGATCATTCCGATGGTCAGCGCCGCCGCGCTGTGGCTGTTTATCTTTATGCCCGGCCTCGGCCTGCTGGACCACTATCTGGCAAAGCTCTTCGGCCCGATGAACACCAACTGGCTGGGGCACAGCAACAGCGCGCTGCTGGCGCTGGCGCTGATTGGCGTGTGGAAGTTCGCCGGCTACTACATGCTGTTTTTCCTCGCCGGGTTGCAGAGTATCCCGGCCTCCACTCGCGAAGCGGCGATAATGGAAGGAGCCACCCGCAGCCAGGTGTTCTTTAAGGTCACCCTGCCGCTGCTGCGCCCGACCCTCAGCTTCGTCATCACCACCGCGCTTATCTACTCCATCACCCAGATTGACCACGTGGCGGTGATGACCCGCGGCGGGCCGGACAACGCCACCACCGTGCTGCTCTACTACATCCAGAATCTGGCGTGGGATACCCACGACCTCGGCAAAGCCTCTGCCGCCACCTTCCTGACGCTGGCCGGGCTGTTCGCCTTCTCGCTGATCAACCTGAAACTGCTGGAGAAAGGAGCGCACTATGAGCGCTGAAGCCTCACCGCCGCTGCTGCGAGAGCGGCAGCGATCCCACCCGCTGTGGCTGCGCCTGCGTCGTTCACAGTCGTTTACCCTCAGCGTGCTGATGGCCTGCCTGGCGCTGCTGTGGGTCAGCCCGCTGCTGTGGATGCTGGCGACCGCCTTCAGCGCCACCACCTTCGGCGAAGACATGGCCTCGCTGCTGCCGCGCCCGCCGCTGACCCTCGATAACTTCCGCGACGCCTGGGCCAGCGCCGACTGGCTGAGCCTGTACGCTAACACCCTGATCTTCACCTTCGGCACCTTCATCGTGCAACTGTTCACCATCACCACCGCCGGGTACGTCTTCGCCTGCCACGAGTTCCGCGGCAAACAGACGCTGTTCCTGCTGTTTTTGGTGCAGCTGATGATCATGCCGGTGGTGATGATGGTGCCGAACATGCTGACTCTGAAAACCTTCGGCCTGCTCAACACCCTTACCGGGGTGATGATGCCCTACTTCACCTCGGCGTTCGGCGTGTTCCTGATGCGCCAGGCGTTCCTCGCCATCCCCAAAGAGCTGGAAGAAGCTGCCCTGATGGAGGGCTGTCGTTGGTGGCAGGTGCTGTTCCGCGTGCTGCTGCCGATGTCCTGGCCGTCGGTGCTGGCCTTCGCCACCGTCAGCATTACCTACCACTGGAACGAGTATCTGTGGCCGCTGATGATGCTCAACGATCCCGATAAACAGGTGCTCACCGTGGGGCTGGTCTCCTTCGCCATGGGCGCCGAATCCGGCGGCCAGTGGGGCACCATCGGCGCCGGTACCTTGATGGTCTGTCTGCCGCTGATGCTGGCGTTCATCCTTTTCCAGAAACAGTTCCTGCGAAGCTTCGGCTTCTCCGGGATCAAATAAGGAGTTATCTATGCTGTTAGCGCAAATCTCGGATACCCACTTTCGCAGCCACGGTCAAAAACTGTATGGTTTTATCGATGTGAATGCCGCCAACGCCGACGTGGTCTCCCAGCTGAACGCCCTGCCCGAGCGCCCGGACGCGGTAGTGATCAGTGGTGATATCGTCAACTGCGGCCGCCCGCAGGAGTACGAGGCGGCCCGCCAGATCCTCGGCGGCCTGAACTATCCGCTGTACCTGATCCCCGGCAACCACGACGACAAAGCGCTGTTTCTGGAATACCTGCAGCCGCTGTGCCCGCAGCTCGGCAACGATGCGCAGAACATGCATTACGCGGTGGACGATTTTGCCACCCGCCTGCTGTTTATCGACTCCAGCCGCGCCGGCACCTCCAAAGGCTGGCTGACCGACGAAACCATCAAATGGCTGGAAGCCCAACTGTTCGACGGCGGCGACAAACCGGCCACCGTCTTTATGCACCACCCGCCGCTGCCGCTGGGCAATGCCCAGATGGATCCCATCGCCTGTGAAAACGGCTACCGCCTGCTGGGGCTGGTTGAGCGCTTCCCTTCGCTGACGCGCATCTTCTGCGGCCATAACCACAGCCTGACCCTGACCCAGCACCGCCAGGCGATCATCTCCACCATTCCCGGCACCGTCCATCAGGTGCCCTATTTTCATGAAGACAGCCGCCCGTACTACGACCTGTCGCCAGCCTCGTGCCTGATGCACCGCCAGGTCGGCGAGCAGTGGGTCAGCTACCAGCACCCGCTGACCCATCACGCCGGGCCTTGGCTGTATGACGAAAACATTAGCTGCCCAACGGAAGAGCGTTAATCCTCATGCTTAGTTTGCAAAACATCAGTAAGCGCTTTGACGGCAAACCGGCGCTCGATGCCCTCTCCCTCGACATTCACGACGGCGAGTTTGTGGTACTGGTCGGCCCCTCCGGCTGCGGCAAAAGCACGCTGCTGCGGCTGCTGGCCGGGCTGGAGCCGGTGAGCGAAGGCGAGATCTGGCTGCACAATGAAAACATCACCGCCCTGTCGCCGCGCGAGCGTAACTTCGCGATGATCTTCCAGAACTACGCGCTGTTTCCGCATCTGTCGGTGCAGGACAACATCACCTTCGGCATGAAGGTGCGTAAGGAAGACAAGGCCAGCTGGCAGCCGCGGGTCGACCACGTGGCGCAGATGCTGCAGCTGGAAAGCCTGCTGGACCGCAAACCGGCGAAGCTCTCCGGCGGCCAGCGTCAGCGGGTGGCGATGGCCCGCGCCATCGTGCGCAATCCGCGTCTGTTTCTGATGGACGAGCCGCTCTCCAACCTCGACGCGCGGCTGCGCAGCGAGGTGCGCGACAGCATTATGGATCTCCACCAGCAGCTGAAAACCAGCACCGTCTACGTGACCCACGACCAGACCGAAGCGATGTCGATGGCCGACCGTATCGTGGTGATGAACGGCGGCCAGGTGCAGCAGGTTGGGCCGCCGGAGCACCTCTATGCCCATCCGGCGAACCTGTTTGTCGCCGGTTTTATCGGCTCGCCGGCGATGAATCTGCTGTCGCTGCCCTGCGCCGACGGCCAGGTTCAGCTCGGCGAACTGCGTCATCCGCTGCCGCAGGACTGGCGCGACGAATCCCGCGTCTGGCTGGGCATTCGTCCGGAACATATCAGCGATCGCGTGGAGGAAGGCCACCTGCGCCTGCCCGCCAGCGTGTTGCAACGAGAACTGATGGGCGCCGATTATCTGCTCCACGTCAGCACCCCTATCGGCACCCTGCGCTTTAGTCGCCGCCACCGCGGCACGGTGCCGGAGAAAGGCGACACGCTGACCCTCGGCTTCGCGCCTGCCGATATTCATCTCTTTCATGCTGATCAGCAGCACAACTTAATGAGCCTGTGAATCAGGCGTTTACTCCAGGAGATTGACCATGCTTAAAACCCTGACGGCGGTCGGGCTTTCATTCGCCCTCTGCGGCAGCGCGCTGGCGAAAGAGAAGATCGATTTCATGTTCCCGGCGCCGGTCGACGGCAAGCTGACCATGGAGATGACCCGGGTTATCAAAGCCTTTAACGACGCGCAGCAGGATGTCGAAGTGCGCGGGATCTTCACCGGTAACTACGACACCACCAAGATCAAGGCCGAGTCGGCGCAGAAGGCCGGGCAGCCGCCGGCGCTGGTGATCATGTCCGCCAACTTCACCACCGATCTGGCGCTGAAGGAGGAGATCCTGCCGATGGACGAGCTGTTTAAATATGGCGACCAGAAGGCAGGCGACTTCCTGGTGCAGGATTTCTGGCCGGCGATGCACAAGAACGCCCAGGTGATGGGCACCACCTATGCAATCCCGTTCCATAACTCGACGCCGATCCTCTATTACAACAAGACGCTGTTCGATCAGGCCGGGATCAAACAACCGCCGCAGACCTGGGCCGAGCTGCTGGCGGCTGCCAAAAAGCTGACCGACGAGAGCAAAGGCCAGTGGGGGATCATGCTGCCGTCGACCAACGATGACTACGGCGGCTGGATTTTCTCGGCACTGGTGCGGGCCAACGGCGGTAAATATTTCAACGAAGATTACCCCGGCGAGGTGTACTACAACGCGCCGACCACCATCGGGGCGCTGCGCTTCTGGCAGGACCTGATCTACAAAGACAAAGTGATGCCCTCCGGCGTGCTGAATTCAAAGCAGATCAGCGCCAGCTTCTTCTCCGGCAAAGTGGGCATGGCGATGCTGAGCACCGGCGCGCTGGGCTTTATGCGTGAGAACAGCAAAGATTTTGAGTTGGGCGTGGCGATGCTGCCGGCAAAAGAGCAGCGGGCGGTGCCGATCGGCGGCGCCAGCCTGGTGAGCTTTAAAGGCATTTCCGAGGAGCAGAAGAAAGCGGCATATCAGTTCTTAACCTATCTGGTCAGCCCGCAGGTGAACGGCGCCTGGAGCCGCTTTACCGGCTATTTCTCGCCGCGAAAAGCCGCCTACGATACCCCGGAAATGAAAGCCTATCTGCAGCAGGACCCGCGCGCGACGATTGCGCTGGAGCAGCTGAAGTACGCCCATCCATGGTATTCCACCTGGGAGACCGTCGCCGTGCGTAAAGCCATGGAAAACCAACTGGCCGCAGTGGTCAACGATGCCAAAGTGACCCCGGAAGCCGCGGTACAGGCTGCCCAGAAAGAGGCCGATGCGCTGATGAAGCCCTACGTCGATAAAACCGCCCTGGCGCAACAGCAGTAACCCCTGCCCTTCCCGGTGGCGCTGCGCTGACCGGGCTACCGGATCACCACTGCCTGAAGTTAGTAGCCCGGACAGGCGCCACGCGCCGCCTCCGGGATGACGCACTCCCCGGTGGCGCTACGCTGACCGGGCTACCGGCTCACCACCGTCTGAGATTTAGTAGCCCGGACAGGCGCAATGCGCCGCCTCTGGGATGACGCACTCCCCGGTGGCGCTGCGCTGACCGGGCTACCGGCTCACCACCGTCTGAGATTTAGTAGCCCGGACAGGCGCCACCCGCTGCCTCCGGGATGACGCACTCCCCGGTGGCGCTACGCTGACCGGGCTACCGGCTCACCACCGTCTGAGATTTAGTAGCCCGGACAGGCGCCACCCGCTGCCTCCGGGATGACGCACTCCCCGGTGGCGCTGCGCTGACCGGGCTACCGACTCACCACCGCCTGAAGTTAGTAGCCCGGACAGGCGCCACCCGCCGCCTCCGGGATGACACGCTCCCCGGTGGCGCTGCGCTGACCGGGCTACCAGCTCACCACCGTCTGAAGTTAGTAGCCCGGACAGGCGCCACGCGCCGCCTCCAGGATGGCGCACTCCCCGGTGGCGCTGTGCTGACCGGGCTACCAGCTCACCACCGTCTGAGGTTAGTAGCCCGGACAGGCGCTACGCGCCGCCTCCGGGACAAAACGATCCCCCGAAACTACCGCCAGCCGTTTGATTTTTCAGCGTAAAAAGGGTACGTTTTCCACCTTCCCCCCTAGCGTGAGCGGTCGTGCATTATGCCTATTATTCAGTCTGTTGAACGTGCCTTGACGATCCTCGACCTGTTTAACGAGCAGGCCACGGAGCTCAAGATCACCGACATCAGCAAACAGATGGGCCTCAGCAAAAGCACCCTGCATTCGCTGCTCAAAACGCTGCAGCTGCACGGCTATATCGACCAGAACCCGGAAAACGGCAAATACCGCCTGGGCATGAAGCTGGTCGAACGCGGTAATTTTGTGGTGGGGACCATCGATATTCGTCAGAAGGCCAAAAGCTGGCTGACCGAACTGTCGCAGCACACCGGGCAGACTACCCACCTCGGTATCCTTGACGGTCGCGAGGGGGTCTATATCGAAAAAATCGAAGGCAAACTCGCCGCCATCGCCTACTCGCGCATCGGCCGACGTTTGCCGATCCACGCCACGGCGATCGGCAAGGTGCTGATCGCCTGGCTCAGCGAAGCAGAGCGCCAGCCCCTGCTGGAAGGCTATCAGTACACGGCCTTCACTCCCGCGACCCTCACCACCCGCGAGGCCCTGCTGGCGGCGCTGGCGCAAACCCGCGCCAACGGCTATGCCCTCGATAGCGAAGAGAACGAACAGGGCGTGCGCTGCGTGGCGGTACCGGTATGGAACCATGAATCGCGCGTTATTGCCGCCCTGAGCCTGTCAACGCTCACCTCCCGCGTCGATGACGAGGAGCTCGCTCGCTTTCGTGCCCTGCTGGAAACCGCCGGGCGCCAGCTATCGGTCGCGCTGGGCTACCCGGCCTGAAGCGTTATCCGGCAACCGGCTCATAGCTGAAGTAGTCGAAATCGGCGTAGCACCCGTCGCCGCTGATATCCTCGCAGTGCAGGCCAACGAAGGCACCGGTAAAGAATCCGCGCCCGCCGATATAATCATCCGACAGCTTCCAGGCGGCATAGTCAACCGGCACGGTGTGCCACACCTCACCGTCAAACGAATAACGGTAGCGATAAACCAGTCCTTCGACCTCCACCCGCAGCCAGATGCTTTGCGCCGTTTCCGGCACCGCAATCGGCTGCTCGTGCAGCGGCCATGACGGCACGTTGTGGTCCAGCTGCAGCACTTTTATCGTCCGCCCCCGGCCCTCTTCGAAATCCACAAAGCAGTAGCTCCAGTTTTTGCTGTTGTAATAGCAGGTCAGGCCGGCGCTCTGCTGGAAGTTCTCCGGGGAAAATTCCATGCGCGTTTCGGCGCGGAAGGCCGGGTGCTGCCAGCGCCGGGCCACCGTCGACTGGGTAAAGGTGGAGTTAAGCGAATCGTTGCCATACAGCCGCAAAAAGCCCGAACGCGCGCTGAGCGAACCTAAGGTGTCATCAAACGGGATACGCAGAGTCTGCAGGTGCGGATCGAGGGCCGGGCCGCTGAAGTCATCCCGCCAGTTCTCGCTGGCGACGGCGCAGCTTTCGGTCATCCTTGGCCCCGGCACGGTCAGTTGCGCATGTTTGCCCCCTTCCACCGACGGCCAGCCGTCGTGCCAGGCAATACGCGCGATCCCCGTTTCACGCCCGAGCGAACAGTAGCCACGCCCGCCGGAAGCCAGCAGCGGCACGCCGGGCAAACGCTGCGGACGGCTGGTGAGATAGGCCATATACCATTCGCCAGTGTGGGTCTCCAGCAGCGAACCGTGGCCGCTTTTCTGCAACGGGTTCTCCGGCAGATGCCAGCTGGTCATCATCGTGCCGTCCGGGTGCAGCTCATACGGGCCGTCGATGTTTTTAGCCCGCAGCACCACCACCGCATGCTCGTAGCTGGTGCCGCCCTCGGCGACCAGCAGATAGTACCAGCCGTCTTTCTGGTACAGATGGGCCCCTTCGGTGTAGCGCAGCGCCGTACCGGTAAACAGGGTTTTCCGCGTTTTCGACAACGTCTGGGTCTGCGGGAAGAACTCCTGCATCACGATGGTACAGTGCGGATCGCTGTGGTGACGCGGCCCCCACGGGCGATAGATATAGTATTTTCGCCCGTCAGTATCGTGGAACAGCGACGGGTCGAAACCGCCGTTGCCCATGGCGACAGGCTCGCTCCACGGCCCTTCAATGGACGGGGCGGTGACCAGAAAGTTGCGGCCGTTTTTCCACGGTGAATCCACGATTTTGACATCGGTATACAGCAGCCAGAACTGCCCGTCGGCGTAGCTCAGACACGGCGCCCAGATGCCGCCGGAGTCCGGGTTGCCCTTCATGTCCAGCTGCGACACGCGATCCAGCGGGGTGCTGACCAGCGACCAGTGTTTCAAATCTCGCGAATGATAAATGCGCCCCCCCGGAAACCACTCGAAGGTAGAGGTGGCGATGTAGTAATCCTCACCCTGGCGACACATCGACGGGTCCGGGTTAAACCCGGTCAGAATCGGATTGGTAATCGTGTACATAGTACCTCCTTCTTAGGAATTGGATGTCGCGGCGGCGCTGGCAGGAATACCCTCTTCCTGCACCGAGCGATGCTTACGTAACTGCTGGCTGATGGCCTCCACGCGGGCATCGGTCAGCTTGTAGAGTGACAGCATGATGAACATGCCGACGTAGAGCACCACCGGCACCACGCAGAACAGAATTTTGATGGTGGAGAGCACCTCCACCGGCTGCACGCTATTGCTGGCGGAGTAGTTGACGAAGGCCAGGATCCAGCCCACCACCGCGCCGCCGATCGCCAGGCCAATCTTCAGGCTGAACAGGTAGGTCGAGAACACCAGCCCGTCGAGGCGTCGTCCGCTGCGGCTCTCTTCGTAATCCACCACGTCGGAGGCCATCAGCCACTGCAGCGGCGTAGTGGTGTTAAAGACAAACAGGAACACAATGTTGAGGGCGAAAATCAGCGCAATATGTTCGGCCGGCACCACGAAAATCAGCAGGCTGATCAGCGAGTAAATCACGATAATCGCTTTAAACGCCTTCACCCGGTCGAAGCGGCCTAACAGGCGCGACGAGGCCAGCGAGCCGAACATGGTGGCAATGCTGCCGTACAGCAGAAACTGCATCGCCAGTTCCGGATGGTCCATCACATACTTGACGAAATAGAGCGTCGCCCCGCCGCGTACCACGTTGGAACAGGTCGCCATCATTTTGAAGGCACACATAATGCGCCACTGGGTATTGCCGAACAGCAACCGGAGATCTTTCGCCACCGACGAACCAGGCTGCACCTCGAAGGTGTAGCGCTCTTTAGTGGTAAAGAAGCACACGTACAGCAGCACCACGCCAGTCAGCCCCAGCACGCACATCGCGCCAAAGTAGCCCAGTTGCTCATCCCCTTTGCCGATGATGCCCACCAGCGGCAGCGCAATCCCGCTAATCGCCAGCGAGCCCGCCGCGGCGAGGAAGAAGCGCCACGACTGCAAGGCATGACGCTCTTTGGGATCGGCGGTAATCACTCCCGGCATCGCGCAATACGGCACGTTGACGAAGGTGTATACCAGCGTCAGCAGGATGTAGGTCACGCAGGCATAGATAATCTTGCCCTGGGCGGAAAAGTCCGGCGTGTAGAAGGTCAGCATGCAGACGATGCCAAACGGGATCGCCCCCCACAGCAGGAACGGGCGAAACTGACCGTGGCGGGTACGGGTGCGGTCCACCAGCAGGCCCATCAGCGGATCGGTCACGGCATCCAGCACCCGGGAAACCAAAAACAGCGTGCCCATAATGCCCGCGGAGAGGCCAAACACATCGGTATAGAAATAGGCCAGCAGGAACATCGTGGCCTGCCAGACAAAGCCGCAGGCGGTATCGCCCAGGCCGTAGCCGATTTTATCTTTCATGGTTAATTGCATATTTATCCCCAACCCTAAAGAGTGGAATAGAGCAAACGTCAGAGTCCTGAAACAGGAATAAATTTCTGTTGCCACATCAGGAATTCACCCATCATTCGTGTGCTTATGGTTCACGTTTTCGTGTTAACAGAGTGTAAGAAGATGCGCATTTTTCCGGCAATGACCATTTTTAATTTATGAATTATGTTTTTTGGTTTTTGTGATTGCCATCGTTATAAAATGGCGGCTGGATAAAATAGTTAAGCTTTTATTTTTAACAAGTTATGAAATAACTAAAATCCATAAAAATATTTATTTCAGGCAGCACAAAGCCGCCCACGGAATATTTCCGCAGACGACTAATGGGCGATATTTTATTTAAATGCCGAGGGCTTTTTTCCCGGCGTTAATCACCTCGATAATTTTATCGGTATCATATATGCAGCCTTTCCAGGTACCGCCGCTGACCGACTGTAACGCCGCCCATAAACGGGTATCGTCCGGTAAAAAATCGTGGGCATGCAGTTCGGGATGCGCAGCGCGGGCCGCCAGTTCCAGCGCCCCTTCTTGCGGCGTCAGCCGTTTCTGCGCGGTGCCGATAAAGTTCACGCTGCCGGTTAACGCCAGCCTGTCCACCGCAATCTCAATCACATCGTTATCGCGCAGCTTGCCAATAGGCCCGCCCGCCAGCGCTTCCGGGGCGACGTGACCAAAGCAGGCGCCGGTCGACACCCCGGAAAAACGGGCATCGGTAATCAGCGACACCGTTTTTCCCCACGACACATGCTTCAGCGCCGAGGTGAGCTGGTAGGTCTCTTCCATGCCGGTGCCGGACGGGCCGCCGCCGATCACCACCATGATATCGCCCTGTTCGATCTCGCCGTTTTTAATCGCCTTGATCGCCCGCGCTTCCGACACAAACACCCGCGCCCGCCCGGTATGACGATAAACACCATCTTCACCCACCACCGACGGGTCAATGGCCGTGGCTTTGATCACCGACCCTTCCGGCGCAATATTGCCGACCGGGAAAGCCACCGTGGAGGTCAGCCCTCGGGCCTGCGCGCGGGCCGGCGGGAGGATCACATCATCCGGATCGACGCCATCCTGCTCGCGCAGGCACTGGCGGAATTTCTCACGCCGCTCGGAGGTCTGCCACCAGTCGAGATTTTCCCCGACCGTCTGCCCGGTAACCGTCATCGCATCGAGATGCAGCAGCCCCAGATCGCGCAGATGCAGCATCACTTCCGGCACTCCACCGGCGAGGAAAGCGCGCACCGTCGGGTGGTAGTCCGGGCCGTTCGGCAGCACGCTGACCAGCCGTGGGACTTTCCGGTTGATGCGCGTCCAGTGCTCCACGTCCGGGATGGTGCAGCCCGCCGCGTGGGCGATGGCGGGAATATGCAGCAGCAGGTTGGTGGAGCCGCCAAACGCCGCGTGGATAACCATCGCGTTTTCAATCGCTTTGTCGGTCAGAATATCGCGGGTGGTGATGCCGCGGTTATCCAGTTCGCTCACCGCTCTGGCGGACTGGCGGGAGATTTCCAGCCACACGTCCTGCCCCGACGGCGCCAGCGCCGAGTGCGGCAGCGCCAGCCCGAGGGCTTCCGCCACCACCTGCGAGGTGCCCGCCGTCCCTAAGAACTGGCAACCGCCTCCCGGCGAGGCGCAGGCCCGACAGCCCAGCTCGGCAGCCTCCTGCAGCGACAGTTCGTGGTTGGCGTAGCGTGCGCCAATGGTTTGTACTTTCCCGGCATCTTCCCCGAAGGTTGGCGGCAGCGTCGCGCCGCCGGGAACCAGAATGGTCGGCAAATCGTGCATCGCCGCCAGGGCAATCATCGTCGCCGGCAGGCCTTTGTCGCAGGTTGCCACGCCGATCACCGCCCGGCGCGTTGGCAACGAGCGGATCAGGCGGCGGAACACAATGGCCGCGTCGTTGCGGTACGGCAGCGAGTCGAACATGCCATGGGTGCCCTGGGAGCGGCCATCGCAGGGGTCGCTGACGAAGGCGGCGAACGGGATGCCACCGTTGCGGGTGATCTCTTTTGCCGCCGCCTGCATTTGCAGGCCAATCTCCCAGTGCCCGGTGTGGTAACCCAGCGCCACCGGGCGCCCGTCACCGGCGCGGATACCGCCCTGAGTGCCGATGATCAGCACCTCTTTGCCGGTAAGCTTGTTAGCGTCCCAGCCCATCCCGGCGTTTTGCGTCATGCCGAACAGATTACCGCTCGGCGACTCCATCAGCATTTGCGGAGTCAGGGGCAGCGCCCCCTGTGGACCGGCGGCATGGGTGATAACCGCGTAAAAAGCATCGTCCTGCGCCGTGAATATCGTCTCAATCGCCATCTTATTTTTCCGGTTCAGCAGAGTCTGAGCTGTTGCAGCAAGGTTTTAAGCTGCCTTTTTTTGGTGTCGTCCAGCGCCGAGGCCGGCGGCAGCACATGCGTCGAGATCGGCCGGCCGCACAGCACCACCGCCTCTTTAATCACATTCACGAACGGCGTATCCAGCTGGTACATCTGGGGGATCTGCAGCAGCGTCTGATGATACTGAGCCGCCTGCGCCAGGTCGCTGTCGCGGAACGCCTGCAGCAGCTTCACCGACACCTGCGGGGCGAAGTTGCCGCTGGCGGAGATAGCGCCGTCGCCGCCAAGCAGCAGGGTGTTGAACAGGTGATCGTCGTAGCCGCACAGCACCGAGAAGTGCGGATGCGCGGCTTTCACCGTCTGGATCATGCTGCGCAGATGCGCCACGGAGTCGATGGTGTCTTTGATGCCGACAATATTGCGCCGCGAGTCCGCGAGGGTTTTGACCAGCGCCGGCGTCAGATCCTGGCCGCTCAATGCCGGGAAGTTATAGAGGATCACCGGCAGGGTGACGCTGTCGGCCACCTGCTGGAAGTAGTGGATCAGGTTCTGCTCAGAGACTTTCCAGTAGTATGGGTTGATCACCACGATGCCGTCGGCGCCCGCCTGCTGCGCGTGCTGACTGAGCTCAATCGTCTCCCGGGCGTTGGTGCCGCCGGTTCCGATCAGTACCGGCACCCGGCGATCCACGTGGCCGATAGCAAATGCCGCGATGGCTTTACGCTCTTCGGCGTTGAGCTGCGAGAACTCCCCGCCGCTGCCGAGAAAGAACAGGCCATCCACGCCGGCGGAGATCATATCGTCGATCAGCGCGGCGGTGCCCTGGGGATCGAACTGGCCGTCGGCGCTAAAAATGGTGGAGACAGGGGGAATGATCCCCGAGAACTGCGCGGTTTGCTGCATGAGATCTCCTTGCTAAATTATTTTGTTCTACATTATAGAACATCGTTCTTTTATATAAGATTCATACTATGCCGCCGACAAAGGGAAGGTAAATGGGCTGAAAGCCGGAAGTGTGCATTTTTCAAGCTGGATCACAGAATGCTGCAACGTAGATGATTTATAGCCATCAGAAACGCCCCGGAGGCGGCGCGTAGCGCCTGTCCGGGCTACAGGCCCCCAGACGGCGGTGAGCCAGTAGCCCGGTCAGCGCAGCGCCACCGGGGAGTGCGTCATCCCGGAGGCGGTGCGTAGCGCCTGTCCGGGCTACAGGCCCCAACGGCGGTGAGCCAGTAGCCCGGTCAGCGCAGCGCCACCGGGGGAAATCGGCTCGGTCTGATTCGCGGGTTCCGTGGTTAGCCCCGGAGGCGGCGCGTGGCGCCTGTCCGGGCTACAAGCCCCCAGACGGTGGTGAGCCAGTAGCCCGGTCAGCGCAGCGCCACCGGGGAGTGCGTCATCCCGGAGGCGGTGCGTAGCGCCTGTCCGGGCTACAGGTCCCAGACGGCGGTGAGCCAGTAGCCCGGTCAGCGCAGCGCCACCGGGGGAAAACCGGCTCGGTCTGATTCGCGGGTTCCGTGGTAAGCCCCGGAGGCGGCGCGTAGCGCCTGTCCGGGCTACAAGGCCCCAGACGGCGGTGAGCTGGTAGCCCGGTCAGCGCAGCGCCACCGGGGGAAATCGGCTCGGTCTGATTCGCGGGTATTGTGGTGATAAGCGTGAATGGGAAAAAAAGCAGGCCACAGCGGGGTGTGGCCTGAAAATGGATCAACGATTAGATTCCTGCGGTTTCACGAATGTACTGTCGTGCCTTCAGCGCATATTCGAACGGGTTCGCCAGCGCCGGGTCCTGCTCGGCTTCCACCACCATCCAGCCGCGGTAGCCAAAATCATCCAGCAGTTTAAATACCGGACGGAAGTCGATCACCCCGTCGCCGGGCACGGTGAAGGTGCCTTTTTTCACCCCATCAAGGAATGACAGCCCTTCACGACGCACCTGCTCAATCACCGCCGGACGTACATCTTTCAGGTGCACGTGGTTGATGCGTGGCAGGTATTTCTCGAGGATCGCCAGCATCGGCGCTTCGCCACCTTCGGAATACCAGGCATGACCGGTGTCGTACAGCAGGAATACTTTGTCATCCACCAGCGACATAAACTTGTCGATCTCTTCCGTGGTCTGAATACCGGTTCCCATATGGTGGTGCAGACAGACCTGCATCCCCTTTTCAGCGGCAAGACGCCCCAGGGTGTTGTAGCCCTCGGCAACCCGCTGCCACTCTTCTTCACTGAAGCAAGGTTTAACCTCTCCCAGAATCGGCTTTTCCAGCCCCTGAATACTGCCGCTTTGCTCGGAGCAGCCAATCACCTTCGCCCCCATCGCATGGAGGAAGTTCATGTGATTCACAAACTCGTCGATGGTCTTTTCCCGCTGCCCGTTGGCAAAAAAGGTACTGAACCAGGCGTTGCAGATCTGGATACCGCGCAGATCGAGCATCGGCTTCAGAACCGCCGGATCGCGCGGATATTTGCTGCCCACTTCACTTCCGCTAAACCCGGCCAGCGCCATTTCACTGACCGTCTGCTGGAAGGTATTTTCGCTGCCCAACTCGGGCATATCGTCGTTAGTCCAGCCAATCGGGGCAATCGCCAGTTTCACATTATCTTTGTTCATTTCCATGCTCCTGCTGCCGCGTCTTAACGACGCAGCAATTCACGTTCGATGAGTTCACGGGTTTCCACCGCCTGGTATTTCATCTTCTCCGGGTAGCCAAACAGCGACGCGGCAACAATCGGCGGGCCGCCGACTTTGAAGGTCTGTTCAGCAAAGTTCATCTCGCGCAGGGTGCGGAACAGCGCGTCAAAATCAACGTCGCCTTCGCCCACGCCAACATGTTGATGAACCGCAGCATCCACGCCCGGTGGATTGACGATATAGCGGCAGTGCCGGGTATGATTTCGGGTGTCAGCAATCAGCACGTGGGAGAGATCGTTGCCGGCATAACGCAACATTTTCTCCACCTCCCCTTTCCCTTTGTCATAAAAGAAAGTGTGCGGAACGCTGTAAACGTACTTCACATTCTCGCTGCGGAACGATTTCACAATATCGACGGTTTCATTGTGCTCTTCACAGAAGTCCCACGGATGGGCCTGGATCTCCAGCCGGATACCTTCGCGTTCAATCACAGGCAGCAGCTCATCCATCGAGCGATAGAACATCTCTTCACAGATTTCCGGCTGATTCGGATCGCCGGAAAATTCGGTGTTGATCACCTGCACGCCCATTTCCACCGCCACTTCGATCAACCGTTTCCAGTTTTTTACCGCCGCCTGACGGCGCTGTTCGTCCGGACCGGACCAGCGGTAAACGCAGATAAACGAGGAGATCTCCACGCCGTTGTCGCGCAGCGCCTGCTTATATTCGGCGATGGTTTCGCGGCTGGCACGCGGGTGCTTGTAGAACGGGTTAATCTGCGGATGGGGCGACTGCTCAATGTACTGATAGCCCCACTCCGCGACCTGCTGGACCATACGGGTAATCCCGAGATCCCGAATCACATCAACGTCGAAAGCAATTTTCATCGTCGTTACCTGTTCAAAGACGTTCCGAAAACAAGAAAGCGATTAGCGCTGGTAGAACGCCGGGCACTCAGGCAACGCGACCGCTACCGGCCCGCTGTTCTCCTGGGCCTGCATGCAGGCATCGGCCGCCACCGAGGCCGCATAGCCGTCCCACGCCGAAGGCCCCTGCAGCTGACCGGCCTTCACGTCATTGATAAAGGCCTGCAGTTCCACGTCGTAGGCTTTAATAAAGCGGTCTTTCCAGTCGACGAGAATGGCGGTCGACAGATTGGCGCTCTTACGCATCTGTACCGCTGACGGCTCCGGCAGACGGGCAATACCCGTTTCACCAACCACTTCACACTGGATGTCGTAGCCGTACTGGCAGTTCACAAACACTTCAACATCGATCAGGGTGCCTTTGCGCGTTTCGAACGAGACAATCTGCGGGTCTCTCAGACGCGGGTGGGTATGGGACGTGGAGCGCGGGAAGCGCACCTGTACCGACAGATAGTCGTCATCCAGCAGCCAGCGCAGCACGTCCAGCTCGTGGATCAGGGTGTTGGTGATCGCCATATCGGTGGTGTAATTCTCGCCCACCGACTGGTTACGGTGCGCGCAGCGCAGCATCAGCGGCGCGCCGATATCTCCATCATCAATGACTTTTTTCAGCGCCAGATAGCCTTCATCATAAGGACGCATAAAGCCCACCTGCACCAGGCGGCGGCCCGCTTTCATTTCAGCGTCAACGATGCGGCGGCAGCCTTCCGCGCTCATCGCCAGCGGCTTCTCACAGAAGACCGGTTTGCCGGCGGCGATCGCCGCGAGGGTATACTCTTCGTGCGTCGGGTCCCAGGAGGTCACCAGGATCGCATCGACATCGCTGGCGTTAATCACGTCATGACCGTCGGTGTAGATCTCCGCCTGTACTCCCGGCAACGCCACTGCCGCACGCGCGCTTTCTGCATTAATGTCCGACACCGCCACCACGGTGGCACCCTGTAAGACCTGGGTGCAACGACGGATATGTTCTTTACCGATGGCGCCAGCGCCGATGACACCTAATTTGAGTGACATAGTGGTTTTCTCCGTGATTCTGTAGGGTTCAAGGTAAGCGTTATAGGTTAGTAATCTCGCGCCTCGGCGCGTTTTTCATTAATCATTTCAGCCACTTTGCGAATACGTTCGGACAATGCCGTCTGGGCGATACCGACGTTCCACCAGCTGCCGTACGAGTGCACCATGGTTTTCGGCAGCACTTTAATATCAATCAGGGTACTGACCGTTTCGCGGCGCGCGGCATCCAGCGCGTGCCGCAGTTCATCCAGCGTGGTGACGCGCCAGGTTTTGCAGCCGTAGCCTGCCGCGATAGTGGCGAAATCGATCGGGATCAGCCCGCCCTGTAGCTGCCCGGTCTGCGCCGAGCGATAGCGGAATTCGGTGCCGAAGCTGCCCATACCGTGGCCAATCTGCAGGTTATTGATACAGCCGTTGGCCATGTTATCGAGCAGCACCACGTTGATCTTCGCCCCTTCCTGTAAGGAGGTGACCAGCTCGGAGTGCAGCATCATGAAAGAGCCGTCGCCGACCAGCGAGTACACTTCCGTTTGCGGCTGCGCCAGCTTGACGCCGAGCGCGGCGTTCACCTCATAACCCATACACGAATAGCCGTACTCCACGTGATAGGTGTTGGTGGCCCGGTTGCGCCACACCCGTTGTAAATCGCCGGGCAGGCTGCCCGCCGCCGCCACAATCACGGCCTCTGCCGGCAGCGTCTCATTGAGCACTCCCAGCACGCTGCTCTGGGTCAGCGTGGAATCGGTAATCTGGCGAAATTCGCGATAGACCGCCTCGCGATCGAGACGATCGTCGACTTCCGGCACAAACCCACTCTCCTGCCACTGCGCCTGATAAACGCGCTGCGTCTCTTTCAACTGGCTGCTCTGAACGCTGGCGATCTGCGCGCCCCATCCGGCCTGCCAGTCGGCGTCAGCCAGCGCATCGTCCAGCGCGGTGAGCGCTTCACGGGCATCGGCCAGCAGCGGAATACCGTCGAGCTTCCAGGCATCGAAGTTGCTGACGTTGACGTTCAGATAACGCACGTTGGGGTGCTGGAAAAGCCATTTTGAAGAGGTGGTGAAATCACTAAAGCGGGTGCCGATGCCGATGACTAAATCGGCCTCTTTCGCCAGCAGGTTGGCGGCCAGGCAGCCGGTCTCCCCGACGCCGCCGACGTTCAGCGGATGGGATGACACCACCGTGCCTTTCCCGGCCTGGGTTTCGGCAAACGGAATCTGGTAATGCTCGGCAAAGCGGGACAGCGCGTCACCGGCACCAGCGTATTTCACCCCGCCGCCGCAGATAATCAGCGGCTTGCGGCTGGCTTTGATGGCGGCGATGGCGTCCGCCAGATGCGCCGCGCTGACCGGGCGACGATCGAGCCGGTGCACGCGCCGCGCGAAGAAGGTTTCCGGGTAATCCCAGGCTTCGCCCTGGACGTCCTGCGGCAGGCACAGCGTCACCGCGCCGGTTTCCGCCGGGTCGGTGAGGACGCGCATGGCGTTAATGCAGGCGCTCATCAGCTGTTCCGGGCGCGTAATGCGGTCCCAGTATTTGCTGACCGCCCGGAAGGCGTCATTGGTGCTGATGCTCAGGTCGTAGCTCTGCTCAACCTGTTGCAGAACCGGGTCCGGCTGGCGGGTGGCAAAGACGTCGCCGGGCAGCAGCAGCAGCGGGATCCGGTTGGCGGTTGCCGTCGCGGCGGCGGTAAGCATATTCGCCGCACCGGGGCCAACGGACGCGGTACAGGCGATAATCTGGCGACGCAGAGACTGGCGGGCAAAACCGGTGGCGGCATGCGCCATGCCCTGTTCGTTACGCCCCTGGAAAACCCGCATCTCACCGCTGTCTTGTTCCAGTGCCTGGCCTAACCCCAGTACATTGCCGTGACCAAAGATGGCAAAAATCCCTTTAACAAATTTATGCTCTACGCCATCCACTTCCAGATACTGGTTATCAAGGAACTTCACCAGCGCCTGCGCCATTGTCAGCCTCAGTTTGCCCATCTTGCACAATCCTTATTGTTCAGCTTTTGTCTGTGGGTTCGCCGCGTTTCCCGCGCCGCACGGTTTGCACGGTTGTTGGGAGATCGTTAACGTCCACTGGAATACTTTTGGATTATAGGCAAACATTTTTTTCATTAAATAGGAATACAGAAAAAATATTTCATTTTGCGAGAGGGATCAAACTCTCTCTGCGTTTCAGCCGTTTCACCGGCCGTCGCTCCCCCTTCAGCGGCCTTGCCAGGCGGCCTGCCACGCCAATATCCTGTTAAAAATCAGATATAAAGCGTTCTCTCATCAGACCACCCACCTGCTGACGCCGTGACCACCGGCGATCCGTTGCTGAACGCGGGCTGGCGCGGCAGAGTGGTAGATCCTTCACACTTTTGGTTTTTTAATTTCGAACAAGTTTGCAAATGAAATATTTATTTCTCAAACTAAGAACAACCGTTCACCCTCAGGCTGTTTGTGGAGACCTTGTCGGTATCCGACCCCTCCGTACAGCAGATATGCAAAAGGAAATCCTAGCTATGAATGCAGCAGTAAAGCGGCTCGACGTCATCTGTATTGGCCGGGTGGCTGTCGACCTCTATGCCCAGCAGATTGGTGCAAGGCTAGAAGATGTTGCCAGTTTCTCTAAATATCTGGGCGGGTCTTCCGGTAATGTCGCCTATGGCACCGCCATTCAGGGGTTAAAATCCGCCATGCTGGCGCGCGTAGGTGATGAGCACAATGGTCGTTTTTTGCGTGAAACGCTCAGCCGGGCCGGGGTTGATACCGAATACCTGATCACCGATAAACAGCGCCTTACCGCGCTGGTAATGCTGGGAATTAAAGACCAGGAGACCTTCCCGCTCATTTTTTACCGTGATAATTGCGCCGACATGGCGCTGGCGCCTGAGGATATTCATGAGGAGTACATTGCCTCTTCCCGCGCGCTGGCGGTGACCGGCACCCATCTTTCGCACGCCAATACCCGTGCCGCCGTGCTGAAAGCGCTGGAATACGCCCGTCGCCACGGTCTGCGCACCGCGCTGGATATCGATTACCGCCCGGTGCTGTGGGGGCTGACCTCGCTGGGGGACGGTGAAACGCGTTTCATTGAATCCGATCCGGTCACCAGTCAGCTGCAGGAAGTGCTACATCTGTTCGATTTAGTGGTCGGTACAGAAGAAGAGTTTCATATTGCCGGGGGCAGTACCGATACCCTGACGGCGCTGAAAAACGTCCGCCACGCCACCAACGCCACCCTGGTGTGCAAACGCGGTCCGATGGGCTGCGTGGTGCTGGAAGGCGATATTCCCGATAGCTGGGACAGCGTGCCGCTCCAGCAGGGCGTGCGGGTTGAGGTGCTCAACGTGCTGGGCGCCGGGGATGCATTTATGTCCGGTCTGCTGCGCGGCTGGCTGAATGATGAAGGCTGGGAGCAGGCCTGCCGCTATGCAAACGCCTGCGGTGCGCTGGTGGTTTCACGCCACGGTTGCGCGCCGGCGATGCCGACTAAAGTCGAGCTGGATGACTATCTGCAACGCGCGGAGTCGGTGTCGCGTCCGGACACCGATGCGCGTCTGAACCACCTGCACCGGGTCACCAGCCGCCGTCAGGCATGGCCGGAACTGTGTATTTTTGCCTTTGATCATCGCAAGCAGCTGGCGGATCTGGCCCGGGAAACCGGACGAGATGAGTCCTGTATTTCCCCGCTCAAACTCCTGCTGTTATCCGCCGCCGAAGCCGCGGCGCAGGAAGCCGGGCTTGACCAGCGCAGCGGGATCCTCGCTGACGGCACCTACGGTCAGCGGGCGCTGAACGCCATTACCGGTAAAGGATGGTGGATTGGCCGTCCTATCGAGCTGCCGGGATCTCGCCCGCTGCGCCTTGAACACGGCAGCATCGGGTCTCAGCTGATCGACTGGCCGCTGGAGCAGGTGGTGAAATGCCTGGTGTTCTATCACCCGGCGGACCCGGCCTCGCTGCGGGCGGAACAGGATGCGCTGCTGCTGGAAGTCTGGCAGGCCTGCAACAAGTCCGGGCATGAACTGCTGCTGGAAGTGATCCTCCCGGAAAACGGCCCGGAAAAAGACGAGCGTCATTACTACACCATGTTGGAACATTTTTATCAGCTCGGTATTCAGCCGGACTGGTGGAAGCTGCCGCCGCTTTCCAGCGCCTGCTGGGAGCAGATCAGCGCGCTGATCGCCCGGGAAGACAGCTGGTGTCGCGGGATCCTGCTGCTCGGCCTGGATGCGCCGCCGGACCGCCTGCGCGCCGGTTTTGCCGAGGCTGCCAGCCATCCGATCATCAAAGGGTTTGCCGTCGGCCGCACCATCTTTGGTCAGCCTTCGCGCCGCTGGATGCAGGGTGAGCTGAGCGATGAGGCGCTGATCGACGAAGTGAAACGTAACTATCTGACGCTTATCGGCTACTGGCGCGAAGCCCGCGGCTAACGCTGATCCCACCGGCCCGCCCACTTCGGGCGGGCTTTTTGCTGTTTGTTCGTGAAATGAATCGCGTATTTCATCGCAATAAATGAAAAATTCGCTTCATTTGGTACACTGGAAGTTATATTCCTTTCATTTTATCAGAGCGCAATCTATGGCCAATAATCCGACCCAACTGACCATCCTGCAGGATGAAATTCGGCGTCGCTACGATACCTTAAGCAAACGCTTAAAGCAGGTGGCACGCTATATTCTGGATAACAGCAATAGCGTCGCGTTCGATACCGTCGCGTCCATTGCTCAGCAGGCGGATGTCCCGCCGTCAACGTTGATCCGTTTCGCTAATGCGTTCGGCTTCAGCGGCTTTAACGAAATGAAGCAGATGTTCCGCCAGCATCTGATGGAAGAGACCGCCAACTATACCGAGCGCGCTCGCCTGTTCCGTCAGACCACCAACGATGAAACCTCCCCGCCGGAAACGCCGACGGAAATCCTCAATATGTTTACCATGGTGAACACCCAGGCGCTGCAGCAGCTGGCGATGCAGACCTCCGGGGACGATCTTGAGCGGGCGGTGGCCCTGCTGGCGGAAGCCGAGAACATTTATGTGATTGGCCTGCGCCGCTCCTTTAGCGTCGCTTCCTATCTGACCTATGCGCTGCGCCACCTTGATCGTAAGGCCTTCCTGATCGACGGCCTTGGCGGGATGTTCACCGAACAGCTGAGCCTGGTGGGACCGAAGGACGTTGTGATTGCCGTCAGCTTCTCGCCGTATGCCCGCGAAGTGGTTGAGCTGGTGGAGCTGGGCGCCCAGCGTAAAGCCCGGCAAATCGCCATTACCGACAGCCAGGTCAGCCCGCTCGCGGCCTTCAGCGATGTCTGTTTCGTGGTGCGTGAAGCGCAGGTGGACGGTTTCCGCTCGCAGGTCGCTTCCCTGTGCCTGGCTCAGACCCTCGCCGTGTCGCTGGCGCTGAACAGCAGCAAAGAGCCTCAGGCTCAGCAGAACCTCGCCTGACCTGCCCTCCCGGATGGCGGCGCACGCGCCTTATCCGGGCTACAGCACATCCGGTTGCCCCAGACAAAAAAGGCCGCTAAACCAGGTTTAGCGGCCTTTTTACATCCATGTTTACATCTATGTTTACTTCTATGTTGCGTCAGTCGTGGCGGGGATAATCGGGACTGTTAATCCACGCGTGATCCTCTTCCCAGGTGAACAGCCATTTGCGTTCCGGCCCGGCCATGACGTTGAGGTAATAGCTGTCATACCCGGCAATCGCGGCGACCGGATGATAGCCGCGCGGTACCATCACCACATCGTGGTTAGACGGCGCCATGCAGGCGTCCAGGCTACGATCGTCGGTATACACCCGCTGGAATGCAAACCCCTGCGGCGGATCGAAACGGTGGTAATAGGTCTCTTCCAGCTGCGTCTCTTTGCCCGGCTGCGCGGTATCGTGCTTATGGGACGGCCACGAACTGGTGGCCCCCTCGTCGGTGTAGACTTCCACCACCAGCAGGCAATCGGCCTGCGCATTATCCGGCAGGATATTGTGCACGCGGCGCTGGTTGCGGCCTTTACCACGATGCTCGACGCCGACATCCTGCGGGCGAATCACCCGCGCCGGCAGCGTCCCTTTACCCGGGGCGCTGCAGACCGCCAGCTCGAGATCGGAGTCTGCCGTCACCTCTACCTTGTCCTGCGGCGGCACATACACCGACCACGGCGGCGTGCGCTCAAACGGCGACATTCGCTGTCCCAGGTTGGGGAAATCGGCCTTCGTCGTTTTGACCGAGGCCAGCCCGGCCACCAGCACCAGGCACAGCTCGCGATCGCCGCTCTCCAGCTGGATGGTTTCCCCTTTTTTCAGCATCCACACATCGAACCCGATATAGCGCCAGCCGGCGCTTTGCGGCGTAATGTGCTGGATCTGCCCCTCTTTGCGTGATTTAGCCAGTAACGACATGGCGCTCTCCTTCGCCGATTAGCCTAACGTCGGCATGCTGAATTCAGATACGGTCTGCTGCCCTTCCGGCCAACGCACGGTGGCGGTTTTCATACGGGTGTAGAAGCGCACGCCGTCAGGCCCGTGGACGTTCAGGGCGCCAAACACCGAGCGTTTCCAGCCGCCAAAGCTGTGGAACGCCATCGGTACCGGCACCGGCACGTTGACGCCGACCATCCCGGCCTGCACATCATGCACGAATTCCCGCGCGGTGTGGCCGTTGCTGGTGAAAACGGCGCTGCCGTTGCCAAATTCGTGGCTGTTCACCAGCGCCAGCGCGCTGTGGTAGTCCGCGACCCGGACTATGCCCAACACCGGCCCGAAAATCTCTTCGCGCCAGATGGTCATTTCCGGCGTGACGTTATCGAACAGCGTCCCGCCGACATAGTAACCGTCTTCATGACCGGCCACCCGCAGCTTACGCCCGTCGACCACCAGTTTAGCCCCTTCACTGGCGCCTTTATCGATATAGCCCAGCACTTTTTTCTGATGGGTGTCGGAAACCACCGGCCCCATTTCATTCTCGTCTTTACCGCGCAGGCAGCCCGGCCCGACCTTCAGCGCTTCCACCAGCGGTTTCAGGCGCGCAATCAGTTTGTCTGCCGTTTCATCGCCCACCGCGACGACAACCGGCAGCGCCATGCAGCGCTCGCCCGCAGAGCCAAACGCGCCGCCCATGATGGCGTTGACCGTGGCATCCAGGTCCGCATCCGGCATCACGATGGCGTGGTTTTTCGCCGCGCCAAACGCCTGCACCCGCTTGCCGTGCGCGCTGGCGGTTTTGTAGATATATTCGGCCACGCCGGAAGAGCCAACGAAGCTCACCGCCGCAATGCGCGGATCGGTATACAGCTGTTCGGCGTCATCGTTGCTGCAGTGCACCACGTTAAAGACGCCGTCCGGCAGACCGGCCTCTTTCAGCAGTTCCGCCATGCGTACCGCTGCGGTTGGCGCCAGCGCCGGTGGCTTCAATACGAAGCTGTTGCCGCAGGCCAGCGCCAGCGGGAACATCCACATCGGCACCATCGCCGGGAAGTTAAATGGCGTAATGCCCGCCACCACGCCCAGCGGCTGCATCAGCGAATAGCTGTCGACCCCGGTGCCAACGTCTGAGGAGTACTCGCCCTTAATCAGGTGCGGGATCCCGCAGGCAAATTCGACCACTTCCAGGCCGCGCGTCAGTTCACCCAGCGCGTCCGACCACACTTTACCGTGCTCGCTGACGATGATCCCCGCCAGCTCTTCCGCATGTTGTTCCAGCAGCATTTTAAAGTTGAACAAAACCCGGGCGCGGCGCAGCGGCGTGGTGCGCGACCAGCTTTCAAACGCCTCACGGGCCACCTGAATGGCGTCAGAAACTTCCTGCGCGGTCGACAGCGTGACTTCGCGAACCACTTTCCCCGTCGCCGGATCGTAAACCGGCATCGTTTCATTGCTGCTGCTGGTGACGGTTTTCCCGCCAATAAAGTTTCCTGTGATCGTCATGTTCTCGCCTCATAGTGTTGGTAGGCCAACGTTGCGGCCCGTCTCCGATTTTGCAGTGATATAACCGTAGTAAAATGAAATGTATATTTCAATGATGATGTGAAATGAAATTCTATTTTGGTGATGACTGTCGCATTTCCCATCCTCAGGGCTTCAGTTTTCAGCGGAAAGCGCGATCGATGCGCTTCAGTCGGCGCGCCAGCTGTGCCGGAGGGCCGGCGGAGGCTGAAAGCACGATTAATTGCGAAGCAGCTCAAAGAATCACCATTTCAGTTATTGATAATTTTGAAATAAATGTTTTGACTTAGAGGCAATCGAACGAACCCACCCTACCGTTTCCAGGAGAGCCACATGGCTATCGCACTGCAGCGTTTTTGTCTGAATCGTAAGATCGCCCCTTCCCTGAGCATCGAGGCGTTTTTCCGTCTGGTGAACAGCCTTGGACTGAATAAGGTCGAGCTACGCAATGATTTGCCCTCAGGCCGCGTGACCGACGATCTGAGCCATCAGCAGGTGCGCGAGCTGGCCGAGCGTTACCATATTGAGATCCTGACCATCAACGCCGTTTATCCTTTCAACTGCTGCACGGAACAGGTGCGCAACCTCACCGAATCCTTGCTGCAAGAGGCCCGCGCCATCGGCGCAAAATCGCTGGTGCTGTGTCCGCTGAATGATGGCCGCGAGGTGTCCGCCAGCGAGACGCTGAACGCGCTGCACCAGCTGTCCCCCCTGTTTGCTTTTTACGGTGTGCAGGGGCTGGTGGAGCCTCTGGGCTTCCCGCAAAGCTCGCTGCGTTCCGCCGCCCAGGCACAGGCGCTGATCCGCGATGCGCAGGTGCCGTTTAAGCTGCTGATCGATACCTTCCATCACCATCTTTACCCGCAGGCGGAGGCTGAGTTTGCCCAACTGGATGTCGCGGAAATTGGCCTGGTGCACCTTTCCGGCGTGGAGGACTCTCGCCCGCGGGAGAACCTTACCGACGCTCAGCGGATCATGCTGACGACCCACGACAAGCTGCAGACCTGCGAGCAAATCAAGCAGCTGGAAGCGCGCGGCTACCAGGGCGTGTACGCGTTCGAGCCTTTTGCGCCGGAGCTGGCCTCGTGGAACGACGCGGATATCCGCCGCGAAACGGATCGCAGCATCGCCCTGATCCAACAGCACTGCGGCTGAGGAAAAGCGCGGCGTATTCTGTCAGAGGGGAGATTTCTCACGTCGGTTTGCGGCCAGGTTGCCTATAATCGACGCAGGATAAATGGAGGAATCGAACATGAGCTCACCCCTGCTGATTGCCCGCACCCGGGAAACCCAGCTGCATCTGTTACCAGGAATGGCCAACCGTCACGGCCTGATTACCGGCGCCACCGGCACCGGTAAAACCGTCACGTTGCAAAAGCTGGCGGAATCCTTCTCAGAGATTGGCGTCCCGGTCTTTATGGCCGATGTTAAAGGCGACCTGACCGGGATTGCCGAAGCCGGCCAGGCGTCGGAGAAGCTGCAGGCGCGGCTGGAGAAAATCGGCGTCAGCGACTGGCAGCCGCACGCCAACCCGGTGGTGGTATGGGATATTTTCGGCGAGAAAGGCCACCCGGTACGGGCCACGGTGTCGGATCTCGGGCCGCTGCTGCTGGCGCGCCTGCTGAACCTCAACGAAGTCCAGTCCGGGGTGCTGAATATCATCTTCCGCATCGCCGACGATCGCGGCCTGTTGCTGCTCGATTTCAAAGATTTACGCGCCATTACCCAGTATATCGGCGATAACGCCAAAGCTTTTCAGAACCAGTACGGCAACATCAGCAGCGCCTCGGTCGGCGCCATTCAGCGCGGCCTGCTGACCCTGGAGCAGCAGGGGGCGGAACACTTTTTCGGTGAGCCGATGCTCGATATCCAGGACTGGATGCGCCTCGATGAAAATGGCAAAGGGGTGATTAATATCCTCAGCGCCGAGAAGCTGTATCAGATGCCGAAGCTCTACGCCGCCAGCCTGCTGTGGATGCTCTCTGAACTCTACGAGCGTCTGCCGGAAGCCGGCGATCTCGATAAGCCCAAACTGGTCTTTTTCTTCGATGAAGCGCATCTGCTGTTTAACGATGCCCCGCAGGTGCTGCTGGATAAAATCGAACAGGTGATCCGCCTGATTCGCTCCAAAGCCGTGGGGGTCTACTTCGTCTCGCAGAACCCGTCAGATATTCCCGACGCGGTCCTGGGTCAGCTGGGTAACCGCGTTCAGCACGCCCTGCGCGCCTTTACGCCGAAAGATCAGAAAGCGGTGAAAACCGCGGCGCAGACCATGCGCGCCAACCCGGCCTTCAGCACCGAGCAGGCGATTCAGGAGCTGGGCACCGGCGAAGCGCTGATCTCCTTCCTCGATGAGAAAGGCAGCCCGTCGGTGGTCGAACGCGCCATGGTTATCGCCCCGTGCTCACGAATGGGGCCGGTGACCGACGACGAGCGCAACGGCCTGATTAACCACTCCGCGCTGTACGGTAAATACGAAGAAGAGATCGACCGTGAATCGGCGTTTGAAATGCTGCAAAAAGGGGTTCAGGCCACCGTGGATCAACAGGCGGCGCCCCCGGCCAAAGGCCAGACGGCCAGCGATGACGACGGTCTGCTCGGCGGGCTGAAAGATATTCTGTTCGGCACCACCGGGCCACGAGGCGGCAAGCGGGACGGCATCGTGCAGACCGCGGCGAAAAGCGCGGTGCGCCAGGTAACCAATCAGATTGTCAGAGGTATGCTGGGAAGTTTACTGGGCGGGCGAAAACGGTAGTATCGTCCCCCGCGCGATGACCGTGCGGGGGACGTCGTGCTAGCTCTTTTTCATCATCAGCCAGAGGCTGATCAGGAAGAAGCTGGCGCTTGGCAGCAGCGCACCGATAATCGGCGGGATGCCGTAAACCAGCGTCAGCGGGCCAAAAATCTGGTCCAGCACGTAGAAGATAAAGCCAAAGCTGATCCCGGTGACCACCCTCACCCCCATCGCCACGCTACGCAGCGGGCCGAAGATAAACGACAGGGCCATCAGCATCATCACCGCTACCGACAGCGGCTGGAAGATTTTGCTCCACATATTGAGCTGATAACGCCCCGGGTCCTGGCCGCTGGACTTCAGATAGGTCACGTAGTTGTGCAGGCCGCTGATCGACAGCGCATCCGGATCCAGTGCCACCACGCCCAGCTTGTCGGGCGTCAGCTTGGTTTTCCAGGTTCCGCTAACCATCTGCGATCCGGTTATCTGTTTCGGGTCGGTGAGGTTTGACTCATCGACCTGCGACAGGCGCCAGACTTTATTGTCGTTATCGAATTTCGCCGAGGCCGCATAGCGGACGGTCTGCAAACGACGCTGATCGTTAAACGCGTAAATACTCACGCCGCCCAGCTCATCGTTGCCTTTCACCCGCTCAATATAAACGAAGTTATGACCGTCTTTCGCCCACAGCCCCTGCTGGGTGGACAGCAACGACCCACCATACATCTGCTGCGCACGGTAGTTACGCGCCATCTGTTCGCCCTGCGGCGCGACCCATTCACCGATCGCCATCGTCAGCAATACCAGCGGAATCGCGGTTTTCATCACCGCCAGCGCCACCTGTAAACGGGTGAAACCGGAGGCCTGCATCACCACCAGTTCGCTACGCTGTGCCAGCATCCCGAGCCCCAGCAGTGCGCCAAGCAGCGCCGCCATCGGGAAGAAAATCTGCACGTCTTTCGGTACGCTAAGAATGGTATACAGCCCGGCACCGAGCGCATCATAGCTGCCCTGGCCGGCCTTTTTCAGCTGATCGACAAATTTGATAATGCCCGACAGCGACACCAGCATGAACAGCGTCATCATGATGGTGTTGAAAATCGTCCTACCGATATAACGGTCGAGTACGCCAAACGCCTGCATCACGCCGCTCCTTTGTTAAAACGGGCACGGAAGCGGCGCATCGGCACCGTATCCCACAGGTTCAGCAGCACGGCCAGCGCGAAATAGAGCAGGTTGATACCCCACATCCAGATCATCGGGTCGATTTTACCTTTACCGCCGTTGGACTTAATCGAGGTTTGCAGCAGGAAGAAGACCAGGTACAGCAGCATCGCCGGCAGCATTGACAGTACCCGTCCCTGACGTGGGTTCACCACGCTCAGCGGGACCACCATCAGCGCCATAATGAACACCGTCGCCACCAGCGTGAAGCGCCAGTGCAGCTCCGCGCGGGCGCGGTCAGTATCGGTTTTCCACAGCGTCAGCATGTCCATCTGTTCAGTATCGCTGGGGTCCGAGGAGACCGCCTGATGGCCGATAATTGCCTGGTAATTTTTGAAGTCGGTAATGCGGAAGTCACGCAGCATCGCCGTGCCTTCAAAGCGGGTACCCTGATTCATGGTCACCACCTGCGAACCGTCTTTCTTCTGCGACAGTTCGCCGGTGTCCGCCACGACGACGGAAGGACGCGCATTGCCTTTCGGCTTCAGCTGCGCAAGGAATACATCATGGAAGCGATTGCCGTTCACGCTTTCAATAAACAGCACGGCGCTGCCATCGCTGGCCTGCTGGAACTGGCCCTGGGCCAGCGCGGCCATGCCGGGGTTAGCTTTGGCTTCTGCCAGTACTTCATCCTGATGGCGGGACGACCAGGGGCCGGCCCACATCACGTTGACGGCCGCCACGGCACCGGTAAACAGCGCGAGGATCATCGCCGCTTTGACCAGCACGGCCTTGCTCAGGCCGCAGGCGTGCATCACCGTGATTTCACTTTCGGTATACAGTTTGCCCAGCGTCATTAGCAGCCCGAGGAACAGACTCAGGGGCAGAATAAGCTGCGCCATTTCCGGTACGCCCAGCCCTAACAGGGAGAGCACCAGATTTGTCGGGATGTCGCCATCTACCGCCGCGCCGAGGATCCTGACCAGTTTCTGGCAAAAGAAAATGAGTAGCAGGATGAACAGGATCGCCAACTGGCTTTTCAGCGTCTCACGAACCAGATATCTTATGATTATCACTATAAATACGCCCGTAAAAACCCGTCTTTGCTTGTTATTCTTCACGTTCCAGGTGCGTTGGCTGCATCCGCTCACCTCAGTCACATAGTTAGCTATGTTCCTGAGGGTTCACGGCCTTGCCGCCTTCCTGCAACGCGAATAATTTAGAGCATAGTTGCTGGAAAATTGCTTGTTTCATGGCTTAAACGTCATTTATTCTCTTTGGTCTTCGAAATCATCGCTAAGATTAAATGACTCATTGGTTCCGCGTATCAGGTTTTTTTTCTGACGAACCAAAGCCGTAATAACGTTAAGATTAACACGAAGTCACCGCAACAGCGGACATGAGTTACGAAAGCTTTCAATTCTATCCGTAGCCACCGTCGTTGTCTTTAAGATTCAGGAGCGTAGTGCATGGAGTTCAGTGTAAAAAGCGGTAGCCCGGAGAAACAGCGGAGTGCCTGTATCGTAGTCGGCGTTTTTGAGCCGCGCCGCCTCTCCCCGATTGCCGAACAACTCGATAAAATCAGTGACGGTTATATCAGCGCGCTGCTGCGTCGCGGTGAACTGGAGGGTAAACCTGGCCAGACGCTGCTGCTGCACCATGTGCCCAACATTCTGTCAGAGCGCATTCTGTTGATTGGCTGTGGCAAAGAACGTGAGCTGGATGAACGTCAGTATAAACAAGTCATTCAGAAAACGATAAATACGCTGAATGATACCGGTTCGATGGAAGCGGTCTGTTTCCTGACCGAGCTGCACGTCAAAGGCCGCAACAACTACTGGAAAGTACGCCAGGCCGTTGAGACCGCCAAAGAGACGCTGTACAGCTTCGATCAGCTGAAAACCAACAAAAGCGAGCCACGTCGCCCGCTGCGTAAAATGGTCTTCAACGTTCCGACCCGTCGCGAGCTGACCAGCGGCGAGCGCGCTATCCAGCACGGCCTGGCAATTGCCGCCGGCATCAAAGCGGCGAAAGATCTCGGCAATATGCCGCCGAACATCTGTAACGCAGCTTACCTGGCTTCTCAGGCTCGTCAGTTGGCCGATACCTACAGTAAAAATGTCGTCACCCGCGTGATTGGCGAACAGCAGATGCGCGAGCTGGGCATGAACTCCTATCTGGCGGTCGGCAACGGTTCGCAGAACGAGTCGCTGATGTCGGTTATCGAATACAAAGGCAACCCGTCGGAAGATGCGCGGCCAATCGTGCTGGTCGGCAAAGGGTTGACCTTTGACTCCGGCGGCATCTCCATCAAGCCTGCCGAAGGCATGGATGAGATGAAGTACGACATGTGCGGCGCCGCAGCGGTTTACGGCGTGATGCGCATGGTCGCTGAGCTGCAGCTGCCGCTGAACGTGATTGGGGTGCTGGCCGGCTGTGAAAACATGCCTGGCGGGCGCGCCTATCGTCCGGGCGACGTCCTGACCACCATGTCCGGCCAGACGGTTGAAGTGTTAAACACCGATGCAGAAGGCCGCCTGGTGCTGTGCGACGTGCTGACCTACGTTGAACGTTTCGAACCGGAAGCGGTAGTCGACGTGGCAACGCTGACCGGCGCCTGCGTGATTGCGCTGGGCCATCACATCACCGGCCTGATGTCGAACCACAATCCGCTGGCCCACGAACTGATTGGCGCCTCTGAACTGGCGGGTGACCGCGCGTGGCGTCTGCCGCTGAGCGACGAGTTCCACGATCAGCTGGAGTCGAACTTCGCGGATATGGCGAATATCGGCGGGCGTCCTGGCGGTGCCATCACCGCCGGCTGCTTCCTGTCGCGCTTCGCCCGTAAGTACAACTGGGCGCACCTGGATATCGCCGGTACCGCATGGCGTTCCGGTAAAGCCAAAGGCGCCACCGGTCGTCCGGTCGCCCTGCTGTCGCAGTTCCTGCTCAACCGCGCCGGGTTTACTGGCGAAGAGTAAAATCAAGCGTACCCGGCAGGCCTTGCTTGCCGGGTTCAGTGCCCCCATTACATTCTATACCCTCTGGATTTCGGGTTACGTCACGGCGGCAACCGCACGAATCCCCAGGAGCATAGATAACGGGGTGACTGGGATGAGCGAGGGCAGCCAACAACGAGGCCGCCAGAAAGACAATGGGTATAGATTATGAAGAATGCAACGTTCTATCTGCTCGACAATGATACGCAACAGGATGGCTTAAGCGCCGTTGAACAACTGGTGTGTGACGTTGCCGCAGAACGTTGGCGCAGCGGCAAACGTGTGCTGATTGCCTGCGAAGATGAGCAGCAGGCCATTCGCCTCGATGAAGCGCTGTGGGCGCGTCCCCCGGAAAGCTTCGTCCCGCATAATCTGGCGGGAGAAGGCCCCAGAGGCGGCGCACCGGTGGAAATTGCCTGGCCGCAAAAGCGCAACAGCAGCCCGCGGGATATTCTGATCAGTCTGCGGGTTAATTTTGCAGATTTTGCCACCGCTTTCACAGAAGTGGTAGACTTTGTCCCTTACGAAGATTCTCTGAAACAACTGGCGCGCGAACGCTACAAAGCGTACCGCATGGCTGGTTTCAACCTGAATACGGCAACCTGGAAATAATGGAAAAGACATACAACCCACAAGATATCGAACAGCCGCTTTACGAGCACTGGGAAAAGCAGGGCTATTTCAAACCGAATGGTAATGAAAGCCAGGAAAGCTTCTGCATCATGATCCCGCCGCCGAACGTCACCGGCAGTTTGCATATGGGTCATGCTTTCCAGCAAACCATCATGGATACCATGATTCGCTACCAGCGCATGCAGGGTAAAAATACCCTGTGGCAGGCAGGTACCGACCACGCGGGTATCGCTACCCAGATGGTGGTGGAGCGTAAGATTGCTGCTGAAGAAGGTAAAACCCGCCACGATTACGGTCGCGATGCCTTTATCGATAAAATCTGGCAGTGGAAAGCCGAATCCGGCGGCACCATTACCCGTCAGATGCGCCGCCTTGGCAACTCCGTGGACTGGGAGCGCGAGCGCTTCACCATGGACGAAGGCCTCTCCAATGCGGTGAAAGAAGTCTTTGTGCGCCTGTACAAAGAAGACCTGATTTACCGCGGCAAGCGCCTGGTCAACTGGGACCCGAAACTGCGCACCGCGATTTCCGACCTCGAAGTGGAAAACCGTGAGTCCAAAGGCTCAATGTGGCACATCCGCTACCCGCTGGCCGACGGCGCGAAAACCGCAGACGGTAAAGATTACCTGGTGGTGGCGACCACCCGTCCGGAAACCCTGCTGGGTGATACCGGCGTGGCCGTTAACCCGGAAGACCCGCGTTACAAAGACCTGATTGGCAAATTCATCGTGCTGCCGCTGGTTGACCGCCGCATTCCGATTGTCGGCGACGAACACGCCGATATGGAAAAAGGCACCGGCTGCGTGAAAATCACCCCGGCGCATGACTTTAACGACTACGAAGTCGGTCGTCGTCATCAGCTTCCGATGATCAACATTCTGACCTTTGACGGCGATATCCGTGAAAGCGCGGAAGTGTATGACACCAAAGGCGAAGAGTCCGACGTTTACTCGAACGCCATCCCGGCGGAGTTCCAGAAAATGGAACGCTTTGCCGCGCGTAAAGCCGTTGTTGCCGCTATCGACGCGCTGGGCCTGCTGGAAGAGATTAAACCGCACGACCTGACCGTACCGTACGGCGACCGTGGCGGCGTGGTTATCGAACCGATGCTCACCGACCAGTGGTACGTGCGTGCCGACGTGCTGGCTAAACCGGCCGTGGAAGCGGTTGAGAACGGCGACATCCAGTTCGTGCCGAAGCAGTACGAAAACATGTACTTCTCCTGGATGCGCGATATTCAGGACTGGTGTATCTCCCGTCAGCTGTGGTGGGGTCACCGCATCCCGGCGTGGTATGACAACGAAGGCAACGTCTACGTGGGCCGCACCGAAGACGAAGTGCGTCAGGAAAACAACCTGTCCGCTGACGTCGCGCTGCGCCAGGACGAAGACGTGCTCGACACCTGGTTCTCCTCCGCGCTGTGGACGTTCTCAACCCTCGGCTGGCCGGAAAACACCGATGCTCTGCGTCAGTTCCACCCGACCAGCGTGATGGTCTCTGGCTTTGACATCATCTTCTTCTGGATTGCCCGCATGATCATGATGACCATGCACTTCATCAAAGATGAAAACGGCAAGCCGCAGGTTCCGTTCCATACCGTCTACATGACCGGTCTGATTCGTGACGACGAAGGCCAGAAGATGTCCAAATCCAAGGGCAACGTCATTGACCCGCTGGATATGGTCGACGGTATCTCCCTGCCGGATCTGCTGGAAAAACGTACCGGCAACATGATGCAGCCGCAGCTGGCAGAGAAAATCGCCAAACGCACTGAGAAACAGTTCCCGAACGGCATCGAGCCGCACGGCACCGACGCCCTGCGCTTCACCCTGGCGGCGCTGGCCTCTACCGGCCGTGACATCAACTGGGACATGAAACGCCTGGAAGGTTACCGCAACTTCTGTAACAAGCTGTGGAACGCCAGCCGCTTCGTGCTGATGAACACCGAAGATCAGGATTGCGGCTTTAACGGCGGCGACATGGTGCTGTCTCTGGCCGATCGCTGGATCCTTGCGGAATTCAACCAGACCATCAAGAACTACCGCGAGGCGCTGGACAGCTACCGCTTCGATATCGCCGCGGGCATTCTGTATGAATTCACCTGGAACCAGTTCTGTGACTGGTACCTGGAGCTGACCAAGCCGGTTATGACCGGTGGTTCAGACGCTGAACTGCGCGGCACCCGCAACACGCTGGTGACCGTGCTGGAAGGACTGCTGCGCCTGGCGCACCCGATCATTCCGTTCATCACCGAAACCATCTGGCAGCGCGTGAAGGTCATTTGCGGCGTGACCGCCGACACCATCATGCTGCAGCCGTTCCCGCAGTACGATGCGTCTCAGGTCGATGAAGCGGCGCTGGCCGATACCGAATGGCTGAAGCAGGCGATCGTCGCCGTGCGTAATATCCGTGCGGAAATGAACATCGCTCCGGGTAAACCGCTGGAACTGCTGCTGCGCGGCTGTAGCGCTGACGCTCAGCGTCGCGTGACTGACAACCAGAGCTTCCTGCAGTCGATGGCGCGTCTGGAAAGCATCACCGTGCTGTCTGCCGATGATAAAGGTCCGGTTTCGGTCACTAAGATTATCGACGGCGCCGAGCTGCTGATCCCGATGGCGGGTCTCATCAACAAAGAAGATGAGCTGGCGCGTCTGGCGAAGGAAGTGGCGAAAATCGAAGGTGAAATCAGCCGCATCGAAAGCAAGCTCTCCAACGAAGGTTTCGTAGCCCGTGCCCCGGAAGCGGTTATCGCCAAAGAGCGCGAGAAACTGGAAGGCTACGCGGAAGCGAAAAGCAAACTGATTGAACAGCAGGCGGTCATCGCCGCGCTGTAATCCATCCGCCCCTTGCGCAATCCGGCAAGGGGCGTTTTTTTATCCGCGTTCCCCGCTTGCACTTTCCCCGTACAGGGTGTTATTAACAACACCATCCGCTATTTTTTTGCTATGAGTCATCGTATGAATACGATCGCGACCACCACATTGTCGCTGCGCCGCATCACCGCTGAAGATAATGCCGCTATTGCTCAGGTTATCCGCCAGGTTTCTGCGGAGTATGGGCTGACGGCAGATAAAGGCTATACGGTAGCCGATCCGAATCTGGATGAGCTGTTTGAGCTTTACAGCCAGCCGGGATCGGCCTATTGGGTGGTTGAACAGGATGGCCGGGTGGTTGGCGGTGGCGGCGTAGCGCCGCTGGCCCATAGTGAAGCGGATATCTGCGAGCTGCAGAAAATGTATTTCATGACCTCCGCCCGTGGCCAGGGGCTGGCAAAGAAACTGGCGCTGCTGGCGCTGGAACACGCCCGCGAGCAGGGTTTCAAACGCTGCTATCTGGAAACCACCGCCTTTTTGAAAGAAGCCGTCGGGTTGTATGAACACCTCGGCTTCCTGCATATCGACGCGCCGCTGGGCCGTACCGGCCATGTGGACTGCGAAGTCCGGATGCTCAAAGCGCTGTAGCTTCTCAGCGCCGTGATCCTCCCCGGTGGTGCTTCGCTGACCGGGCTACAGGTTCGTGCGATTTGGTAACCCGGACTGATGCCGAGCGCCGCCTCCGGCATCTCCCCGGTGGCGCTTCGCTGACCGGGCTACAGGTTCGTGCGATTTGGTAACCCGGACTGGTACCGAGCTCCGCCTCCGGCATCTCCCCGGTGGCGCTTCGCTGACCGGGCTACAGGTGCGTGCGGTTTGGTAGCCCGGACAGGTGCGGAGCACCGCCTCCGGGATTATCCTCTCTCAGGCGCTGACCGGGACGCCGCTGTGGAAACGCAACTCGGCTTCTGGCGCGAGAATAAGCGCCGCCTCGGCTTCGCCAAGCTGGCGGATCCGCTCGCTGATATCCTCATCGGCAATCTGCTGCGCTAGATCCAGGTAATCCTGATAATGCCGCGCTTCGGAGCGCAGCAGCGACAGATAGAACTTCTGCAGATCGTCATTCAGCCACGGCGCCAGTGCCGCAAAGCGCTCACAGGAGCGCGCCTCGATATAGGCTCCGCAAATCAGCTTATCGATAAGCATCACCGGTTCGTGGGAACGCACCTCCCTGCGTAATCCGCGCGCGTAGTTACTGGCGGTCATTTTGACGTAGGGGATATCGTGGGCCAGCATCATCTCCCGCACCTGCCAGAAGTGATGCAGCTCCTCTTTAATCAGCAGCACCATACTGTCCACCAGCTGACGCCCCCAGGGGTCGTCGGTCTGCGGCATCGTGCTTTTGTTGATCTGTTTATGCAGCGCAGCGAAATCCGGCTCGGGCCCCCAGCGGTAGGTAAAGTCTTCATACGGCTTCAGGCAGGCCAGCAGTTCGTCGGCCCCGCTTTTATCGGCGACATATTTGCGCACCAGCAGCAGCGCGTTCTGCGCCGCTTTAAGCTCGCAGACCATGTGGTCGGTCAGCAGCAGCGGCAGATTTTCCGGCTTACGGGCTTCATCAATCCATGCCTGCGGCGTCGGGCAGTGGAGAAAATTGAGTACAGGGGCGAGTATTTGCGGGTAGTCCATTAAAGTTCCTTGCTATACGCCAACGGTCATCGGTCGTCACCGTATCCAACAATGCGCAGGATCGCTCAGGTGCATTAAGGCGAAAAACCCCGACGGCATAGTCGCTATGTCGCCGGGGTTTCTGAGTATCGCCAACAGAGAAGTGCCTGAAGGATGACGTGCAGGCTTGCTTAGTGACGAACGCCGTCGTCGTCTTCATCGACGAGATCTTCGTCGTCTTCTTCGTCACCGTCTTCGCCGTTAGGGTCTTCGTAGTAGGTTCCCCAACCGTCATATTCAACGCCGAATTTCTCTGCCAGGTTCAGCAGCTGCTCCACCTGGGCATCAATCAGTTCTACTTTTAAGGCACTTTCGCTCAGGATATCGCAGCAGATAACCACTTCGCCTTCTTCGACTTCCAGCTCTTCCGGCTCGGTCACTTCGTAGCCCATTTTGAAAGCTTCTACTGCCACTTTCTCCAGAGTTTCAAAGTCGTCGGCGGAGAGATGATGCTCGATGGTGTACAGCGCATCAGGGTCGCTGCCGTCTTCGAGCAGTTCTTCGATAATCAGACGCGTTTCTTCGCGCTGTTCTTCCAGTAGTTCCGGGTTTGCCATGGCTTGTTCCTCATAATGTGCGACAGATACTTCTATTGTCACATACCGCCGTGATTGCCTCCACCTTTGTGCAAAAGATTTGTGAAACGGGGTTGCAAATGAATATTCATACATATAAATTGAATTTTAATTCAATAAGTGGCTTAAGCCAGCGAGGGAACCATGTCCGCGTTTTATCACAAACATTTTCTAAAGTTGCTCGATTTTACCCCTGCAGAAATCACTGCCCTACTGGCGCTGGCCGCCAGACTGAAAACCGATAAAAAAAACGGCATTGAAATCCAACACCTTGCTGGAAAAAACATCGCGCTCATCTTCGAAAAAGACTCTACCCGTACACGATGCTCTTTCGAAGTTGCCGCATTTGACCAGGGCGCCCGCGTGACCTATCTCGGGCCAAGCGGCAGCCAGATTGGCCATAAAGAATCGATTAAAGATACGGCTCGCGTGCTGGGACGGATGTATGACGGTATTCAGTATCGCGGTCATGGTCAGGAGATCGTCGAGACGCTAGCCAGCTATGCCGGCGTCCCGGTGTGGAATGGCCTGACTAACGAGTTCCACCCAACCCAGCTGCTGGCCGATTTGCTGACCATGCAGGAGCATCTTCCGGGCAAAGCCTTTAACGAAATGACGCTGGTGTATGCCGGTGATGCCCGCAACAACATGGGGAACTCCATGCTTGAAGCCGCCGCGCTGACCGGGCTGGATCTGCGCCTGGTGGCCCCGGCGGACTGCTGGCCGGAAGAGAATCTGGTGGCAGAGTGCACGGCGCTGGCGCAGAAGCACGGCGGCAACATCACCCTGACCGAAGATATCGCCGCTGGCGTGAAGGGCGCGGACTTTATTTATACCGACGTCTGGGTTTCTATGGGTGAAGCCAAAGAGAAGTGGGCGGAGCGCATCGCGCTGCTGCGTGCCTATCAGGTGAATAGCGAAATGATGGCACTGACCGGCAACCCGCAGGTTAAGTTCCTGCATTGTCTGCCGGCGTTCCATGACGATCAAACCACCCTGGGCCAACAGATGGCCGAAGAGTACGGCCTGCATGGCGGCATGGAAGTGACCGACGAGGTCTTTGAATCGCCCGCCAGTATCGTCTTCGATCAGGCGGAAAACCGCATGCACACCATTAAAGCGGTGATGGTGGCAACGCTGAGTAAATAACGAAACATATCCCCGGATGGCGGCGCGAAGCGCCACCGGGGAGAACCCGGAGGCGGTGCTGACGCACCTGTCCGGGCTACCAAACCGCACGAACTGTAGCCCGGTCAGCGTAGCGCCACCGGGGAGATCCCGGACTGCGCCGTTACGCCATCCGCACCTTCACAACCACTTTACGCACTTTGGCCGGTTCGCCCGCGGCGCACAGTGGTTTGTGAACTTCGCCCGGGTAAAACACCACAAAGTCACCCTCGCTGAGAATCACGGTTTTCTCCTGCTCGCCGGCGGCGAGAAACGCAATGTCTTTCCCTTCCAGCCAGTCGGTGTCCGGCGTGCCGGCAGGCTGCGTGCTGAAGGTCATCGCCTCCTGACCACGCAGGACAATCTGGATATCCAGATAGCGAGCATGGTACTCCGCCCGGCGGGCAGCAAATGGCTCGGTGGTGTCTTCCGAGACCAGGTAAAACACATTGTTGCCGTCAATATCGTATTTTCCCGGCAGCGTCTCCTCGCTGACGTGCGCTTTAACATGCTCAATCGCCTGACGCAGCGCGTCCGGCAGCCAGGTTTGCAAATGATGGATGTGACCAACGATCATAATATTCCCCAAAATATAAAACAGCTTTTCATTTTTGTTTTTATACGCCCCTTCGCACTGCCATACCACTTCTTTTTTATGGTTTTTTGCGCTGGCGCAGGCTTCCTGAGGCAATCGTTTTCTTGTTTGTGGACTAATCACTTGATCCGAAATTTGAGCTGCATATAATGTCGGTCGATTTGCCGGGAGGAAGCATGGTCTACTGCGTACGACATTCTGTCTTACCGCGTCTGTACACAGGCGCTGGCGTAGCGTTTTTCTTTCCGTTGCTCAATGAATTCTCGAAGCCCCTTATTTAAGGGGCTTTTTTTTTGCCCAGGCGTCAGGAGATAAACATGGCTAACCCGCTATATCAAAAACATATCATTTCCATAAACGATCTCAGCCGAGAAGACCTCGAACTGGTGCTGGCGACCGCTGCAAAACTCAAAGCAAACCCACAGCCGGAACTGCTGAAGCATAAGGTTATCGCCAGCTGCTTCTTTGAAGCCTCCACCCGTACCCGCCTGTCGTTTGAAACCTCGATGCACCGCCTGGGCGCCAGCGTGGTAGGGTTCTCTGACAGCAGCAACACCTCGCTGGGCAAAAAAGGGGAAACCCTGGCCGACACCATTTCGGTCATCAGCACCTATGTCGACGCCATCGTGATGCGACATCCGCAGGAAGGGGCCTCACGGCTGGCGACCGAGTTTTCCGGCGGCATTCCGGTCCTCAACGCCGGCGATGGCGCCAACCAGCACCCGACGCAAACCCTGCTCGATCTGTTCACCATTCAGGAAACCCAGGGCCGCCTGGAAAATCTCAACGTCGCGATGGTCGGCGACCTCAAATATGGCCGCACCGTCCACTCCCTGACCCAGGCGCTGGCGAAGTTTAACGGCAACCGCTTCTACTTTATCGCTCCGGATGCGTTAGCCATGCCGCAGTACATCCTCGATATGCTGGATGAGAAAGGGATTGCCTGGAGCGTGCATAGCGCCATTGATGAAGTGATGGAGGACGTGGATATTCTCTACATGACCCGCGTACAGAAAGAGCGTCTCGACCCGTCCGAATACGCCAACGTGAAGGCGCAGTTTGTCCTGCGCGCCGCCGACCTCGAAGACGCCCGCGAAAATATGAAAGTGCTGCACCCGCTGCCGCGCATTGATGAAATCACCACCGATGTTGATAAAACGCCGCACGCCTGGTACTTCCAGCAGGCCGGGAATGGCATCTTCGCCCGCCAGGCATTACTGGCACTGGTACTCAATAGCGAGCTGGCTCTGTAAGGGGAAACGACCATGACACACGATAATAAACTGCAAGTAGAAGCCATCAAACGTGGCACCGTTATCGACCACATCCCTGCGCAGGTTGGTTTTAAGCTGCTGACGCTGTTTAAGCTGACCGAAACGGATCAGCGCATCACCATCGGCCTGAATCTGCCGTCAGGCGAAATGGGCCGCAAAGACCTGGTGAAAATCGAGAATACCTTCCTGACCGAAGAGCAGGTAAACCAGCTGGCGCTGTATGCCCCGCATGCCACGGTTAACCGTATCGATGATTATGAAGTGGTAGGCAAATTACGCCCTAACCTGCCGGACCGGATTAACAACGTGCTGGTCTGCCCCAACAGCAACTGCATCAGCCACGCCGAGCCGGTATCCTCAAGCTTCGCGGTCAAAAAACGTGAAAATGATATCGCGCTGAAGTGCAAATATTGTGAAAAAGAGTTTTCACATTATGTGGTTCTGGCCAACTAATTGAGGTTGGTATTGGCTACCCGGCTCCCTATAATGGCCGGGTTCCATACGCGCAATGCTGCAAGCTGCGTCTTTGCCGGCAGCACGGACCATTCGCCCCTGCCGCGACGAGGCAACTCGCAGGATGAAGGGTATATAATGCTGTTATTAAGGAGAACTCATGTCTAAAACTATCGCGACGGAAAATGCACCAGCAGCAATCGGCCCATACGTTCAGGGTGTTGATCTGGGAAGCATGATTATCACTTCCGGCCAGATCCCCGTCGACCCGAAAACCGGTAGCGTGCCGGAAGATGTCGCTGCTCAGGCGCGTCAGTCTCTGGACAACGTGAAGGCTATCGTTGAAGCCGCGGGCCTGAAAGTGGGCGATATTGTGAAAACTACCGTCTTCGTTAAAGATCTGAACGACTTTGCCACCGTGAATGCTGCGTATGAAGCGTTCTTCACCGAACACCAGGCCACCTTCCCGGCCCGTTCCTGCGTTGAAGTTGCTCGTCTGCCGAAAGACGTGAAAATCGAGATCGAAGCGATCGCTATTCGCCGCTAATCTCTGCATCACAGCCGGATAGCCTGATGGCTTATCCGGCCTGCATTGTTTGCTCAGGCCGGATACATTTACCCCTTCTCACGCATTACATCACGCCAAACAGTTTCGGCAGGAACAGCGAGATCGCCGGAACATAGGTCACCAGCAGCAGCACCAGGAACAGCACCGCATAAAACGGCAGCATCGCCTTCACCACCTGCTCTATCTTCTGCTTACTCACCGCACTGGCCACAAACAGCACCGAACCGACCGGCGGCGTGATCAGGCCAATCCCAAGGTTGACCAGCATGATCATCCCGAAGTGGACCGGGTCGATACCCAGCGCGTTGGTCACCGGCAGCAGCACCGGCGTCAGGATCAGAATCAGCGGAGCCATGTCCATCAGCGTACCGACCAGCAGCAGCATAATGTTAATGCACATCAGAATGACGTACTTGTTATCCGAGATGCTGGTAAAGGCTTCGGTGATGCGCATCGGCAGCTGCATGTAGGTCATGATGGCGCCAAAGGCGGCGGCAAAACCGATCAGGATCATCACGATCGTGACGGTCTTCACCGTGCGATACATCAGCTTTGGCAGCTCGGACCATTTGTAGTCACGGTAGATAAACATGGTGACAAAGAAGGCCCACAGGCAGGCAATCGCCGCCGATTCCGTGGCGGTGAAAATACCGGAGAGGATCCCGCCCATGATGATCACTACCGTCATCAGGCCCCACAGCGTATCGACAAAGATCGTCAACGCCTGGCGAAACGGCACCCGCTCGCCTTTCGGGTAGCCGCGCTTGTGGGCAAAGCCGACGCACATCACCATCAGGGCAAAACTGAGCAACAGTCCCGGCAGGATCCCGGCGATAAACAGTGCGGCAATCGACACCGTCCCCCCGGTAGCCAGCGAGTAAATCACCGAGTTATGGCTCGGCGGCGTCAGGATCGCCTGGACCGAACCGCTGGCGGTCACCGCCGCCGCAAAGTCGCGCGGGTAGCCTTTTTTATCCATCTCCGGGATCATCACCGAACCGATAGAGGCGGTATCCGCCACCGATGACCCGGAAATCGCGCCAAAAAAGGTCGAGGCAACAATATTCACCAGCGACAGGCCGCCGCGAATAAACCCGACAAAAATGTAGGCAAAGTTCACCAGCCGCCGCGCAATCCCCCCTTCGGCCATGATCGCCCCGGCGAGGATAAAGAACGGGATCGCCAGCAGCGAGAACTTGTTCACGCCGTTGGTCAGCTGGATCATCACCGCCTCCAGCGGGATATCAATATACCAGGCGCCAACGATCGCGCTGATCCCCACGGCGTACGCTACCGGCACCCCAATCGCCAGCATGATCGCCAGCGTAAAAACGAGAATAAAGGCATCCATCTGTATTCCTCTATGCAGTCGGATCGACGATCAACTGGTTGAACCCAGCATGACGATGGGACGTTGATACTGGTCGCCGCGGCAGATCTTTTCGATGATGAACAGCAGCGTGATCGCCGAGCCAATCGGGAGCGGCAGGTAGTTTTCTCCGGCGGTGAGCAGCGGGAATTCCGCGACCGGTTGTTCCCACAGTTCGATACACAGTGAGGAGCCGTACCAGAGGATGAAAATACAGATGGCCATCAGGATAAGATCGGCCACGACAGAGCAGAAACGACGGGCGCTATCGCCCAGGCGGTCGGTCACCATGCTGACGGCGATATGTGAACCGGCGCGGTAGCTCACAGCCGCACCGATAAAGGTGAACGTCACCATGCACAATATGGCTATCGGTTCAGGCCATGACAGCGCGCTGTTCATCACGTAGCGCGCAAATATGCCAACCGGGATCACCGCCACCATCACCAGCAGCGCCAGCCCGGCAATCCACATAGAAATTCGATAAAGTATGTCCATTACCGATGAATAATATTCACCCATCACCATTACCTCGACTGAATAATCAGTTCAGGGCGGATGGAATAATCCATCCGCCTGATTAATTACTGCACATCCTGAATTTGCTTGATCAAATCCTGATGGTCTTTACCGTATTTATCCCGCACTGATTGTGTTGCTTTATAGAAATAGTCGGTGTCAATGTCATAAAACTTAACGCCCTGCTGTTTCATGGTTTCCAGCGATTTGGTGTTATAGGCTTCCCACAGCTTGCGTTGCTCGGCCTGGGCTTCTTTCGCCAGTTTGATAATTAATTCCTGATCCTCTTTCTTCAGCTTGTCCCACTTTGGTTTAGAGAACAGAAAAAGCTCAGGAATAATGAAATGCTTACTCCAGGTATAATTCTTGGCTACCGGCAGGTAGTTATGCGCCACAAAGGTTGGCGGGTTATTTTCCGTGCCGTCAATCACCCCGGTTTGCATGCCGCTGAAGACCTCGCTGGTCCCCATCGCCACCGCGTTGGCCCCCATCGCTTTTAAGGTATCCAGCGCCACCGGGCTGGTCTGTACGCGGATTTTCATCCCTTTTAAATCTTCCGGTTTGGCGACCGGATCTTTGGTAATCAGGTTGCGCGTCCCGGCGTCCATCCAGCCAAGGAACACCAGCCGTGACTTGCTGTTCGCGGTCAGTCGGTCGCCAATTTCCTGGCCGATCATGCCGTCCAGCACGTGGTGCATATGGTCTTCATCGCGGAAGACATACGGCAAGGTGAAGACGTTGATTTCCGGTAAAATCGCCGCTACTGGCGCCATCGACACGCGAATAATATCGATCGCGCCGAGCTGCGCCTGCTCAATCATCTGCTTTTCATCGCCCAGTACGCCGCCGGGGAACGTTTTAATATCCAGCCGTCCGTCGGTGGCGGCACTGAGTTTTTCCCCCATGTGTTTTACCGCCACGACGTTAGGATAATCAGCAGGATGAACGTCGGCCGCACGCAGCGTTTGTGCCGCGGTTATCTGCGAGGTCAGCAGGAGTCCACACCCCACGCCCAGACTTAAAAGAGTTTTTCTCAGTTTCATTTACCTTCTCCAGAGATATATAAACGCTAATAGCAAACGGTTTACAGGAACAATGACGGTCTGAATGAAAAGCAGCAGGAAGAATCTTGTTATTGGTGATGCCAGGGCAGGTTAGCCCCTGTAACAAATTATTACGATGATTATGTTCACAAAAGAAGGAATAACCGTGAGATTTTCAGCACGCTGTTTCATTTTTGCAACGAAGGTCATTTTACGGAAAAAATAATGTCTGAAAGAGAACAATAGTTGTGATCTCTCACACCTTTATCATTTCAAAAAAAATAAAACACAACGCGTTGCGGAGATTATTTTTGCAGGAGCGAAAAGAGAAATGGCTGCCGCAGCAGCCATTATTTGAGATTATTGCCAGCCGTAGCGTCGGCTATAGAAACCTTTCACCATCTGGGTCAACGTCATATAGCCAACCAGAATAGCAATCAGCCACGGGAAGTAGCTCAGCGGCAGCGCCTGCAGCTGTAAATAGCCCGCCAGCGGTGAGAACGGCAGCGCGATGCCCACCACCATCACTACCAGGGTCATAGCAAACAGCGGCCACGCGGCGCGGCTCTGGATAAACGGAATCCGCCGCGTACGGATCATATGCACAATCAGCGTTTGCGACAGCAGCCCTTCAATAAACCAGCCGGACTGGAACAGCGTCTGCGCTTCCGGCACGTTGGCGTGGAACACCCACCACATCAGGCAGAAGGTCAGAATATCGAAAATCGAGCTGATCGGGCCGAAGAAGACCATGAAGCGCCCCAGTTCCGCAGGGTTCCAGCGCTGCGGCTTGCGGATCTGCTCATCATCGACGTTATCAAACGGGATCGCCACCTGGGATACATCGTACAGCAGGTTCTGGATCAGTAAGTGCAACGGCAGCATCGGCAGGAACGGCAGAAAGGCGCTCGCCACCAGCACGCTGAAGACGTTACCGAAGTTCGAACTGGCGGTCATTTTGATGTATTTCAGCATGTTGGCGAAAGTACGGCGGCCTTCGATCACCCCCTCTTCCAATACCATCAGGCTTTTTTCCAGCAGAATAATATCCGCCGCTTCCCGGGCAATATCCACCGCGCCATCCACGGAGATGCCGATATCCGCCGCGCGCAGCGCCGGAGCATCGTTGATGCCATCGCCCATAAAGCCGACCACATGCCCTTCGCGCTTCAACAGCGTCACGATGCGCTCTTTATGCAATGGCGCAAGACGGGCGAACAGCGTGGTGCGTTTTGCCAGTTGGGCCAGCTCGTCATCGCTCAGCGCTTCAATCTGGCTGCCGATGACCACTTCGCCGGGGTCCAGCCCCACTTCATGGCACACTTTCGCCGCGACCAGTTCGCTATCCCCGGTGAGGATTTTGACGGTAATCCCGCTGGCCTTCAGCGCTTTCAGAGCCGGCGCGGTGGTCTCTTTCGGCGGATCGAGGAAGGCGATGTAGCCTTCGAGAATCAGGTCAGACTCATCGGCCCGCTGGTAGTCGCCTTCGCGGGCCGGCAGATAGCGGGTCGCTACCGCCACCACTCGCAGCCCCTGGCGGTTGAGCGTATCGGTCACGCGTTTGATGCGGCGCAGCATGGTGTCGTCCAGCGGCACGATATCGCCGTTGTAGCGCACCTGGGTCGACACATTAAGGATCTCCTGCAGCGCGCCTTTGCAAATCAGCTGATGTACCCCTTCCTGCTCACTCACGACCACCGACATGCGGCGACGCTCAAAGTCGAACGGGATCTCATCCACTTTCTGCCAGCGTTCGGAAAGCTGACGCGCCGCGTCGAGTTCAACCCCTTCCAGCACCGCCGTATCGAGCAGATTTTTCAACCCGGTCTGATAGTGGCTATTCAGCCAGGCGCTGTGCAGTACCCGCTCGCTGACTTTGCCGGAGACGTCGGTGTGGTTCTCCAGCACGATTTTGTCCTGCGTCAGGGTGCCGGTTTTATCGGTACACAGGATGTCCATCGCGCCGAAATTCTGGATAGCATCGAGGTGCTTGACGATGACTTTCTGTTTCGAGAGCTTCACCGCCCCGCGCGCCAGGGTCGAGGTGACAATCATCGGCAGCATTTCCGGCGTCAGGCCGACCGCCACCGACAGCGCAAACAGCGCCGCTTCCCACCAGTCGCCCTTGGTAAAGCCGTTAATCAGCAACACCACCGGCGCCATCACCAGCATAAAGCGGATCAGCAGCATGCTGACGCGGCTGATGCCTTTCTGGAAGGCATTCGGCTCGCTCTCCTGCTCGCTGACCCGTCCGGCCAGCTGACCAAACCAGGTGTTGCCGCCGGTCGCAAAGACGATCGCCTGCGCCGTGCCGCTCACCACGTTGGTGCCCATAAAGCACAGGGTGTCGCACTCCAGCGGGTTGCTTTGCTGTGGGTCGCGGCTGTGCACCACTTTTTCGACCGGCAGCGATTCACCGGTCAGCGAGGCCTGGGCGACGAACAGATCCCGCGCCTGGAGGATACGCAGGTCCGCGGGGATCATATCTCCCGCCGACAGCTTGACGATATCGCCCGGCACCAGCTGGTCGATAGGCAGCTCGCACCAGCGGCTTTCCCCCTGCTCGTTGACCACCCGCAGCACCGTCGCGGTATTGCTGACCATCGCCTTGAGGGCATCCGCCGCTTTAGTCGAGCGGGCTTCCTGAACAAAGTTGAGTAACGTGGAGATCCCCACCATCAGCGCAATCACGCCGGCAGCAAACAGATCTTCCGTTGCATAAGAGACGATCCCCAACACGGTGAGCAGCAGGTTGAAGGGGTTGCGATAGCAGGTCCACAGATGCACCCACCATGGCGACGGCTTCTGCGCCGGGATCTGGTTGTCGCCGAAGCGAGCTATTTTCTCTGCAACTTCGCTAGCGTTCAGCCCTTCCGGGTGGCTGTCGAAGGCGCGCCAGAGTTCATTGTCGTCCATCGCCGCCACGTTCAGGCAGTGCTTGCCTAGCGAGTCAGGAATCGGCGTACTGGCCAGATGGCGAGCGTCCGGTAACGGGTCACGCTGAACCAGTCGGCGTGGCAAATGGCGGCTGAGCTGAGCAAACAGCTGCCGGGTCATATTTTTCAACATAAACAGTCCCTCCGCGCTCGCACAAGCGAACGCAGCACAACTGACAGGCGCAACAAAACGCTACCTGTCAGGTATTATTTTTTTATGGCAGGGACATCAAGGACGTCACTGCTTTACGCTTCCGGTAAAGCAGTGCTAAGCAGGCTTACCGGAAAAGAGAGTTACTCCATCGAGGATGAGGAGTGGGATCGGGGTCCATAAAATCTCCGGTAAGTGAGGAAAAACGGCGCAGACTATAGCGCAACCAGCGGGCAAGTTGAACCCGCTGTCGCCAATAATAACCCCGCGTAACTAAACCAGACGTAAACCAGACTTTGCTCATTGCGGTTTGGTTGAGTAGCATTAGGCTCACTAAATCGGATGACCACGAGAACCCTGCATGCAAAACCGGCTGACCATTAAAGATATCGCGCGCTTAAGCGGCGTCGGGAAATCGACGGTATCCCGCGTGCTCAACAATGAAAGCGGCGTAAACGAACGCACCCGTGAACGGGTCGAAGCGGTGATGCTGCAGCACGGTTTCTCGCCTTCCCGTTCCGCCCGGGCGATGCGTGGTCAAAGCGACAAAGTGGTGGCCATTATCGTCACCCGTCTTGATTCGCTGTCGGAAAACCTGGCCGTACAGACCATGCTGCCGGCCTTCTACGAGCAGGGTTTCGATCCGATTATGATGGAAAGCCAGTTTTCTCCGGCGCTGGTCGGGGAGCATCTGAGGATCCTCGCCCGCCGCAATATCGATGGCGTGGTGCTGTTTGGTTTTACCGGCATCACCGAAGAGATGCTGACGCCCTGGCGCGAATCGATGGTGCTGCTGGCGCGCGACGCGCCGGGTTTCGCCTCGGTCTGCTACGACGATAACGGCGCGGTCAACCTGCTGATGCAGCGCCTGTACGACAGCGGGCATCGCCACATCAGTTTTCTCGGGGTGCCCCATAGTGACGTCACCACCGGGCAGCGCCGCCATCAGGCTTATCTCGATTTCTGCGCGCAGCACCAGCTCACCCCGTCCGCCGCCCTGCCGGGCCTGGCGATGAAACAGGGCTACGACAATGTCTCCAGCGTGCTGACGCCGGAGACCAGCGCGCTGCTGTGCGCCACCGACACCCTCGCCCTTGGCGCCAGTAAGTATTTACAGGAGCAGCAGATTGCCCACCTGCAGGTTGCCAGCGTCGGCAGCACGCCGCTGATGAAGTTTCTTCACCCGGAGATTGTCACCGTCAACCCAGGCTACGCCGAAGCCGGGCGCCAGGCTGCCCAGCAGTTGATCGCGCAGATCGCCGGCCAGACAGAACCCCGCCAGATCGTGATTCCCGCCGCGCTTATTTAAGCCCTGAGGATGGATTTATGTGATCCTTGCTGCGTTTAGGGAACGTTCCCATTTTGAAATTCCCACGGACCCGTTAGGATTCGTCTCAGGTCATTACGCAATCTCTTCCCTCTGTTTTGAGGCCTCATAATGAGTAAAGTAAATCAGCAGGACATCGATAAATTGATCGAACTGGTGGGCGGGCGCGATAACATTGCTACCGTCAGCCACTGCATTACCCGTCTGCGCTTTGTGCTGAACAATCCGGCCATTGCCAAACCCAAAGAGATCGAACAGCTGCGCATGGTGAAGGGCTGCTTCACCAACGCCGGGCAGTTCCAGGTGGTGATTGGCACGGAAGTGGACGATTACTACAAGGCGCTGCTGGCGACCACCGGCCAGGCATCTGCTGATAAAGAGCAGGCTAAACAGGCTGCGCGACAAAATATGAAGTGGCACGAGCAGCTGATCTCGCATTTTGCCGAGATCTTCTTCCCGCTGCTGCCGGCGCTGATCAGCGGCGGCCTGATCCTCGGCTTCCGTAACGTGATCGGCGATCTGCCGATGAGCAACGGGCAGACGCTGGCGCAAATGCACCCGTCGCTGCAAACCATTTATGACTTCCTGTGGCTGATTGGCGAAGCCATCTTCTTCTACCTGCCGGTCGGTATCTGCTGGTCAGCGGTGAAGAAAATGGGCGGAACGCCGATCCTCGGCATCGTGCTCGGCGTAACCCTTGTTTCTCCGCAGTTGATGAACGCCTATATGCTGGGTCAGCAGGTGCCGGAAGTGTGGAACTTCGGTCTGTTTACCATTGCGAAAGTCGGCTACCAGGCGCAGGTTATCCCGGCGCTGCTGGCTGGCCTGGCGCTGGGCTTCATCGAAACTCGCCTCAAACGTATCGTCCCTGACTACCTCTATCTGGTGGTGGTGCCGGTATGTTCGCTGATTCTGGCGGTCTTCCTTGCCCATGCCTTTATCGGCCCGTTTGGCCGCATGATCGGCGACGGCGTGGCCTTCGCGGTGCGTCACCTGATGACCGGCAGCTTTGCGCCGATTGGCGCCGCCCTGTTCGGCTTCCTGTATGCCCCGCTGGTGATTACCGGGGTCCATCAGACGACGCTGGCTATCGATATGCAGATGATTCAGAGCATGGGCGGCACCCCGGTGTGGCCGTTGATTGCCCTGTCTAACATCGCCCAGGCATCGGCGGTCGTCGGCATTATCATCGCCAGCCGCAAACAGAACGAGCGTGAAATTTCGGTGCCGGCCGCTATCTCGGCCTACCTTGGGGTCACGGAACCGGCCATGTACGGGATCAACCTGAAATACCGCTTCCCGATGCTCTGCGCGATGATCGGCTCCGGCCTTGCCGGGCTGCTGTGTGGCCTGAACGGCGTGATGGCGAACGGTATCGGCGTCGGCGGGCTGCCGGGGATCCTCTCCATCCAGCCAACTTACTGGCAGGTCTTCGGGTTAGCGATGGTCATCGCGGTGGTGGTGCCGATTACGCTCACCACGATCGTGTACCAGCGTAAATTCCGTCAGGGCACCTTACAGATTGTCTGATTTTATCTTTCGGGGCGCGCTAGCGCCCCTTCGTTGTAGCAGGAAAGCGATATGAATACCCTTCCCCACTGGTGGCAAAACGGCGTTATTTACCAAATTTATCCGAAGAGTTTCCAGGACACGACCGGCAGCGGCACCGGCGATCTGCGCGGGGTCACCTCTCGCCTCGACTATCTGCAAACCCTCGGCGTGGACGCTATCTGGCTGACGCCATTCTACGTCTCACCGCAGGTGGATAACGGCTACGATGTCGCGAACTACACCGCCATCGATCCCACCTACGGCACCCTGGATGATTTCGACGAACTGGTGGCCGAGGCCAAAGCGCGCGGGATCCGCATCGTGCTGGATATGGTCCTCAACCATACCTCAACCGCACACGCCTGGTTTCGCGAGTCGTTAAACAAAGAGAGCCCCTACCGCCAGTTTTACATCTGGCGCGATGGCGAGCCCACCGCCCCACCTAACAACTGGCGCTCGAAATTTGGCGGCAACGCCTGGCAGTGGCACGCCGAGAGCGGGCAGTACTATCTGCATCTGTTCGCCACGGAGCAGGCCGATCTCAACTGGGAAAACCCGGCGGTACGGGAAGAGCTCAAAAAGGTGTGCGAATTCTGGGCCGACCGCGGCGTCGACGGCCTGCGCCTTGATGTGGTTAACCTGATTTCAAAAGATCAGACCTTCCCGACGGATGACCAGGGCGACGGACGCCGTTTTTATACCGACGGCCCACGGGTTCATGAGTTCCTGCAGGAGATGAGCCGCGATGTCTTCACCCCGCGTCAGTTGATGACGGTGGGCGAGATGTCCTCCACTTCGCTGGAACATTGCCAGCAGTATGCGGCGCAGGACGGCCGCGAGCTGTCGATGACCTTTAACTTCCACCACCTGAAGGTCGATTATCCCGGCGGCGAAAAGTGGTCCCTGGCACGTCCTGACTACGTGGCACTCAAAGCGCTGTTCAGCCACTGGCAACAGGGGATGCACAACCGGGCATGGAATGCGCTGTTCTGGTGTAACCACGATCAGCCGCGCATCGTGTCGCGCTTCGGCGATGAAGGTGAATACCGGGTTCCGGCGGCGAAAATGCTGGCGATGGTACTACACGGCATGCAGGGCACCCCGTATATCTATCAGGGTGAAGAGATTGGCATGACCAACCCCCACTTCTCGGACATCAACGCGTATCGCGACGTGGAAAGCCACAACATGTTTATTGAACGCTCGGCGCAGGGACAGGCGCCGGACGAGCTGCTGGCGATCCTCGCCAGTAAATCGCGCGATAACAGCCGCACGCCGATGCAGTGGGATCGCCGCGCCCAGGGCGGCTTTACCACCGGCGAGCCGTGGATTTCCCTGTGCGATAACTATCAGACCATCAATGCCGAAGCGGCGCTGGCAGACCCGGACTCCGTGTTTTACACCTACCAGCAGCTGATTACGTTACGCAAGACCACGCCGGTGCTGATCTGGGGAGATTATCAGGATCTCCTGGCGGAACATCCTGCGCTGTGGTGCTATCGCCGCCAGTGGCAGGGCAAAACCCTGGTCGTCGCCGCCAACCTGAGTCGCGAATTCCAGAGCTGGCATCACCGCGAGATGGAGGGCGACTGGCAGGTGCTGATGAGCAACTACCCGGAGGCAGCCAGCCGCCCTGCGGCCATGACGCTACGTCCGTTTGAAGCCATCTGGTGGTTGCAGGAGTAACCTTTCCCCGGCTTGCACTGCGCTCAACCGGGCTACGGGGGCCGTTCCCGCAGCCCGGACAGGGGCGAATCACATGACGCTGGCCGGTGCCAGCGTTTTTGCCTTCTTCCCGCCAATTTCCGCTTATTTTTTAGTCAGATAAATTTACATTCCGCGCGGGTGCCCAGCCTGCGTACTCTCGTCTTTTTACTTTGTCCTGCATCAATAAAATAGCAAACATCTTTGATGCAAATCACTACATATAGAACTTAAAATGCGTGCCGGCCCTACATATGGTATCAATCGTCTATTATGTCACCATAGCCCATCGAACTCTGGCGGTGATGGGATGTGGATAAAAAGGGCCGGAACCGGAGCAACACGGCGGCAGGTATAGCCCCAGTGACTTCGGCAAACTTTCCGCCTCTGTGGATAACCTGTTCTATAAAGTATGGAGTGATCATGACACCGCATGTGATGAAACGCGATGGCTGTAAAGTGCCGTTCAAGTCAGAGCGCATTAATGAAGCAATTCTGCGTGCAGCTAAAGCAGCGGGAGTCGATGACGCAGACTATTGCGCCACCGTCGCAGAAGTCGTTAGCCAGCAAATGCAGGGCCGCGCCCAGGTTGATATCAACGAGATCCAGACCGCCGTTGAGAACCAGCTGATGGCCGGTCCGTACAAGCAGCTGGCGCGCGCCTACATTGAATATCGCCATGACCGCGATAGCCAACGTGAAAAGCGCGGCCGTCTGAACCAGGAGATTCGTGGACTGGTTGAGCAGACCAACTCGGCGTTACTCAACGAAAACGCGAACAAAGACAGTAAAGTCATCCCGACCCAGCGCGACCTGCTGGCCGGTATCGTCGCCAAACATTACGCCCGTCAGCACCTGCTGCCGCACGACGTAGTCATGGCTCACGAGCGTGGCGTGATTCACTATCACGATCTCGACTATTCGCCGTTCTTCCCGATGTTCAACTGTATGCTGATCGACCTGAAAGGCATGCTGACCCACGGCTTTAAGATGGGTAACGCCGAGATCGAACCGCCGAAGTCTATCTCTACCGCCACCGCCGTCACGGCGCAGATTATTGCCCAGGTCGCCAGCCATATTTATGGCGGCACCACCATTAACCGTATTGATGAAGTGCTCGCGCCGTTCGTCGCCGAGAGCTTCAATAAGCATCGTAAAATTGCCGAAGAGTGGCAGATCCCGGATGCCGAAGGTTACGCCCATTCTCGCACCGAAAAAGAGTGTTACGACGCCTTCCAGTCGCTGGAATACGAAGTGAATACCCTGCATACCGCCAATGGGCAGACGCCGTTCGTCACCTTTGGCTTTGGTCTGGGCACCAGCTGGGAATCCCGCCTGATTCAGCAGTCGATTCTGCGTAATCGTATCGCCGGCCTCGGTAAAAACCGCAAAACGGCGGTGTTCCCGAAACTGGTCTTTGCGATTCGCGACGGCCTGAACCACAAGTTCGGCGATGCCAACTATGACATCAAGCAGCTGGCGCTGGAGTGCGCAAGCAAGCGCATGTACCCGGATATCCTCAACTACGATCAGGTGGTGAAGGTAACCGGTTCGTTTAAAACCCCGATGGGCTGCCGCAGCTTCCTCGGCGTGTGGGAAAACGAAAACGGCGAAGAAGTTCACGATGGGCGTAACAACATCGGGGTAATCAGCCTCAACCTGCCGCGCATTGCCCTGGAAGCCAAAGGCGATGAAGCAGCATTCTGGACGCTGCTGGACGAGCGCCTGCAGCTGGCGCGTAAAGCGCTGATGACGCGTATTGCGCGCCTCGAAGGCGTCAAAGCGCGCGTGGCACCGATTCTGTATATGGAAGGGGCCTGCGGCGTGCGCCTGAAGGCCGATGACGACGTCTCTGAAATCTTCAAAAACGGCCGCGCGTCGATCTCTCTGGGCTACATCGGCATTCACGAAACCATTAACGCGCTGGCGGGCGACACCCACATGTACGACAGCGAAGCGCTGCGTGCCAAAGGTGTTGCCATCGTACAGCGTCTGCGTGATGCCGTGGACCAATGGAAAGACGAAACCGGGTATGGTTTCAGCCTCTACAGCACGCCGAGCGAAAACCTCTGCGATCGCTTCTGTCGTCTGGATACCGCCGAATTTGGCGTGATCCCGGGCGTAACGGACAAAGGCTACTACACCAACAGCTTCCACCTCGACGTCGAGAAGAAGGTGAACCCGTACGATAAGATCGACTTCGAAGCGGCCTACCCGCCAATCGCCAACGGCGGCTTCATCTGCTACGGCGAGTACCCGAACATTCAGCACAACCTGAAAGCGCTGGAAGACGTGTGGGATTACAGCTATCAACACGTGCCGTATTACGGCACCAACACGCCGATCGACGAATGCTACGAGTGCGGTTTTACCGGTGAGTTCGAATGTACCAGTAAAGGCTTTACCTGCCCGAAATGCGGCAACCACGACGCCGCCCGCGTGTCGGTGACCCGTCGCGTGTGCGGTTACCTCGGCAGCCCGGACGCCCGTCCGTTCAACGCCGGTAAGCAGGAAGAGGTGAAACGCCGCGTCAAACACCTCGGCAACGGTCAACTCGGCTAATCTCGCCACCGTCCCCCCGGATAGCGCCGCCAGCGGCCTGTCCGGGCTACAACGCACCAGCACAGGTTTCCTCAAATCAGTTGGCGTTGTAGCAAGGCGGCAAACGAGTCAGTCCCGGGAGCTTACTATAGTAAGTGACCCGGGCGAGTGAGCGCAGCCAACGCCGCTGCAGCGTCAAATGAGAAACGAACAGGCCTACGTTTTTCGCAAAGCAATTGGCGTCAGAACAAGGCGGCAAACGAAAGAGTCCCGGGGAGCTTACTGTAGTAAGTGACCCGGGTGAGTGAGCGCAGCCAACGCAGTAATGGCGTTAATTGAGAAGCGAAAATGAATTATCACCAGTACTACCCCGTAGATATCGTCAACGGGCCTGGAACACGCTGCACCCTGTTTGTCTCCGGCTGCGTCCATGAATGCCCCGGCTGCTACAACAAAAGCACCTGGCGGCTGAACTCCGGACAGCCTTTCACCCAGGAAATGGAAGACCGAATCATCGCCGACCTCAACGACACTCGTATCACCCGCCAGGGCCTGTCGCTCTCCGGCGGCGATCCGCTGCACCCGCAGAACGTGCCGCACATTCTGAAACTGGTGAAGCGCATTCACGCGGAGTGCAAAGGGAAAGATATCTGGATCTGGACCGGCTACAAACTGGCGGAGCTGGACGACGCGCAGATGGCGGTAGTGGATTTAATTAACGTGCTGATCGACGGCAAGTTTGTGCAGGATTTAAAAGACCCGGCGCTGATCTGGCGCGGCAGCAGCAATCAGGTGGTTCACCACCTGCGCTGAGTTAAAAGCGGCTGACGCACTCCATCGCCACCGTTTTAAACTCGTCAAAACTGCGGGTGGTGGCAAGACGGGCCATGGCGCGTTCGCGCAGGAAGGTCACGAAAATATCATAGATCGCCATCGCCTCTTCATACTCGCTCTTGCTGATCGCCAGCAAAAAGACGATATGCGCGGTTTCATCGCCCCAGGCGATGCCGTTCGGCGCAATCACGGTATAGACCACGGTTTTTTGCGCCAGCAGACCAAGGGCGTGAGGCAGCGCAATGCCGTCCCCCAGCATGGTGCTGACGATCGCTTCACGCTCCACCACCGAATCATGGAACCCGGCATCGACAAAACCTTCTTGCTGTAGCTGTTGGCACAGTTCGGCAAACAGCGTCTGCTGGTCGACAGGCGCGTCGATCACCCGAAAATGAGCCTCATCGAAATACTTATTCAGCACCCAGGGGCGAGTCCGGTCCACCAGCACCAGCTTGCCGATTTGGTCCAGTTGATAATCCGTCGGGAACGGCGCAATCGTCACTACCGGCTTATCTTTTTCGCCAATCCACACGGTAGAGACCACGAAATCTTCCGCGATGCTCTCCAGCTGCTCATATTCCCGCTGCGACAGCGTGGCGGCAATCTCAAGCTGCGGATACTTACGCTGCAAAATCGCCTCGATCATCCGCACCATCGCATTGCTGGTATCACACACCAGCAGCACCCGCGGCTGGCGCTGATAACCGATGTTGTAATGACGCTCCAGCCCGACGCCGACGTGCAGCACCAGGAAGCCAATTTCGTTTTCGCTAATGGTATAGGGGGTATATTTGCCCCAGCTGCTCACCGCCGCGAGGGTCATATCCCACGACATCGGATAGTGCTGCTTAATGTTATCGAGCAGCGGGTTGGGGATCATTATCTGGTAGCGCACCCGGGTGATCATGGTCTTAATGTGGGTCAGCAGGTCGGCATGCAGCTGGGCGTCGTCCAGCAGGTTGTAGTTATACTGGCTGTTGATGTAGTTCAGGATGTAGTTCACCAGCGCTTCGCCATCGTCGGCGCTGATGGTGCCCGGATCGACGTCCTGGACCTGACGGGCGGCGAGGTGGACGCACAGCCACTCTTCTTCCGCCAGCGAGAGGGTTTTCCCCGCCTGCTGCTGCAGGACCGCAGCCAGATCCCGTGCGGCATCCCGCACGTTCTGCGCCACGTCTTCGGCGCTAAACTCGGCCAACGGATAGCCCTGGCTCACGCGATGGACTACCACCGCGCTGTACAGCCGGATAAAGCGCTCCCCTTCATCGGTCAGGCGAACATGGTGGCGGGTCAGGATCTCCTGCAACACGCCCCCCAGCTGTTCCTGGACATCCGAATTTAACGCCTCTTCCCCCATCAGCGGATTCAACCCGCCCTGCTGCACCTGCTGCCACAGCAGATCGGTCAGGCAGGCGCGAATCGACACTTCGCTGCCGAACAAGCGCATGCCGTGACGCGGGCGCGTCTCCAGGGCCAGCTGATAGCGCTGAAAACGCTCGCGCACCTCGACCATGTCGTTTTGCAGGGTCGCGCGACTGACGAACCACTCGTCCGCCAGGTCTTCAAGCTTGATAGAGAACGCCGAGGTCAAAAAGCGCACCAGCAGAAAGTTGATGCGATCCTGGGCGGTGCGCGGGATATGCTGCGGCTTTGGCGCGCTCGCCTCCAGGGTCTGGTAGCGCGACGGATCGTCGATTTTCAGTTGATAGCCGCTGCCGCGGGTCAAAATAAATTGCGCGCCGTAATGCTCTAATAGCGCGTTCAGCGCGGTGATATCGGCGCGAACGGTACGGGTAGAAACCGACAGCCGCTGCGCCAGTTCATCCTGGGGCAGCGTTTCGTTTTGCAGCAAGGTAAACAGTTGCACTAAACGTTGGTTGGGAAATCGCATGTCAGTTCCTTCTCTTTACGGCTCACGGTTGAGCGGATATCACCATCTGTGACGGGCTGCCTACCGGGGTGTATTCCGGGGCAAAAGTCAGTTTGCCGCTCCTGGCCGCAACGCTAAAACGGGTAATATTATCACTGCGTTGGTTCATGACGTACAGCCATTGCCCCTGATTATCCAGCGTCAACGTGCGGGGGTAGTCGCCACGGGTCCAGATATCTTCCTGATGGCTCAGGCTGCCGTCGGCCAGCACGCTAAAGTGGGCAATACTGTTATGCAGACGGTTGGCGACATACAGCTGCTTACCGTCAGGGCTGAGTACCAGGCCCGCGGCGAAACTGGTGCCTTTGTACTCCTTCGGCAGCGCGGAGATGGTTTTGCCCTCACGCAGCAGCCCGCTTTTCTTATCAAGATGATAGAAGGTCAGCGTCGAGGCTTCTTCGTTAATCAGCCACAGGCCGTCGCCCTTCGGTGTAAAGACAAAGTGACGTGGTCCGGCGCCTTCCGACGATGCGGCAATAAACGGCGGATCGTTCGGCGTCAGAGTGCCGCTGCGGTTATCCAGCCGGTACTGATAGATACGATCCAGCCCCAGATCGGTGGAAAACACATACTGCCCACTCGGATCGGCGGCGATCATATGAGCGTGAGGACCGTTATGATCGCTAATGGCGAAGCTGCCCTCAACGGCCGCCGCCGGGCTTTCTGCTCCGGCCGGACCTTCGTCCTGGTGGCTATCCACCGCCTCGCCCAGGCTGCCATCGTCTTTCACCGGCAACACCGCAACCGAGCCGCTAACGTAGTTCGCCACCAGCAGATGGCGACCGTCCGGCGTCAGCGACAGATACACCGGCCCGGCCCCCGCCGAAGAGACCTGATTGAGATCGGTCAGTTCGCCATTGGATTCAACTCGCCACGCCTGCACCACGCCCTTTTCGACTTCACTGGCGGCATACAGGGTTTTACCATCCCGCGACACGGCGAGCTGCGCGACGTTCTGCAACGAACTGACCAGCGCTTTATCACGGAGCGCGCCGGTTTTACTGTCGACGGTAAACCGGTACAGCCCCTCCCCGTTGGGATTATAGGTACCTACCCAGGCATAATGGGTTTGCGCACAGGCGGTGGTAGCCAGCAGGGAAAGTGATGCAGCAAGCAGGTGACGAGCGGTTGGCATAACGACTCCTTGAGGGTGCAATAAGCTGTTTCCACGCGCACGTTTTGCGATCGGTACGTGCGCGCGGCGAGGATGACAATCCTACTTAACGAGCGCTTTAGTCATCTCCAGCAGCTGGCGAACGTCCGCCGGGCGGGTATGACCGCTTTCTTTATCAATAATAGAGCTATAAATGTGCGGGATAATTTTACTGACCCCGGCGTCCAGCGCAATCTGCAGAATTTCGCTGTAGTTCTCTAGGTCGATCCCGCCGGTCGGCTCCAGCCAGAAATCATGGCGGGCACAGGCCTGCGCCACTGCCAGAAACTCATCGCGATGCTTCAGGCCGCCCATCGGGAAGTATTTGATCGAGCTGCCGCCCATATCTTTCAACAGCGCGATGGCGGTTTCCAGCGGCACGATACCGTCTGGCGCCTTGCTGCTCAGCGGGCCGGTTGAGATCTTAACCATACCCGGCGTGCCGGTCGGCGAGACCAGACCGTTGACCACGGTATCATTCTGCCCCAGCAGCGCACGGCTGGTTGCGACCCCGGTAAAGACCTGGTTCACGTGCTGCGGCTGCACCTGGCGTGAAATTTCACTGACCATCGCCGACTGGTTCGGATCTCCCGCCCCCAGACCGACCGACAGCGCGTTATCGATAAGCTGCGCATATTCGCGCATATCCGCCACCGCACTCGCCACGTCAGGATAGTTCTTGGAGAGCACCCCCACCAGGACGTGACCTTCTGCCGCCTCGTAAATCTCACGTGCGTTCTCTTTGCTGCCCGCCAGGACGTTCAGGCAGACGCGGTCACGGTAAAAATTTGGGGTCAGTTTCATGCTTTTTTCTCCTTGTTCAGAACCTCGGCGATGCGACGAGCGACAATCTCCAGCTGCTGCGCGTTCACGCTGCGGACATCGGCTTCAATAATCCCTTCGTTAGCTTTGTAGCCACGGAAGTAGATAGCGTATTCACCCTGCTTTAATGCCTCCACCAGTTCGCCGGTAGCGATGCCGGTGACGGCCTCATCAAATTTAATTTCGGTACGGGCGATGTCACGCCCGGCGCTGTCCCAGACCACGCAGCCGGTCACCCCCTCAAGGGTATTGAGCTGGTTAATAAACGGCGTCATCTTGGCCACCATCTCATCACCGCTCTCTTTACGCGCCGTCAGGTAGTGTTCGATGGCGCAGGTCAGGCCGAGGATCCCCTCTTTACCCACTTTCATCGCCCGGCCAATGCCCGCCGACTGGCGTTTCACCCACTCGACGTACTGGGTTTTGCCGACCACCAGACCGCTGGTCGGCCCTTCAATCGCTTTCGCGCCGCTGTAAATCACCAGGTCAGCGCCGGCGCGGTAGTAGCATTGCAGATCTTCTTCCGCGGCTGCATCGACGATCAACGGCAGGTTATGTTTACGCGCCACCACTACCGCCTGTTCGACGCTGAGCATGCTTTTCTGTACGCAGTGGTGCGATTTAATGTACAGAATCGCCGCCGTGCGCGGAGTGATCGCCGCCGCCAGCTGGTCGGCGGAACATTCGTTGGCGTAGCCCGCTTCCACCAGCTTGCCGCCCCCCAGCGCCACCATCGAGCCGACCGGCGCGCCGAAGTTAACGTTGTGGCCTTTCGGCAGCACGATTTCATTGTTTTCGATCGGCGTGACGTGCAGGTTTTCCAGCAGCCAGGCGCTGTTTTTCACCAGCACCGCCGCAACCGACTGGGCAATCCCCGCTGAGGCGCAGGAGACGACGGTAGCGCCTTCCACTTCCAGCAGATTCGCAATGTATTCGCCGGTCTTGTTCACCAGGTCTTTCATTTCGAAGTAGTGATTCATGCCGCTCATCACCGCATCCACCACCTCAGGGCGCGGCGTGGAAACGCCCAGCGCCGTCATGCGACCGGATGTATTAATGACTTGTTTTAAATTGTATTTCTCAAAAATTGAAGGCATTTTCCGCACTCCCTTGTTCGGTCAGATAGCCCTTGCCTGCGCGAATCGCGGCAAGCGGCACCAGAATATTGTCAGCCTGCAGGCTCTCTTTTTCCGCGTCGACCAGCAGCGTTGGCGCATGCTCGACGGTAAACAGCGTTAAATCGGCATCAAAACCGACTGCCAGCCGCCCTTTGTGCTTCAGGCGCAGCCCGTCTGCGGCCCCGGCGGTCACGCAGTCAATGACCTGCGGCAGCGACATGCCGATGGCGAGAAACTTCGACATCACCAGCGCCAGCGAGCGGACCGGGCCGTCGATGCGGTTACGACAGTAAATATCGGAACTGATGGTATGCGGCAGGATCCCCATCGCAATGGCCCGACGCGCCACCTCGAAGCTGAAGCTGGCGGTACCGTGGCCGACATCCAGTCGTACGCCGCGCTGTAGCGCGCGGGTGATCGAAGCGCGCAGCTCGCCGGAAGGCGCCAGGATGCGGTTCGGTTTGCCGTTATAGCAGTGGGTAATGATGTCGCCTGCGCTCAGCAGGTCGGCAATCTCATCGAGGTTCGGTGGGTTATTGCCGATATGCACCATCAGCGGCAGATCGCCGTTTTCCTGCTGAATAGTTTTCGCCCGCTCAAGCGGGGTAATGCCGTTTTCGCCGACCACGCTGCTGCTCATGCGCGCTTTCAGGCCAACGATAAAATCCGGATGGCGTTTGACCGCCTGCTGTACCGCCTCGGCATCGATGTTGGCCATGTTGGCCAGTTCATTCTGGGCAATCAGTCCGACACGGGAGATATTGAGCAGCGCATAGACCTCGGTCGCCGCCTCGCGGGTCAGCTGATAAAAGTCATCAACATCGTCCGCGCCGGTGCTGCCGGCATCGATCACGGTGGTGACGCCGCAGGCCACGCCGACGCTATCCGGCTGGTCGTGATAAATCGGTGAGTTCGGGTAGCAGTGGACGTGGGAATCAATCCAGCCGGCGCTGACATAGTAACGCCCCTGCAGCTCGATGGTTTTGTGCGATGGCGCGTTAATCTCGCCCAGCGCGGCAATTTTTCCGTCCTGGATGGCAATATCGGTCAGGGTATCGTCGACGAGGCGCGCACGGCGCAGGAGTAAATCAAACATACGTATCTCCTGTTAAGGCGGGCGCCTGAGCGCCCGTGAATATCAAAGCGCAACCGGGAAGATGGAACCTAAAATCATCGCCCCGAGGATCGCGCCGCCGGTAATCGGCTTCTGCCAGATGTAAAACAGCAGCGCCCCGAGCAGAGAACCGATGCCGATAGGAATAGAGGCGGTCATCGCGCTGAGGATAATCAACGGCCCGAGGAAGCGGCCAGAGGCGTTACCCGCGCCCATCATGACGTCGGCGCCGTAGGTCGAGTTGCTCTGGTTAACCGTGAACTTACGCGCCAGGATGATGATGTAGCCAATCGCCAGGCCGATAATCAGGCCGGTTGCCAGGGAAGCGGCGAAGTTCGCTACCGGGAAAATAATACCCGCGCCCAGCAGCAGCGCCGGCACGCCGAGGCCGACCCCGGTCTGGATCGCCCCGCCGATATCAAGAATACCGACCAGCGAACCTTCGATGATACGAGCGAACAGGAAGCTCGCGCCAAACGCCGCCACCGCACCGTACACGCCGGTGTCGATCCCGGATTTCAGCATCGCCACGAAGGCGACTTCGTTAAACGCGCCGATACCGTAGAGGTAGTACATGTGGGTCCCGGCGAACACGCCGGAAGAGAGCAGGCCGACAAAGATCGGGAATGACCAATCCGCGTACCAAAAACCTTTATTCTGTTCCATGCGTTATCCCCTTATTTGCCGCTCAGCGCGCTATGCAGCAGATCCAGCCAGTTCGGCACGGTCATGTGGAAGGACTCAATCATCTTCATGTCGAATCCACGGAAGAAGCCACTCAGCACGAACAGGGCGATAATGGCCGTCATCATGATTTTGGTGACGCGGTTCCAGCCGGCGTCTTCAACGCCTTTACCGATCAGAATGCCCAGTACCAGACCCGGTACGGCGTTACCCATAATCAGTTGCGCGGCGCCGCCGAAAATAGTGGCCCAGAAGCCTGATTTCTTACCGGCATCGATTGCGGCTAACCAGAAGATAACCGGCATGATGATGTTCACCAGCAGGTTGGCCGCAGGCACCAGCACTTTTACCGCCGTAACCTGTAACGCTTCCGGTACTGCGGAGGCCGTGGAGTTAAGGAATGCCACCACCACCATGCCGATAAAGCCGCAGGCAATGGCCATTTTCTTCGGATCGTGCAGAGTTTCTGCCACGTTGCGATTTTTGAGCATCAGGGCTGAGGCGCCCCAGTGCGGGATAATGCGGTGGTCAACGTCCTGGGTGAAAGCACCCGCTGCGACGGACGATGCCCAGGCGTTAAAGAAGAAGCCCAGACCAAAGGAGAAATGGGAAGCCGGATCGCCCTCACAGGAATTCAGCTCGCCCAAGGTACGAAACGCCCCCATCCCCTGCGTGGTAGGCGCATGAAACATGCGTGCCGCTCCGGCGCCCACACCGACGCCGACCAGGCCGCCGATAATGAGCGATTTTATTAAAATTATCAGGAACATAGTTTAACCCTATGATGAGTTTCAGGTTTGCGTGACAAAATCCACTTGATCAACATTAATGGCCGTCACGGTGACGGTGACCTCCAGCTCCACGCTGTAGGTCCGTCGTTCACGGCGCAAAAAGAAGAACAGAAATGCTTCTTTACGCACCGCTTCACGCGCATGAACAACCTTCACATCCTGTGGCTCAATACGCAGTAAGATCTGCGGTGAGGTGCCCATCACCGCTGCTTGTACATGGTTCAGGGCATCGGCAAAGGCGCGCGTTTTGCTTTCGCCTTTGCCCTTGACGCTCACCGTGGTGGTGAATTGTTCTTTCATGCTCACGCGCCGTATTTCTTTTTCCAGGCTTCTACCAGGCGCTCGCCCAGCTCTTCTTTATCCATAAAGCCGAAACCCAGTACGTTGTAGCCTTCGTTGATGGCGGTCACGCCTTCATCCACGGAACGCATGCCATATTTCGCTTTATAGCCATGCTTGTTTTGCGCGGTAATCGCCCCTGCGCCACCGCTGCCGCAGAAGGAGATGCCAAAGGTGGCATTCTCGGCTTTCATCACGTCACCCAGCTTCATATCCGCAGCAACGCCCGGAACCACCACGGCACGTGCGCCGGCTTTTTCTGCACCTGCAGCGACTTTTTGTCCTTTTCCCAGACGATCGCCGATTACGATAGTAATTTGTTCCATTTTTTACTCCTTACAGGTTGTCTTTTGCGACTTCGAAGTGGACTGACAGCAGCCAGGACTCTTCTTCTGGCAGGTTGCCAAATTCCGCGACCACTTCGCGAGCAAGCATCATTGAATCTTCTGAAATCTCTTCAAACAGACTGGCATCCACTTCCGGCAGCGGCTCGCCGCTAATCGACCGGTGGGCCATTGCCCGGACGTGGGAAGTCAGCATCTGCTCCTGGACGGCGTTGGGGATGATATTGCGACGACTTAACAGTGCATAAACCTGCTGCAGCATCTTCTCAGCCAGCAGCTCAGTTTGCGTCGCCTGCTCCCCTACGTCGTTTATTACCGCTCCGTTATTCACTTGTGTTACCCCGTTGATGTCTCTGGGGATAAAACTAGCGCCGAGGGGCTGGAGTTTGTAGCGAGTTGTTTTCCACTTCGAAGTGGAAAGGCGGACGGAGAGCGTGATCGATTGCACAAAATTGCCCTTATCGGCGCGTTTTCGGCGAAATCACGTGATGGCTATCACAAGAAAATTCCAGCGCGACAAGCAGCGGCGGCCGGGATAACCATAAAAGAAAAAGGGAAAAGTGTGAGGTCGATGGGGTTTTACAGCGAGAGAGGTGCAGGAGACATCGATGGATGCCTCCTGAAACAGAACTTAGCGGTACTTCTTATGGTAGGTGTTGCGGGTCGTTTTAAACTCTTCCGCGGCGGCCTGCGCCTCTTTCACCTTCCCTTCGTTCGCCAGCTTCAGCGCACCGTCGATCTGGCCAATCAGGATATCCAGACCGTGGCGGTAATCGTTCATTTCGGCGCTGTCCGCGGCTTTACCTTCCAGCTTCGGCGGCGTGTCTTGCTTCGCATCGACGGCAGCAGTGCGCATTTTGGTCAGCGCGGCTTTCAGTTCGCCAGCATCGGAGGTTTTCTGCACCACCTGCAGGTTTTCTGCAAGGGTATCCATATCTTCGCCCAGGTCCGCCGCGAACGCCGACACGGAGCTCATCGCCAGCGCTGAGACAGCCAGCATTGCTAACAGTTTTTTACGCATTGCTCACTTCCTTTTTTATTATTTAAGCACAAGGAAAAGGCGCCTCATGGGCGCCCTTCTATACCCGTTCTACTTCAAGCTGCATCTTGAATGATCCGGTATATCACACCGTTACTGCCCGGCGATTTTCATCTCTGGCAGCAGCACGGAACCACACTGGATATTGCTGCGGGTTTCGATATCGTCACCGACGGTCACGATATTACGCCACATATCTTTCAGATTTCCTGCAATGGTGATTTCACTGACCGGATACTGAATTTCACCGTTCTCAACCCAGAAACCGGATGCGCCGCGTGAATAATCACCGGTCACGCCACTGACACCCTGCCCCATCAATTCGGTAACGACAAGTCCGGTGCCCATCTCTTTAAGCAACTTTTCAAAACTCAGGCCGCGGCCGTTGATCCGCCAGTTGTGGATGCCGCCCGCGTGTCCGGTGCTGGTCATGCCCAGCTTACGCGCCGAGTAGTTGGTCAGCAGCCACTGGGTCAGCACGCCATCTTTAATGATGTCGCGGCGTTCCGTTCGCACGCCTTCGCTGTCAAACGGCGTGGAGGCCAGGCCTTTCAGCAGATGTGGGTGCTCTTCAATGGTCAGCCACTCCGGCAGGATCTGCTGACCGAGAGAGTCCAGCAGGAAGGTCGATTTGCGATAGACCGCGCCGCCGGCAATTGCGCCGACGAGGTGACCAAACAGCCCGGTAGCCACTTCGTTGGCAAAAATCACCGGTGCTTTCATGGTCGAAAGCTTGCGCGGCGCCAGGCGCGACAACGTCCGACGGGCGCACTCGTCACCGACCCACTCCGGCGTCTGCAAATCTTCAATCGCGCGGCCGATGGTGTAGGCGTAATCGCGCTCCATGTCACCGTTCTCTTCGGCGATCACGCAGCTGGAGAGCGAATGACGGGTTGAGCAGTAGCTCTGCAACATGCCGTGGCTGTTGCCGAATACCTTAATGCCGTAGTGGCTGTTGAAGCTGCCGCCTTCGGTATTGGTGATGCGTTTGTCGGCCTGCAGCGCCACTTGTTCAGCACGAGAGGCCAGCTCAATCGCCTGATCCGGGGTCACTTCCGCCGGGTGGAACAGGTCGAGATCCGGGGCGTCAAAGGCCAGCAGGGCTTTATCTGCCACACCTGCAAACGGATCCGGTGAGGTGTAGCGGGCGATATCCAGTGCCGCCTGCACCGTGCGGGCAATGGCCTGCGGGCTGAGGTCGGTGGAGGAGGCGCTGCCCTTGCGGTTCTGATGATAAACGGTGATGCCTAACGCACCATCGCTGTTAAATTCGACGTTCTCCACCTCGCCGTAGCGGGTGCTGACACTGATGCCGGTGGTTTTGCTGACGGAGACTTCCGCGCCGTCTGATTTGCCTGCCGCCAGTTCCAGCGCCGTGGTCACGGCCTCTTCCAGCGCCTTGCGCTGTTGTGCAACTTGAGAGATGACTTTCATCGCTAATGCCATAATGTAGGAAGGAGTTAATTGAAGTCTAACAGAGAACCGTTTTTCAGTGCGCGCCTTAACTGGTAACATTAGCCTCTTTTTTTAAGGAGCCTGAGATGACAAAGCAGCCCGATGACTGGCTCGACGACGTTCCCGGTGATGACGTCGAAGATGAAGACGATGAAATTATCTGGGTCAGTAAAAGTGAAATTAAACGTGACGCGGAAGAACTAAAGCGTCTTGGCGCCGAAATGGTAGAGCTTGGGAAGAACGCGCTGGATAAGATCCCGCTCGATACCGACCTGCGTGACGCCATTGAACTCGCCCAACGTATCAAGAAAGAAGGTCGCCGCCGCCAGATGCAGCTGATTGGTAAAATGCTGCGCAGCCGCGATGTCGATCCGATTCGCCAGGCGTTAGATAAGCTGAAGAACCGCCACAACCAACAGGTTGCGCTGTTCCATAAGCTGGAGATGATTCGCGACCGTCTGATTGCCGAAGGCGATGACGCGGTACCGGAAGTATTGAATCTGTGGCCTGACGCCGACCGTCAGCAGCTGCGCTCGCTGATCCGTAACGCGAAGAAAGAGAAAGAAGGCAACAAGCCGCCAAAATCCGCGCGCCTGATCTTCCAGTATCTGCGTGAGCTGGCCGAAGGCGAAAACTAATCCCTTTCCGCCACCCCGGTCACATCGTGCGGCCGGGGAATGCCCCGGATGGCGGCGCCCTGCGCCTTATCCGGGCTACCATCCCGCACCATACCGGTAGTACCTGGAGTATCTGTAGCCCGGTCAGCGTAGCGCCATCGGGGAACATCCCGCACCGTACCTGTAGTACCTGTAGCCCGGTCAGCGCAGCGCCACCGGGGAACCTCCCGCACCGTACCCGTAGTACCTGTAGCCCGGTCAGCGCAGCGCCACCGGGGGAATGCCCTGGATAGCGACGCCCTGCGCCTTATCGGGGCTACGGTTTCTGTATGCCCACTCCGGCCATCACCTGCTGGTGTAAATCCTGCGCGAAACGCTGATATTGCCCGGCATCGATCGCCTGCGGGTAGCTCAGCACCAGCAATTCATGATCGGCCAGCCCCGCATGATAGGTCGGATGACAATGCGGCCAGCGGTTAGCATGAAAACCCATCGTTTCATAAAAACGCAGACGCCGACGGGCAATCTCCGTGGTTAACGGATCGATTTCCAGAATGGTCAGCGGCGCACGCTTGAGAATGTCAGCCAACAAGCGCTTGCCGTAGCCACGAGAGCGCAGCGTAGCGTCAATCGCCAGATGTTCAATATAGCAGTAGCCAGCAAACTGCCAGCAGCCGCTCAGGCCGATAAACACGTCCCCATCAAACCATGCTTCCAGCGCGTAGTGCGGATCGCACAGCGCCTGCTGCCTGGCCGCCGGTTCCCGCTGCTCATGCCACGGAAACGCCCTGGCATACAGGGCATCCACAGCAGGAAAGTGCGGCGAGTCGGTCGCGGTGATGTGTCGCGATATGAGCATAAGGGCATCCATTCCTGAGGCACAAAAAGAAATCTGCCCTCACAAGGAGGGCAGAGAGAGGCGCGTGTGGCGGTTATTCTGCCGCCGCAGCCTTGCTTGCCAGCTTATCCAGCAGCTTCTGATGAATGCCGCCGAAGCCGCCGTTGCTCATCACCAGAATGTGGTCGCCCGGATGTGCGGTTTTGACCACCATATCGGCCAGCACATCGACATCGGCGCTCCAGTGCGCCGGCTGGACGCAGGCTTCCGCCACTTCCGCAACCTGCCACGGAATATGCTGAGGCTGCAGCAGGAACACTTCATCGGCGCGCCCCAGGGACGGCGCCAGATCGTCTTTGCAGACGCCCATTTTCATGGTGTTGGAGCGCGGTTCCAGCACGGCGAGGATCCGCGCGGTGCCACCGACTTTACCGCGCAGCGCCTGCAGGGTAGCCAGAATCGCCGTCGGGTGATGGGCAAAATCGTCATACACGGTGACGCCGTTGGCTTCACCGCGCAGTTCAAGACGACGGCGGGCGTTGATAAAGCCGCCCAGCGCCTGGGCCGCATCGGCCGGCAACACGCCAACATGACGAGCCGCGGCAATCGCCATCAGACCGTTATGCATGTTGTGTTCGCCCACCAGATCCCACTTCACTTCCCCGGCTTTCTCACCGTCGAGCCAGACTTCCCACTGTGACGCATCGGCATTCAGCTTCTTCGCCTGCCAGTGGCCCTGTTCGCCCACCAGCTCTTGCTCGCTCCAGCAGCCCATCGCCATAGTCTGTTTCAGATTGATGTCGTTTTCCGGCAGGATAATTTTGCCCTGACCCGGCACGATGCGCACCAGATGGTGGAACTGCTTCTGGATAGCCTTCAGGTCGTCAAAGATATCCGCGTGATCGAACTCAAGGTTATTGAGGATCAGCGTGCGCGGGCAGTAATGAACGAATTTGGAGCGTTTATCGAAGAAGGCGCAGTCGTACTCATCCGCTTCGATAACAAAGAACGGGCTGTCGCCCAGACGGGCGGAAACGTCAAAGTTACCCGGTACGCCGCCAATCACGAAACCTGGCTTATAGCCACAGGCTTCGAGGATCCACGTTGCCATTCCGGCGGTGGTGGTTTTACCGTGGGTGCCGGCAACCGCCACAACCCAGCGATCGCGCAGGACGAAATCATGCAGCCACTGCGGGCCGGACATGTACGGAATGTTGGTTTCCAGCACCGCTTCCACGCACGGATTACCGCGCGTCATCGCGTTACCAATGATCACCAGATCCGGCCGAGGCTCCAGCTGGCTGGCATCATATCCTTGAATTAAATTGATCCCCTGGTTTTCCAGCAGGGTACTCATTGGCGGATAGACGTTAGCATCCGACCCCGTTACCTCATGACCGAGGGAGCGAGCCAGCATGGCCAGTCCCCCCATAAACGTGCCACAGATACCTAAAATATGAATGCGCATTCGTCGTTTCCCTTTTTCATCTGGCGCACATTTTACCCATATGTATGGCATCAGAGAAATGCATTTCAGGCGATTCCGTTTTTTGCTGGCGCGATTCACCAGTGCGAACTTTTTTTATTCTTTGTTAAGATTGTTGCGTTCGTTTTACTTCACATAAACATGCAGGGAACGGGTTATGAAAACGTTAGGTGAATTTATTGTCGAAAAGCAACACGAGTTCTCCCACGCAACCGGCGAGCTTACTGCTTTGTTGTCGGCGATAAAGTTAGGCGCCAAGATCATCCACCGCGATATCAACAAGGCCGGTCTGGTCGATATCCTGGGTGCCAGCGGTGCTGAAAACGTCCAGGGTGAGGTTCAGCAAAAACTCGACCTGTTCGCCAATGAAAAATTAAAGGCCGCACTGCGAGCACGCGATATCGTGGCGGGGATCGCCTCCGAAGAAGAAGATGAAATCGTGGTCTTTGAAGGTTGTGAACACGCGAAATACGTGGTGCTCATGGACCCTCTGGATGGCTCCTCTAACATCGACGTTAACGTCTCTGTGGGGACGATCTTCTCCATCTATCGTCGCATAACCCCGGTAGGTACGCCGGTCACCGTTGAAGATTTCCTGCAGCCGGGCAGCCAGCAGGTCGCTGCCGGCTATGTGGTGTACGGCTCCTCGACCATGCTGGTCTATACGACCGGCTGCGGCGTCCACGCCTTCACCTACGACCCTTCCCTCGGCGTGTTCTGCCTCTCCCAGGAGCGCATGCGCTTCCCGGAAAAAGGCAATACTTACTCCATTAACGAAGGGAACTACATCAAGTTCCCGATGGGCGTGAAGAAGTACATCAAGTTCTGCCAGGAAGAAGACACCGGCACCCAGCGTCCGTACACCTCGCGCTATATCGGTTCACTGGTAGCGGATTTCCACCGCAACCTGCTGAAAGGCGGCATCTACCTGTACCCAAGCACCGCCAGCCACCCGGAAGGCAAGCTGCGTCTGCTGTACGAATGCAACCCGATGGCGTTCCTCGCGGAGCAAGCGGGCGGTAAAGCCAGCGACGGTAAAGAGCGCATTCTGGATATCGTCCCGACCAGCCTGCACCAGCGCCGTTCTTTCTTCGTCGGTAACGACCATATGGTTGAAGACGTCGAGAACCTCATCAAAGCGTTCCCGGACGCCTAAGCTATCCCTTCCCCTCCCGTCCGGGAGGGGAATATTCCGCTAACGATGTGCCGTCCCGCTCACCCGCGTGACCGGAGAGTTCTGGCGGTTTTCCCACAGCACCGTCAATCCGCGCTGCAGCGCGATGAAAATAAACAGCAGAATGCCGATGGCAATTTTCGTCCACCACGAGCTCAGCGTGCCGTCGAAGTTAATGTAGGTCTGAATCAGCCCCTGAATCGCCACCCCGAACAACGTCCCCAGCACCGTTCCCACGCCGCCGCTCAGCAGCGTACCGCCAATCACCACCGAGGCAATAGCATCCAGCTCCACGCCGACCCCGGCGAGCGCATAGCCGGCCTGGGTGTAGACCGAGAACACGATCCCCGCCAGCGTCGCCAGCCCGGTGGAGAGCATATAAATACGAATGGTGGTGCTCCGGGTCGAAATGCCCATCAGATTGGCCGAGGTGGCGCTGCCGCCAATGGCATAAACCTCGTTGCCGAAACGGGTACGGTGCGCCATAAATATCCCCGCCACCACCACCAGCAACATCAGCAGCCCCATCGCGCTCAGGCGCCCGCCGCCGGGGATCATCCACGCCAGATCGGACAGCGTGTCGTAGACCGGATGGTTAATCGGGATCGACTCCTCAGACACCAGATAGCTGACGCCACGCAGAAAGAACATGCCGGCGAGGGTAATGATAAAGGCCGGAATTTTTAGCGCGTCGATCAGCAGCCCCATAAAGGCACCAAACGCGCAGCCCATCATCAGCACCAGCGGAAAAGCCAGCAGCGGGTTGATCCCCCAGCTACCAATGGCTTTTGCCAGGAACACGCCGGTGAATGCGATCACCGACCCGACCGAGAGATCGATCCCGCCAGAGAGGATCACAAAGGTCATCCCGACGGCAATGATGCCAAGAAAGGCGTTATCGGTCAGGATGTTGCAGATAACCCGCGTCGAGGCAAACCCCGGAAACTGGGTCAGGCAATACAGGTAGCCCAGCACGAACACGGCCAGGGTGATCATCAACGGTAAATTACGTTTTATCATGGCCGCGCACCCCTTTAAGTAAACCGATAAAGCGCGGCGACTGGACGATCAACACGCACAGTACCACCACCGCTTTGACGACCTGATTCATCTCCGGCGGGAAGCCCGACAGCAGGATCCCGGTATTCATTCCCTGGATGATCAACGCGCCCACCACCGACAGCAGCAGGTTAAAGCGCCCGCCCATCAGTGATCCGCCGCCGATCACCACCGCAAGGATCGCGTCCAGCTCCAGCCACAGTCCGGCGTTATTAGCATCGGCGCCACGAATATCCGCCGCCACGATCACCCCGGCGATCGCCGCACAGATGCCGCTCAGCACATAGGCCAGCATCACGACGATCCGCGTATTCACCCCGGCGTTTTTCGCTGCCCGAATGTTGATCCCCACCGCTTCGATAAACATGCCCAGCGCCGTTTTGCGGGTGAACAACCAGAACAGCAGCAGCGTGGCGGCGGCGATCAGCACCGGCGTTGGTAGCAGAAACAGCGAGCCGCTGCCGAGCCACGCCAGATGCGGCGAATCGAAGGTGACGATCTGCCCGGCGGTGATCAACTGCGCGACCCCGCGCCCGGCCACCATCAGGATCAGCGTCGCCACGAAGGGCTGGATCTTGAGGATCGCTACCAGAATGCCGTTCCATAGCCCCGCCAGCGCCCCTGCCGCCAGCGCGGTCAACAGCACCACCGGCAGGGCATGCCCGGCGACGGTCATCGAGGCTGCCGTGGCGCCGGCAATCGCCATCACCGCCCCCACCGACAGGTCAATCCCGCCGGTCGCGATAACCAGCGTCATGCCGATCGCCAGCAGTGCCACCGGCGCCGCGCGGTTGAGAATATCAATGGGGCTGCCGAACAGACGCCCGTCCTGCAGCACAATCTGAAAGAAGTGCGGTGCCACAAGGCTATCCACCACCAGTACCAGCACCAGGGCGATAATTTGTGGCATGCCTTTCGGCCAGTTGAAGCGCCGTTTTGGCTGGCCGGTTTGGGGAAGAGATCCTGGCATCATGGGTTACTCCTTATGCCGCAATAGCGTTCATGATCGCCGGGACGGAGAGCTCCGCCAGCGGGATCTCCGCGACCTGCTTGCGATCGCGCATAATAATCACCCGATCGGCATAGCCCACCAGCTCTTCCAGCTCCGAGGAGATCACCAGCAGCGCCAGGCCATCGGCGCACAGGGTTTCAATCAGGCGAATAATCTCCGCATGCGCGCCGACATCAATGCCGCGCGTCGGTTCATCGAGGATCAGGAACTGCGGTTTGGTCAGCAGCCAGCGGGAAAGCAGCACCTTCTGCTGGTTGCCGCCGGAGAGAAACTCGATCGGCTGTTCCGCGCTGGGAGTGCGGATCCCCAGCTGGCGAATAAAGCGTTCGGCAATGTCATTTTGTTCACGCCGTGGGATCGGCCGTAACCAGCCGCGCTGAGCCTGCAGCGCCAGCACGATATTTTCCCGCACCGAAGCCGCAGCAATAATGCCGTCGGTTTTACGATCTTCGGGGCAGAAACCAATCCCCAGGCACGAGGCCTGATGCGGCGAACGCAGCCCCTGCGGTTTACCTTTGATCCACGCGTTCCCGCTGTCCGCCGGTTTAATCCCGAAGATCACTTCGGCAGTTTCGGTGCGCCCGGATCCCAGCAGCCCCGCCAGGCCGACGATTTCGCCGGGGCGAACTTCGAGGTCAAACGGCGCGATGACCCCCTTCTTGCCGTAGCCGGCAAAGGCGGCAACCGGCTTATCGCTAAGCAGAGTGCGGCCCGCGCGGTGCAACGCATCATGCTCCAGCTCGCGGCCAAGCATCATCTTCACCAGCTCAATCTGCGGCAGCTCGCGGGTTTCCCGACAGCCGACAAACCCGCCGTTGCGCAGGACGGTGATCCGGTCACTGACGGCATATACCTGGTCGAGGAAATGGGTGACGAAAATCAGGCTGACGCCGTCGTCACGCAGCTGGCGCATCAGGGTGAAGAGCATCTCCACCTCCTGGGTATCCAGACTGGCGGTGGGTTCATCAAGGATCAGCACTTTCGCCGACAGGTCAATCGCCCGGCAGATGGCGACAATTTGCTGCATCGCGACCGAAAAGCGGTTCAGGGGTTCGCGCACGTCGAGGGAAAAACCGTAGGATTCCATCAGCGCGGTGGCGCGCCTTTCCATCTCTTTGCGCCGCAGCAGGCCAAAACGACGCGGTTCACGGCCGATAAACAGGTTATCCGCCACCGACATGTTCGGCAGCAGGTTCACTTCCTGATAGACCGTGCCGATCCCCAACTGCTGGGCATGAGCGGTATTCTTTGGCGATATTTCCTGCCCTTCCAGCCAGATCGCCCCACGATCGGCGTGGTAGACGCCGGTGAGGGCTTTAATCAGCGTCGACTTACCGGCCCCGTTTTCACCGAGCAGGGCCATGATTTCGCCGCGTCGTAGGTTAAAATTGACGTTATCCAGCGCTTTGACGCCGGGGAAAAACTTGCTGAGCCCTTCCGTGCGAAGGATTTCCTGATGTGATTCGCCGTTCATGATCTCCCCTCACCTTTGCCCTCTCCTGTTGGGAGGAGAGGGAGCTCAGCCGTACTTTAGCAATCGGGATAATCCCGGAGGCGGCGCGACGCGCCTGTCCGGGCTACCCGATCCGTCGACGGCGGTGAACCTGTCGCCCGGTAAGCGGAGCGTCACCGGGAACGTGGCCTGTTTTTCGCTACTCAGTAGCCCATGTTTTTCTTCTTCTCTAACTCTTCTTTCGCCGTGTCCGGCAGATACAGCGTCGATTTGGTAATGGTCAGCTTCTCAGGCAGCGTGCCGTCTTTTTTATATTTCTCCAGTGCATCAAACGCCGGCCCGGCCATATTTGGCGTCAGCTCGACGCTGGCATTCGCTTCGCCCGCCATCATCGCTTTATAAATATCCGGTACGCCGTCGATGGAGCCGGTCAGAATATCTTTGCCCGGTTTCAGACCCGCTTCTTTAATGGCCTGGATGGCGCCAATCACCATGTCATCGTTGTGCGCGTAGACCATGCAGATGTTCTTGCCGTTGTTCTCCGCTTTAATAAAGCTCTCCATGACCTCTTTACCTTTACTGCGGGTAAAGTCACCGGACTGCGAGCGGATAATCTTGATGTTCGACGCCTTCGCTATCGCCTCGGCAAAGCCTTTCTTACGGTCAATCGCCACGCTCGCGCCCACGGTGCCCTGCAGCTCGACGACGTTACACGGTTTGCCGTCGACCGTTTTCACCAGCCAGTCGCCAATCAGCTGACCTTCCAGCACGTTATTGGCGGTAACGGTGGTCATGTAGAGATCTTTGTCTTTAACATCAATCGAGCGGTCGAGCAGGAACACCGGGATTTTGGCCTGTTTGGCTTCTTTCAACACCGGCTCCCAGCCGGTCGCAACCACCGGAGCGATAAAGATCGCGTCGACGCCCTGAGCAATAAAGGAGCGGACGGCTTTAATCTGGTTTTCCTGTTTTTGCTGGCCGTCGGCAATCTTCAGAGTGATACCGCGTTTCGCGGCTTCCTCTTTCGCCACGTTGGTTTCAGCGGCACGCCAGCCGGATTCAGACCCGACCTGTGAAAATCCTACGGTCAGAGGGGCAGCCATCGCCATAGACGACATAGCTGCGGAAACTGCTGTGACAAGAAGTAAGCGCTTCCACATAAAAAGATCCTCGTAGGGTAACGTTGAGTGAAATCGTCATCTGCGGACAAACTATAGACAACCCGTGATGTAACTGAATGCGTTACATCACACTTCGAAAAAGTAAATTAAATGTTAAAGAGCGGGGTTTATGGCAGCTGAGAGCGGATAAGGCTTCGCGCAAAGCGCCGCCACCGACGTACGCGGAGAAATTTTTCCCATCTTGAGAAATCAAACAGATGCAATGTAAGCGGTTACATTAATTTATTCAGGATGCGGCTATGTTTATGGATTTTAAGGTTGTTTTTTGCGGGAAAATTCAGACAACCGGAGGGTGCGCGGAACAAAAAGAAGCGAAGACATTCGATGTGAGTTGGCTATAATACCCGGCACTTGTTTGCCATACATTTTAAAGGAAACAGACATGAGCTTACTCAACGTACCTGCGGGTAAAGATCTGCCGGAAGATATCTACGTCGTGATCGAAATCCCGGCGAATGCAGATCCTATCAAATACGAAGTCGACAAAGAGAGCGGTGCACTGTTCGTTGACCGTTTCATGTCCACCGCGATGTTCTATCCGTGCAACTACGGCTACATCAACCACACCCTGTCCCTGGACGGTGACCCGGTAGACGTGCTGGTCCCGACGCCGTATCCGCTGGAGCCAGGCTCTGTGATCCGCTGCCGTCCGGTTGGCGTGCTGAAGATGACCGACGAATCTGGTGAAGATGCGAAACTGGTTGCTGTACCGCACACCAAGCTGAGCAAAGAGTACGATCACATCAAAGATGTGAACGACCTGCCAGAACTGCTGAAAGCCCAGATCACCCACTTCTTCGAGCACTACAAAGACCTCGAAGCGGGCAAATGGGTTAAGGTTGACGGTTGGGACAATGCTGAAGCAGCGAAAGCTGAAATCATTGCTTCCTTCGAGCGCGCTAAGAAGTAATTCTGCCGCACTCAGGTTAGCGAAAAACACCGCCTCAGGGCGGTGTTTTTGTTTCTGCCGCGGGCCGCTTTCCCGGGTGGCGGCGGGCGACAAAAAAACAACGCCACCCGAAGGTGGCGTTGCCGTTGTTAATACTGGTCTCTGTCTAACCAGTTACCGCTCTCTATCAACGTAAAGCCCTCTACGGGCCGCTGATAGACATACATCCACGCACTGCCATAAGGCGTCTGGATCAAGTGACGTGCGTACTCACCGCCTTTGGTGCGTAGCGCGTCCAGTTCGGCCAGCGTTGATGCGTCAATACGATACACTTCACCATGTACTGTGCCTTCGCCCGGCACCGCGCCTGGATAGTGGCCCAGACTGTACAGCTGATAATCGTTGACACTATGATCGCCCAGCCACTGAGCGTTAGTCATCCAGTGGCTGTTGCCTTGTTTGCGTCGTAAACTGCCGTAAACAAATATTCGCATTGCTAAAACTCAAACTGATAGAGCAAATCGAGAGCCTGGTCTACGCCAGACACCGCTTCCATATATAGCTTAGGCATCAGACGGTAACGTAGAGTCAACGTCGCCAGGGAGTCAAAGATACCGACTCCATATTTTACCTGCAGACCTGGCAGTACATAGCCGCTGACTACGACCTGGGAGGAGTCACCTACCCCCTGGGTATCCAACGCCAAATTGCTTACGCCAAACGTCTCGCCGATTTTACCCACAACCTGACCACTTTGTGCAACCCCCAGGCCAACAAGCATTGATGTCATCGCTGCTCCGTCACCCTGATCGCTGCTCAATCCCTGGCCACGCAGCAGGTAAGACAGCGCTTCTTGCTGCGACATGGCCGGGTCAGAGAAGATTTCTGCCTTCGGCTGATCGGCAGAACCGGTTACCCGCACCCCGGCTATGACATCATCTTCCGTCGCATCCGGGTTACGAATCGCTTCGATGTTCAGCAACGGCTGATCCGGCGGCCCGGAGAACAGCAGCTCGCCTTTACGCACGATCAAGTCCTGGCCGTAGGCGTGGAAGCGCCCTTCCGGAATATTGATCTGCCCGTTCAGGCCCAGACCTTGTTTATCCTGAGCGACTTTCAGATCGCCGGTCAAGCGCGCTTTCAAGCCAAAGGCATCCAGGCGTACGTTGTTGCCAACATGAATCGTCAGATTGCTGTTGATCGGGATCCCGGCGCTCTGCGGCTTAATCGGCTGCAGATCGTTATTCAGCATCACTTCGTCCGAAGAGACCCCAACAGCGCTTTCCGGCACCTCGTTGACGACGATACGCGCCCACGGTACATCCACGCTGCCATCCAGACTAAACAAGCTTGGCGTGGCGGTAAAGACCACGTCAGGCGACACGTCGAGGCGCACCATCGGCGGCACGGTAATGCGGACCCGGCTGCCCTTCGCCGCAATCTGCGCTCGCCAGTTGTCAATCTGGGTCCAGTCAGCATTCCCGCTCAGGCTAATCTGGCCCTGTCTGGTATTCACGGTGCCCTGCAGCGTGGAGCTGGTGCCGTTGAAGTTCATCGCCAGCTGGCTCGGCTGCATATCAAACGGCATAAAGTTACCGTCGACATCGATACCGCCCAGCTGCATCTGACCGAACAGCTGCGGGCTTTGCAGGTTACCACCAAGGCGCAGGTGCGCGTTAAGCTTACCTTCCGCTTTCTCTCCCCGGGAGAAGATCGGGTTAATCATCGCCAGCGAGAAGTTGTTGATGTTCACATTCCCGCCGAGGTTACGCCGCCCCTGCGGATCGCTGATCTGGACCTGGCCATCCAGCTGACCGTTGTTGGTCAGGCGAATCAGCCAGCCGAGCTCGGCGCGGTTGTTATGCAGGTCGGCGGTGAGGTTCAGGGTATCAAAGGCCACCGGCAGCGGCGCGTCGTTGACCACCTGCGTCACTTTTACGTTGCGGCCGTTGAGCGTTATCTTGCCCTGCGGCAGCCCCTCTTTGGTGGTGTCCCAGCTGACATCGGCATTGCCGCTAAACACGCCGCTGGCCTGGGTCGCCTCCGGCATAAACGGCTTCAGCATCGCCAGGTCAAAGCGGTTCAGATTAACAACCGCCCGCCCGCTGGCTCCCGCGTCGATGGTTTGCGGTACGCACAGCTCGGCATTCGGGTTGCTCCAGCAGTGCGGCCCGATACTGATTTTTTGCTCAAGGTTGCGATAATCCAGCGCGATGTTACGCGTCAGCGAAACCGGCCCGACCGGGGTCTGGAAGCGGGTATTACTCAGCGTCCCCTTCCAGCGCTCCGCTTTGCGGTCGAAACTTCCCGCCAGCGACAGCTGCCCGGAAACCGGCTCACCCTGGACTTTCAGCTGCAGGTCATGTTGCTTCTCGTTACCTTTGGCGTTCAGCTGCACCAGGCTGATATTGACTCCTGGCTGGCTGATACGGTCCACCCGCACATCCAGATTGCCGCCAATCTGGTCGCTGGACTTCACATCGCCTTTCACATTGACCTGCGCTATCGTCAGCTCCTGCCAGCGCAGCGCACGGGCGGTGATATCCGCCAGCAGCTGCGGCGCGTCGACGGTACCGCGAACTTTCAGCAGCCCTTTCGCCGTGCCGCCAAGGCCCGGCAGCGCATTATCCAGATTCGGTGCATCAATGGTGGCGTCGAGGTCCAGCTCTTTGACCCCCAGCTCGCCCTTCACGTCGGCGCTGTTCTTACCGAGCGCCAGATGCAGACCGGGGATTTTCCACTGCATGTAGCTGTTGCCCTGCAGGGAACCGCTGACATCGACCTTATTCTGCTTCACGTTACCGGTGATTTTCAGCTCCGGAACCGACATCTGCCAGCTACCGCCGTACAGGCTGCCCTGGGTTTTGATCATCCCGTTCAGTTTTGACGGCCAGTCCGGCACCTCTTTGGCGGTGTTAATGCCGTCAAGCTTCAGCTCGCCGCGCCAGCTGATCGCCTGCTGCCAGTCCAGCAGCGCTTTCAGCTCGGTTTTCCCTTCCAGCGCCGCCACCGTCAGCTTATCGAGGTTCAGCTGCTGTTCGTTCCCTTTGGCGTTGAGGGTGATCTTCGCCGGCGGCAGCGATTGTCCCTTCACCGCGGTGCTGAACGCCATGGTGTAGTCGGTCATCTTGCCGTTAAATTTCAGCAGGACGTCGTCGGCCTGGAACTGCTTCTCGCCGCTAAACGGCCAGTACAGCTGCTTGCTCTTCAGCTCCATATTCAGCGGCAGCCCGGCTTCCGCCAGCTGTGCGTCGGCACGCAGCGTCATGGCGACAGAGCCGGCTAAATCCACGGCTACGTCCAGCTTTTTACGCACCTCGCCGCCGACTTTCAGCTTCACCTTCTCGCCTTTCAGCGGGTCGATGTTCAGCGTGCTGTCGAGGGTGATATCGACCGGCCAGTTATCCTGCAGCTGCGCGCTGCCCGAGGCGTTGACTTTGCCCTGATCGGAGTCGATATCCAGCGCGTCCAGCTTCATGTGCCCGTCGATGCTGCTGACTTTCAGCAGCAGGCTGTAGACGGTCATGTCGGTATCGCCGGTGACCCGCAGCTGCTCGCCGCGGAACTCCTGAATATTAAGGTTCAGCGGCAGATGTACGTCGGTCATTTCCGGCAGCACCGGCTTCGAGAAGAGATCTTTCATCGTCTCGCCGAGCGGTTTTTCTTCCGGTTTAGGGTTTTCAATCTTCGGTTCAACCACCTGCTCCTGCGCCACTTTCGCCACCTTCGGCAGCGCAATCAGCAGTCCCTGTAACGAGGTCGGGGTCAGGGTCAGGTTCTTCTCCTGCCAGTTCAGGCCGGTGGAGAAGTCCCGCACCGACACGGCAGTGTTATCAATTTTGACGTTAACGTTTTGCAGCGCAATGCGGCTCAGGGTGATGGGATACGGCGTCGAGAGATTCAGCGGCCCCGTGTCTTCTTCTTCCACCGGCGCAGCAGGTGGCATTTTGCTGGTATCGATCGCCACATAGATATCGCGCAGCGACAGGTCATTCACACACAGGCTGCTATCCCACAGGCACCGGACCTTGACCGCCAGATGGAACTGCCCGGCGGTGACCGCCACGCCCGGTTGTTCAAAGCGTACGTTTTGCAGCGTCAAATCACGCCAGCCGCCGGTGACCTTGCCGATCTCCAGGCCAGGAACCCAGCGGTCCGCCGCCTTCAGCACCAGATGCAACCCGCTGGTCGTCCCCACCAGGAACGCCACCGTCCCCAGCAGCAGGACCACAAAGATCAGTACTCCGAGGCTTATCTTCTTCCATAAACTCATAATTCAGGCCCCAGACCGATGTAAAACTGTAAACCGTGCTCTTCTTTGTCGCCGACCGGCGCGGCAATATCCAGCTTGATCGGGCCAACCGGCGACTGCCAGCGCACGCCGACGCCGGCGCCGGTTTTAAAATCACTCTTACGGATATCGCTCACCGCTTCGCCGCTGTCGACGAACACGGCGCCCCACCATTTTCCGCTGACGTTGTATTGATACTCCAGCGAGCCGGTGGCCAGCTTGGAAGCACCGATTAACTTGCCATCGTCATCTTTTGGCGAGATCGATTTGTATTTGTAGCCGCGGATGCTGCGATCGCCCCCGGCGAAGAAGCGCAGGTCCGGCGGGACTTTGTTGAAATCATCGGCTTCAATCCAGCCGAGGTTGCCACGCACCACAAAACGGTGGCGGTCGTAGAGCGTACGGATCCACACATCCTGCGCCTGCGCGACGATGAAGTTAATATCCGAGCCCCACATGGTGTTGGAGTAATCCACCGAATAGCGCTGAGAGTCGCCCCAGGTCGGCATCAGGCCGCCGCGCGAGCGGGTACGGTTTACCGACACCCCAGGATAGATCAGCATCGTGGTGTTGGTGACGTTGGCCTGGGTAAAGTGGTCGAGGCTCCAGCGCAGGTTGATGGCGCGCTGCCAGCCGCTGGAGAGCTCCCAGTAACGCGATACCGCCAGCGTTGAGGAGTCAGCTTTGGTGTCGTTGAGGTCCGTGCGCTTAAAGCCGCCCTGCATCAGGTAATACTGTTCAAGCGGGTTTTTTAACAGAGGGACTTTGTAGCTAAAATCGAGCTGCTGTTCCGGTGCGGAGAGGCTGAGGCTGGAGGTCAGGCTATGGCCGTAGGAGTTCATCCATGGCTTTTTCCAGGTCGCTTTGATCCGCGGCCCGACGTCCGTCGAATAACCGACCCCGGTTTCAACGGTGTTCTCTTTGCGCGGCGAGACCACGCCGTGCAACGGCAGCACTTTGGTCTTACGTGATTTATCAAACTCCGGCGCCACCACCACCGAGCTGAACCAGCCGGTAGCCGCCAGACGGCGGTTTAGCTCCGCCAGATCTTCAGAGGTGTAGTAATCCCCTTCCTTGAAGGGCACCAGGTTTTGCAGATATTCATCGCGAATTTGCGACCCGCTGAACGTCACGTCGCCAAAACGATAGCGCTCGCCGCTGTTGTAGTCGATATCCCAGAACGCCTGGTGACGACCGAGCGCGATGCCAAGCTGGCTTTTATTGAATTCGCTGTCGAAGTAGCCTTTACGCAGCGCAACGCGGGTCAGGGAGCTTTTGAAACCGTCATAATCGCCCTGGTTAAGCACGGTGCCAATCGCCGGACGCGTTTTTAGCAAATCCAGATAGTCACGGTCAGTACGCGCTCCGCCGCGCAGAATCACCTCCGTGCCGCCAATGCGCACGGGTTCACCGGGTGTGACCTTCGCAATCAGCACCTGCCGGCCACTTTTCGGTGGCGGACGGAGATCGAAGTCGATGGTTGGTTCGTAGTAGCCCAGGGCTTTCAACCCTTCGCGAATCGCATCATCCACGCGCGCGCGGAATCGACGATCCGGCGTAACTTCATCGCTCTGGATCGTAGAAAGTTGAGCTCGGACGTTTTTTTCCAGCTCTCCGGACAACCCCTCAACCTGCAAACGCACGCTCGCGGCGCTAGCGACCCCGCTGACCAGCAAAAGGCTGGTGACACATAACTGGCGGATTTGTAGCACGTTTTCTCCTGAATTCCCTTGTTTCCCCCCGCAGGAAACGAAAGCGCCGTTCCACGGCTTAACAAAACCCCAACAACTTAGGGTTGAAAAAGTGACGCGAACCCAAATAATTCTTATATATAAATCTAGACGTATCGAGCGCGTTTATTGTGTAAAAAGACACGCTTCGTTACAACCTTAACCACAACTTATGTTTTTGAGAGGCCAACCGTGAGTCTATTTGATAAAACGCATCTTGTCGCCCAGGCGGATGCGCTGCCAGGACGCAACACGCCCATGCCGGTGGCAACACTCCACGCCGTTAATGGCCACTCGATGACCAATGTCCCTGACGGGATGGACGTTGCGCTGTTCGCGATGGGCTGTTTCTGGGGCGTTGAACGCTTGTTCTGGCAGCAGCCAGGCGTTTACAGCACCGCCGCAGGCTATACCGGCGGCTACACGCCGAATCCAACCTATCGTGAAGTCTGTTCGGGTGACACCGGCCATGCCGAAGCGGTACGTATCGTTTACGATCCGCAGGTCATCAGCTACGCGCAGCTGTTGCAGGTGTTCTGGGAAAATCACGACCCGGCGCAAGGGATGCAGCAGGGTAACGACCATGGCACCCAGTACCGCTCGGCGATCTATACGCTGACTCCGGAGCAGGATCAGGCGGCCAGGGCCAGTCTGGCCAGCTTCCAGGCGGCGATGCGCGACGCCAACGATACTCGTACCATCACCACCGAAATTGCCTCAGCGAAGCCGTTTTACTATGCCGAGGATGACCACCAGCAGTACCTGCACAAAAATCCGTACGGCTACTGCGGCCTTGGCGGGATTGGCGTTTGTCTGCCTCCGCAGGCCTGAAACGGTGAATCGCTAAGGTGAGTAATTAACGCTCTGGCGGCTTTACAGTAGCTTACGCTATACTACCCTGTGTTATAGCCGGTCCAGCGCCTTCGGACCGGTTTTTTATGTATGCCACATTAGCGTTATCAACTTCCCTTCCGAGGATCTGGCCCCAACGGCTAGATAAACTATGTTAAACAGTATTTTAGTAATACTTTGTCTGATTGCCGTCAGTGCATTTTTTTCGATATCGGAAATCTCACTGGCCGCCTCACGTAAAATCAAACTCAAACTGCTGGCCGATGATGGCAATGTGAACGCGCAGCGCGTTCTCAAAATGCAGGAAAACCCTGGGATGTTTTTCACCGTCGTGCAAATTGGCCTGAACGCGGTGGCCATTCTCGGCGGTATCGTCGGCGATGCAGCATTTTCACCGGCTTTCAACAGCCTGTTAAGCCGCTACATGTCGCCGGAACTGTCCGATCAGCTCAGCTTTATTATCTCCTTTACTCTGGTCACCAGCCTGTTCATCCTGTTTGCTGACCTGACTCCGAAACGCATCGGTATGATTGCGCCAGAAGCGGTAGCTTTGCGCATCATCAACCCGATGCGCTTCTGCCTGATGGTGTTCCGCCCGCTGGTGTGGATGTTCAACGGCATGGCCAACAATATCTTCCGCCTGTTTAAAATACCGATGGTGCGCAAGGACGATATTACTTCCGACGATATTTACGCGGTGGTCGAAGCCGGCGCGCTGGCCGGCGTGCTGCGTAAGCAGGAGCATGAACTGATTGAGAACGTGTTCGAGCTGGAATCCCGTACCGTTCCGTCCTCCATGACCTCGCGCGAAAATATTATCTGGTTCGATCTGCACGAAGATGAGCAGAGCCTGAAGAGCAAGGTGGCGGAACATCCGCACTCCAAGTTTCTGGTCTGTAACGAAGATATCGACCATATCATCGGCTACGTTGACTCAAAAGACCTGCTCAACCGCGTGCTGGCAAACCAGAGCCTGGTGCTGACCGGCGGCGTGCAGATCCGCAATACGCTGATTGTTCCGGATACCCTGACGCTGTCAGAGGCGCTGGAAAGCTTTAAAACGGCGGGTGAAGACTTCGCGGTGATCATGAACGAGTACGCGTTAGTGGTGGGGATTATCACCCTGAATGACGTCATGACCACCCTGATGGGCGATCTGGTCGGCCAGGGGCTGGAAGAGCAGATTGTCGCGCGCGACGAGAACTCATGGCTGATTGACGGCGGCACGCCGATCGATGACGTGATGCGCGTACTGGATATCGACGAGTTCCCGCAGTCCGGTAATTATGAAACCATCGGCGGCTTTATGATGTATATGCTGCGCAAGATCCCAAAACGCACCGATGCGGTGAAGTTCTCCGGCTATAAGTTCGAGGTGGTGGATATCGACAACTACCGAATCGACCAGCTGCTGGTGACGCGGATCGACAACAAACCGACGGTGCTGGTCCCGAAGCAGACCGAATCCACGGATAGCGAAAAAGAACCCGCATAACCCCCATCCCCAACACCAAAGGCAGAGACTCTCTCTGCCTTTTTTATTTGCCGAATGTGAAGCGGCTCACGCCACTCAACCGATAGCAGATTTTTACTACTCCATAGCGAAACGTTCATGACTCCCCTTTACGCAAAAAGGTAACTTTGCTCGCGTCTCTACAATCATATTCCGGTTCTCAGGAAACGAGGGTTACCATGATAGAAGCAAATAAAAATTACTATATCAGCTGTCTGTTCTTTCTCTTTTTCTTTATTGGCTGGGGATGCTGTTATCCCTATTTATCATTATGGCTGACAGAAACCATCGGCATCAATTACACCGACGTCGGTCTCGTATATTCCTTTACCGCTATTATTGCCGTTTGCGTCCAGCCGTTATTTGGGTTTGTTTCCGATAAATTAGTCTATCGGAAGAACCTGATGTGGATGCTGGCTATTATTATTACCTTGTTCGCCCCTTACTGGATTTACGTCTTCGCGCCATTATTAAAAGTTAACGTCTTTCTCGGAGCACTGGCTGGCGGTATCTATATCGGTATGGCCTACGGTGCCGGCTGCGGCATTTGCGAAGCCTATATTGATAAGGTCAGTCGCGCCTCAGGCTTTGAATTTGGCCGTGCCAGGATGTTTGGTGGCATTGGCGCCGCTATCGGCACCTTTGCCGCCGGTAAGCTCTACGGTATCGATCAGAATATGATTTTCTGGCTGGCGAGCGGCGCCGGGGTGTGCCTGCTGGTGATTGTCTGGAAAATGCAGATCAGCCCCCGTGCACAAGGCGCAATGTCATCAGGAAAAGCCACGCCGGTTACCCTGCAGGACGCCACCTCGTTGCTGAAGATGAAGAAGTTCTGGTTCTTCGCCATCTACATGATTGGGGTCGGTGCGGTGTATGAAACCTACGACCAGCAGTTCGCTATCTATTACAGCCACTTCTTTGAGAGTAAAGCACGCGGTGCGGAAGTCTTTGGCTATTTAACCACCGGGCAGATTTTCCTTGATGCGGTGGTGATGTTTTTTGCACCGTGGTTTGTCAATAAAATTGGCCCGAAAAACGCCCTGCTGTATTGCGGGATGATCATGAGCCTGCGCATCATTGGTTCGGCCTGGGCCGTTGGCCCGGTCTCCATCAGTCTGATTAAACTGCTCCACGGCTTTGAAAGTTCGGTATTACTGGTTGCCGCATTAAAATATATCACCGCCAACTTCAACCCACTGCTTTCCGCCACGGTTTATTTAATCGGATTCCAGTTTTCGAAAAGCTTTAGTTCTATTTTTCTTTCCACCGGTATCGGCCATATGTACCAGAGCATGGGGTTTACCAGCAGCTATATCGTACTGGGCAGCATTGCCCTGTGCTTCACCCTTATCTCGGCCATTACGCTGAACAACGCGCGCATTTTTGCTCCGCAACCACCGGCGCCCGCTCATTAATTCAAGGAGGTAACCTGCATGTCGACATTATTTTATGGCGTGGCCTATTACGACGAATATATGCCGGAGGATCGTCTGGCGAAAGATATCGCCTTAATGCGTGAAACGGGGATTAACGTCGTGCGCATTGCCGAGTCCACCTGGAGCACCCTGGAGCCTCAGGAAGGTGTTTACAACTTCTACCATATCGACCGGGTGCTGGACGCGATGCACCAGGCCGGCATTGCGGTGATTATCGGCACGCCCACCTATGCGGTCCCGGCGTGGCTGGCGGCTAAACATCCGGACATTATGGTTACCACCGTCGAGGGGCAGCAGAAATATGGCCCGCGGCAAATTATGGATATCGTCAACCCAACCTTCCGACGCTATGCCGAAAACATTATCCGTACCCTGATGGCGCATGTTCAGCATCACCCGGCGATTATCGGCTGGCAGCTGGATAACGAAACCAAGCATTACGATAATATCGGCCGCCATATGCAGGAAGGGTTCGTACGCAGCCTGCAGGAACAGTACCCGGACCTCGACCAGTTGAATCACGATTTTGGCCTGAACTACTGGAGCAACCGTATCGACAGCTGGCAGGATTTCCCGCCGGTTGAGAACACCATTAACGCCAGCCTCGCCTGCGCATTCTCGCGTTATCAGCGTCAGCAGGTGACGGAGTACCTGGCCTGGCAGGCGGAGATCGTGCGCGAGTATGCGCAGCCGCAGCAGTTTGTCACCCATAACTTCGATTTTGAATGGCGGGGCTACTCTTATGGCGTTCAGCCGCGGGTCGATCACTTCGCCGCCGCGCAGGCGCTGGATATTGCCGGGGTCGATATCTATCACCCCAGCCAGCAACACCTCACCGGGCGGGAAATCGCCTTTGGCGGCGCCATCACCCGTTCGCTGAAGCAAGGGCAGAATTACTTCGTACTGGAGACGCAGGCACAGGGATTTGCCCAGTGGACGCCGTTCCCGGGCCAGCTCCGGCTGCAGGCCTTCAGCCATATTGCCTCCGGCGCAACCATGGTCTCCTACTGGCACTGGCATTCGATCCACAATTCGTTTGAGACCTACTGGAAGGGCTTGTTAAGCCACGATTTTTCACGTAACCCTACCTGGCAGGAAGCCACTACTATCGGCGCTGACTTTGCCCGTCTGGCCCCGCAGTTGGCCGACCTGCGGGCAGAAAACGACGTCGCCCTGCTGGTCAGCAACGACGCGATGGACGCGCTGAATCAGTTCCGGCCCGGTGATGCCCAGGGCAATGTCTATAACGATATTTTCCGCCGCTTCCATGATGCGCTGTACGACGATAACGTTAGTCTCGACATCATCCACGATGTCAACGAGGAGACCTCGCGCTACCGCACGTTGATTATTCCTGGTCTTTACGCTGCCGATGATGGCCTGTTAAACCGTATCAATCGCTATATTGCCCAGGGCGGTAGAGCGTTGATTGGCTTTAAATCAGGCTTTAGCGATGAAAACGTCAAGGTGCGTCACAGCACGCAGCCGGGGATTTTGCACCAGGCCTGCGGCGTCAGCTACAGCCAGTTCACCCTCTCGGAAGAGACCACCGTGGCGTCGTGCTGCGCGCAGCTTGATTGCAGCGAGAATAATCAGGCAGAACTGTGGATGGAGCTGCTGACCCCGGAGGCCAACACCCGCACCCTGCTGCGCTATCAGCACCCCGCGTGGGGCGAGTATGCCGCCGCCACTGATGCGGACTATGGTCAGGGCCGCGCCATCTACGTGGGCTTCCTGCCGCACAAGAGGCTCATCAGCCAGCTGTTTGATTTACTCACCGCCGACCAGACGCTGCGTTCGCGTACGTCGGCATACCGCTATCCGCTGGTGGTCAGAAAGATGCGCAATCGCGACGGCAACATCGTGAATTTTCTGTTCAACTACTCTGCCGACCCGCTGGATGTCATCAGCGAGACCGCCGGGGAAAATGTCCTGAGCGGCGAGAGCGTTCACGTCGGCCAGCCGTTGCGTCTCAAGGCCTGGGAATTTAGTATCATCGAAAGTTAAACGCATCGCGGCGCTCAGACGAGGAAACAATGGAACTGGATATCAATGAGCTATTGAATTTCTCGCCGTTGATGAAGACCTTTACCTTCAACGCCTGGGTTGTCGCGGGCTTTACGCCCATCACTCGCGGTTCAACGCTGGATTACTACATTAACCGCCCGCAGGGGATGAAAGGCTACATTATTAATTTCACCCTGCGTGGCCAGGCCCGCGCCAAAGCCGGTGACGGCTCCCTGCTGTGTCGCGAGAACGATATGCTGCTCTTTCCGCCCGGCGTTCCGCATCATTACGGGCGGGATGAACACAGCGATCACTGGGACCATCTGTGGATCTACTTTATCCCTCGCCCCTACTGGATAGACTGGCTGAAATGGGATCAGACGACCCATAATATTGGCAAAACCACGATTACCGACCCCGAACAACAGCAAAATCTGCACGATCTGTTCTATGAGGTCATTCGCCACCATTCTGCTAGCGCCCCGCTGTCGGAAGCGTTGGCCATGAATGCGCTGGAACGCCTGATCCTCAACTGTTTTCAGCTTCAGCCCATCAGCAATCGCCACGCTCACGACCCGAGGATTAACGCCGTCTGTGCATATCTCAACGAGCACATTGCTCAGGAAGTAAAAATTGAGACCCTGGCAGCGATGGTCTTCATCTCGCCGTCAAGGCTGGCCCACTTGTTCAAAAATGAACTCGGGCAGACGGTGTACGCCTGGCGCGAGGCGCAGCGCATCAACCGGGCAAAATGGCTGATTCAGAGTACTTCGCTGCCGTTAAACAAAATTGCGCTGTCGGTCGGCTACGCTGACCCGGTCTATTTCACCCGGATTTTCCGCAAACATAACGGCATTCCGCCGGGCGAATACCGTAAACGTTATGCGATGATGAAGGACTAGAAACATCAACGGCTCCCGTGGGGAGCCGTCTTTTTTTACCGCATAGCTACATCGTTCTTCAGGTTACGCCATCTCGGTCTGCAAACGCAGGACCTGACGATTAACCTCAGACATCACAGACAAATGCTGCTTGTCCTTGACCTTCGGGATAAGGATTTTTCCCTTATCAAACTCAAAAGCGCCAACATCCTTGATGTATAACCGTCCGCGGAACAGGATCTTCACGTACTTCGCCACTTGCAGCGGATTGTAGCGTTGGAAAATTTTCATTGTTGTCTCCTGCCAGGGTTACGCTCTTGTGGTGCCACACTTAGCCCACGATTCTGGAGCGCAAATTTAATGCCCTAAAACTATAGTTCAGAACCTTTGTAATACCCAGCATGCATAAGTTTATTTACCTTTTGATGACAATAATTAAGAACTATCGTTTCAAACATACGTAGAAATGAGTATAAGTGGCCGATTTTCTTCGAATATGTGCGTTAACACGCAAACTGGCCTTCTGATTGCGTGTCACACCGGTAAATCGCACTTATGCTTAAAGCCAGACCAAGTGGTCGGATCACCTGCATACAATAAGGACCCATCATGACCCTACGTACATTTCTGGCGGCTTCCTGCCTCCTGTTCCCGCTGATAGCATCAGCGCATAACTTTGTTGATGGCCAGCGCGTCGCGCCGGTTGGCATAGCCGACCGGGGAGAATTAATGCTGGATAATGATAAGTTTAGCTACAAAAACTGGAATAGCTCGCAGCTGGCAGGAAAAGTTCGCGTGGTGCAACACATCGCCGGGCGCACCTCGGCAAAAGAGAAAAACGCCACATTGATCGAGGCGATCAAGGCGGCGAAATTCCCGCACGATCGCTACCAGACCACCACCATCGTCAATACCGATGATGCCATCCCAGGCTCCGGTATGTTCGTGCGCAGCAGCATTGAGAGCAACAAACAGCTCTACCCCTGGTCGCAGTTTATTGTCGACAGCAACGGCCTGGCCCGCAAAGCCTGGCAGCTGCAGGAAGAGAGTTCAGCCATTGTCGTGCTGGATAGCGAGGGCCGCGTGCAGTGGGCCAAAGATGGCGCACTCACCCAGGAGGAAGTGCAGCAGGTGGTCGCGCTGCTGCACAAACTGCTTAGTAAATAGAGACCCGGAAGCCGGGGTTGAGGAACGACTCACGCGGCGTGTAGTCCAGAGTACGCCCTTGCCAGTCGTGAACGTGCGCCCCGGCAGCAACCGCAACCGCATGACCAGCCGCGGTATCCCAGGTGCTGGTCGGCCCGAAGCGCGGATAAAGCTGGGCCTGACCCTCCGCCACCAGGCAAAACTTCAGGGATGAGCCGATGGACGTGGTTTGATGTTCGCCGAGCTGCTCCAGATACTCCTGCAGTTCCGGGTCGTTGCCGTGAGAGCGGCTGATGACCACCAGCGGCGGTCGGCCATCACGCACCTGAATTTGCTTGCGCCGGCCGCACTCATCTTTCCAGGCCTTGCCGTTTTCCGCGCAGTACAGCACCTTCATCACCGGGGCATAGACCACGCCAAGCACCGGTTTACCGTTCTCAATCAGCGCAATATTGACGGTGAACTCACCGTTACGTTTGATAAATTCTTTGGTGCCATCCAGCGGATCCACCAGCCAGTAACGCTGCCAGTGTTGGCGGATGTCCCAGCCGGGCGGGTCTTCCTCAGACAGCACCGGGATGTCCGGCGTCAACGCCAGCAGGCCGCTCATAATCACGCTGTGAGCCGCGAGATCCGCCGCGGTAACCGGAGAATCATCTTTCTTGCTGGCTACGTCCATCGGTTGCTTCCCATCATAGACATCCATGATGGCATCACCTGCACGCCGTGCAAGCTCACATACTTGTTCTAACATTCTCCACCTCGTCTGGTTACAGTGGCGTTAACTCGTTGTTTTAGTTATATCGCATCGGTGCGAGTTCCGCTATCTGTGATAGTAATGGCGGTTTCATCGTGCAAATTTCGGCATGATTCACACTTCTGTAAGCAACAGAATGTACATACATTTTCTACTGTGCCATTGCTCATGAAAAGGATGCCTCTGATGATGAAGTTTAGCGTAACGTTACTGGCCACGCTGGTCGCGGCCAGCGTGAACGCCGCCACCGTCGATCTGCGGATCATGGAAACCACCGATCTGCACAGCAATATGATGGATTTCGATTATTACAAAGACGCCGCCACCGAAAAGTTTGGTCTGGTTCGCACCGCCACGCTTATCGAAAAAGCCCGCCAGGAGGTCAAAAACAGCGTGCTGGTCGATAACGGCGACGTTATTCAGGGAAGCCCGCTGGGCGACTATATGGCGGCAAAAGGGCTCAACAAAGGCGATGTTCATCCGGTCTATAAGGCGATGAATACCCTGGATTACACAGTGGGCAACCTCGGCAATCACGAATTCAACTATGGCCTCGATTTCCTGCACAAGGCGCTGGCCGGGGCGACGTTCCCCTACGTGAACGCCAACGTTATCGATAGCAAAACCGGCCAGCCGATGTTCACGCCGTACCTGATCAAAGAGACCCAGGTTCAGGACAGCGATGGCAAAACCCAGACGCTACGCATCGGCTATATCGGCTTTGTGCCGCCGCAAATTATGACCTGGGATAAAGCTAATCTCAGCGGTAAAGTCAGCGTCAACGACATCACCGAAACCGCGCGGAAATACGTGCCGGAAATGCGTGAAAAAGGCGCCGATGTGGTGGTGGTCATTGCCCACTCCGGGCTCTCCGCCGATCCGTACCAGGCGATGGCGGAAAACTCGGTGTACTACTTAAGCCAGGTGCCCGGCGTGGATGCCATTATGTTCGGCCACGCGCATGCGGTATTCCCGGGGAAAGATTTCGCCAGCATTAAGGGCGCGGATATCGAAAAAGGCACGCTGAACGGCATTCCCGCCGTGATGCCCGGCATGTGGGGCGACCACCTGGGCATCGTCGATTTGGTGCTGAATAACGATGCTGGCCACTGGCAGGTCGCGCAGGCCAAAGCTGAAGCGCGCCCGATCTATGACGCGGTGGCGAAGAAATCGCTGGCGGCAGAAGACGCGAAGCTGGTGCAGGTGCTCAAAGCCGATCACGATGCAACCCGTGAGTTCGTCAGCAAACCCATCGGCCAGTCTGCCGATAACATGTACAGCTACCTGGCGCTGGTGCAGGATGACCCCACCGTGCAGGTGGTAAACATGGCGCAGAAGGCCTATGTCGAACACTATATTCAGGGCGATCCGGATCTGGCGAAACTGCCGGTGCTCTCCGCCGCCGCGCCGTTTAAAGTTGGCGGTCGTAAGAACGACCCGGCCAGCTTCGTCGAAGTCGAAAAGGGCCAGCTCACCTTCCGTAACGCCGCCGACCTGTACCTTTATCCCAATACGCTGGTGGTAATGAAAGTCAGCGGCAAAGAGGTCAAAGAGTGGCTGGAATGTTCCGCCGGACAGTTCAATCGCATCGACCTGACCAGCAGCAAACCGCAGTCATTAATCAACTGGGACGGTTTCCGCACCTATAACTTTGATGTGATTGACGGTGTGAACTACCAGATTGATGTCAGCCAGCCGGCGCGCTACGACGGCGAATGCCAGATGGTTAACCCGCAGGCGGAACGCATTAAGGATCTAACTTTTAACGGTAAACCTGTCGACCCGACCGCCACCTTCCTCGTCGCCACCAATAACTATCGCGCCTACGGCGGCAAGTTTGCCGGTACCGGCGATAGCCATATTGCGTTTGCTTCCCCTGACGAAAACCGCTCGGTACTGGCGGCATGGATCGGCGCCGAATCGAAAAAATCCGGTGCTATTCACCCGTCCGCCGATAATAACTGGCGCCTGGCGCCGCTTCACGGCACGGTGCCGTTGGATATTCGCTTTGAGACCTCGCCGGGTGAGAAAGCGGCGGCGTTCATCAAAGAAAAAGCACAGTATCCGATGCACCAGGTTGCCACCGACGATATCGGCTTTGCCATTTACCAGCTGGATCTGGGTCAGTCGAAGCCTTAAACCTCAGCCACCTGCTCGTGGTTCGCCAGAACCGCGGGCAGGTTCAGCTCGATCCAGTCGGCCAGCGCCGCCACTTTCTCGCTTACCTGCTCGCCAAGCGGGGTCAGGCTATACTCGACGTGTGGCGGCACCACCGGTCTGGAGAGCCGATTGATAAAGCCATCCTGCTCCAGCGCCTGCAGCGATTGCGCCAGCATTTTTTCACTCACGCCGCCCATCTTACGACGCAGCTCGCTAAAACGATGGGTACCGCCGCGTAACGCCACCAGAATTAAGACTCCCCAGCGGCTGGTCACATGTTTAAGCACGTCGCGTGACGGGCACTGCTCGGCAAACAGGTTACCGTCGCGCAGCTGTTCACTCAGAGTGGGATTCACGTTCTTCATACTTACCTTTTTGTACGTACTTACTAAAAGTTAGCTAAGGTGTTAGCTTACCACAACTGCTACTGAACACGAAGGAGAAGACCCATGATCGCAATTACCGGCGCTACCGGCCAGCTTGGCCACCTGGTACTACAGAATCTGTTACAGACCACCGCGGCCAGCCAGATTGTGGCCATTGTGCGTAACCCGGCGAAAGCCGAATCCCTGAGCCAACAAGGCGTGGTGGTTCGCCAGGCCGACTACACCGACGAAGCCGCATTTACCGCCGCCCTGCAGGGTGTGGACAAGCTGCTGCTGATCTCCTCCAATGAAATCGGCCAGCGCACGCCGCAGCACCGTAACGTCATCAATGCCGCTAAAGCGGCCGGCGTGAAATTCATTGCCTACACCAGCCTGCTGCACGCGGATACCTCTCCGCTGGGCCTGCACGTTGAGCATGTGGAGACCGAGAAATTACTCGCCGACTCCGGCATCCCTTACGCACTGCTGCGCAACGGCTGGTACACCGAGAACTATCTCGCCAGCGCCCCGCCGGCACTGGAGCATGGCGTCTTTATCGGTGCTGCCGGTGAAGGGAAAATCGCCACGGCAACCCGTGCCGATTATGCCTTAGCGGCAGCGCGCGTGATCGCCGAAGAGGGCCACGCCGGGAAAGTGTATGAGCTGGCCGGCGATAACGCCTGGACCCTGAGCGAACTGGCCGCAGAGCTGAGCAAGCAAAGCGGTAAAAACGTGGTCTATCAGAATCTCAGTGAAGCCGATTTTGCGGCGGCGCTGAAGAGCGTTGGCCTGCCAGCCGGACTGGCGGAGATGCTCGCCGATTCGGACAGCGGCGCCGAAAAAGGCGGCCTGTTTGACGACAGTCATACCCTGAGCACGCTGATTGGCCGTCCGACGACTTCGCTGGCGGAAAGCATCAGCGCCATTCTGTAACCGTTGCAAAAAGGTTAATTTTTGTAGCATCCCGGCGGGTCATCCCCAATAATAACTGGAGATCCGTCGGGAGTGACTCAATGCAGGGCGTACCGGAACAGTTCAACGATGAGAGAGACAGCGCGCGCTTTCGCCATCTGGCGCAGGTGCCCGGCGTTGAGCTGTATCATGCCCATATTTCCCGCTACGCCTTCGAACCCCATACTCACGAAGCCTTCGGTATTGGCGCGATAGAGCTGGGCGCCGAGCGCTTTCGCTATCGCGGCAGCCAGTACGTCGCCCCGGTAAACTCCATCGTCACCATGAACCCGGATGAACTGCACACCGGTGAAGCGGCGACCGCTGACGGCTGGCGCTACAGAATGGTCTATCTGGAGCCTGACAAGCTGGAAGAGATCACCGGCGTACGCCACTGGTGGTTTAGCGAGGTGGTACGCCAGGATCCCCGACGCTCGCAGCAACTGTGCCAGCTGATTTATGGCTTATGGCACACCGATGACCCGCTGGCCCAGCAGGGACTGTTGCTGGACCTGATCGATACCTTCCGCCCGCTGGCCCATCACGCGCCGGTGCTGGCTGAAGCCTCCCACCGCTTCGAGCGGGTGCGCGACTATCTGCACGACAACTATATGCACGCCGTCTCGCTGGATGAGCTGGCACAGGTTGCCGCCCTGAGCCCATACCATTTTCAGCGCCAGTTTAAGGCCCACTTCCACGTCACGCCGCATCAGATGCTGATGGCCATTCGCCTGTGGCGAGCCAAAGCCTTCCTCACCCACGGTATGCCCGCCGCCGAAGTGGCCGCCGCCGCTGGCCTGACCGATCAGTCGCACCTGACCCGCGCCTTTACCCGCCGCTACGGCATCACCCCGGTTCGCTATCAAAAGCAGGTCGCCCGGCGCTAATGCGCAACCTCATACAATATTTCCGCCCCACCCTCTTCTACACTTTACGCCAACTGAAACGAGTGCGGATGATGTGATGATTAGCGGTGTGTTGTATGCCCTGTTGGCAGGGCTGATGTGGGGACTGATCTTTGTCGGCCCGGTGCTGATCCCGGAATACCCGGCGGTGCTGCAATCGATGGGGCGCTATCTGGCGCTGGGGCTGATTGCGCTGCCGCTGGCCTGGCTGGGTCGCGCGCGACTGCGTCAGCTGTCGGGACGAGACTGGTGGACGGCGCTGGGGCTGACCATGATGGGCAATCTTATCTATTACGTCTGCCTTGCCAGCGCCATCCAGCGCACCGGCGCGCCGGTATCGACCATGATTATCGGCACGCTGCCGGTGGTGCTGCCGGTGATGGCAAACCTGCTCTATAGCCAGCGTGATGGCAAACTGCCGTGGCGACGCCTGTTCCCGGCGCTCTCCTGCATTGCCATCGGCCTGGTATGCGTCAACATCGCTGAACTTCGCCAGGGCCTGCCCAACTTCAGCGTCTGGCGCTATGGTTCCGGCATTGGGCTGGCGTTGATCTCCGTGGCCTGCTGGGCGTGGTACGCCTTACGTAATGCCCGCTGGCTGCGGGAAAACCCGGACAAGCATCCGATGATGTGGGCGACGGCGCAGGCGCTGGTGACCTTACCGGTTTCGCTGGCGGGCTATCTGGTTGCCTGTGGGTGGTTGCAGGCTCAACAGGCCGACTTCCCGCTTCCCTTCGGCCCGCGGCCGGTGCTTTTCGTGACGCTGATGCTGGCTATTGCCGTGCTCTGTTCGTGGGTGGGCGCCTTGTGCTGGAACATCGCCAGCCAGAAGCTTCCTACGGTGATCCTCGGGCCGCTGATCGTCTTCGAAACGCTGGCCGGCCTGCTGTATACCTTCCTGCTGCGGCAAAGCATGCCGCCGCTGCTGACCCTGAGCGGCATTCTGCTGCTGGTGATCGGCGTGGTCTACGCGGTGCGCTCCCGACCACAAAAATTGCCGGTGCTGGAGCCGGTCTGCGGGCATAAAAAATAGCCTGGTATCCTAAAGGGGTATTCCTTTATCTATAAGATGCATTTAATATGCATCTTATATTTTTAAAGACGAGGTATCCGCTATGGCTTTTCGTGACCAACCTTTAGGCGAACTGGCGCTGACTATCCCGCGCGCCTCCGCGTTATTCCGTAAATATGACATGGACTACTGCTGCGGCGGCAAGCAGACGCTGGATCGCGCGGCAACGCGCAAAGACCTGGACGTCGCGGTGATTGAAGCCGAGCTGGCGCAGCTGGCAGAAACACCGGTAGAACGCGACTGGCGTGTCGTGCCGTATGCGGAAATCATCGACCACATTATCGTGCGTTACCACGACCGCCACCGCGAGCAACTGCCGGAGCTTATCCTGCAGGCCACCAAAGTTGAGCGTGTGCATGCTGACAAACCCAACGTGCCCGTCGGCCTGACAAAATACCTGACCATGCTGCACCAGGAGCTCTCCAGCCACATGATGAAAGAGGAACAGATCCTGTTCCCGATGATTAAGCAGGGCATGGGGACGCAAGCCGCAGGGCCTGTCAGCGTCATGGAAAGCGAACACGACGAAGCGGGTGAGCTGCTGGAGGTGATTAAGCACGTCACCAACAATGTGACGCCGCCGCCGGAAGCCTGCACCACCTGGAAAGCGATGTACAACGGCATTAATGAACTGATTGACGATCTGATGGAACACATCAGCCTGGAGAACAACGTGCTGTTCCCGCGCGCCCTCGCCGGAAACTAACAAAAAAGGCGCCCGCAGGCGCCCTCGACAGTGTCAGTCTTATTGGCCACCGCAGTGGCCTTTTTTATGCCCGTCTCCCTACGGGCCGTTGCAAGCAACGTTAAAAATCTCTGCCGAAGATTTTTATTTCGCCAGACGCTTCTTACCGGCAAAGAACCAACCCACCGCCAGCAGAACGAACCACAGCGGCGTCACAATCAGCGCTTCGCGAGTGTCCGCTTCCAGCGTCAGCAGTACCAGAACGAAGACGAAGAAGGCCATACAAACCCAGCACATCAGTTTGCCCAGCGGCATCTTGTATTTCGACTGCTCATGCAGCTGCGGACGCTTTTTGCGGTAGACCAGATAGGAGCAGAGGATAATGGTCCAGACGAACATAAACAGGATCGCCGACACCGTGGTAATCATGGTGAACGCAGCAATTACGCTTGGGTTAACCATCAGCATCACCACACCGCCCAGCAGGCACATGCAGGAGAAGGTCAGCCCTTTCGCCGGTACCGCACGCTTCGACAGCTTGGCAAACATCGACGGCGCCTGACCATCCTGCGCCAGACCGAACAGCATACGGCTGGTCGAGAACACGCCGCTGTTGGCCGAAGAGGCGGCCGATGTCAGCACCACAAAGTTAATCAGGCTGGCGGCAGCCGGCAGGCCCACCAGCACAAACAGCTCGACGAACGGGCTCTTGCTCGGCACCACGGAGCTCCACGGCGTCACCGACATAATCACGATCAGCGCGAAGACGTAGAACATGATGATACGCAGCGGGATAGAGTTAATCGCGCGCGGCAGGGATTTCTCCGGATCTTTGGTTTCCGCAGCGGTGGTGCCCACCAGCTCAATACCGACAAACGCAAAGACCGCGATCTGGAAGCCGGCAAAGAACCCGCTGATGCCTTTCGGGAACCAGCCGCCGTCATTCCACAGATGGGCAAACGACGCCTCGACACCGGTCGGCGATTTGAAATGCATCATCACCATCACCAGGCCGACAACAATCAGCCCCACGATAGCGACGATTTTGATCATCGCGAACCAGAACTCCATTTCACCGAACATTTTCACGGTGGCCAGGTTAAGGCTCAGCAGCAGCAGGATAACCGCCAGCGAGGCCACCCAATCGGACAGCCCGGGGAACCAGAACTGGGCGTAGGCGGTAATGGCCACCACGTCGGCCATCCCGGTCACAACCCAACAGAACCAATAGGTCCAGCCGGTAAAATACCCTGCCCACGGCCCCAGCAGGTCGGCGGCAAAATCGCTGAATGATTTATATTCGAGGTTCGACAGCAGTAATTCGCCCATGGCACGCATAACGAAAAACAGCATAAAGCCGATGATCATATAAACAAAAATGATGGATGGACCGGCAAGGCTGATGGTTTTGCCGGAGCCCATAAACAGCCCGGTACCAATGGCGCCACCGATAGCAATAAGCTGGATATGTCGATTCGTGAGATTTCGCCGTAGCGATTGTTCAGTCGGAGCCTGCTCTGCGGCAGCGACTTTAACCTGATCTACCATGTGATTTTCTTCCTGTTGTACCTGTCTGTGTTGTTCAGGCTCTGATGGCCCGTCATTCGCTATTGCCCTGAAAATGGGCTTATCGATATTAGGTAAGAATCGGAGGGATGAATACTATGATTTAGATATAATGTTAAATATATGTTTAAAGTGAGTGTTATATCACTCCAGTCACGCGAAACAGCTCACAAAAATACACCTAAAACGCGAGCGAGCAATATAAAACACCAGCAAACTCTCAACTTAAGTTTTTTTCGCTATTTTTAGTCGCTTCCTCCCCCAAACGGGAGAGGAAGCCCCTGCTGTTTAGATAATATCCAGCAGTTCAACTTCAAAAATCAGGGTGCTGAACGGAGGAATGGATGCACCAGCACCGCGCTCGCCATAGGCCAGCTCGTGCGGAATAGTCAGTTCCCATTTGGAACCGACCGGCATCAGGGTCAGCGCTTCAATCCAGCCGCCGATAACGCCGGTTACCGGGAATTCAGCCGGTTCGCCGCGCGCCACAGAGCTGTCAAACACGGTACCGTCGATCAGTTTACCGGTGTAATGCACGCGTACGCGGTCGGTACGTGCCGGGATCGCGCCTTCGCCCTGGGTCAGAACGCGGAACTGCAGGCCGGATTCGGTGCTGTTCACACCTTCACGCTCGCGGTTTTCGTCGAGGTATTTCTGGCCATCAGCCGCCATTTCCTGGAAACGTTCGCGACGCACGGCATCAGCACGTTCGTGGATTTCACGCAGCGCGCGGTGAACGGCTTCCACCGGCACCTGCGGCTGATTGCCTTCCAGCGCATCAGCAATGCCGGCAACCAGTGCTTCCGGCAGCAGCCCCTGCAGGCCAGATTCGCTCAGCTGTTGTCCAACCTGCAAGCCGATACCATAACTTGCCTGCGCTTCAATCGTGTCAAAAGTCGGGGTTGCCATCTTTGTTCCTTTGTTGGGTGAGAGTTTCATACTCCACGGCTTCATGCGACAGCAGCGGAAAAAGCCGGAATAGATACCCTGGATAATTCGAGTGCAGCCAACGCGCCTGCAACCTGAAGTATGACGGGTATAAAGTGGTGGGAAGCATATCAGCCATAGCACGACGGGTAAAACTTTGTCGCGGAGATGATGACAAATCTAAGGGAAACAGAAACAATAGGAGATATCAGGTTAACCTCACGAAACATATCTTTGTCTCGGCCATCAGGAAGTTAGCCATCTATACTCTACTGAGCAGGATAAAAATATGCGGAGCAGGAGGAAAGCCATGCCCGGGCGCTTTGATATCACACCTACCCTGGCGAAGATCTGGCACGCCCCGGATCATATTCGCATCATGGATCCGCTGCCGCCAATGCATCGTCGGGGCATTATTGCCGGCGCGTTGCTGGTGATTATCGGCATACTGCTGCCTTCAGAAGATAGCAGCAGCCCAATGCAAAATAGCCGCGAAGCCAGTATCGACCTGCAATCACAGTCCCAGCCGCAGTCGGCCCAGCAGGGCATGCCGCTGCCGCCTATTACCAACACGCCTACGGTCAATGATGCCGACCAAATGGCCCCGGTGGCGCCTGAGCCTGTTCAGGATGAGCCGATGGACCAGGGCCAGAGTCAAAGCCAGGCCTACTCTCAGCCACAGCAGCAGCAGCAGCAGCAACAACAACAGCAATCCGCGCCGGGGATTGAGCAACAGTGGCGCACCTACCGCATCGAAGCCGGTAAAACCCTGGCTCAGCTGTTCCGCGACCATAATCTTCCGCCGACTGACGTCTACGCCATGGCCCAGGTCGAAGGCGCGGGTAAGCCGTTAAGTTCGCTGCAAACCGGGCAGACGGTGCAGATTCGCCAGAATGCCAACGGTGTGGTGACGGGTCTGACGATTGATACCGGCAGCGGGCAGCAGGTGCTGTTCACCCGCCAGGCGAATGGCAGCTTTATCCGCGCACGATAACGCGCGCTAAAGCATGTGGCATAGCCGGGTGTGTCACCCGGCCTGCCTGGATTTTTTGACGCGCGGCGTCCCTTCTCTGTTTACCCACCGAATCCCGACACAAACCAGCACCAGCGCAATCACATATTTGATCTCAAAGATGTTCTCACCGAGGAAAATCGCTGACAGCACGGTTCCGGCAACCGGGATCACAAAGTTAAACGGCGCAATCATACTGACGCGATTGTGCTTGAGTAATACGCTCCACACTGCAAAAGCCACCGAAGAGAGTAGCGTCAGATAGGCGAGCACCAGCAGCGCCGTGGTGCTGTGGATAACCAACTCGCCACCGGTGAAGTAACCCCCAACCAGCAACACCAGACCGCCAAACGCCAGCTGCCAGCCGGTCATCACCGTGGGATCGACCGTTTGTGAAATACGCTTTCCGTAGAGTGTCGCCGCCGACAGAATAAACGCCGCCAGCACCACAAAACCGTCCCCCTGCCAGACAAAGCTAAAATCGCTCAGCGAATGGCTAAAGTTCACCAGCATCACGCCGGTAAAGCCGAGAATACAGCCGATGGCTTTGTTGTAGCTCAGTTTGTCGTTCTGATAGATAAAGTGCGCCAGCAAGACGCTAAAGAAGGTCCCGGTGGCGTTCATGATCGAGCCCTTCACGCCGGTGGTAAACGCCAGCCCGATGTAGAAGAAAATGTACTGCAGGGAGGTTTGCGTTACGCCAAGTATCGCCAGCTGTGCACATTGCCGGGGATTCAGGCGCGCAACCGGTTTTCGTTGTGCCAGGGCAAAGAGCAGCAACAGCAACCCGGCAAACAGGAAACGGTAACCTGCAAAGACCAGTTTTGACGGCACATCATCGGTGGCGATATGAAACAGTTCATAGCCGCTTTTTATTGCCGGATAAGAGCTTCCCCATAATAAACAACACAGGGTTGCACAGGCGTAAGCCACTTTCTTACGGGAAAAAACTGAGGGGGCATCCATTCGCGTCACCAAAAATAAAATAGCGTTTTATTTTATTATCCAGAAAGCACGCGGAATAGCCACCATACAAGGAAAAGATTGTTCAAAGACGTGATGCAGAAAAGCAAAACGCCGGCACAAGGCCGGCGTCTCGACGCGAACTCAGTAATAAATTACTCAGCTACAACGTTTACAACCAGTTTCGCGAATACTTCGCTGTGAACCTGGAAGTCCACTTCGTGCTCACCGGTGGTGCGCAGAACGCCGTTCGGCAGACGAACTTCGCTCTTAGCGACGGCAACGCCAGCTGCAGTTACAGCGTCAGCGATGTCGCGGGTACCGATGGAACCGAACAGTTTACCTTCGTCGCCTGATTTAGACGCGATGGTAACGTTGCCCAGTGCATTGATTGCTTCAGCACGTGCGTTAGCAGCAGCCAGAACGTCAGCCAGTTTAGCTTCCAGTTCTGCGCGGCGCGCTTCGAAGAATTCAACGTTTTTCTTGGTAGCAGGAACAGCTTTACCCTGCGGTACCAGGAAGTTACGAGCATAACCCGCTTTAACGTTAACCTGATCACCCAGGCTACCCAGGTTTGCTACTTTATCAAGCAGAATAACTTGCATTACCTTATCCTCTTAAAGTCGTTAATAGACGGCGGCCGATTACTGATGACGATCAGTGTATGGCAGCAGGGACAGGTAGCGAGCGCGCTTGATGCAGCGAGCCAGCTGACGCTGGTATTTTGCACGAGTACCGGTGATACGGCTCGGGACAATTTTACCGCTTTCGGTAATGTAGTTTTTCAGCGTAGCGATGTCTTTGTAATCAATCTCTACAACGCCTTCCGCGGTGAAACGGCAGAACTTGCGACGACGGAAATAACGTGCCATTTGGCTAGTCTCCAGAATCTATCAATTCAATCTGCTCGGCATGCAGAACCATTTTGCTCAGGCCGTTCTTTGCCTTGTGGCAAGAAATGAACCCCCGAACGATTACTGCACTACCGACCGTTATACTGTGAGTAATGGCCTGGTTTTGGTGTCCGCTAATAATAACGGGCATTTGGCACCATGCCTGCCGGTGAAAACCGGCTTCCTCCTGCACTGAACGATGCTCAAGCACGAACTGGCAGTGTGGAATTCCTGACGGGCTGACCTTACGAATTGGCGTCCTGCATATAATGCCGGACAGCTCCAGACGATTGGTCATCAGGATTACTCTTCAGAATCCCCAGCTTCGGAATCATCTGCGGTTTCGTTTGCGAAATCTTCGCGACGCTCACGGCGCTCGTCTTTCGCTTTAACCATCGGAGATGCTTCGGTAACAGCGTGCTTAGTACGCATTACCATGCTGCGGATAACGGCGTCGTTGAAGCGGAAGTTTGTTTCCAGCTCATCGATCGCTTCCTGCGGGGCTTCAACGTTCAGCAGAACGTAGTGAGCTTTGTGCAGTTTGTTGATCGGGTAAGCCAGCTGACGGCGGCCCCAGTCTTCCAGACGGTGGATCGTACCTTCTGCTGCAGTGATTGCACCAGTGTAACGTTCGATCATACCCGGAACCTGTTCGCTCTGGTCAGGATGGACCATAAAAACGATTTCGTAATGACGCATCGAATTGCTCCTTACGGATTATTCAGCCTCCTGTCTGGGTCAGCCGCGGCCCATGGAGGCAAGGAACGTGGTTAAAGGGCGGCTGAAAAATTGACGCGTCATAATACGTACGAAAGCCAATTAAGACAAGCAAATTGCGCAAATAATTCGCACTATCCGCAAAGCCGTATTAAGTCAGTGATTTAAAATTAATCAACAACGGTAGCGACGTTTTTTTGAACAACTCCATCAGAAATGGTCGCGATGCCGCGACAGCCAGAGATTACACTTAAGTCAAAGCCATCGATAACCCAAGAGGACCCCGGATTAACGCCAGCATGGCCGACAGAACGTCAGGAGCGTAGAGTATGAAAAACATCATCATTGCTGCATTGGCTGCTGTCTTACTGAGCGCGAGCGCGCAGGCAGCCATCAAGATCGATGGGCGCCAGGCACGGAATATGGACGATGTGCAGAGCCTTGGCGTTATCTATATCAACCATAATATGGCGACTGAACAAGAAGCCGATCAGGCTCTGAATCAGTTGAGCGATGCGCGAGGCGCAAAATACTTCCAGCCAATCCTGATTCACGAACCGGAAAGCAACGGTCTGATACACGCAGAAGCGGCGATTTACCGCTAACCCCTCTGAATCGTTGACTTCGCCCGACCACAAGGGCGAAGTCTTAATGCGATTGATAATTATTTTATTTATGACTTATCAGCATCACCGTAACCTGATTTAATCCCCTTTTAATCGCATGATTATCCGGAGTCATTCATGGTTTCGCGTTTTGCCACGCTAAGTCGTATCCCCAAAGGCGTGTGGGTTCTTGGTGGCGTTAGCTTGCTGATGGATGTGTCATCAGAGATGATCCACAGCCTGCTCCCGCTGTTTATGGCCACTACCCTGGGGGCCAGCGTCATTATTATCGGAATTATCGAAGGCGTTGCTGAAGCCACCGCGCTGATGCTAAAAGTCTTTTCCGGCGTCATCAGCGATTATGTGGGCAAACGCAAAGGGCTGGCGCTACTCGGCTACGGCCTGGGGGCGCTGAGCAAGCCGCTTTTCGCCATAGCTCCCACCTCCGGCGTGGTGTTTAGCGCCCGGATGATCGACCGTGTCGGCAAAGGCATCCGTGGAGCGCCAAGGGATGCGCTGGTCGCCGACGTCACGCCGCCGGAAATCCGCGGCGCCGCCTACGGGCTGCGTCAGGCGCTGGATACCATTGGCGCGTTTCTGGGGCCGCTGCTTGCCGTCGCGCTGATGTTCCTGTGGGATAACGATTTCCAGTCTATTTTCTGGGTCGCAGTGATCCCCGCCGCGCTCTCTATCGCGTTACTGGGCTTTGGGTTAAAAGAGCCAAAAACGCCGGTCGCCCAAAAACGCACGAATCCCCTGCGCCGCGAGAATCTAAAAAAGCTGTCCGCCGCCTACTGGTGGGTGGTGGCGATCGGCTCAATCTTTACCCTCGCCCGCTTCAGCGAAGCCTTTCTGGTTCTGCGCGCCCAGCAGATGGAAATCCCGTTGTTCGCCATCCCGTTGGTGATGGTCGCGATGAATCTGGTTTACAGCCTGACCGCCTATCCATTCGGTAAGTTATCGGACAGCATGAGCCACAGCAAAATGCTGCAATGGGGCCTGCTGGTGCTGATCGCCGCCGATATCGTACTGGCGCTCAGCGGCCACTGGAGCACGCTTCTTGCGGGCGTCGCGCTGTGGGGCATTCATATGGGGATGACGCAGGGTCTGCTGGCGGCGATGGTGGCACATACTGCTCCGCCGGAGTTGCGCGGCACCGCCTTCGGGATGTTCAACCTGATGAGCGGCATCGCGCTGCTGCTGGCGAGCGCCGGAGCCGGGGTGCTGTGGGAAGTTTTTGGCGCCGCCTCGACGTTTTACGCCGGCGCGATAATCTGCGTCCTGACGCTGATTGGCATGCGCTGTATGCCATCCGCTTACCAGCAAAACTAAGCCGGACGCCAGGACAGAAAGCGATCCTCAAGCACTTTGAGGATCGGCTTTCAGGTGATTGCCGTTTACAGATGACGCTGGAAAAACGCCACCGTTGCCGTTAGCGCTTCCGGCGTGATCCGGTGGCCCACGCCGTGCTGCCAGACGCAGGTCAGATCCGCACTGTCCTGTAGCGCCTGCTGCAGGCGGAACGTCCCTTCAGGGGGCACAATATCGTCCTCCTCACCGTGCCATAGCAGCAGCGGTCTGTCAGCCACCGCGCTGAGATCGTGGTCAACGTCCCATTCTGCAAGCTGCTCAACATCGAATTCCGGAGACGGAAACAGGCTCTGCGAGAGCGAGGTAAAATAGCCGGAGCCCATCAGACAGGCCACGCTTTTCAGCTCCCGATGATGGGTCATGATCCCCAGCGCCGCCATTCCGCCCATCGACGCCCCACCGACACCCAACCGTTCACCCTCGACCCAACCTTGTGCGAAAACCGCTTCGCGCAGCGCAGGAAACTCGCGAAAGCTGTGCAGCAGAATCGGCCAGAAACGCTGCATCCGCCCGCCTTCATCCCCATCGTAACGCGCACCATGCTCCGCGGCATCGGGCATGATCACCCGAAAACCGGCCTCCGCCAGCGCCACGGCGAAGTAGCTATATACCCACTTCGAGGAGGTAAAACCATGATAAAATATGATGCAGGGCAACGGTTTATCCAGCGCATCCTGCGGGCAGGCGTGCAGCACTTCTCCCCCCGCGAGGTGACGTACTTCAAGAGCAATCATTGACCATCTCCTTTCACTCAAGGGGTGACATGCCCGGAAGCGACATATTCACCAGGAAACCAGGTTCACGGTGATTCATAATGTTGAGAACCAGATTACGCTTTCACGATATTTTCATTCGAAATTCGCGTTCGAGATAACAGTTCGGGAACATTCCCCGGAAATGACATTCAGGCTACCACTACACTATGACTATCAGGAAACGAGATATGGTTATGCGTAGGTTTACACCGTGGTTACTGGTTCTCGCCTTAACTGGCTGTAGTGCCCTACAGGGAACGCCAGAAGCGCCGCCACCCGCAACCGACCATCCGCAAGAGATCCAGCGTAATCAGACGCAGGGTCTACAGAAGATAGGAACAGTGAGCGTCTTACTGTATGGCTCACCGATGGATGTAGAAGCTGCGCTAAAAGTCAAAGCAGAGACAGCGAAAGCGGATTACTACGTCATCATTATGATTGATGACACCATGGTTCCCGGCCAGTGGTATTCGCAGGCGATTTTATACCGTAAGTAACGGTTAAAATTTAACCCAGATTTACACTGCTTTGCATCCATTCACGTTCTCCTGTGCATAATAACGTTCAGCCAGCCATACCCTGGCAGAACGTTAGCAACGGACTGCCCTCAGGACTACGTGAAATGGAGCTGACGATGAAACGATCTTTTACCCTACCCAGTCTGCTGCTGAGCGCAGCAACTGCCAACACCACGGCACAATCAGCGGAATTCGCCAGTGCGGATTGCGTCACTGGCCTGAATGAAATTGGCCTGATTTCCGTGAATAACATTGCCGGCAGCCAGCAGGACGTTGAACATGCCATCGCCGTGAAGGCCGATGAGCAAGGCGCGTCGTGGTACCGCATCGTACAGATGTACGAAGAGCAGCAGCCGGATAACTGGCGGGTACAGGCGATTCTCTACGCCTGAGGCGCCTGGCGCCCACGTCCCATCGCACGTAGCAATAAATCGTCCAGCGTCGGCGCATCCAGACGCATACCGCCGCGCGTGTCGAGCATCATCCGACACCAGGCTTCCGCCAGCGGCGGTGAGGCGTAACGCAGCATCTGCGCCCCGACACCGAGCATATAAACCAGACGGGTAATCTCTCTGCCCTGCTCTTCAGCGGGCCGCCGTAACAGCTGCTGCAGCTGCCGCCAGGCACGGTCAAAGTGACGATTCTGCCCTTTCACCTCGGCACACTCTGCCGCCAGCAGCTCCAGCGCCGCCGGATGCTTGCTCAACACCCGCATCACATCCAGGCACATAATATTACCGGAGCCTTCCCAGATGCTGTTGACCGGCATCTCGCGATACAGACGCGGTAGCTCACTCTCTTCGCAGTAGCCAATGCCGCCCAGCACCTCCATCGCCTCCGCAACAAACGGCATCCCGGCTTTACAGATGGCAAATTTCGCCGCCGGCGTCCACAACCGGGCCCACAGCACCTCGTTAACATCATCACGGCGATCCCACGCCCGCGCCAGGCGGAACAAAAAGGCGGTTTGCCCTTCCAGACGCAGCGCCATCTGACCCAGCACCTGGCGCATCATCGGCTGATCGACCAGGTATTTACCGAAGGCCTGGCGTTGCAGCGCATGGTACAGCGCGACCGAGTACGCCCGGCGCATTAAGGCGTGGCTACCCAGCGCACAATCGAAACGGGTCAGGCCGCCCATTTTCAGGATCTGCCGCACACCATCGCCTTCATCGCCAATCAGCCAGCCATGGGCCTCAAACAGCTCCACTTCGCTGCTGGCGTTAGCGCGATTCCCCAGCTTATCTTTTAGCCGTTCGAGGTGCAGCGCATTACGCTGCCCGTCGGGAAGCAAGCGGGGCACGAAAAAGCAGGAGAGACCTTCCGGCGCCTGGGCCAGCACCAGATGCGCATCGCTTTGCGGAACCGAGAAAAACCACTTATGTCCGGTCAGAAGGTAAAAACCTTCCGCCGTTTTTTCTGCCCGGGTGGTGTTAATCAGAACGTCAGATCCCCCCTGCTTTTCCGTCATTCCCATGCCAATTAACACCCCGCGTTTCTGCTGGCCTGGGGCAAGGTGCGGATCGTAGCGGTCGCTTAGCAGCGGTGACAGCCAGTCGCTGAACGGTTCAGGCACCGCGCGCTGCAACAGCGGTGTGGCGGCGAAGGTCATGGTTATCGGGCACAATGTCCCTGCCTCCACCTGAGCGTGGAGCAAAAAGCGGGCGGCACGCGCGACAAACGCCCCGCTGCGGGCCTCGTCCTGCCAGGCGAGGTTATGGACCTGGTTTGCGCAAAGCCCCTGCATCAACAGGTGCCAGGCAGGGTGAAAACGGACATCATCCAGCCGGTTGCCGCTGGCATCGTAGCGTAGCAGCTCCGGCGGATTGCTGTTCGCCAGCCTCCCCAGCTCCAGCGATTCCGCGGTCCCCAACTGCTGGCCGATACTGGCCAGTAAATCGCTATCCCATCCCGCACCTTCGCGCCCTACCGCTTCACGCAGGGCGGTATCCGACAGGAACAGGTTGCTATTGCACAGCGGCGTGGGTTGGTTAAAGACGGTGTGCGTCTGCCAGTGCATGGTGTTTCCCTCCCTCAATGGCGTTGCCATTAAGTATGGTCACCCTGAACCAACCTCGCCCGCGAAAGCAGTCACAAAAAAACCATCCCGAGGGATGGTTTTGCATTTTTGCGCTTAGCGAAACAAGGTGTTTAGCTACGCTGGCGCACCGCTTCAAACAGGCAAATACCGGTCGCCACCGAGACGTTCAGGGAAGAAACGCTGCCGGCCATCGGGATGCTGATCAGCTCATCGCAATGTTCGCGGGTCAGACGACGCATGCCTTCGCCTTCTGCGCCCATCACCAGCGCCATCGGGCCGGTCATTTTGCTCTGGAACAGCGTGTGGTCAGCTTCACCGGCGGTCCCGACGATCCAGACGTTCTCTTCCTGCAGCAAACGCATGGTGCGTGCCAGGTTTGTCACGCGGATAAGCGGGACATTCTCTGCCGCGCCACAGGCAACTTTTTTCGCCGTCGCGTTGAGCTGTGCAGAGCGGTCTCTCGGCACAATCACCGCATGAACGCCGGCGGCATCCGCGCTACGCAGGCAGGCGCCCAGGTTGTGCGGGTCGGTGACGCCATCCAGAATCAGCAGGAACGGCTGATCGAGGGAGGCCAGCAGGTCAGGCAGATCGTTCTCCTGGTACTGCCGTCCCGGTTTCACGCGGGCGATGATCCCCTGATGTACTGCCCCTTCGCTTTTCTCGTCAAGGAACTGACGGTTAGCGACCTGAATCACCACACCCTGCGCTTCCAGGGCGTGAATCAACGGCAGCAGACGTTTATCTTCACGGCCTTTCAGAATATAAACTTCCTGAAAACGCTCTGGAGCGCGTTCAAGCAGGGCCTGCACCGCGTGGATGCCGTAAATCATTTCACTCATTGATGTACTCGTTACGTGTTGGTATTGCCGTTTCGGCTTTGCAGACCGGGCGCCCCGGTCTGCAACATTGATCGATGCTTATTCAGCGACTTTTTTCTTCGCCGCACGCTTCGCCTTGGTCGCCGCCGCGATTTTCTGCGTCTTGGCTGACGGCTTTTTAGCGCTCTTGTCTTTCTTCGCTTTCGCCGGCTTCGGTTTACCCTTATCACCACGGAAAGCGCTGTCTGGCTCGAAGTTCACCTGCTTGCCCGCCTGGCGACGACGGCCAGAAGGTTTACCTGCGGTGTTCGCCTTTTTGGTTTTCTCCCGCGCGGTCTTACCGACGTTGCGCGGACCGCGTTCGCTGGAGATCAGCGAGAAGTCGATCTTACGCTCGTCCATATTGACCGCTTCCACGCGGACTTCCACGCGGTCGCCCAGACGGTAAGTCTGGCCACCGGATTCACCTATCAGGCGTTGCCCGACCTGATCGAAACGATAGTAGTCATTATCGAGGGATGAAACATGAACCAGGCCATCGATAAACAGTTCATCAAGACGCACGAAGAAACCAAAGCCGGTGACGCTGGCAATCACGCCTTTGAAGACGTTGCCCACCTGATCCAGCATGAAATCACATTTCAGCCAGTCAGACACTTCACGGGTGGCCTCATCGGCACGGCGCTCGGTCATCGAGCAGTGCGCGCCCAGCTGCAGCATTTCGTCCATGCTGTAGTGCCAGCCGCCGGTTTCGGTGCTGTTGCCTTTATGACCCTGCTCTTTCGCCAACAGATACTTGATCGCCCGGTGCAGCGACAGATCCGGGTAACGACGAATCGGTGAAGTGAAATGGGCATAGGACTGCAGCGCCAGGCCAAAGTGACCACGGTTTTCCGGATCGTACACCGCCTGCTTCATGGAGCGCAGCAGCATCGTCTGCAGCATTTCATGATCCGGACGGTCAGCAATCGAAATCAGCAGCTCAGCATAGTCTCGCGGCTCTGGCTTATTCCCGCCAGGTAGCTCCAGGCCCAGTTCCGCCAGCACGGAGCGGAACGCGGTGATCGCTTCGGTGCTCGGCTTATCGTGAATACGGAACAGCGCGGGCTCCAGCGCCTTCTCAACGAAACGCGCGGCGGAGATGTTCGCCAGAATCATGCACTCTTCAATCAGCTTGTGCGCATCGTTACGCTGCGTCTGCTCAATGCGTTCGATACGACGTTCAGCGTTGAAGATGAACTTCGCTTCTTCACTCTCAAATGAGATCCCACCGCGTTCTTCACGGGCGCTATCCAGCACTTTATAGAGAGTGTGAAGTTCTTCAATATGCTTCACCAGCGGCGCATAGTGCTCACGCAGTTCCTGATCGCCCTGCAGCATATGCCACACTTTGGTATAGGTCAGGCGCGCGTGTGAACTCATCACCGCTTCATAGAATTTATATCCGGTCAGGCGCCCTTTGGAGGAGATGGTCATCTCACACACCATGCACAGGCGATCGACCTGCGGGTTCAGGGAGCACAGGCCGTTGGAAAGCACTTCCGGCAGCATCGGGACAACCTGAGACGGGAAGTAGACCGACGTTCCGCGGCTACGCGCTTCCGCATCCAGCGGCGTGCCGGGGCGGACATAGTAGCTGACATCAGCAATCGCAACCCACAGGCGCCAGCCGCCACCGCGTTTTTTCTCACAGTAGACCGCATCATCGAAATCGCGGGCATCTTCGCCATCGATCGTGACCAGCGGCAGGTCACGTAAGTCTACGCGGCCCACTTTGGCCTCTTCCGGTACCTGTTCTTTCAGCACCGAGACCTGTTTTTCCACCGCCGGTGGCCAGGTATAAGGGATTTCGTGGGTGCGCAGCGCCATATCGACCGCCATGCCGGTGCCCATGTTGTCGCCCAGCACTTCAACGATTTTGCCGATGGCTTTGGTACGACGGGTTGGGCGTTGGGTCAGTTCAACCACCACCACAAAGCCCATCCGCGCGCCCATGACCTCTTCCGGCGGAATTAAGATATCAAAGCTCAGACGGCTGTCGTCGGGCACGACGAAACCGACGCCGGCGTCAGTGAAGTAACGGCCGACAATCTGGCTGGTTTTCGGCACCAGAATACGCACCACGCGCGCTTCGCGACGGCCTTTACGATCGGCACCCAGCGGCTGCGCCAGGATCTGATCGCCATGAATACACATTTTCATCTGCTCGGAAGAGAGATAAAGGTCGTCTTTGCGTCCTTCGACGCGCAGGAAGCCGTAGCCATCGCGGTGGCCGATAACGGTGCCTTTAAGCAGGTCCAGACGTTCCGGCAGCGCGTAGCACTGGCGACGGGTAAAGACCAGTTGTCCGTCACGCTCCATCGCGCGCAAACGACGACGCAGCCCTTCGAGCTGCTCTTCTCCTTCGATATTCAGTTCTATCGCCAGCTCTTCGCGGCTGGCCGGTTTTTCACGTTTTGTTAAATGATCGAGGATAAATTCCCGGCTTGGGATTGGATTCGCATACTTTTCAGCTTCGCGGTCCTGGAAAGGATCTTGTGACATGTCGGTTCCTCCGTTGTCATCTCTGATGTGAGTTTACGTCACTCCACCAGTAATAATTTATAAAGCGGTTGATTTTCTTCAACCAAATCAGCCAGCGTGTAGTTATCTAGTTCCTTAAGAAAACTTTGCGCAGCTTCAGCAAGCGCCTTTTTCAGGCGGCAGGCGGGAGTAATGTGGCAAAATTCGCTGCTGCAATTGACCAGCGATAACGGCTCCAGATCGCGGACAACATCACCAACACGAATAGCTTGCGCTGGTTTACCCAGGCGAATCCCCCCGTTTTTCCCCCGCACGGCCATAACGTAACCAGCACGGCTTAACTGATTGATTATTTTAACCATATGATTACGGGAAACGCCGTAAACCTCCGTCACTTCGGAGATACTCGTCATTCTTCCATCCGGCAACGACGCCATGTAGATCAGCGCACGTAATCCGTAATCCGTAAAACTCGTTAACTGCACATCAACCTCAGGGTAAGGGGGAACGGTCAGCACTCTGGCTTCAGTTGCTGCGCGAACGGGCGCATCCTGAATGCTTTAGAGCATTGATCCTCGGGTAAAAACGATATTGATACTGTATTGATGATAAACCAGCCAGCGCTCAGGCCGCTAATTTATTTGAAATGGGGCGGGTGAACAGCAAAAACAAGGGCGCCTGAACGGCGCCCCAGGTTATTGATTATGCGTCGAACGGGTCGCGCAGAATCATCGTCTCAGAACGGTCAGGACCGGTAGAGATGATATCAACCGGTACACCGGTCAGCTCTTCAATGCGAGCGATATAGTTCAGCGCTGTCTGCGGCAGGCCGCTACGTGCTTTCACACCGAAGGTGGTTTCAGACCAGCCCGGCATGATTTCATAGATCGGCTCAATGCCTTCCCAGTTATCAGCAGCCAGCGGCGTGGTAGTCACTTCGCGGCCATCTGGCATACGGTAACCGACGCAGATTTTCACTTCTTTCAGGCCGTCCAGCACGTCCAGCTTGGTCAGGCAGAAGCCAGACAGGGAGTTGATCTGCACCGCGCGACGGATCGCCACGATATCCAGCCAGCCGGTACGACGACGACGGCCAGTGGTGGCGCCGAACTCGTTACCCTGCTTGCACAGGAACTCGCCGGTTTCATCGAACAGCTCTGTCGGGAACGGACCTGCACCAACGCGAGTGGAGTAGGCTTTGATGATCCCCAGAACGTAATCGACATAACGCGGACCCAGACCGGAACCTGTCGCCACGCCACCAGCAGTGGTGTTGGACGAGGTCACGTACGGATAGGTACCGTGGTCGATATCCAGCAGAGTACCCTGCGCGCCTTCGAACATCACGAAGTCGCCACGCTTGCGCGCCTGGTCCAACAGATCGGACACATCAACAACCATCGCCGTCAGGATGTCGGCAATCGCCATCACATCATCCAGCACTTTCTGATAGTCAACCGCTTCTGCTTTGTAGAAATTCACCAGCTGGAAGTTGTGATATTCCATCACTTCTTTCAGCTTGTCAGCAAAGGTGGCTTTATCAAACAGATCGCCCACGCGCAGACCGCGACGAGCGACTTTATCTTCGTACGCAGGGCCGATACCGCGACCGGTAGTACCGATAGCTTTCGCGCCACGTGCTTTCTCACGAGCCACATCAAGTGCTACGTGATAATCGAGGATAAGCGGGCAGGCTTCAGACAGCAGCAGACGCTCACGAACAGGGATACCACGGTCTTCCAGACCTTTCATCTCTTTCATCAGCGCAGCTGGAGACAGCACAACGCCATTACCGATAATGCTGGTAACGTTTTCGCGGAGAATACCTGATGGAATAAGATGGAGGACGGTTTTTTCACCGTTGATTACGAGAGTATGGCCAGCGTTGTGACCACCCTGGTAGCGCACGACATATTTAGCCCGTTCAGTCAGGAGATCGACGATCTTCCCTTTACCTTCGTCACCCCATTGGGTGCCCAGTACGACGACGTTGTTACCCATTTTTCAAAATCACCGTTTGCTTAAAAATGGATTCTACCATCGCTTTTTCAGAGTTACAGCACTTTTTGCAGCCAATATCAGGCAAGTCTGACCACTTTTTGATCAGCTTAACGATTTCGTCAACATGTAGTAGATGACGAACCCAGCGACCACAAGACCACCGCCAAAACGGCGTAATAAATTATCCGGAAGCTGGGTCATTGTCGCAATCATTCGCCGCCAGGCACGTGGATAAAGCAGTGGCCCGAGCCCTTCCAGAACTAAAACCAGCGCCAGTGCCAGCCAGATTGTTGAATTCATTATTGACCCTTAGAGAGAAAGCTGACCGCTGCGGCAGAGCAACGTGTAAATTGGACTTTTGCCGCATTGTCCGGCATTTCGCCTTGATTATGTACTGCTTTCGCGCACAAAAGACCATAACCGATTGTGCTGCGGCTGTTTATTAGATTTGCCTATAAAAAAAGGCGCCTGTAAAGGCGCCTTTTCATCATATCATCCACAAATCAGCGAGTAGTCGCCGCAGGTGATTTCATATAACGGAAGAAATCGCTGTCCGGGCTGAGCACCATCACATCCTGATTGCTCTGGAAGCTGTTCTCATAGGCACGCAGGCTACGGATAAAGGCATAGAAGCCTGGATCCTGGCTGAATGCATCAGCAAACAGCTTAGCGGCATCTGCATCACCTTCACCACGCATGATACGGCCCTGACGCTCCGCTTCAGCCAGTGTCTTGGTGACTTCATAGTCCGCGGTAGCACGCAGCTTCTCAGCCTCTTCCTGGCCTTGTGAACGGTGACGACGAGCAACCGCTTCACGCTCGGCGCGCATACGGTTGTAAATCGCTTCAGACACTTCCGCCGGCAGGTTGATCTGCTTGATACGCACGTCAACGACTTCAATACCCAGTGCCGCCATACTGTTCGGGTTAATCACCGGGACTTTACCGTTGGTTTCTGTCGCCACGCGCTCCGCCGCTTTGGCGATAGCATCGTCGGCAGCCGGGGTGCTGACTTCATCTTCAGTCCCTGCAGAACCGGAGTTCAGGGCATCGCGTACTTCCAGGGTCAGACGACCACGGGAGTCGGTCACGATATCTTTCACGTCCAGGCGACCAATTTCAGAACGCAGACGGTCAGAGAACTTACGCTTCAGCAGTACCTCGGCCTGGGAGACGTCGCCGCCGCCGGTTGCCAGGTAGTAGCGGCTGAAGTCGCTGATACGCCATTTAATGTAGGAGTCAACGATCAGGTCTTTCTTCTCTTTAGTCACAAAGCGATCGGCCTGGTTGTCCATGGTCTGAATACGCGCATCCAGCGTTTTCACTGATTCAATGAACGGGATCTTGAAGTGCAGACCCGGCGCATAGACCAGCGGTTTATTTTCGCTATCGCGCAGGACTTTACCAAAGCGCAGCGTAATACCACGCTCGCCTTCTTTGACAACAAAGACAGACATGTAAAGCACTACCAGCACGATAACCACTATCGCAATAACAGGTTTACGCATCGTTATTCCCCCTGACGCTGGTAGTCGTTACGCTGCGCGTTAGCGCGGCGTTGGTCCATGATATTGCCGTCCGTAGTGGTCGACGTCGTGCTGGCGCTGCTTGAGCTTGACGCAGGCGGCAGGCGCAGCAGATCGCTGGCACCACTGCTACTGTTCTTTGCCGCTGGGGTGCCAGCGCCTTTCAGCATCTGGTCCAGAGGCAGAACCATCAGATTGCCGCCTTTATCGTTAACCAGCACTTTGCGGGTGTGGCTCAGCACTTTTTCCATGCTTTCGATATACAGACGTTCACGGGTAATTTCCGGCGCAGCTTTATACTCTGGCAGGATTTTCGCAAAGCGAGCAACTTCACCCTGCGCTTCGAGTACGGTCTGAGTCTTGTACGCACGCGCCTCTTCAAGGATACGCTGCGCCTGACCATTGGCTCGCGGCTGCACTTCGTTGGTATACGCTTCAGCTTCACGGATGTACTGCTGTTCGTTCTCACGAGCGGCAATCGCATCATCAAATGCGGCTTTCACCTCTTCCGGCGGACGAGCCGTCTGGAAGTTGACGTCCAGCAGAGTGATACCCATGTTGTACGGACGAATCGTCTCTTCCAGCTCACGCTGGGTATCGCTACGAATAACGGTACGACCTTCGGTCAGAATGCGGTCCATCGTGTACTTACCAATAACGCCACGCAGGGCGCTGTCGGTCGCCTGACGCAGGCTGTCGTCTGCGCTGGCTACGCTAAACAGGTAGCGCTCAGGATCGGTCACGCGATACTGCACGTTCATCTCAACGCGTACGACGTTTTCATCGGACGTCAGCATGACGCCAGAAGCCGCCAGTTCACGTACTGATTCAACGTTAACGGCCTGCACGTTATCGATAAAGGTCGGCTTCCAGTTAAGACCAGGCTCAACCAGATGACTGAATTTACCAAAGCGTGTTACCACACCACGTTCCGCTTCCTTGATGGTATAGAAACCGCTGGCTGCCCAGATAATTACCGCAGCGGCGGCAACGATGCCGACAATGCGTCCGCCCATCGGGCCGCGTGGTCCTTGAGAGCTGCTACCGCCCCCCTGGCCACCTTTACCGCCACCGAGACCGCCAAGTTTTTTACTTAACTTGCGGAAGATATCATCCAGATCGGGCGGCCCCTGCTCGCGACCACCTTTATTGCCATTTCCCCCGGAGTTGCCGCCTTGGTTATTGCTGCTCCCCCACGGGTCGCGGTCCTGTCCGTTATTACCGGGCTGATTCCACGCCATGTATATGCTCCATATTTGTTTTTGATATCCCCACAGGGGTTAATATCTTCAGGCAAGCTGCAAGGTCAAATCACGTAATCAACCAGCGCTGGCTCTTGTTTACAGAGGCGACGCCAGTCAACGATCGGCATGCGCACCTGCAGACTCACGCTGCCGTCATCCTCCATCCACTCTTTTTCTATCGCCTGAAGCTGATAGAACCGACTTCTCAGTCGCCCTTCCTGTGGCGGTAGACGCAGCGTGTGCTGTGCCACTTCACCGGAAAGTCGTTCCGTCAAAGCCTGAAAAAGCAGTGGTACGCCAACTCCGGTCTGGGCGGAGAGCCAGACCCGAATCGGTTTATTCTCTTCATCCCGATCGATACGTGGTTCAAAATCATCCAGCATGTCGATTTTGTTCATTACCAGCAGCATCGGAATTTCATCGGCCTCGATTTCAGCGAGTACCGTATTAACTGCATCAATGTTTTCCTGCACGCGGACATCGGCTGCATCAATCACATGCAGCAGCAGGGTCGCCTGACGCGTCTCCTGCAGGGTGGCTTTAAACGCGGCAACCAGATCGTGCGGCAGATGGCGAATAAAGCCGACGGTATCCGCCAGCACGGTCTCGCCAACATCGGCGACATCAATGCGACGAAGCGTTGGATCCAGCGTTGCGAACAGCTGGTTCGCAGCATAAACCTCGGCTTCGGTTATCTGATTGAACAGCGTTGATTTTCCGGCGTTGGTGTAACCCACCAGCGAGACGGTTGGAATATCGGCTTTGGCTCGAGACCGCCGTCCTTGTTCACGCTGTTTTGACACCTTTTCCAGCCGCCCCAGGATCTGCATGATCCGGTTACGCAGCAGTCGACGGTCAGTTTCGAGCTGGGTTTCACCCGGGCCGCGCAAACCAATCCCGCCTTTTTGTCTTTCAAGGTGGGTCCAGCCACGAACCAGGCGCGTGGCCATATGGCGTAGCTGTGCCAGCTCAACCTGCAGTTTCCCTTCATGGGTACGTGCGCGCTGGGCAAAAATATCTAAAATAAGACCTGTGCGATCGATAACCCGGCATTCGCATAAACGTTCCAGGTTTCGTTCCTGAGCCGGGCTCAGAGCATGATCGAACAGCACGACTGACGCGCCGGTCGCTTTTACGGCTTCCGCAATTTCGACAGCCTTACCTTCACCAACAAAATATTTTGGGTGCGGTGCTTTACGGCTACCGGTAATCACCTGCATTGCTTCGACACCGGCAGAGGAGACCAGGGATTCAAACTCCTGAAGGTCTTCCATATCTTTGTCTTGCGAAAAATAGATGTGTACCAGCACCGCCTGCTCACCGGCATCATAACGGTCAAACAAGCATAAACCCCTTATCAAATACCAGCGGAGAACCCAGTTACCCGTCGTCTTTCAGGTCGCATGCGTTGGTGCTCTGACCCATACGGGTCACCAAACACCGCTTTCAATATGCGTCTGACAAATGTGTTGTACCCAGTCATTCACTGACGTAAATGACTGGGGAGTCACGACATGCCGCTTACCTGAAACCTGAAATGCATCGGTAAAACCTGGCTCCCCGGCATGGAAAAACAGCGAAACCTTACTCGGTATCTTCGCTGTCTTGCTGCGGCGCAGAAGAACCCTGCGCGCTACCACCATGGTGATAGTTGCTTGTACCGCCGCCAGCATTATTGCTGTGGTGAGACACCGGGCGAGACGGGACAACAGTAGAAATTGCGTGCTTGTAGACCATCTGGCTGACCGTGTTTTTCAACAGGATCACGAACTGATCGAAAGACTCAATTTGCCCTTGCAGCTTAATACCATTCACCAAATAAATAGAAACCGGAACACGTTCCCGACGCAAAGCGTTCAGGAACGGATCTTGTAAAGATTGCCCCTTAGCCATTCTCTCTTTTCCTTATATGTATGCTTGTTTTGTACTCAGAACCTTACGATTCTTAAAAAAAATTACGCACGATACCGTTTAATTGTACACGTTCAGTCCTGGCTCGCACCAACTACCTGTAATACTTTGTAGAGCGCCTGTTCAGGGTGTTCACTATCTAACCAGTGAATATCTTCCCAGCCACGCAACCAGGTGATCTGACGTTTAGCTAACTGTCTCGTCGCGCAAACACCTCGATAAACCATTTCATCATACGAGATCTCGCCTTCAAGGTATGACCACATCTGGCGGTATCCAACACAACGAATGGAAGGCATGTCCGTATGCAAATCTCCGCGGGCAAAAAGCGCCCGTACTTCTGCTTCAAAACCCGAAGCCAACATCTGATGAAAACGCTGTTCAATGCGCTGATGGAGCAGTTCACGGCTCGCCGGGGCGATGGCGAACTGATGCACCTGGTAAGGCAGAGCGTCTCCTGACGTTTGCGTCAGTTCCGTTAAAGTTTTACCCGAAATGAAAAAAACTTCCAGTGCTCGGGAAAGTCTTTGCGGATCATTTGGATGAATACGCGCGGCGGCAACGGGATCGATCTCCTGTAGCTGCCGGTGCAATGCGTGCCACCCCTGCTCTGCTGCCTGCTGCTCAATGTTGGCCCTGACCTGAGGGTCCGCCGACGGTAGCGGCGATAAACCTTCCAACAACGCTTTGAAATACAACATGGTTCCGCCAACCAGTAGCGGAATGCGCCCGGCAGCGACGATATCCGCCATTTCTGCCAGCGCATCGCGGCGAAAATCAGCCGCGGAATAAGCCTCTGCTGGATCGCGAATATCCAGCAACCGATGCGGCGCGGCACTCTGCTCCGCGGCATCCGGCTTGGCAGTACCGATATCCATTCCTCGATAGATAAGGGCGGAATCAACACTAATCAACTCTATCGGTAAAATTTTACGCAACGCAATCGCTAATGCGGTTTTACCGGAGGCCGTTGGGCCCATTAAAAATATTGCCTTAGGCAGGCTCGCCGTAGTGACATCACTCATCTTTCAGGGCATTCATCGCCGAATGTAAATCAACAGGTTGTAACAGACCACCCGGCGGCGCTTTTACCAGTTGCGGGCACAAACGTTCAACGTCTGCCAGAACGGTAATCGCCTGCGCCATATTCCACTGCGCATGCTCGCTTGCCAGATTACGCGCAATCCACTGCGCGATGTTGCCGACGTCGAATGCCTTTTGCTGCGCCAGGTAGCCTATCAGTTCAGGAATCAAGATTTGTAAATTTTGTTGTCTTAAGGGTAAAGGCACGGCGCGCACCGTTAAATGTTGCGCGTCCGGTTGCACATCGATACCCAGTACTGCCAGGGCCGATTGGGCTTTACCCAGCGCCTCTTTTTCCGCCGCGGAAGCCTTCAGACGCAGCGGGATCAACAGAGGCTGCGCGCAAACCGGCTCGACCTGCGGCGTCAACTGTGCCTGCCGTAACCAGCGCTCCGCGACCGGCAACGACAGCAGCGCCAGCTTGCCGTCGCGCTCCAGCAGCGTGCAATCGCCGCCGACAATAGTCAGCACGCGGCCAAAGCTCTGGCTATGGCCGGATAACCCTTCCGCCGCCGGCGTCGGCACAACGTTTTTACGCTCTGCCGCGGGAGTATCCAACAGTTGGCGATAGAGCGCGCCCTGCTGTTTCTGGTAGCCCGGCTGCGCATGCGGCCAGCTGGCCGCCCCTGCGGCTGCAGGATTGGTGGGAGTGCGTGGCGTATCGCTGGAATAACGAGGCGCGGCAGGCTCACGCGCCAGCGCGGGTTGCGCGAAATGGTTACCTCCCGCTGCCACCCGGTTTTCCGGAATCTGCGGCCGCGACGGCGCCATCTCGTCATCGTCCTTCACCAGCGGCGCCTGAAGCTGCTGCTGGAGCACGCTCAATACGCCCTGGTAGATAAAATCATGCACCAGGCGCGACTGATGGAAACGGACTTCATGCTTCGCCGGATGGACGTTGACATCCACCTGGTGCGGATCGATCTCAAGATAGAGGACAAACGCCGGTTGCTGATCCGCCCCGAGCTTATCTTCGCAGGCCTGACGAATCGCGTGATTAATTAACCGATCGCGCATCATGCGGCCATTCACATAGCAGTACTGAATTTCCGCCAGTGCCGGGTTGGTATGCAGCGGATCCGCCACCCAGCCGCGCAGCGTCAGGTCGCCATGCTGCCACTCAATCGCCAGGGCATGTTCCAGAAACGGCATACCGCAGATCGCACCTAGCCGCCGCTCGCGTTGCCCACCTTCTGGCACAGCACGATACTGACGCACCGCTTTGCCGTTGTGGCTGAGATTAATCGTGACGTCGAAGCGCGCCAGTGCGATGCGTCTGACGATCTCATCGATATGGCCAAATTCGGTCTTTTCGGTACGCATAAACTTGCGTCGCGCCGGGGTGTTATAGAACAGATCCAGCACTTCGAGAGTGGTGCCAACCGGGTGTGCCGCCGGTTTGACCGTCACCTCCTGATCGCGACCTTCAGCATATGCCTGCCACGCTTCCTGCTGCTCCGCGGTGCGAGAGGTGAGCGTCAGCCGGGCAACCGAGCTGATACTGGCCAGCGCTTCGCCGCGAAAACCGAGGCTGATAATGGCTTCCAGATCGTCGAGGGTGGTGATTTTACTGGTGGCGTGGCGAGCCAGCGCCAACGCCAGCTCATCCTTTTTGATACCGCAGCCGTTATCACGAATGCGGATAAGTTTTGCGCCGCCGCGTTCGATATCAATATCAATCCGCGTGGCGCCAGCATCGAGACTGTTTTCTACCAGCTCCTTCACCACCGACGCCGGACGTTCCACCACCTCACCTGCGGCAATCTGGTTGGCGAGCTGCGGCGGTAGAACCTGAATCGGCATGACTGACTCCTTAATTGATCAACGTCCTGCCAGGCGACGTGGCGCTGGCGGTTTGCGCTGGCTCACCGTGGGGGGCCGATTGTAGCGGGTGCTGCATAAAGTAGTTACGCAGGCCGTTATAAATGGCTTCGGCAATCTGCTGCTGATAATTATCGCTGCCCAACAGGCGCTCTTCCCCGTTGTTACTGATAAAGCCGGTTTCCACGAGGATCGACGGGATATCCGGCGAGCGCAGAACGCCCAGGCTAGCGTGTTCAGGGCGACGTTTGTGCAGATCGCCCACCCGCTGCAGCTGGCTTAATACGTTTGTCGCGACATCATACCCGACGCGCTGAGAATGGCCGAACTGTAAATCCAGTACCGCCTGGCTGAGATAAGGGTCTGACTGGCTGTTTGCCAGCACATCCCCCGCTCCACCGAGTAGTTCAGACTGCTTCTCGTGCTGTTCAAGCCAGCCCGCCATTTCGCTGTTTGCACGGCGGTTGGACAGCACCCACACCGATGCACCGGTAGCATCGCGGTTCGGCGCCGCATCGGCGTGAATCGACACCAGGAAGTTCGCATTCTGCTTACGCGCCACGTCTGAGCGGCCCATTACCGAAATAAAATAGTCGCCATCGCGAGTCAGCACCGGCTTAAACAACGGGTCGGCATTGAGCAGCGTGCGCAGCTTGCGGGCAATCGCGATGGTGACATTTTTCTCTTTGGTACCATTCGGTCCGATAGCGCCAGGATCCTGGCCACCGTGACCGGCATCGATCGCAATAATGACTTTTTCATCCGTGGCCACCGCGCGTGTCACCGGGCGCGTCGTGCTCTGGTTGTTGGTCATCGCGGTGGGTCGTTCACTCCCAGATGCGCTAAATGGGTTACGTGCCGGCGCTGTCGGACGTACAGGCACTATCGGTGCTTCCACCCGCTTTGCGACCACCGGTGGTGGCGGTGGAGGTGGCGGCGGTGCATCGGCATTAATAGTAAAGACGACGGTATAGTTCGAGCCATTTTGCTGTTTCACGGCACGTGTTTTGCCATTTTCGGTCAGATCGACCAGCAGGCGCAGCGTCTGTGTATCCGCCGCCGTCCCCGCACGAATGCTCTTCACCAGATTGTTGCCGCTAAACAGCAACGGCAGCCCCTGAAGCGCGCCGCTCTGCTTAATATCCAGCGCCACGGTACGTTTCCCCTGCGCGCTAAACGAGTATTCAGGATCGCCAATAAAGCTGATGGTGATACGGGCCTGTTGATCGCCATTGGAGACCTGGATATCGGACAGACTTGCCGCAGTCGCCTGAATGCTTAACAGCATCAGCGCAGCGGCCAGCCAACTGGTTATACGATGGATCATCCCGTTATCCCTCAGGCTAAACGCGTCAATACAGACTCACCTAATGAGGAGACCGCCGTCACGCGCGCCTCACGCCCTTGTGCCTGATACTCAAGATGGATTTCGACATCCGGCTCAGGCAGTACACCCGCACCTTGTTGAGGCCATTCCACCAGGCAGATGGCATCGTTTGCAAAATAATCACGGATCCCCATAAATTCGAGCTCTTCAGGATCCGCCAGACGATAGAGATCAAAGTGGTACACCATCAGATTTTCGAGGGTGTAAGGCTCTACTAGCGTATACGTCGGGCTTTTGACATTGCCGCGATGGCCGAGGGCGTGGAGAAAACCGCGACTAAAGGTCGTTTTACCCGCGCCTAAATCGCCATACAGATAGATGACCGTGGCGCCGGAACAGGCCTGCGCAAGGCGGTCACCAAGGTCTAAAGTTGCCTGCTCGTCGGGTAAAGGAATCACTCGGTTAATCATGGTCTAGGTCAATCACATCCGGGTTAACAACACGCCTGAGCGTGGAAAAAAGATCGGTCGCCAGCATCCCACGGCTGCCATCACGGGCAGCCAGCCGGTCAGCGGCTTCGCCATGCGCAACACATCCGGCGCAGGCAGCATCATACGGCGTCAGTCGTTGTCCTGATAGCGCGGCGATAATGCCGGTCAGCACATCGCCCATGCCGCCGCTGGCCATGCCCGCGTTGCCAGCATCGATAATACCCATCTCACCTGCTTCGCTGGCCACCACCGTACCCGCGCCTTTCAGCACGACCACGCCCCCGTACTGTTTTACCAGACGTTGCGCAGAAAGTAAGCGATCGCTTTCAATTTCTGCCACGCTGCAGTTCAACAGACGGGCGGCTTCACCGGGGTGCGGCGTCAGCACACGATTGTGACGTTTATCGGGAGTGATTGCCAGCAGGTTCAACGCATCCGCATCCCAGACCATTGGTTTAGGAAAGTGCGCCACCTGACGCAGCGCCTGAGCGCCCCATTCGCGCTGCCCGAGCCCGGGGCCAATCGCCACCACATCGGCCCATTGCAGACTCTCATCGAGGATCTGGGTTGTCAGTTCGTGGACCATCAGCTCAGGCCGGGCCGCAATAATGGGAAAAATATTGTCTTTGTGAGTAAGCACTCGCACCAGACCGGCCCCGGCCCGCAACGCCGCTTCACCGGCCATGCGAATTGCGCCTCCGGTGCCGCAATCACCACCGATAATCACCAGCTTACCGTGATCGCCTTTGTGCGATGTCGGGCGTCTTGGCGGGAGCCAGTCGGCCAGTTGCGAGGCGTCGAAACGCCGTAGCGGCACCGTCTGGCCCGCCAGCCAGCTTTCCAGCCCGAGGGCATGGTAATAAAGCCGACCAACCACATCCCGGGCTTTCCCTGTCAGTAGCCCTGGTTTGAGGCCAATAAACGTGACCGTACAGGCAGCGTCGATCGCCGCCCCAGGGGTCGCCCCCGTTTGCGCATTGAGTCCGGAAGGAATATCCAGCGCCACCACCGGGGCCGGATGGGCATTCGCACGCTGGATCAGCGTGGCGACATTTTCCCGCGGCGCACTCTGTAACCCGGTACCAAGAAGCCCGTCGATAATCAGATCGATATCCTGCGGCCAGGGGATTTCCGCCGCATGAATAGTCCCGCCGGCATCCAGCCAGGCTTCACGGGCGGCGGCGGCCTCTTCCGGCAGCGGCTTATCACTCTCGACTGCCAGCAGCGTCACGCGAATACCGTCGGCCTGCGCCAGACGCGCCACCACATAGCCGTCGCCGCCGTTATTGCCGTGGCCGCAGAGAATCAGCCAGTGCTGGCTGGCAGGATAGTCGGCCCGGGCATGTTGATAAGCTGCCTCGCCGGCGCGCTGCATCAGCTCAAACAGCGTCAGGCCGAGGCTGTCCGCCGCCGCTTTTTCGGCGCGTCGCAGCGCATCTGCAGGCCAAATGAAGTGTGGTATACTGACAGGGTTTTTTGTCATTGTATGGTCCATCATGTCTCAGCCCCTCGATCTCAATACGTTAGCGCAGCAAATCAAGCAATGGGGCACTGAACTAGGGTTCCAGCAGGTCGGCATTACCGACACCGATCTCAGCGCCAGCGAACCTAAACTGCAGGCATGGCTGGACAAACAATACCACGGCGAGATGGAATGGATGGCGCGTCACGGTATGATGCGCGCCCGTCCCCATGAGCTTCAGCCCGGTACGTTACGCGTGATTAGCGTGCGGATGAACTATCTCCCCGCCAACGCCGCTTTCGCCCGCACCCTGAAAGATCCCTCGCTGGGTTACGTCAGCCGTTATGCCCTTGGGCGTGATTATCATAAGCTGCTACGTAACCGCCTGAAAAAACTCGGTGAGATGATTCAGGAACAGTGTACTTCGCTCAATTTTAGACCGTTTGTCGATTCTGCGCCCATTCTGGAGCGCCCGTTAGCGGAAAAAGCCGGTCTGGGCTGGACTGGTAAGCATTCGCTTATTCTTAATCGCGATGCCGGGTCGTTCTTTTTCCTCGGCGAACTGCTGGTCGATATCCCTCTTCCCATCGATAGCCCGGTAGAGGAAGCGTGCGGGCGCTGCGTGGCCTGCATGACGATCTGCCCGACCGGGGCGATCGTTGAACCGTATACCGTCGATGCCCGCCGCTGTATCTCCTATCTGACCATCGAACTGGAAGGGGCAATACCAGAAGAGTTTCGTCCGCTCATTGGCAACCGTATCTATGGCTGCGACGACTGCCAGCTCATCTGTCCGTGGAACCGCTTCTCGCAGCTAACCGATGAAGAGGACTTCAGCCCGCGTAAAGCGCTGCACGCCCCGCCGCTGGTGGAGCTGTTTGCCTGGAGCGAAGCGCATTTTCTGAAAGTTACCGAAGGGTCCGCGATCCGCCGCATTGGTCATCTGCGCTGGCTGCGTAATATTGCCGTTGCGCTGGGCAATGCCGCCTGGGATGACGCGCATCTCAGCGCGCTGGAGAGTCGCCGAGGTGAGCACCCACTACTCGATGAACACATTGAGTGGGCGGTCGCCCAGCAAATCGAGAAGCGAAATACTGACGTCATTGAAGTGCAGTTGCCGAAAAAACAGCGGCTGGTTCGGGTGATTGAAAAAGGACTGCCAAGGGATGCCTGATTCATTCACAGGCTGTGAATAAAAACAAAAACACATTGCGTTTCAACATACAGACGTTCGTCAAGTGATCGCGATAACACTTTGAAATGAATTTTTATTATTAAATTTCAATACGATGGACTGATATTATTTACAAAATGAAGTTATTCATCTGGAAATGCGCAGACGCTAACCTGTGGATAACTCTGTTTACAGTATTTTTGATGTGATGCGGAAAAGCATCGCAGATGCGATTTGCACTGTGGATAAACTGAGGATGAGAAGAAAACTTGGAGCGGGAAACGAGACTCGAACTCGCGACCCCGACCTTGGCAAGGTCGTGCTCTACCAACTGAGCTATTCCCGCTTGGGTATGGTGACTTTCAAATTTTGGAGCGGGAAACGAGACTCGAACTCGCGACCCCGACCTTGGCAAGGTCGTGCTCTACCAACTGAGCTATTCCCGCTTGGGTATGGTACTTTTCAAATTTTGGAGCGGGAAACGAGACTCGAACTCGCGACCCCGACCTTGGCAAGGTCGTGCTCTACCAACTGAGCTATTCCCGCGTACTTCTGGGTATTTCTGGCCATATTTCTACGGCGTCGTGATTTGCATTTCTGCTTCGTCACGGGAGGCGCATTATACGAGAATTCGATGGAGCTGCAACCCCCCGGCGAACACTTTTTTGTGTTTTTTGTCTGAATGGACACTTTATCGCCAACCGCAGCGTCAAATTGTACAAATAAGCGCCGAACAAGGCAAAATAACTTTTTCCGGCTCCGCTAAGGGCGCAAAATCGCTCAGATTTGTGGGTCGCGATACCCGCAGACGGTCAACCACAATGACAAACAGGGAATTAACATGAAAAGAGCGCTTTCGGTCCTGCTGCTGACCACGCTTGCTGCAGGAACAGCATCCGCGACGACGCTGCATTTTGGTACCACTACGGCCAATCCGCCCTTTGAAACCGTCAACGCCAAAAACCAACCCTCAGGTTTTGATATCGACCTGGCCAAAGCACTGTGCAAACAGATGCAGGCCGAGTGCAAATTCACCCCGCAGCACTTCGATACACTGATCCCGGCGCTCCGCTTTAAAAAGTTCGACGCCATCATCGCCGGTATCGAGGTGATTCCGATGCGTGAGAAACAGGTGGCATTCACTCAGCCCTATCGTCAGGCGCTCTCTGGCGTGGTAGTCACTGCGAAAGGTGCCGCCCATCATTTCACCGACCTGAAGGGCAAAACGCTCGGCGTCGTCAAAGGCACCATTCATCAGCATTACCTGCAGGACAAACAAAAAGGGGTGAACATGCAGATGTACGCCAATAGCGACGCCGCCCTCGGAGCCCTGAAAGCAGGAAGCGTGGATGGTGTGATGGGCGACCAGACGACCCTGGACCAGTGGCTGCCGGATAATCCTGACTACGCGATGATGGATGAACGGGCCACCGATCCGAACTATTACGGTAAGCAATACGCCATTGCGGTGCGTAAAGACGACCCGGAGTTGCTTAATACGATGAATGCCGCGCTGGAGGCGGTGAAAGCCTCGCCGGACTTCCAGGCCATGGAACAGAAGTGGTTTAAATAGAGGATCTGCGCCGGGGCCAACTGACCCCGGCGTTGGGATTACAGTTGAATAAAGTGTTCGCGATAGTAGGCCAGCTCAGCCACCGACTCGCGGATATCATCCATCGCCTGATGAGTGCCCTGCTTTTTAAAGCCATCGAGGATTTCCGGCTTCCAGCGGCGCGCCAGCTCTTTCAGAGTGCTGACGTCAAGGTAGCGGTAGTGGAAATAGGCTTCCAGCTCCGGCATATATTTGAACAGGAAGCGACGATCCTGACCAATGCTGTTCCCGCAGATCGGTGATTTACCTGCCGGCACCCACTGTTTAAGAAATTCGATCGTCGCCAGCTCTGCTTCACGATCACCCTGAGTGCTGGCCTTCACGCGCTCAACCAGGCCGCTCCCGGTATGGGTACGCACGTTCCAGTCATCCATCAGCGCCAGCTGCGCGTCGGACTGGTGTACCGCAATCGTCGGCCCTTCTGCCAGGATGTTAAGGTGCGCATCGGTCACCAGGGTGGCGATTTCAATAATGCGATCGCGCTCTGGATCCAGCCCTGTCATTTCAAGATCAATCCAAATCAGGTTGTTTTCATCTGCACTCATGCTATTTTCCACCCATAATTTTACCATTCTGGCCCGTAAAATTTCAGGATGCAGGCGGAACAATGCACCAGCATCTTGCAAGATGACGGGTCGATATTCATCTTAGATCGCGTGTATCATAGAGGTTTTGCCCACTCAGGGCGACCAGGAGCCAGTTCGATTGAGTAAAAATAAGCTCTCCAAAGGCCAACAGCGCCGCGTGAAGGCCAATCATCAGCGCCGCCTGAAAACGACTTCGGAGAAGGCCGATTACGATGACAACCTGTTTGGCGAAACGTCCGAAGGCATCGTTATCAGCCGGTTTGGTATGCATGCCGATGTCGAATCCGCCGACGGTAACGTTCACCGCTGCAACATTCGCCGTACTATCCGTTCGCTGGTGACCGGCGACCGCGTGGTCTGGAGACCCGGCAAAGATGCCGCTGACGGCGTCAACGTCAAAGGGATTGTTGAGGCGGTACACGACCGAACCTCCGTCCTGACACGCCCGGACTTCTACGACGGCGTCAAACCTATCGCTGCCAACATCGATCAAATCGTGATCGTTTCCGCTATCTTGCCCGAGCTGTCATTAAACATTATTGACCGCTATCTGGTGGCCTGCGAAACGCTGGATGTTGAGCCTCTGATTGTGCTCAACAAAACCGATCTGCTGGATGCCGACGGCATGGCCTTCGTTAACGAGCAGATGGATATCTATCGTGGTATCGGCTACCGCGTGCTGATGGTTTCAAGCCGCACGCAGGATGGTCTGAAACCGCTTGAAGACGCGCTCACTGACCGCATCAGTATTTTTGCCGGGCAGTCCGGGGTGGGGAAATCCAGCCTGCTGAACGCATTGCTGGGTCTGCATGAAGATCAGATCCTGACCAACGATGTGTCTGACAACTCAGGGCTGGGCCAGCACACCACCACCGCGGCACGTCTCTATCACTTCCCGCACGGGGGCGATGTGATCGACTCCCCTGGCGTACGTGAATTCGGGTTATGGCACCTGGAAGCGGAACAAATTACCCACGGCTTTGTCGAATTCCACGATTATTTAGGCCGTTGCAAATATCGCGACTGTAAGCACGATACCGATCCAGGCTGCGCTATTCGCGAAGCAGTGGAAAATGGCAAAATTGCTGAGAGCCGTTTTGCAAACTATCACCGCATCCTGGAAAGCATGACGCAGGTACAGGTAAAAACGCGTAAAAGCTTTTCATCATCCGATGACTGACAATTAAGCTGAGCATCGTTAGAATCGTCCCCCTTTTTTCAGGTCCCCGCGCGTTTGCGGGGTCAGGAACGACAAATCATGGCCTGGAGGCTACCTTGTTAAACGATCTTAAACTTTCACTGCAATACATTCTGCCTAAACTGTGGCTCACCCGCCTCGCAGGCTGGGGTGCGAGCAAGCGAGCGGGCTGGCTGACGAAACTGGTCATCGATCTGTTTGTGAAATGCTACAAGGTCGATATGAAAGAGGCGCAGAGGCCAGATACCGCCAGCTACCGCACCTTTAACGATTTCTTCGTGCGCCCGCTGCGTGAAGAAGTGCGTCCCGTTAACACGGATCCTAACGTGCTGGTCATGCCTGCCGACGGCGCCATTAGTCAGCTGGGCGCCATCGAAGACGATAAAATTCTGCAGGCGAAAGGCCACAACTACACCCTGGAAGCCCTGCTGGCAGGTAACTACCAGATGGCCGACCTGTTCCGTAACGGCAACTTCGCCACCACCTACCTGTCACCGCGCGACTATCACCGCGTGCACATGCCGTGCAACGGCATCCTGCGTGAAATGATCTATGTGCCAGGCGATCTGTTCTCCGTGAACCACCTGACCGCCCGGAACGTGCCGAATCTGTTTGCCCGTAACGAACGCGTGATCTGCCTGTTTGATACGGAATTTGGCCCGATGGCACAAATTCTGGTGGGCGCAACGATTGTCGGCAGCATTGAAACCGTGTGGTCCGGTACGGTCACCCCGCCGCGTGAAGGCATCATCAAACGCTGGACCTGGCCGGCAGGCGACAGCGAAGGTTCTATCGCGCTGCTGAAAGGCCAGGAGATGGGCCGCTTTAAGCTCGGTTCTACCGTTATCAACCTGTTCGCACCGGGTAAAGTGAAGCTGGTTGAGCAGTTGCAAAGCCTCTCCGTCACGCAGCTCGGTCAGCCGCTGGCGACTGCCGTCGAGACGCTGTCCGCGGTCGAAGACGACGCCACCCCACTGAACGATGCCACACAAGACGAAGGTTAATTCCTGACTAAAAAGGGTTATGCCGTGCGCCTGATATCTATTTTTCTGCTGGCCTGGAGCCTCAGTTTCGGGGCGTACGCAGCGACAGCCCCCGACGCGAAACAGATCGCTCAGGAACTTGAACAGGCGAAGGCGGCAAAACCCGCCCAGCCTGGTACCGTTGAAGCGTTACAAGCTGCACTGAACGCGCTTGAGGAACGAAGTGCTTCCCTCGAGCGCGCGCGTCAGTATCAGCAGGTTATCGACAACTTCCCCAAGCTTTTCCAGACGCTGCGCTCGCAGCTCAATAATCTGTCCGACGAACCGCGCCAGGTCTCAACCAGCCTCTCTTCCGATGCGCTGAACCAGGAGATCCTGCAGGTCAGCAGCCAGCTGCTCGAAGCCAGTCGTCAGGCACAGCAAGAGCAGGAGCGCGCGCGCGATATCGCCGACTCCCTGAACCAGCTTCCGCAACAGCAAACTGACGCACGCCGTCAGCTCAACGAAGTGGAGCGTCGGGTCGGCGCGCAGACCAGCAATACGCCGCTGGCACAGGCGCAGAATCTTGGCCTACAGGCGGAATCCTCGCGCCTGAAAGCGCTGGTGAACGAACTGGATCTGGCGCAGCTCTCGGCGAACAATCGTCAGGAACTGTCGCGCATGCGCGGCGAGTTAGCGCAAAAACAGAGCAAGCTCCTCGACGGCTACCTGCAGGCGCTACGCAATCAGCTCAATAGCCAGCGCCAACGCGAAGCGGAAAAAGCGCTGGAAAGTACCGAGCTGCTGGCAGAGAACAGCGAAAACCTGCCGCCGGAGCTTGTAGAGCAGTTTAAGGTTAACCGAGAACTCTCTCAGGCGCTGAATCAGCAGGCCCAGCGTATGGACCTGGTGGCCTCACAGCAACGCCAGGCCACCAATCAGACGCTCCAGGTACGTCAGGCGTTGAATACCCTGCGCGAACAATCTCAGTGGCTCGGGTCGTCTAACCTGCTGGGTGAAGCCTTACGTGCCCAGGTGGCCCGTCTGCCGGAAATGCCAAAACCACAGCAGCTGGATACCGAGATGGCTCAGTTGCGGGTACAGCGCCTGCACTTTGAAGATCTGCTCGGCAACCAGCCACAGCTGCGGCTCATACGCCAGGCCGACGGCGAACCGCTCACCAGCGAACAAAACCGCATTCTTGAAGCGCAGCTGCGCACGCAGAACGAACTGCTTAATTCACTGCTGCAGGGTGGCGACACGCTGATTCTGGAACTGACCAAGCTGAAAGTTTCCAATAGTCAGTTGGAAGATGCGCTGAAAGAGATCAACGAAGCGACCCACCGCTATCTGTTCTGGACCTCAGACGTCAGCCCTATCGGTTTCTCATGGCCGCTGGAAATCGTCCACGACCTGCGCCGTCTGGTGTCTCTCGATACCGTCAGCCAGCTTGGCAAAGCCAGCGCCATGATGTTGACCAGCAAAGAGACACTGCTCCCGCTGTTTGGTGCCTTGATTCTGGTGGGCTTCAGCATCAGCTCCCGTCGCCATTTCACCCGTTTTCTGGAGCGTTCCAGCGCCCGGGTTGGCAAAGTCACTCAGGATCACTTCTGGCTGACGCTGCGTACCGTGTTCTGGTCGATTCTGGTGGCATCTCCCCTTCCGGTGCTGTGGATGACCCTGGGCTTTGGTCTGCAGTCCGCCTGGCCCTATCCGCTGGCGGTGGCGATCGGCGATAGCGTCACAGCGACGGTCCCGCTGTTGTGGGTAGTGATGATTTGCGCCACCTTCGCCCGGCCAAACGGCCTGTTTATCGCCCACTTTGGCTGGCCGCGTAGTCGGGTCACCAAAGCTATGCGCTACTACCTGATGAGCATCGGGCTGATCGTGCCGCTGATTATCGCGCTGATTATGTTTGATAATCTTAACGATCGTGAGTTTTCCGCCTCACTCGGGCGTCTCTGTTTCCTGTTGATTTGCGGGGCGCTGGCGCTGGTGACGTGGAGCCTGAAACACGCCGGGATCCCGCTGTATCTCGATAAATCCGGGAGCGGCGAGAACATGATCAACCGCATGCTGTGGAACCTGCTGCTTGGCGCGCCGTTAATCGCCATGCTGGCGGCGGCGATCGGCTATCTGGCTACCGCTCAGGCGCTGCTGGCGAGGCTGGAAACCTCGGTGGCTATCTGGTTCCTGCTGTTAGTGGTGTACCACATTATCCGCCGTTGGATGCTGATTCAGCGCCGCCGGCTGGCCTTCGACCGTGCGAAACACCGGCGGGCGGAAATTCTCGCCCAGCGTGCTCGCGGGGAAGATGATGTGGTTCATACCAGCAGTCCGGAAGGGTCCGCGGAGAACGAAGTCAGCGAGATCGATCTCGACGCCATCAGTACCCAGTCTCTGCGCCTGGTGCGTTCGTTGCTAATGCTCATCGCGCTGGTGTCGGTGATCGTGCTGTGGTCAGAAATTCATTCCGCGTTCGGCTTCCTCGAGAACATCTCGTTATGGGATGTCACCTCTACGGTACAGGGCGTTGAGAGCCTGGAGCCGATTACCCTCGGCGCGGTATTGATCGCCATTCTGGTGATAATCATCACCACTCAACTGGTGAGAAATTTCCCGGCATTGCTGGAGCTGGCGGTGCTGCAGCACCTCGATCTCACGCCGGGTACCGGCTATGCCATCACCACCATCACCAAATATCTGCTGATGCTGGTCGGTGGCCTGATGGGCTTCTCGATGATCGGGATTGAATGGGCGAAACTGCAATGGCTGGTTGCTGCGCTGGGTGTCGGGCTTGGTTTTGGTCTTCAGGAAATTTTCGCCAACTTTATCTCTGGCCTGATTATTCTGTTTGAAAAACCGATACGTATTGGCGATACGGTGACAATCCGCGATCTGACCGGCAGCGTGACCCGAATCAATACCCGCGCCACCACCATCAGTGACTGGGACCGCAAAGAGATTATTGTGCCCAACAAGGCCTTTATCACCGAGCAGTTCATCAACTGGTCGCTCTCCGACTCCGTCACCCGCGTGGTGTTAACCATTCCGGCGCCGGCGGATGCGAACACCGAAGAGGTTACGCAGATCCTGATCGCCGCGGCACACCGTTGTTCGCTGGTGATCGATACCCCTGCGCCAGAGGCGTTCCTTGTCGATCTGCAGCAGGGTATTCAGATTTTCGAACTGCGTATTTACGCCGCCGAGATGGGACACCGGATGCCGCTGCGCCATGAGATCCACCAGCTGATTCTGGCGGGCTATCGTGAACACGGTATCGACATGCCGTTCCCACCGTTCCAGATGCGTCTGGAAAGCATCGACGGCCTCAAAACCAGTAAGTCGCTGACCTCAGCAGGGAAATCCGGCCGGGCGCCGGGAAGCCTGTAAAGCCATCCGGGGGAGCTATCCCCCGGTACTTTCCCTCACCACCAGCGTGACGGGCAGCATTTCATCCGCCTGTGTCACCCCTTCCAGCAAGAGTCCCACGGCCCGATAACCGAGCTGATGTTTGTCGACCGCAATGGTGGTCAGCGCCGGGCGACTCCACGCCGCAGGTGCAATATCATCGAAGCCAATAATGGCAATATCCTGTGGGACACGAACCCCGCGTCGTTCACAAATATTCATGGCCGCAATCGCCGTCACGTCGTTATAGGCGAAGATGGCGTCCGGCGGTACCGGTAGCGACAGTAGCTCGTTCATTGCCGTCACCAGCGACTGGTTGGTATCCACCAGCGGTGAAGCAATCACTTCATATTCCGGCGGCATCATCATCTGCGCTTCATATAACGCCTGACGATAGCCCTTTTCCCGCTGACGAATACTGTAGTGGGCGGCAGTGCTGGCAAGAAAGGCAATACGCTTGCGCCCGGTGTCGATCAAATGGCGCGTCGCCAGATATCCGCCATGCTGGTTATCCAGATTCACACAGGGCAGATCAGGGGCCCATAAATCGACCAGCACCATCGGCAGCTTCGTTTTCTGTATCGCCATGATCAACGTGCTTTCAAAATATCCGGCACAAATCAGGGCATCAGGATGATGCAATGCAATTTGTTCATCGACATTATCGCCAGGCCCGATGGAGAGAAAGCTCATGGCGATCCCTTGCTCACGGCAGTGGTCCTCCACGCCGAGCAACAGCAGGGAATAAAATGGCAGTGCACGAGCAATATCATGCTGACGATGGAGCAAAAACAGGACGCGCTTAATTTTATCTCCCCGTAGACGGGAAAAGTCGTACCCCATTTCCTTCGCCACCGCGATAACTCTCTGCCGGGTGTCTTCCCTGAGCCCCGGCTGCCCTTTGAGGGCTCGGGATACTGCGGCAACGGACAGCCCGCACGCCTCAGCAATACTTCTGATCCTGACCGGCTTTGTCATGTCGCTCCCAATAAAAAATAAACATACTACGTTAACTATAAATTTATGCCGTACCCACAGCAACCCTCGATTTTTTAAGCTAAAAATCCCGCCGTGATTAATATGGAAATATTAGCTATCACCATGAAATATATTGCTCAATTGGTTTTGAAACATGATCTTATTCACGCTTCAATAATTGCCTTCTTCCCAAAACGATAAGTTAATTTTTAAGGTAACAATATCTTGTTTACTAAAAATGAGGTTTTATATGTTATCGGCAAAGGGTATGAAGCAAGAGAACTACCTGCTCTCGAGCATATGGTTTCTCTTTTTCTTTATCGGCTGGGGTTCTTGCTTTCCCTGGCTGTCATTATGGCTAACGGAAAAAATTGGCATTCGCTCAACCGAAGTCGGCATGGTGTATACCTGCATCGCTATTGTCGCCGTGGTCTTCCAGCCCGTCTTCGGCATCCTGGCCGATAAGCTTAACTTCCGTAAACACCTGATGTGGATGCTGGCGGGGCTGATGATTGCTTTTGCCCCCTGGTGGATCTGGGTGTTCGCCCCGTTACTCAAAATCAATATTATCGCCGGGGCTCTGGCGGGCGGCGTCTTCATCGGCCTGACGTTTGGTTGCGGCTGCGGGATCTGCGAGGCGTGGATCGATAAAATTTCTCGTCTCGAAGGGTTTGAATTTGGCCGTGCCAGAATGTGGGGCGGTATCGGGGCGGCGGTCGGTACCTTTATTTCCGGTAAGCTTTTTGCGATTAACCCTAACTACATCTTTATCATGGCAAGCTGCGCCGGGCTGATCCTCGCCGTGTTGCTCTGTTTCTTCCGCCCAGGCCTGCATATGCAAGACGATGCGCTCAGTCCGCAGCGGGTAAAAATAGAGCGCGGCGATGTGCTGGCCCTGCTGCAAACAGGACGCTTCTGGTTTCTGGTGCTGTATATGGTGGGCGTTGGCGCCGTTTATGAAACCTACGATCAACAGTTCGCTGTCTACTACAGCAGCTTTTTCGCCACCCGCGAACGGGGAGCGGAAGTATTTGGCTATCTCTACACCGTACAGATTTTCCTTGATGCGTTAACCATGTTTTTCGCGCCGGCCATCGTCAATCGTATTGGCCCCAAAAACGCCCTGCTGTACTGCGGTTTTATCATGACCTTCCGTATTATCGGCAGCGCAATGGCCACCGGCCCGATCATGATTTCCACCATGAAGCTATTACATGGCTTCGAAAGCTCGATTCTGATTATCGCCACCCTGAAATACATCTCCGCCAATTTCGACTGGCGACTGTCTGCCACCGTGTACTTAATCGGCTTCCAGTTCTCCAAGCAGTTCAGCCAAATCTTCATGAGCACCGCCATCGGCGGTATGTACGATGCGATGGGTTTCAAACAGTCCTATACCGTCCTCGGCATTATCGCGCTGTGCTTCACCGTTATTTCTGTTTTCACGTTATCGCGCAATCGGGTGCTGCACCCCGCGCCAACCGTATAACCCTGCGATTCAGGAGTTGATATGTCAGAGTTTTTATCCGTCATTGAAAACGGTATTACCATGGTTTTCGATTTAGCCGACCGGGCACGTCTGCTGCATTTTTCCGCCCTGCCGTTTAATGCTGACACCATCGGCCCCAATCACGATGAGCAATCGCGCTTTAATCTGGTTGAGGTCAATATTTCCGGGCTGGATAAGCCGCTTGAACGACATGGCGCCGGGTTCACCGCTACGGCACCGGGCTATACGCTGCGCTACCAGCAGCACCAGGACTCCCACAATCGCGACGGACGCAAGCTGGTTTTTACCCTGTATGACACCATCACCGCCGCACAGGTTGAAGTTCATTATCAGTTTTATACTCATTTGGCGCTGATCCGCAGCTGGAGCGTCATTCGTAACCAAGGTCATGAGGCCTTTACCGTAGAGTATCTTTCCAGCTTTGTGATTAACGGCATTGCCAAAGAGAGCGCCAAAAACTGGGGGGATAACTTCACATTGCATATTCCCCACAACAGCTGGACCCGTGAGCTGCAATGGCGACAGTACCGGTTTGATGAATTAGGGTTCATGCCCTGTATTCAGAAAGGGCTGCAGCGTTCATCAAAACCGCTGCACTACAGTAATACCGGTGCGTGGTCGAGCAAAGAATACCTGCCAATGGGCTATCTGGAAGATAGCTGCACCGGCGCCGGCCTGTTCTGGCAAATTGAGCATAACGGTTCATGGCACTGGGAAATCGGCGATCAGGCCAACCAACTCTATCTGCAGTTAGGTGGTCCGAATGAGTTTTATCATCACTGGTTTAAACAGCTGCAGCCCGGCGACGCGTTCTGTTCTGTTCCGGTGGCGATAGGCGTCACCCAGGCGGGCTTCACCGATGCCATGGCGACCTTGACCCAGTATCGCCGCCGCACCCGGCGTCTCAATGATGATAACCAGCAGTTAGGCGTTATCTTCAACGACTACATGAACTGCTTATTTGGCGATCCCACAACGGCAAAACTGCTGCCGCTGATCGATGCCGCCGCTGAAGCGGGGGCCGAATATTTCTGTATCGATTGCGGCTGGTATGACAAAGGTGAATGGTGGAACGGCGTGGGTCAGTGGTTGCCGAGCGAAGAGCGTTTCCCCGAAGGCATTCAGCATGTGATTCGCTATATTCGCGAAAAAGGCATGATCCCTGGGCTGTGGCTGGAACTGGAAGTCATGGGTGTGAAATCACCTAAACTGGCGGAAACCGACGACAGCTGGTTCTTCATGCGCCACGGTAAACGGGTCTTTGACCGCAGCCGTTACCAGTTGGACTTTACCAGCCCGGCGGTCATTCGCCATGCCGATGAAGTGATCGACCGGCTGGTCACTGAATATGGTGTCGGCTATATCAAAATGGATTACAACATTGAGCCCGGCATTGGCACCGAGCAGAACGCCGATAGCGCCGGCGACGGTCTGCTGAAGCATAACCGGGCCTGGCTGGCGTGGCTGGACCGCGTGTTTACCCGCTATCCGCAGTTGATCATTGAAAACTGCGGCAGCGGCGGCCTGCGGATGGATTATGCCATGCTGAGCCGCTGCTCTATCCAGTCAACCAGCGATCAGGAAGATTACCTGAAGTACGCCACCATTGCCGCCAACGCCCCTACCGCCGTCACGCCGGAGCAGGCGGCTATCTGGTCCTATCCACTGCGCGATGATGATGAACAGGCGGTCATCTTTAATCAGGTCTCGGCGATGCTGCTGCGCATTCACCAGAGCGGCCATCTGGCGGAGCTCTCCGAGCGGGGGTTTCAGCAGGTCAAAGAGGCGATTCGCTACTACAAAACGTTGCGCCAGCACATCAACACTGCGCTGCCGTTCTGGCCGCTGGGGCTCTCGAGCTTTACCGACGAATGGGTGGCTTTGGGCATGAAGTCCACAGAAGGCAAGGTGTGGCTGGCGGTCTGGCGACGAGAGGGACCGCAGGAGAGCTGCGCGCTACCGTTGACCGGGCTTAAAGGCAGCGTACGACAGGGTTATCCAGCCACCGTGCAACATGAAGCCGTCTGGCACAATGAGCAGGAGGTCCTGACGGTCACTTTGCCGCCGCGCTCGGCGGTCATTTTTGAGATATCCCGCTAACTCTCTCATAGCCCGGCGAGAGTGAACGCCGGGCTATGTGATTCCGTTATTCAACGCTACGCCAGCGTATGTGACAGGACCTAGGCGCGATCGACGGTAAAGGCAATCACTTCGCTGATACTCTCGGCGCCCAGCGCCAGCATCACGACACGATCGACCCCTAGCGCCACGCCGGAGCAGTCTGGCAGACCGGCCTGCAGCGCACCCAGCAGGTTGGTATCAATCGGCTGCTGCGGCAGACCGCGGGCCGCGCGCTTGCGGTTATCCTGTTCAAAACGCTGCTGCTGTTCCCGCGCGTCGGTCAGTTCATGGAAACCATTCGCCAGTTCAATCCCCTTGTAGTAGACCTCAAAGCGCTCAGCAACGCGGTGATCTTCCGTGCTGATCTGCGCCAGAGAAGCCTGGCTTGCCGGGAAGTGATACACAAAGGTCGGACGATCTTTACCAATATGCGGCTCAACGCCCATGGTAAACAGCAGCTGCAATAAGGTGTCCCGGTCTTCTTCCGTATCGGCGATATTGCTCAGATCGAGCTTCGCCGCCGCTTCACGCAGCTGCGTTTTATCTGCTGACAGAGGATCCAGTTCAAGATGGCGCAGGAACGCCTGCTGATAAGAGAGGCTTTCCGCCGGCTGGCACTCCAGCACTTGTTGAAGTAAATCATCGACTTCATTAATCAGTCGGTACATGTCGTAGCACGGACGATACCACTCCAGCATTGTGAATTCAGGATTGTGATGCCGCCCCATCTCTTCATTACGGAAGCTACGACACAGCTGGAATACCGGACCACAGCCTGCCGCCAGCAGACGCTTCATGTGGTATTCCGGGCTGGTCATCAGGTAAAGATCCATCCCCTGCGAATAGCCAGGGCCAACGAAACGGGTCTGGAACGGGAACAGGTGAATATCTGTCACCGTTGCCTGGCTCATGCAAGGCGTCTCCACCTCCAGCACGCCACGGTCGCTGAAGAAACGGCGAATTTCCGCCATTATCGCCGCACGTTTTAACAGGTTTGGAATGGACGCGCTCGGCTGCCAGGTTGCCGTTTCGCTCATGTTACTTTCTCCGATTTCATACAAGGGCACGAAGTCTACTCGTAACCGTCGGGTGAAACAAATTTTGTGCAAACTGGCCGCCGTAAAGCATTCGGATAATTTATTTTTGACCAAAATTCATAACCGCAGCTAATAATCCGGCGCACATATTGATAAAAAAATCGAACACATCAATTTTCCCCATCAACCCTACGGCTATACTCCTTTACCTATAAAGGAGCAGTGATACATTTTCGCCAGTCCGGCGGCGAAATAAACAAAAACTGGAGGAATGTCGTGCAAACTTTTCAAGCCGATCTTGCCGTAATTGGCGCTGGCGGAGCAGGTCTTCGCGCAGCCATTGCCGCGGCGCAGGCAAATCCAAATGCCAAAATCGCACTGATTTCAAAAGTCTATCCCATGCGCAGCCATACCGTGGCAGCAGAAGGCGGTTCCGCCGCCGTCGCGCAGGATCATGACAGCTTTGAGTACCATTTTCACGACACCGTCGCCGGCGGCGACTGGCTCTGCGAGCAGGATGTCGTCGACTATTTCGTCCACCATTGCCCGACGGAAATGGCCCAGCTTGAGCAGTGGGGATGTCCGTGGAGCCGCCGTCCGGACGGCAGCGTCAACGTACGCCGCTTCGGGGGGATGAAAATCGAACGCACGTGGTTCGCCGCCGATAAGACCGGCTTCCATATGCTGCACACCCTGTTCCAGACCTCCCTCCAGTTCCCACAAATTCAACGCTTCGACGAACACTTCGTCCTCGACATTCTGGTCGATGATGGCCAGGCCCGTGGCCTGGTAGCGATGAATATGATGGAAGGCACTCTGGTGCAAATCCGCGCCAACGCGGTGGTCATGGCCACCGGCGGCGCAGGACGCGTCTATCGCTATAACACCAACGGCGGCATCGTCACCGGCGACGGCATGGGCATGGCGCTGAGCCACGGCGTGCCGCTGCGCGATATGGAGTTTGTACAGTATCACCCAACCGGCCTGCCAGGCTCCGGCATCCTGATGACTGAAGGCTGTCGCGGCGAAGGCGGTATTCTGGTCAACAAAAACGGCTACCGCTATCTGCAGGATTACGGCATGGGCCCGGAAACGCCGCTGGGCGAGCCGAAAAACAAATATATGGAACTCGGCCCGCGCGACAAAGTGTCTCAGGCATTCTGGCATGAGTGGCGGAAAGGTAACACCATCCCCACGCCGCGCGGCGACGTGGTGTATCTCGATCTGCGCCATCTGGGCGAGAAAAAGCTGCTTGAGCGCCTGCCGTTTATCTGTGAGCTGGCGAAGGCCTATGTCGGCGTAGACCCGGTTAAAGAACCGATCCCGGTTCGCCCGACCGCCCACTACACCATGGGCGGTATTGATACCGACCAGCAGTGTGAAACCCGCATTAAGGGCCTGTTTGCGGTGGGCGAATGCTCATCCGTCGGCCTGCATGGCGCGAACCGTCTTGGCTCTAACTCGCTGGCGGAACTGGTGGTATTTGGTCGCCTTGCCGGTGAACAAGCCATGAAGCGCGCCGCTGAGGCCGGGGAAGCTAACGGCACAGCGCTGGATGCCCAGGCTGCCGACGTGGAAAAACGCCTTAAAACGCTCGTCAATCAGGAAGGTAACGAGAACTGGGCGAAAATTCGCGATGAAATGGGACTGTCGATGGAAGAAGGCTGCGGCATCTACCGTACGCCGGAGCTGATGCAGAAAACCATCGATAAGCTGGCGGAACTGCAGGAGCGCTTCAAGCGCGTGCGCATCACCGATAACTCCAGCGTCTTCAACACCGATTTGCTCTACACCATCGAACTGGGCCACGGCCTGAACGTCGCGGAATGCATGGCGCACTCCGCCATCGCCCGTAAAGAGTCGCGCGGCGCGCATCAGCGCCTCGACGAAGGCTGCACCGAACGTGATGACGTCAATTTCCTCAAACACACGCTCGCCTTCCGCGATGCCGATGGCACCACACGTCTGGAATATGGCGATGTGAAAATCACCACTCTGCCGCCAGCAAAACGTGTCTATGGTGCAGAAGCGGAAGCAGCCGAGAAGAAGGAGCCGGCAAATGGCTGAGATGAAAAACCTCAAAATTGAAGTGGTGCGCTACAACCCGGAAGTGGACACCGCACCGCACAGCGCGTTTTATGAAGTCCCGTATGATGAGCAAACCTCGCTACTTGATGCGCTGGGCTACATCAAAGACAACCTGGCGCCTGACCTGAGCTACCGCTGGTCCTGCCGCATGGCGATTTGCGGCTCCTGCGGGATGATGGTCAACAAGGTGCCGAAACTGGCGTGTAAAACCTTCCTGCGTGAATACACCAAGGGCATAAAAGTTGAGGCGCTGGCTAACTTCCCGATCGAGCGCGATCTGGTCGTCGATATGACCCACTTTATCGAAAGCCTGGAAGCTATTAAGCCCTATATTATCGGCAACCCGCGAACCCCGGACCAGGGACCAAACAAGCAAACCCCGGCGCAGATGGCGAAATACCATCAGTTCTCCGGCTGCATCAACTGCGGCCTGTGCTATGCCGCTTGCCCGCAGTTTGGTTTGAATCCGGAGTTTATCGGCCCGGCGGCGATCACCCTCGCCCATCGCTACAACGAAGACAGCCGCGACCACGGTAAGAAGGAACGTATGGCGCAGCTGAACGGTCAGAATGGCGTCTGGACCTGCACCTTCGTGGGCTACTGCTCGGAAGTGTGTCCGAAGCATGTCGACCCGGCGGCTGCCATTCAGCAGGGCAAAGTAGAAAGCTCGAAAGACTTTCTTATCGCCACCCTGAAACCACGCTAAGGAGTGCATGATGACGACGAAACGCAAACCCTATGTGCGGCCGATGACCTCCACCTGGTGGAAAAAGCTGCCGTTTTATCGCTTCTATATGGTGCGTGAAGGCACCGCCGTACCGACGGTATGGTTCAGTATTGTGCTGATTTACGGTCTGTTTGCCCTGAAGCACGGCGCAGAAAGCTGGGCGGGCTATGTGGGTTTCCTGCAGAACCCGGTGGTGGTGATCCTGAATCTGATCACCCTGGCAGGCGCGTTGCTGCACACCAAAACCTGGTTTGAGCTGGCGCCGAAAGCCGCCAATATCATTCTTAAAGGTGAAAAAATGGGGCCAGAGCCGGTGATTAAGGGGCTTTGGATGGTGACCGCGCTGGTGACCGTGGTGATCCTGTTTGTTGCCCTGTTCTGGTAAGGAGACTGAAATGATCAATCCCAACCCGAAACGTTCCGATGAGCCGGTCTTCTGGGGACTGTTTGGTGCCGGCGGCATGTGGGGCGCGATTGTCGCGCCGGTGATGGTGCTGCTGGTAGGTATCCTGCTGCCATTAGGTCTGGCGCCAGGCGATGCTTTCAGCTACGAGCGCGTGCTGGGCTTTGCGCAGAGCTTTGTCGGGCGCGCCTTCATCTTCCTGATGATCGTCCTGCCGCTGTGGTGCGGGTTACACCGTATCCATCACGCCATGCATGACCTGAAAATCCACGTCCCGAACGGTAAATGGGTCTTCTACGGCCTGGCGGCCATTCTGACGGTCGTGACGCTGATCGGCGTATTATTTATTTAACGTCCCAGATGCCCGGTAGCATTCTGTTACCGGGCTCTCTTTTGCAGAAAATATCCCCGCTTTTTTCCAGGCAGAATCTACACTTAGCTAAAAAGCCAGCAAGGAAAATGCTATGCGTGTGCTGCCCATTATTGCGGTTATTGCCGCGTCGTTTCTGGTTGTCGCCTGTAGCACGCCGACACCGCCGCAAGGCGTGACGGTGGTCAGCCCGTTTGACACTCAGCGCTATCTTGGCACCTGGTATGAGATTGCCCGTCTCGACCACTCGTTTGAAAGCGGTCTCGAAAAAGTCACCGCCACCTACAGCCTGCGTGGCGATGGCGGGTTGGACGTCGTGAATAAAGGCTATAACCCCGACCGGGAGATGTGGCAAAAAACCGATGGCGTGGCTTACTTTACCGGCTCACCGACCCGCGCAGCATTAAAAGTCTCCTTCTTTGGCCCTTTCTACGGCGGCTACAACGTTATCGCGCTGGATAAAGAGTATCGCCATGCGCTGGTCTGCGGACCAGACCACGATTATCTGTGGCTGCTGGCCCGCTCGCCGCAAATCTCACCGGAGGTTAAACAGCAGATGCTGGACATTGCTACCCGGCAAGGTTTCGACGTCAGTAAACTTATCTGGGTGAATCAGCACTATTAGTCAGTGTGCGCTGATCTTTAGCCCGATAATACCGACAACGATGCACGCCAGGCTGGCAATACGCATAGCGCTGGCGGATTCGCCCAGCAGGACGATACCGGTGATGGCGGCACCTACCGCGCCAATCCCCGTCCAGACCGCATAGGCGGTGCCGACAGGCAGCGTCTTCATCGCCCACGACAGCATCGCCATGCTGACCACCATGGCGACAATCGTGATAACGCTTGGCACCAGGCGACTAAAACCGTGGGTATATTTCAGACCAACCGCCCAGACCACTTCCAGCAGACCGGCAATAAACAGAACAAACCAGGACACAGAACCCCCTTGATGGGGCCGTCCCCGGATGCGATACGCTTACGGGTCGTCCCGCAAGGTGTGTGAAAATTGCAGGTATTATAAGCAACTACGTCGCAGAGAGGAAGAACGGTACGGCCGATAAACCGTACCGTCGAGGTCTATTGCTGAGCTTTAGTCGCAGCCCCAGAGATGGCACTACCACCTTCTGAAATATCCTGACCAACACCACGTGTTGTATTACATGCGGTCAACACAGAAGAAAGGGCCAAAACCGTAAAGAACGCTGCAATCGCTTTTTTCACCATAATGTCATCCTTATTACCAGTTTTAGTTATCGTGCCCTATAAGCATAGACAACCTGGCCCGGGATGGCGGGATCTCAGCGTTTTTTAAGAGAAAAGGAGAGATGAAACAACAGAAGGAAGTGCAACGGTACAACAGATGCGATGATGCATCATGTAGCCTGGCAAAAGCGCCTAGCTGACGGCACGGGAAATGGCATGCCCCAGACCCTGAATATCTTCACCAAAGCCGCGGGCTGTATTGCAAAACTGCGCTCAGGGAGAGCAATATCAGAAGCTTAATTGAGTTATTCATCTTCCCCTGCTTGTCCGTTCCTTGCTTACCATACCCTGACGTGCAATAGCAGGCGCAGCACACCGCTGCGCCAACCATCTCAGAACATGAATTACTTCACGCGGGATACGTATTCGCCAGAGCGAGTATCCACTTTGATGACTTCACCAATCTGAACAAACAGCGGAACTTTAACCACAGCGCCAGTAGACAGCGTTGCTGGTTTACCACCGGTACCTGCGGTGTCGCCTTTCAGACCTGGATCGGTTTCAACGATTTCCAGTTCAACAAAGTTCGGCGGAGTCACGGAGATAGGCTGACCATTCCACAGGGTCACGATGCACTCAGCCTGATCCAGCAGCCATTTAGCGTTATCGCCTACGGCTTTCTCGTCGGCAGCCAGCTGCTCGAAAGTAGAGTTGTTCATGAAGTGGAAGAACTCACCGTCGTTGTACAGGTAAGTCAGGTTCATATCGACAACGTCTGCGCCTTCAGCGGAATCGGTAGATTTGAAGGTTTTCTCTACGCGGGTACCGGTCAGCAGACGACGCAGCTTAACGCGAGCAAAAGCCTGACCTTTACCTGGTTTCACGAATTCACTCGCTTCAACCGCATAAGGTTCGCCGTCCATCATGATTTTAAGACCGGCACGAAAATCGTTGCTATAGTAAGTCGCCATAAGGCCCTCTGAAATTGTTAATTGGTAGCTAAGCCACAAAATGGCGCATATTGTAACCCTAAATACCCCATCCAGAGAAGATTGGTTAACGCAACTTGCCGATGTTGTGACCAGTCCTGATGAACTGCTGCATCTTTTAAATGTAGACGCTGATGCAAACTTATTGGCGGGGCGTGATGCGAAGCGCCTGTTTGCGCTGCGTGTTCCACGGGCATTTATCGCTCGCATGGAACCGGGAAACCCCAATGATCCTCTTCTTCGTCAGGTACTTACCTCGCAGGAAGAGTTTGTCTCTGCCCCTGGATACTCCACCGATCCACTGGAAGAACAGCACAGCGTCGTGCCTGGCTTGTTGCATAAATACCGCAACCGGGCGCTGCTTTTGGTGAAAGGCGGCTGCGCGGTAAATTGTCGATATTGTTTCCGTCGGCACTTCCCCTATGCTGAAAACCAGGGCAATAAACGCAACTGGCAGGCCGCGCTGGAGTATATCGCCGCCCATCCGCAGCTCGATGAGATCATTTTTTCCGGCGGTGACCCGCTGATGGCGAAAGATCATGAGCTCGACTGGCTGCTGACGCAGCTGGAAGGTATCCCGCACATCAAGCGTCTGCGCATCCACAGCCGTCTGCCAATTGTCATTCCGGCGCGCATCACCGCTACGCTGGTATCGCGGTTTGAACAATCGTCGCTGCAGATACTGCTGGTGAACCACATTAACCATGCCAATGAGATCGATAACGACTTTCGTGAAGCGATGATGCGCTTACGTAAAGCGGGCGTCACGCTCCTGAATCAAAGCGTCCTGCTGCGCGGCATTAACGATAATGCGCAAACGCTGGCGAATCTCAGCAACGCGCTGTTTGATGCTGGCGTCATCCCCTACTATCTGCACGTGCTGGATAAGGTCCAGGGCGCGGCCCATTTTATGGTCGATGATGAAGAAGCACGGGCGATTATGCGCGAACTGTTGACCCTGGTGTCAGGCTATATGGTGCCAAAACTGGCGCGTGAGATTGGCGGCGAACCAAGCAAGACGCCGCTGGATTTAGGCTTGAAACAACATTCGTGAAAAGGTCTGCCGGGGATAAACTGGCAGACCCTCGACGTGCAGGCCGCTTTCTCACCGACGGTGAGAAAGGCACAACCTCACATCAGTTCGGGCACTTATAAACCTGACCGTTCATTTCGCTGTCGGTCGGGACAAAGCTCGACAGCAGATTCTGCGTCGGGCTGCTGACGCCATAAATCACGTTGCCACCCATTGCCGCTGCCTGGTTACGCAGTGCGTTAGCTGCGCCACGCATGGAGCCGCCTTCATCACCGTTCTGACCAGACAACCAGTTGCTCTGCTTGCCAGTCGCGGTCCCCAACAGCTGGCAATCCGCACCCGGCTTGTCTTCAACAAAGCGTACGCTCTGTCCGCCTGAGCTCAGTTCGTTGCTGGAACTGCAACCCGCTAACAATAGTGCTGCGCCGACAATCCCTGCTAAATATCTTACCTGCATGTTATTCCCCATGATCAATGAGCTGGACGCGCTGGCCCGGATGTACACCTTATACTAAAAAGAGGAGAAAAAGAAAAACCCCCGAGCATTTCTGCCCGGGGGTTTCTTTGTTTCTAAGGGGTATAGCGCACGATTACATCATGCCGCCCATACCACCCATGCCGCCCATACCGCCAGCAGCACCTAAATCAGGCGCATCGCTTTTCGGCAGGTCGGTAACCATGCACTCGGTGGTGATCATCAGACCAGCAACGGATGCCGCGTACTGCAGAGCAGAACGGGTCACTTTAGTTGGGTCCAGGATACCGAAGTCGATCATGTTGCCGTATTCTTCAGTTGCTGCGTTGTAACCGTAGTTACCTTCGCCCGCTTTCACGTTGTTAGCAACGACAGACGGCTCTTCACCGGCGTTGGAAACGATCTGACGCAGCGGAGCTTCCATTGCGCGCAGCGCAACTTTGATACCGACGTTCTGATCTTCGTTCTGAGCAGTCAGGTTAGCCAGTTTAGCGGCAACGCGAACCAGCGCCACACCACCACCAGCAACAACACCTTCTTCTACCGCAGCACGGGTCGCGTGCAGCGCATCGTCAACGCGTGCTTTCTTCTCTTTCATTTCAACTTCGGTAGCAGCACCGACTTTGATTACTGCAACGCCGCCTGCCAGTTTAGCAACGCGTTCCTGCAGTTTTTCACGGTCGTAGTCAGAAGTTGCTTCTTCGATCTGCTTACGAATCTGAGCAACACGGCCCTGGATAGCGCCTTCTTCACCCACGCCATCAATGATGGTGGTGGTGTCTTTGTTGATCACAACGCGTTTTGCCTGACCCAGGTCTTCCAGAGTTGCTTTTTCCAGCTCCATACCGATCTCTTCAGAGATAACGGTACCGCCGGTCAGGGTAGCGATGTCCTGCAGCATAGCTTTACGACGGTCGCCGAAGCCCGGTGCTTTAACTGCAGCCACTTTCACGATGCCACGCATGGTGTTGACCACCAGAGTAGCCAGCGCTTCGCCTTCAACGTCTTCAGCGATGATAACCAGCGGTTTGCCTGCTTTCGCAACGGCTTCCAGCACTGGCAGCATTTCGCGGATGTTGGAGACTTTTTTGTCAGCCAGCAGGATGAACGGGCTTTCCAGCTCAACAGCGCCAGTTTCCGGCTTGTTGATGAAGTATGGGGACAGGTAACCGCGGTCGAACTGCATACCTTCAACCACGTCCAGTTCGTCTTCCAGACCGGTACCGTCTTCAACGGTGATCACGCCTTCTTTACCGACTTTATCCATCGCTTCAGCGATCAGTTTACCTACAGTTTCGTCGGAGTTAGCGGAGATGGTACCAACCTGAGCAATAGCTTTAGAGTCGGAGCACGGTACGGACAGCGTTTTCAGTTCTTCAACAGCAGCAACGACAGCTTTGTCGATACCACGTTTCAGATCCATCGGGTTCATGCCAGCAGCAACGGCTTTCAGGCCTTCTGCAATGATCGCCTGAGCCAGTACGGTTGCGGTGGTAGTACCGTCGCCTGCAGCGTCGTTCGCTTTAGAGGCAACTTCTTTAACCATCTGCGCGCCCATGTTTTCGAACTTGTCTTCCAGCTCGATTTCACGTGCAACGGACACGCCGTCTTTGGTGATGGTCGGTGCACCGAAGGATTTATCCAGTACCACGTTACGGCCTTTCGGACCCAGGGTCACTTTCACTGCATCTGCCAGTACGTTCACGCCGCGCAGCATTTTTACACGAGCGTCGTTACCGAATTTTACGTCTTTAGCTGCCATTTTTTCTATTCCTCAAATTCGTTCAGTTTCGCGCGCGAATTACGCTTCAACAATTGCCAGAATGTCGCTTTCAGACATGATCAGCACTTCTTCATTGTCGATTTTTTCCGACTTCACACCGTAGCCGTCGTTAAAAATAACGATGTCGCCAACTTTAACGTCCAGCGGCTGCACAGTGCCGTTCTCCAGGATGCGGCCCTTACCGACAGCGATGATTTCGCCACGAGTTGATTTGGCTGCTGCAGAACCAGTCAGAACGATGCCGCCTGCAGATTTGGTTTCAACTTCTTTACGTTTGACGATCACACGATCATGTAACGGACGAATACTCATTGATAGCTCTCCTTCGAGAAAGTCATTATCAGTTATGGGTGACACCGGCCCGTATAAGGTTTTCCGGCTAGTGCCTGAGAGATGGGGGTAGGTTTTCCCGCTTCAAGGGGCAAAGTTAAAAAAAATTTTTTCCGCGTGCGCTGACTCACAAAAACGGCCGTCGTCATAAGTAAAAACGATTGTGATACCATCGATTTTTTCAGGGACAGGATTGCATCATGAGTGGTTTGAAGCAGGAGTTAGGTCTGGCTCAGGGAGTGGGGCTGCTTTCGACGTCGCTACTTGGCACCGGCGTCTTCGCAGTGCCTGCGCTGGCGGCCCTGGTGGCGGGAGACAACAGCCTGTGGGCCTGGCCTGCGCTGATTTTGCTGGTCTTCCCGATTGCCATTGTCTTTGCCGTACTGGGCCGCCATTTCCCCAGCGCCGGCGGCGTCGCGCACTTCGTCAATATGGCGTTCGGTTCCCGTATGGAACGCGTCACCGGCTGGCTGTTCCTGTCGGTCATTCCGGTGGGGCTACCTGCCGCCCTGCATATCGCTACCGGCTTCGGGCAGGCCCTGTTTGGCTGGCACGACAGCCAGCTGCTGCTGGCAGAGCTGGGCACCCTGGCCATCGTCTGGTGGGTCGGCTCGCGGGGCGCCAGCTCCAGCGCTAACCTGCAAACGCTGGTCGCGATCCTTATCGTAGCGCTGATCGCCGCCATCTGGTGGCGCGGTGGGATTAACCTCGCGCACATCCCCTTTCCGGCGACGACGGAAATCGATCGCTCCCAGCTTTTCTCTGCGCTATCGGTGATGTTCTGGTGCTTTGTCGGTCTCGAAGCCTTTGCCCATCTGGCATCGGAATTTAAACGCCCGGAGCGCGATTTCCCCCGCGCACTGATGATCGGCCTGTTACTGGCCGGGTCGGTGTACTGGGCCTGCACCGTGCTGGTTCTGCATTTTCATGCCTTCGGGGACGACATGGCCGCGGCCGCATCGTTACCGACCATCGTAGTGCACTTATTTGGCGTGCAGGCACTGTGGGTCGCCTGCGTAATTGGCTATCTCGCCTGCTTCGCCAGCCTCAATATTTATATCCAGAGCTTTGCCCGCCTGGTCTGGTCCCAGGCGCAGTACAAGCCCGAAAGCTACCTCGCGCAACTTTCGCCGCAGCGTATTCCCCGCAATGCGCTCAATGCGGTACTGGGCTGCTGCGTCATCAGCACGCTGTGCATCTACTGGCTTGATATCAATCTCGACGCGCTGATCGTCTATGCCAACGGCATCTTTATTATGATTTATCTGCTGTGCATGCTGGCAGGCTGCCGCTTGTTACAGGGGCGCTACCGGGTGCTGGCGATCGTCGGGAGCGGACTTTGTCTGCTGCTGTTGACGATGGTGGGCTGGAAAAGTCTGTATGCCCTGGTCGTGATGGCCGCCCTTTGGTTGTGGCTGCCGAAGCGCCGCCCACCGGCCCAGACGCCTTCATCTGCGATAAAAAACCGATAAAAAAAGCCGGACCGCGCAACGCGTATCCGGCTCATAAACTGTTGTGCCCGGCAATGGATGACCGGGCTGAACAGCTTAGCGGTCGTCTTTGTGGTCCAGACGGTCGCGCTCTTCATCTTTGCGCTGGTATTCGCCGTCAAAGGTCTCACCGCCCCCGGTTCCGGCACTAAAACCGCCGCCCGGCATCCGGTTAAAGCGCAAATGCGGCATCAGCTTCAGGGTCAGGTGCTTTTGCACCGGCGGCAACAGCAACAGCAGGCCGAGGAAGTCGGTAAAGAACCCCGGCAGCAGCAGCAACAGACCGGCAATGATCAGCGAGACGCTTTTGATCATTTCGGCGGCCGGGCTTTCCCCTGCCGCCATCTTCTGCTGCATCAGCATCAAGTTTTTGAAGCCCTGGTTACGCACCAGCGACATCCCGACCACCGAGCTAAAGATCACCAGAATCAGCGTCATGAACACGCCAAGCACGTGGGCCACCTGGATGAAGATCGATATCTCGATGTAAACGTATAAAAAAATGGCAATTAACGGAATCCAACGCACCGGCGTCTCCTTCATTAGCGGCGGCCATTATCGGCCCCCGCAGTCATTGGTTTGCTTTTCGCATCACATCAATATTGGGCTAAAACGCCAGATTTCAATCTGTGGAAAGGCTTATTTTGTCATGAATGGCAAAGCGGTGACTCATTTCACAGATTAATAATTCTTATACCCTGCAATACATAATAAGTGATCAAGGTTGCTGACATTCGCTATCATCAGCATATGATCGTGGGCACCGGGCCGATTAAGGAAATAATCTTCGGCAAGAAAATACGCTAAATCTCATAAATTCTGTGTATTTGGTGAATTCATTGGCAGCTTGAAAAAGAAGGTTCACATGTTAAACAACATTCGTATCGAAGAAGATCTGTTGGGTACCAGGGAAGTTCCAGCTGACGCCTACTATGGTGTTCATACTCTGAGAGCGATTGAAAACTTCTACATCAGCAATAGCAAAATCAGTGATATACCTGAGTTTGTGCGCGGTATGGTGATGGTGAAAAAGGCCGCTGCGATGGCCAACAAGGAACTGCAAACCATTCCTAAAAGCGTCGCAAACACCATTATTGCCGCATGTGACGAAGTACTGAATAACGGTAAATGCATGGACCAGTTCCCGGTTGATGTGTTCCAGGGTGGCGCGGGTACCTCCGTCAACATGAACACCAACGAGGTTCTGGCTAACATCGGCCTTGAGCTGATGGGCCATCAGAAGGGTGAATACCAGTATCTGAACCCCAACGATCACGTTAACAAATGCCAGTCCACCAACGATGCCTACCCGACCGGCTTCCGTATCGCCGTTTATGCCTCACTGCTGAAATTAACCGACGCCATCAACCAGTTGGGCGAAGGCTTCCAGCATAAAGCCGTTGAATTCCAGGACGTCCTGAAAATGGGCCGTACCCAGCTGCAGGACGCGGTACCGATGACCCTCGGCCAGGAGTTCCACGCCTTTAACGTTCTGCTGAATGAAGAGACCAAATGCATTCTGCGCACCGCTGAGCTGCTGCTGGAAGTGAACCTCGGCGCCACCGCCATCGGTACGCGTCTGAATACCCCGGATGGCTATCAGCAGCTGGCAGTGCAAAAACTGGCGGAAGTCAGCGGTTTGCCGGTGATTCCGGCGGAAGACCTGATTGAAGCGACCTCAGACTGTGGCGCCTACGTGATGGTCCACAGCTCGCTGAAACGCCTGGCGGTGAAACTGTCCAAAATCTGTAATGACCTGCGCCTGCTCTCTTCCGGTCCGCGCGCTGGCCTGAACGAAATCAACCTGCCGGAGCTGCAGGCGGGTTCATCCATCATGCCGGCCAAAGTCAACCCGGTGGTGCCAGAAGTGGTTAACCAGGTCTGCTTTAAGGTTATCGGCAACGACACCACGGTCACAATGGCTTCCGAAGCCGGTCAGCTGCAGCTGAACGTCATGGAGCCGGTGATTGGCCAGGCCATGTTCGAGTCTATCCATATCCTGACCAACGCCTGCTACAACCTGCTGGAAAAATGCATCAACGGCATTACCGCCAACAAAGCAGTCTGTGAAGGCTATGTCTATAACTCAATTGGGATTGTCACCTACCTGAACCCGTTTATCGGCCACCACAATGGCGATATCGTCGGCAAGATTTGCGCCGAAACGGGCAAGAGCGTACGCGAAGTCGTACTGGAGCGCGGGCTGCTCACCGAAGCAGAGCTGGACGATATTTTCTCTGCCCAGAACCTGATGCATCCGGCCTATAAAGCGAAGCGATATACCGATGAAAGCGAACAGTAAGCTTTCGGGTTAAACTACCAAAAGGCATGTCAGCAATGACATGCCTTTTTTGCATTCTTAGGTTTACCAAATCACAACAATTCAATATCAACTTGTTAAAAAACAAGGAAGGCGCATATGTTTGGAGCAGAACTCGTGGTTGTCCTGCTGGCTATCTATTTGGGAGCCAGGCTCGGCGGCATCGGCATTGGCTTTGCCGGTGGTCTGGGCGTGCTCGTCCTGACGCTCATCTTTCAAATTAAACCCGGCGCGATCCCTTTCGACGTCATTGAAATCATCATGGCGGTTATCGCCGCGATTGCTGCGATGCAGGTGGCCGGCGGCATGGACTATCTGGTCAGCCTGGCCGAGCGCATGCTCCGACGCCATCCCAAATACATCACCTTCCTTGCCCCGTTGGTCACCTGGTTTATGACCGTTCTGGCGGGAACCGGACATACCGCATTCTCGACCCTGCCGGTGATTACCGAAGTGGCGAAAGAGCAAGGTATTCGCCCGTCCCGCCCGCTGTCTATCGCCGTTGTCGCCTCGCAGATTGCGATTACCGCCTCGCCGATTTCCGCCGCCGTGGTCTTTTTTGCCGGGATCCTCGAACCGCTTGGCGTCAGCTACCTGACGCTGCTGGCGATCTGTATTCCGGTGACGCTGATTGCCGTGATGCTCACCGCCGTGGTCTGTAACTTCCTCGGCTGTGAACTGAAAGACGACCCGATTTACCAGGAGCGCCAGGCAAAAGGTGAAGTGAGGCTGCGCGGCAGTCAGGTGTTCGAACTGAAACCTCATGCGAAACGCTCGGTGCTGCTGTTTCTCGTCGGTATTGTCGCGGTAATGTTCTACGCTACGGCGATCAGCGATACCGTCGGGCTGATTCAGAACCCGGTACTGCCGCGTAACGAAGCGATCGTGGTGTTCATGCTGACCATTGCGACGCTTATCAGCATCACCTGTAAAATCGATACTGGCGAAGTGCTCAACGCCAGCACCTTTAAATCCGGGATGAGCGCCTGTGTCTGCGTGCTGGGCGTCGCCTGGCTCGGCGATACCTTCGTCAAAGCGCATATCACCGATATCCAGGCCGTTGCCGGCGACCTGCTGCACAACTATCCGTGGCTGCTGGCGGTGGTGTTGTTCTTCGCGGCAACCCTGCTGTACTCCCAGGCTGCCACCACCAAAGCGCTGATGCCGGCGGCGCTGCTGCTCGGCGTCACCCCGCTGACCGCTATCGCCTCGTTTGCGGCGGTATCCGCGCTGTTCGTCCTGCCGACCTACCCGACGCTGCTGGCGGCGGTTGAGATGGACGACACCGGTTCAACGCGCATCGGCAAATACGTCTTTAACCACGCGTTCCTGATCCCCGGCGTGATTGCCATTACCCTGTGCGTCATTCTGGGGTTCATTTTCGGCGGCATCATGCTGTAAATCTGCTTAAATTCGGGCCAGTTCCTGGCCCGTTTCATTAATCCCCCACCTTGCGTGCTATAGTGCCTCTTTTCGCTGATACGAGGTTCACGATGACTACGCCTGATGCTGTTGTTGTTCTCTGTACCGCGCCCGATGAAGCCACCGCCCAGGATCTGGCGGCAAAAGTGCTGGCAGAAAAGCTCGCCGCCTGCGCCACCCTCCTGCCAGGTGCAACATCGCTCTACTACTGGGAAGGGAAGCTGGAACAGGAGTATGAAGTTCAAATGCTGCTGAAAACCGACCTGGCTCACCAGCAGGCCTTACTGGAATGTCTGAAGGCCCATCACCCGTATCAAACACCCGAACTCTTGGTTTTACCCGTCACCCACGGAGACACTGATTACCTCTCATGGCTCAACGCATCATTACGCTGATTCTGCTGCTGTGCAGCACATCCGCTTTCGCCGGGTTATTTGACGCCCCTGGTCGTTCTAATTTCGTTCCTGCGGATCAGGCTTTTGCTTTTGATTTCCAGCAGAACCAGCACGACGTCAACCTGACCTGGCACATCAAGGATGGTTACTACCTCTATCGCCAGCAGATCAAACTGACGGCGGCAGAGGCCACGCTCGTCGAACCAACGTTGCCTCCGGGCACCTGGCATGAAGATGAGTTTTACGGCAAGAGCGAGATCTATCGTCAGAGCCTGAGCGTACCGGTGACCTTCAGCCAGGCGGCAAAAGGCGCGACGCTCACCGTCACCTACCAGGGCTGCGCCGACGCCGGTTTTTGCTATCCGCCAGAGACCAAAATCGTCCCGCTTCGCGCGGTGCTGGCGACGTCCGGCAGCGAGTCAACGTCGACTCCGGCAGCGCTTCCTGCCGTCGGGCAGCCGAAATTTAATCCGCCTCTGCCGGTAGAAAAACGTCCGGAGCTGATCGCCAAAACCGCCCCGCCGGTACAGCCGACTCCGCCACAGGAGAAGCCCGACGCCAGCGATGATCCGGCCAGCCTGCCCTTCACTGCCCTTTGGGCGCTGCTGATCGGCATCGGTATCGCCTTCACGCCGTGCGTCTTGCCGATGTACCCGCTGATCTCCGGCATAGTGCTCGGCGGTAAACAGCGGCTGTCCACTGCCCGGGCGTTGCTGCTGGCGTTTATCTACGTCCAGGGGATGGCGCTGACCTATACCGCGCTGGGCCTGGTGGTCGCCGCCGCCGGTTTACAGTTCCAGGCGGCGCTGCAGCACCCCTATGTGCTGATTGGCCTCTCGGTGGTCTTTATCCTGCTGGCGCTGTCGATGTTTGGCCTGTTTACCCTGCAACTCCCCTCTGCCGTGCAGACCCGCCTGACGCTGATGAGCAACAAACGCCAGGGCGGTTCCCCCGGCGGCGTCTTTGCGATGGGGGCCATTGCCGGGCTGATCTGCTCGCCCTGCACCACCGCACCGCTGAGCGCCATCCTGCTGTATATTGCCCAAAGCGGTAATCTGTGGCTCGGCGGCGGCACGCTGTATCTCTATGCGCTGGGCATGGGGCTGCCGCTGATCCTGGTGACCGTTTTTGGCAACCGTCTGTTGCCGAAGAGCGGGCCATGGATGGGCCACGTGAAGAGCGCATTTGGTTTTGTGATCCTGGCGCTGCCGGTCTTTTTACTGGAGCGTATCGTCGGTGAACCCTGGGGGCTGCGCCTGTGGTCGATGCTGGGCGTAGCCTTCTTTAGCTGGGCCTTTATTACCTTGCTCGGCGCCACTCGTCCGTGGCTGCGCATCGCGCAAATCATGATGTTCGGCGCCGCGCTGGTCAGTGCTCGCCCGCTGCAGGACTGGGCATTCGGCGCGCCCGCCGCGCAACAGCAGGCGCACCTGGCCTTTACGCGCGTCAGTAACGTCGCAGAACTCGATCGCGCGCTGGCACAGGCAAAAGGCAAGCCGGTGATGCTCGACCTGTACGCCGACTGGTGCGTGGCATGCAAAGAGTTCGAGAAATACACCTTTAGCGCTGCAGAGGTACAACAGGCCCTGAAAGGGACCGTTCTGCTGCAGATCGATGTGACGAAGAACAGCGCCGACGATGTGGCATTGCTGAAGCACCTGCAGGTGCTCGGCCTGCCCACGATTCTGTTCTTTAATACACGGGGAGAAGAACAGCCCGCGCAACGTGTGACCGGGTTTATGGATGCAGCCGCATTCAGCGCCCATTTGCGTGATTGGCAACCGTGAACGACACTTTAGGAGGAAAAATGGAGGAGAAGACCGTGCAACGTGAAGATGTCCTGGGTGAAGCCATACAAATTCTCGAAATCGAAGGTATTGCCAACACCACGCTGGAAATGGTCGCCGAACGCGTCTCTTACCCGCTCGATGACCTCAAACGTTTTTGGCCCGATCGCGACGCGCTGCTGTACGATGCGCTGCGCTATCTCAGCCATCAGGTTGATGTCTGGCGTCGGCAGTTGCTGCTCGACGACTCGCTCACGCCGGAACAAAAGCTGCTGGCTCGCTACGGCGCATTGACCAAATGCGTGAGCAACCATCGCTATCCCGGCTGTTTGTTTATCGCCGCCTGTACCTTTTTCCCGGACGCGCAGCATCCTGTCCATCAACTGGCGGAACAGCAAAAACAGGCCTCGCTGGCCTATACTCACGAGTTGCTGACGCTGCTGGAAGTGGACGATCCAGCGATGGTCGCCAAACAGATGGAGCTGATCGTCGAAGGCTGCCTGAGCCGTATGCTGGTCAAACGTAGCCAGGAAGATGTCGATACCGCGCAGCGGCTGGCAGAAGACATTCTGCGCTTTGCCCAGTGCCGGAGCGGCGGTGCGTTAACCTGATCGTGGTCGGCAGGTCGTCGTTACACGCGCCTGACATTCAGGGCGATGCCCGTTGGTGGGTAAACGGGGAATGAACGGCCGACTAACACAGATGCAACTTGATGTCCGCAGCGTATAATCCCCCTACACCACTCTGTCTACCGGGATTGAAATGCGACGTCTCCTTTGGGCTGCCATCATCGGGCTGTGTCCGTTATTGCTCCAGGCTGCACCACTTCAAGGGTTTTCTTTCGCCTATAAAGACTGGGAAGTCGCCTGCGATAACACCGGCACCTGCCGGGCCGCGGGCTATGGCGTCAACATCGGTGAAATTAGCGTCCTGCTGACCCGTGACGCCGGCGCCGGGCAGCGCGTAAACGCCCAGGTGACTTTCGCCCAGACCGATAATGATATTCCCTCCGATGCCACGGTGAGCCTGCTGATCGACGGCCAGGATCGCGGCACCCTGGAGGCGAAAGACGACAGCCACTTCCGTTTCGATAGTCCCCAGACCGCCGCGCTAATTGAGGCGCTGGAGCACAGCCGGCAGATTGAGATCGCGCTCAATGGCCAGCGTAAGCCGCTCTCCAGCGCCGGCAGCAGCGCGGTATTCCTCAAGATAGATGAGTTTCAGCAACGTCTCGGAACCGCAGATGCGCTGGTCCGCAAAGGCGATGCCGACGATGACGGCACGCTTAACCCACTTCCTGCACCGGAGATTATCGCCGCCCCAACGCCACACAACGCGTCGGCCGAGCCGTTGACGGCAAAACAGCGCCAGAAGCTGTTGCCGGCGCTCATCCCGCAGCTGAACAGCCATTGTGACGACTGGCAGAACAACGCAATTCCAGCGCAGGAGCGCCAGATAACATCTACGCCGCTGGATAAGAGCCATTCACTCATTCAGGCACTGTGCTGGCGTGCGGCCTATAACGACGGCTACGCGATGTGGGTGGTGGATAACGCCCTGCGTACGCCACCTGTCGCCATTACCACCGATGCCTCCAGCTACGCCGACGGCGTGATCACGTTCTTCAATAAAGGCCGCGGCATCGCCGACTGCGTCAGCGGTGAAGAGCGGGTCTGGGACGGCACCACCTTTGTTCAGAGTCTGAAGTACAGCACCGGGATGTGCCGTGAAATCACGCCTGGCGGCACCTGGATGTTGCCAACCTTCGTCAGCCAGGTACGGCCAAAACAGCAGAAAGAGGCCGATAACATCGCGCTGAAAGCGTTGTATAACGCGGTGCTGAAAGAGCAGAAGGCCAACCCTGAGCTGGCATTAAAAAAGGTGGTCGAGCAATTCCCCCTGACCGGGCACATCACCAACTTCACGTTGACCTACGCCGATGACTCCCTGGTATCGACCAGCAAACCCGCTGTCGATATCAGCGACGATGAATGGCAGGCATTCCTCCACTCCGATATCGATGCCGACTCGGAAAATGGCAAGGTCAGCTTTACGCTGGTCGATCTGGATAACGACGGCAAGCGCGATTTAATCATCGACAGCTATATCGGCGGCACCGGGCTCTTCAGCTATACCGGGGTACTGAAACGCGGCGACAGTACGTTTGATAGCGTCGTTCAGGGCGACAGCGACGACGACGATGATTTTGACGCCGGAGTACCTGGCGCACTGTTTTCACTCAACGGGCGCGGCGCCAATCAGTGGAATCAGTGGGTCAGAATCAACGGCCAGGTGTATGCGCTGTGGTACAACGGCCAGTTTGGCGAGGACAATCTTTATCTGCTGCGGCCCTTCAGCCCGACCGACAGAACGCCAGCGGTGACGATTCGCTATCGTTATGCGCTGAAAACCCTGAGTTCACCGGAACAGGGCCAGCCGCTCTCCCCGGCGCTGAATCCCCAGGATCAGGCAGACCTGCTCAAGTCGCTGGATCTGATGCAAAGCAATCTGCTGAAAGACAAAAAAGCCAACGCCGGGGATGAGCCAATCTGCCCGATACCGCCCGGCACCTCATCTGATGAAGCGGATAACTACTACAGCGGCGTAGCCTCTTATTATGTCTATGAAACGGTAGCCTATATTCCCGTCTGGATCGCCGGAAAATGCTTTATCGGCACGGTGGTCAGCCATCACGGCGCCTATCGTCACGGTGTCGATGCCGAGATCATGATCAGCTCCCCCCGCGAAGATGAAGATGTCATCGGCGGCTACACGATTTCCGGCGTACGCCATGCGATCTCGGCCATCAGCGGCTGGAAGCCCCGTGAAGGCGACAACGGAATGATGTGATACCCAGGTAAAATACTCCTTTTGCGGCGTAACTGCCGCAAAGTTAAGCAATCAGCAGGAAAATCAAGAAATTTGGTTGACGCACAGAGTGGATTACGGTTTAATGCGCCCCGTTGCCCGGATAGCTCAGTCGGTAGAGCAGGGGATTGAAAATCCCCGTGTCCTTGGTTCGATTCCGAGTCCGGGCACCACTATTTAGAAGAACCCGCCTATGGCGGGTTTTTTGCTTTCTGAGAGCCGGACTCTTCATCGAACTCCGTTCGATTATTCGCGGTAAACCGCTCACCCCTTCGGGGCCAGCGCGACAAGCGCGCTGTTCAACGCCTGCGGCGTTAGTCCGGGTCCGGGCACCACTAGCCGCAAAAATGAAAAAGCCCCAGCAATAAAACACCGGGGCTTTTATGATACTTTCAAATTAATATCTAACATTAATCAACTTAATTATTTAATACTACTGCTAAAGATGTACATGTTTTCACAGGATATATCGGTACTTCAGATGCTGCTATCCTCCTGAAATCCTAGTAGACAAATTTCTATCCTGTTTATTTCATTGAGAATTATCCTGACGACGATTCTCAATTAAGTACATCGCCCGCGCGATATATACTCTTTGATGCGTTGCCTTACTATCTTCGCTGTCTTTTGGTTGCCATAACTGCCACCAATCGAACCGCAAAATAACCATCAACAACAAGGCCTTACATCATCGCGCCATCGTCCACATTATGCGATTGTAGAGCTTTACTACGTGGCCTTAAAACCTCTTCATATCATGGCATAAACTTTCTGCTCAATGCTGAAGAGCCCAAACAACAATTACTTCGTGGCCTTTATCGCATCTGACTTACTTTATCAGGTAAGTTTTACCTGATAAATCATACCGGTTATAACACTCTAACTAAATTAATTCCTTACCGGCCATAAGGTCAATCTACTCGTTATTAACCCACTGTCAATACTGTGTTTTAACACAGTGTTGATTAGGTAATTCTCACTAAACCGCTCACCCTTTCTGACCCGCTCGACAAGCGTGCGGGCAGGACAATTAAATTTCCCACAGCGCTACTTTTCCAGGCCGATAAAGTGGACCCGGGCTTTCGGCGGCATCAACTCCGGATGGCGCTTGACGTAGTCCGTCAACACCGTGGACATCGTCACCTCATAGCGGTCACGGATGGCGATATCCCGGATCCCGAAGTCGCTGACCTGTTCATTGCAGGCCACCCGGTATGTTTTGTTCATCTCAAACGGTGAACCATTCACACGAATATTCATCATTCTGTCGCCCACAGGACGGGAGAAATCCACCTCAAACGCCAGCCCGCTGACATGGGCATAGGCACCGGTATAGACCTTTGGCTCGCTATAATTATGTTCGATAAAATCTTTGACCTGACGACCGGTCATATCCCGCGTCACCAGAGGCAGAGAGAATGGCACCGCGTTAAGTACCTGACCAAAAGTCACCGGCCCGGCACTGATACTGTCACGCAGGAAAGCGCCGACCGTAAAGGCAATATCCGCCTTTGCGTGTTCACGCTCAGCATCGGCCAGCACTGACCCCAGGTTTGTCTGCCCGGACCGGACATGCGCCCGCTCGCCATCCAGCGCAAAAGGCAGCGTCATGACGATCTGGCTAAGGACCGCCTGATTTTCTGCATTCACCCGGTCGATAAGAGACTGCGTTTCCGGGTCCGGAACCAGCTGGGACAATGCGGCCTTATCCAGCAATTGTTCATGCCAGGCCGTAATCTTTTTATCTTTAACGGTCAGGGTGAGTTGTCCCAGATATTCGCCATACTGCCCGGCATTCACCATGATTGTCTTACCCAGCTGTTTTCCACCCGGCACGGCAATATGGTCATGCCCGTCGATAATGACATCGATATCCGCCACGGCATCAGTCAGCTTAGTAATATTCACTTCGGGGTCTGTTTTCCCCAGATGAGCCAGCACAATGATAAGGTCTGTCTGGTTTTTAATCCGGGCAACGGCTTCCTGCACGGCTTCAAGCGGATCGCTGACCCGAAAGCCTGATAGTTTATTATCCGTCGTTGCAACCATCGCATTTAGCGGAGAGACGCCAATAATACCGATATTCAGTCCGCCGACGTTTTTAATGATAAATGGATTAAACGCTGGCTTATCCTGATACCAGACATTAGATGTGACAAACGGAAACCGGGATTTTTCTTTCAATGCCAGCAATGCCTGGCCGCCAAAAATAAAGTCTGCGTTTCCTGGCGTAAAGACATCATACTTCATAATATTCATTGCATCGATATTTGTCTGGCCAGCACTCAGATCCGTCACGGGAATACCACTGACCGCGTCACCAACGTCCAGCAAAAGAACATGCTCTGACTTCTCTCTAAAGGTATTGATATACTTACTCATTTTTCCGTATCCGATGTTCTCATCGCTCATCCCTCTGCCGTGGGTGTCCCCTGTATGAAACAGCGTCAGCGTGACAACTTCACTGGCATATAATGAGCATGAACTCATTATTAACAAAGCGGATACTAACCATTTTCTTATCAGCATTTTATTTTTCCCTGTTAAAAGCTTTAGCGCTTACCTGTTTATATTCAGCTAGCGAATAATCATTCCCTTCTGTTAACAAAAACAAAAAAACCTGAAATCCACACTCCCCCGTCAGACGGAGTCATTCAGATTTCAGGTTTTGCCTGTTTTCAGTCACAATCCTGTAATGACTTAATTTATCGAACCAGCCAGACTGAATAAAAGCGAATGAATTTAGTTATGTGAAGTTTATCACTTTATATTTGTCAGTTTCTCTTAGCCGTTTCATCGTTATCAGGGCACTATTTGTAGTTATAAACAACGCTTCCAGACCTCAACGTAAATGTTCCAGTCTCTTACCAAAAGCGACTAAAGGAGGAGAACACAACATCCTCCCTATTGCCTCTCACGGATTCGGTCTTATGCCAGAAGATATGACGCTATCGCTAGTGGGTAAAATGGTTCATCACACAGGCGTAGCGTGGTGAAAACTGGTCACCGATGATGACCGTTTCACGATCAATGCGTTTGACCATATACAGCTTATCCCCACGCTCATAGGCATCAAAGAAAAGATAATCGATGGCATCTGGCGCATTATCATCCGGCGACTTTTCACGACCTGATGGATTAATGTTGTACACGCCCGCCGCGTGTCCCAGTGGCCGGGAATAGCGAAAGAAAAGCTTGCGGTTAACAACATACTGGCCACCTTCAGCTTTCAGCGTTCCCTGTACAGACAAGGAAAAATTACCGGAGTGATAGCTGGTAATCAACAAAATCCCCTCAAGATTCATCTTTGATTTATGGATATCAAGAGATGAGCTGAATTCAGATGAACAGGAAAAGCTAATTTCATTTTTTTTGGCATCACGGCTTACCAGTAAAAAAGCTATCACCGCCCCTCCAATAATGATGATCACCAGTGACCAAAAAAATGGCGACAGATCCCTCTCAGTCTTCATACCACTCCTCACGATGATGATACTGGCTGTGGCAATAGTAATAGCCATTGTTACGCCCACACTCAGCAGCAAATTTCCAGTTGATCAGATCATGATTACTGGCCCAGGCATTGAGATACAGGTCTTTTTTCACAGAACAGTCCGGCGCAATCCCGGTATCCTTAAAAATATCCTGAGCACTTTTATCCGTAATATTGTCGGTACTGGCATTCCCGAGAATATGAATGTGGCATTGTTGCCACTCGATGGTCCTCAGGACCGAAACGTCAATCATCGGAATGTTATTGGGTATCCAGGTCCACCAGTATGTTGCCAGCACCGCAATGCTGGTAATTAATCCCGTCAGTCCGATCGCCCAGCGGCTTGTTTTCCTGCTGTGTTCTTTTATGTTAACGGCATCAACAGCGAGTCCCTTCTCGTTTTCAGGTGCTTCGAGCAACTGAAAATTAATACCAAACTCGCCGATTTTGAATCCCATTCGCGGTACCGTCACAATCACCTCAGCCGGATGGCCAATAGAGGTGATCACTTTACGTATAAAAGAGATATGCTGATTCAGGTTCGCATCCGTTGCCCTGGCGCCATTACGTTGAAAAACATTAAGCAGAACCTCATCGCGTGTGGACACTTCACTACCGTTTTGCAACAAATAAAGTAGTAATTGTGATGCGACATTATTGAGATTGCCTGTCTTCCCGGACCCAACGTCTTTTAACGAATTCTTTTGCGGCCTGAACACCAGCCCGCCGTCAATTATCACAGATTTAATCTTGCATATTGGGATATGAGAAACCAATGATGTCTCCTTGATACAGGAATCTCCCTGAATAAATGATTGAGGCGTAAGCATATCACAATTCATTTATCATTTTTGCGTTTGCCAAAGATCACTTTATTATCCACTTAATAACATTTTATTAACCCCTTCCTCATGACTGAATACTCTGCATGCAAAAAGTGGCTATCTTATTGTCACCCCTACACTTTGATCTCCCTGTTTTTATTTACAAAGAATTTATAAATATCTGAAGATGGGGTTCACAGATAAATAAAAATCACAAAGACAGATAAAAGCACCATAAAAACAGATAAATACAGTATATAAATCCACACGCAGCGCACAAATACAGCTAAATTCGCATAAAAACGCACCACAACGTCATCACCGCAACAGGTTCCCCTGAGTTTGATTCAAACCCGAACTTTGCATTGTCTCATTTTCTTACCGACTTAATATAGGTCACCGAAACGATGCACATGGCAGCTCAAGATAATGACACTTTAATTATTTACCGGCTGACACACAGACCGTCTTCACCAGAAGATGTAAAGAAACTGACGTGACCATTCGCTAAAAAGGTATTTCTGGCGAAGAAATACCTTTTGCAGAAGCATCGTTGTAATAACCCAAAACAGAAACAAGGTTAGAATAAACATGAATATGAAAAATGTAGCTGTCGCCTGTGCGCTGATGGCCGGTATGACAATGACTGCAACCTCTGCTTTCGCAGCAAAAAATGTTGACCCGACCAATGGTAAAATTCAGTTTAGCGGTACCCTGGTCAACTCTGCGTGCGGTCTGGCTCCGGAATCCAGCCCGGTACAGGTTAATTTTGGTGAAATCCCGACATCGCAATTAAAAGACAATCAGCGCGCCGGAACCAAGCATGCAAAAATTATGCTGCAGGGTTGCGATACTACCGTCGCTAAAACAGCAACCGTGACCTATACCCCGGCAACCATCGACCCGGACAATGCCGCTCTCGCCGCCTTCACTTCCGGTACTGCCCATGGCGCAGGTATTGGCATGATTGACAGCGGTAACCAGGACGTGAAATGGGGCGAAGCAGCATCCCAGGTCAATATTGCTAATGGCAAAACCGATATCGACTTCGTTGCTTATTTACAGGCAAATAACGCCTCCGATACCGTAACACCAGGTGACTTTGAGTCCACCGTGAACTTCCAGATCGATTACCAGTAACGATATCGGGCAGGTGCCTCAGTGCACCTGCTCAAAACGTTTTATCAATGCGATAAAGGGAGTGCGGTGATGCCTGGATGGCGGATGCTCTTGCTTTTTATTTTCCTTCCATCGACATGGACTCTGGCTAATACCGGCAACAACGCCAAAACGCCAGGGAAAATGCATTTGCAGGGAACAATAATCGAAGCCGCTTGTTATGTTGATCATGATGACCAGGATCTCACGGTGGAATTCAATAGTATTTCAGCAAGAGATATCAGCGGTTCCCCTAGAAATATTTCAGCACATGATTTTAGCATTCATTTACTGGGATGTTCATTAGGCGACTCACAACACCCTGGCAGTATATTTCATAGTGCCAGCATTACTTTTTATAGTGTCTCAGATCGCCAGCGCAAAGATCATTTAAGTGTGAAAACTGATGCTGGAGATTTATCAATCACGATATTTGATAAATATGGCAACCCCATTCAACTTGGCGTTCCCTCGCCGGATTATGCGCTAAATCCAGGGAAAAATACGCTCAGATTTACCGCGCATTTGATTTCCGAGGACGGACATATCAGCTCCGGTGAATTTAACGCCAACATGCATTTTGTTGTGAATTATCTCTAAGCAGTTCTGGTAATAAAGGTCCTGAAGGTGAGTAAAAAAGATGACTAATCTGAATACATCCAAAACGCTTCTGGCACTTTTTATTACCCTCGCCTGCTCTTCTCCAGCCACCGCTGACGATGCCGTGGAATTCAATACTGCCGTACTGGATGCCAGCGACCGACAAAACGTTGATTTACAGCGTTTTTCAGAAGGTAACTATGTGGCTCCAGGAGAGTATTTGCTGGATGTGCACATCAACGGCCAGGAGATCGCTCAGCAGCAGATCCACTACATTACCGATGCCGACCACCCGCATAAAACAGTGGCCTGCCTCAGCGCAGAACAACTCGACCTGTTAGCGCTAAAGGAAGAGGCGCTGACCTACGTCCGGGCGCGTTCTGAACGCTGCCTCGACATCTCGCACTTACCCGGCATTGTGCTGAACAATAGCGCCGGGGTCCTGGACATCACCATCCCCCAGGCATGGATGAAATACAGCGACCCAAACTGGACGCCGCCTGAACGTTGGGACAACGGTATCGCCGGGCTCATTTTTGACTACAACCTGTCCGGCCAGGCAACACGCTATCAGCAGGATGGCGGTAGCTACCAGTCCCTGTCCGGCTATGGTCAGACGGGATTTAACATCGGTGCCTGGCGTTTTCGTAGCCAGTATCAGGCTAATTACACCTCCGATACGCAAGGCACACGCTTCGACTGGGATCAGTTTTACGCCTATCGCCCACTGCCCATGCTGGCGGCAAAGCTCACGCTTGGTGAAATCTACCTGAATTCACAGCTCTTTGATTCTATTCGCTTTACTGGCGCGAATCTCGCCAGCGACGAGCGTATGCTGCCGCCGAATCTGCAGGGCTATGCTCCACAGGTGCACGGCATTGCCAGAAGTAATGCCAAAGTGACGGTGAGCCAACAGCAACGCGTGATCTATCAAACCACCGTCCCGGCAGGCCCCTTCAATATCGAAGACTTACGCAGTTCGGTGCGCGGTACCCTGGATGTCCGGGTGGAAGAGCAGGATGGGACAGTGCAGACCTTTCAGGTCAATACCGCGGATATCCCCTATCTGACGCGCCCGGGCTATGTACGTTACAACACCTCGGTCGGGAAACCTTCGCGCTACAATCACGACCTCCAGGGGCCTACGTTTTACAGTGGTGACTTTTCATGGGGGGTCAGCAACGCGTGGTCCCTGTATGGCGGCGCGCTGCTGACCGGTAATCGCTACAACGCCTGGTCTGTGGGGATCGGGCGTGACCTGAGCCTGCTTGGCGCACTCTCGGCGGATGTCACCCAGTCGATAAGCCGGGTAAAAGATCAAAACCAACAAAAAGGCTTGTCCTTCAAGCTCAGCTACGCCAAGACCTTTGACGAGTACAACAGCGCCATTACCTTTGCCGGATATCGTTTTTCCCAGCGAAATTTCCGCTCTTTCTCGCAGTTCCTCGATGAGCAGTATGAAAACAACGACAGCTCCGGGCGTGAAAAAGAGATGTATACCCTCACCGGGAATAAAACCTTTTTTGCTGACGATCCGCGCCTTGCCACCACGCTGTATCTGACCTATGCCCACCAGAACTACTGGGATCGGCGCTCGCAGGACCGCTATGGCCTGTCCGTCGGGCATACCTTCTCGTTCGCCGGAGTGGAAGGGGTCAGCGCTAACCTTGCGGCGTATCGTTCTGAATATCAGGGAAAGCGCGATGACAGTCTTTCTCTGTCCCTGTCCATCCCGTGGCGAGACGGGCGCTCGACTGAATATCAACTGCAAAACAGCGGCAACCGGACCAGCCAGATGGTTTCCTATTCGGATAACCGCGATCGCAATAACCCATGGCGCATACGTGCAGGCCTGTCAGATGAGGGGCGAACGGCCTTTGATGGTTACTACCAGCACCGCAGCATGATGGCGGAACTGGAGTCCAACGTCAGCTGGCAGCAGGATCGCTACCTTTCCGTCGGGGGCACCGTGCGCGGTGGTTTTACCGCCACGCGGCATGGTGCCGCGCTGCACAACAGCCAGGCCTCGATGAACACCGCCCGCGTGATGGTCGATACCGATGGCGTCGCCAACGTCCCGCTCAACGGCGAACAGGCTCACTCAAACCGCTATGGGATTGCGGTCGTGCCAGACATCGTCAGCTACAACAGCTTTGATACCCGGATTGACGTCGATGCCATGGATGAAGATATCGCCGCCACCAAAGCGATTGTCACCAGCACGCTAACGGAAGGAGCCATCGGCTACCAACGCTTTGCCGTGGCGCAAGGGGAAAAGATGATGGCCATGCTGCGTCTTGCCGACGGTTCGGCCCCTCCTTTTGGTGCAGAAGTGTTTAATGCCAACGGCGTCAGCGTCGCCATGGTCATGGACAACGGTGAAAGCTGGATCGCTGGCGTTAAGCCGGATGAAACGCTCTCCGTTGTATGGGGAGGCCGGACGCAGTGTCACCTGCAGGTTCCCCGACAAATCAACCCCCAGGGCAATGTCTTACTGCCTTGCCAATTCTCTCAACCAGCAAAATGAATAGCGTGATGAAAAAACAATCTTATTTATCTGTCCGGCGTTGGCTGATGTCCGTTACATGCGGCCTGCTACTGGCCGCCGCCGTCGATTCCGCCTGGGCAGGCGTTGCCCTTGACCGCACCCGACTCATCATCAACGAGAACGATCGCTCGGTGAGCGCGAATTTATCGAATACCAGCCCCACGACCCCATTCCTGGCGCAATCCTGGGTAGAGGATGCCAGCGGCGCCAAAGTGACATCGCCGTTGATGGTGCTCCCGCCTTTGCAGCGCATTAATGGCGGCCAGAAAGGGATTGCCCGCGTCACCAAAACCAGCGGGATTACCGCGTTACCGCAGGACCGTGAAAGCCTGTTCTACCTTAACGTGCGTGAAATTCCCCCCAAGCCGGATAAGCCCAATGTGCTGCAGCTGGCGATGCAGTCCCGCATCAAACTGTTCTATCGCCCTTCCGCCATTGTGCCGCCGGAGCCCGGTGCGGTGTGGCAAAACCAGGTGGTGTTTCACAAAAAAGGGCGCCAGTGGTCAGTGGAAAACCCGACCCCCTACTTTGTGACCGTGATTGGGCTAAGCCGCAAACCGGAAGCAGAAGGCAGCGGCAGGCTGACGGATTTCCCGGGAATGATGGTGGCCCCCAAATCCTCGATGGACTTCAAGGTCACCGACGCCAGCATCAGCCAGTTCACCATGATGTACGTGAATGATTTTGGCGGTCATCCAGAACTCAAATACCGCTGCACAGGCGATACCTGCCGGGCATTGCCGGCCGCCCAGCAGCCCAGGTAACACGCGTGATCGGGGGTTCAACAATGAAAAAGCATCTATGCGCGCTGCTGCTGGCCGGCTACGCCTGCGCGGTTCAGGCCGATAACGGCCGCCGGGATATGAGCCATGTCTCTGGTGAATATGGCAACGTTCACTTCCACGGGCGTGTTTATGTTTCTCCGTGCGTGCTGGACATGGCGTCGCGTGACCAAAGCATCGACCTCGGGGAGATTTCCGCCAGGGCTTTTCATCAGGCAGGCGATCGCAGCCACCCGGTGCTGGTGACCTTAAACCTCAACGATTGTCTGAAAGGGTCGGGCCACAAGCTCCAGGACGTCGCCGGGCAAACCTCTGCCGCCCCGTTGTTCGCACACAGTACAACGGGACAAGGGGTGTCATTAACGTTGATGGCGGAGAGCGCACGGGAAAATAGCGATCTCGCGCGTATTCATGGTGATGTCGAGGGAGCGGGCATCCGTGTGATGAATGAAGGCCAACAGCTGATCCACCTCAGCCAGCCACAACGCATGTGGATCGTTAAGCCTGGCAACAATGCGATTCACTTTCTCGCCGCGCTGGAATCGACCGGGACGGAAGTGAGCGCGGGTGAGTTTCACGGATTGCTCAGACTGCAGCTGGAGTATTTATGACCGTATTTTTCAACGCGCTGCTCGGCTCGGCGTTATTGCTCAGCCCTCTGGCCGCGTCAGCATTCACCCAAGGGGAAGGTGAACCGCAGGGGGGAATGCCGCATCAGTATGATATCGAACTGAAATCGTTAGATATGAGCAAGAACCATATCGGTGGCCGGACTAACCCTTTCACCTGGAATCTGAACGGCCAGTATACGGTCAATTTCCACTGCCCCCTGGAGAATATTCGCCGGGGAGCGATCCATTACTCCACGCTTTCAACCATGCCGCTCTCATCAGAGGGGCCCAATCGCTATCGCCTGAATGAATACCTCGATGTTGAAGTGTCGGTGTGGATTGCCGGAAATTACCGCGACTACGTCCGGGCGCCGTTCACCAATGTCTCCAATCGCCTGACCAACAACTCGTGCTCGACGCGCACGGGTGTCGCGAAGGTCAGAAACGTGGAAAGCGGCTCCAAAGGAAAAGTGGTCTTTATCGTCACCAAACCGATTATTAACGGCATCAACATCGCCTCTCAGTCGCTGCTCGACGTGGCGGGACGAATGGGCACGGTCGGTCCCACGCCGACCACCTCTATTTCTCGCGTGGTGATTAAATCCGGGATTATTACCGTACCGGACAAATGCACCTTTAACCGTGGTGACAAAATCACGATTGAATTCGGTAACTTACCCGGCTCTGGCGATAAGCTCAACGGCACCAACTTTAGCAAATCCATCCCCATCCATGTTGAATGCGAGGGCGGGAGCTTTGACCAGGGCGCGCTGAATATCAATCTGGCGGTCCAGACCAGTACCGCCTCCGGAACCGCCAGTTTCAACAACCAGTTTCTCGGCACGCTGAGCAACGGACAAAAGCGCGACGATCTCGGCATCATCCTCAAAGAGGAAAGCGGCCGCACCGTGGTACCCAATCAGTTCTATAACATCAAAGGGTTCTATCAAAACCAGGGGGACTGGAATATCACCGCCGCGCCGGTTGCCAGTCCCGGGGTCGGCAGTGTGAAAGAGGGGGAATTTGAAGCCTCTGCCACCGTCGTGGCACAGTTTCAGTGAGGTACCTGATGACATACCGGCTATTCATGACGTTGCTCCTTCTGCTGCCCGTCAGTTCCGTCAAAGCGGATACCAAACTCGTTGGCGGCGATATGCATTTTCACGGCACCGTCATGGCGTTGGCCTGCAGCCTTGCGCCCAACGCGGACAAAATTGAAGTTGATTTCGGCCATATTGCCGTGAAAGACCTCTACCTGACCGGGCGTAGCCAGCCGCACGCATTCACCCTCTCATTACGGGATTGTAATCCCAACGTTTTTGCCACCCTGTCCGTCACCTTTAACGGCACAGAAAATGCGAACCTGCCCAACCACCTGGCGTTAAATTCCGCAGGGCCAGGTAGCGCATCGGGCATCGCCATTGGGCTGAGTGAGCAGAATGGCGATGCCATTCAATTGGGCCAAAGCACTTCCCGTCAGACCATTACCGAAGGCCCCATGGATTTAACCTTCCTGAGCTGGGTAGAGGCGGAGCCAGAGGCCCTGAAAAACCAGACCATCGAGTATGGTCCTTTCAGCGCCAGTGGAACCTGGACCCTGAATTATCAATAGCATGAGTCTTCTTTTTTCTCCGACACGCTCCCCGGCACGCCGCTTCCTGCTGGGCCTGAGCCTGGCATTCTGGGGAGCGGCGCTCCCTCTTTACTGGCCCAATAACGGAGGGAGTGGCCTGTCGCTACCGCTGAATATCATCGCCTGGCTCTATGCCGCGCTGGTGATGGGCGGCGCCTCCTGCGTGCTACGCCGACACCCCTGGCGCATCACCACGCCATTGCGCTTTATGCTCGCGGGCACGCTCCTGCTGACGATGCTGTGTTTGCTGACGGCAGCGATCTGGCGTGCAGAGGCCACACTTGTCGCCGGCGCGCTCATCGGCGGAGCCCTCTTTTACCTGGTGCTGCTGCAGATACCGCTCACGGGAAAAACGCTGACCGCCCTGCTCTCAATGCTATGGGGAGCCAGCCTGATCCAGTGCCTGGTGTTTCTCATCCAGTACCTGCATCTGCCCCTCGCGCAGCTCTGGGAATTTCCGTTATGGCGAGAGACTCGTCCGTATGGCGTTTTCCAGCAGGTCAATCTGATGGCCAGCTTCACGGCCAGCGGCACGCTGATCTCCGCCGTACTGGCCTTGCGAACCGGCCCCCGATACCGTATCGCCATCGGTATTGGCATGGTGCTGATGGGATTTGTGGTGCATGGGTGCCAGTCGCAAACCGGATACCTGGCCCTGTTTATCGGCTGGCCCCTGCTGCTGCTGGTGGTTCCTGCACGCCAGCCGTTGTTCCGGTTATTGCTGCTGCTGTTACTGGGGGTCGCCGCTGGCGAAGCCATGCACCGCCTGCTGTCCGTCGCAACAATTGACCATCTGACCTCCGCCTCGACACGCTGGGAGATCCTGCGCTTTTCATGGGCGCTGATTGCCCGCCATCCCTGGTCAGGCTCCGGGGTTGGCAGCTTTCCGTCTCTGTTCCTGACGCAGTTTGGCCACACCGGGCTGAGCCGGATTTCGCACCCGCATAACGAGTTGATACTGTGGTGGGTGGAAGGTGGCATTGTCGGGCTACTCGGGGTTGCCTGTTTTATCGCCGGCGGCCTCTGGCTCTGGCTGACGGGCAATATCTGGCGTCGCGCCTGTTTACTGGCCGGGACGCCGGTCTTGATTCATATGCTAACGGAATACCCTGTCTGGCAATCAACGCCGCACTGGCTGCTACTGATCATCCTGATACGCTGTGCCGATCGCCCGGTTCAGGGAAAACGGCTTACCGGGACCGCAACGGCGACGATCCGCATCACAACCCTAATCCTGACGCTGCTGCTCATCCCGCTTCTGCTAACCACGCTGCACACCCAACAGCGCCTGACCGCCCTTGAAAGACGTGGCGAACAGTATCGACTTCAGGCACCGGTCCCCCCTGACGCCTGGCTGCTTGCCACTCGCTACCGGTTCGATATCAACATGGGCTATCTGCAGCGCTACCAGCAGACGAAAGACGAGCGCTGGCTCCTCGCGTTTCGCCGCTGGGCAACCGACTACGTCCGCATTCACCCCGATCCGAATGTCTCTTTCACACGCATTCTGATTGCCCTGCATCAGCAAGATGTCGCCACGGCCCGCCAGCTGGCGGCCCGCTTTTATCTTGAATACCCGCTTGACCGTCGGATCGCCTGGCTACAGGACCAACGACGCCCTTTCAATCAACGGAATGATTAACATGAGCAGACAGAGAGCCAATACCCTGACCCCGCCAGCAACGGAGCGTCATCATGAACTGGAGCAAATTTGCGGCATCCGGCTGGAATTAATCCACTTCTTCGCCGATGCTGAACCCAACGTCCAGGAAGTCTTAAGCCAGGTCAAGACGCGCGATTCACTGGATGCGTTCTTTCGTCATCTTTCTGCTCAGGCGAAGCAGCAGCTCTTTTTGTGGCAAGTCCGCCAGGTTACCCCTCTCTCAGGGCGATTCTCGATCAATCTCTCTCTCAACATGATCATTCAGCCGACCTTTGTGCAGTCCCTGGTAACCCAGGCAGACCCGGCGCGGATTATCATTGAAATCCAGGATCCAGGGACCCTGCTGCACCTCGGCCACAGCGAACAACACAATGTGCTGACCTCCCTGCGCATACTCCGTCGGGCAGGGTTTAACGTCTGGCTGGATGATCTATATCCGCAGCAACTGCCCGCCTGGCAATCATCAGGAATGGGCTTTGATGCCGTAAAAATCTCGAACACGCTGTTCCACCAGTTCAGAACCGCAGAGCACCAGCTGACGCGACTGATCGCCCGCTATCGCCAGATAGGCCGCCGTGTGGTGATTGAAGGGGTTGAGACCCGGCAAGATTATGCCCTCAGCCTCGAGAGCGGTGCCGATGCGGTACAAGGATTTTTACTTCGCGGCACCATGCCGACGTCCCATCAACACGCGTGATGCATCGCGTATGCGAACCACAACCAACATATTGCAAACGGGGCTGTAAGACGGGAGGCCGTCACGATAAAAAACCCGCCGAATGGCGGGTTCGCGGTGCTGTCGACGACCAGCAATCAGTTGCCGCCGGCCTTCTTAATCGCCGCTTCCAGCGAGTCTTTATCTGCAAGCCCTGGGAAGACGGTAATAGTCGCTTCGGTCGCGCCGGTGGTCGGCATGACGATCACCCCCGGCGTGCCGCTCAGACCAATCTCCTGGGCCAGCGTGTTGGTGCTCTGCAGCACCGCGTCAACATCCGCCGCTTTTTTAGCGTCGAAATTCACTTTCTTCGCCTGCTGCTGAACATCTGCCGCCGTCAGCTTGCCTTCGTTATGCCCGGTAGCATAAATCCCGTTATGGTAGGTCAGGTAAGCTTCTGCCCCTTTCTGCTGATAAATTTGCAGGCCGGTCTTCGCGGCGGTCAGCGAGGTTTCCCAACGGCTGCCGAAAATAGGCCACTCTTTAAACGCAAAACGGGTCTGCGGATGCGCTTTGATCACCTGCTCCATCACCGGCGCCAGACGGCTGCAGTAGATGCACTGGTAATCAAAGAACTCGATAACGGTGACCTTACCATCCGCCGGGCCATAGGTCGGGGTATTTTTATCCTGGGTCAGCGCAGCCTGGTTTTTCATTACCGCCTGGGTTGCCGCGCTCGCCTGCTGCTCTTGCTGAATTTGCTGCAGCTTCTGGCTGGCCTGTAACAGCACCTCCGGGTGCGCGACTAAATAATCCGCGGCAATTTTGCCAATGCGCGCTTCTTGCTCCGGCGTAAATGTTGCGGCGGGAGCCTCTGCGGCCGTTGCCAGAACCGGAAGTAACGTGACGCCAAGCAATGCGCCAGTCAGTATTTTTTTCATGCCAGCCATGAGGGTAATCCTTGCGATGAGTAAAACGGCAGGTGAGCCTAACGGGACAAGGTAACACTCTTTACCAGGGAATCATCGTGACACGATGCATTGATTAGTAACTTTGTCTTTCAATATGACACGATGGCGCAACAGGGGTACGCTTTCCCGTTGAGATCTTTTTTAATGATATGAGTCAGGCATGAATGAGTTAGTTAATCAGTGGGATATCGTCGTCATTTTGCTGCAAATCATCGCAATCGATCTGCTGCTTGGCGGCGACAACGCGGTGGTGATTGCCATGGCGTGTCGTAAGCTGCCGCCGGAACTGCGGACCAAAGCCATTATTATTGGCACCGCCGGCGCCATCGTAGCGCGGGTTTTGCTGCTGGCCATCGCCCTCTACCTGCTCTCACTGCCGTGGCTGAAAATTGTTGGCGCCCTGTTGCTGCTGTGGATCGGCATCAAGCTGGTTGCCAATCAGGAAGAGAATGAAGAGGTCAGCAGCTCAGGCAGCCTGTGGCGGACCGCCGTCACCATAACCGTCGCCGATGTAATCATGTCGCTGGATAACGTGCTGGCCGTCGCCGCCGCCGGTAAAGGCCACCTGCTGCTGGTAGCGCTGGGTGTGCTGATCAGCATCCCGATTATCGTTGCCGGTAGCAAACTGGTGCTGGCTATCCTCAACCGCTTCCCGGTGGTTATCCTGCTGGGCGGCGCGCTGATCGGCTGGATTGCCGGGTCGATGTGGGTGACCGACCCGACCATCGTGCGCCTGTTCCCGCACGCGCCCGACTCACTCTCGCTGATTGCCGGCGCCCTTGGCGCCGCGCTGGTGCTGCTGGAAGGACTGCGCCGCAACTACCGGACCCGCCCGGCCAAATAACCACCCTGCCCGCGACACACGCCGTCAACCCCGACGGCGTCAAGTTTCCCGCACATTCCTGCTCCGCGCGCCCTCATTTGCCCTAAGCTTAGAGGTGAAAGCTGTGACCACTGCATCAATCCAAATGAGATAACGCCATGGAATTAAAGGACTATTATACTATTCTAGGGGTTAAGCCAACGGACGATCTAAAAACCATCAAGACCGCCTACCGCCGTCTGGCACGCAAATATCACCCCGATGTCAGCAAAGAAACCGATGCCGAAGCGCAATTCAAAGACCTCGCCGAAGCCTGGGAAGTGCTCAAAGATGAACAGCGTCGCGCCGAGTATGACCAGCTCTGGCAGCACCGCAACGATCCGCAGTTTGGTCGTCAGCAGCAGACCCACGAGCAGAGCTACAGCCAGCAGGACTTTGACGATATCTTCTCATCGATGTTTGGCCAGCAGGCGCACCACGCCCGCCGCCAGCATGCCGCGCGCGGCCACGATCTGGAGATTGAAGTCGCGGTCTTCCTCGAAGAGACCCTCGCCGAGCAGACCCGCACCATCAGCTACTCCCTGCCGGTCTATAACGTCTTCGGGATGGTCGAGAGCGAAACCCCGAAAACGCTGAATGTGAAAATCCCCGCCGGGGTCAGCGACGGCCAGCGTATCCGCCTGAAAGGCCAGGGGACGCCGGGGGAAAACGGCGGGCCGAACGGCGATCTGTGGCTGGTTATCCATATTGCTCCGCATCCGCTGTTCGATATTGTCGGTCATAACCTGGAAATCGTCCTGCCGCTGGCGCCGTGGGAAGCCGCGCTGGGTGCGAAGGTCACCATCCCGACGCTCAAAGAGAGCATCCTCCTGACTATCCCGCCGGGCAGCCAGGCGGGGCAACGCCTGCGCATCAAAGGTAAAGGGCTGGCAAGCAAAACGACGACCGGCGATTTATATGCAGTGATAAAAATCGTCATGCCGCCGAAACCGAACGACAAAACCAGCGCACTCTGGCAACAGCTGGCCGATGCAGAGGCTGGCTTCGCGCCGCGTAAAGCATGGGAGAAAGCATAATGACTAAGATGACGGTGACGTTCACCATAAGCGAAGTTTGTCTGCATACCGGCGTGTCTGAGGATGACCTGAGGGAGATCGTCGGCCTGGGCGTGATTGAGCCACGCCAGCCGCAGGCTGAAGCCTGGCTGTTCGATGACAGCGCGGTGGTGATTGTCCATCGCGCGCTGCGCCTGCGTCGGGAGCTGGAGCTGGACTGGCCGGGCATCGCGGTAGCCTTAACGCTACTGGATGAAAACGCCCGCCTGACCCGCGAGAACCGGCTGCTGCAGCAACAGCTGGCCCGCTTTCTGACTCACGGTTAACCCCGTGCAACCGCAACGTCGGGCCAGACGGCCCGACGGTTCTTTAACGATTCCTTTAACGATACCCTTAACGATGAACCCACTCCGGCAACCAGTCGCCGTGGCTGGCAATCAGATCGTCCACCAGAGCATAGATCTCCTCGATCCCCAGCGCCGCCGCAGTGTGCGGATCCATCATCGTCGCATAATAGATATAGTCGCGATTTTCGTTGAGGATCGCCTCGGTCAGCAACGTCTGAACGTTGACGTTGGTCTGCATTAAGGCGGCCAGATGGGCCGGCAGTTTCCCGACTTTGGTGGGCTGAATGCCGTTGGCATCCACCAGGCAGGCCACCTCCACGCAGCAGCCCTGCGGCAGGTTATCGATCAACCCGTCGTTGCGAACGTTGCCGTAAACCACGCTCGGCTCGCCGGTCCAGATCGCGTTCATGATGGTGCTGGCATATTCACGAGACGGCTTAATCTCGATCCGCTCGCTGGATTTATACAGCTCCAGCTCTTTATGCCAGTTCGCCACCTGCTCTACGCAGCGTTTCGGGTACTCATCCAGCGGCACCTGGTAACGGGTAATCAGGTCTTCCCGCCCCGGTTTGATAAACCACGGCGTATATTCAGCGAAGTGCTCAGAGGACTCGGTGACGAAGTAGCCGAGCTTTTTAAACATCTCATAGCGCACGATATTCTGGCAGCGCGAATTCTCGCGATGTTTCGGCGCCCGCCCGTCGGCGTAGGCCTGGAGCATCTCCGGGTACAGGTCAGTGTAGCTGCCGTCCGCCAGCTTTCTCTCCAGCGACAGATAGAACGCCATATGGTTGATCCCCGCGCAGCGATAGCGTAAATCCGCCGGATCGAGGTCAAGGTCGTGCGCCAGCTCTTCCGCCGTTCCCTGTACCGAATGGCACAGCCCCACCTGCTTGATATGCGGGTAACGCGCATACATCGCCCAGGTGTTCATCGCCATCGGATTGACGTAGTTCAGCATGGTGGCCTGCGGGCACACGGCGGTCATGTCGTCGCAAATCTGCCACAGGTGCGGAATGGTGCGTAACGCCCGCATGATCCCCCCAGGCCCGAGGGTATCGGCGATCGTTTGCTCCAGGCCGTGCAGCTTACAGACTTCAAAATCGGTCACGGTACAGGGCTGATAGCCGCCAATCTGGAAGGCCACCACCACAAAATCCGCATCCTGCAGCGCGACCCGCTGGTCACGATGGCAGCTGATTTCACCATCGGCGCCGACGGAATCCATCAGCTTGCGCACCACAATATGCGACTCTTCCAGCCGCGTCGTATCGATATCCATTAACGCGATATGGGCCGATTTCAGCGCCGGGCGCTGAAAAACGTCACCGAGGATATTTTTAACAAAAACCGTTGAACCCGCGCCGATAAAGGTAATTTTTGGGGCAGACATAGAGCGTTCTCCATCATGTCATTGTGTCCATGTAGAGTGACATGCCCGCCGCTCGGCTCGCTGCCCCCTTCCCCACGGAGCATTCCCGAAAACTCAGATCGCCGGTGGGCGCACACAAAATCTGAGTTTATGAGAATAAATTGGCGGAAAAGGAGAGAAAACGGGCCGTTTTCTCCGCTAAGATAGACGCATGTCGGTGCAAAAAAACAGCAACTGTGACGATTCAGGAACCTATTTCTGCATGGAAAAACATCACGATCCGTACATGAGCAGCAGCGACGAGAAAGACACCCGCAGCCCGCTGGCGCTCTACTCCGAATACCAGCGGATGGATATCGAACTGCGCCCGCCGCACGCCATGACCACCAGCCACTGGCACGGCCAGGTTGAGGTCAACGTCCCCTTTGACGGCGATGTCGAATACCTCATCAACAACGAAGCGGTGCAAATTAAACAGGGCTATATCAGCCTGTTCTGGGCCTGTACGCCGCATCAGCTGACGCGCCCCGGCAATTGCCAGCAAATGGCGATCTTCAACCTGCCGATGCACCTGTTTTTGTCGTGGCCGCTCGACCGTGAGCTGATCAATAACGTCACTCACGGGATGGTCATCAAATCGCTCTCTGCCCAGCAGCTCAGCGCCTTTGAGGTGCAGCGCTGGCAGCAGGAGCTGAACAGCGACAACGAACAGATCCGCCAGCTGGCCATCGATGAAATCGCCCTGATGCTTAAGCGCTTTAGCCTTTCCGGCTGGCAGCCGATTCTGGTGAACAAAACCTCACGCACCCACAAGCACAGCGTCTCGCGCCATGCCCAGTTTTACGTCAGCCAGATGCTTGAGTTTATCGCCAGCCACTACGATCAGGCGCTGACCGTCGCCGACGTCGCCGAACACGTCAAACTCAACGCGAACTATGCGATGGGGATTTTTCAGCGGGTGATGCAGCAGACCATGAAGCAGTACATCACCGCGATGCGGATTAACCACGTCCGCGCCCTGCTCAGCGATACCGACAAAACGATTCTCGACATTGCGCTGATCGCCGGGTTTCGCTCCAGCAGCCGCTTCTACAGCACCTTTACCCGCTACGTCGGCATGCCGCCGCAGCAGTACCGCAAACTCAGCCAGCAGCGGCGACAGGGCCTGTAAACCAGCAAAAAAAATGCCGCCGGGGAAGCCCACGGCGGCATGTTTAGCAGAGGCTGCGCTTACTCGTTGATACGCGGATGCTGCTGTACCAGACGGGAACGTTTTTCCTGCAGTTCCGCGATTTCCTGGTCGAGATCTTCGATTTTGTGCTCAATATTATCGTGATGCTCGCGCAGGATCTCTTTCGCTTCCTGGATATCCGATGCGGCAGGCGTCGCCCCTTTCAGCGGGCGGTTTGCCGTCTCTTTCATCGTCAGACCGGTCATCAGGCCGATAACCGCAATCACCATCAGATAGTACGCCGGCATCATCAGGTTCTGTGAGGTTTCCACCAGCCAGGCCGCCAGCGTTGGCGTCAGACCCGCCACCAGCACCGAGATGTTAAAGGCACTCGCCAGGGCGCTAAAGCGGATATGGGTCGGGAACATCGCCGGCAGCGATGAGGCCATCACGCCGATAAAGCAGTTAAGCACCACCGCCAGCAACAGCAGACCGGCGAAAATCAGGCTGATCACGTTGCTGTTAATCATGATAAAGGCCGGAATCGACAACACGAACAGCGCGACGCTACCGATAAGAATAAACGGGCGGCGGCCAAAACGGTCGCTGAGCAGGCCGATAATCGGCTGGACGAACAGCATCCCGATCATGATGGCGATAATAATCAGCACCCCATGATCTTCCGAGTAATGCAGGTTATGCGACAGGTAGCTCGGCATGTAGGTGAGCAGCATGTAGTAGGTCACGTTGGTGGAAATCACCAGACCAATACAGGTCAGCAGGCTACGCCAGTGTTTGGTCGCAATCTCTTTGAACGAGACTTTTGGCCCTTCCTGCAATCCTTCACGGTCGCCCTGCTCCAGGGTTTCAACGTGCTGCTGGAACGCCGGGGTCTCTTCCAGCGCATGGCGCAGATAGAGGCCAATCAGCCCTAACGGCAGCGCCAGGAAGAACGGCAAGCGCCAGCCCCACTCGAGGAAGCTCTCTTCACCCACGATGCTGGAGATCAGCACCACCACGCCGGCACCAAGCACAAACCCGGCTATCGAACCGAAGTCCAGCCAGCTGCCCATAAAGCCACGCTTACGGTCAGGTGAGTATTCGGCAACGAAGATCGATGCACCGGTGTACTCTCCGCCAACCGAAAAGCCCTGCGCCATTTTACACAGCAGCAGCAGAATCGGCGCCCAGATACCAATCGAGGCGTAGGACGGAATCAAGCCGATACAGAAGGTACTGATCGACATAATGACAATGGTGATAGCCAGTATTTTTTGTCGACCATATTTATCCCCCAGCATGCCGAAGAACAGGCCACCTAGCGGACGGATTAAGAACGGAACGGAGAATGTCCCAAGCGCGGCAATCATCTGCACGCTGGGGTCGGCATCGGGGAAGAAGACTTTACCTAAAGCATACGCCACAAAACCATACACACCAAAATCAAACCACTCCATCGCATTACCCAGCGATGCTGCGGTGATGGCTTTCTTAAGCTTACCATCGTCAATGATGGTGACATCACGCAACGTGATTGGCTTTATTTTTTTTCTTTTAAGCATATTTTTCCTCTAAAGCTTCGCCGTGAGCGCACAGATCGCCGCCATACGGCAAAGCCGTGGCGTTGTGCGTTGGGAGCGGCGAGTTGCTGTGCTCCTCTTTTCAAGCGTAGCAGGTTTGCCTGCACTGTCTGCTGACAGTCCGTACAACCGAACCTGTTGACGCCTGCTCTATGGCATTTATCAATAAATAGCGTTAGTCATAAATTTGCTGAATTTACGAACTCTCCTTTTTTACCCTAACAGCGTTTAAATTTGGGATCAACTTCACGAAAAATTACAGACCGTATAGTTTAGTCGAGAAAAATTAATAGGTTCCATGAACATAACCGCAGAATGGTTTATTTCTGGATAAGCAGGGTGATAGCCAGCGCGCCATATTTCTGGCATAACCGCTGGTTAATTCGGCCATTTCCCTGGTGCTATTATCATAAAAAAAGGCCCGACAAAAGTACGTGAATAGGCTATAATCACCCCCACTTTCGGCTATCAGCCGCTGTTTAAAGGGCCAACGCCCTATTTTCATCAGCCATCACGAGGAACGCCATGCAACTGCCACACTGCCCACAATGCCAATCTGAATACACCTACGAAGATAACGGCATGTTTATCTGCCCGGAATGCGCCCATGAATGGAACAATGCCGAGCCATCTGAAGATAATGACGCACTGGTGGTAAAAGATGCGAACGGCAATTTACTCGCCGATGGCGATAGCATCACCGTGATTAAAGATCTGAAGGTCAAAGGCAGCTCTTCGATGCTGAAAATTGGCACCAAAGTGAAGAATATCCGTCTGGTCGAAGGCGATCATAACATCGACTGCAAAATTGATGGTTTTGGCCCGATGAAGCTGAAATCAGAATTCGTGAAAAAGAATTAATCTTATTCCCTACCCCCAGCGGCGTTATTTCCCTGCGGCGGAAAAAGATGACGGATTAAATTAACGAATATCATAGTGCAGTACCGTCCACTTATTTCCGCTGTAACGCCGTGCCGACACCAGGTTTTTACCGCCTGGCCTGAAGTGCCTGTCTTCCTCTATGCTTAAAGGGTCTTTCGTTATCTGAGGTCATCATCATGCCCCTGAGTCCCTACCTCTCCTACAGTGGCAACTGCGCGGAGGCGATAGCGTTTTACCAGGATGCGCTGGGCGCCGAGCTGGTCCACAAAATTACCTACGGCGAAATGCCGCAGAACAGTCAGGATGCCCAGGACGGCTGCCCTTCCGGCCTGCAAATCTCCCCGGATTGCATCGCCCACGCCAGCCTGCGCGTCGCGGGCAGCGAACTGATGCTCGGCGACAGTCCCGGCGAAGATAGCGGCCGTTATAACGGATTTAACCTGGTGCTCGACACCCAGGACCTGGACGAAGGGAAACGCTGGTTTGACAACCTCGCCGACGGCGGGCGGGTCGAAATGGCCTGGCAGGAAACGTTCTGGGCCCATGGATTTGGCCGGGCCATCGATCGCTTTGGCGTGCCGTGGATGGTCAACGTCGTCAAACAATCTTAACCGCAGTCCACTTCGGGCGGGGTCTCCCGCCCTGTCACTCTGCCGGCACTCACTCTTCATCCATCGGTCATTATGCGTTAACCGAAATGTAACAAAAACGCGTCAGGATCGGGCCACTCTCAGAAGGAAATCCCTTCTTCTGCTCAGTGAGGCTCGATTGACATGCACTTATCCAGACATCCGACCAGTTATCCGACCCGGTATCAGGAAATAGCCGCCAAACTTGAGCAGGAGCTGCGTCACCACTATCGCTGCGGTGACTACCTGCCCGCCGAACAACAGCTGGCGACGCGCTTTGACGTCAACCGCCACACCCTGCGTCGGGCGATCGACCAGCTGGTCGATCGCGGCTGGGTCCAGCGCCGCCAGGGCGTCGGGGTGCTGGTGCTGATGCGCCCTATCGATTACCCGCTCAACGCCCAGGCCCGCTTTAGCCAGAACCTGCTCGAACAGGGCAGCCACCCGACCAGCGAAAAGCTGCTGTCGGTGCTGCGCCCGGCCAGCAGCCACGTCGCCGAGGCCTTTGGCATTCACGAAGGGGATAACGTTATCCACCTGCGCACCCTGCGCCGCGTCAACGGCGTCGCGCTGTGCCTGATCGATCACTACTTCGCCGACCTGCGCTTCTGGCCCGCGCTGCAAACCTTTACCCAGGGTTCGCTGCACGATTTCCTGCACCAGCAGCTGGATGTCGAACTGACCCGCACGCGAACCAAAATCAGCGCCCGCCGCGCCCAGGCCAAAGAGAGCAACATTCTCGGGATCCCCAACATGGCGCCGCTGCTGTGCGTAAGAACTCTCAACCACCGGGCCGGCGAGCAGCAGGCCACGGAGTACTCCGTCAGCCTGACCCGGGCGGACATGATTGAATTCACCATGGAGCACTGAATGCACTTTGATACCGCCACCCGCCAGCGCTGGATGTCCGTGCTGGCCCACAGTGAACCACAAGAACTTGAAGCGCGGATGCAGACCCTCAAGCTGGCGCCGTCGTATGAGCTGATTCGCACGCCGGAAACCGGCCTGGTTCAGCTGCAGGCCCGCATGGGCGGGATCGGCGACCGCTTTTTCGCCGGCGATGCCACCTTAACCCGCGCGGCGGTTCGCCTGGCCGACGGCACCATCGGCTACAGCTGGATCCTGGGGCGCGATCGTCCCCACGCCGAGCGCTGCGCAACCGTCGACGCGCTGATGCAATCGCCCCACCATTTTCACACCCTGATGGAAACCCTGATTACCCCGCTGGAAGCACAACGAAGCGCGCGCATTGAAGCCCGACGCGCCGAAGTCAACGCCAGCCGGGTCGACTTCTTTACTCTGGTTCGCGGAGATAACGCATGACCTTACAAACCGCTTTTACCCTACCGGTGCAGGATGCCCAACACAGTTTTCGTCGTCTGCTGAAAGCCATGAGCGAGCCAGGCGTGATTGTCGCCCTGCAGCAGCTCCAGCACGGCTGGCAGCCCCTGAGCATCGCCTCCACCAGCCTGCTGCTGACCCTGGCGGACCACGACACGCCGGTGTGGTTCTCGTCGGCGCTGCATAACGACCTGGTCGGCCAGAATTTGCGTTTTCATACCGGCGCTCCGCTGGTGGAGCTGCCGCAGCAGGCGGTGTTTGCCGTCACCGACGATCGCATCAGCAGCGAGCAGCTTAACGTCCTCTCCGCCGGCACCGTTGCCGCCCCGGAGACCGGCGTCACCCTGATCGTCCAGCTCGCCAGCCTCAGCGGCGGGCGCATGCTGCGCCTCACCGGCGCCGGTATCGCCGAAGAGCGGATGATCGCCCCGCAGCTGCCGGACTGCATTATTGATGAACTGACCGAACGCCCGCACCCGTTCCCGCTCGGTATTGACCTGATCCTGACCTGCGGTGAGCGGCTGCTGGCGATCCCTCGCACCACCCACGTGGAGGTTTGCTAATGTATGTTGCCGTCAAAGGCGGGGAAAAGGCGATCGTCGCCGCTCACGCCTTACAGGAGCATAAACGCCGGGGCGATGGCGGGCTTACGGAACTGAGCGTTGAGCAGATTGCCGAGCAGTTTCACCTGGCCGTCGACCGCGTGATGACCGAAGGCGGCATCGCCGATCGCGAACTGGCGGCGCTGGCGCTGAAGCAGGCCAGCGGCGACAACGTCGAGGCGATTTTTTTACTGCGTGCCTGGCGCACCACCGTGCCCCGACTGGCGATCGGTGAACCGATCGACACCGCCAGCATGCGCCTGGAGCGGCGTATTTCGGCGGTTTACAAAGACATTCCTGGCGGCCAGATGCTCGGCCCCACCTACGATTACACCCACCGCCTGCTGGATTTCACGCTGCTGGCACAGGGTGAAACGCCGCCGCTACGCACCGCCGCGTCGCCGCAGGGATCCACGCCGCATGTGTTCAACCTGCTGGTGCAGGAGGGGCTGGCAAAAGCAGAGCAGGATAGCCACACCCCGCCGGACGACATCACCCGCAACCCACCGGTCTACCCGGGCTCCCGTTCATCACGCCTGCAGCAGCTGGTACGCGCCGATGAGGGTTATCTGCTGGCGCTGGCCTATTCCACCCAACGCGGCTATGGCCGCAACCACCCCTTTGCCGGTGAGATCCGCAGCGGCTACGTCAGCGTGGAGATCGTGCCGGAAGAGCTGGGTTTTGCCGTCAGCATCGGCGAATTGCTGATGACCGAGTGTGAAATGGTCAACGGCTTTGTCGCCCCTGAGCAGGAGCCACCGCACTTTACCCGCGGCTACGGCCTGACCTTCGGCATGAGCGAACGTAAAGCGATGGCGATGGCGCTGGTAGACCGCGCGCTGCAGGCGCCGGACTACGGCGAGGAGATTGCCGGCCCGGCGCAGGATGAAGAGTTTGTCCTCGCCCATGCGGATAACGTCGAGGCGGCCGGTTTTGTCTCGCATCTCAAGCTGCCCCACTATGTCGATTTCCAGGCCGAACTGGCGCTGCTGAAACGCCTGCAACGGGAGAATGAACGTGGCTAATTCCCTCACTGGCTACAACTTTGCTTATCTTGATGAGCAGACCAAGCGCATGATCCGCCGGGCGATCCTCAAAGCGGTGGCGATCCCTGGCTACCAGGTCCCGTTCGGCGGTCGTGAAATGCCGATGCCCTACGGCTGGGGAACCGGCGGGATCCAGCTGACCGCCAGCGTTATCGGCGAGCATGACGTCCTGAAGGTGATCGATCAGGGCGCCGACGACACCACCAACGCGGTGTCGATTCGCCAGTTCTTTCAGCGCGTCACCGGCGTTGCCACCACCGAGGCGACCTGCGATGCCACGCTGATCCAGACCCGCCACCGGATCCCGGAGACGCCGCTAACCGAAGATCAGATCCTGATCTTCCAGGTGCCGATCCCCGAGCCATTACGCTTTATCGAGCCGCGCGAAACCGAAACCCGCACCATGCATGCGTTAGAAGAATACGGCGTGATGCAGGTGAAGCTGTATGAAGATATTGCCCGTTTCGGCCACATCGCCACCACCTACGCCTACCCGGTCAAGGTGAACGGCCGCTACGTGATGGACCCGTCGCCCATTCCAAAATTCGATAACCCGAAGATGCACATGATGCCCGCGCTGCAGCTGTTTGGTGCCGGGCGCGAAAAGCGCATCTACGCGGTGCCGCCGTATACCCCGGTGGAAAGTCTCGATTTCGACGACCACCCGTTTACCGTGCAGGAGTGGGATGAGCCCTGCGCCATCTGCGGCTCCCGCCACAGCTATCTTGATGAAGTGGTGCTGGATGACAGTGGCAAACGGATGTTTGTCTGCTCCGATACCGACTATTGCCGCCAACAGAGCGAGGCGCTGAACAAATGAGCCATCCGTTACTCGCGGTCAATCAACTGACCCATCTCTATGCGCCGGGCAAGGGCTTCAGCGACGTCTCTTTCGAGCTATGGCCCGGCGAAGTGCTGGGCATCGTCGGCGAATCCGGCTCAGGGAAAACTACCCTGCTGAAAGCTATCTCCGCACGACTGGCGCCGCAGCAGGGCGAAGTGCGCTACGACAACCGCTCGCTGTATGGCATGAGCGAAGCGGAACGTCGGCATCTGCTGCGCACCGAGTGGGGCGTGGTGCATCAACATCCGATGGATGGCCTGCGCCGTCAGGTGTCGGCAGGAGGCAACATCGGCGAGCGTCTGATGGCGACCGGCGCGCGCCACTACGGCAGTATTCGCGCGACCGCCGAACAGTGGCTGAATGATGTGGAAATTCCGCCGTCGCGCATCGATGACCTGCCCACCACGTTTTCCGGCGGGATGCAGCAGCGCCTGCAAATTGCCCGCAACCTCGTCTCCCAACCAAAGCTGGTGTTTATGGATGAGCCAACCGGCGGTCTGGACGTGTCGGTACAGGCACGTCTGCTCGACCTGCTGCGCGGTCTGGTGGTGGAGCTGAACCTGGCGGTGGTGATTGTCACCCACGATCTGGGCGTCGCGCGCCTGCTGGCCAACCGACTGCTGGTCATGAAGCAGGGTCAGGTGGTGGAAAGTGGGCTAACCGACCGGGTGCTGGACGACCCGCATCACCCCTATACCCAACTGCTGGTGTCATCAGTGTTGCAGAACTAACCCCCGGCGTCATGCCGCCGGGAAGGCACAAATGCAAAAGAGGCAAAAAATGAACGCGATCCGCGTCGAAAATGTACACAAAACCTTTGTTCTGCATCAGCAGCATGGCATTCGTCTGCCGGTCCTTGCCGACGCCTCTTTAACCGTCGACGCCGGAGAATGCGTGGTGCTGCACGGGCATTCCGGCAGCGGAAAATCCACCCTGCTGCGTTCGCTCTATGCCAATTACCTCCCGGATACCGGCCATATCCACATCCGCCACGGCGACGAATGGGTGGATCTGGTCAGCGCCTCACCACGTAAGGTGCTGGAAGTCCGCAAGCGCACCATCGGCTGGGTCAGCCAGTTTCTGCGGGTGATCCCGCGCATTTCGGCCCTCGACGTGGTGATGCAGCCGCTGCTCGACCTCGGCGTTGCGCGCGATACCTGCGCCTCCCGGGCCGCCAGCCTGCTGACGCGCCTGAACGTCCCGGAACATCTGTGGCATCTGGCGCCATCGACCTTTTCCGGCGGTGAACAGCAGCGCGTCAATATCGCCCGTGGTTTCGCGGTGGATTACCCGATTTTGCTCCTTGATGAACCCACCGCCTCGCTGGACGCCAAAAACAGCGCCGCGGTGGTGGCGTTAATTCACGAAGCCAAAGCGCGCGGCGCGGCTATCGTCGGCATTTTCCATGATGAAACGGTGCGCAACCAGGTCGCTGACCGGCTGCATCCGATGGGAATCACAGCATGATTATCAACAATGTAAAACTGGTGCTCGAAGATGAGGTGGTGCAGGGTTCTCTGGAGGTTCAGGACGGCACGATTTACGCCTTCGCAGAGAGCCAAAGCCAGCTGCCACAAGCGCTCGACGGCGAAGGCGGCTGGCTGCTGCCCGGCCTGATTGAACTGCATACCGATAATCTGGATAAATTCTTCACCCCGCGACCGAAGGTCGACTGGCCGGCCCACTCGGCGATGAGCAGCCACGATGCGCTGATGGTCGCCAGCGGGATCACCACCGTGCTGGACGCGGTGGCCATCGGCGACGTGCGTGACGGCGGCGATCGGCTGGAAAATCTGGAAAAGATGATCAACGCCATCGAAGAGACGCAGAAGCGCGGGATCAACCGCGCCGAGCACCGTCTGCATCTGCGCTGCGAGCTGCCGCACCACACCACCCTGCCGTTGTTTGAGAAACTGGTGGGCCGCGAGCCGGTGAGCATGGTCTCGCTGATGGATCACTCGCCGGGACAGCGCCAGTACGCCGACCGCAGCAAGTACCGTGACTACTATCAGGGCAAATATCATCTGACCAACGAAGAGATGGACCGCTTCGAAGAGGAGCAGATGGCGCTGGCGGCAACCTGGTCACAGCCGAACCGTCAGACCATTGCCGCGATCTGCCGCGAGCGTAACATCGCCCTCGCGAGCCACGATGATGCCACCCCGGAACATGTGCTGGAATCGCATCAACTTGGCAGCGTGATCGCCGAATTTCCCACGACTTTAGCCGCCGCTTCCGCATCGCGTCATCACGGCATGAACGTGCTGATGGGCGCCCCCAATATCGTGCGCGGCGGTTCGCACTCCGGCAACGTCGCCGCCCACGCCCTGGCGGCCGACAACCTGCTCGATATTCTGTCGTCGGACTACTACCCCGCCAGCCTGCTGGATGCGGCATTCCGCATCGCCGATGACGAGCGCAACAGCTTCACCCTGCCGCAGGCCATCCGGCTGGTCAGCGCCAACCCTGCCAGGGCCCTGGGACTACGCGACCGCGGCGTGATTGCGGAAGGCAAACGGGCCGACATGGTGCTGGCGCACCGGCGCGGCGATCACGTCCATATTGACCACGTCTGGCGTCAAGGAAAGAGGGTCTTCTGATGACGGGAAAATTGATCTGGCTGATGGGAGCCTCCGGCTCCGGAAAAGACAGTCTGCTGGCCGCGTTACGCCAGCGCGAACATCCCCAGTTGCTGGTAGCGCACCGCTATATCACGCGCCCGTTCAACGCCGGCAGTGAAAACCATATCGCCCTCAGCAAGTCAGAGTTTTTTAACCGCGCCGAGCGCCAGCTTTTTGCCCTCAGCTGGCATGCCAACAACAATTATTACGGGGTGGGTATCGAGATAGATCTGTGGCTGCATGCCGGTTTTGACGTGGTGGCGAACGGCTCCCGCGCCCATCTGCCGCAGGCGCGGGCGCGCTACGCCGACGCCCTGCTGCCCATTTGTCTGCAGGTCACGCCGGAGGTGCTGCGCCAGCGTCTGGAGCAGCGCGGACGGGAGTGCGAGAGCGACATCGCCCAACGGCTGGAGCGCGCGGCGCGCTATACCCCCACCGACTGCCTGACCCTCAACAACAACGGCAGCCTGGGGCAATCGGTCGAGCAGTTCTTCACGCTGTTGCGTCGCCAGTATGCCCAACAAGAGGATCAGTATGCCTGCCAGTGAACTCCGCGAAGGGTATACCCACAGCCACCTGCGTTTTAAAAAAACGCGGTGAGGAGGGGCCATGAGCCTGACTATCCGCTTAACCGGCACCGGCGGCGCGCAGCTGGTCCCGGTCTTCGGCTGCCACTGCGCGGCCTGCCAGCGCGCACGTGACCATGACGCCCATCGCCGCCGCCCCTGTAGCGCGGTGGTGAAGTTCAATGAGGCCGTCACCCTGCTGGATGCCGGGCTACCCGACCTGATGGAGCAGTGGTCCGCCGGCCAGTTTCAGCAGTTTTTACTGACCCATTACCATATGGACCATGTACAGGGACTCTTTCCGCTGCGCTGGGGCGTAGGAGCGACCATTCCGGTGTTTGGCCCACCGGACACCGTGGGCTGCGACGACCTGTTTACCCATCCCGGTCTGCTGGATTTCAGCCATACCGTCGAGCCGTTTGTGGTGTTTGAATTGCAGGGATTGCGGGTCACGCCGCTGCCGCTGAACCACTCGAAGCTGACGTTCGGTTATCTGCTGGAATCAGCCCACAGCCGGGTGGCCTGGCTGTCGGATACCGCCGGACTGCCGGACAAGACCCTCAAGTTTCTGCTGAACAACCAGCCGCAGGTGATCGTTATCGACTGCAGCCACGAACCACGTCCGCAGACCCCGCGTAACCATTGCGATTTGAATACGGTGCGGGCTCTCAACCTGGTGATTGGCTGCCCGCGGGTCATTCTTACCCATATCAGCCACCAGTTTGATCTGTGGATGATGGAGAACGCGCTACCGTCGGGGTTCGAAGCGGGTTACGACGGCCTGGAGATCGTGCTGGATTAAGCCCGGCCCTGGCATCAGGAGATCATCAATAGTCGTCTTCCAGCCGGCGTCGATCGCTCTCTAACTGGCGACGATCCTGATCCAACTGCCGCTGACGATCGTCAAGCTGACGCCGGCGATCGTCGAGCTGGCGCTGCCGGTCGTCATACTGCCGCTGGCGATCGCTGCTTTGCTGTCGGCTGTCCTGGTAGCGCCCGTCATCATAACGATCGTCGCGATCGTCATCGTCGTCCGCGCGGCTGCTGCTGGGGTTGTAAGCATCATTAATCGCCTGCTGAATATTGCCGATGGCGTCGTCGATAATATCGGCGCGCGCCAGCGGACTGTTCAGCACCAGGGTGCAGAAGATCAAAGCGGTAGCGTAACGTGGTTTCATAGGGCCAGTCTCTTCGGGGGGCTGGCCCTACGTTAATCAACGGCCCTCACGGCGAGTAGCGGAGGAATCTCAAATCCGCTGCTGTTCTATCGCGCCGATGGCATCAATCCGCCCCTGATGGCGACCGCCCTCGAATTCGGCAGCCAGCCAGGCATCGACGATCATTTTTGCCAACTCAAGGCCGATTACCCGGGCGCCAAAGGCCAGAATATTGGTGTCATTATGCTGGCGTGAAAGCTGCGCAGAATAAGGTTCACTACAGACAACCGCTCGAATACCAGGGTGCTTGTTGGCAGCGATAGAAATACCCACGCCGGTGCCGCAGATCAGGATCCCGCCGTCAACCTCACCGGCGGCAACTGCCTGCGCGACTGCGCTGGCGTAACGCGGATAATCGGTGCGTTCCGTGGACCATGCGCCTTTATCTACCACCTCAATACCGCGCTGACACAGGTGCATCAGAATATCGTCTTTCAGGATAAACCCGACATGATCGCAGCCAATTGCAATCCTTTTCATACTTAGCCTCGCCTGTAGTTAACTTTACGAACTTAGGTTTCCTTGTGATTTAAACGGCACTCTTTGCCGATTTAAACATCAAATCTACCATGATGTGCGCTTGTTCTACACGGCGACATTTCACAAATCAAGTGTGAAAAACCATTTATACCAAATACCTGTTATTTTTATAATGCTAATTAATTCAATGCAACATTTTGATTTTAATGAATTTAAATTAAAAACACATTACCTAAGCGATCAAGAAAACTTCACAAAATACATAACTTTATAAAAATACATTTTTTGTGAAGTTGATTGTATCTTTTCCGATTCGCCTGTGGTGATATAGTGACGTCTTCATTTTATGGACATAGAGAAAGCGATGAATCAGTCAGAACCCAGTTCGCTCCCCAACGGTATCGGCCTTGCGCCCTGGCTACGTATGAAGCAGGAAGGCATGACCGAAAACGAAAGCCGCATCGTCGAATGGGTACTTACTCCCGGCAATCTCAGCGATGCACCGGCAATCAAAGACGTCGCGGAAGCGCTATCCGTATCCGAGGCCATGATCGTCAAGGTTTCCAAGCTGTTGGGTTTTAGCGGTTTTCGTAATCTGCGCAGCGCGCTGGAGGACTATTTTTCGCAGTCAGAGCAGGTGCTTCCGGCTGAGCTTTCCTTTGATGAGGCACCGCAGGATGTGGTGAATAAGGTGTTTAACATCACCCTACGCACCATTATGGAAGGTCAGTCGATCGTCAACGTTGACGAAATTCACCGCGCGGCGCGCTTCTTTGCCCAGGCTAACCAACGCGACCTGTACGGTGCGGGCGGATCTAACGCCATTTGTGCTGACGTGCAGCACAAGTTTTTACGCATCGGCGTGCGCTGCCAGACTTATCCAGACGCGCATATCATGATGATGTCCGCCTCATTGCTGAAAGAAGGGGACGTAGTGCTGGTTGTGTCGCACTCGGGGCGCACCAGCGATATTAAATCGGCAGTAGAATTGGCTAAAAAGAACGGGGCCAAAATTATCTGCATCACCCACAGCTATCATTCACCGATTGCTAAATTAGCTGATTTTATTATTTGTTCGCCAGCACCAGAGACGCCTTTATTAGGACGAAACGCCTCCGCGCGTATATTACAACTAACGTTATTAGATGCTTTTTTTGTTTCCGTTGCACAACTCGATATTGAACAAGCGAATTTAAACATGCAAAAAACGGGCGCGATTGTTAATTTATTTTCACCCGGCGCGCTTAAGTAAATAAAAAACCGATCCCACACTAGTGGGATCAATATAACTGTATCCTACATCGAGAATACTGCCATGAATAAATATCTGAAAATTTTCAGCGGCACGCTCATGGGCGTAATGTTATCCACCAGCGCCTTTGCCGCCGCCGATTACGCTGTCGTATTGAAAACCTTATCGAACCCATTTTGGGTTGATATGAAAAAAGGCATTGAAGATGAAGCTAAAGCGTTGGGCGTCAGCGTCGATATTTTTGCTTCCCCTTCTGAAGGCGATTTTCAGTCGCAGCTGCAGCTGTTTGAAGATCTGAGCAACAAAAACTACAAAGGTATCGCCTTTGCACCGCTCTCCTCCGTAAACCTGGTAATGCCGGTGGCTAAAGCATGGAAAAAGGGCATCTATCTGGTCAACCTCGATGAAAAAATCGATATGGATAACCTGAAGAAGGCCGGCGGCAACGTGGAAGGCTTTGTGACTACCGATAACGTGGCGGTAGGGGCAAAAGGGGCGGAGTTTATCGTTGACAGGCTGGGCGCTGAAGGTGGTGAAGTCGCTATTATTGAAGGCAAAGCCGGTAACGCCTCCGGCGAAGCTCGCCGCAACGGCGCTAGCGAAGCCTTCAAAAAAGCAAGCCAGATCAAGCTGGTTGCTAGTCAGCCAGCCGACTGGGACCGTATCAAAGCACTGGACGTTGCCACTAACGTGCTGCAGCGTAACCCAAACGTCAAAGCGATTTACTGCGCTAACGACACGATGGCAATGGGCGTTGCCCAGGCCGTCGCCAATGCCGGCAAAACCGGCAAAATTCTGGTTGTCGGTACCGACGGTATTCCTGAGGCACGCAAAATGGTCGAAGCCGGACAGATGACCGCCACTATCGCGCAGAACCCAGCGGATATTGGTGCAACCGGTCTGAAGCTAATGGTTGATGCAGAGAAGAGCGGCAAAGTCATCGCGCTGGATAAAACCCCGGAATTTAAGCTGGTGGATTCCATTCTGGTGACGAAATAATTCAGGCCTTGTCCGGTCGGTTGCCCTCACCCCGGTCCTCTCACCACCGGGTGGGGGTGAAAACATAAGGAATCTCTATGCTCACGCCATATATTTCAATGGCGGGGATCGGCAAATCCTTTGGTCCGGTTCACGCATTAAAGTCGGTTGATTTAACTGTTTACCCCCACGAAATACATGCGTTATTAGGGGAGAATGGTGCCGGTAAATCAACGCTGATGAAAGTTTTGTCGGGAATATATGAACCGACCAAAGGCACCATTACCATTAATAACGTCAACTACGACAAGCTTGACCATAAATTAGCGGCCCAGCTTGGCATCGGTATTATTTATCAGGAACTCAGCGTTATTGATGAATTGACGGTGCTGGAAAATTTATATATTGGTCGGCACCTGACAAAAAAAGTCTGCGGCATCAACGTTATCGACTGGAAAGAGATGCGCGTACGGGCGGCAATGATGCTGCTACGCGTCGGGCTGAAGGTCGATTTAGAAGAAAAGGTGGCGAATCTCTCTATCAGCCATAAGCAGATGCTGGAGATAGCCAAGACGCTGATGCTGGACGCCAAAGTGCTGATCATGGATGAACCCACCTCCTCGCTGACTAATAAAGAGGTGGATTATCTGTTCCTGATCATGAACCAGCTGCGTAAAGAGGGCACCGCTATCGTGTATATCTCGCACAAGCTGGCGGAAATCCGCCGCATATGCGATCGCTACACGGTGATGAAAGACGGCAGTAGCGTATGCAGCGGGATGGTCAGCGAGGTTAACAATGACGACATCGTGCGCCTGATGGTCGGTCGCGAGCTGCAAAACCGCTTCAATGCTATGAAAGAGAGCAGCGGCAATATCGCTCGCGAGACGGTGTTCGAAGTGAAAAACGTCACCAGCCATGACAAGAAAAAGGTCCGGGGTATCTCCTTTAGCGTTAATCGCGGCGAAATTCTCGGTTTTGCCGGACTGGTTGGCTCCGGACGTACTGAATTAATGGACTGCCTGTTCGGCGTCGATAAGCGCAGCTGCGGCGAAATTCACCTCAACGGCAAGGAGATTTCTCCTCGCTCACCATTGGATGCCTTAAAGAAAGGCATGGGCTACATCACGGAAAGCCGCCGTGAGAATGGTTTCTTCGGTAATTTCACTATTGCACAGAACATGGCGGTGAGTCAGAGCCTGAAACGCGGTGGTTATAAAGGTGCAATGGGGTTGTTTCATGAAGGAGAAGAACGCAAAACAGCGGAGGAACAACGCAAGCTGTTGGCCCTGAAGTGCCATTCCGTCGATCAGAACATTACCGAACTTTCCGGTGGAAACCAGCAAAAGGTACTGATTTCTAAATGGTTATGCTGCAACCCTGACGTCATTATTTTTGATGAGCCCACGCGCGGTATCGACGTCGGGGCGAAAGCTGAAATTTATAAAGTGATGCGCCAACTGGCCGATAACGGAAAGGTCATTTTGATGGTGTCGTCTGAACTTCCTGAAATTATCGCCGTCTGCGACCGCATCGCCGTGTTCTGCGAAGGGCAAATGACGCAAATTCTGACCAATCGTGACGACATGAGCGAAGAGGAGATTATGGTATGGGCACTGCCTCAAGAGTAAAAGGCGAAACCGGTGAAAAAAAGCCGTTTAACTTCGCGCTGTTCTGGGATAAATACGGCACCTTTTTTATCCTCGCCATTATCGTGGCGATTTTCGGCACCCTATCGTCAGAGTACTTCCTGACGACCAACAACATTACGCAGATCTTCGTTCAGAGTTCCGTCACCGTACTGATCGGCATGGGCGAGTTCTTCGCGATCCTCGTCGCCGGGATCGACCTGTCGGTCGGAGCGATTCTCGCACTCTCCGGGATGGTCACCGCTAAGCTGATGCTCGCGGGCGTCGATCCGTTCCTCGCCGCGCTGATCGGCGGCGTGCTGGTAGGTGGTGCGCTAGGTGCTATCAACGGCTGTCTGGTCAACTGGACCGGCCTGCATCCGTTCATTATTACGCTCGGCACTAACGCTATTTTCCGCGGTATTACGCTGGTTATCTCTGATGCCAACTCGGTGTACGGCTTCTCGTTTGACTTCGTTAACTTCTTTGCCGCTACGCCGCTTGGGATCCCGGTTCCGGTTATCTTCTCACTGATTGTGGCGGTGATCCTGTGGTTCCTGACTACCCGTACGCGACTGGGTCGCAACATCTATGCCCTTGGTGGTAACAAAAACTCAGCCTTCTACTCCGGTATCGACGTCAAGTTCCACATGCTGCTGGTCTTTATCATCTCTGGCGTCTGTGCCGGGTTGGCTGGCGTGGTCTCCACTGCGCGACTGGGGGCAGCGGAACCACTGGCCGGGATGGGCTTTGAAACATACGCCATTGCCAGTGCCATTATCGGCGGTACCAGCTTCTTCGGTGGTAAGGGACGTATTTTCTCAGTGGTGATAGGTGGTCTGATCATCGGCACCATCAACAACGGATTGAATATTCTGCAGGTACAAACCTACTACCAGCTGGTGGTGATGGGTGGATTAATTATCGCGGCTGTCGCCCTCGACCGTCTTATCAGTAAGTAAGGAATTTATGATGAAAATTGCTCCCTCGTTAATGTGTATGGATCTTCTGAAATTTAAAGAACAGATCGAGTTTATCGACCAGCATGCAGACTATTTTCACATCGACATCATGGACGGTCACTTTGTGCCGAACCTCACTTTGTCACCGTTTTTCGTCAGCCAGGTGAAAAAGCTGGCCAGTAAGCCGCTGGACTGCCATCTGATGGTCACTCGTCCGCAGGATTACATTAGCCAACTGGCGCAGGCAGGCGCAGACTTTATCACCCTGCACCCGGAAACCATCAACGGCCAGGCCTTCCGCCTGATTGAGGAGATTCACCGCCACGGCATGAAAGTCGGGCTGATCCTGAATCCGGAAACGCCGGTTGAGGCCATGAAGTACTACATTCATAAAGCCGACAAAATCACGGTAATGACCGTCGATCCGGGCTTCGCCGGACAGCCGTTTATCCCGGAGATGCTGGAGAAAATTGCCGAACTGAAAGCCTGGCGCGAGCGCGACGGTCTGAGCTACGAAATTGAAATCGACGGTTCCTGTAACAAAGCCACCTATAAAAAGCTGATGGCGGCGGGCGCAGATGTCTTTATCGTCGGCACTTCCGGTCTCTTTAACCATGCCGACCAGATTGATGACGCGTGGCAAATCATGGAACAGCAGATCCTGGCGGCGAAAAACGAGGTACTGCCTCATGCAAAAACAGCGTAACGTCGTCGCGGGCGTGGATATGGGGGCGACCCATATCCGTTTTTGTCTGCAAACATCGCAGGGCGAAGCGCTGCACTGCGAAAAGCTGCGTACTGCTGATGTGATAACCCCTAATGGCCTGGTCAACGGCATTAAAAACCTGTTGCAGCAGCATCTTAGCCATTATGCAGCCCATTGTAGCGGGTTGGTGATGGGGTTCCCGGCACTGGTGGCAAAAGACAAACGGACGATTATCTCAACGCCTAACCTGCCTCTGGCCGCTGACGACCTGTATAACCTGGCTGACCGGCTGGAAGCGGCGCTTGGCTGCCCGGTTGAGTTTTCTCGCGATGTAAATCTACAGCTCTCTTTTGACGTTCAGGAAAACGATCTCGAGGAGCAGGAGGTGCTGGCGGCCTATCTCGGCACCGGCATGGGCTTCGCCGTCTGGCTGAACGGCGGGCCGTGGACCGGTGCGCACGGCGTTGCGGGCGAGTTGGGGCATATTCCTCAAGGTGATGGCGCTCTCACCTGCGCCTGCGGCAACCCTGCGTGCCTGGAAACCGTCTGTTCCGGTATCGCGTTAAAGCGCTGGTATGAACAACAGCCGCGCACGTATGAGCTAGGCGAGCTGTTTGTCCACGCTGCACAGGAGCCGTTTGTGCAGGCGATGCTGAACCACGCAGCCCGCGCTATCGCCACCAGCATCAACCTGTTTGACCCGGACGCGGTGATCCTCGGCGGCGGCGTGATGGATATGCCCGCCTTCCCGCGCGACGCGCTAATCGTCATGGTTAAAACCTACGTTCGCCGTCCGCTGCCTTACCAGGTCGTACGCTTTGTTACCGCCTCGTCCTCAGCGTTTAACGGCGCTCAGGGCGCAGCAACGCTCGCACGTAGCCGTTATTTAACCTAGACCCGGTTATACCGATAAGTGCAGTAACGTCTCCGATCCTGAATCCCCGGAGGCGGTGCTGCGCACCTGTCCGGGCTACCCGGTACGCCCCTTCCCCACGTCACATCCCTTCACTTCGACACGTCAAAACTGACGATTGCCTGCTTTTCGTCAGCATTCAGACCAAAAAATCGACGTATTATCAGTGAATACACACAATGAAAACATGGCATAGAAGATGCATATTGAGGGCGAGATAGCGCGTATGCGCCCATTGATTAACTGGAGCAAGACCGATGAAAAAAGTCGTCACGGTTTGCCCGTATTGCGCATCAGGTTGCAAAATCAATCTGGTGGTCGATAACGGCAAAATCGTCCGGGCTGAGGCGGCACAGGGGAAAACCAACCAGGGAACCCTGTGCCTGAAAGGCTACTATGGCTGGGACTTTATTAACGATACCCAGATCCTCACCCCGCGTCTGAAAACCCCGATGATCCGCCGTCAGCGTGGCGGCAAACTGGAATCCGTCTCCTGGGACGAGGCTCTCGACTACGTCGCCACCCGCCTCAGCGAGATTAAAGCCAAGTACGGCCCGGATGCTATCCAGACCACCGGCTCATCCCGCGGGACCGGCAATGAAACCAACTATGTGATGCAAAAATTCGCACGCGCCGTTATTGGTACCAATAACGTCGACTGTTGCGCGCGCGTCTGACACGGCCCTTCGGTTGCAGGTCTGCACCAGTCGGTCGGTAATGGCGCCATGAGTAATGCCATCACAGAGATTGATAACACCGATCTCGTGTTTATCTTCGGGTACAACCCGGCAGATTCACACCCCATCGTGGCGAATCACGTGATTAACGCCAAACGTAATGGGGCGAAAATTATCGTCTGCGATCCGCGCAAAATTGAAACCGCGCGCATTGCCGATATGCACATCGCGTTGAAAAACGGCTCGAACATCGCGCTGCTCAACGCCATCGGGCATGTCATCATCGAGGAAGATCTCTACGATAAATCCTTCGTGGCCAGCCGTTCCGAGGGCTTCGAGGAGTATCGCAAAATCGTCGAAGGCTACACGCCGGAGTCGGTGGAAGCGATCACCGGCGTCAGCGCGCAGCAAATCCGCGAATGCGCCCGGATGTACGCCAGCGCCAAATCCGCCGCGATCCTGTGGGGCATGGGCGTCACCCAGTTCTATCAGGGGGTGGAAACCGTCCGCTCGCTGACCAGCCTGGCGATCATGACCGGCAACCTCGGTAAACCGAGCGTCGGCGTCAACCCGGTGCGCGGGCAGAACAACGTCCAGGGTGCCTGCGATATGGGCGCGCTGCCGGATACCTATCCGGGCTACCAGTATGTGAAGTTCCCGGAAAACCGCGAGAAGTTCGCCAGGGCCTGGGGCGTCGACAGCCTGCCGGAACACACCGGCTACCGCATCAGCGAGCTGCCGCACCGCGCGGCACATGGCGAAGTGCGGGCGGCGTACATCATGGGGGAAGATCCGCTCCAGACCGACGCCGAGCTGTCCGCCGTGCGTAAAGCGTTTGAAGAGCTGGAACTGGTTATCGTCCAGGACATCTTTATGACCAAAACCGCGTCGGCGGCGGATGTGATTTTACCGTCAACGTCGTGGGGCGAGCATGAAGGCGTCTATACCGCCGCCGACCGTGGCTTCCAGCGCTTCTTTAAAGCGGTAGAGCCGAAGTGGGACCTGAAAACCGACTGGCAGATCATCAGTGAAATCGCCACCCGGATGGGCTACCCGATGCACTACAACAACACCCAGGAGATCTGGGACGAGTTGCGGCATCTGTGCCCGGATTTCTACGGTGCCACCTACGAGAAAATGGGCGAACTGGGTTACATCATGTGGCCGTGTCGCGACGAGTCCGATGCCGATCAGGGGACCTCTTATCTGTTTAAAGAGAAGTTTGATACCCCGAACGGCCTGGCGCAGTTCTATACCTGCGACTGGGTTGCGCCGATTGACAAGCTGACCGACGAGTACCCGATGGTGCTCTCCACGGTGCGTGAAGTGGGCCACTATTCGTGTCGTTCGATGACCGGCAACTGTGCGGCGCTGGCCGCACTGGCGGATGAACCGGGCTATGCGCAAATCAACACCGCCGACGCCGCGCGTCTGGGGATTGAAGATGAAGCGCTGGTGTGGGTCAATTCGCGCAAAGGGCGGATCATCACCCGTGCCCAGGTCAGCGACCGGCCGAACAAAGGGGCGGTCTATATGACCTACCAGTGGTGGATTGGCGCCTGTAACGAGCTGGTGACCGAGAACCTGAGCCCGATAACCAAGACGCCGGAGTACAAGTACTGCGCCGTGAACGTTGAGCGCATCGCCGATCAACGCGCCGCCGAGCAGTATGTGATTGACGAGTACAGCAAGCTGAAAGCCCGCCTGCGCGAAAGCGCGATGGGTTAACAACACCGCCTCCCCGGAGGCGGTGCTGCGCACCTGTCCGGGCTACCGGACTGCACGCCCGTAGCCCGGGCAAGGCACGTCAGTGTCGCCCCCGGGAACATCGCCGGGCAGTCGGTGATTGACGAATACGGCAAGCTGAAAGCCCGCCAGCGCGAAAGCGCGATGGGTTAACCAGGCTGCCTCCCCGGAGGCGGTGCTGCGCACCTGTCCGGGCTACCAGACTGCACACCCGTAGCCCGGGCAAGGTGCGTTAGCGCCGCCCCCGGGAACATCGCCGAACTGTCGGTGACTGACGAGCACGGCAAGCTGAAAGCCCTCCGCCTCCCCGGAGGCGGTGCTGCGCACCTGTCCGGGTTACCGGACTGTACAACCCGTAGCCCGGGCAAGGCGCGTTAGCGCCGCCCCCGGGTTTCACCAAACCTGCCAGTTGCTGCCATTTTCTTCTTTTTCGCCTCCCTTTATACTGCTCGCTGTGTCCCTGACTGATAATAAAAAATGAAATACCTCTATTTACTTCTGGCATTATTTTCACTCACCGCTGGCGCCATGGAACCCGGAAGCCAGTACAAACAGCAGGCGGAAGCTGGCAATCCGCGTGCGCAATATTATCTTGCTGATACCTATGTCAGTTCCGGCGATTATCCGCAGGCTGAATACTGGGCGCAAAAGTCGGCCGATAACGGCGACGGTGACGCCCTGGCGCTGCTGGCTCAGCTAAAAATACGCAATCCGCAGCAGGCCGATTACAAACTGGCCCGGCAGCTGGCCGAGAAATCGGTACAGACCGGCAGTAAGGCCGGAGAGATCGTCCTTGCCCGGGTGCTGGTCAACCATCAGGCCGGCCAGACGGATTATTCCCACGCGATCTCGCTGCTGCAGGATGCCGCGCAGGACCCGGAAAATGACTCTGCCGTTGATGCCCAAATGCTACTGGGATTAATTTACGCCAGCGGCGTGCAGGCGGCGGAAGATGATGCAATGGCGACGGACTATTTTAAACGCAGCTCCTCGCTGTCGCGCACCGGGTATGCCGAATACTGGGCCGGGATGATGTTCCTGCAGGGAGAGAAAGGGTTTATCGAGCCGAATCACCAGAAAGCACTGCACTGGCTGAACGTCAGTTGTCTGGAAGGGTTTGATACCGGGTGTGAAGAGTTCGACAGAATAAGCAAAGGATAAGAACAGGCCCGGTGCGATAGCACCGGGCCTGTTATGTTATTGGGCCGTCTTATCAAATTTGCCCAGCACCTCGCGTTCATACGCCAGCGCTTTTTTGCGGTCAAACTTGTGTTCCCAACGAGCAATCACCAGCACCGCCAGAGCATTGCCCACCACGTTCAGCGCGGTACGCGCCATATCGAGGATACGGTCAACGCCGGCAATAAAGGCCAGGCCTTCCAGCGGGATCCCCACGCTGCCCAGCGTCGCCAGCAGCACCACGAAGGAGACGCCCGGCACGCCAGCAATCCCTTTCGAAGTCACCATCAGCGTCAGCACCAGGGTAATTTCCTGCCACAAAGAGAGGTCAATGCCGTACAGCTGCGCGATGAAGATAGCCGCGATGCTCTGATACAGCGTCGAGCCGTCGAGGTTAAAGGAGTAACCGGTCGGCACCACGAAGCTGGTAATTGAAGCCGGGGCGCCATAGGCCTCCATCTTCTCAATAATTCGCGGCAGTACGCTCTCAGAACTGGCGGTTGAGTACGCCAGAATCAGCTCATCTTTCAGGATGCGGATCAGGATCCAGATGCTCAGCCCGCATAACCGCGCCACGGTCCCCAGCACCACCAGCGCGAAGAACAGAATCGCGAAGTAAACCAGAATCACCAGCTTCGCCAACGGCCACAGCGAGGCGAAACCGAAGGTCGCCACGGTGACGGAAATCAGCGCGAACACCCCGACCGGCGCATAGCGCATCACCATGTGGGTCACTTTAAACATGGTTTCGGAGATGGAACGGAAAACGGTGACCAGCGGTTCGCGATGCGTCGCTGGCAGCGAAGAGAGCCCCAGCCCGAACAGCACCGAGAAGAAGATAATCGGCAGCATTTCGCCTTTCGCCATGGAGGCGACGATATTGGTCGGCACCAGAGACAGGATCGTCCCCATCAGACCATGAGCATGGTTTTGTACTTCCGCCGTGGTGCTCTGATATTTCGAAATATCCACCGCCGCCAGCTGCGACATATCAATGCCGCTTCCCGGCTGGAACACGTTCGCCAGGGTAATCCCCAGCACAATCGCCACCGTGGTGATCACTTCAAAATAGATAATGGTTTTGGCGCCGATACGGCCCAGTTGCTTGGCATCGCCCACACCCGCAATCCCGACGATCAGCGTCGAAATAACAATCGGTACGACGATCATCTTGATCAGATGGATAAAGATATCGCCCGCCGGCGTCAGGAAATTCGAAATGATCCATTCGCGACTTTCGGCGTGATAGTGCAGGTAGCTACCCAATAGGATACCCAGCACCAGGGCCAGCAAAATTTGCCAGGCCAGACTGACGTTTGTTTTTTTCTTCACTACAGACTTCCTCAATGAAAGGCAGCATTCCCAGAGGTAATGATGCCCACTGAAAGGGGTATGAATTGTGTTGCGTTGCTTTATGGGGTTTTTTAACGCGCGGTATCAGTATCATTTGCACGGCATGCTACGCAAGCGTTTAAGAACAGGGCTTTCCGCTGGTTTTGTGCATAAATTCACGAACTTTCCCCACTTATATTGCATAAGTATTTGTTATAAAAAAATTTTCATAAATTCAATTTCTATAAATACATCTCCGAAATTATTCCACTTCAAAGTTTCATTTGATTGATTTTCATTCAGTTGAATTAATGCGTGATCTGCCCCCCAAATAGCAAACAAAGCCGCTAAAGCCCCTACAATTAACGTTTACTTGACATATATTTAACAATCTAAAGGAGAAAAAAAGCCATGAGCCAAATACATAAACACTCTATTCCCGCTAACATTGCGGACAGCTGCCTGATTAACCCGGAACAGTACAAGGCAAACTATCAACAATCGATTACTGACCCCGAGAGTTTCTGGGGTGAGCAGGGCAAAATCCTTGACTGGATGCAGCCCTACACCCGCGTGAAGAACACCTCGTTCGCGCCCGGTAACGTCTCTATCAAATGGTATGAAGACGGCACCCTGAACCTCGCAGCGAACTGCCTCGATCGCCACCTCGCCGAACGCGGCGACCAGACCGCGATTATCTGGGAGGGCGACGACGCCAGCCAAAGCAAGCACATTACCTATCGCGAACTGCATCGCGACGTGTGCCGTTTTGCGAACGTCCTGCTCAATCTCGGGATTAAAAAAGGCGATGTTGTCGCCATCTATATGCCAATGGTGCCCGAAGCGGCCGTGGCTATGCTGGCCTGCGCCCGTATCGGCGCTATCCATTCGGTGATCTTCGGTGGCTTCTCCCCTGAAGCGGTTGCCGGGCGCATCATCGACTCCAGCTCTCGCCTGGTGATCACCGCTGACGAAGGCCTGCGTGCCGGTCGTGCCATCCCGCTGAAGAAAAACGTCGATGACGCGCTGAAAAACCCGAACGTCACCACCATCGAACACGTGGTGGTCCTCAAACGCACCGGCGGCAAAATCGACTGGCAGGAAAATCGCGACCTGTGGTGGAGCGACCTGCTGGAAAAAGCCAGCGACCAGCATCAGCCGGCCGAGATGAATGCCGAAGACCCGCTGTTCATCCTCTATACCTCCGGTTCCACCGGCAAGCCGAAAGGGGTGCTGCACACCACCGGCGGCTATCTGGTCTATGCGGCCACTACCTTTAAATACGTCTTCGACTACCATCCTGGCGAGATCTACTGGTGCACCGCCGATGTGGGCTGGGTCACCGGTCACAGCTATCTGCTGTACGGCCCGCTGGCCTGCGGCGCCACCACGCTGATGTTCGAAGGCGTGCCAAACTGGCCGACCCCGGCGCGCATGTGCCAGGTGGTCGATAAGCATAAGGTCAATATTCTCTACACCGCGCCGACGGCGATCCGCGCGCTGATGGCGGAAGGCGATAAGGCTATCGAAGGCACTGACCGCTCTTCCCTGCGCATTCTGGGCTCCGTCGGCGAACCGATTAACCCGGAAGCCTGGGAGTGGTACTGGAAGAAGATCGGCAACGAAAAATGCCCGGTAATGGACACCTGGTGGCAAACCGAAACCGGCGGCTTCATGATTACGCCGCTGCCGGGGGCTATTGAGCTGAAAGCCGGTTCCGCCACGCGGCCTTTCTTCGGCGTGCAGCCAGTGCTGGTCGATAACGAAGGCACCCCGCTGGAAGGCGCAACAGAAGGCAACCTGGCGATCGCTGACTCCTGGCCGGGTCAGGCGCGCACGCTGTTTGGCGACCACGAGCGCTTTGAACAGACCTACTTCTCCACCTTCAAGAATATGTATTTCAGCGGCGACGGCGCGCGTCGTGATGAAGACGGTTATTTCTGGATCACCGGACGCGTGGATGACGTGCTGAACGTCTCCGGCCACCGCCTGGGCACCGCGGAAATCGAATCGGCGCTGGTTTCGCACCCGAAAATTGCCGAAGCGGCGGTGGTCGGCATTCCGCATAACATTAAAGGCCAGGCGATTTACGCTTACGTGACGCTGAATCACGGTGAAGAACCGACGCCGGAACTGTATGCCGAAGTGCGCAACTGGGTACGTAAAGAGATTGGTCCGCTGGCCACGCCGGATGTGCTGCACTGGACCGATTCGTTACCGAAAACCCGCTCCGGTAAAATCATGCGCCGTATTCTGCGCAAAATCGCCGCGGGCGATACCAGCAACCTCGGCGATACCTCAACCCTGGCGGATCCGGGCGTAGTGGAAAAACTGCTCGAAGAGAAGCAGGCCATTGCCATGCCGTCATAAACCAACGCATTCCCTACACCCTCTCCCCTTCAGGGGAGAGGACATAAATAATAGCCCCTAAGGATTCCACGTAGCAGGACAGCGCAAGCCCTCCTCTTCCCGACAGCACGCTGCCGGGCGGATAAGTGCTGCCGATGAATGGCGCGTGGATGACAAAAGGGATACCTCTGGAGACGCTGTAATGAATGAACAAATTTGTCAGCGGATAGAAGATAGTGCGCATTTCAGGGAGTTAGTTGCTACCCGGCAAAGGTTTGCCGCCATCTTGTCACTGATTATGTTGGTTATCTACGTGGGCTTTATTTTGCTCATCGCCTTCGCCCCGGGCTGGCTCGGCACGCCGCTGCATGCCGGCACCAGCGTCACCCGAGGCATTCCCATTGGCATCGGCGTTATCGTTGTCTCTTTTGTACTGACCGGGATCTATGTCTGGCGGGCAAACGGTGAGTTTGATCGCCTGACGAAAAGTGTGATTAACGAGGTGCACGCATCATGAAAAAAGTTTTGACGGCGATTGCCGCCACACTCCCTTTTTCCGTGAGCGCCGCTGACGCTATTTCCGGTGCGGTGCAGCGCCAGCCGACAAACTGGCAGGCGATTGTGATGTTCCTGATTTTTGTCGCCCTCACGCTGTATATCACTTACTGGGCCTCAAAACGGGTGCGCTCGCGCAACGACTATTACACTGCGGGCGGTAATATCACCGGTTTCCAGAACGGGCTGGCGATTGCCGGCGACTTTATGTCGGCGGCCTCCTTCCTCGGTATTTCTGCGCTGGTCTATACCTCCGGCTACGACGGGCTGATTTACTCCCTTGGCTTCCTGGTCGGCTGGCCGATTATTCTGTTCCTGATTGCCGAGCGTCTGCGTAACCTCGGGCGCTACACCTTCGCCGACGTCGCCTCGTATCGCCTGAAACAGGGGCCGATTCGTACCCTTTCCGCCTGCGGCTCGCTGGTGGTGGTGGCGCTGTATCTGATTGCGCAGATGGTCGGTGCGGGCAAGCTGATTCAGCTGCTGTTCGGCCTGAACTATCACGTGGCGGTGGTGCTGGTCGGCGTGCTGATGGTGCTCTACGTCCTGTTCGGCGGCATGCTTGCCACCACATGGGTGCAGATTATCAAAGCGGTTCTGCTGCTGTGCGGCGCCAGCTTTATGGCCTTTATGGTCATGAAACACGTTGGTTTCAGCTTCAATAATCTGTTCAGCGAAGCCATGGCGGTTCACCCGAAAGGGGCGGCCATTATGAGCCCTGGCGGACTAGTGAAAGACCCGATATCCGCGCTGTCCCTTGGCCTCGGTCTGATGTTTGGTACCGCCGGTCTGCCGCATATTCTGATGCGCTTCTTCACCGTGAGCGATGCGCGTGAGGCGCGGAAAAGCGTGTTCTACGCCACCGGCTTTATGGGCTATTTCTATATTCTGACCTTTATCATCGGCTTCGGCGCGATCATGCTGGTCGGGGCAAACCCGGCGTTCAAAGACTCGGCGGGCGTGCTGATTGGCGGCAATAACATGGCGGCGGTTCACCTGGCTGATGCGGTGGGCGGTAACCTGTTCCTCGGCTTTATTTCCGCCGTCGCCTTCGCCACAATTCTGGCGGTGGTCGCGGGCTTAACCCTGGCAGGCGCGTCGGCGGTCTCTCACGACCTGTACGCCAACGTCTTCCGCAAAGGTGCCAGCGAGCGCGATGAACTGCGGGTGTCAAAAATCACCGTGCTGTTGCTGGGGGTGGTGGCGATCCTGCTGGGGATTCTGTTCGAAAACCAGAACATCGCCTTCATGGTGGGTCTGGCCTTCTCGATTGCTGCCAGCTGTAACTTCCCGATCATTCTGCTGTCGATGTACTGGTCGAAACTCACCACTCGCGGCGCGATGATCGGCGGCTGGTTGGGGCTGCTGACGGCGGTGATCCTGATGATCCTCGGCCCGACAATTTGGGTGCAGATCCTCGGGCATGAAAAGGCGATATTCCCGTATGAATATCCGGCGCTGTTCTCTATCGCCATCGCCTTCGTGGGTATCTGGTTCTTCTCTGCCACCGACAACTCTGCCGAAGGGATGCGCGAGCGCGAGCAGTTCCGCGCGCAGTTTATCCGTTCGCAGACCGGGATCGGCATCGAACGCGGCCAGGCGCACTAACCTGACCCTCCCCGGCCGCATGGCCGGGGATCACATTTTTTTCCGCTTCAGGTGATGTTTATCACGTCATTTAAATGAAAAAAGCCAACGCGTATCACAGGCTTTATCTGCGATTCGCGAAGGCTATCACGCTTTTCCGCTTTTCACGCCCATCCCCGGTTTTCCCTCTACGCCAGTTGCAGACAACACCCGCCACAGTTTTTATGCTTACTTCACAGCGAACGGCTCAGGCTGCTGGCAAAACGAGCTAACCGCGCCGGACTTAACAGCAGCGGCAGAAACAGCGGGCCGCTAGCCGGTGGGTTAGCCAGCCAGCGATCCATCGTGTCGGTGTAGCGAAGCAGCCGTTGCTGGTGCTTTGGTAGGACATCCGCCGGCAGGCTTTGCTGACCGTAGCGATCGATCCACAGGACATCGGTCATCGCGGCGGCCACGCGGGAGAACATCTGGCTGTAGATTTCCGCGCTGCACCAGGCGGCCAGCAGGATCTCCAGCGAATCGTTTGGGCAGGTAATACGCGGCATCAGCTCACGCAGGTTTTGTACCGTGCGCGAGGCCAAAAAGCAGGCGGCCTCTTTTTCCAGCGCCACCAGCTCGCGCTGCTCTTTAGCGAGTCCCGGGGCGTCGGTGGGCATCAGCGGTTGCCAGGCATGCATCCAGTTAGCGCTGCGGGTGTCCATGTGCAAAAGCTGTTGTGCCTGCGCCACGCTTTCCGGGATCTGGCTTTGGTAGTGCAGGCGGCGGCCCAGGAAGTTCGGCGTTTTACACAGCCAGTCGTAGCTGGCGTGAACGATGGCCGCCAGCTGGCATTTGTCCTGCATTGAGCGAAAGCCGAGCTGTTGATGATCGGCCCAGCGCTCAAACGCAGAGGGCTGGGACGCATCTGCGGTCTGGTTAGCCGCCGAAAGGCCAAACAGATTCACCGCGTTGGCGGAGTCCATCACCCGGCTGTCGGGCAACCATTGCCAGCTGACGCGTGACGTGATGGCTTCAATTTCGTTTTCGGCGGCGCTCAGCGCCCAGCTTAAACGGCCGCTGATCTCATCGGCCAGATAGCACGGCAGCGCGGTCCAGCCGTAGCCGGTGCCAAAGAGATCGTATTCGATCCACTTTTTATGCCCCGGCAGCGTGGCAATGTGCGGGTGGTTAGCAAAACCGGGGTGATAGTCCAGCTCCGTGGCTTTGACCGAGGCGCGAACGTCGTCGGGAAGCGTCGCCAGCATGTTGGCGAGCTGCTGCCGGGGCCAGCTGTCATCGATATAGTCGCGCAGCACCAGTTTTTTGCCCTGGGCGCGCAGCAGGCTCCAGACATCGCGCAGGCTTTGTTGCCAACGGGCGGTCTGAAAGTCCGGCGTGGTCAGGCTCAGAATCAGCCCGCTGAGATGCGGCAGAGTGTGAAGTAGCGGATGCAATATCGCCGCATAGAAATGCTGCCAGAAATCCGGCGCGCTTTTTTCGTCGAAAGTCAGTTCGGGAAATTTACGCTTAATAATATCGTCGTTTGGCGCGGCTTCACCCTGCAACCAAAAGGATAAATTATTTTCCGCCAGATATTGGTCGACGCGTTTTAAATATTGCAGCGCGTAATTTTGTTGATGAATCAGGTTCTCGACATTGAGCTTTTGACTCAACGGCGAGGGCGTCGCAAGAAAAGAAAGCAGTTCCTGTTGGTGCAGGATGATGCCGGTGAAACCGTGCTGTTTCGCGCTTTTAACGCCCTGAACAAACCAGGGCCAGTGCCAAATAAAAGTGCTGTTCAGCTCCATCAATTGATGCGGAATACGTTTCATGGCGTCGCCTTGCTGACATTCAAATTTTTATTTTAAGCGAGGATGCCATGAAAACATATGCTCTGGTCGGTACTGGAGGTCGTGCAGGTTTATATATTTCCGCCATTGCTGGAAGCTGGCGGGATAATGCCAGAATGGTCGCTTTCTGCGATACCAACCAGACCCGCATGAACTATGCCAATAAACTGCTGCAGCACGAAGGCGCAGAGCCGGTATCGACCTGGAAAGCGGCGCAGTTCGAAGAGATGATCCGTGAAACGCGCCCGGATATCATCATCGTCACCACCATGGATCGCACCCACGATGACTATATCGTCCGGGCGCTGCATGCGGGCTGCGACGTCATCACTGAAAAACCGATGACCATCGACGAAAAACGCGCGCTGCGTATTCTCGACGCCATTGAAGCAACCGGCCATACCGTGCGCGTGGCCTTTAACTATCGCTACGCGCCGCATCACAGCAAAGTGCGTGAGCTGCTGATGCAGGGCGTGATTGGCAACGTGACCTCCGTCCACTTTGAGTGGCTGCTCAACACCGAGCACGGCGCAGATTACTTCCGCCGCTGGCATCGTGAAAAACGCAACAGCGGCGGCCTGCTGGTGCACAAATCCACTCACCACTTCGACCTGATGAACTTCTGGCTGGCCAGCTATCCGGAGCGCGTTTACGCCGAGGGCAGCCTGCAGTTCTACGGCAAAGAGAATGCAGAGCAACGCGGAGTCTCGCAGTTCTACCCGCGCACCCACGGTTTTGCCGAAGCCAAAGACGACCCGTTCGCGCTGAATATGGCAGACAACGAACAGCTAAAAGCGCTGTACCTCGACGCCGAGCATGAGGACAACTATTTCCGCGATCAGAGCGTGTTTAGCGACGGTATCACCATCGAAGACACCATGTCGGTGCTGGTGAAGTACCAAAACCAGGTCCAGCTCACCTACTCGCTTAACGCCTATCTGCCGTGGGAAGGATTGAACGTGGTATTTAACGGCACCGAAGGCCGTCTGGAGATGAAAATCGTCGAGAAGCCCTACGTCAACGCCGGCGGGAAACGCGAAAATGAGGGCAGTCTGGAGCAATGCGACATCACCGTCTTCCCGATGTTTGCCGAACCGTGGAAAGCACACTTCACCCTCGGTGAAGGCGGCCACGGCGGCGGCGACAACGCCATGCTGGCGGATCTGTTCGGCGAGCCGGGCCACGACCCCTTGCAGCGTGCCGCCGACCACCGCGCAGGCGCGATGTCTATTCTCACCGGCATTGCGGGCAATATCTCTATGCAGCAACAGCGCCCGGTGAATTTTAAGGAGTTCGAACTGGTTTCCCGCCTGGCGAAACGCTAAGCCCCGCTTTTCGGCGCGGCAGGAAGCTGCGCCGGAAATAATAGTCAGTATTAAGTTGTTACTCACCTGTTTAATAACAATATTTTTGCCTCTTCCCGGAGACAAGTAATGAATAAACTTGCGTCAGGTGTTATCGCATCGCTGTTACTGTCCTGTACCTCTGCCTGGGCACAGCAGCCCGTTGAATTACGTATGTCATGGTGGGGAGGCAACAGCCGCCACCAGGCGACCCTGAAGGCGCTTGAAGCCTTTGAGAAAGCGAACCCCGAGATCAAAGTGAAGGCTGAATATACCGGCTGGGACGGGCATCTTTCGCGTCTGACAACCCAGATGGCCAGCGGCACCGAGCCGGACGTGATGCAAACCAACTGGCCGTGGCTGATTATTTTTTCCAAAAATGGCGAGGGGTATTACGATCTGAACACGCTCAAAAATGCGCTGAATCTGGACCAGTATCAGGCCAAAGATTTGCAGTCCACCACCATCAAAGGCAAGCTCAACGGCCTGCCAATCTCGGTCAACGCGCCCGTGTTCTACTACAACGACGTCACCTGGAACAAGGCCGGCCTGACCTACCCGAAAACCTGGGACGCGCTTTTTGCCGCCGGGAAAAGTTTCCAGCAGAAGCTGGGCAATCACTATTATCCCTACAGCATGGTCGATCAGGACGTCATCCTGCTGCTCAACACCTACATGATGCAGAAATACCAGAAGCCAATGTTCGATAGTCGCGGCAAATTTACCTGGAGCGATGCGCAGTGGGAGGAGGCGTTCAGCTTTGTGAAGCGTCTCAGCGATGACCACGTGGTACCGTCGCCGAAAACGCTCTCCTCTTACGGCAAAGGCAATTTGTACGAAATGAAGCCGTGGATCAATGGCGAATGGGGCGGGACCTTTACCTGGAATATTTCGATTCGCATGTATATCAACAACCTCACGCCACCGGCCAAACTGGTGCTGGGCGATTACGTGATGCAGCCCGGCGTGACCGAGTCAGGCGTGTACTTCAAGACCGCGCAGATGTTCTCCGTGGCGAAGTCTACCCGACATCCTAAAGAAGCGGCGATGCTGGTCAATTTCCTGCTCAACGACCCGCGGGCCATTGAGGCGCTTGGCCTTGAGCGCGGCATTCCCTTGAGTAAAACCGCCGAGACGCTGTTAACGGAGAAAGGGGTAATTGACCCGAACGATCCGGTCGTCGCCGGTTTGAGGCAAGCACAATCGCTGCCGACCACCGCTGTCGCGACGCCATACATTGAAGATTTGCAGGTGATCGACCAGTTTATGTCCGCCCGCGAAAAGCTCGATCAGGGCCAGCCGGTAGCCCAGGTTGTCAGCGATTTTCGCCAGCAGGTTGAACGTATTGTTCGCCGTCTGAATCGTTAATTCTGATCGGGCCTGCAGCGCCGTAACCGCTGTAGACCCGATCGGCCACTCAGAACATCAACCAGCCGACCAACGGTGCTGCCAGCACCGTCACCACGCCGGACAACATCATCACCAGGCTGGCGACGACCCCTTCCTGTGGCCCTAGCTCATACGAACGCGCGGTACCCGCGCCGTGAGATGCGGCGCCAAAACCGGCCCCTTTTGCCATCCCGCCGCGAATGGCGAGCCGCATAAACAGCACATCCCCCACCGCCATGCCAAACACGCCGGTAATCACCACAAACAGCGCCACCAGCTCCGGCTGGCCGCCGATCGGTTTGGCTGCCGCCAGTGCAAACGGCGTGGTGATCGACCGCACCGCCAGGCTGCGCTGGATCTCGTCCGGCAGGGTTAACAGCCGGGCCAGCCAGACCGAGCTGGTTACCGCCACGACCACCGCGGTGGTCACCCCGGCGCTCAGCGACATCCAGTGACGTTTAATCACCGCCAGGTTGTCATACACCGGGACCGCAAACGCGATGGTCGCCGGCCCCAGCAGCCATAACAGCCAGTGGGCTTCGCCCATGTAGTTTTGATAGGAAATGTGGCCAAAGACCAGGATCAGCACCAGCAGCAACGGGGTAAACACCAGCGGCATCAGCGGCAGCTTGTGAAAACGGCGATACAGGCGCTTATTGGCGAAATAGAGTACCAGCGTAACGATCAGACACAGCAGGCTCAGTTGAAAATTACTCATGCTTCATCCTGCTGATTTCATAGCGATAGACCTTATCCACCACCCATGCGGTGGCCCCCAGCACCATCATGGTACTCAGGGCAATCACCAGGAAGATTCGCCAGCCGTCCACCATCAGCAACTGGCTGTAATTCACCACCGCCACCACCGCCGGAACAAAGAACAGCAGCATCTCGGCCAGCAGCCAGCGGGAGCCTGCCCGCACCCAGTTTAACGGGATCACCCGGCAGACGATTAACGCCAGCAGCAGCAACATGCCGACCAGATTCGCCGGCAGGGGCAGATGCAGCCAGTTCACCAGATAGTCAGCGCAGACAAACAATCCGGCATAAATAAGCACCTGAACGGGTACCTGAAGGCGTTGTACAACGAGGGGGGTCACACGAGCTGGCGCGAAGGCCATGAGCGAAATTCCTGAAAAAGAAGCGAGGTGTGCAGTATAGAGAGCCGCCGGAACGGACAGAAATGAATTAAAATCATCACAGGTATAGTCTCTGGGAATAATTATGGATATCCGAACGCTGCGCTATTTTGTCGAGGTGGTGCGCCAGCAGAGTTTTACGCGCGCTGCGGAAAAACTGTTTGTGACGCAACCCACGATCAGCAAGATGCTCAAAAATCTGGAAGATGAGCTGAACTGCACCCTGTTGATTCGCGATGGCCGCAAGCTCCTGCTGACCGATACCGGCCGGGTGGTTTTCGAACGCGGACAAGCGATTCTGGGTGAGTTTCATCAGCTGGAATCGGAGCTGAGCGATATTAACCATCTCCACAAAGGCATCCTGAGACTGGGGATCCCGCCGATGGTGGGGATGCTGATGGCCGAGCCTATCAGCCAGTTTCGCCAGCGCTACCCGGGCGTCGAGCTGAAGATTTCGGAGTTTGGCGGCCTGACGGTGCAGCAAGCGGTGAGCAACGGTGAGCTGGACCTTGCGATGACGGCGCTGCCGGTTGATGAGAACAGCGGCCTGAGCACCCTGCCGCTGTTCAACCACCCGCTGTGCGTGCTGACCCCAAGGACAGAGCAATGGGCGCAGGTTAAATCGCTGTCACCGGAGGCGCTCGCGGCCCATCCGCTGGTGATTTATAACGAAGATTTCGCCCTCAGCCGCCAGCTGATGGCGCTGTTTACCTACCATGATGTGAAGCCCCGTATCGCGGTGCGCAGCGGCCAGTGGGATTTCCTGGCGGCGATGGTGCAGGCGGGCATCGGCGTGGCGATCCTGCCGCAGCCAATCTGTGAACGCCTCGATGCGCAGGATTTTTGCTGGATACCGTTGCAGAGTGAGCTGCACTGGGAGCTGGGGATGATCTGGCGGGAAGGGGTTTATCTGTCGCACAGCGCCCAGGCGTGGCTGGAATGTAGTAAGGCCTTCTGGCTGGAATAAGGCCCCGGAGGCGGCGCGTTGCGCCTGTCCGGGCTACCCAATCAACCGCCCCGTAGCACCACCGGGGCAGGTGAACAGACCCGTAGCCCGGTCAGCGCAGCGCCGCCGGGATGGATGGGTGCACCATCAGACACCCCACCCGCACCGTCCTGTAGCCCGGTCAGCGCAGCGCCACCGGGATGGGTGGCTGCACCATCAGACGCCCCACCCGCACAGACCCGTAGCCCGGTCAGCGCAGCGCCACCGGGATGGGTGGGCGCACCATCAGGCCCCCCACCCGCACCGTCCTGTAGCCCGGTCAGCGCAGCGCCACCGGGATGGGGGGGTGCACCATCAGACACCCCACCCGCACCGCCCTGTAGCCCGGTCAGCGCAGCGCCACCGGGATGGGTGGGCGCACCATCAGACGCCCCACCCGCACAGACCCGTAGCCCGGTCAGCGCAGCGCCACCGGGATGGGTGGGCGCACCATCAGACGCCCCACCCGCACCGTCCTGTAGCCCGGTCAGCGCAGCGCCACCGGGGAACAGGTACAACGTTACTGATCTTCGATTAACAGCGCTTCCAGCAGGTCCAGATCGTGCAGCAGCTTCTGCAGCGTCTCATTGCTGATCTGCCGGGTCGCACGCAGGTGATACAGCTCCCCGCGTTCCGAACGCAGCGCCGCCAGACGGAACCGCCGTTCAAGCTGCTCTTCGAGGATTGAGGTTTCGACGTCGTTGCGCCCGTCAACGCGGCGGCGCAGGTTACCGATCACCCTGGAGCTGACCTCGGTCAGCAGCTGGTTATCGATATTCTCTTTGGTATCCGCCGCCAGTCGCTCCTCCATTTTCTGAATCGCGACAATGGCGACATCGGCGGTCGCCGCGCGGGCCAGTCGCTCCTCTTTACGCTGCTGGACGTGGTCGCTCGACTCGATATGGCGCAGCAAAATCGGCAGCGCAATCACGCCGACAAACAGCGAAAACAGGATCACCCCTGCCGCCAAAAAGACCAGCTCATAACGTGCCGGGAAGACGTTGCCGTCCGGCAACAGCAGCGGAATCGACAGGACACCGGCCAGCGTAATCGCCCCGCGCACCCCGGCGACGGAGGAGATCAGCAGCTCACGGGTAGTCCATGAACCAAACTCCATCGGTTTCTTTTTCAGGAAGCGTTGGCTTAATTTACGCATCGTCCACAGCCAGCCAAAACGCACCAGCATCAGCGCCGCGTAGATCAGGATAATGTCGGTAAACAGCATCCAGGTTTCAACGTTAGGGTCAGCTTCGGCCGCCACCAGCGAGGTCGACAGAATATCCGGCAGCTGCAGGCCCAACAGCAGGAACACCATGCCGTTAAACACGAACTCCAGCATCGCCCAGGTGCTGTTCGCACGCAGGCGCATCGCCAGCGGTGCCGTGCGCATCACCCCGGAACGGGTAATGGTCATCCCCGCCGCGACCGCCGCCAGGATCCCGGAGACGCCAATATGTTCGGCGATCAGGTAGGAGGCAAACGGCAGCAGGAACAGCAGGACGATCTGCGTGGCAGGCTCGTCGCCGCCCCAGCGGCTGAGGAAACGCATCGAGCGCCCGTACAGCCAGCTGACCACAAAACCGGCCAGGATGCCGCCGATCGCCACCTTGAGGAATTCGACTGTCGCGCCGCCGACGGTAAAGACCATCGTCCCCATCGCCACGGCGACGGCAAATTTCAGCGAGACCAGGCCGGAGGCATCGTTCATCAACGCCTCGCCCTGCAAGATCCCCATAATTTTTTTCGGGATGCGTCCCTCACCCACAATGCCCGACAGCGCAACGGCATCGGTCGGCGACAGCACCGCCGCCAGCGCAAATGCCGGAATCAGCGGAATACCTGGAACGATCCAGTAAATCAGGAAGCCGATGCCCACCACTGTTACCAGCACCAGCGCCAGCGCCAGCCCGAGGATTTCCCGGCCGTGCTCAATAAACTCGCGGGTCGGCGTCTTCCAGCCGTCGGCAAACAGCAGCGGCGGGATAAACAGAACCAGGAAGAGCTCGGGGTCAAATTCAACGTGCAGACCAAAGGTCGGCCACGCCAGCATCGCACCAATGGCGATTTGCATTAATGGGAGTGGAACCTGGAAGGGCAGTACGCGTGTAACCACCCCGGAAAGTGAGACCACGAGGGTCATGATAAGTATGGTGAAGAATATTTCCATGTGTTCCCTGTTCGCTACATTTTATTATTTTATACCCTAAATAATTCGAGTTGCAGGCAGGCGGCGACGCAGGGGATCCCCAGGAGCTTACTGAAGTAAGTGACTGGGGTGACAAATCTGTCTGGAACAGATTTGAACGCTGCGAGCAGCGGCCCTGATAAGGGTGAGGCTCATGGATGAGCCGAATAACGGGACCAGCCAACGCTCATGCAACTTGAAGTATGACGGATATACACCTGAGACGTCATGTCTTTGGATGATACGCTACTCAGATTAACGCAAAAGGAAACCGGATGTGGCTTAAAAATAAAACAGGCGGCCTGAGCCGCCCGTTGACCGCAAGAAAAGCTTAAATAGCCCACCCGCCGGCGTAGAAGATCACCAGCGCCGCGGCGATGATAACGGTGCCCAGGTTCAGCTTACGCCATTCACCAGAGACCAGACGACCAATCACCAGGGTGGCAAAACCGATCATAATGCCGGTCACGATGTTACAGGTCAGCACGATAAAGACCGCGGTGATCAGACCCGCCATCGCATCGACGAAATCATTAAAGTCGATTTTGGCAACGTTGCTCAGCATCAGCAGGCCGACATACATCAGCGCCGGAGCCGTGGCATACGCCGGGACCAGATAAGAGAGCGGAGAGAGGAACAGGATCAGCAGGAACAGCACGCCAACGGTCACCGCGGTGAGGCCGGTTTTGCCGCCTGCCGCAGTACCTGCCGCTGATTCGATATATACGGCCGCCGGTGCTGCCCCAACCACGCCGGAGAAGACGCTGCTCAGGGAGTCGGTGGTCAGCGCTTTGCCGCCGTTAATAATCTGCCCGTCTTTATCCAGCAGGTTGGCCTGACCCGCCACCGCACGAATGGTGCCGGTCGCATCAAACACCGCGGTCATCACCAACGCCAGTACGCTAGGCAGTACCACCGGATTCAGCGCACCCATAATGTCCAGGCTGCCAATCAACGAGTTGCCTTTGTCATCGCTCAGCGAAGGCATTGCGAAAATGCCGGAGAAGTGGACGTTCGGGTCAAAAATCAGGCCGACAATAGAAACGCCGATAATCGTCAGCAGAATACCGCCCGGGACTTTCATTTTTTCCAGGCCAATAATCACCGCCAGGCCAATCAGGGACATGATCACCGGGAAGCTGTCGAAGTTACCCAGCGCGACCGGCAGGCCGTCCAGCGGGTTTTTAATGACCAGGCCCACGCCGTTAGCGGCGATCAGCAGCAGAAACAGGCCGATACCAATCCCGGTACCGTGCGCAACGCCCTGCGGTAAATTGCGCAGGATCCAGCTACGAATGCCGGTGGCAGAGATCACCGTAAACAGCACACCCATCAGGAATACAGCACCCAGCGCTACCGGGATACTGATGTGCTGCCCCAGAACCAGGCTGAAGGCGGTAAACGCGGTCAGCGAGATAGCACAACCGATCGCCAGCGGCAGGTTCGCCCACAGGCCCATCACCAGAGAGCCGACGCCTGCGACCAGACAGGTGGAAACAAACACCGCGGCCGGAGGGAACCCGGCTTTCCCCAGCATGCCTGGGACAACAATGACCGAGTACACCATCGCCAGAAAAGTGGTTAAACCGGCGACAATCTCCTGACGAACGGAGCTGCCACGAGCTGAAATTTTAAACCAGGCGTCTAGTGAACCGCCGGTACGCGCTGAAGGCGTAGACATAGAAAACGTCCCCTGAAAATTTTTATCGTTTGTCTGCATACGTGATGGACCATCCACTGCCAGTTAAACGCGATCTCCTTGTGCTGCTTGCAACGCCAGGGGGGCTGCAAAAAGCAAACGTTTAACTCCACGCATACAATACGGTGGTCAGAATAAATTTACCCACCTCCCCGCAAAGGAGGATATACCCGTCATCCTTCAAGTTGCCTGCGCATTGTTGTCCTGCAACTCGAATTATTTCTGGGATAAATAGCGAGCAAAATAAAAAAGCAAACGATTATCCAGCCTTTAGATGGGCCTTTTCAACTGATGTTTACGCTAATTCGCTAAATTTTGCTTATGACGCTCACGAAATAACCAGCCGATGCGCAAACGTTGTCGTCCATGCGCAATCCGGTAACATTTTTGCATTGCGCTGATAGCAATTCCTGGCGGTCATCACAAAAATCACTACTTCACTCCGGCAGGGTGAATGGACCGCCGCGTTCAATCGCTCGTTGCCAGGCCGGACGCTGTTCCACCTGCTGCACCCAGCGCCGGATGTGCGGCAAATCGGCAATACCGCCGCGCGCCAGCAGCGCCATCACCGGAAAACTGAGCTGGATATCGGCCATGCTCAGCGTGGCACCCGCAAACCACGGCTGGCTGGCAAGATGCTCTTCTATATAGTGGGCGTGAGTGGCAATTTGTCGATCCAGCCAGGCTTTCTGCACGCCCTTGCCCAGCACGTTACCCAGCGTTCGCATGCCGAGAGGGATCGGCGGTTTGCCGAGGCTGGAAAAAACCAGCTTCATCAACAGCAGCGGCATCAGCGACCCCTCGGCATAATGCAGCCAGAAGCGATATTGCAGCTTGTCGGCGGTCCCCTGCGGCCTGAACTGCTGTTCGCTATCGTAGGTTTCCTGCAAATACTCCAGAATCGCGCCCGACTCCGCCAGCACGTATCCGTTATCTTCCACCACCGGCGATTTGCCAAGCGGATGGATCTTTTTCAGTTCCGGGGGCGCCAGCATGTTCTTTTGCCGCGGGTAGCTGACCACGCGATAGGGCAGCTGGAGTTCTTCAAGCGCCCACAGCACGCGCTGCGATCGCGATTGATTGAGGTGATGCACCGTCAGCATGGAGATTCTCCCGTCAGTTGTTCGAATTAACTATAGGAACTGACGGCGATTGGCGGAAAAATTTCGGCGAAATAAACCGGTGAAATGACGGGGCTGTGCCACAATTAAATTGTCGACGCAATCCGGAACCTCCATCAACATCTTGCGCAATACTGAGGGGAGTCGACGTCGGGGGAAACCCTCCTGCGAACCAGTAGGATAGAGTAAAAGACAAAGACCGGAAAACAACTAAAGCGCCCTGTTGTGGCGCTTTAGTTTTTATACGTCATCTTCCAGCAGTCGCGCCCCTGTCCCCTCTTCGCCCAGTTTATCTCCCGGGTTACGCAACGGGCAGTCGCGCCGTGACAGGCAACCGCAACCAATACAGCCGTCCAGTTGATCGCGCAGCGCGGTGAGGGTATGGATGCGGCGGTCCAGCTCTTCCCGCCACTGCGACGAGAGCTGCTTCCACTCTTTGGCGCTCAGGTTATGCCCCTCCGGCAATACGCCAAACGCATCGCCGATGGTCGCCAGCGGGATACCGATACGCTGGGCAATTTTAATAATCGCCACCGCGCGCAGCACGTCACGTCGATAGCGCCGCTGATTGCCGGTATTGCGCTGGCTGTGAATCAGCCCTTTGCTCTCGTAGAAATGCAGAGCCGAGACGGCAACACCGGTACGTTTTGCCACCTCGCCTGGGGTCAGCAGCATTTTAATGCGGGTCGATTTCTTTTCCATAAAGCGCTTTACCTCAAGTTAACTTGAGGAATTATACTCGCCCACAGACAAAACGACGAATCGAGAATTGAGAGAGGCCGCTTTATGTCCCATCAGGATATTATCCAAACGCTTATTGAATGGATTGATGAACATATCGATCAACCACTTAACATTGATGTAGTCGCCAGAAAATCGGGTTACTCGAAATGGTATCTTCAGCGGATGTTCCGTGCCGTGATGCATCAAACGCTGGGTGATTACATCCGCCAGCGCCGGCTGCTGATGGCCGCGGAAGCGCTCAGAACGACGCAGCGACCGATCTTTGATATTGCGATGGATCTGGGGTACGTGTCGCAGCAGACCTTCTCACGGGTGTTCCGCCGGGAGTTCGATCGTACCCCTAGCGACTACCGCCATCAGATTTCTGCCTGACCTTTCAGGCGCTGGGGCTGAGCAGCCTGGGCGCGTTCGCCAGCCACAGCCTGAACTCCTGCGGCGGCATCGCTTTGGCAAAGTGCCAGCCCTGGCAATACTGCACGCCACGCTGTCGTAGCCAGTTCACCTGCTCTATCGTTTCCACCCCTTCGGCAACGGTCTTTAAATGCAGGCTGCGCGCCATTTCAATAATATGCTCGACGATCATGTAGCTGGTGCTGTTGGTCGTCAGCGTATCGATAAACGACTTATCGATCTTGAGGATATCCACGTTCAGCAGGTGGAGATTGTGCAGGTTTGAATAGCCGGTGCCAAAATCATCAATGGCAATTTCATACCCGGCTTCACGGAAGGCCTGGATCACCGGCATGGATTTGTGCACGTCGATAAACCCGCGCTCGGTCACTTCAATTTTAATCTGGTCGATACTTACCGCGTAGCTGCTGGCCTTTTCACTGATTCTGGCGATCAGCCTTGATGAGTAAAAATCCGTGGCCGACAGGTTAATGGCGATATACAGATGAGGATGGCGGGAGAGAAACTCCCCCAGTTCAGCAAACAGTTCATCCACCACATAGTCGGTAATCTGGGCGATCATCCCTTCGCTTTCCGCCAGCGGAATAAACTCCGCCGGGCTCATCACCGGCCCCTCACATCCCGGCCAGCGCAGCAGCGCTTCGGCCCCCACGCAGCGGTTATGTTGAATATCGATAATGGGCTGGTAGTGCAGGCGCAACTGGCGGTGGTTTAGCGCCCGCTGCAGCATATTGCGCGGGGAATCGTATTGCTTACGGGTTCGCGACCAGACCAGTAAAATCAGGAGGCTGCAAATAAAGCCCAGCGGCAGCGTGACGGTGAGCTGATCGAAAAAGACCTGATAATAGCTGGCGTACGACGTGGACATGATCACCGCGATGGGGCGAATGGTGGAGCGAGCCACGGTATAGACCCGGTTATCCTGGCGGAATAAGGCGCTGTCGTGTCCTACCAGGCTGTGCAGCAACCCGGCATCAGCATTTTTGCTGGTAGAGAAAAAGAGGTTAGTTTTGGTATCGAACAAGCCATAGGCTAAATCTTTATCGCTGGATATTAAGGAGCTGTAGGACAGAGGATTAATAACCGCGACGTAGTGCCCTTTTTGCATATAGGTCATGGCAAAACCAGGATAGAAAGGCGTATCCCGATAATAGTAAATAGCGACATCGGGCGCTTTTGTATAATTTGCCGCCGGCGTTCGCCACGGGGTCTTCGGGTGAACCGAGGTGGAACAATCAAACTGCGTCCCGTCAGCGTAAATTAAATCATCGACGTAAAGCAGACTGCGCACGATCCCCAGCATATATTGCTGGTGCTCGGGAGAACAGATTACCCCTTTATATTGCAAGGCCTTTTTACGTGCCAGCTCGACCTCATCAACCACCAGCTCCGTTTTTTGCAACGCCAGCTGCGAGAACGAACGGAGGCGATCGCCGGTTTCCGCTTTCGCTCTCAGCTGGGCAAACCACAGCGCCAGAACGATGGGCAGTAAGACCACCAGGGCAAGGCCCAATATACGCAAGGGCTTGCGCAGCGTGCGACGATTCATTTCCGTTGTTTATCCATGCGATATGCCTTAATCACGGTAAAAGATCACACCCATTGTTTACAGCAGTGACTATTTTTAGCAATCAGCCAGTTGGTGTAAAAACCCCATCGTCAATAATGATGAATAATACTAAGTTCGCGGGCAATCGAGAAACTTTCTCGGCATTATGCGAGCCCGACCACTCAGTAATTCGGTTTATCCGTATCATTGCCGAGAATAAATCATTAAAACCGTAGATAACGTTCATAAATAATAAGTCAGATACCGCGCCAATAACCATATCAATAATATGGTTTAAAAACAGATAAAAAAACGCGCATTTTGGACTGGTGAATAAAACAGCAAATGTGATATAGTTCACACAACTTAGTGAAACAAGAACACTGTTTCATTACTCCCCTGATTGCCTAAAGATAGCCAGAGCGCCACGTCATCGTCAGTCTCGCCAGGTTGTCAAAGGCACCCGATCTTTTTGAGGATGAGGTTGATGGCTTCCATTACTACCAGTGTCATACTGTTGCGCTGGCCGCTAGTGAGCGCGGTTTTGATGTTTTTGGCCAGCTCGATGAACATTCAGCTACGTAAAAGTGACTATGCCGGTTTAGCGGTCATTTGCAGCTGTCTTGGCCTGGCTGCGGCCTGCTGGTTCGCCACCGGCCTGCTGGGTATCACACTGCTGGACGTCGCTAAAATCTGGGGCAATATCAAAGACGTGATGATTGACGTCATGAGTCAGACGCCGCCGCAATGGCCGATGGTCATGACCTGATTGCCAGACCATCTAGCGAAAAGTGCTGACGCCGTCTATTCGCAATCCTTTGATATCTTAATAAATTTATCGTTGTAGATAATATATTTATTGCCAGGCTGGCGCAGTGCCGCCTGGCGAAGCACATCTCCAGGCCGCAAATACCAGGCCTCTCCCTCTTCTTCCGTTGAGTCGCACCCGGGTTTAATCAACAGCTTAAACCAGGTATTGCCGCTGTTGCTGAGACTCCCCGCTTTGGGATCGAAGGCCCAGCGAAACTGCACCTGCCGCGGACGCACCACCAGGATCGTCTCCATCACCACGACCGGGTCGATACCGACCATTCCTCCCGCCGCATTACGCGCGACGCGATTGCGCGTTGGGATTTCACGAAACGACACCCGGTAATAACGTTCGCGGTTATCCTGTGGGCCATGATAATAAAATTTAAAATACTCGCCCTGCCCGGCCTGTAACGTCAGCTGGCGCGGGGCAAACAGTAGTTCGCCATCCGCAGGACGGGAGCGCACTTCATTGCCGCCAGGACGGTCGATGCCAACCACGGAGACCTGATACAGCCGCGCGCTCTTATTGTTATTCAGGACCCGTTTAGCAACAAATTGCTCCTCAGCCCCCAGCGAAAAGGTCAGATTGCCGACGGAAATCGCCTGGCTCACCATCGGCAGCCCCAGCAACAGTAACCACCCGGCGACTCTGAACCGCTTAATTAATATTGCGCCACGTCGCCTGAACATGAATCTCTCCTGAAGCACTTACTTCGCCAAACCAGCCCTCGTCATTAATGGTTCTTAATGAGATCGCATCGTTCATCGGGATGGAAAATTTAACCGTTGTCTTATTCATCACGCCAACATCGCCGGACGCATCGGTCCACGGCGTCGTCAGCCACAGCGCATCCGTCATATCGTTCCAGTGACTATCGCAGCCGGCATCGTAGGTTTTGATCGCGCCGCTTTGGGTGGTCAGCGAGAGCTGCGCCGGGAAAGGCACCTTTGCCGTGCCATCTGCCGAGCTAAAAAGACAGTACGAACGACCGGCAATGGACTGCGTCGGGCCGTCCACTTTAATCAGGACCTCATCGGCGGCGGTCCTGCCGCTGGTGGTCACAATGTAGCCAAAATCAAGCGCTGGCTCCCCGGCCCCGACATTGCCTTCTCGCGATGGCGAACTGGTGTACTCATCCGAAATAATGCTGATGCTGAAATCACGCGGTTTGATAATCAGCGAGTTAGAGGTGGAAAACTCATACCAACCGGACTCCGGCGAGGTGGTGTTCTGGAAACGAAAGTTAAACAGATCCTGGGTGTTGATATCGCTGATCCCCTGCGCCACCATCTGCTTAAAGAAGTTGCTGGAAAAGAAGATGTAGACCGAATCCGAGGCTTTCATTTCGTTAAAGGTATAGTAGTAAGCGGTGCCGCTGACCGGCTTCCAGCTGTTGCCGTTGAGGCTGAACTGCATATCGTAACTACCCACCGCCGAGGCCAGCGAGGAGTTGCTAATTGCCGGGAAGATATGGATCGAGGTATTGCTCAGCCCGTTATGCTGCAACGCGTAGTCGACCATCTTGCAGCTCAGTCCGCTGCGGGTGCCAATGGTCTGCTCCTGACAGTTACTATTTCCTTCCCCCAGCGTCGGGATCCCATCGCTGTTGATAAACACTTCGGTCAAGGAGTGCGTATTGATGAGCTTTAAGCTTGCCGCTTTGGTGTGGGTGACTTTACGCACATACCAGGCACCGGATGCCTGGTCCTTACAACGTGCGCCGCTGGTGGCATCGTAGGCGACGGAGGTCTGACAGGCATTGATGGTCATCGACATGCTACCGCCCACCGGCATCTGCTGGAGATACTGATAGAACGAGTCCGACATCATGCCGTGCATCCATTTTTGCCCGCCGGAGGTGACTTTCGCGCCATAAAAACCGTTAGCATCGGTGACCTGCGGCAAAATCAGGCTGGTACCCATATCGCAGCCGGCATACCAGTTAATACAGCGCAGTCCGCTCAGGGGATACGATACCGGGGCGTTTTCCAGCCACATATCGAACTGCCAGTTGGCGACAAGGCCGGTATTATAGCCATTGTCGATATAGCCCAGGCTCTGCTGATAGATGGTGCCGCTGCCGGTATATTTCAGCCCGGTCCAGCGGCTGGCACCGGTCATACGCGGGTCCAGCACGCCGCCCGGCGTGACGAAAAAGTTATCATCCGAGTTATTTTCTACGAACACATACTGCACTGCCGCTGCATCCGCCCAGGTTGTTTTCGTTACTGCAGCCCCGGCTCGCGAGGCATATAGCGCCACCAGCCCCAGGCCTATCAACGCAAATCCTTTAACTTTCATGTCCTTCTCCTGCCTGCTGCGTGCTGGCGTAAGTTTTCAGGCCAGCGCACACCACATCGCCAACCCAAACCGCACCGCGCGCCTGGCTGATGTTCAGTCCGACTTCACAGCTCTGGTTGTTGCCGTAGGTGAAATCTATCGTCGGAAATTTTTTATCCACATCCATTACAAATCCGCCGCTGCTATCGGTGCGCGTACGGCCAATGTGGTTATTGATATGCGCATTCGCCAGCAGCGTGCCGTCTTCGGCGCGAATGCGTCCGGAAACGGTCACCATCTGCTTCACTTCCGGCTCGATCACCGCCACGTTGCCCGGATAGAGCGTCAGGCGGCTCTTGCGGTTGCTGACGATGTCGTAGCTGTCGAGCGAGTTTTTACTGTTCTGCAGTTCAACGTCGTAGCGGCTGTAAGGGGAAAGCGGCAGATAGTTGCGCTTGCCGCTCAGCTGATAAACCCGCCCGTTGACCTTCGCGCTCAGCTTGCCGTCGTCATCAAGGCCGGTGTTGAAAATTACCCCCGCGTTGCCGTCGGTACGCCCGCTGGCGGCGATATTGCGCCCCTGCCAGCCGACGCTGCCGTTGGCGGTAAGGTTGGTGTTTACATAACCGTCGGCACCGCTGTTAATATTCAGCGTACCGTTGGCATAGCGCGTATCAAACTGGGCATAGGCGCCGCCGCTCAAGGTTTTGTCATCGCCGGTATCACCGGAAATCGCCCGGGAAATATTGGCGCCGAGGGTGCGCACAACCCCCTCATCAAACTGTTTTCGCGCGGCGAGGTTGGCCATGGTGTAGCCGTTCTGGTGAGTCATGCCGGCGCTGAACCAGTTGCCCAGCGGCAGTGAGAAATCGAGCGCGACATATTTTCCGGTACTGCTACTGCTGTTACCGTTGTTAAAGCGCTGAATACCCGCACGCAGGCCCAGCGAGCCGAAAGCACCGCTAAAGAGGGTCTGGTAATAATCGGCGGTGTAGTAATGGCTGCGGTAGCGGCGGTCATCGTTGTAGCTGAGGCTAAACGTCCCCAGCTTCGACCATAACGGGTTCAGGTTAAGCGTCCCGCCAATGGCCCGGTTATCGGCATCGCTGCGGCGCAGTTTATCGCCGATAACGGTCTTTTCCTGGTTCACCCAGATCGTGCTAAATCCACCCGGCAACGAGGCGCTAATGCTACCGATGCTGCTCCAGGAGCTATCGCTGGCCAGCATATTTTGCAGGTTAACGTTGATCGATTCCGTCAGCGGCATCGTCAGGCGCGTCTCGGCGACCGCGTTGTTATCGTAGCCATAGCCGGTTGCCGCCCAGCTGAAGGTCCCGACAGCACCGGAAGTGGACGCCCCCGCCAGCCAGCTCTCTTTCGCGGGTTTGGTCTTTTTCCCGCTCTCTGACCAGCGATCCATATGAAAACTGCCGCCCCACAGCTGCCAGGCCAGAGGGGCTCCCGCCCCGCGTCCGCGGCTAAATAACTTGTTCACCCGCTGCGTGCGTTTCCCTACCACCCGGCCATTGACGATCACTTCAACGTCAACATCATAAATGCCGTAGGGCAGTCCCCGGGTATCCACTTCGTGGTTGCCCATCATAAAGTTCTGCACGCTCAACAGGCGCCCTTCGCGCGACAAATGCACTTCACCCGCCGCCGGTAAGAACGCGACGATCGGCGTGGCCGACTGGGAGTTATCAAACACCGTGGAGCTGGCCTGGTTTCCCCACGAGGCACCATAGATTTTGCCGGCGGAAATGGCGGTCATCGGCCCCAGGGATTGTAAATTCCACGTATCCAGCATCCCGCCGGCAAAACGATGCCCGGCGAAATCGCGCTCATACATGGCTTTATAAATTTCGCTATCCTGACTGCTGGTGCCGGCGCCGTACAGCGAGCCATCCAGCACGATATGGTGTTCGCGCAGTGAGCTCACGTTATTCAATGACAGATAGCTGGAGGTGCTGTTGTCGCCGTTGCGCATCTGATTGTTATAGACGCCGAGGTTATAGGTCAGGCTGCTGCTGATATGGTTGACGCTGGACTGGCCGATGTCTTCGCTACGCGACTGGAGTACGGTTCCCAGCGCGGCGCGTTTCACCACCAGTTGCAGCAGCAGCTGGCGCAGGCTGAGCTGCAGCTGAGCATCTGCCGTAAGCGTAATATGCAGGTCGCCGTCGAAGGATTCATTCGCCAGGGTGGTCAACATTTTCCGGGTGGATTCGTTGACGCTGGCGTTGTCTTCGCGCTCTTCCAGTTGAATATGACGAATGCGCAGCGCGCCGTTGTCCAGCCAGATAAACGCGCTACCGAGTCGCTGATCGTTCTGGGTCCCCTGACTGCCTTCCAGGTGCAGAAACAGCGGGATGCTCATCCCGTCCTGTAACGCCTGACGGAATGCCTGTGGGATCACCACGCCACCGATTTGCTGCACCTGCTGAGGGGCAGCATTCACGCTAAACGGAACAACAAGAATGGCCATACCATAGGCAACGAGCATTTTCAGCTCAGGGGAAATCCGTCGTAAAGGCATAACCTTATCCCGCCAGCACAATTGTTATTTTACAGGAACAAACTGCTCGCCTTGCCAGAGTGCAACCCGTCCTTTTTTATCGGCAACATTCACGCGGGTGAAACGGCGCTCTTTACCGGGCATGAGGAAATAGTTTTCTTTGCATTCTTTGCCATCTGCCGGCTTCAGGCAGGGGCCATACGCCAGGATGCGCAACGTGGCATTGCCGGTGTTCACCAGCTTTCCATTGGCATACTGATGCTGAAAATTCACTTTTCGCGGCGCGACGACCAGGATGGTCCCGATACGCGCAGAGGCCGTGGCGACCGCGCTGCGGGTGGTACTGTCACGCTGCGCATCGCTTAACGCCTGATCGAACCAGACGATGCGGTAGTAGCGCTCTTTATCGTCTGCCGGTCCCTTGTAGAAAAAGCGGATGGCATCGCTGCTCTGTGCGGGCAACAGCAGGCTGGCCGGGGTGAGCAACACTTCACCCTGCACCTCCATCGGGATCACGCTGGCCCCTTCAAGCGGCGAGGAGAGACGTTCAATATGAATATTGATGAGACGCCCGCTCTCGGTGGTGTTTTTGATCTCTTTGCTGAGGACACTGCTGCCGCTGTTCATAAAGGAGGAGATATCGCCGACATCCAGCGCCAGAGCCGGCATGATGGCGCAAAAATAGAGGCTGATAGCCAGAATGCGGTTTTTCATAGGAATTCAGTCCGTGAAATAAGCAGGGGGAAAACCCCCTGCCCGGTGTGACAGAGGAATCAGCTGGTCCAGGTCGCGTCGAACTGAACGCTGACGTCCCCGCTCCAGATCCCTTCCGGCAGCGTGCTGTAATCGGTGACGGCAGTGGTACCATCGGTGGTGCCGCTGATGATGGAGAAGTTAAAACCATCCTGAGCAGTCGCACGGCCAGCCTGGTTGTAACCGTTAGCCAGCGCGCTGAGGTTGCCACCCAGTACACCGTTGGCGGTGTCAATCATGATGGTATCGCCAGATTTCTCAACGGCAGTACCGTTGTAATCAACGCCGACGTTCAGCGTAGAACCGGAGGTATCCAGCTGGGTCAGGGTGTTGGTAATCAGACGAGAAGTCAGTTTAAATGCCGTCGCTGTGGCATCGCCTTCGATTGCGACATCAAACAGCCCTTTCTGCGAGTTAAAGCCTTTGATCCCTTCGGCATACTGGAAAGCCAGGCTGCCAAGAGGAGTGACAACCAGCTTGCTGGTGGTATCTTTCTTCGCCGTTGCCGACCAGGTTGCCATGGCCTGAGCCGTCACATCTGCTGCCTGAACCGCGCCCACACAAAAAGTAGTAACCAGCGCTGCTGCTAACATTTTCAATTTCATATTCATCACCTGATAATAATAAAAGGCGTTTTATCGCCCGTACTGTTCCATAGCACTTTATGGAGTATGTCCGCTTAAAAACCTGAGGTTTTTAAGTACAGAGGTTCAATTAATTCTAAATATGCGTTGGCCGGCGGGAAGGAAATACAATGACCTCAGCACCCGCCTGGTGACATTCAAATAAAAGCGATGTTGCGCCCTGATGCTGGCAATATAAAACGCATTAATTTCAATATCGTCACTGTGTTATTATTTAACAACCCGACCTTATTACTGGTATTACTTTTATGTAAGCTCACCGTTTTGATACTCAGCCCGAGGATTTCAGAAACGTCATGAGTCACATTTCCGGTGAGCATCAGTGCCATTATTTTTTCTTCACGCTCGGTGAGATTCCGTTTCCTGACTTTAAACTTATTAAGATTAAGGATGCTCTCAACCGTTTTAACGCTCGCATTTGCCGATAAAAAACAGATGTTATTGATGTCAGAAACATCACTGACAAATTTCGCATCGGGTGCCACGATGACCTTCGCCGGGCTATTCGATAAATAGAAGCGATACGCACAGAGCATTTTATCTATCTGCGAAAAATGGATAATCACATAGTCTTCCGCACTCAGTCTTTTACACTGGAAGCGTGCAAACTCGCTATCAACATTGTCGATCCAGTCAACAAAACAGTCATCATTGGCAATATTCAACAGTCCCTGTAAATAGAAATAGTTATCGGTTACGATCAATGCAGCCATGATGACAGTGCCTCTATTCCTTCGAGTACAGTAAATAATCCGTTGAACAATTCGTCTGAGAACCATTCACCCAAGAGAGCAAATGCTCATGCCAGTATTTTTACTTTTCTTTTATAAACAGTGACAAAACATCACCGTTATTTTTGGTACGGTAAGGCCGTTAGTTCTGATACACAAATAGTAAACGCAACGCTTAATTTTTATTACTCATAAAATCATGAAGTGCATAAAATTCACATCTGTTGGATTTTTGTAAAATCATAACCAATTGATTATACTGAATAAATACCATGAAATTTAACATTTAAAAGCATCTTTATAACATACCTATTGCTGGATTAAGATTATTCTTAGTCATGGACGAATGTCAGATCTACGCTTTGGTGCTAGTATCGCTGGCATCAAACACCAGATAAATGACACAGTGGTAACTATTCTCACAATAAGAAAATATATATGGATACTATCTACGTTATCGACAACGTGCTGAAATTCAATCCAGCAACACATACTCTTCACGCGATAAAGACCGATAAAAATATCACTCTGGCAATACCTGCAAGCCTTTGCTTTTATTTATTAATTAAAAACAAGGGTAGAATTGTCACTCAGGCCGAGCTACTACAAAATGCCTGGGGAGAAAGGGGGATGAACGTCACACCAAATACCCTACATCAAAATATCTCTTTGCTGCGTAAATCGTTAAATCGCCTGGAGGTGAATGGCACGCTGATTCAAACCATTCCCAAGCGGGGATTTATGATTGCTGATGAGACCAGTATTTTGATTCAGCAAGAAGTAAGTAGTGGTGAAACTGATAGCGATACATCGCAGGACACGCAGGCGCTGATAACCGTACACAATAGTCACGAAGAGATCGCGCCAGCATCCACTCCTGCGCCAGCGCCAGCGCCCGCGAATGACAATGTCAAACCTGTCGCGATGCTCGCGGTTCTCAACACATCGCTGATGAATAAAAAAGCTCGCTGGGCCCTGGCTGGGATAATATCGTTGCTGATTGTGCTATTACATATCGACTTCGATCAACACACCACCGGCGATGCGCCTTTCACCGCGTATACCCTGATCAGCGCGGCGAATAACTGTAAAATCTACCGCAATGAAGATTTGCGGTTTGATACGTTCTATCTCGATTTTCTTAAAGCACATCACATTACGTGCTCAGATGGCCGGGTTTTTTATATGACCAATCACTATCCTTCGAGCAGGACCTCGGTGATCTCCTGTCGATACCCCATCGCATCTAATAAAAAATCGTACTGTATCTCTGACTACTACTTAAAATAACAGACTATGAAAACACGAAAAATAATAAAAATTATCAGTAGCAGCGTTCTCATCGTGGCAATAAGTATTGCCTGCTATTATCTGTACTCGCCCGATGATGATGACACCATTAACTGTACATCGGCGCTGTCCATTATCAATGGCAATGAGAAATACGCTTTCTCGGTCACCTTCTTTGCCAGCAAGGGAGATGGCCTGATGACCTTCACCGGGAAAAATGGTGATGTCGTAGATAACATCAGCATCAGGAAGCATATCTCTTACACCAAGGATAAAAATGATATCTACATTTTTAAAAATAGTGGTGAAGATATCCGTTCGCAAATACCCTTAACCGATCATAAATTCGATGAGATCTTGCCGCCGTTCTTTACCGGAATGAAAAATGAAGATGCGTTTATCATCCGGATTATTAAAATAAAACATGGATCATGGCTGTTTATGTCAACCAATACGCCCTATTTTATCTGTGAGACCCCGAACAGCTAATGCTTTTGCCGTTAGCTCTGGGGCTGATAGTGTAAACTGCCAGGGCATCGTTTGACCGCACAATGTGGCTGATAGCAACACCCATCACGCATCGTCGCCCCAAATTCATAGGGGCAAGATGGCCGCTCTCGCAACGTCTCCCACTGCGCATGGCTATAGGTTGAGATATTATAAATGTTGATATAGTGATATTTATCATTAACTAATACCTTCGATGAATACAGTTTCATGGATTCACCCGGTAGCAATAAAATATCAGCCTCATACCATATGATGAATTTTAAAAAACGTAAGCCAGAGATACTCGAAAATGCCACCCCTGAATGTGGGCAGATGATGGTGTTCTGAACCGTCCATTTCATATTGCATCCTTTGGTTGCCATTTTAAACAGCATCACCATAGTGATAGCAAACATGATATTTAACCGCAAGTTCACGGAGCATTATTGTGATGCAGGACAAGTGACCATAAAACTAACCTACTCAATGCGGGGTAAGCGTTCTAATATAAAATACGTAGAGGTGAAAGGGATATAGACATAATAAGAAAAAGTGCCAGGTATATATTTACAAATAAGATCCTGTCAGCACCCGGTGCTCATGAGCGTAGACGACGGGCCTTCCCTGGCCCACCGTGTCGCCGGTAGCCCTTTACCAGGTTTTCCCGATATTAAACTGGAATTGCTCGGTCTCATCACCGCTGTATTTTTTGAAGGGTTCAGCCCACGAGAATACCAGCGGGCCTAATGGTGACATCCACTGTACCGCAATCCCCGCCGACATCCGGATATGCATCGGATCGCTATAATCCAGGAGCCCGGCCGCCTCTGTCTGGGCGGTATTTTTCCAGGTCGTACTCCAGACCGTGCCCGCATCGACAAACAGCGAAGTGCGTAAACTGTCGGCATATTTATCGTTGATAAACGGTGTCGGAATAATGAATTCACTGTTGAGTACGACCACGGCATTGCCGCCCACTGCATCGGTAGAGCTGTCCAACGGGCAGCTGCTATAGCTGCTTTCAGAGCCACTGCAGTTATAATAAGCCGCTTTCGGGCCAATGGTGTTGGAAGAGAAGCCACGCACCGAAGTTGAGCCTCCGGCGTAGAAGCTGTCGTAAAACGGTACCGTATTGCCGTTCAGGCCGCCGGCATAGCCCGCTTTCAGATGCTCCATCCAGACCCAGTTTTTCCCCTCATCAAGCGGTACATACTGCGTGGTATCGAGAGTGATTTTGTAATAGCTGTTATCGGAACCCGGTACGGTGACTTTTCCGCTCAGGCTGCTTTTATTCCCGGCGCGGGGGAAAAACCCACGGTCGAGGTTATTGTAGCCCCACCCCAGACTGACAAAGAAGTCGTTGGCGCTAAATTCAGCCCCGCTGTTGCCGTCTTCTGTGACCACATTCGGATAAATACCGCGTGAATTCAGGTAATTCCACGTTGTCAGCTCCGGTTCCATATTAGTCAGCTTGTTATGGACATAATCCAGGCCGAGGCTCAGCGAGTTATTTTCGCTAATGGGGAAACCAAGGCTGCTGCCCAGCCCGTAGCTTTGCTGGTTATAACTCCCGGTATCCGCGTCGGAGGCGTCATAGCTGTTATAGAAAATTTTGCCGCCGAGGCTTACGCCATCCACGGTAAAATAGGGGTCGGTCATGCCCAGCTCAAGGTAGGACTGATAGCTGCTGCGCGTCCCGTTAAACGTGACGCTGTTGCCGGTGCCCAACCAGTTATCCTGAGTCACGCCAAGCTGATAGCTGATACCGCTGTCGGTACCGTAACCCAGACCGACGTTAAACGACCCGGTATTACGCTCCTTCACTTTATAGACTACATCGACCTGATCCGGACTGCCGGATACCGGTACGATACTTTTATCCACCGTCTCAAAATAACCGGTGCGATCCAGCCGCTCTTTGCCCTGCTGGACTTTCTCGTCGTTGAGCCACGCGCCTTCCATTTGCCGCATCTCACGACGCAGGACGGCATCACGCGAGGTGTCATTCCCGGTGAAACGGATCTGGCGTACGGAATAACGACGCCCGGCATCAACGTTAATGTGCAGGATCACGCTCTTTTGGGCATCATCGATTTCCGGACTCGTCGTCACCTGTGGCCAGGCATAGCCGTATTTGCCAAAGCGCTTTTTGATACTATTTTCAACGCCGGTAATACCTGCCCCGCTATACCATGTGCCGGACAAAGGCTGCGCTAACGCTTCTATTTCCTGGCCATGGGTGGCCATTTCACCACTGACGATGGTACGAGTGACCTTATAGCGTTCGCCTTCGGAAATATTGACCGTGAGGTACAGTGATTTTTTATCCGGGGTGATGCTGACCTGGCTGGAATTAATGGTAAAGCGTGCATAGCCACGATCGAGATAATAGCTGCGCAGAGCCTCAAGGTCGGCTTCCATTTTTTGCTTCTGGTATTTTTTGTCGCCGACCACGTTCCACCACGGAATATGGTCCCGCAACTGCAGCTGGTCCAGCAGCGTCTCCTCAGAAAACGCGTGGTTGCCAATGATATTAATCTGGGCAATCGTTGCGGAGATCCCTTCCTGAAACACAAATTTTAAATCGACGCGATTACGCGGCAGCGGCGTGACGACCGCATGAACCTGGGCACTGTATTTCCCGACGCTGTAGTAGAAATCCTGCAGCCCTTTTTCTATCTCACTGATCGCGTTGCGGTCCAGCGCGCTTCCCTCGGTGATCCCGCTGGCTGCCAGGTTATCTTTCAGGGCATCATCCTTAACTGATTTGTTGCCTGAAAAGCTGAGCTTCGCAATCGTCGGCCGCTCCTTCACCTGCACCACCAGCGTGCTGCCATCGCGCAGGATCTGCACATTCTCAAAGTTACCGCTGGCATATAACGCACGCACCGATTCGCTAATATCATCATTAGAAACCGGTTCTCCGGTATGGATCGGCATGCTTAAGAGCGCTGCCCCGACGGTAACGCGCTGCAACCCCTCAAAACGAATATCATCAACGGTATAGGTGGTTGATGCGTAAAGCGTAAATGGCGAAAGTAATAGCCCGACAATAATATTAGTTTTCTTTAGCATGGACGTTTTGTCTAAGAGATATTTGGCGATAGCAGAATTCTGCTGGGATTTGCGTAAGTACGGCGCAGAATTACACGTCATTATGGTGAAACAATGGAGAAAAAATGGATGTTAGAGAATGGTGAAAAAATAAAAAATTAACGGAACTTCGTTCTGCCGCCGCAGTCAGAGCAACACCTTACGGACAGAATAAATATCACTATGACTTTTGTAATTTATAAAACAAAAAGCCCCCTTTCTAAATGGGATGAAAGGGGGAAATGATCTTGTTAGGAATGATGCCCTCTGGAATAAACCAGGAACAGGGGCAATTTACCCTGAAAAACCGAAATTAAAATGAAGAGATCTTGAATAAATTATGCAGAAGTCACGGTCATTCCCACACTATATCAAAGAGATAATTTGTATGAATCCTTCATATTTTCCTCAAATTCACAGAATAAAGTGTCAGAGGCTAATGGGAGCATCACAGCAAGCCAATTGTTGTATCTAATAGAAAAGTAGTGGCGCCTTACCATGGAAGGTGAGGCATTTACCAGGCTACCCGCCGCCGCTTACCCTGTGGCGCAGGGGCCGCAGTCCCGAATGAGCATGCATCATGCGTAAAAATGAGATCCAGCAGTCCGTCCTGAACGAGCTGGTGCGCTGGATAAAAAACAACCTCGAGAAAAAACTCACCGTGAACGCGCTAAGCGTATTTTCCGGGTACTCAGAGTGGCACCTTTTCCGTCTGTTTCGCCATCATTTTAACATGTCACCGATGGAGTATATTCGACAGCAGCGGATGTTGTTATGCCGTGATTTATTACAAAGACAACCCGAATTTCGCATTGTGGATATTTGCATTATGGCCGGATACGAAGACCTCAGTGCATTTAACCGGACATTTAAGAAATATTATTCGGTGACCCCGACACAATTTCGCCGGCATATTTGTTTGCAATCCTGATGTCATCTGCAGATGACACGTTCGGGGATGGAAATAACAGGCCGGGAGCTGTCACCTTCCCGGCCTGGCGGTCAACGATTAGAAATGGGTATTTACGCTGACATAGAACGTCCGTCCGGACTCATTATAGGTTTCAGCCCCGGCACCGTATAAATAGGCTCCGGTGGTGGCGTTCCCGGTGGTTTGCGCATTCCCGGCACGATAGTGGCGAATATCAAAGAGGTTATCGATGCCGCTGGTCAGGCTGAGGTTTTTGTTCACATCCCAGGTCGCGCTCATCCCGACGATGCTGTACGGGCTCAGCTCGTTCAGCTCGCTACCCGACACCGGCTCGCCTTTGTAATTGAAGCGTTTTGGTTTCTGGCGTCCGTACCAGGTAAAGGTGCTTTGCAGCGAGAAGTCCTCGCGAACCTGCCAGCTCAGCGTCGAGTTAAGGGTAAACTCCGGGATCACCGACAGTCGGTCACCGGTGGTTTTGTTCTTGCTTTGCAGCATCCAGGTCAGGTTGTTGCTCCAGTTGACCGTGTCGCCTACCGGCACATTTAACGACCCTTCCAGCCCCTCTACCAGCGCTTTAGGAACGTTCTCCCACTGGTAGATATTGGTGGTCCCGTTGCTGGCCGTGCCGACGGCCGAATACCCGGACTCAATTTTATTGTGGTAGTCGTTACGGAACCAGGTGATCCCGGCCTGATAGCCTTCGTGCTTGTACTCAATGCCAATCTCTTTGTTGACGCTGGTCTCGGCCTTCAGGTCGCTGTTACCCATCAGATAGCAGGCAGAGCTGCTGGCGTAGCACCCCTGGCCGTTGCTGTACAGAATGTAGTTGGGGTTGAGCTGATAGAGGTTCGGCGCTTTATAGGCGCGTGCAATGCCGAGTTTCAGAGTCCAGTCATCGCTCAGCCCCTGGGACAAGTTCAGCGATGGGCTCCAGTTATTCCCGACGATGCTGTGGTGGTCGAAGCGCAGGGCCGGCGTCAGCATGGTGCTGTCGGTCAGCGCGATATTGTCTTCGGTAAACAGCGAGAAAATTTCAGCGCTGCTGTAAGGCGTACGCCCGGACGTCGAAATGCCGTCGATTGAACCGTAAGAGAGCGACTGCGACGTCGAGGTGCCATCTTTCATCCGCTGCTGGTTCCATTCGGTGCCCAGCGTCAGGTTCTGCTCGAACCCCAGCGTAAACGGTATGTTGACCTCGCTGTGCAACAACACATCCGCGAGATCGATATCCGAGAATTCATTGCTGGAGAAGATCCCTTCGGTGCCCCCCGCCAGCCCTTCATTCATCCGCGAGTTGCGCGTATGTTCGTACTGCGCATAGCTGTTACTGGTCACGCCGTTATCCCAGCCGCCGGTCCAGGTGATGCCGTAGGTCTGCCGGTAAATCCGGTTGGTCTCTTTGCCGTACATGCTTTTCACCAGCGTACTAGTGTTGGTGTTCTGCGTATCCCCCGCATAGAGGTTGCCCTGACGGCTGTAGCCGGTTTCGAACTCCAGCGCCTGCATCGGCGCAAACTCCCAGCGCACCTTGCCGTGGATATCCTTATTAACCACCCCTTCGCGCCCGGCCGGGTAAGAGCCGGCGTAGGTGCCGGTACGATCGGCCTCATGACCCGAGTTAATGTCCTGGGCGTCGGCCTGAGTCTTACTCAGGTTGCCCCATAAATTAAAACTGACGCTGTCCGACATCGGTCCTTCAAGGCTGAAGTTGGTGCGTTTGGTCGACCCCTCTTTGCGATGCTGAGGCGCATTCATGTAGGTGTTCCAGGAACCATGCCATTCGTTATTCACCGGTTTGGTGATGATATTCACTACCCCCCCCATGGCGCCGTTGCCATAGCGTGCCGCCGCCGGGCCGCGCACCACGTCAATGTGATCGATCATCTCCGCCGGCACCCAGCCGGTATCGCCGCGAGTATCCCGATCGCCACGCCAGCCATAGCGCACCGAGTTGCGGCTGGTGACCGGCTTACCGTCGATCAGGATTAAGGTATTTTCAGGCCCCATGCCGCGAATATCGATTTGTCGGTTGTTGCCACGCTGGCCGCTGGTTGAGTTACCGGTGAGGTTCACCCCTGGCAGGGTGCGAATAAGTTCTGAAATATCGCGGGCTGGCGGGTGTTTACGGATCTCATCGGCGGTCAGCGTTGATACGCCAGGAGCCTGTAAGGTCTGTTTGGCGGCGGTGACCACCATGGTCTCTTCGTTCTCTGGCGCAGCGGTGGAGGTACTGGCGGTCTTCGTCTCTTTTGAGGTGCTGCTATCGGCGGCCTGCGCAGGTAACACCACTCCCCAGATAGCCGCGTGAATGAGCACGGCCAACGAGTAGTTTGAGTATTGTTTCATGAAATATGCCCTGTTTTCTTTGTTGCTGCCGGGGCGCGGCGCTTCCATCATTCAGATAAACAACGGTCATCATTTCCATGCGTAGCACTGACTGCCTGGTTCCGGCGTAGCGCAGCCCCTCCCGGTCAATGAACGGGATAGCAATAGCCTGCGGCCAGAATATAAATTTTCGCCTTATCAAAAATGAAGAAATACGCGTTCCGCACTATTCTTAGATAGCGTTTTCCGATCAGCCCTGAATATGATTATTGTGCTTTATCACGTTATTAAAAATGAGATTCATTATCAAGTTGATAATATTAAATAACCCTGCCATTTTTAGATTAATGCGGTAAAACAACAGGATAGAAAACGATAAAAATAACCCACAGAGTTATTAAATTAATAAAATGAATAACACCCTCACAATATCAACATTATTTACTCATATTGTCTTCACAATGATTAATAGCTCTTAATACGCTTATCCCTTATTTAATCACCATAAGCATCGTATATTGTTGGTCGAAAATATATCCCAGCGCAGCGGGATATATGTCAGGGACAGTACGCAGATCCCCTACATTTTATCGGGTAAAGGAACAGGCTAACGGCGCAGAGTTGGCTAAAATAAAAGGATGCATCTGCGGAGCGTCACTCCATGAACATCCTCTCGTTTTCCCGATACGCTAGCGTCTGCTTTACCTGCCTTGCGACCCTGCTGTTCACCGCCGTGGTTTATGCGGCGCCTGCGGAAAAGAAACCACCGTCCGATGAGGAACGAGAGACGCTGGAAGTCCATACGGAAGAGATGCTGAAGCCCTGGAAAGGCGATTTACCCGGCATGCTCGACCGGCGGGTGATCCGGGTATTAACCACCTACAGCAAAACCTTTTTCTTTATCGACAAAGGCACCCAGCGCGGGGCAACGCACGATATTTTTATCGAGTACGAGCGCAGCCTTAATCAACAATTGATGAAAGAGCAGAAGCTCAAGCATCGCCATCTGAAAGTGCGCATTGTCTTTGTTCCCGTGGCCCGTGACCGGCTTTTCAGCGAGCTCGAAGCCGGCAAGGGCGATATTATCGCCACCAATCTCACCATGACCGATGAGCGCAAACAGCTGGCGGACTTCACCGCGCCGGTTTACTCCAACGTCCAGGAGCTGCTGCTGAGCGCCCCGGGAACCCCGGCGGTGAGTAGCCTCGATCAGCTTTCCGGTAAGAAGGTCTATGTGCGCCAGTCCTCCAGCTATTACCAGAGCCTGGTGGCCCTCAACGCGCGCTTTGCCAAAGCTTCGCAGCCTCCGGTGATTATCGAAACCGTTCCGGAATCGCTCGAGGATGAGGATCTGATTGAAATGCTCAACGCCGGCCTGATTCCGCTGACCGTCGTTGACCGCCATATCGCGTTGTTCTGGCAGCAGGTTTTCCCCAACATTCAGGTCCACAAGGATATTGTGCTGCGCGACAATGCCAACATCGGTTGGGCGGTACGTAAGAACAGCCCTCAGCTTCTCGCCTCGCTGAATAGCTTTATCAAAGCGAACGGTCAGGGCAGCAGGCTGGGCAATACCATTCTGCTGCGCTACCTGAAAGACGCGAAATATGTCAAAAACGCCGCCGCCCAGAAGGAGCGACGTAAATTTTTAGCCATGGTGGAGATCTTCCGTAAATATGGCGATGAGTATGACGTTGACTGGCTGTTAATGGCGGCACAGGGCTATCAGGAGTCACGCCTGAATCAGTCGGTGCGCAGCCACGTCGGCGCCATCGGAGTGATGCAGGTGATGCCGCGGACCGGCAAAGAGCTCAAGGTCGGGGATATCAATAAGCTGGATCCCAATATCCATGCCGGGGTGAAATATATGCGCTGGATGATCGATCGTTATTATGGCGACGAGCCGATGACAAAACTCGATAAGGCGCTCTTTTCGTTCGCCTCTTATAACGCCGGCCCGGCGCGGATCGCCCGCTTACGAACCGAGACCCAAAAACGCGGTTTTGACCCTAATATCTGGTTTGGCAACGTCGAGTATCTGGCCGCGGAAAAGATCGGTTCCGAGACCGTGACCTACGTCAGCAATATCTATAAGTACTACATTGCCTACCGGCTGATCATCGATGAGATGGCACGTAAGCAGCAGGCCACCGCGAAAGCCAGCCCTGTGGACGCAGACGCGAAGGCCAAGGCCACGCCTGCTACGCCTGCTACGCCTGCCACGCAGTAAGTCGGGACAGATGAGCGATCGACAGGCATAAAAAAGCCCCGAAAAACGGGGCTTTTTATCATTTGCTAACAACCGCGACTAAGGCTGGCCTCAGAACGGGATGTCGTCATCGAAATCCATCGGCGGTTCGTTAGACGGTGCGGCCGGAGCCTGCTGCTGCGGACGAGACTGCGCGCCGCCGCTGAACTGGTTGCTGCCACCCTGCGGCTGCTGAGGCTGACCCCAACCGCCCTGCTGCTGGCCACCCGCTGCCGGAGCGCCACCGCCCTGACGGCCGCCCAGCATCTGCATGGTGCCACCGACGTTGACCACAACCTCTGTGGTGTACTTCTCTGCACCGGACTGATCGGTCCATTTACGGGTACGCAGCTGACCTTCAATGTAAACCTGCGAGCCTTTACGCAGGTATTCACCAGCGACTTCAGCCAGTTTGCCGAACAGCACCACACGGTGCCATTCAGTCTGCTCTTTCATTTCACCGGTCTGCTTATCGCGCCAGGATTCGGAAGTCGCCAGCGTGACGTTGGCGACTGCGCCGCCACTTGGCATGTAGCGTACTTCCGGGTCCTGCCCCAGATTACCGACGAGAATCACCTTGTTTACGCCTCTGCTGGCCATGATCGAATCTCCTGAATGGGTTGTTTCTTAATAAGTGTAAACCGGTAATTCTAACACTACAAAGGGGCATTTTGATAGCTGCGCGGCGGAATCCACTAAACATCTCATCGACCTGCAATTTTTCATTGCGTAGACCAACTACCGTTCCAATACTGTATATTAAAACAGGTCTGATTGTGCCATAATTAGCCGTTTCCGCCGTTTGTTCTTTATGCAAACCAGGCAGTCCGTGTATCTACCTACCGGGAAAGGTGAATGGATAAGATCGAAGTTCGGGGCGCCCGCACCCATAATCTCAAAAACATCAACCTCGTCATCCCACGCGACAAGCTGATTGTCGTTACCGGGCTGTCAGGATCAGGCAAATCATCACTGGCTTTCGACACGCTGTATGCCGAAGGACAGCGCCGTTACGTTGAATCGCTTTCTGCCTATGCGCGCCAGTTTCTGTCGCTGATGGAGAAACCGGACGTCGATCATATTGAAGGGCTGTCGCCTGCGATTTCCATCGAACAGAAATCAACGTCCCATAACCCGCGCTCCACGGTCGGCACCATCACCGAAATTCACGACTATCTGCGTCTGCTTTACGCGCGCGTCGGTGAGCCGCGCTGCCCGGATCACGATGTCCCTCTGGCGGCGCAAACCGTCAGCCAGATGGTCGATAACGTGCTCTCTCAGCCGGAAGGCCAACGCCTGATGCTGCTGGCGCCGATTATTAAAGAGCGTAAAGGTGAGCACACCAAAACGCTGGAAAACCTCGCCAGTCAGGGCTATATCCGAGCGAGGATCGACGGCGAAGTCTGCGATCTCTCGGATCCGCCTAAGCTGGAGCTGCAAAAGAAACACACCATCGAAGTGGTTATCGACCGCTTTAAAGTGCGTGACGACCTTTCGCAACGTCTGGCCGAATCTTTCGAAACCGCCCTCGATCTCTCCGGCGGCACCGCGATTGTCGCCAATATGGACGACGCCAAAGCGGAAGAGCTGCTGTTTTCCGCCAACTTCGCCTGTCCGATTTGCGGCTACAGCATGCGTGAACTGGAACCGCGCCTGTTTTCATTCAACAACCCGGCGGGGGCCTGCCCGACCTGCGACGGCCTGGGCGTCCAGCAGTACTTCGATCCTGAGCGCGTAATTCAGAACGTCGAACTGTCGCTGGCCGGCGGCGCGATCCGCGGCTGGGATCGGCGTAACTTTTACTACTTCCAGATGCTGAAATCGCTGGCAGAACACTATAAATTCGATATCGAAGCCCCCTGGGGAACCCTCGGTGCCGACGTGCAAAAAGTCATTTTGTATGGCTCAGGCAAAGAGAATATCGAGTTTAAATACATGAACGACCGGGGCGACACCTCGGTACGCCGCCATCCGTTCGAAGGCGTGCTGCATAATATGGAGCGCCGCTACAAAGAGACGGAATCCAGCGCGGTGCGTGAAGAGCTGGCGAAGTTTATCAGCAATCGTCCGTGCACCAGCTGTAACGGTACCCGTCTGCGTCGCGAAGCCCGTCATGTGTTCGTCGAAAACACGCCGCTGCCGACCATTTCCGATATGAGCATTGGTCATGCGATGGATTTCTTCACTAACCTGAAGCTCTCCGGCCAGCGGGCGCAAATCGCCGAAAAAGTGCTGAAAGAGATCGGCGACCGCCTGAAGTTCCTCGTCAACGTCGGCCTGAACTACCTGACGCTCTCCCGTTCGGCTGAAACGCTCTCCGGCGGTGAAGCCCAGCGTATTCGCCTGGCCAGCCAGATTGGCGCCGGTCTGGTGGGGGTGATGTACGTACTGGATGAGCCCTCCATCGGCCTGCATCAGCGTGATAACGAGCGCCTGCTCGGGACGCTGGTTCATCTGCGTAATCTCGGGAATACGGTGATTGTCGTCGAGCATGACGAAGACGCCATCCGCGCCGCGGACCACGTGATCGATATCGGCCCTGGCGCCGGGGTTCACGGCGGTCAGGTGGTGGCGGAAGGGACGCTGGAGGCGATCATGGCGGTCCCGGAATCCCTGACCGGCCAGTACATGAGCGGCAAACGCAAAATTGAAGTGCCGAAGCAGCGCGTGCCGGCCGACCCGGAAAAAGTGCTGAAACTCACCGGCGCCCGCGGCAACAACCTGAAAGACGTGACCCTGACGCTGCCGGTAGGGCTGTTTACCTGTATTACCGGGGTCTCCGGCTCGGGTAAATCGACGCTGATCAACGACACCCTGTTCCCGATTGCCCAGCGCCAGCTTAACGGCGCGACCATCGTTGAACCTGCGCCCTATCGCGATGTGCAGGGCCTGGAACACTTCGATAAAGTTATCGATATCGACCAAAGCCCGATTGGCCGGACGCCGCGTTCGAACCCGGCCACCTACACCGGGGTCTTCACGCCGGTTCGTGAGCTGTTTGCCGGCGTGCCGGAATCACGTTCACGTGGCTACACGCCTGGGCGCTTCAGCTTTAACGTTCGCGGCGGGCGCTGCGAAGCCTGCCAGGGCGATGGCGTGATTAAAGTCGAAATGCACTTCCTGCCGGACATTTACGTGCCGTGCGACCAGTGCAAAGGCAAACGCTATAACCGTGAAACGCTGGAGATTAAATACAAAGGCAAGACCATCCATGAAGTGCTGGATATGACCATTGAAGAAGCACGCGAGTTCTTCGATGCCGTACCGGCGCTGGCGCGTAAGCTGCAAACGCTGATGGACGTCGGCCTGACCTATATCCGCCTAGGCCAGTCGGCCACCACGCTCTCCGGTGGCGAAGCCCAGCGTGTGAAGCTGGCGCGCGAGCTGTCCAAACGCGGTACGGGTCAGACGCTGTATATTCTCGATGAGCCCACCACCGGCCTGCACTTTGCGGATATCCAACAGCTGCTGGACGTACTGCATCAGCTGCGCGATCAGGGCAACACCATCGTGGTGATTGAGCACAACCTGGATGTCATCAAAACCGCTGACTGGATCGTTGACCTCGGTCCCGAAGGTGGTAGCGGCGGCGGTGAAATCCTCGTCTCCGGCACGCCAGAGACCGTGGCCGGGTGCGAGACATCACACACGGCGCGCTTCCTTAAACCTTTACTGGGTTAATCAGCGTGAAAGCTGCTGTCGGGTCGGTTCCGACAGCAGCCGGACTGCCTGCTGATATGAGGCATCGACCAGATAGTAGATTTGTGAGTCCGGCAGCGCGCCGTCGAGAAATACCGTACTCCAGTGGGCTTTATTCAGATGTCTGCTGGGGCGGATATCAACGTGCTGCTCCCGCAACAGTTCGGCAAGTTCAGGGCTGGCTTTCAGCGAGACCGCCGGTCGCTTATCTTCCACCTCTTTCACCAGCGCAAACAGCACGTCCGACACCTTAATCTGCGTGGCCTTCCAGTCGCTGTGCACGCTTTGCTCCGCGCCCGGTTTCGCCATGCAGTACAGCAATAAATCCGAAATTGTCATCTGTGATTCCCCCGTTGGCGTCGCGACATTCTGCCGCTAAGCGCCGTGAATACGATGTTCCCCTGGTCTGGCAATGGCGTGCTGGCGCAGCAGAGGCAGTGTGTCAGGTGACGCGTGGAGATGTTGAGCCTGACGTCAGCATTGACGGATGCGACCCCAATGATTCCTGTCGCGAATGAGTCCTTCTAAGTGTGCAGCAATAAGCGAAAAGGTAAAACCTCCCCACCCGCTTTTTTGTACAAAAAAACGGCAGCTTATGCGCTGCCGTGTTCTGTGCGATCTGCTGTTACCGAATCCGACCGTCAGTACTCAGAATTGACCACCACTTCTTCGCCCAGCGCCCCGGCCATCGGCAACGGTTTATACGAAGAGTTTGACGCGCGCAGTACGCGAATGCCGCGGGCACCCGCCTCACGCGCGGCGGAGATATCATTATCGGAATCGCCGTAGAAGACCTTGATGTTCTTCTCTTTCAGCCATTGCGTTTTGGTATTCTGGCCCGGCTTGTCGCCGGCAAAGATCACCGGGTTCATGTTGGCCGCCGGGATCAGGAAATCATCCTGCAGCGTTTTTGAGACGGTTTCGGTTTTGGTCTGGCTGCGGCCGGTGACGAAGTAAATGCGATCGCCGCGTTTCACATGCATGGCAATGAGATGGCGCGCCACTTCTTTCGGCATACTGAACTCATCCCAGCCATTGTTCATTTTTTCCCAGAACTCAGGGTTTTTCAGGTAATCATCGTTACCGGGGGAAAAGGTTTTCTGCCCGCGCCAGAAGCCCGGGCTGGAAAAGAGGACGGTATCGTCAATATCAAACCCGACGGCAAACGGCTCACGGCCTAACAGGCTGTTTTCAATTTGCGCCACGGAGACCCAGTGGATGGGGGCTTGTTCAGCGAGTTTAGCGACGTTAGTGCCGGTTGACAGCGGCTGGGGCGTTGAGGCTTGAGCCATAACGCTGCCGTTTAGCGTGAACAGTAAGCAAATGGCCGACAAGGCCAGCGTCATCTTGCGCATATTTATTATCCCTTCAGGCGTCATCCTTCAAGCGACTGCCACGCAGTTCACCGGGCTCGCATTACGGCATGACTTGAATGATTGTGTGTGTCAAAACAACCTAATCGTTATAGTTTTCAATCATGTGGCTGCTTAGCAATATGCTATGACCTTAACCCCGACATCTATTGATGCAAAGGATTATCTGCTTATATGTCATAGAAAAAGAGAATGATCACACTTCATGAAGGGCATTGCCCCTTCCATCAGGCCGGAAAGGGCAATGAACTGGCGGGGCGTTAAATCACGGCGGAGAACGCTTTCGCCACGCGCTGCACGTTGCGTGAATTGAGACCCGCGACGCACATGCGGCCGCTGGAAATCAGATACACGCCAAACTCTTCGCGCAGACGGTCAACCTGTGCTGCGCTCAGGCCGGTATAGCTGAACATGCCGCGCTGCTTCAGCAGGTAGTCGAAACTCACATCCGGCACCGCCTCTTTCAGGACGTTCACCAGCTCCTGACGCATCGCCAGAATACGGGTGCGCATCGCTTCGACTTCGGCCAGCCAGCTGGCTTTCAGCTCGGCGTCATTCAGCACCATCGCAACCACCTGGGCGCCAAAGTTCGGCGGGCTGGAGTAGTTGCGACGCACGGTCGCCTTCAGCTGCCCCAGCACGCGGTTAGCGGTATCTGAGTCTTCGCAGACCACCGACAGCCCGCCAACGCGCTCGCCGTACAGCGAGAAAATTTTCGAGAAGGAGTTGCTGACCAGCATCGGCATGCCGGTGCTGGCAATCGTGCGGATCGCGTAGGCATCATCGTCCATGCCCGCGCCAAAGCCCTGATAGGCGATATCGAGGAACGGAATCAGGTTGCGCGCTTTCAGTACGTCCGCGATCTGATCCCACTGAGCATGGTTCAAATCGGCGCCGGTCGGGTTATGACAGCACGGATGCAGCAGCACGATGTCACGTTCTGGCAACGTTTGCAGTTTTTCCAGCAGCGCGTCAAAACGCACGCCGTTGGTTTCGCTATCAAACCAAGGGTAAGTACTTACTTCGAAGCCAGCCCCTTCAAATATGGCAATGTGGTTTTCCCAGGTCGGGTCACTGACCCATACGCGGGAGCCCGGGAAGTAGCGTTTCAGGAAATCGGCGCCGACTTTCAATGCGCCGGAGCCGCCCAGCGTCTGGATGGCAGCGACGCGCTGCTGTTGCAGTACCGGATGTTCCGCGCCAAACAGCAGCGGAGCGATGGCATTGCGATAGGCATTCAGCCCTTCCATCGGCAGGTACAACGAGGCGCCGTGCGGCTGTGCGTTAAGGCGCGCTTCCGCTTCAGCAACCGCCTGGAGCTGCGGGATAATCCCGTCTTCGTTGTAATACAGGCCGATGCTCAGGTTTACTTTGTCACTACGTGGATCTTCTTTGAAACGCTCCATTAAGGAGAGAATAGGGTCGCCAGCGTAGGCGTCAACTTGTTGAAACACGCGATGTTTCTCCGGGTTTACGAGAGGCAGGAAATAACACAATAAACCGGAAGCAACAGAAGATCGAGAGGATGTTGGTCGATAGTCGACGACGAGCGTGTGCGAGCGCGGTGCGGGCGGTCAGTTTCCCCGGCTTGCGGCGTCAACGCCTGAGCCGGGCTATCGGATCGCCCACCTTGGGGCCATTAATCCCTAATTAATCTACGAACTTCATCGAGACTCTGGAGGTCAGGCGCGTAATAAGTTCGTAAGCACTCACTTTCGTAAGCGCGGCGATGCGTTCAACCGGCAGGCCTTCGCCCCACAGCACCACCGGATCGCCGGATTTGTCCTGTGCCTCTGGGCCCAGGTCGACGCAAATCATGTCCATCGCTACACGCCCGACAATCGGCACTTCGCGACCGTTTACCAGCACCGGTGTGCCGGAGGCCGCCGCCCGCGGGTAACCGTCGCCGTAACCCATCGCCACCACGCCAAGACGCGTGTCACGTTCGCTGACCCAGGTGCCGCCGTAACCTACCGGCTCACCCGCTTTATGGTCGCGCACGGCAATCAGGCTTGAGGTCAGCGACATCACCGGCTGACAGCCAAAATCCGCGCCGGTAGACGGGCTATCCAGCGGCGAGACGCCGTATAAAATAATGCCCGGGCGCACCCAGTCGAAATGCGACTGCGGCCACAGCAGGATCCCGCCCGACGCCGCAATGGAGCGCAGGCCAGGCTTGCCTTCGGTGAAGGTGGTGAAAATATCCAGCTGCCGTTCGGTGGCGCCGCACTCAGGTTCGTCGGCGCGCGCAAAGTGGCTGACCACATTGACCGGCTGGCGCACGTTTTTGCATTGGCTCAGACGCTGCCAGAACGCTTGTGCTTGTTCCGGCAATACGCCCAGGCGATGCATCCCGGTATCCAGCTTCATCCAGACGGTGACCGGCTCAGGCAGTTCGGCCTGCTCCAGCGCTTCCAGTTGTTCCAGGCTGTGTACTGCGGTTTGTAGCTGTTGTGCGGAAATCACCGGCAGATCGGCGGCATCAAAAAAACCTTCCAGCAGCAGGACCGGCTGGGTGATGCCACCGGCGCGCAGGCGCAGAGCCTCTTCGAGACGGGCGACGCCAAAAGCATCGGCATCAGGGAGCGTTCGCGCGGTCTCAAGAAGACCGTGTCCGTAAGCGTTCGCTTTCACGACTGCAACCAGCTTGCTGGCGGGCGCCAGCTCACGTAGACGTTGCAGGTTGTGTCGCAGAGCGCGGCGGTTAATGACTACAGTTGCCGCTTGCATTTGAATTCCTTAATAAAAGAATCTCCTAAATCATTCGTGTTGCAGGAAGGCGACAAGCCTGAGAATTCCCGGGAGCTTAGTAAACTAGGTGACCGGGGTGAACAGGCGTAGTCAACGCATCTGCGGCATGAAGGATGACGGAGATTTATTCGTCGTCGTATTGTGGCCCAGCATAGTTGTCGAAGCGCGACCACTGACCATTAAACGTCAGACGTACTGTCCCGATGGGGCCGTTACGCTGTTTACCAATAATAATTTCCGCGATGCCTTTCAAGTCGCTGTTCTCGTGATAGACCTCATCACGGTAGATAAACATGATTAAGTCGGCATCCTGCTCGATGGAACCTGATTCACGCAAATCGGAGTTTACCGGGCGTTTATCAGCACGTTGCTCCAGCGATCGGTTAAGCTGCGACAGCGCCACCACCGGCACCTGAAGCTCTTTCGCCAGCGCCTTCAGTGAACGGGAAATTTCCGCGATTTCCAGGGTACGGTTATCGGAGAGCGACGGCACGCGCATCAGCTGCAGGTAGTCGATCATGATAAGCCCAATACCGCCGTGTTCACGGGCGATACGTCGCGCACGGGAGCGCACTTCCGTCGGCGTCAGGCCGGAGGAGTCATCGATATAGATATTGCGTTTTTCCAGCAGAATGCCCAGCGTGCCGGAGATACGTGCCCAGTCTTCATCATCCAGCTGGCCGGTACGAATACGGGTCTGATCGACCCGCGACAGCGACGCCAGAGAACGCATCATGATCTGCTCTGATGGCATCTCAAGACTGAAAATGAGTACCGGTTTATCCTGCAACATCGCCGCATTTTCAACGAGGTTCATCGCAAATGTCGTCTTACCCATTGAAGGACGGGCAGCGACGATAATCAGATCCGACGGCTGCAGGCCGGCGGTCTTTTTGTTCAGATCGTCATAGCCGGTATTCACCCCGGTGACGCCGTCATGCGGCTGCTGGAACAGCTGCTCGATACGCGCTACGGTCGCATCAAGGACATCGGCGATATTTTTCGGGCCTTCGTCTTTGTTGGCGCGGCTTTCCGCAATTTTGAATACCCGGGACTCCGCCAGATCAAGCAGGTCTTCACTGGTGCGGCCCTGCGGATCGAAGCCCGCTTCAGCGATTTCATTGGCGACCGAGATCATCTCACGGACAACTGCACGTTCGCGTACGATATCCGCATAAGCGCTGATGTTCGCCGCACTTGGCGTGTTTTTCGACAGCTCAGCCAGATAGGCAAAGCCCCCGACGCTGTCCAGTTGACCCTGACGCTCCAGCGATTCCGCCAGCGTAATCAGGTCAATCGGGCTGCCCGTTTCCTGCAGGCGCGCCATCTCAATAAAGATATGGCGGTGCGGACGGGTGTAGAAATCTTCCGCCACCACACGCTCGGCAACGTCGTCCCAGCGCTCGTTGTCCAGCATTAAACCGCCCAACACCGACTGTTCCGCTTCAATCGAGTGCGGCGGTACTTTCAACCCGGCGACCTGATAATCGCGCTCACGGGGTTCAGTCTGTGGTTTGTTGAAGGGTTTATTTCCTGCCATAGTGAATGGAGTTACCGAGATAAAGAGTGGGTCGAAAGATTACCATATTTTTCTTACGGAGGGAGCATGGCAACGCGCATTGAATTCCACAAACATGGTGGCCCGGAAGTGCTTAACGCGGTGGAGTTTACCCCCGCAGAGCCTGGTGAAAACGAAATCCAGGTAGAAAACAAAGCCATCGGTATTAACTATATCGACACCTATATTCGCAGCGGTCTCTATCCGCCGCCGTCCCTGCCGAGCGGACTGGGCACCGAAGCCGCAGGCGTGGTGACCAAAGTGGGCCGCGCCGTGACCCATATCCGGCAGGGCGACCGCGTGGTCTACGCGCAATCGGCCCTCGGCGCCTACAGTTCCGTGCATAACGTCCCGGCGGACAAAGCGGCCCTGTTACCGGACGCGATCTCCTTTGAGCAGGCCGCCGCCTCGTTTTTGAAAGGGCTGACCGTCTATTATCTGCTGCGTAAAACCTACGATATCAAACCCGGAGAGCCGTTCCTGTTCCACGCTGCCGCCGGCGGCGTCGGGCTGATTGCCTGCCAGTGGGCGAAGGCGCTGGGCGCAAAACTGATTGGTACCGTCGGCAGCGCGCAAAAAGCGCAGCGGGCGAAGCAGGCCGGGGCCTGGCAGGTGATTAACTATCGTGAAGAGAATATCGTTGAGCGCCTGAAGGAGATAACCGAAGGGAAAAAAGTCCATGTGGTCTACGATTCCGTGGGCAAAGATACCTGGGAAGCGTCTCTTGATTGTCTGCAGCGCCGGGGGCTGATGGTCAGCTTTGGCAACTCATCTGGCCCGGTCACCGGGGTAAACCTGGGGATCCTCAACCAGAAAGGTTCGCTGTTCGTAACCCGCCCTTCTCTGCAAGGCTATATCACCAATCGTGAAGAGCTGGAGCAAGCCAGCCGCGAGCTGTTTTCACTGATTGCCAGCGGCGCGATTAACGTTGACGTGGCGGACAGCCAGAAATATGCCCTGACCGATGCCCGACGCGCGCATGAGGTGCTGGAAAGCCGAGTGACCGAAGGCTCAAGCCTGCTGCTGCCGTAAGTCCTTCACTTCAGTAGTTTGTCGTTTGAAGGCGAACGACGGGAGACTCTCCCTAAATCATTCGGGCTACAGGCAGGCGGCAAGAGAACGAATCCCCGGGAGCTGACAACAGTCAGCGACTGGGGTGACAAATCTGTCTGGAACAGATTTGAACGCTGCGAGCAGCGGCCCTGATAAGGGTGAGGCTCATGGATGAGCCGAATAACGAGGCAGCCAACGCCCCTGTAGTCTGAAGTATGACGGGAGAGGGACAAAAGTTTAGGGCTTCCACCTGGGAAGCCCTTACTTTTTTTTGTTCGGCTGTATGTAGGGTACAGCGCGATGAATTCATTAACGCGCTAATAGTGACAGATTTAATAGGCAAAGCCTACGCTGTTTTATGCAAAAATCTTCAGGTTGTGATACACCGCTCAATACCTTAGTAACGCCAACGGTTATTCCCGCGATAACGGTTGTCAGCAGGCGATTTTATCGCCCGAATCACCCATACCACGACAACCGCCAGCAGTAGCCACGGCAGCAGTTTAATCATTAATGCAAACAGCCCACCCACGAACATCAGCGCGGTCGCGACCACGATGGCGGCGATAATCCCCAGTAACGACACGCCGGTGACCAACAACATGACAAAAAAGCCTATAACGAATAAGAGTTCCAGCATCGTCTTCTCCCCAAAGAAATGTCTATGCAACTTCTTTGGGTATTACAAAAATCATGCCAAACATAACACATTGAATATAAAGAAAAATGCCCCGCATGGTTTATGCAGGGCATGGTGAATTTGACCAGGTTTTAGTGAAAACTTAACGCTTATCGGCAACCAGTTTCAGCGCGTGTTCCAGCACATTGATATCGGCGCCGGCTTTGTGCGCATTCTCGCTCAGGTAGCGACGCCACTGGCGTGCACCCGGGATCCCCTGGAACAGGCCCAACATATGGCGGGTAATATGGCCCAGGTAGGTCCCGTTGCTCAGCTCACGTTCGATGTACGGGTACATCGCGCGCACCACCGCGACCGGATCGGCATCGGCGCCATCACCGCCAAAGATTTCGCGATCGACTGACGCCAGGATCCCCGGGTTCTGATAAGCCTCACGCCCTACCATCACGCCATCCATATGCGCCAGATGCTGTTTCGCCTCTTCCAGCGATTTAATACCACCGTTGATCGCCATGGTCAGATGCGGGAAGTCGCGCTTCAGCTGATACACGCGCGGGTAATCCAGCGGTGGGATCTCACGGTTTTCTTTCGGGCTCAGGCCAGAGAGCCAGGCTTTACGAGCGTGGATGATGAACATCTCGCACTCGCCCTTCCCGGAGACGGTATCGATGAAATCACACAGGAATTCATAGCTGTCCTGGTCATCGATGCCGATACGGGTTTTTACCGTCACCGGAATCGACACCACATCACGCATCGCTTTAATACAGTCGGCTACCAGTTGGGCATTACCCATCAGGCAGGCGCCAAACATGCCGTTCTGCACGCGGTCGGACGGGCAGCCAACGTTCAGGTTGATCTCATCGTAGCCGCGGGCTTGTGCCAGTTTTGCGCACTGCGCCAGCGCCGCCGGATCGCTACCGCCCAGCTGCAGTGCCAGTGGATGCTCTTCTTCGCTATAGGCCAGATAGTCGCCTTTGCCGTGAATAATCGCCCCGGTGGTGACCATTTCGGTATACAGCAGCGTTTGCCGCGACAGCAGACGCAGGAAGTAACGGCAGTGCCTGTCTGTCCAGTCGAGCATCGGCGCAATGGAAAAACGGTGGGCGGCAAAAACGTGAGAAGTTGATTCTGGCATCATGGCGAATAAACAGGCATCCGGGTAAAAAGGGGCGCTACTATAGCACAAAGATACAGCACAGGCGCATAGCGCCACCGCGGGCGCTTTGCACCTGAGACACGGGCTATCTCCTGCGCGGTTTGCCGTCGTGAGGGCCGAAAAATTGCGGCGGATGATCGACCCAACGATCCTGACGCGTCGCGGCATACTCCGGGTTAAGCGGGTAATAGATGCGATTGAATTTTTTGTTCGCCTCGCCCACCACCAACAGGCGTACCTCCTGTTCGGTGTTATTCAGGAAGGTATGGCATACGCCGGTGCCGGCAGGAAACCCGACACTGTCCCCAGGCTCCAGCTTCCACAGATAGCCGTTAATCCAGACTTCAGGATATCCCTCCAGCACGTAGATAAACTCTTCTTCATCACTTTCTGCGTGGGGATAAGAAGTCCGACGGCCTGGCGGTAAACGCTCATGATGGATCCCCAGCCGGTTCAGCCGTAACCCACGCGCCAGCGGCGCACCAATGGAAAAACGTTCTGGGTTATTGGGATAAGTGGCGTCATCGGGCCCTTCGAGTTCATGCCAATGTCGAATGCAATCAGGTCGTTTCATCGTTTTCTCCCGAAAATGAGATGCATCAGGTATAGCACAAGCTACCGGTTCTCGGCGTTTTGCCTGGATCGTGATAAAGTAACAACTTCACACTCGGGCGGCCAGAGGATGCTCATGAATAAGACCACTTCGCAAGAATTGTTAGCGCATGCTGAAAAGCTCTGTGCACAGCGCGGCGTGCGCCTGACTCCCCAGCGCCTGGAAGTATTGCGCCTGATGAGCCTGCAGCAAGGGGCGATTAGCGCCTACGATCTGCTCGACCTGCTCCGCGATAAAGAGCCGCAGGCTAAACCGCCTACGGTGTATCGTGCGCTGGAGTTTCTGCTTGAGCAGGGATTCGTGCATAAGGTGGAATCAACCAACAGTTACGTGCTGTGCCATCTGATCGATCAGCCGACCCATACCTCCGCGATGTTTATCTGCGATCGCTGCGGCGTGGTGAAAGAAGAGTGTGCCGAAGGGCTGGAAGATATTATGCATACCCTGGCTGCCAGAATGGGCTTCGCGCTGCGTCATAACGTGATTGAAGCACATGGTCTGTGTGCCGGCTGCGTCGAAGTCGAAGCCTGTAGTACGCCGGGGCACTGCCAGCATGACCACACGATTCTGATTAAAAAGAAAGCCCGCTGAGGCTTGCGCCAGAGCGGGAATCAGGGTTGTCGGTACCTCCGTGTACCGCACGGGCAGGCAATAACAAAGGGTCAGAACACTGATGCGCCCCGCTACCAGCGGTGGCCGTTTTTACGTTCCCAGTCAGACACTTCTTTCTCGGCCTGATCTTTGGCAAATCCATAACGTTCCTGGATTTTACCTACCAGCTGGTCACGCTTACCTTCAATGACCGTCATGTCATCATCGGTGAGCTTACCCCATTGTTCTTTCGCTTTACCTTTCAACTGTTTCCAGTTACCGCCGATTTCGTCTTTGTTCATCATTCAGTCCTCATCGTTCGGTGGGTTAACAGCCCGCTGCGTGCCGGACATAATGTTAACTATAGTTAAGAATTCTGGGTTTAATTTATTATTCGGAATCTTTAACCATCTACACGACAAAAACCGCGACAAAACCATTATGAAAACCAGGTGCCGCGCTGCCAGTGTCGCCGCCAGATCAGCGCCAACGACAGGCCGCGCAGCGCAAGGAAGACCGCCAGCGCCAGCCACAGTCCGTGGTTACCGAGAACCGGTAGCGTCAACAGCGTCAGGGCAAACCCTGCCGCCGCCACCGCCATGCTGTTACGCATCTCAGCTCCCCGGGTCGCCCCGATAAACATGCCATCCAGCAAATAGCACCACACGCCAATTACCGGCAGAATTACCTGCCAGATCAGATAGCGGTCGGCCAGCTGCTGCAGCGAGGGGATCGAGGTTAACAGCGCGATAATGTACGGCCCCGCCACGGCGTAGATCGCCGCAAATATCAGCGCCACCATCCCCGACTGACGGCAGGCTGCCCGCCAGACCTCAAGCAGCTGGCTGCCATCGCGCGCGCCATAGGCCTGCCCGGAATGGGCTTCGACGGCGTAGGCAAACCCATCCAGCGCATAGGCGGTGAAGGTCAGCATGGTCATCAGGAGGGCGTTAACGGCGACGATATCGCCCCCGAGACGAGCCCCGAAAACGGTCACCGCCCCGAAGCACAGCTGCAGCAGTAAGGAGCGCAGCATGATATCGCGGTTTAATGCCAGCAGCCGTCGTACATCCCCGCGCCAGGCGTTCTTCAGTATGCTGAAGGACACGCCACGCAGCACCAGCACGTGCCTTGCCATCAATAGCCCGATGATAAAGGTGGCGTATTCGGCGACCACCGTCGCCAGCGCGGCCCCCTGCACGTTCATGTGCAGGCCCATCACCAGCCACAGGTCAAGGACAATATTCAGCAGGTTGCCGACCACCAGCAGGATCACCGGCGCACGGGCATACTGCACGCCCAGCAGCCAGCCAAGCAGCACCAGGTTTGCCAGCGAGGCCGGCGCGCTCAGCCAGCGAATATCCAGAAAGCGCTGTGCCTGTTCCAGCACCGCCTGATTGCCGCCCACGATATGCAACGCCAGGTCGATCAGCGGTGCCCGGAACAGGACGATCAGCAGGCCGGCCCCTAAGGCCAGCCCCAATGGCTGCACCAGCGCCCGCGCCAGACGGAGGGGGTCTTTTGCGCCAAAGGCCTGAGCCGTCAGCCCGGTGGTGCTCATCCGCAGGAAAAGCAGCAGCATGAAAAGGAAACTGGTGGCCGTGGCACCCACCGCGACGCCGCCGAGATAAACCGGGCTGTCGAGGTGGCCGATAACGGCGGTATCAACCAGCCCCAGCAGCGGGACGGTGATATTGGAGAAAATCATGGGTAGCGCCAGGCGCCACAGGGCTTTATCAGCGGCGTGAAAGAGCATAAGAAAGAGCCTGACTGAGAGAAGACAGCGCAGCATCATCCATCAGACGATGCTGCGTGGTGAAGGTGTTACAGCCACTCTCCGTTGCGGATCACGCCAACGGCCAGCCCTTCAATAGTGAAATTTTGTTCGCGCAGGTTCACCACGATCGGTGAAAACTCGCTGTTTTCTGGCAGGAGTTCGACGATGTTGCCCTGTTTTTTAAGGCGTTTAACCGTCACTTCTTCGTCGATACGCGCCACGACAACCTGGCCGTTACGCACATCCTGCGTTTTATGCACTGCCAGCAGATCGCCGTCGAGGATACCGATGTCTTTCATCGACATACCGCTAACGCGCAGCAGGAAATCGGCATTCGGCTTGAACATCGCCGGGTCGACCTGGAAATGGCCTTCGATATGCTGCTGAGCCAGCAGCGGCTCACCGGCGGCCACGCGGCCGATCAGCGGCAGACCGGGTTCTTCTTCCGTCAGCAGACGAATACCGCGGGAGGCACCAGAGATAATCTCGATTGCGCCTTTACGGGCCAGCGCTTTCAGGTGCTCTTCCGCCGCGTTTGGAGAACGGAACCCCAAGCGCTGAGCAATTTCCGCACGCGTCGGCGGCATGCCCGTCTGGCTGATATGATCCCGAATGAGATCAAACACCTCTTGCTGCCTGGTCGTTAACGCTTTCATCCCGCCCCCTGGGTGTATATACAGTTATGCTGTGAGTATATACAGTTAACGGTGATTTTGGAATCAAATTTCACACAAAAATCAGGAGATACTTTCCATTTTTGCGCAGCCGATCGCCCATCACGCCTGGCGACGAATTAATGGTAATGCGCCCACAGCAAAAGCCCCCAGGTGATCAGCGCGATCGCGATAGCCAACAGTACCGCCGCGGACCCCATATCTTTCGCGCGCCCTGACAGTTCATGGTGTTCCGGGCCAATACGGTCCACCACCGCCTCAATCGCGCTATTAATAATTTCGACTATCATCACTAACAGGACCGAGCCTATCAGCAGCACACGGGTGATAGCGTCAACGTCCAGCCAGCAGGCGATCGCCACGGCAATAATCGCGGCGACGCCTTCCTGACGAAAGGCGGCCTCATTTATCCATGCCGCACGGAACCCTTTCCAGGAATAACCTGCCGCTTTAATAATTCGGGTTAACCCAGTGGTATTATTGGCCATCAAAAGAACCTTTTTATGTAAATGACGTCAATGAGTGTACGCGTTTGCCGTGTGGCAACGGAAATTTTGCGCGCTTTCTGTTATTCTTGCCGCGCATTTGCATGATTAACCAGAGGCTTCACATCGTTTATGTCCGGCTGGCAACGAATTTACTATAAATTACTGAATTTACCATTACGGGTGCTGGTAAAAAGCAAGTCTATTCCCGCAGAACCTGCTCAGGAATTAGGGCTGGATACCTCGCGTCCTATTATGTATGTCCTGCCTTATAACTCGAAGGCAGACCTGCTGACGCTGCGTGCCCAGTGCCTCGAGCATGATTTACCTGACCCGCTCGAACCGCTGGAAATCGACGGCGCTCTGCTGCCGCGCTACGTCTTCATCCACGGCGGCCCGCGTGTATTCACCTATTACACGCCGAAAGAAGAGTCCATCAAGCTGTTCCACGACTACCTGGATCTGCACCGTAACCATCCTGACCTGGACGTGCAAATGGTGCCGGTGTCGGTGATGTTCGGCCGCGCGCCAGGACGTGAGAAAGGCGAAGTGAACCCGCCGCTGCGCATGCTCAACGGCATTCAGAAGTTCTTCGCCGTGCTGTGGCTGGGACGTGACAGCTTTGTCCGCTTCTCCCCGCCGGTGTCGCTGCGCAGAATGGCTACCGAGCACGGTACCGATAAAATTATCGCCCAGAAACTGGCACGTGTCGCGCGTATGCACTTCGCCCGTCAGCGTCTGGCGGCCGTCGGCCCGCGCCTGCCCGCGCGTCAGGACCTGTTCAACAAGCTGCTGGCCTCAAAAGCCATCGCCCGCGCGGTGGAAGATGAAGCCCGCAGCAAGAAAATCTCCCACGAGAAAGCGCAGCAGAACGCCGTCGCGCTGATGGAAGAGATCGCGGCTAACTTCTCCTACGAGATGATTCGCCTGACCGACCGCGTGCTCGGGTTTACCTGGAACCGCCTGTATCAGGGGATCAATGTCCATAACGCCGAGCGCGTGCGTCAGCTGGCGCATGAAGGTCACGAAATTGTCTACGTGCCGTGCCACCGTAGCCATATGGACTACCTGCTGCTCTCCTACGTGCTGTATCACCAGGGTCTGGTTCCGCCGCACATCGCCGCCGGTATCAACCTGAACTTCTGGCCAGCAGGCCCGATTTTCCGTCGTGGTGGCGCTTTCTTTATTCGCCGTACCTTTAAGGGCAATAAGCTCTATTCCACGGTGTTCCGCGAATATCTCGGCGAGCTGTTCAGCCGTGGTTACTCGGTTGAGTACTTCGTGGAGGGCGGGCGTTCCCGTACCGGCCGTCTGCTGGATCCGAAAACCGGCACCCTGTCGATGACCATCCAGGCGATGCTGCGCGGTGGGACTCGTCCGATTACGCTGGTACCGATCTACATCGGCTACGAGCACGTCATGGAAGTGGGAACCTACGCCAAAGAGCTGCGCGGCGCGACCAAAGAAAAAGAGAGTCTGCCACAGATGCTCCGTGGTCTGAGCAAGCTGCGTAACCTCGGTCAGGGCTATGTGAACTTCGGTGAACCGCTGCCGCTGATGACCTACCTGAACCAGCACGTTCCGGAATGGCGCGAATCCATCGACCCGATTGAGGCGGTACGCCCATCGTGGCTGACGCCGACGGTGAACAACATTGCCTCCGATCTGATGGTACGCATCAACAACGCCGGCGCGGCGAACGCCATGAACCTGTGCTGCACCGCGTTGCTGGCCTCTCGTCAGCGTTCACTGACCCGCGAACAGCTGACGCAACAGCTGGAATGCTACCTCGATCTGCTGCGTAACGTCCCGTACTCCCCGGACGCGACCACGCCGGCGGCTACCGCCAGCGAGCTTATCGACCACGCGCTGAAGATGAACAAGTTCGAAGTCGAGAAAGACACCATCGGCGACATCATCATTCTGCCGCGCGAGCAGGCGGTGCTGATGACTTACTACCGCAACAACATCGCGCATATGCTGATGCTGCCGTCGCTGCTGGCGGCGATTATCACTCAGCATCGTCGTATTAGCCGTGCGGAAGTGCTGCGTCATGTTGAGATGTTCTATCCGCTGCTGAAGGCCGAGCTGTTCCTGCGCTGGGAGAAATCCGAGCTGGCGGGCGTGCTTGATGCGCTGACGGCGGAAATGCAGCGTCAGGGGCTGATTGTCCTGAAAGACGATGAGATCAGTATCAACCCGTCTCATTCTCGTTCCCTGCAGCTGCTGGCCGCAGGCGCGCGTGAAACGCTCCAGCGTTATGCCATTACCTTCTGGCTGCTGAGCGCGAACCCGTCGATCAACCGCAGTTCGCTGGAGAAAGAGAGCCGGACAGTAGCGCAACGTCTGTCAGTTCTGCACGGTATCAACGCACCGGAGTTCTTCGATAAAGCGGTATTCAGTACGCTCGTGCTGACGCTGCGTGACGAAGGCTATATCAGTGATACCGGCGATGCCGAGCCGGAAGAAACGCTGAAGGTCTACCAGATGCTGGCAGCGCTGATCACGTCGGACGTGCGTTTGACGATTGAAAGCGTTACCCAGGATGATGCGTAACGATTAAGCGTGGATGTTCTCTTCCCGGCTGGCGCTACCGCGTCGCACCAGCCGGGAATATCCTATGCCAGCCTATGCCAGATAGCTCATCGCCAGCCCAAGAAACAGCACCAGCCCAACATAGTTATTGTTCAGAAACGCTTTGAAGCAGCCGTCGCGTTCGCGCCGGGCAATCAGCTTCTGCTGCCAGAAAAACAGCCCTGCTGCGATAAACAGCGACCAGTAAAACTCCCACTGCAGCCCGTTCAGCCAGCCGACAGCGGCCATCAATACCAGCACGCCAATCTGCAAAATACCGATAATCAGGCGGTCATGTTCACCAAACAGAATCGCCGTCGATTTGATGCCGATTTTGAGGTCATCGTCCCTGTCGACCATCGCGTACTGGGTGTCATAAGCCACGGCCCACAGGATATTGGCGAGGAACATCAGCCAGCAGCTCAGCGGCAACGCCTCGCTGACCGCCGAGAAGGCCATCGGAATGGACCAGCCGAACGCCGCCCCCAGCACCACCTGCGGCAGATGGGTGTAGCGTTTCATAAACGGATATACCCACGCCAGCGCCAGCCCAGCCACCGACAGCAGAATGGTCATGGTGTTTAAGGTCAGTACCAGCAGAAATGACAGCAGCACCAGCACCGCAAACAGTATCCGGGCCTCTTTTTCCGAGACATCGCCGCTGGGCAGCGGGCGGTGGGCGGTGCGCTTTACGTGGCCATCAAATTTGCGGTCGGCATAGTCGTTTACCACGCAGCCAGCGGCGCGCATCAGCCAGACGCCGGCAACAAAAACGGCCAGGATCCATAAGGGCGGGATCCCCGGCGTGGCGACCCACAGGGCCCACAGCGTCGGCCACAGCAGCAGCAGCGCGCCAATCGGTTTGTCAGTACGCATCAGGCGATGAAACGCCAACAGCTTGTTCTGCGTCAGACTCCTCTCCATTTTCTCTTCCTCTTAATACAACGGCGACGCCGGCAGAAAAAGCTCGGTCAGCAGCAGCGGTTTGCCGCTCAGACGCAGGCGGGAACGACGCCCCCATAGCTCTGCATAACGCCCAATTTCAATAAAATCACGAGTTAATGTCGATGATGTGAACAAATAACGCCCCAGCGGCGTCTGGCCGAGTTGCTGTAAGGCCAGCTCGGGGCCGCACAGCGTCGACTCGGGCACAATGGTCCGCCCGGCAAGCCAGGGTTCGCCATCGGCACAAAGGATAATTTCCCGCAGCCAGTAGCGCGCCTCATCGGGCAGCAGCGTCTCTTCACCCACCAGCGCCTCACGCCCGACGAAACCTTCGTTCACCATGCTCACGCTGACTTTTTTCCCCTGCTGCTCAAAACGTTTGGTCATTGAGTCTTCCAGCAGCAGCCAGTCGCGCAGGTGCGGTTCCAGCGGGGGCATAGCGGCAAAATAGCGCAACGCACGCAATTGCGTAAGCGCAGGATGTGACATGCCTGATTCTCCGTTACAGAACGTAGCCGCATTGTATCGCAGAATAGGGCATTCGGGGCGGGCAAAGCGTCAAGATACGATCATCGGCGTAACAGCCATGCAACAGCAGCCACTACGCGATAAAAAAAGGTGCGCCCAGGCGGGCGCACCTAAAGGCTGTGCCTAAACATCAGCATTGTGGGGAGACGATCACCCCTTGCCTTTTACACTGCTGATAAAGGTGGAACGCGCTGATTTCGAGCCAAGACGCTCGGCTTCGTTCATCAATTTGAGGGCTTTATCGATATCACCTTTCGCAACAGCCTGTTTGATGCCGTTGTTAAAGTAAGTTTCGGTGTCGTCCAGCATCGGTTCGCTCTTCGCGGCTGGTGCTGCAACTGGCGCAACCACCGGCGCTACCGCTGGTGCGGCTGCCGGAGCGCTATAGACCGGCGCCGCCGTATTTCCTACGGTCACCGGGCCTGGGCCAGAGGAACCAAACAGCGGGCCAACCAGCACGCTGGAGCCAGAGGAGGTTTTCACCTTCAGGCTGACGGTACCGTCAGTGACGTGTCTGGCGATCGGATCCGGAATATCCGGTACCGCATTGCCGGTACCTTTAGCGTAGGCTTTCGCCGGATCGATTAATTTGGTGGTTTGCTGCAGGTCCTGCGGGGTGGTAAAGACCAGCACATAAATTTTCTGTTGTCCCAGCGCCGGCGTCAGGCGCATCACGCCTTCCAGACGGTCGGAGCTCATGACACCCGGTTCAAGATAGGTGAAGTAGCTGCTGGGAAAGAATGCCGATGGGGTTAAATTCTGGTCAAGAATCAGGACGTTCGGTGCAAACACGCTGGTTTGCTTATTCACTTCGCTGGTTAACGTAATATTCAGTTCACCGATATTCGCCGGAACGCTATAGGCAGCAACCGGGCCGGAAATACCAGGGACATTCAGCGGCTGGCCGGCAATGGCGAGCTTGGTGGTTTGTGTTTTAGATTGATCGACCGGGGTCCAGGTTAACTGCTGTAACGCGGAGGCCGGGATCGACGGCGCTGCAGAGGTGTTCTGCGGCACGAAATTGACATCAGCAAAACTGACTGCGGGTACGCTGGCAAGCAGGCCGGCGGACAGGCAGAGGGCAACGAGACTTTTCTTCATTTTCATTGTTATCACCTCAATTCCGATGGCCGAGCGGTAGCCAGGCAATAGCCCGCTGGGCCGAAAACAGAGGGGCTTACGCCCCTCTTTTGGTCACTACAGGTTGGTTTCGATTACCACCAGATTTCCATCTGGGCACCGAAGGTCCACTCGTCGCTGTCGCCACGGCTGAAGGTTTTGGCGCTGGTGTCGTTGTACGCTACACCGTTGTCATAACCCCATTTCTCATCCCACTTAGCGTAGGTTGCGAACAGACGGATAGCCGGACGGGACCAGATGCTGTCGCCTGCCTGCCACTGTTGCGCCAGGGTAATTTTGTACTGACTGTTACGATCGCCGGTACGCTGAGATTTGACGTTGTCGTAGCCGACTTCCATCAGGGTGCTCATGATAGGTGTCCATTTGTACATAGGACGTACGCCGACGGTCCACCACTGGGTACCGTTGTTGTTGTCGCGGTCGATATCCTGATACATACCGACGTACATCAGATCCCAATCGTCAGCCAGGGAGATCGCACCGTGGTCCAGCACACGCCACATGGAGCCATCGTTATCGATGCTGCCGCCCTGCGGAATGCCTTTACCGTTGGAGGTCATGGCGTCAGTTGCGTACTGCAGTACAAACTTGTTGTAGCCTTTCAGCATGCTCTGCGTGTGTTCAGCAGTCAGCATCCAGCCATCTTTCGAGGCGTCCGGCTGCAGGTAGTAGTCGTCTGGAATGTTGGTGTGACCGTAGTCAACACCCAGCTCCAGAGTACCGCCCGGGTTGATTTCCATACCGGCTAAACGGACGTCGAAGACGTCGTTCGGGACGATATTGTCGTAAATACGGTTACCCTGCGCGTCACGGTCAGCGAAGGTCGCGGAGCCACCGGATTCAGAAGAACGGGTTGCTGCCAGAGAGAGTTTACCGAAGCCCAGATCGATGTTTTCGATACCCGCACCAGGACCAGAGATATCCCAGTAGTAGAAGTCGATCATGTGAACGTCATGACGCTGGTAGAAGCGCTTACCGGCCCAGATGGTGGAACCTGGCAGCCATTCGATCAGGTTTTTACCCTGCACGTTGGCTTCACGGAATGCCGGGCTGGTGGATTCCCAGTCGTTTTGCTGCGATACGGAGTAGGCAACGTTAGTATCGAAGTAGAAGCTCTTATCACCTTCTTTCCATACTTCCTGGCCCAGTTTTAATTCCGCATAGGTTTCACATTCGTTACCCAGACGGTATTTACTTTGAGCACCGGTTGCCTGGAAGCACTGCTGTTCGCCGCCGCTACCGGTCCAGCCGATACCAGAACGAGCATAACCGTGGAAATCGACAGCCAGCGCCTGAGCAGACATAACGCCTGCTGCGACGGCTACCGCCAGTGGAAGTTTGCGCAGAGTAATCATCATTCTATCTCCTGAGATCATTGCTTTTCTTTGAACACTTTGCCCATCGTGATGCCGCCTGGTGGCAACGTTCTGGGTTCGTGCTTTTTTTTAATGGGAAGCCTTACACGCCCGGCTCTTTATGCAACCGACGACACGCCGTACCATCCTCACGGAATAAATGGCAGCGCTCTGGTGGCAAACCGATAGCGAATGTGGCTCCCTCTTTTACCAACACCACGTCATTCTGGCGGTACACCAGGTTCTGACGGATGGCGGGGATCTGGATATGAATTTGTGTTTCGTGACCAAGCTGCTCAACCACCTGGACCACCCCTTCGAGGGTCACGTCGGCGATATCGCTGGGCAACAGATGTTCCGGACGGATACCCAAGGACATATTCGCGCCAACCTGTACGTGGGCGCTGTCCACCGGTAACCAGACTTGCTGGCGGTTCGGCAGTTCTACCTGAACCTGTTCAATGGCGGTGGCGGTGACTTTCACCGGCAGGAAGTTCATCTTTGGCGAACCAATAAAGCCCGCAACAAAGCGATCGGCCGGGTAGTGATACAGCTCCAGCGGTTTCCCGACCTGGGCGACGCGACCGGCATCCAGCACCACAATCTTGTCGGCGAGGGTCATCGCTTCGACCTGATCGTGGGTAACGTAAATCATCGTGCGCTCAAGGCGCTTGTGCAGACGGGAAATTTCGATACGCATCTGCACACGCAGTGCGGCATCAAGGTTAGAGAGCGGTTCGTCGAGCAGGAATACGCGCGGCTCGGCGACCAGGGTACGGCCGATCGCCACACGCTGACGCTGACCACCGGATAACGCTTTTGGCTTACGCTCCAGCAGATGCGCCAGCTGCAGCACTTCCGCCACCTGAGTCACTCGTTGATTAATCAGATCTTTTTTGGCACCGGCCAGCTTCAGGCCGAAAGACATGTTTTCCGCGACGGAAAGATGGGGGTAAAGCGCATAGGACTGGAACACCATTCCGATACCGCGTTCAGCGGGCGGGATGTCGTTCATTCGCGTATCGCCGATAAACAAATCACCGCTGGTTATGGTTTCCAGCCCGGCAATCATACGCAGCAGAGTGGATTTGCCGCAGCCCGATGGCCCGACAAACACCACGAACTCCCCTTCCTGGATGTCGAGATTGATATCTTTCGACACCACCACGTCACCCCAGGCTTTCGTTATATTTCGCAGCTGTACGCTCGCCATCCCCATCTCCCTTCGTTACAACCTGTCACTAAACGACATATTCAAGATGGGTTGACTATGCGGCATTCATTAATTGGGTGAATCCTCCACCCCTGCCTTTTTTATGGGGGAGGAGGCGGGAGGATGAGAGATTACCCCTCACGGCAAGGGTGGGCCGGGCAAAGTCATTTTCGTGATGAAGGTTGCAAAAATGGCCGTGTTTTTATGTGCTCCAGGACCCATTACTGGCATTTCTGCAAGCCAGATCACACAAACCGCGGGTGGGGCGTAGACATAGGGAGGATGGAAAGGGGTTGTTAAAAAAGGAAACTCATCACCGTTAAGCCACCTAAGTGTATCCACGAGCACATCACCAAAAAGGACTGGTATATGAAAATCAAAACCGGCGCTCGCATCCTCGCATTGTCTGCATTGACGACGATGATGTTTTCCGCCTCTGCCCTCGCCAAAATTGAAGAAGGTAAGCTGGTTATCTGGATTAACGGCGATAAAGGCTATAACGGTCTCGCCGAAGTGGGTAAGAAGTTTGAGAAAGACACCGGCATCAAGGTTTCCATCGAACACCCGGATAAGCTGGAAGAGAAATTCCCGCAGGTTGCCGCGACCGGTGACGGCCCGGATATCATCTTCTGGGCACACGACCGCTTCGGTGGCTATGCACAATCCGGCCTGCTGGCTGAGATCTCCCCGGACAAAGCTTTCCAGGACAAACTCTATCCGTTCACCTGGGACGCCGTTCGCTATAACGGCAAACTGATCGCTTACCCAATCGCGGTTGAAGCGCTGTCGCTGATTTACAACAAAGATCTGGTCCCGAACCCACCGAAAACCTGGGAAGAAATTCCGGCTCTGGATAAAGAACTGAAAGCGAAAGGTAAGAGCGCGCTGATGTTCAACCTGCAAGAACCGTACTTCACCTGGCCGCTGATTGCTGCTGACGGTGGTTATGCGTTCAAATTTGAAAACGGCAAATATGACGTCAAAAACGTCGGCGTGGACAGCGCAGGTGCGAAAGCCGGTCTGACCTTCCTGGTTGACCTCATCAAGAACAAACACATGAACGCCGATACCGATTACTCCATCGCTGAAGCGGCCTTTAACAAAGGCGATACCGCGATGACCATCAACGGTCCGTGGGCGTGGTCGAACATCGATAAGAGCAAGGTTAACTACGGTGTCACTCTGCTGCCAACCTTCAAAGGCAAACCGTCTAAACCGTTCGTTGGCGTACTGAGCGCCGGTATCAACGCCGCTAGCCCGAACAAAGAGCTGGCGAAAGAGTTCCTCGAAAACTACCTGCTGACCGACCAGGGTCTGGATGAAGTGAACAAGGACAAACCGCTGGGCGCAGTAGCACTGAAATCCTTCCAGGAAAAACTGGAAAAAGATCCGCGTATCGCTGCCACCATGGCGAACGCCCAGAAAGGCGAAATCATGCCGAACATCCCGCAGATGTCCGCCTTCTGGTATGCCGTACGCACTGCCGTTATCAACGCAGCTAGCGGTCGTCAGACTGTCGATGCCGCGCTGAAAGATGCACAGTCTCGTATCACCAAGTAATACGGTTTCCCTTATTTCTTAGGAAATACGGTTTATTGAATACGTTGTTACACGAAACCCTTCGCGCTACATCGCGGCGGTAAGGATGCAAATCCCCAGGAGCTTACATGAGTAAGTGACTGGGGAGCGCATCCGCAGCCAACAACGAGGTAGCGCGAAGGATAAAGTGTAAAGAGGATGATCCCCATGGATGTCGTGAAAAAGAAACACTGGTGGCAAAGCCCGCAGCTGACATGGTCTGTGATTGGCTTGCTGTGCCTGCTGGTGGGTTACCTTATCGTTTTGATGTATGCCCAGGGGGAGTACCTGTTTGCCATACTGACGCTGATTTTAAGCTCTGCTGGCCTGTATATTTTCACCAACCGTAAGGCCTACGCCTGGCGTTATGTCTACCCTGGCCTTGCCGGAATGGGGCTGTTCGTCCTGTTCCCACTGATTTGCACCATTGCTATCGCTTTCACCAACTACAGCAGCACCAACCAGCTGACCTTTGAACGTGCCCAGCAGGTGCTGATGGACCGCTCCTTCCAGGCCGGTAAGTCCTACAACTTCGCGCTTTACCCGGCGGGAGATGAGTGGAAACTGGCGCTGACCGACGGTGAAAGTGGCAAAAACTATCTGTCCGACGCCTTTAAATTCGGCGGCGAGCAGAAACTGGCCCTAAAAGAGGCTGATGCCCTGCCGGAAGGCGAGCGTGCGACGCTGCGTGTGATTACGCAAAACCGTACCGCCCTGAACCAGCTGACCGCCGTGCTGCCAGACGACAGCAAAGTGATCATGAGTTCCCTGCGTCAGTTCTCCGGTACCCAGCCGCTGTATGCCCTGGCGGACGACGGCACCCTGACCAATAACCAGAGCGGCGTCAAATACCGTCCGAATAACGACGTCGGCTTCTATCAGTCCATCAATGCAGACGGGAGCTGGAGCGCTGAGAAACTCAGCCCGGGCTACACCGTCGGCATCGGCTGGGACAACTTCACTCGCGTCTTTACCGATGAAGGGATCCAGAAACCGTTCTTCGCCATCTTCGTCTGGACCGTGGTCTTCTCGGTACTGACCGTGATTCTGACCGTGGCGGTCGGCATGATCCTCGCCTGCCTCGTCCAGTGGGAATCACTGAAGGGCAAAGCGATTTACCGTGTGCTGCTGATTCTGCCTTACGCCGTACCGTCGTTTATCTCGATTCTGATTTTCAAAGGGTTGTTCAACCAGAGTTTTGGTGAGATCAACATGATGCTCAGCGCGCTGTTCGGCATCAAACCGGCCTGGTTCAGCGACCCGACCACGGCACGGACGATGATCATTATCGTCAACACCTGGCTGGGCTATCCGTACATGATGATCCTGTGCATGGGCCTGCTGAAAGCGATCCCTGACGACCTGTATGAAGCCTCGGCGATGGACGGCGCAGGCCCGTTCCAGAACTTCTTTAAGATTACGCTGCCGCTGTTGATCAAGCCGCTTACGCCGCTGATGATTGCCAGCTTCGCCTTTAACTTTAACAACTTCGTTCTGATTCAGCTGTTGACCAACGGCGGTCCGGACCGCCTCGGCACCACCACACCGGCCGGCTATACCGACCTGCTGGTGAGCTATACCTACCGCATCGCCTTTGAAGGCGGCGGTGGTCAGGACTTCGGTCTGGCGGCCGCTATCGCCACGCTGATCTTCCTGCTGGTGGGCGTGCTGGCGATTGTGAACCTGAAAGCCACACGCATGAAATTTGATTAACTGGAATAGCCAGACGTCACGGGCTTGCCAGCCCAACACTGGCAAGCCAAATAGTCTGGGGCGGCGTTAAGGAGTAGAAAATATTATGGCTATGGTACAACCCAAATCTCAGAAGCTGCGTCTGTTCACCACGCACCTCCTGCTACTGATTTTTATCGCGGCGATCATGTTCCCGCTGCTGATGGTTATCGCCATCTCGCTGCGTGAAGGTAACTTCGCCACCGGGAGCCTGATCCCGGAACAGATCTCCTGGGAACACTGGCGTCTGGCGCTGGGCTTTAGCGTCGAACATGCCGACGGTCGCGTCACCCCGCCACCGTTCCCGGTTCTGCTGTGGTTGTGGAACTCCGTGAAAGTGGCCGGCATTACCGCCATCGGTATCGTGACGCTCTCCACCACCTGCGCCTATGCCTTCGCCCGTATGCGCTTCCCGGGCAAAGCCACGCTGCTTAAAGGGATGCTGATTTTCCAGATGTTCCCGGCGGTTCTGTCGCTGGTGGCGTTATACGCGTTGTTTGACCGTCTCGGCCAATATATTCCGTTTGTCGGCCTGAATACCCACGGCGGCGTGATCTTCGCCTATATGGGCGGTATCGCACTGCACGTCTGGACCATTAAAGGCTACTTCGAAACCATCGATGGCTCGCTGGAAGAAGCGGCGGCGCTGGATGGTGCGACACCGTGGCAGGCTTTCCGTCTGGTGCTGCTGCCGCTGTCGGTACCGATTCTGGCGGTGGTGTTTATTCTGTCGTTCATCGCCGCGATTACCGAAGTGCCGGTGGCCTCGTTGCTGCTGCGTGACGTCAACAGCTACACCCTGGCGGTCGGTATGCAACAGTATCTCAACCCGCAGAACTATCTGTGGGGCGACTTTGCCGCGGCGGCGGTGCTCTCCGCCATCCCGATTACCGTGGTCTTCCTGCTGGCGCAGCGCTGGTTGGTTAATGGCCTGACGGCGGGTGGAGTGAAAGGTTAAGTTTCATCGTTATTGACCCTGAGAAATCATGGGTCACCCGCCCCAAATTTCAGAGGGGATGGACTGCGGTACACGACCCCAACCGGGTGCAGCAGTCCATCTCCCCCTGAAAAAGTAAGGCAAATGCCACTGCAATCCTCAACTGGACCCTACATAAATTCAATTTTGTGACTGTCGGTCAGCGGCCCTGGAGGCCGCTTTTTTTTATTCGCGTTTCAGCCGGTTGGAGTTACACAACCACAGCGTAACCACCAGTATCAGGATCGCGCCGGAATAGATCAGCACCGCCATCGGCGACTCATGGTCGACAATAATCAAACGCACAATCGCGGTGATGCCGATATAGACGAAGTAGCGCAGCGGAAAGTGAAAGCCTGATTCAAAGTACTTCACAATCAGCGCGATAAACTCGAAATAGAGAAAATAGACCACCAGCCCTTCAACCAGCTTGTACTTGCTGACCGGCTCCGGGGTAAACAGCACGTGCGCCAGATGAAAGGTCTCTTTCCCCAGAAACACCACCAGGATGACGCCCAGACACAGCAGCGCCAGATTCAGCACCGCCTGCATGGCAGTGGCAATAAAGCTCACCAACGGACGATAGACCGACGGCATATTCACACCTCTTACTCAGGAACGTTATGTACCTGTATAGCTTAAAAGCGTGATCGAGATCGACATTATTCGTGAAGTTTTTGCCTCAGTTATCCCAGATGTAACAATCACTTGTCACACTGGCGGGTTAACACAGGAACGCGACCATGCTGACAATCGATTCCCTCCAGCAGAGCACTGACATCTTCTGGCTAAACCACTCTGAGAGGCGCTATGCACACCCTTCGTGAAACCGGCATCCGCAACGTCACCAGCGGCGAGAACGTGACTATCTACCAGCCCGCCAACCTCTATGACTGCGAACTGGGCGACAACGTCTTTGTCGGCCCGTTCGTCGAAATTCAGGGCCATACGCGCATCGGCGCCGACAGCAAAATCCAGTCCCATACCTTTATCTGCGAGTACGTGACGATCGGTGAACGGTGCTTTATCGGCCACGGCGTGATGTTTGCCAACGATATGTTTCGCGACGGGCATCCCGACGCTAACCGGGAAAATTGGGGGCGTATTACCATCGGCAACGATGTCGCTATCGGCAGCGGCGCGGCGATTCTGGCGGTCAGTATTTGTGACGGGGCGGTGATAGGTGCGGGGAGCGTGGTGACAAAATCCATCACCGAAAAAGGGGTGTGGGCGGGTAATCCGGCAAAGCTGCTGCGGAAACTATAACAAAAATGCCGGCCACGTGGGCCGGCATGGAGATCCGTTGCCGCTATTAGGCGCGCCAGGATTTGTAACGGTTGATCAGGCCATTGGTGGAGCTGTCGTGGCTGCTGATTGCGTCATCTGCTTTCAGCTCTGGCAGGATACGGTTAGCCAGCTGTTTACCCAGCTCAACGCCCCACTGGTCAAAGGTGAAGATGTTCAGAATCGCACCCTGAGTGAAGATCTTGTGCTCATACAGCGCAATCAACGCGCCCAGGCTGAACGGCGTGATTTCACGCAGCAGGATGGAGTTCGTCGGGCGGTTGCCTTCAAACACTTTGAACGGCACCACGTGATCGAGGGTCGCCGGATCTTTACCCTGGTCGCGGTATTCCTGCTCAACCACCTCACGGGATTTACCGAACGCCAGCGCTTCGGTCTGCGCGAAGAAGTTAGACAGCAGCTTCGGATGGTGATCGGAAAGCGGGTTGTGGGTAATGGCCGGGGCGATGAAATCGCACGGTACCATTTTGGTGCCCTGGTGGATCAGCTGGTAGAACGCGTGCTGGCCGTTGGTACCCGGCTCACCCCAGATAATCGGGCCAGTCTGGTAATCCACGGCGTTGCCGTTACGGTCAACGTATTTGCCGTTGGATTCCATGTTGCCCTGCTGGAAGTAGGCAGCAAAGCGGTGCATATACTGGTCATACGGCAGAATCGCTTCGGTCTCTGCACCGAAGAAGTTGTTGTACCAGATACCGATCAGCGCCAGCAGCACCGGCAGGTTTTTCTCCGGGGCCGTGGTGGAGAAGTGCTTATCCATGGCGTGCGCACCGGACAGCAGCTCAACGAAGTTATCGAAGCCCACGGAAAGGATGATGGACAGACCAATCGCTGACCACAGTGAGTAGCGGCCGCCAACCCAATCCCAGAATTCAAACATGTTGGCGGTGTCGATCCCGAACTCGCCTACCGCTTTGCCGTTAGTCGACAGCGCCGCGAAGTGTTTCGCCACGTGTTTTTCATCACCGGCAGTGCTCAGGAACCAGTCGCGCGCGCTGTGGGCGTTGGTCATGGTTTCCTGGGTGGTGAAGGTTTTGGAAGCCACCAGGAACAGCGTGGTTTCCGGGTTCACGCCTTTCAGCACTTCCGCAATGTGGGTGCCATCGACGTTGGATACAAAGTGCATGTTCAGGTGGTTTTTGTACGGACGCAGCGCTTCGGTCACCATGAACGGGCCGAGGTCGGAGCCGCCGATGCCGATGTTCACGACGTCGGTGATCGCTTTACCGGTATAGCCTTTCCAGCTGCCGGAGATAATGGCTTCGGAGAAGGTTTTCATCTTCTCCAGCACCGCGTTCACTTCTGGCATCACATCTTTGCCATCAACAATGATCGGAGTATTGCTACGGTTACGCAGCGCGACGTGCAGCACCGCACGGTCTTCGGTACGGTTGATTTTCTCGCCAGAGAACATGGATTTGATGGCGCCCGCCAGATCGGTCTCTTTGGCCAGATCCTGCAGCTTCGCCAGCGTCTCTTCGGTGATGCGGTTTTTGGAAAAATCCACCAGCATCAAATCGTCGAACGTCGCGGAAAACTTAGAGAAACGATCGCTATCCTGGGCGAAAAGCTCGCTGATAGTGACGTCTTTCATTGCATCAAAATGGGTCTGTAATGCCTGCCAGGCAGCGGTCTGCGTTGGGTTGATGTTTTTCATTAGCAATACTCTTCTGATTTGAGAATTTTGACTGCGATCGATTGTAGCGCCGGCGGCAAAAAATTGTGATGATTTTTGTGTTATGCCGATGATCTGCGCCATGAACAGGGTTAAATTGCGGTAAAAAGCCTCTACCAGTATATACCCGTCATACTTCAAGTTGCCTGGGTGTTGGCTGCATCCGTTCACCCCAGTCACTTACTTGAGTAAGCTCCTGGGGATTTACGGCCTTGCCGCCTACAAGCAACTCGAATTATTTTGGGTATAGCCATCATAAGGCTTTTTTCTGTTAATCACCGGTGCATGAAAAATCCGCATAACCACAACGTTGACATACCTGCTCTGAAGCCTTTATATAGCTGCACAGCCTGCATCATTGCAGGTATGTATTGCTCGCGCATTTCACGCTACAGCGAAAGGGTATTGCGGGGGGAGCCATCACTGGCGTTCCCGGCAAAGTGAAAGACGTCGGTAATTGCCAGAAGAGGTGCGTTGCCCAGGTAACCGTATTGGAGGAACCAGTCCGGGGAAAATACGTGAGGGGGAGCAACGCCGAGGTGAAAAAGCGTCTGGTACGCTGCTCGCCGGCCACAGGGGCTGAATCCCCTGGGTTGTCACCAGAAACGTTCGCAGTCGGGCGTTTCATACTCAGGAACTAACGCAACGCGTTGGGGAACGGGTCTACAAGGTGGAGCACTTCTGGGTGACATCGTAGCTGTCTTTTGCTCTGCGCCCACCCTGTTTATCGCTCTTCCCTTGTGCCATGGCTGAATAATTTGGCCTGGCTTATTAAGACATTTTATTACTGTAAGTTTGAGTCCAGCCCAAACCCACTCAGGAATCGTTTTAATAAGTCAGGCCCCCTGACACGAGGTTGTTATGACAGATTTAGTTGTAGCCAAATTCGGCGGCACCAGCGTTGCCGATTTCGATGCTATGAATCGCAGCGTTGACGTTGCGCGACTCGATGAAAACACGGGCGTAGTGGTGTTGTCTGCCTCTGCGGGCGTGACTAATCTCCTGGTAGCGTTGGCTGAAGGGCTGGAACCCACCGCGCGTTTTGAAAAGCTCGATTCCCTGCGCCAGATCCAATCCAACATTCTGGAACGCCTACGCTATCCCAATGTGATTCGCGAAGAGATTGAGCGCCTGCTGGAAAATATCACCAGCCTGGCGGAAGCCGCCGCGCTGGCAAGTTCCACCGCTCTGACCGATGAGCTGGTGAGCCATGGCGAACTGATGTCTACCCTGCTGTTTGTCGAAATCCTCCGCGAGCGTGGAATTGCCGCGCAGTGGTTCGACGTGCGTAAAATTATGCGTACCAACGATCGCTTTGGTCGCGCCGAGCCGGATATTGCCGCCCTCGCCGAACTGACCCAGCTGCAGCTGACTCCGCGTCTGGCAGAAGGCCTGGTGGTCACCCAGGGCTTTATCGGGAGCGAAGCGAAAGGCCGGACCACGACGCTGGGCCGCGGTGGCAGCGACTATACCGCCGCCCTGCTGGGCGAAGCGCTGAACGCCAGCCGCGTTGATATCTGGACCGATGTCCCGGGCATCTACACCACCGACCCGCGCGTTGCGCCAGCAGCCAAACGGATTGACGTTATCGCCTTTGCCGAAGCGGCCGAGATGGCCACCTTCGGCGCAAAAGTACTCCACCCTGCCACGCTGTTGCCTGCGGTACGCAGCGATATTCCGGTCTTTGTCGGCTCCAGCAAAGAGCCCACCGCCGGCGGTACGCTGGTGTGCAATAAAACCGAAAACCCGCCGCTGTTCCGGGCGCTGGCCCTGCGTCGTCGCCAGACGCTGCTGACGCTGCACAGCCTGAATATGCTGCACTCTCGCGGCTTCCTCGCGGAAGTGTTCGGGATCCTCGCGCGCCACAACATCTCCGTGGATCTGATCACCACGTCTGAAGTGAGCATTGCGCTGACCATGGATACCACCGGCTCAACGTCCGCTACCGATACCCTGTTAACCCAGGCGCTGCTGACCGAACTCTCCTCCCTGTGCCGGGTGGAAGTCGAGCAGGATCTGGCGCTGGTGGCGTTGATCGGCAACGATCTTTCCCGTGCCTGCGGCGTGGGCAAAGAGGTCTTTGGCGTGCTCGAGCCGTTCAATATCCGTATGATTTGCTACGGCGCATCCAGCCATAACCTCTGCTTCCTGGTCCCTGGCGCCGATGCCGAGAAAGTCGTGCAGAAGCTGCATCATAATTTGTTTGAATAATATTCCTTAGCACGATAAATATTACCTATAGCCGGGCTCGCACCCGGCTTTTTTATAACTATATCAACACAACATCCCTCATCGTTCAGGCTGCTGGCCGACGTGGCGCCCACGCAGGCACCACAGACGCGCGCCTGGCATGAGGAGTCAATCGCAAGGAAAACAACATGCTCGCTATTCTGACGAGGCTGTTCCCGCTCTGGGCGCTGCTGCTCTCCGTTCTGGCCTATTACACCCCATCAACCTTTACGCCCATCGGTCCCTGGGTGACGACGCTGCTGATGCTCATTATGTTCGGGATGGGGGTACACCTGAAGCTCGACGACTTTAAGCGCGTGCTGTCACGTCCGGCGCCGGTTGCCGCCGGGATCTTTCTGCATTATCTGGTGATGCCGCTCGCGGCCTGGGCTCTGGCGCTGCTGTTCCATATGCCGCCGGAACTCTCTGCTGGCATGGTGCTGGTCGGCAGCGTCGCCAGCGGGACGGCTTCGAACGTGATGATCTACCTGGCAAAAGGTGATGTGGCGCTGTCGGTTACCATCTCGTCCGTCTCGACGCTGGTCGGGGTGGTTGCCACTCCGCTGTTAACGCGGCTGTACGTGGATGCCCATATTCAGGTGGATGTGATGGGGATGCTGCTGAGCATTCTGCAAATCGTGGTGATCCCGATTGCGCTGGGGCTGGTCATTCACCATACGCTGCCAAAAGTGGTGCGTGCGGTTGAGCCTTTCCTGCCCGCCTTCTCGATGGTCTGCATTCTGGCGATTATCAGCGCCGTGGTTGCCGGTTCCGCTTCCCATATCGCCTCTGTCGGTCTGGTGGTGATTGTGGCGGTGATCCTGCATAACGCCATCGGCCTGCTTGGCGGCTACTGGGGTGGACGGCTGTTTGGCTTTGACGAGTCAACCTGCCGCACGCTGGCGATTGAAGTGGGGATGCAGAACTCCGGTCTGGCTGCCGCGCTGGGCAAAATCTACTTCGGCCCGCTTGCCGCACTGCCTGGGGCGCTGTTCTCGGTCTGGCACAATCTGTCCGGTTCCCTGCTGGCGGGCTACTGGTCCGGAAAACCCACCGCTAAATCAGAGCGTAAACGCTAAGTCGCGGTGACGCGGGAGACGGATCAACGCGCTGTCCGTCGGCCCGCGATTGCCGTACACTGAATTATCGGCTGACTGAGGGTTCTACTATGGCACTTCCCCGCATTACGCAACAAGATATGACCGAACGCGAGCAGCGTGAGCTAAAAACGCTGCTGGACCGGGCGAGAATTGCGCACGGTCGCCTGCTGACTAACGCGGAAACCAACGCCGTCAAAAAAGAGTACATCGATAAGCTGATGGTGCTGCGTGAAGCTGAAGCGAAAAAGGCCCGCCAGTTGAAGAAAAAGCAGGCCTACAAACCCGATAGCGATGCCTCGTTCTCGTGGTCGGCGAACACGCCGACCCGCGGCAGACGTTAACGCCCTTTCTTCTTACGCCCCGGCTGAGTAAAACGTTTACCGTTTGATGCCGGGCGCCCTTTCTCGTTACTTTTCTCCGCCTTGACCACCGGACGTTTGATCCCGGCCGTTTTCGGTTTGGCTTTCGGCTTCGCCTTTGGTTGCGCCTCGGACGATGAGTTCTCAATCAGCTTAAACAGCGCCACCAGCTCATCATCCGTCAGATCACGCCACTCACCCAGCGGCAGTCCCGACAGCCCGATATTCATAATGCGCGTACGCTCAAGTTTCGTGACTTCATAGCCAAAGTGCTCGCACATCCGACGAATCTGACGGTTCAGCCCCTGCACCAGGGTAATGCGGAACACGAACGGCGCTTCCTTTTTGACTTTACACTTCTTCGTCACCGTCCCGAGGATCGGCACGCCGGCCCCCATGCCGCGAATAAAGTCGTCGGTGACCGGCTTATCGACCGTTACCAGGTACTCTTTTTCATGATCGTTACCGGCACGCAGGATCTTATTCACCAGATCGCCGTGGTTGGTGAGGAAGATCAGCCCCTGGGAGTCTTTGTCCAGGCGGCCGATAGGAAAGACGCGCTTGCTGTGATTGACGAAGTCGACGATGTTGTCGCGCTCGCTGTCTTCCGTCGTGCTGACAATACCGATCGGCTTATTTAAGGCGATGAACACCAGATCTTCGGCCTCGCGCGGTTCGATCAGTTGACCGTTGACCTTCACGACGTCGCCAGGATTGACCTGATCGCCGATGGTCGCTCGCTTGCCATTGATGAAAACATTGCCTTGCTCAATGTAGCGATCCGCCTCACGGCGCGAGCAGATGCCGCTTTCACTGATGTATTTATTAAGTCGGGTTGATGAGTCGGGCAGCATAACGTCTCCTGAGACACTTTATCCTTCAAGTTGTCACTGTGTTGGCTCCGCCCACTCATTCCACATAGATTACTATGCTGCCGGAGTGCGCTCTCTTGCCGCCTTGATAAAACTTGAATGCTTTGATGTATATACCCTAAATAATTCGAGTTGCAGGACCACAACGCTTGCGCTGGCCCCGTAGGGACAGCCAACACACATGCAACTTAAAGTATGGCGGGTAAAAACGTGGAATATACCTCAACCTGCGGACAATCAAAAACAGTCACGTCCGCATCGGGCAGCGATAAATGTGATCTCCCACCTCTTTCTACACAAAAGTGTCCATTCACAGACCGTGCAACTTTGCCTGGTGAATATAAGCAGAATCAATCCATTAGCGCATCACGCACAAACGTGCCATCTCCTTAGGGGCTGACGATCAAATGTGCAAAACAAACCACCGCCTCATCCTAATGAAATGGTGGAAAATTTCTTTGTAGTCGGCCTGTGATGGGGTTATATCAGATCAAGAGAGCAAGAATGTCGTTTGCACAAATGTGCAGGAGCCCAAAGATGGCGATCGAAAACAGCGATGATATCCGCTTAATAGTAAAAGTTGCCCAACTCTATTACGAGCAGGACATGACCCAGGCGCAGATTGCCCGCGAGCTGGGGATTTACCGCACCACCATCAGCCGCCTGCTGAAGCGTGGTCGCGAGCAGGGTATTGTCACCATCGCCATCAACTACGACTACAACGAAAACCTGTGGTTAGAGCAGCAGCTGAAGCAGAAATTCGGTCTTAAAGAAGCCGTGGTAGCCTCATGCAGCTCGTTACAGGAAGAGGACCAGCTCAGCACCATCGGCCAGCACGGCGCACAGCTGGTGGATCGCCTGCTTGAACCCGGCGATATCATCGGTTTTTCCTGGGGACGAGCGGTACGGGCGCTGGTGGAAACCTTGCCTCAGGCAAGCCAGTCGCGGCAGGTTATCTGCGTGCCGATCATCGGCGGCCCTTCGGGAAAACTGGAAAGCCAGTACCATGTGAACACGCTGACCTATGGCGCCGCCGCCCGGCTGAAAGCCGAATCGCACCTGGCTGACTTCCCGGCGCTGCTGGAGAACACCCTGATCCGCAACGGCATTATGCAGTCTCAGCACTTTAAAACGATTTCATCCTACTGGGAGAACCTCGACGTGGCCCTGGTCGGGATTGGTTCCCCGGCGATCCGCGATGGCGCCAACTGGCACGCCTTTTACGGCAGCGAAGAGAGCGATGACCTTAACGCGCGCCAGGTCGCCGGCGATATTTGTTCGCGCTTTTACGATATCAACGGCAACGCCGTTGAGACCACGATGAATGAAAAAACGTTATCCATCGATATTGCCCGATTAAAACAGGTACGTTATTCCGTAGGTATTGCCATCGGAGAAGAAAAATACACGGGTATTATTGGTGCATTACGCGGTGGCTATATTAACTGTCTGGTGACTAATCGAGAAACTGCAGAGCAATTACTGAAATAAAAAGCCGTTTTCTGTTAACGCAGCTGACGCTGCGTGGGTTCCCTTTACCTGAAAAATGAGATGACTATTATGCAAACCTGGCTAAATCTGAAAGATAAAATCATTATTGTGACCGGTGGCGCCTCAGGCATTGGCCTGGCGATCGTTGAAGAATTATTAAATCTCGGCGCCAATGTCCAGATGACCGATATTCACGGCGGTGACAAATATCAAAACAGCGATCGTTACACATTCTGGCCAACGGATATTTCCAGCGCCAGCGAAGTCAACCACAGCGTCGCGCAAATTATCCAGCAATACGGACGCATCGATGGTCTGGTGAATAATGCCGGGGTGAACTTCCCGCGCCTGCTGGTCGATGAAAAAGCGCCGGAAGGCCGCTATGAGTTAAACGAAAGCGCCTTTGAGAAAATGGTCAACATCAACCAGAAAGGGGTCTTTCTGATGTCGCAGGCGGTGGCGCGGCAGATGGTGAAGCAGCGTGAAGGCGTGATTGTTAACGTCTCTTCGGAAAGCGGGCTGGAAGGCTCGGAGGGCCAGAGCTGTTATGCCGCGACCAAAGCGGCGCTGAATAGCTTCACCCGTTCATGGTCCAAAGAGCTGGGCAAACACGGCATCCGCGTGGTCGGCGTGGCGCCGGGGATCCTTGAAAAGACCGGGCTGCGCACGCCGGAGTACGAAGAAGCGCTGGCCTGGACGCGCAACATCACCGTCGAGCAACTGCGGGCGGGCTACAGCAAGAATGCGATTCCCATTGGCCGCTCCGGTCGTCTGAGCGAGGTTGCCGACTACGTCTGCTATCTGCTGTCAGAGCGGGCAAGCTATATCACCGGAGTAACCACTAACATTGCTGGCGGAAAAACCCGCGGTTAAGGAGTCGAAATGGTGAATGTTATTTTCTGCGCACATGGTCAGCTGGCCGGCGCCATGCTCGATTCGGTCCGTATGGTCTATGGCGACGTTGAGGTCAGCGCCGTGGAATTTGTCCCGGGAGAAAACGCCGGGGATATCGCCGCAAAGCTGGAAAAGTTAGTGAGCACTCACAACGATAGCGAGTGGCTGATTGCCGTTGATTTGCAGTGCGGCAGCCCGTGGAATGCCGCCGCCGGACTGGCAATGAGCAACCCGCGACTGCGGGTCATCAGCGGCCTTTCGTTACCGCTGGCGCTGGAACTGGTGGATAACCAGCACAGCATGAGCGCAGAAGCATTATGCGACCACCTGACCGCCATCGCCAGCCAGTGCTGCGTGGTCTGGCGGCAGCCGGAAACCACTCCGGAAACCATTGAGGAGGATTTTTGATGAATATTACGCTCGCCCGCATCGATGACCGCCTGATCCACGGTCAGGTGACCACCGTCTGGTCTAAAGTGGCTAACGCCCAGCGCATTATTATCTGCAACGACGAGGTGTATAACGATGAAGTGCGGCGCACTTTACTGCGCCAGGCCGCCCCGCCGGGAATGAAGGTCAACGTCGTGAACCTGGAAAAGGCGGTCGCCGTCTATCACAACCCGCAATATCAAAACGAGACCGTTTTTTATCTCTTTACCAATCCGCAGGATGCATTAACGATGGTCAGGCAAGGCGTGAATATTGCCACCCTGAATATTGGCGGAATGGCCTGGCGGCCGGGTAAAACACAATTAACCAAAGCGGTATCATTAGACCAAAGTGATATTACTGCGTTTCGTGAACTGGATAAACTGGGCGTTAAACTGGATTTACGCGTGGTGGCATCGGATCCATCCGTCAATATTCTCGACAAAATAACTGAGCAGTCCATTACAGAATAAAAAAGCGCCTGTATTAATACCATCGTTCGCACGATGCCATATTAATGCCGTAACAGGCAGGGATTAATATACCCGCAAGGTGACATATAATGGAAATTAGTACCCTACAAATAATCGCCATATTTATTTTTTCCTGTATTGCCGGCATGGGCAGCGTACTGGATGAATTCCAGACTCACCGCCCGTTAATTGCCTGTACCGTTATCGGGTTAATTCTCGGTGATTTAAAAACCGGGATTATGCTCGGCGGCACGCTGGAGCTGATCGCCCTCGGCTGGATGAACGTCGGCGCCGCACAATCGCCGGACTCCGCGCTGGCCAGCATTATCTCCGCCATTCTGGTTATCGTCGGTCATCAAAGCATTGCCACCGGTATCGCCATCGCGCTGCCGGTTGCGGCGGCAGGCCAGGTATTAACCGTTTTCGCCCGCACCATCACCGTCGTCTTTCAGCATGCGGCGGACAAAGCGGCAGAAGAAGCCCGCTTTCGCACCATTGATATGTTGCACGTCTCGGCGCTGGGCGTACAGGCGCTGCGCGTCGCTATCCCGGCGCTGGTGGTCTCGATGTTTGTCAGCGCCGACATGGTCAGCAACATGCTTAACGCCATCCCGGAATTTGTCACCCGCGGTCTGCAAATCGCCGGCGGTTTTATTGTGGTGGTGGGCTACGCCATGGTCCTGCGCATGATGGGCGTGAAGTATCTGATGCCTTTCTTTTTCCTCGGTTTCCTGGCGGGAGGTTACCTCAACTTCAGCCTGCTGGCCTTTGGCGGCGTGGGGGTCATCATCGCGCTGATTTACATCCAGCTGAACCCGCAATGGCGCAAGGCCGAGCCGCAACAGGCTGCCACCTCTTCCACCGCCCTTGACCAACTTGACGATTGATGGAGCCCACAATGGAACCGAAAAAACTGACACAAGGCGACCTGGTGAGCATATTTCTGCGCTCCAACCTGCAGCAGGCCTCCTTCAACTTCGAACGTATTCATGGCCTCGGGTTCTGCTACGACATGATCCCGGCGATCAAACGCCTGTATCCGCTAAAAGAGGATCAGGTGGCGGCGCTGAAACGTCATCTGGTGTTCTTCAACACCACTCCCGCCGTCTGTGGCCCGGTGCTGGGCGTGACGGCGGCCATGGAGGAAGCACGCGCCAACGGGGCGGCCATCGACGATGGGGCCATTAACGGCATCAAAGTTGGCCTGATGGGGCCGCTGGCCGGGGTCGGCGATCCGCTGGTCTGGGGGACGCTACGCCCGATTACCGCGGCGCTCGGCGCATCGCTGGCGCTCTCCGGCAACCTGCTGGGACCTTTGCTGTTCTTCTTTATTTTCAACGCAGTACGCCTGGCTATGAAATGGTATGGCCTGCAACTGGGCTTCCGTAAAGGGGTCAATATCGTCAGCGATATGGGCGGTAACCTGCTGCAAAAACTGACCGAAGGGGCGTCGATTCTGGGCCTGTTCGTCATGGGGGTGCTGGTCACGAAATGGACCACCATCAACGTGCCGTTGGTGGTATCGAAAACGCCGGGCGCCGACGGCACCACCGTCACCATGACCGTGCAGAACATCCTCGATCAGCTCTGCCCTGGCCTGCTGGCGCTGGGTCTGACGCTGCTGATGGTGCGCCTGCTCAACAAAAAAGTGAATCCGGTATGGCTGATCTTCGCCCTGTTCGGGCTGGGAATTGTCGGCAACGCGCTGGGCTTCTTGTCCTGATTTTTCTGCCCCGGCCACGCCGGGGCCACTGTGCTAACTATGAGGTGGTTTATGCAAACAACAGCTCTTCGACTGTACGGCAAGCGCGACCTGCGCCTGGAAACCTTCGAACTCCCGGCCATGCAGGACGACGAAATCCTCGCCCGGGTGGTAACCGACAGCCTGTGCCTTTCTTCCTGGAAAGAGGCCAATCAGGGGGAAAACCATAAGAAAGTCCCGGACGATGTGGCGGTCAATCCCATCATCATCGGTCATGAGTTCTGCGGCGAAATTCTCGCGGTCGGTAAAAAATGGCAGCACAAGTTTCAGGCCGGTCAGCGCTACGTGATTCAGGCCAACCTGCAGCTGCCGGATCGCCCCGATTGCCCCGGCTACTCTTTCCCGTGGATCGGTGGTGAAGCCACGCACGTGGTGATCCCTGACGAGGTGATGACGCAAGATTGCCTGCTCACCTGGGAGGGCGATAGCTGGTTTGAAGGCTCGCTGGTCGAGCCGCTCTCCTGCGTGATCGGCGCGTTCAATGCCAACTATCATCTGCAGGAAGGCACCTATAACCACACCATGGGGATCCGGCCGCAGGGGCGCACGCTGATCCTCGGCGGTACCGGTCCAATGGGGCTGCTGGCGATCGACTATGCACTGCACGGGCCGGTGAACCCGTCGCTGCTGGTGGTGACCGATACCAATAAGCCGAAGCTGAGCTATGCCCGCCAGCACTATCCGTCGGAGCCGCAAACGCTGATCCACTACCTTGACGGCCACGATGCCGGGCGTGAGACGCTGATGGCGCTGACCGGCGGCCATGGCTTTGACGATATTTTCGTGTTCGTGCCCAACGAGCAGCTGATTACCATGGCCTCTTCGCTGCTGGCCCCTGACGGCTGCCTGAACTTCTTTGCCGGTCCGCAGGATAAGCAGTTCAGCGCGCCGATCAACTTTTACGATGTGCACTACGCCTTCACCCATTATGTCGGCACCTCCGGCGGGAATACCGATGATATGCGGGCCGCCGTCGCCCTGATGCAGGCGAAAAAAGTCCAGGCCGCCAAAGTGGTGACCCATATTCTTGGGCTTAATGCAGCGGGTGATACGACCCTCGATTTACCCGCCGTCGGCGGCGGTAAAAAGCTGGTGTACACCGAAAAATCGCTGCCTCTGACGCCCCTTGGCCAGATTGCCGATCCGCAACTGGCGGCCATTATGGAGCGCCACCATGGGATCTGGTCTGCGGAAGCGGAACAGTACCTGTTAGCCCACGCACCGGACATTGCTCATGATTAATCGTGATACCCAACTCTGTATGTCGCTGGCCGGTCGCCCGGGTAATTTCGGCACGCGCTTTCACAACTATCTGTATCAAAAACTGGGTCTGAACTATCTCTACAAGACCTTTACGACGCAGGATATTGCCGCCGCGGTGGCCGGCGTGCGGGCGCTGGGCATTCGCGGCTGCGCGGTATCGATGCCGTTTAAAGAGAGCTGCATGCCCTTTCTCGACGCCATCGATCCTTCCGCCGCGGTCATTGATTCGGTGAACACCATCGTCAACGACAACGGCAGGCTGACCGGCCTTAATACCGACTATATTGCGGTGAAAAGCCTGATCGACAGCCACCAGCTGGATAACGCCGCCGCCGTGATGATTCAGGGCAGCGGCGGCATGGGGAAAGCGGTGATCGCCGCCTTCCGCGATGCCGGTTTTCGCAACGTGGTGATCGCCGCTCGCAACCGTGACAACGGCCTGGCGCTCGCCAGACAGTACGGTTTTCAGTGGCAGCCCCAACCGGAAGGGATCGCCACCGATATCCTGGTCAACGTCACGCCGCTCGGCATGGCGGGCGGGGCGCACAGCGACGCCCTGGCGTTCAGCCGGACGATGGTCGCCCAGGCCAGCGTGGTGTTTGATGTGGTGGCCCTGCCCGTAGAAACGCCGCTGATTCGCCTGGCGCAGCAGCTGGATAAACACATCATCAGCGGAGCGGAAGTGATCGCACTGCAGGCGGTGGAGCAGTTTGCGCTGTATACCGGCGTGCGCCCGGATGCTGACCTCGTCAGAGAAGCCGCGGCATTCGCCCGGGCGGAGTAACAACGCGACGCGCCAGGGAGGGCGCAATTCCTGTCGCGACCTTGCAACATCGTGAGCCATATCAGCGAGCGAACGGGCAAGCGGTGGTAGGATCCGCAGCCAATGCTATCACCTGGCTACATGGAGAAAAGATGGAACTGCTGTTATTAAGTAACTCGTCGCTACCTGGTAAAGCATGGCTGGAACACGCGCTGCCCGTGATTAGCGGCCAGCTCAATGGACGCCGTTCGGCGGTGTTTATCCCCTTCGCCGGGGTGACGCAAACCTGGGATGACTATACGGCCAAAACCGCCGCGGTACTCGCCCCGCTCGGTATCAAAGTCACCGGCATTCATAGCGTCGCCGACCCGGTGGCCGCCATCAACGCTGCCGAACTGGTGATTGTCGGCGGCGGCAATACCTTTCAGCTGCTGAAGGAGTGCCGTGAACGCGGGCTTCTGGCCCCTATTGTTGATGTGGTGACGCGCGGCGCGCTGTATATCGGCTGGAGCGCCGGCGCGAATCTCGCCTGTCCGACCATCCGCACCACCAACGATATGCCGATCGTTGACCCGCAAGGTTTTGCTGCGCTGGGGCTGTTCCCGCTGCAAATTAACCCGCACTTTACCAATGCGCTGCCGGAAGGCCATAAAGGTGAAACCCGTGAACAGCGGATCCGTGAGCTGCTGGTCGTGGCGCCGGAGCTGACGGTGATCGGCTTGCCGGAAGGCAACTGGATTCAGGTGACGCAAGGACACGCCACCCTCGGCGGCCCGAACCCTACGCTGGTGTTCAGGGCCGGTGAAGAGGCGGTGACGCTCGAGGCAGGTCACCGCTTTTAAGACCGGTTCCCGGCTGGCGTATGCACGTCAGCCGGGCTACAGGCCCGCCGCTAACCCGGGCTTAATACTCATCCCGCTCATCGTCTTCATCCGGCTGTTCCATCACGCTATACGCCACGGAACAGAACAACGAGTTCAGACGTTTCATATCGCCCAGTAAGCCCAAATGCAGCGAACTGGTCTCAATGCTCTGCACGTTCTGCTGGTGCAGACGATCGACGTGCGCATGCGAGTAACGGCGGTTGAGGATCCGGAAACGGTGCTTGTTGCGGCGCAGACGGCGGGCGCTCGGCACGTCGCTGGAGAAAAAGACCGACATCGCCAGCTGTAAGTTGCTGAGCAGCTGATCGTACAGGCCGTCCAGCTCTTTCAGCCCTTCGACGGAAAAAGCGCGCCGCGCCGCCAGAGATTTATCGGCGATTTCGCTGCCCATGCGTTCGACGATATCGGAGGCCTGCTCGAGGTTCAGCGCCATTTCGATGATTTCCGCCCAGCGCCGGGATTCCTCTTCCGCCAGCTCATCTTTCGGCATCCGCGCCAGATACAGCTTGATCGCGGTATAGAGCACGTTGATGTCATCAGCCAGACGACGCAGCTCTTTCTCCTCTCGCGGTTCACCGTGCATCACCTTGTGCAACCCCTCCAGCATCTGCTCCATGGCATCACCAATACGCAGGGTCTCACGCGCGGCATTGGCTAACGCCAGCGTCGGCGTATCCAGCGCCGAGGTATCCAGGTGCTTCGGTTTAAGATGCGGGTCAAGCTCAGGGTCTTCGTGGATCAGGCGCTTACACAGCCGGGCCATCGGTTCAGCAAACGGTACCATCGCCACGCAGCGGATCAGGTTGTAGAAGACGTGGAAGTAGATAACCAGCTCCGCTTCCGGCAGCGGCATCCGGTGCATCACATCGGCCAGCACATGGACAAACGGCAGGATAATCAGGCTGCCCACCAGCTTAAACAACAGGCTACCGAGCGCCACGCGCCGCGCGGAGGCATTGGCGGCGCTGTTGTTGATCATCGCCAGAATCCCCGAACCGAGGTTGGCGCCAATCACCAGACACAGCGCCACCGGGAACGAAATCACGCCGGTTGAGGTCAGGGTAGCCGTTAACAGCACCGCCGCCAGGCTGGAGTAACTGATAATGGCAAACATCGCGCCGATCAGCGCATCCAGCATGATATCGCCGGTCAATGAGGCGAAAATCACCTGTACGCCGTTGGCCTGCGTAATGGGGTGAACCGCCTGCACGATCAGTTCCAGCGCTAATAAAATCAGCCCCAGACCGATACCCACTCGCCCGAGCTGCCCGGCGCGGGTTTGTTTGCGGCCAAGAAAGAAAATCACCCCGATAAAAATCAGCAGCGGTGACAGCCAGGAGAGGTCGAAGGTCAGCACCCTCGCCATCAGCGCGGTACCGACATCGGCCCCGAGGACAATCACCAGCGCCGGCGTCAGCGCCACCAGATCCTGGGCCACGAACGAGGTCACCAGCATAGTGGTGGCGTTACTGCTCTGTACCAGCGCCGTGACGCCAATACCCGCACAGAAGGCGAGCGGCTTTTTCTCGACGCTGCTACTCAGCACGGAGCGCAGGCGCGCACCAAATACGCGCATCACGCCGGTACGAACGATATGCGTCCCCCAAACCAGTAGGGCGACGGCAGACAGCAGGTGCAGCAGAGTTAACACGGATTCTTATTCTCCTTACTTACCCGACGGATAAATACCGCTAGCCCGCCAGGAATTCCCCCGGCAGTACTCAACCGGGCTATATCGTCCAGAACGCTTACCGTTGATGACGGCAGGTGCTGAACCAATACCCAGTATAAGGGTTTAGCAGCAATAAAGAGACAGGGCGCGATTGACGCGCCCTGTAAGTTGTAAGGTGAGATGACAGATTTGTGACCGGCCGCGATCTAGTCCGCGTCGTACCCGAGGTTTGGCGCCAGCCAGCGCTCAACTTCGGCCGGGGTCATCCCTTTACGCCGGGCATAATCCTCCACCTGATCGCGCTGAATTTGCGCCACCGCATAGTACTTGCTGTCCGGATGACTGAAATACCAGCCGGAAACCGAGGCACCTGGCCACATGGCAAATGACTCGGTAAGCTTCATGCCGGTCTGGGCTTCAACATCCAGCAGTTCCCAGATAACGGCTTTTTCGGTGTGTTCCGGGCAGGCCGGATAACCCGGTGCCGGGCGAATCCCCTGGTAGTTTTCGCGGATCAGCTCCTCATTGCTGAGGTTCTCATTCGCCGCATAGCCCCAGTAGACTTTACGCACCCGCTCATGCAGATATTCCGCAAAGGCTTCCGCCAGACGGTCGGCAATGGCTTTCACCATGATCTTGTTGTAATCATCGTGCTGCGCATCAAACGCTTCCGCCAGCGCGTCTTCTTCCAGCCCGCCGGTGACCGCAAAGGCGCCGATGTAGTCCGCTTTACCGCTCAGTTTCGGGGCGACAAAGTCGGCGAGGCAGTAGTTGGCAAAGCCCACTTTTTCCGTCTGCTGACGCAGATGGTGGCTGACCGTCAGGACGTGGGTGCGGGTTTCATCGCGATAGATTTCGATATCGTCGCCCACGCGGTTGGCCGGGAATAGTCCCACTACGCCACGCGGGTTAAGCTGCTTCCCGGCGCTCAGCATATCCAGCATCTCGTTGGCATCGTTGAACAGCCGCTGCGCCTCTTCGCCCACCACGTCATCTTCAAGGATGCGCGGATATTTCCCGGCCAGCGACCAGGTCATAAAGAACGGCGTCCAGTCGATGTAGTTACGCAGGGTTTCGATGCTGGCTTCTACGCTCTGCACGCCCAGACGGTGAACCACCGGCGGCGTATAGTTTTCCCAGTCAAAGGCCAGATCGTTATCCCGGGCAACAGCCAGCGTCACCGGCGGCGTGCGCGGTTTTTTACGGGCGTGTTGAATACGCACGGTGTCGTATTCTTTACGGGTGCGCGCGACGAACTCATCGTGTTGGGTCTCCGAGAGCAGCGAAGCCACCACCCCCACGGTGCGCGAGGCGTTCTGCACGTACACCGTCGGGCCGCTGTAGTTCTGCTCGATTTTGACCGCCGTATGCGCTTTCGAGGTCGTGGCGCCACCAATCAGCAGTGGAATGGTAAAGCCCTGGCGTTCCATCTCTTTCGCCACGTTGACCATTTCATCCAGCGACGGGGTAATCAGCCCCGAGAGGCCAATCAGGTCGGCATTCACTTCGCGGGCGGTTTTGAGGATTTTATCCGCCGGCACCATCACGCCAAGATCGATAATTTCGTAGTTATTACACTGCAGCACCACGCCAACGATATTTTTACCGATGTCATGGACGTCGCCTTTGACGGTGGCAATCACCATCTTGCCGTTGCTGGAGCCTTTTTCCTTGCTGGCTTCGATATACGGCTCCAGATAGGCGACCGCCTGTTTCATGACGCGGGCCGATTTCACCACCTGCGGCAGGAACATTTTGCCCTCGCCGAACAGGTCGCCGACCACGTTCATGCCGTCCATCAGCGGGCCTTCAATCACCTCAATCGGGCGAGCAGACTGCTGACGCGCCTCTTCGGTGTCCAGTTCGATAAACTCGGTAATCCCTTTCACCAGCGAGTATTCAAGGCGCTTTTTCACGTCCCAGCTGCGCCATTCCGCCTGTTGGGCGTTGGCAGAGTCATCGGTTTTACTGCCGCGGTATTTTTCCGCCAGCTCCAGCAGGCGATCGGTGCCCTCGGCGTGACGATTGAGGATCACGTCTTCTACGGCATCGCGCAGCTCGGCCGGGAGATCGTCATAAATCGCCAGCTGCCCGGCGTTAACAATCCCCATATCCATGCCGTTGCGAATGGCGTAGTAGAGGAACACCGCGTGAATCGCTTCGCGCACCGGATCGTTGCCACGGAATGAGAACGAGACGTTAGAGACGCCGCCAGAAATCAGCGCGTGCGGCAGCTCGCGTTTAATGTCTTCGCAGGCACCGATAAAGTCCTGGGCGTAGTTGTTGTGCTCTTCAATACCGGTGGCGACGGCGAAGATATTGGGGTCAAAAATAATATCTTCCGGTGGGAAGCCCACCTCTTTGGTCAGAATGTTGTACGCCCGGCGGCAAATTTCAATTTTGCGCGCGCGGGTGTCGGCCTGGCCGACTTCGTCAAAGGCCATTACCACGACGGCTGCGCCGTAGCGACGGACCTTTTTCGCATGCGCGACGAAGGCCTCAACCCCCTCTTTCATCGAGATAGAGTTGACGATGCCTTTCCCCTGAATACACTTCAGGCCCTTTTCGATGACGTCCCATTTCGAGGAGTCGATCATAATCGGCACCCGGGCAATATCAGGCTCGCCGGCAATCAGGTTGAGGAAACGCACCATCGCCGCTTCGGCGTCGAGCATCCCCTCATCCATGTTGATATCGATAATCTGCGCGCCGCTTTCCACCTGCTGGCGGGCAACGTCCAGCGCTTCGTTATATTTTTCTTCTTTAATCAGGCGTTTGAACTTGGCAGAACCGGTGACGTTGGTACGTTCGCCGACGTTCACAAACAGGCTGTCATCGCCGATATTGAGCGGTTCCAGGCCTGCCAGGCGACAGGCTACCGGGATCTCCGGCAGCGCGCGCGGCGCCAGGCCCGTCACGGCGCGTGACATGGCGGCGATATGCTCCGGCGTGGTGCCGCAGCAGCCGCCGACGATGTTCAGGAAGCCCGCTTCCGCCCATTCGCGGATCTGGGCCGCCATGGTGTCGGCGTCGAGATCGTATTCCCCAAAGGCGTTTGGCAGCCCGGCGTTCGGGTGCGCGGTAACGTAGCATTCGGCAATGCGCGACAGTTCCTGCACATACTGGCGCAGTTCGTCCGGCCCCAGCGCGCAGTTCAGACCAAAGGTCAGCGCGTCGGCGTGCCGCAGCGAGTTATAAAAAGCTTCGGTGGTTTGCCCGGAGAGCGTACGCCCGGAGGCATCGGTGATGGTGCCGGAGATCATAATGGGCAGATCCACCCCCAGCGCCTCGAACTCTTCTTTCACCGCAAAGATCGCCGCTTTGGCGTTCAGGGTATCGAACACCGTCTCAATCATGATCAGGTCCACGCCGCCTTCCACCAGCGCTTTGGTGGATTCACGGTATGCTTCTACCAGCCCATCAAAGGTGATATTGCGGTAGGCCGGGTCGTTAACGTCCGGGGAGATGGAGGCGGTGCGGTTGGTCGGGCCGAGGACACCAGCGACGTAACGCGGTTTTTCCGGCGTCCGGGCCGTCCACGCATCGGCGCTGGCGCGCGCCAGCTGTGCTGCGGCAAAGTTGATTTCCGCCGACAGGGATTCCATCTGGTAATCCGCCATCGCGATAGTGGTCGAGTTAAAGGTGTTGGTTTCAATGATATCCGCCCCGGCCTCAAAGTAGGCGTCGTGGATATCGGTAATCACCTCCGGCTTGCTGAGTACCAGCAGGTCGTTATTGCCTTTCAGGTCGCAGGGCCAGTCGGCAAAGCGTGCGCCACGGAAATCTTCTTCACTCAGACGATAGCCCTGGATCATGGTGCCCATGCCGCCATCCAGAACCAAAATACGTTTTTTTAACTGCTGATGCAGTTGTTCAACTTTGCTGCTCACACTCGCTCCCGACAACGCTCACCCAGGCCAAAAGGCCAACAAACCATACTGGCATAAACCACCAATGTGGAAAAGAGAGCGACGGGCAATATGAGACATGTTCAGCTTCACTCATCCGATCAGTCTGGTTGTGATTGCAAATTGCGCAAATAAAATGAAAACTATTTCCACGATACAGAAAAAAGGATTCAGCGATGGCTACTCCCGTTCCCGCTAAGCGCGGCAGAAAACCCGCGACGCCCGCCGCCCCACAGGCTGGCGGCCAGGTTCAATCGCTTACTCGCGGATTAAAACTCCTCGAGTGGATTGCTGAATCACACAGCAGCGTCGCATTGACCGAGCTGGCCCAGCAGGCCGGTCTGCCCAACTCCACGACCCATCGCCTGTTGACGACCATGCAGCAGCTGGGCTTCGTGCGCCAGGTCGGTGACCTGGGCCACTGGTCGGTGGGCGCGCATGCCTTTATCGTCGGCAGCAGCTTTCTGCAAAGCCGCAACCTGCTGGCGATCGTCCACCCGATTCTGCGCCAGCTGATGGAAGATTCCGGTGAAACGGTCAACCTGGCCGTCCTGGATCAAAGCGACCACCAGGCGATTATTATCGACCAGGTTCAGTGTACGCAGCTGATGCGAATGTCCGCGCCGATTGGCGGAAAGCTACCGATGCACGCCTCCGGGGCGGGGAAAGCGTTTTTGTCCCAGCTCAGCGAAGAGCAGGTCACCGGCCTGCTACACCGCAAAGGCCTGCACGCCTATACCCACGCGACGCTGGTTTCGCCGGTCCATCTGAAAGAGGATCTGGCCCAGACGCGCAAGCGCGGCTATTCGTTTGATGATGAAGAGCATGCCCTCGGTTTACGCTGCGTCGCCTCCTGTATTTATGACGAACACCGGGAGCCGTTTGCCGCCATCTCTATCTCCGGCCCGATTTCCCGTATGACTGACGATCGGGTCACCGAACTGGGTGCGCTGGTGATTAAAGCGGCCAAAGAGGTGACGCTGGCATATGGTGGGGTTCGCTAACATGAACGATCTGAAATCCCTCTGGCAACAGCGGTATCCCGATGCATTTTGCTGGTCATTCGGCGACTCCCCCGCGCTGGCCGATGAGCTGGTGGCTCTGGTTATCGCCGGGAAAAAACGCGGCACCTGCGGCTCTCTTGCCAGCTATCGTCAGGAGAACCCGCCCGTCACCCCTGGCGCCTACCACATTGTGCTCAACGGAGCCGGCGAACCGGCCTGCGTCATCCGTACTCTGGTCCTCCGAATCATTCGCTTTAATGAGATGACGGCGGAGCTCGCCGCGCGGGAAGGTGAAGGCGATTTGAGTCTGGCCTACTGGCAGCAGGGCCATCAGGCGTTCTTCGAGCGTGAAGGGACCTGGTCACCGGAGATGGAGCTGATTTATGAAGAGTTCGCGCTGATCGAGGTTGCCGACGTGCGCTTGTCCTGAGCCGCGAACCCGCGGCTTCCGATAACGTTTTTATCCCGCCTGCTGCATCGCGCCGTAGCGCACGCAAAAGCGCTGACGGCGGCGATAGGCATAGACATCTTCCACATGGCCGTTGCGAATGCGCGTCTGCAGCGCCCGCCAGTAATCCGCCCGCAGCAGGTCGGCGTGCATTTCTTCCAGCAACGGTCCGATACGCGGGTCCGCGCACAGCCAGTGGCGAAACTCTTCCGGAAAAACATCCCCGGCAGAAACGCTGTACCACGGTTCGCTCGCCAGCTCGTCTTCCGGGTAGCGCGGCGGCGGTATTTCGCGGAAATTCACCTCGGTCATGTAGCAAATTTCATCGTAATCGTAAAACACCACCCGCCCATGGCGGGTCACGCCGAAGTTTTTAAACAGCATATCGCCGGGAAAAATATTCGCCGCGGCAAGCTGGCGGATCGCGTTGCCATACTCCTCCACCGCATCGCGCAGCGCCTGGCCGCTCACCTGCTCCAGCCAGATGTTCAGCGGCACCATGCGGCGTTCAATATAGAGATGGCTGATGGCAATCCGGTCGCCAAGATCGGTGATTTTCGCCCCGGCTTCGGCCTGCAATAACGCCATCAGCGCTGGAGCAATTTGCCGTTTTTCCAGCACGAAGTTTTCAAACTCCTGGGTGTCGGCCATACGTCCGACGCGGTCATGCTCTTTCACCAACTGATAGCAGGCGCGCACGTGGGCGGCGGTCATCTCCTTTTGCGGCGCAAAGCGGTCTTTAATGACTTTAAAAACCCGATCGAAGCCCGGCAGGGTAAACACCAGCATCACCATCCCACGGATCCCCGGCGCCTCAATAAACTGCTCATTGCTGCGGCCGATGTAGTAGAGATATTCCCGATAGCTTTCGGTCTTCGCATGCTTCTGGCAGCCAATGGCCATATACAGCTCAGCGGTCGTTTTACCGGGCAGAATATCGCGCAGCCACTCGACCAGCGCTCCGGGTAGCGGGGCGTAGACCATGAAATAGGAGCGGGCGAAGCCAAAGACAATACTGGCTTCGGCATGGGTAGTCAGACAGGTATCAATAAACAGTTCACCTTCATCGCTGCGATGGACAGGCAACAAAAAGGGCAAGGTTGCGACCGGGGTGATCAGCTTCCCAACCAGCCAGGCCGCTTTATTACGATAAAAAAGCTCGTTCGCCACCTGCAGATGGCTGCGGGAGAGCATCTCACTGCCCAGCGCCTCCTGCAAAGACGCGCTAATGTAGCCGATGTCGCGCGCCTTGTTTTGCCACGGTAAACGCAGAGGCAGGTCGGTGAGAACTTTGTTGAGCAGCGTCTCCCAGCCGCGATCGGGGAAAAAGCTTTTTGCCAGCGGACGGGGAAGCGCCTGACCGCTGCGCGCAGGCTGAGAACTGAAAATAAACAACCGCTCGGGAGTCAGCGAGCGGTGGTCGAACAGTCGACAATGGACAGAATTAAAAAAGCTTTCGGCAATTTCAAAACGCGGGTAGTCCGGCAGCAAACGGGTGTACTGCTCTTTCACCCGCAGCAAAAAATCCACATCGGTGCTTTTGCCTTCGGTGATACAGCGCAGCTGCTCCACCACCAGGCCAACGTGATGATCATAAAGGTGAATACGTTGCTTCATGGCCTGCTGAACCGCATGCCAGTCAGCATCCTCAAAGCGCTGCTGCGCGCCAGAAGTGACTTCCAGGAAACGCCCATACTGCGCGTCAAAACCTTGCAAAATCGTCTGTGCAATCAGTAATTCCAGGCCACGCGTCATAGCTTTCCCCCTCACCCCAAACCCTCTCCCCCACAGGGAGAGGGGGAACACGATCAGAACTGCTCTTCTTCCGTGGAACCGGTCAGCGCCGTGACGGAGGAAGCCCCGCCCTGGATGATGGTCGTGACCTTATCGAAGTAGCCGGTCCCCACCTCCTGCTGGTGAGAAACGAAGGTGTAGCCTTGCGAAGCGGCAGCAAATTCAGGCTGCTGCACCTTCTCGACGTAGTGCTTCATCCCCTCACCCTGCGCGTAGGCATGGGCCAGGTCGAACATGTTGAACCACATGCTGTGGATGCCCGCCAGCGTGATGAACTGGTATTTGTAACCCATGTCGGACAGCGCCTGCTGGAAACGGGCGATGGTGCTGTCATCCAGATTTTTCTTCCAGTTGAACGACGGCGAGCAGTTATAGGCCAGCAATTTGCCTGGGAAGCGGGCGTGAATGGCCTCGGCAAAGCGACGAGCCTGCTCAAGGTCCGGTTTCGAGGTTTCACACCACACCAGATCGGCATAGGGCGCGTAGGCCAGCCCACGGCTGATCGCCTGCTCAATGCCGGCATGTGTCCGGAAAAAGCCTTCGCTGGTGCGATCGCCGGTGACAAACTCACGATCGTACGGATCGCAGTCGGAGGTGATCAAATCGGCGGCATCGGCATCCGTTCGGGCGATCACCAGCGTAGGGACGCCCATGACATCCGCCGCCAGGCGTGCCGCGACCAGCTTCTGGATCGCCTCCTGGGTCGGTACCAGCACTTTCCCGCCCATGTGCCCGCACTTTTTCACCGACGCCAGCTGATCTTCGAAGTGAACGGCCGCTGCACCGGCTTCAATCATCGATTTCATCAGCTCAAAAGCGTTCAGTACGCCGCCAAATCCCGCTTCGGCATCGGCAACGATCGGCAGGAAGTAATCGGTATAGCGCGGATCACCCGGTTCAATACCGGTCGACCACTGGATCTGATCCGCGCGACGGAAGGTATTGTTGATCCGATCGACCACCGCCGGGACGGAGTTAGCCGGGTACAGTGATTGATCCGGGTACATGCTGGAGGCAAGGTTGGCATCCGCCGCCACCTGCCAGCCGGAGAGGTAAATCGCCTCGATGCCGGCCTTCGCCTGCTGCAACGCCTGCCCGCCGGTTAACGCACCGAGGCTGTTGATGTACCCTTTTTTCGCTTCGCCATGCAGCAGTCGCCACATTTTGGCCGCGCCCAACTGCGCCAGCGTGCATTCCGGATTGACGGAACCGCGCAATTTCACAACATCCTCAGCGCTATAGGGGCGGGTAATGCCTTCCCAACGCGGTTGTGTCCATTCTTTGTTTAATGCTTCGATTTGTTGGGTACGGGTTTTCATGTGCAGATGCTCCATTATTTTATTCCTGGCTTCCCAGGCTTTATCGGTGAAGGCAGTGTGGCCACGGACAAACACATTCAGCTGATGCTTATGCCAGCAGGCGGTAGCCCGGCAGCGTCAGGAAGTCGATTAGCTCATCAGAGGTGGTGATCTGTTCCATCAGGCGCGCGGCATCATCGAAGCGCCCGCTGCTGTAGCGGTGTTCGCCCAGCTCCTCCTGAATGACCATCAGCTCTTCAGCCAGCCACTGGCGGAACAGGGCTTTGGTGACCGGCGTGCCGTCGCTGAGGGTTTTCTGGTGGTGGATCCATTGCCAGATGGAGGTTCGCGAGATTTCGGCGGTCGCCGCATCTTCCATCAGACCGTAAATCGGTACGCAGCCATTACCGGAGATCCAGGCTTCGATGTACTGCACCGCAACACGGATATTGGCGCGCATCCCCACTTCGGTGCGCTCGCCCTCACAGGGCGCCAGCAGTTGTTCAGCATCGATCGGCGCATCCTCTTCCCGGCTGACGGACAGCTGGTTGGGACGTTCACCCAGAACGCGATTGAAAACCGCCATCGCCGTATCCGCCAGCCCTGGGTGCGCGATCCAGGTACCGTCGTGGCCATTGTTGGCTTCCAGTTCTTTATCGGCGGTCACTTTGCCGAGCACCTGGCGGTTACGGTCGGCATCTTTGCTGGGGATGAATGCCGCCATGCCGCCCATCGCAAACGCACCACGCCGGTGGCAGGTTTTAATCAGCAAACGTGAATAAGCGCTGAGGAAAGGCTTATCCATGGTGACCACCTGGCGATCTGGTAATACGCGGTCACCATGGTTTTTTAACGTTTTGATGTAGCTGAAAATGTAATCCCAACGGCCACAGTTCAGACCGACGATGTGCTCCCGCAGCGCATGCAGGATTTCATCCATCTGGAATACTGCCGGCAGCGTTTCGATTAACAGCGTGGCCTTGATGGTGCCGCGCGGCAGACTGAACCGGTCTTCAGTGAAGCTAAAGACTTCACTCCACCATGCCGCTTCCTGCCAGGCCTGGGTTTTCGGCAGATAGAAGTAAGGGCCGCTACCTTTCGCCAGCAGGTTCTGGTGGTTGTGGAAAAAATAGAGGGCGAAATCAAACAGGCTGCCGGGGATCGACTCACCGCGCCATGTCACATGTTTTTCAGGCAGATGCAGGCCACGTACGCGGCACACCAGCACCGCCGGGTCGGGCTTGAGCTGATAAATTTTACCGGCTTCGTTGGTGTAGCTGATGGTACCGTTCACCGCATCGCGCAGGTTAATCTGCCCATCAATCACTTTGTTCCAGTCCGGCGCCAGTGAATCTTCGAAGTCCGCCATAAAGACTTTTACGTTGGCATTGAGGGCGTTAATCACCATTTTGCGCTCAACGGGACCGGTGATTTCCACCCGGCGATCCTGCAAATCAGCGGGAATACCGCGGATCGTCCAGTTACCATTTCTAATGGAAGCCGTTTCCGAAATAAAATCAGGCAGCGTTCCGTTATCAATCGCCTGCTGTTGCTGCAGGCGTGCCGCCAGCAGTTTATTGCGCTCAGGCGTAAAGCGGCTCACCAGTTCCGTCAGAAATTCTACCGCCTCAGGCGTTAAAATCTGCGTTTCCTGCTCGCCATATGGCCGGCTAAAGGCCAGTTCATCAGTCATTGTCGCCTGTTGCGTCATGGTGTAGCTCCTGTTGGTTGATCCCGCTGGCGCGAGTGAACGATCGTTGTCTGCTTTTCGCTCAACACAACTAAGACTACTCAATAAAATTCCAAAATCAAAAACAATTTCCATTTTTAATTTAATATCATCACAACATATTGATAACATTAAGATTAAAGTTAATTACAATCTTGAAGTGAATTTCGGAAACAAAAAAGGCACCCGAAGGTGCCAGAGGCAAAATGCTGAAACGCTTAAGGATCGCGTTGTCTGGATGATTAGTCTAAAGTCGGATTCATATTCCGCAGATCGTATGGAGTGATCTGGTAAACGTAATAGTTAAGCCAGTTCGCAAACAGCAGATTTCCATGACTGCGCCAGGTGGCGCGCGGTTTGTTTTGCGGATCGTTTTGTGGGAAATAGTTGTCGGGAATTTGCGGGCTCAGACCGGCTTCAACATCGCGGAAAAATTCGCTGGCCAGGGTATTGGCATCGTATTCAGGGTGTCCGGTCACGAAGGCAATGCGTTTGTCTTTGCTGGCAAACAGGTAGGCATCGCCCTCTTCCGTTTCGGCCAGGATCTCTAAATCGGTGTAGTCACGAATCAATGCCGCCGGGAAATCAGCGTAGCGTGAGTGCGGCGCCAGGAAAGAGTCATCAAAACCACGCGTCAGTAAGGCGTGAGGATGCAGGATATGGTGCTCGTAGACGCCGGAAATTTTTTCAGAACGGGTTTGTTTAGGGATGCCATACAGAATATTGAGCGCGGCCTGTACCGCCCAACAGACAAAAAGCGTGGAGGTGACGTGATCTTTCGCCCACTCCAGCACCTGTTTGATCTGCGGCCAGTAGGCCACGTCATTAAATTCAACCAGCCCTAACGGGGCACCGGTGACGATCAGTCCATCAAAGTTCTGGTCGCAGATGTCGTCGAAGTTACAGTAGAAATTATTGAGGTGCTCGGTCGGCGTATTGCGGGATTCGCGCGCGTCAATACGCAGCAGCTGGATATCAAGCTGCAGCGGAGAGTTCGAGAGCAGACGCAGAAACTGGTTCTCGGTCTCGATTTTTTTCGGCATCAGGTTAAGGATTAGCACCTTCAGCGGACGAATTTCCTGAGTGGTCGCACGCGAAGCCGTCATCACAAAGACGTTCTCATCACGCAAGAAATTGACGGCTGGTAGCTCGTCCTGCACCCGAATTGGCATAACTTTATTACCTCATAGCATACGTATAAACGTTTAGACATCCAGACAGCTAACAATAACCAGGAATAAGGAGAATGTCGAGTCTGCAAGTAGAAGGTGAAAAAGTTTCAACCACGTCCGGGATAGAATACAGCGCTTAATCTCAAGGAAACATAGCGAATGTGATGATTCAGCGTTTAAGGAGCAATGCTGGCGAATAATTGATTGATCAGAGAGAGGTTTTGCTGCGGCAATGTATCAGTATAACGGGGAATAAAACGCAGAAAAAACAAAAGGCCCAGTCTTTCGACTGAGCCCTTTGCTTTATTTGATGCCTGGCAGTTCCCTACTCTCACATGGGGAGACCCCACACTA
>NZ_RKHT01000009.1:0-363943 GCF_003752615.1 Klebsiella sp. BIGb0399 | reverse complement strand
CTGACCCCATGCCGAACTCAGAAGTGAAACGCCGTAGCGCCGATGGTAGTGTGGGGTCTCCCCATGTGAGAGTAGGGAACTGCCAGGCATCAAATAAAGCAAAGGGCTCAGTCGAAAGACTGGGCCTTTTGTTTTTTCTGCTTTTTGTCGGTGAGCGCGACTTACCCCATTCCGATAGTATTTATATTTCCCCCCTCCATTTATATATTCTCGTTATTTTATTACTCCCTTTTTATTGTACAAATATACGCAATTATGAATATTTACCATGTATCAGAAATATAAAAATAATAAAGATAAAGTTATTATTTTTATTATTTAAAAGTATTTAACGGTAATTTGTTCTCATATTTAACGACCTGTGCGGTTGTCACTGGACATTTTAAATGAAATGTTTTAGTGTCATTAACAGTTTGTTAACTCGGATGAACAGAACGTGTGTCGTGGCCGACAGAATTGTATCGAGCGGCACGATGAGAATACCCATGAAGAACCTGCTAACATGGTCGCCCCTGCGCCCGCTCATAAGTTACCTGCAAGAACGTTTCACCTTTTTAGTTCTGCTATGCTGGCCGGCGATTATTTGGGTCGTATGTCGGGGATGCGTCTGGGCCATCGAAAGCGTACTGCTGCTGATGGGAAAGCCGCTCAGCGAGTCGTTTACCGTACACCTGCAGCCACTGATGACCTTCAGCGCCCTGGTACGCATTTCCCTCAGCTGGGTAGCGCTGCTGTTTATCCTGTTTAGCATGGCGATGGGATTCACCTGGTTGCTACGCCGCGTGATGAACCGCAAACTATAGTTATCGCCGCCAGGATCGTTCTCACCTGCTGAATTTTCAATCTGGTTGACCAGAGCGAACTGTTGTATGATCTTCAGCCTTAAAATAGATCCTAATCGGTGAGTGCTTTATTCAATGAGTGATGAAAGCAAGAAATATATCTCCGTTATTTTCAAGGAATGGCTGCCGCTGTATGACGGTTTGACTCCCGATGTGAAGGCTGTTCTTAAAAATATTGCCTCTGAGCGGTCAGAAGCGTTGGCGGCCCGATTTTATGACTTTATTTTTCAGGATCCTGATATTGCCCGCCATCTGACCTATGACCTGGTGCAGGAGCGCCTCAGTCGTTCGCTGACCGCCTGGGTCAATGAGATTTTGACCTGCGACCGGGATGGACTGCAGGCGCTGGCAGAACGGCAATATTTTATCGGCAGTATTCACGCGCGTATTGGTATTCCCGCCGAGGCCGTACTGCGCGGTGCCCGCCAGCTCAAGGCCGGGCTGATAGAGTACATCCGCGATCGCCACGACATTGACCACCAGACCGCGCTGGCGACCCTCCATTATTCGGTCATGGCCATTAACATGGCCATCGAGATGATGTGCCATGCCTACACGCTATCGCACTACCGGGCGACGAAAAATGAAGAGGCCTACCGCCTGTATAGCCTGATGGATAATATCCCGATGGAGTACGGCAAACAGCAGGCCTCGCTCTCCGGCTGGGAAAACAGCACTATTTTTAATATCGTCAGCGAAAATAAAGCCGCCATTAACGGCACATTATTATCGGAATCCGAATTTGGCCTGTGGTTCCGCCATAAATGCGTGCGCTATTTTAATAAAAATGCCCAGATGGCAGAGATCACCGGCATCATTGAACAGGTCGATCGCTTAATTATCGACTGGAAATCATCAGCGGATCGTTCCGGGTATAAAAACACCCAAAGCCTGCTCCAGAGCATCCATATCCATTGCCAGCAGATTGGTCACCAGCTGGAAGTGATCTTTAGCAGCCTGTCGCAGATGCAGAACGGCAAGGATTCACTGACCAGCCTGCTAAACCGCCGCTACCTGCCGGTGGTCCTCAAACATGAGGTTACCCTCGCCATGGAGCATGGGCTGCCGATGACGGTGGCGATGGTGGATATCGACCATTTCAAAGAGATTAACGATAACTGGGGCCACGTGGTGGGCGACCGGGCGATCAAGCACGTTGCCGACCTGCTCAGCGATAATATTCGTTCCAGCGACTATATCTTCCGCTATGGCGGTGAAGAGTTTTTACTGGTTCTGGTGGAAACCAACGCCGGTGAAGCCTTTACGCTACTGGAACGTCTGCGAAAAAGCATCAGCCAGCTCCAGTTTGACGTTGGCGCCGATACCCACATTGCCATCACCGTCAGCATCGGCTATGCCGTGCATAGCGGCCACCCGGATTACAACCGACTGCTGCGCGATGCCGACAGTGCGCTGTACACCGCCAAGCGCAGCGGGCGCGACTGCGTGAAGCTGCATCAGGGCGGGCACGACGCATCACACTGAGGCGCCGTGCCCCGGCTCTTCAGAACAGTACCGGCAACCCTAATCCCCGCATGACCTCATGCAGCGTCTGCTGCGTGAGGTGCTGCGCCCGCTCACTCCCCTGACGCAGCAGTTCCAGCAGCATCCCTTTATCAGCGATAAACGTTGCCCGGCGTTCGCGAATCGGCGCCAGCAGCGTCTGCAGGCACTCCTCCAGCACATTTTTACACTGCCGATCGCCCAGCCCGCCACGCTGGTAGTGGGCTTTCATCTCGGCAACCAAGGCGTGGTCGGGATGGAAGGCGTCCAGATAGGTAAAGACGACGTTGCCGTCGAGTTGGCCTGGATCGCTGACGCGCAGATGGTGTGGGTCGGTATACATCGCGCTGACCGCATGATGGATCTCCTCTTCGGTAGCAGAGAGCGTCAGCGTATTCCCTAGTGATTTTGACATCTTGGCGCCGCCATCAATGCCCGGCAGGCGGCTGACATCGCTGAGCAGCGCTTTGCAGTGCTGCAGTACCGGCGTCGTCGTCAGGCTATTCATTTTGTGGACGATCTCATTGGTCTGCTCAATCATCGGCAGCTGATCGTCGCCCACCGGCACCAGCCCGGCTTTAAAGGCGGTAATGTCCGCCGCCTGGCTGATGGGGTAGGCGAGAAAGCCGACCGGCAGCGAGCGGGAAAATCCCTTCTGCGCGATCTCGTTTTTGACCGTCGGATTGCGCTCGACGCGGGCGACGGTGACGATATTCATATACAGCGCGCTCAGTTCAGCCAGCGCCGGAAGCGCTGATTGCAGGCAAATCGTGGTTTTACGTGGGTCGATCCCCACCGCCAGATAATCCGCCAGCACCTCGCAGATGTTGCGGCTGATTTTGTGCGGATCGCTGCCGTTGTCCGTTAGCCCCTGCAGGTCGGCGACGAGAATAAACTGCTGATGGTCATGTTGCAGCTCGACCCGCTGGCGCAGCGAGCCCACATAGTGGCCGAGATGCAGCTGGCCGGTCGGGCGATCGCCGGTAAGAATGGTAGGTAATGTGTTCATCAGAGACTCCTAAGGCTGCGGTAAGCCGAAAGACGTCGCTAAGAAATGATTAAGCCGCCTTCCGGCGGCTTAAAAAATGGAAAACATCAATCGTGCCGCCTGTTATGCAGGCAGCCACCAACGGCATGAGCGGGAGATGACAACGATTCTGTTCATGCCGATTATCCTGACACGAAAAGGGCGCGGGGTAAACCCACGCCCGGCCATGTTTTGCGGATTACATCGTGGAGAAGACGTTCATGATGATGCCGCCGGAGATGATCAGCACCATGGCGAAGATCGCCGGCAGATCCGGTTTTTGCTTATACAGGATCATCGAGCAGATGGTGACGCCGACGATGCCGAAGCCGCACCACAGCGAGTACGCCACGCCCACCGGAATGGTGCTCATTGCGCGGGTGAGGGCGAAATAGCACAGCCCGTAAGCGCAGACGACCAGTACGGAAGGTGCCAGTTTGCTAAAGCCGTTGGTTTTTTTGATCATCGACGTACCGGTAATTTCTGAGCCGATGGACAGCGCCAGCCATAAGAACCCGAGATTAAACATATGCTATTCCTTTTCAGTTAGTTGGCGATCTTGCTATCCAGTGGCGTCACCGGCTCGGCAGGCGCGTCGGTGCTCTCTTCGCTGCCCATTTTTGAAAACAGATTCATGATCACGATGCCGCTGGCGATAATCGCCATGCCAATAATGGCCGCGGTATCCGGATGCTGGCCGTAGAAGGCCATCCCCAGGGTCGATACCACCAGAATGCCGGTACCGGACCAGGTGGCGTACGCCAGGCCGACGGGAATGTCTTTGACCGCGCGGGACAGCGAGTAGTAGCAGGTGCAGTACAGAACAATCAGCAGCCCGAGCAGCAACATTTTGGTGGAGCCTTCGCTGCTACCGAACATCTTGAGGGTGGACGTCGCCGAGGTTTCCGAGAGGATAACCAACAGCATCCATAGCCAACATTTTGTTTTTGAAGACATAATAAACTCCGGATCTATTTATTAAGGTAGGGTTCTTTATTTCTGTTTTTAAGAAAATCGCTCGCGGCATCGGTTAAAACGGCATCGCTGGCGGCGGCCAGCGCCGGATTATTGACGATGTCTGTGACAGTGAGATAACGACGCGCCCCGCCGACCGGCGTCGGAACGGACGCTCCCGGCCCGGCGTCCAGCGTCGCCAGCAGTTCATTCATCGAGCACAACGTGACGCCGCATGCCGTCAACCGGGCCAGGGTCGCGTGCATCTGGCTGGCGTATGGCGTCTGGCTCGCCGCGCCGCACAGCTGGTTCAGCTCGCTGTCCGGGTCGCAGTGATAGCGCAGCGCCAGCACCGGCAGACCGGCCAGCAGCGCGTCGTGCAGGCGCCGGGCAACCGGGCTGTGCAACGTGCCGTTTGCCAGATCGGCCGCCATCGGATAATCGAGAAACGGCACTATCACGGCCCGCCAGGCCATCGACGGCAGCGCCGCCTGCCAGATCCCGGACGGGATAATCTCGCCGATTGCCTGCCACTGGGCCGCATCTACTATTCCGTCTTCCAGCGCGAGGTGCAGACGCTGCCCGCATCCCGCCAGACGACGGTGGACGAGCGGGCGATACCCCTCCGCCGCGCCGACCATCACCAGCACCGGCGGCTGTAGCCGCTGGATAACCCGCGTCACCAGGTGGTCGATCTCTTCATCGGTCATGGCTGGCCCCCGTTATGCAATAAGCGTGACCTGCGCGCCGTTTTTCAATCCGGCGGCGTTGGCTTCTTCGGTATCGATATGCAGCTCGAGGACAAAATCGTCCCGTACCCGCACCACCACTTCATCAAACGTCAGCTGGCGTTGGCCCCGGCTGCCGACCTTGACCTTCTGGCCATGGCTGACGTTCAGGCGCTGCGCATCCTGCGGCGACATATGAATATGCCGCCAGGCACAGATCACCTGAGACTGCAGCTCAACGTGGCCCGCCGGGCCAATCAACAGGGCGTTACCGGCCTGCTCCAGCTGCCCGGACTCGCGAACCGGCGCCTGGACTCCCAGCGTGAAGGCGTCGGCGCGGGAGATTTCCAGCTGGGTTACCGGGCGAGTGGGCCCGAGCACGCGCACCCGGGTCAGCGAGCCTTTGGGCCCGACCACGGTCACGCACTCCTCGGCGGCAAACTGCCCCGGCTGGCGTAGCGGTTTAAACGGCGTCAGCGCGTAACCTTTGCCAAACAAGGCCTCGACATCCTGCTGCGACAGATGCACGTGACGGTTAGAAATGCCGACTGGAATATCCGGCGTGAGGCGGGTCAGTCGGGCGCTGATTTTTTCCTGTAGCAGGGTGTCGATCATGCCTTCTTCCCTTTCTTCATCGCGGCGCTTTTATCATCCGCCTCGCCAGCTGCCGGTTGGGACGGCGGCATCTCCGGCCCGCTTTTTTCCGCCGACGTCGTGACGACGACAGGTTCTGCGACCGCAGGTTTTATTACCGCTGGTGCCGCAGGGCGCGGCGGACGGCCTTTTAAGTTCCCCAGCGCCTCAACCACGCTGCGTTCCGGGCGGGCGATGACCAGTGAACCCACAACCTGGTCTGCGGCAACCACGGCGATGCCGCGCTCAATGGCGGTGTGGATGGCGCTGATCTCGCCCTCGAAGCAGACGCTGACCAGCCCCGACCCGACTTTGCGATAACCAATGCAGGTCACGCCTGCAGCTTTACAGGCGGCATCGACAGCCTGAATGGCGGCGACCAGCCCTCGCGTTTCAATTACGCCTAAACTTTTCATTGTCGGCTCCTGTTAATGGCGGACTAAGCGGATATCAAAATCGAACTGCGTGAAGAACGTCTCCAGCTGGCTCAGCTCTTCGGGTGAATAAGACGGGTCCTGGGTAATGGGATAGGGCATATCCAGACGCTCATATTTTTTGCGCCCCAGTTGGTGGTACGGCAGCATGTCGATGCGGCGGATATTCCCGCGCTTCGCCAGCTTCTGCACATAATCAATGGCCCCGGTAATCGCATCGAATGAGTCGTTATATCCCCGCACCAGCGGCATGCGCACAATCACGTTGGCGCCGGAATCCACCAGCCATTCCAGATTGCGGCGAATACCTTCATTGCCGATGCCAAATAACGCTTTATGGTGCTCGCTGTTAATTTGCTTAATGTCGAATAAGAAGGTGTCGGTGACCGGCGCCAGCTTTTGGTAATTGGCCAGCGAGGTGGTGCCCTGGGTTTCGACGGCGGTATTGAGCATCATCTTTTTGCATTCGCTGAACAGGGCCACGGCAAAATCGGTCTGCAGGCTCATCTCGCCGCCGCCGATGGTCACGCCGCCGCCGGAGGCGATATAGAAGTCATAATCCTGCATGATGACCTCCATCAACTCGCTGACGGTGACGTCTTTGCCCATAATATCCAGCGCGTTCTGGGTGCAGATCTCTTCGCACTTGCGACAGCCGATACAGTCTTTATTGCGATCGACGAAGTGCTTCATTTCGCCGTTTTCTTCCGCCCGGTAATGGACTCCGGCCGGGCAGACGTTGACGCAGTCGCCGCAGTTAATGCATTTGTCGTGCGAGAACATCACCTGAAACTGGCTGGTCAGCCCTTCCGGGTTGGCACACCACGGGCAGCGGATATTGCAGCCTTTGAAAAAAACCAGCGTGCGAATCCCATCGCCGTCGTAGATCGAATATTTCTGAATGTTGAAGATTCGCCCGGTTAATTCTTTATTCACGCTTGCCTCCAGAAAAAATTGCCAGGACATCCTTGTCCAAAAACGTCCGTGTCTTTATCAGAACTTCTCGATGACCGTACGGCTGATAATCTCGTCCTGAACCTCTTTGCACAGCTCCACGAAGTAGGCGCTGTAGCCGGCGACGCGAACGATCAGGTCGCGATATTTTTCCGGCTCCTGCTGGGCTTTTTTCAGCACTTCGTTATCGACATAGCTGAACTGCATCTGGCCGTTGCCGAGAATCGACGCCGTGCGCAGCAGGGTGATCAGGCCATGGCGTCCTTCCGGGGTATCGAGCAACCCTTTGAGGAATTTGAAGTTATGCACCATGCCGATGTTCATGGTCTCGACGTTCATCTTGCTCACGGACTTGATGATGGCGGTCGGACCTTGCTTGTCCGCGCCCTGCGTCGGGCTGATGCCATCGGAAAGCGGCATCCAGGCCAGGCGCCCGTTCGGCGTGGCGTTGGTCAGTTCGCCAATCGGCGTGTTGTTGGAGATGGACAGCGTGCCGTGGCTGAGGGTGGAGTAGAGCATCTGGTACTGACGGCACTCGCGCTCGGTCCACTCGGTGATATCCAGCGCGTACTGGTCAACGTAGTTGTCGTCGTTACCGTATTTCGGTGCGTTCAGGCAGTCGCGGCGCAGCGCTTCAAAGCCTTCGAAGTTCGCCAGCATCGCGTCGCGCATCTGCTCGAGGGTGTATTTCTTATCCTCAAACACCAGCTTGCGGATGGCGGCGAGGGAGTCGACGTAGGTCGCCAGGCCGGAGAAGATAAGCCCAGGTCCGTGGTTGACCATCGCACCACCGGCGGCGACGTCTTTGCCACTTTCCATGCAGCCTTCCACCAGCAGCGACATCAGCGGTTTCGGCGCCACGTCGCGGTGTACGCGCTGGCTGATCACCGTGCCAATCGCGGACAGACGCACGATATGGGCAATCTGTTTTTTCACTGCCGCATCAAACTGTTCGAAGGTGTGCAGGTCGCGCAGGTCGCCGGTATCCAGCCCCTGATAGCTATCAAACAGCACCATCCGGCCACGGTTGAGCACGAACTCGATGGCAATAGGCCACTGGGTGTAGCCGGTGGAGGTCCACTGGTAGATACGGCCGGATTTCTGCGGCTCTACGCAGCCCATCAGGCAGTAGTCGCGGGCGTCTTCAAAATCGAAGCCCTTGCGCAGCATCATCTTGATATGAGAATCATCAAAGTGGCAGGCCGGGAAGCCCATGCCCGCTTTCACCACGTCGACGATTTTTTCCATATATTTTTGCGGCGACTGGTTGTGAATGCGGCAGGCCAGCGACGGCTGGTAAACCTTCACGAAGCGCACGGCATCCATAATCAGGTAGGTCAGGTCGTTACAGGCATCGCCGCCGCTGCGCTTCTGGCCGCCGACGGTCAGGTTGATAAACGGCTGGTAGCCGGCAAAGTATTTCGCCCCCAGTTCGCTGGACATCCACATCAGCTCGGCGCACTTGATAATAAACGCCTGCATCATCTCCAGCGCGCTTTCGTGGGTCAGGCGGCCTTCGCGAATATCGGCTTCAAACATCGGGTAGCAGTACTGGTCAACACGCCCCAGCGACAGGCCGGTCTGGTTCTCTTCAATTTCGAACAGCGATTCCACGGTCCAGATACTTTGCAGCGCTTCCTGCAGGGTTTTCGGCGGGTTCGCGGGAACGTTGTGGTTCACTTCGGCAATGGTCAGCAGTTCGGCGCGACGCTGAGCATTCTGCTCAAGGGCGGCCAGCTCACGGGCGCGGGCGGCGATACGGTGAGAGTAGTTAATCACCCCTTCGCAGGTTTCAATCGCCGCTTTGTAGTAGTAGATGCGGTCGATATCTTCCGGGTTCTCCATGCTCAGCTGCGCGAGATGCGCCTCGGCATCGGCTTTAATACCGTTCATCCCTTTGGTGAACAGCAGCACGTCATAGCCCGGGCAGGTGTCGCCGCCGCCGTTGATCTGGTGGTAGGAGAGGTCGCTGACGAAGGTCTCGCCGCTAAACGCCCAGACGCCCGCTTCGCGGTACTGTGCTTCGCAGATCTCATCCAGCGAACGGCCTTCCCAGAACGGCACGATCTCTTCGCGAATGGTTTTTTTATCTGCTTCGCTGATCTCAAACGGATCCTGTGGGCGGGTGCTCATGGTATCGAGTTCGTCACGCACCCAGCGCCAGGCGATATCCGGCGAGAAGGCGCCAGCACGCGGTTTGCCGCACGGATGACCGACGATCAGCTCGTCGTCCTGAATCAGAATCGGCGCGGTTTCGCAGGCGTGACGGAAGGCTTTGGCACGCAGCAGAATCGTTGGCATGCCGGGGTTGGCTTTCACCACCTCGGTAAAGGCCAGCGCGCGGTAGATGGACACGCTCGGGCGTACCGTCAGGTAATGGTTGCGCAGGCGCAGCATACGCGGCGTCAGCCCTTCCGCCGTCGGGGTGTCGCAATCGGCGGCAAACGGTACGGATGAGACGCTCCGGGCGCCGCTGAACAGGCGAACCGGCAGGTTCAGGGCGCTCAGGTTGCGCTGGGCGCAGAGGAACAGGCCGGAGAGTTCGTTGATGATAACGTTGGCGTCATCGAGGCGCGCGCCGTGCCGCAGGGCATCGAACATCGGGTAGCCGTCGATCGCGCAGGGGGCGCGGACGTCGCTCAACTGTGCCAGTTTGAACCACAGGCACTCTACGATTTCATACGCCTGCTGCGGCGTCAGAAGACCGCTGGCGATGTCGCGTTGATACCACGGCAGCAGAACTTTATCGGCGCCTTCCGGGTTGACCGCGTAGCTGCCGTTATCCAGCTGCAGCGCCAGCTGGAACAGATAGAAGGCCTGGCAGGCTTCTTTAAAGTTGCGTGCCGGGTGGGCTGGCACCTGATGCAGGATCGCCGCGCTTTCACGCAGTTCGGCCTGGCGGTAGGGGTTACTTTCTGCCGCGGCCAGCGTTTCGGCGCTGGTGGCCAGCTTTTGTGCCAGGGTGAGCAGCGCGTCGCAGGCGTACAGGGCGGCGCGGCAGCCGTTCACTTCATCCATGCCGCTGCGGCTGACGGCGCTGCCGAGGCTGCGGGTTTTCTCTTCCAGCTGATGTTTAATCGCCAGCACGCCCTGCTCGACAATCAGCCGGTAGTCCGGCGAGTCCAGCTCACTGCTGAGATTGAGGAAGCGAAACGCCGACGGGCGGTGGGCGGCGCTTTCATCGTGGAAAATGGCCCCGCGCGGTTTGCGAGTCTGGTCGCCGACAATCAACTCATCGGGGCTGATGACAACCGGCAGCTGGCGCATCAGTTCATAGAAGCGGCGCGCCGGTTTGACGACGGCGGGAATACCCGCGATATCGCCATCGAGGGCGTTCAGCGTGGCGGCATGCTCGGTGCACAGAGTGCTTTTTTGTGAGAGTAAACGTTCAGCCAGCACGGTGACGCGCGGCGTTAAGCTGTAGTGTGCCATGGGTAAGGTTCTCCAAATCTTGTTATCAGTCGCCCTGAACGGCGACGCCGCTCTGGTGCCCGGTCCAGGCCCGGCGATAAATCCCGGTTAACGCACAGGCGTCCGGCGTACGTGGGTTGGTCGGCGTACAGCTGTCGCGCAGCGCCTGGCCAACCATCTCTGCCAGTCGTTGTTCGAATTCGGTAGCATCAACGCGGGTCTCCCCGATGCCGGTCGGCATGGTCATTTCATCTTTGAGCGCCTGAATCGCCACCAGCAGGCTGGCGACGCCCTGGCGCGTGGTGACCGCAGGCAGGTCCAGCAGGTGGGCCAGTCGGGCATATTTGTGGGCGGCGTCGGTGTCGCACTGCCCTTGGTAATCTGCGTTCCATGCCACCACTTCCGCCATTAACAGGGCGTTAGCGCGACCGTGAGGAACATGGAAGATGCCGCCAAGCGCATGGGCCAGACTGTGGGTGATGCCTAGCGACGCGTTGGTAAACGCCATCCCCGCCATGCAGGAGGCGTTGTGCATCTTTTCGCGGGCCAGCAGGTTGTCGCCGCTCCGCCAGCAGGTAGGCAGGTAGCGGAACACCTGCTGCACCACTTTCTCAGCCAGCGCATCGGAAAAGTCGCTGGCGGCGCGGGAGACATAGGCTTCCAGCGCGTGGCACAGCACGTCCATTCCGGTATCGGCGGTGATGGCGGGCGGTACGGAGGCCACCAGCGCCGGGTCGAGCAGGGCGATATCCGGCAGCAGTGTCGGGTCCACCAGCACCAGTTTTTCGTTGTGGGCTTTGACCACCGAAAACGCCGTGACTTCAGAACCGGTACCGCTGGTGGTCGGGATCGCCACGAAGCAGGGGCGCTGGCGTTCGGCCTGCGGGCGGGTTTGCGCCAGGGCGAAAATAACCGCTTTGGCCGCATCAATCACCGATCCGCCGCCCAGCGCCACCACCAGGTCCGGATAGCAAGCATCCATCAGCTTCATACCGCGTACGATGGTGGCAATATCCGGGTCGGCAACCACGTCGTCCCAGACCTGGAAGGCGATGCCGCGCTGGCGCAGGATCTGCGTGACGCGATCGGCGAGGCCAAACGTGATCATCGCCTGGTCGGTGACCAGCAGAACGTGGCGGGCGGGCAGCTCGTTCAGGACCGACAGGGCGTCCTGACCAAAGCAGATCCGGGGTTTCAGCAAAAATTCACTCATTGGGTTATTCACTCCTAAGCGTCCCGAAACACGTTCTCGACAATGGCAACCACCGACATGGCTTTGTAGTGCGCCTGGTTGAGCGCGAAATACGCTTCAGCCAGGACGATGTCGTGCATGCCGGCGCCGACGCTATCGACGGCGACCCAGGTCTGGTCCTTCATTGGCTGCTGGTTATCGTCTAATTTGACGATCAGCAGCAGGTTGCTACCGCGTAGCTCAGCGCATTTCTGCGTGGCGACGACATGGCCGACTACCTTTGCGAGAATCATCGTTTTTATCGCCTTATATCAGTGTGTTACTTGCCAAGACGTTCCAGCACCTGGCGGATGACGCGCTCTACGTTTTGCTCGTTAATCTCGCTGTGTTCCCCGGCGGTTGCGGGAACGGCAAAGCGGTCATCGGCCTGGGCATCGTGGGCCACCGCCGCCGGAGCGCGGAAACGTTGGTCGTCGACGATGCTGTGGTGCGGGTTACTGCTCGGGGTGACGATGGCTGGCTGCGGTTCCGGGCGGCTGCCTGGGGCGCGCAGTTCATCAATGGATCGCACGCCGTAGCCTACTTTGCGGATGTTAAGCAGGTTCATCGGCCCGACGTTATCGGAGCTGGAGCCGCCGCCGACCGCGCCGCAGCCGAGGGTCAGCGCCGGGGTAATATTGGTGGTCGCCCCGATGCCGCCCAGCGCCGCCGGGGTGTTGATCAAAATGCGGTTCACCGGTTTTTCGAGACAGAACTGGCGGATTACATCCTGGTTGCGGGTATGGATAACCAGCGTATGGCCGAGGCCTTCGTTGGTCAGCAGCTCCATCACGCGGTGGCAGGCTGCTTTCCAGTCCTCTTCGACATACAGGCCGAGTACCGGGCACAGCTTTTCGCGGGAGTAGGGATTCTTGTGGCAGACGGTGGTCTGCTCGGCGATCAGCACTTTGGTGCTGGCGGGGACGCTGAAGCCGGCAAGCTGGCTGAGATAGAGGGCGGTTTTGCCGACCACTTTCGGGTTAATGGTGCCGTTCGGGCGCAGCAGCAGCGCCGCCATTTTGGCCGCTTCAGCTTCATTCATGAAGTACGTACCCTGGGCTTCCAGCTCACGATGCACTTCATCGTAAATGCAGCGTTCGACGATGATCGACTGCTCAGAAGCGCAGATCACTCCATTATCGAAGGTTTTACTGGTGATAATATCTTTCACCGCATGGTGAATATCGGCGCTACGTTCGATAAAGGCCGGGCCGTTCCCCGGGCCGCCGCTGATGGTCGGCGTGCCGGAAGCGTAGGCCGCCCGCACCATGCCTTCACCGCCGGTGGCGAGGATCAGTGAGACCTCTTTGCTGTGCATCAGCTCAGAGGTGGCATCCAGCGTCAGTTCGGTGATGCCGCTGACGCAACCGGCCGGTGCACCTGCCGCTTCGGCGGCGCGGGCGACGATCTCAATCGCTTTCCAGCTGCACTGGCGTGCCCCCGGATGCGGGGAGAAGATAATCGCGTTGCCGGCTTTCAGGGCGATCAGCGTTTTATAGATCACGGTAGAGGTCGGGTTGGTCGACGGGACCAGCGCACAAATCACGCCCAGCGGCACGCCCACGTCCATCACTTTTTTAAGCGGATCGTCATGAATGATGCCGACGGTCTTCATATCTTTGATGGCGTCGTAGACGCGCAGCGAAGCGAAACGGTTCTTCAGCACTTTGTCCTGCCAGTTGCCGAACCCGGTTTCTTCCGCGGCCATTTTCGCCAGCGTTTCGGCGTGGTGCGCTGCTTCCTGGGCCACGTTTTTCACGATGGCGTCGATTTGTTGCTGCGAAAAGGTGGCCAGAATCGCCTGAGCCTTTTTGGCGTTGCGCACCAGTTCCCGCGCGTTCTGGCGGGACTGCAAATCGTTATCCAGTTCAATCATGAGTCTATCCTTCATCAGACGAAAAGAGTGGGGACGGGGCGCGCCCTGTCAGGTCATGCCTTGTGCTGCGACGCGATTTTTTCGATATCGTTGTGCGGGCGGGCAATGACGCGAGAGGTGACCACTTCGCCGATGCGTTTGGCCGCTTCCACGCCGGAGTCAACGGCAGCGTTAACGGCGCCGACATCGCCTTTCACCATCGCGGTGACCAGACCGGAGCCGACGTTTTCATAGCCAATCAGCTCGACGTTGGCGGCTTTGCACATCGCATCTGCTGCTTCAATGCAGGCCACCAGACCTTTGGTTTCAATGAGACCAAGTGCTTCTTTCATCATGTTGTCTCCCGTTATTCCGCGACTTTGTAATGCGCGACGATTTTGTTGATGTCGTTATGTGGACGGGCGATAACCAGTGAGGTCACCACTTCCCCGATGCGCTGTGCGGACTCCACGCCGGAATCCACCGCCGCCTTGACCGCGCCGACATCGCCTTTCACCATCGCGGTGACCAGCCCGGAGCCGACGTTTTCATAGCCAATCAGCTCGACGTTGGCGGCTTTGCACATCGCATCTGCCGCTTCAATGCAGGCCACCAGACCTTTGGTTTCAATCAGACCTAATGCATCACCCATTTGCGTTCTCCCGGCCTTAAGCCTTGTGTTTAATGACGATTTTGTTGATGTCGTTATGCGGACGGGCGATAACCAGCGAGGTCACCACCTCGCCGATGCGCTGCGCCGATTCCACGCCGGAATCGACCGCGGCTTTGACGGCGCCGACGTCGCCCTTCACCATGACGGTGACCAACCCGGAGCCGATGTTTTCATAGCTAATCAACTCGACGTTGGCGGACTTGCACATCGCATCCGCCGCTTCAATGCAGGCCACCAGGCCTTTGGTTTCAATAAGCCCCAATGCATCACCCATGGTGATTTCCTCCAGAACAGGTTTTGTGATTCGGGAAAACCGTCCGCGTAACGGCGTCAACACGCGGTAGCGGCGTTCGAAAGTCACTATAGGGCGTAGGGAGATAAGTGAAATTTAAATTCACCAGGCGGCTGTTTTTAGTTTTTTGTTCTGCTATTTAGCGTTTGCGAACGCTGTATTTATCTGTTTGTGCTGATTTGTCGTGAAGGATTTGGCGCTGGATATGGCGGTTTTTGCTTCGCAGAAGCGGGCGATGGGGAATGTTAACGGGATGCTAATTTATTGCGGAGGAGGGGTAATTTAACCCTCTTTAAAGTGTGGCTATGATCGTGTTTTTTCGCGGAGGCTGAAAGCAAAAAGTGCGCTTTTCGGACGCGGGGCGGCGAGCAATATTGCGTGGCGGGATTAATCGAGCTGGCTGCCGGATTTCAGGGTGCAGACAAACAGCGGCGAATTGATGGAGCTGAGCAGGATCGCTTTCTCGTTGAGCTTCTGGGCATTGAGAAACAGGCCGTCATGGCTGTCGGACATCTCACGCATAAAGTAGGCAAAGATAACGTCCGGGGACTCGTCGATGGATGAGGCGCTGGATTCCCACTTGCTGATGCGGTAGTGACGCTCGGTGGGGGAGATGCGTTGGCTGCTGTAGTTAAATTTGACGTAGCGTTGCAGATAGAGCCAGCCGGCGGCGGAGTCGGTATAACCCTCCACGACCATTGAGCCTTTCCCGCCGGCGGCAAAATTGAAATGAATATTGCCGTTAACGTTCTCTTTATCCATGTTCTCGAAACGCATGATGGCTTTGGTCGAGCAGCTCATCACGCCCTCTTTTTCTACAGGCAGCAGTTTCCAGGTGCTGACGCCGGCGGCGGCGATAAACACCAGGGCGGAGAAGGCGAAGAAGGAGCGTGGCGCGAGTTTCATTGCGGCTTCCAGGAGTAGTAGAAATAGTTATCGCAATAGCTGAACGGGTTGTCTTCATGCATGGCGCAGTGGGCGAGGAACACCCGGCCGAGGCCGTTGGTTTCCAGCCTGTCGCCGTAGAAAAAGACAAAGCGTTCGCCGGGCTTACACTCCAGCTTCAGCCGTTGGCGCACTTCATCAAAATTGGCGCCGTAGGCGGTGCCCGATACGGAGCGCAGCATCTCGTCACTGGCCAGCAGCTCACACTGGCTATGGCGCATCTGGGTCAAAGTAATCGGCCGGGGCGGCGCATGGCCGACGAAAGCGCTTATCACCAGCAGCAGGGCGATGACCAGCAGGCAGACGCCGGCAAGGTACCAGCAGGTCCCCCGGCGATGGCCCGGCGGGGGCGTTTTTTGTGTTTCTGCCAGCGGTGTGCCGGGCTGTAGGGGCGGTTGCGCATCTGGCACGTGATTCACCTCAGCAGCGGCGGTAGTCGTTGCTGGTGGTATCGCCGGCGCGGCGTCCATGAGGTCGATGGTGATCTCGGGATTCAGCTGCAACATGCCGCGCGACACGGTGACGATGATGTTATCGATATCGTAGTGGCGGAAGGTTTTACGCAGCATGCTCAGATACTGGTTGAGGTTGCTGTTGGATGAGGTTAACCCGTTGTCATCCCATACTTTTTTCAAGACCTCATTGCGGCTGATAACGCCGGTGTGGCACAGAAAATAGTACAGCAGCGCGCTGGCGGTGATGGACAACTGGCTGTCTGGTTCATTGCTCCCCGGGAGGGTGAGGGTGCCGTCCGTTGCATCATAAATCAGACTGGCATTGATGTTGTAGCGCATCGCGGCCTCGATCTCAGCGCCTGTCTCATCAGGCTATGTTGTTATCAGTCTGGCGCGACAGCCTCACGCCGGCAGCGTCATTCTCGTCAGATCGCTCACTAGCGACTGGCGATGATCGGCGTTCATGGTTGGTCCCTCCGTCAGCTCTGACAGCCAGATGCCGTCTGCCGCATAGCGCACCAGGGTACCAGTGTGGCTGTTATCCAGCGCATCGCCCTGTGCCAGGTGGGCCAGCATCCAGTCACGCCAGCATTTTCGCAGTACCGGCTCATCCGGCATGGCCAGCGACAGCACCATCAGCTGACGGCTTTCGTGGGTTCCGGTCAGCTCGGGAGCGGACAAATAGTGCAGATAAGCGCGTGTAAAGCGGCCATAAGAGAGATTATCTGCCGCCATCAGTTCTGAAATAGCCTCTTCCATAATGGCCAGCAGGCGGGCGAACAGGGCAAAGATCAGCGCCTGCTTGTTGGGGAAGTGATGCAGCAACCCGCCTTTACTGACCCCGGCCTCGCGCGCGACGGCGTTCAGCGAGAGCGAGGCGATGCCATCCCTGCCGGCAATCATTGCCGCCGATTCCAGCAGCTGCTGATGCAGACGCGCGGGATCTTTTTTCCGATGCTGAGTTTCCGTATTCATGGGCGGGATCATACCGACCAGACGGTATGATTATTCTTGATAGCGATCAAGATGAGGGCCAGCGTGATGACGTGGATTGTCGTTATTGCGCGGAGGCTCACAAATCGTCATATAAATCACGGTGATATCTGCGGCATTATCAATATCTGTTTATTTTGCTGCCATATTTCCGCTTTATGCTGGTGGAGAGGAATGGATTGGACAGGCTGATGCGCTGGCTGCGCCAGCAGATTGTGAGGTCATGAGAGGATAAGTCATGTTAAGCGGATTGAATCATCTGACCCTGGCGGTCAGCGAACTGGCGTCGAGCATCGTGTTTTATCAGCAGCTGTTAGGGATGAAACTGCACGCCCGTTGGGACAACGGCGCCTATCTCTCCTGCGGCGATCTGTGGCTGTGCCTGTCGCTGGACCCGCAGCGGCGTGTGACCCCACCGGAAAAGAGCGACTACACCCATTACGCATTTAGCGTCGCCGAAGCCGATTTCGCCGGGTTTGCCGCGCGACTGGAGGTGGCGGGCGTGGCGGTGTGGAAGGTGAACCGTAGCGAAGGAGCATCGCATTACTTCCTCGACCCCGACGGCCACAAGCTGGAGCTGCACGTCGGCAGCCTTACCCAGCGCCTGGCGGCGTGTCGCGAGCAGCCCTATAAAGGCATGGTGTTTTTTGACGAGTGAAGGGAAGCACGTCGCGGCAGAACCGGTGAGCGCCACTCCCCGGAGGCGGCGCTTCGCGCCTTGTCCGGGCTACCAACGGCGGGGCATCTTTACACTTTCCATGATGTAAATGTGAGGTTATTTCCAACACGAACAGTATAATCGCCAGATAATTGTATATACTTTTTCGTATATACAACCAGGACGGATGTTATGCCTTTAGAGTTTGAATGGGATGCAAACAAGGCAACGAGCAATCTAAGAAAACATGGGATCCGGTTTGAGGAAGCGATGTTGGTTTTTGACGATCCGCGCCATCTCACCCGCCAGGATCGTTATGAAAACGGTGAATATCGGTGGCAAACCATAGGCCTTGTTCATGGGATCATCGTTATCCTGGTTGCGCACTCGATCCGTTTTGAAAGTGGTTCCGAGGTTGTTCGAATAATCAGTGCCCGGAAGGCCGACAGCAAAGAGAGGAATCGTTATGAGCGTGGTTAAACATAAAGGCGATAATCCGGCTGTGATGACGGCCCAGCGGGAAGCTGAGCTTAACGCGCTGGCAAACAAAACGGATGATGACATTGATTACAGCGACATTCCCGCTTCAGATGATGAGCAGTGGTCAGATGCGGTACGCGGTAAATTCTATCGGCCGCTAAAAACCCAGGCCTCGGTGCGCATTGATGCCGATGTGATGGAGTGGCTTAAACGCCCGGGAAAAGGTTATCAAACGCGATTGAACGCGATTTTAAGAGAAGCGATGATTCGCGACCTTAACAAGAAATAACCTGTCCCCGGAGCTTGTCCGGGCTACTAACGGCGGGGCATCTGTAACCCCGGTAAGCACAACTCCCCGGAGGCGGCGCTTTGCGCCTTGTCCGGGCTACCAACGGCGGGGTGTCTGTCGCCCCGGTAGGCACAGTCCCCCGGAGGCGGCGCTTCGCGCCTTGTCCGGGCTACCAACTACCAACGGTGGGGTATCTGTAGCCCCGGTAAGCGCAGCGCAACCGGGGTTCAATATGCGATAGCCTTATTCTGGCGCCTGTTCCATCGCGACTTTTACCGCCATTCCCAACTGGACCATCACCTCGCGGTGCTTTTCAACCGGCGGCAGTGCGCAGTTGATTCGCAGACAGTTACGGTATTTCCCTGAGGCTGAAAACAGCGATCCCGGCGCGACCTGGATTTTCATGCGGCACAGCTGCTGGGCGACGCAGACCATATCGACATGTTCAGGCAGCTCCACCCACAGCATATAGCCGCCTTTCGGGCGGGTGACGCAGATCCCGCAGGGGAAATATTCCCGCAGCCAGCAGGTGTAAATCTCCATGTTGCGCTGGTAGATCTGGCGCATACGCCGCACGTGGCGGTGGTAGTGTCCTTCACGAATAAAGGTGGAGGCCGCCAGCTGCGTGGAGGGAACGTTGGTACCGCTGGCGGCGTATTTCATCTGCAGCAGACGATCGTAATAGCGGCCCGGCGCGATCCAGCCGATGCGTAGACCCGGTGCGATAGTCTTGGTAAACGAGCTACAGAGAATTACCCGACCGTCGATATCCCAGGAATGGATCGTACGCGGACGCGGGTAATCGGTGGCCAGTTCGCCATAAATATCATCCTCAAATATCACAATATCGTGGCGCTGAGCGAGGGTCAGGATCGCGCGTTTACGGGCATCCGGCATGATAAACCCCTGCGGGTTGTTGCAGTTAGGCACCAGGATCACCCCTTTGATCGGCCACTGCTCCAGCGCCAGTTCCAGCGCTTCGATACTGATCCCGCTGTCCGGATCGGTCGGGATCTCGATGGCTTTGATCCCCAGCCCGCGTAGCAACTGCATCGTGCCGTAATAGGTGGGTGATTCGACGGCGACGATATCACCGGGCTGGCACACCGACAGCAGGGCCAGAGACAGGGCGTTGTGGCAGCCGCTGGTCATTATCAGATCGTTGGCGGTGACCACGGAACCACCGTCGAGCATCAGGCGGGCAATCTGTTCCCGCAATTCGCGACGCCCCGCCAGTTCGTCATAGTTGAGCACTTCGCTGAGATTATGCTGTATCACCCGGCTGAGTTCGCGCCAGAGTGGTTTCAGGCTGGGCTGGGTGACATCCGGTGAGCCGCCGCCGAACGGAATTATCGATTTGTCATTACGCGCGTCGAGCATGGTCAGCACCTGATCCCACTGGGTGATCTCGACCGGGCGCTGCACCGGACGCGACATCGGCGGCACCGGCGGCTGGGCCTTACGCGGGGCGACAAAATAGCCGGAGCGAGGCTGCGGGGTGATCAGCCGCTGCTGTTCCAGGGTCTGGTAGGCCTGCTGGACGGTACTGATGCTGACGCCGTGCTCCTGACTCAGATTGCGCACCGAAGGCAGCTTTTCGCCGTCGCGATACAGACCTTGTTCTATACGTTCCGCCAGCAGATTGGCCAGATGTTGGTAACGCGTCATGCTGTATCCCTTGTTGTCGCCATACAGATAAATAAACCAGTACAGATGGGTGGAGAAAACGCCACGCAGATACCGTTTTAGCCAATCTGTATGTTAAAGAAAAGTGTTTTGTGCATCTGTATTGTTGGGCCTCGGATCCGTGAAGATAAAGCCTCTGGCAAGGTGAGGAGGTGGAGTATGGAATTTCATGAGAACCGGGCAAGACAGCCGTTTATCGGCTTCATTTTGATGGGGCGGATGATCAGAAAATGGTGGATCAGGCAGAGAACGCGGCGGGTATTGCAGCGAATGAGCGACGAACAGCTGAAGGACGTAGGATTGCGGCGGGATCAGGTCAATTAAAAAATGCGATCTGGCTGGTCCCCCCGGTAAGCGTAGCGCCATCGGGGGATTCCCTGATGGCGGCGCGAATGCATTCACAATATTTATCAATTGATGCTGCCATGTCGGCTGTTTCTTGATACTTACCCTGATAAGTATTATTTTCTTCTCAGCTTACTGAGGAAAGAAACATGACCGAAGACGAACTGTTCGCCCGCCGCCCGATGGGGATGCGGATGGCGATGGTAGTACGCCAGTGGCGTGCGACCATCGACGCTGCCATCACCGATACCGGCCTGACTCAGTCAAGCTGGACGGTACTGATGCAGCTGCATCAACTGGGGTGCAACGTTTCGGTCAGCGAACTGGCGGAAGTGCAGGGCATTGAACTGCCGCCGCTGATGCGCACCCTCACGCAGCTTGAAAACCAGGGCTACCTGGTGCGTTCAACCTCTCCCTATGACAAACGCATACGTCTGCTGACGCTCACGGCGGAAGGTCGCTCGACGCTGGAAACGCTGAACCGCGTGATTGAGGTTTATCAGGCCCGCGTCACCCGCACCATTCCCGAGGCTGACCTCGAGACTTTCAGTGCCACATTAAATCAAATCGCCTGCAATTTGCGGACAATCCGCGAAGAAGATAACAAGATCTAACACACTATGATGACGCCAGAACAAAAGTTTGCCCGCTGGGTAAGGGTGAGTATTGCCGCTTTCCTTGCCATATTCGCCTGGTTTATTGTTGCCGATATCTGGATCCCGCTGACGCCGGATTCAACCGTGATGCGGGTGGTGACGCCGGTATCGCCTCGGGTCTCCGGCTACGTATCCCAGGTCTATGTCCACAACAATAGCCAGGTGAAAAAAGGCGATCTGCTCTATGAGCTGGATCCCACGCCGTTTATCAACAAAGTCCAGGCCGCGCAGATTGCCTTTGAACAGGCGAAGCTGAGTAACCAGCAGCTGGATGCGCAGATTGCCGCCGCGCGTGCCAACCTGCGCACGGCGCAATACACCGCCCGCAACGATAAAGTGACCCTTGACCGCTATCAGCGCCTGAGCACCATGCAAAACGTCTCGCAATCGGATCTGGATAAGGTGCGCACCACCTGGCAGACCAGCGAGCAATCGGTCAGCGCGCTGAATGCCAGCATTCAGAACCTGCTGATCCAGCGCGGAGAGCGCGACGATAGCCGTAACGTGACGCTGCAAAAATACCGCAACGCGCTGGAAGAGGCGCAGCTCAATCTGGGCTGGAGTAAAGTCCATGCGGAAACGGACGGGATGGTGAGCAACCTGCAGCTCAATCCGGGCCTGTATGCCACGGCCGCCACGCCGCTGCTGGCGCTGGTCAGCAACCATACCGATATCGTCGCCGATTTCCGCGAAAAAAGCCTGCGCCATACCGCCGTAGATACCGATGCCGCCGTGGTCTTTGACGCCCTGCCGGGCAAGGTGTTTCCGGCACACGTTACCAGCAGCGACGCCGGGATTTTAGCCGGTCAGGAAGAGGTCAACGGCCAGCTCTCGCAGCCGGAGCAATCCACGCGCTGGGTGCGTGATGCCCAACGTATGCGTATTCATGTGGCCCTCGATGCGCCGCTGGAGAAAGCGCTGCCGACCGGTGCGCGAGCCACGGTACAGCTCTACAACAGCGACGGGCCGTTCGCCCGCACCTTTGCTGGCCTACAGATCCATCTGGTGAGCCTGCTGCATTATGTCTATTAATACGCTGGCGCGCGTCTTCACCCCGCACGGCAATATCGTCTACACGGCGAATGATTTCCGCCAGACGCTGCGTATCGCCTTTGCCGGGATGATATCGCTGAGCATATCGACCTTCTACGACGTGCAGTACGGCGTTTTCTTCGTGGTCTACCCGCTGATGCTGCTGTCGCTGGTGCCGGTATTCAACCGGCACGTCGCCAGGCAGTTTATCTTCAGTGCGGCGGTGAACTGCGTTGAAATGGTGCTGATCGTCGGCTATTTGTCGCAATGGCCGATTGTTATGACGCTGGTGGTGTTTGGCCTCTACGTGATGCGTTTTCGCTTTATGAGCCAGGGTCCGCTGTTCCTGCTGGGGTCGATGGGCGTGGTCTGTCAGAGCACCATGCTCAACTTTATGAGCTATACCAGCAGCAACTGGCACACGCTGCTGTTCTCGAATATGGAAGCCTGCGTGATGGCGGTGGCGCTCAGCGCCTTGATGAATTACCTGATCCCCGACGTCGAACCGCGTAAGCCGCCGCCGAGGATCGAGAAAGATGCCGCCCGCGTGCGCCACGAATCGCTCCTCTCCGGCACCGTTGCGACCCTGATTTTTGTGGTCTTCCAGATGTGCGATCTTAGCGATTCTCTCTCGGCGCTGATGGCCGGGATCCTGATTTTATTCCCGATGCACTATCGCGGCGCGGTGATCAGTTCGGTGTGGCGTGTGGTGGGGGTGGTGCTCTCCTGCCTTTATATCCTGGTGGTGCAGCTGCTTATCTACGATTTCAGCAACCATATGGTATTGATGATGCCGCTGATTGGCCTGGGCCTGGCCTTTAGCGCCCGCCTGCATGTGATGGAAAAGGTCGGCGCCGGGGTGGGCTTTGCCAGTATCACCACCATCGGGATTATGTTCGGCCAGAACCTGCATCCGGACCAGGATCTGATCTTCAGCGATCTCTACCGCATCACTTCGGTGACGACATCGCTGATCGTGACCCTGACGCTGGTCTTTCTGGTCCACCGCATCCTCAACTGCTTTGCCCCGACGCGTTTTATCTTCAGCGAATAGCTTCAGGCCGGCCAGGTCGATACACAGCGCCATTCGTCGTCATCGTGGCGATAAATGGCGGCCGTCTGGCCGGGGATAACCCAGCGGGTTTCTTCCCCCAGTGGGCAATGCAGCAGGATGCACAGCCCGCAGCCGCTGCGCAGCTGGCGCGGAATATCCTGCACCTGAAAGGGGATGTCCGCCGCCTGCAGGGCTTTGCGGGTCCGGACCACGCCCACCGTCGAATGGAATAAAAACAGATGCGCCGTCATCGTTGCCGCCTCTGGCGCTGGCCGATGCAGGCGGCGCCCACGGCGCCGGCGAACTGGGCATCCGGGTGGCGGTGCACCGTCATGCCGAGATGGTTTTCCAGCATGCGGGCAAAGGTCGCGCAGTGGCTGACGCCGCCGGTAAACAGCAGCGGCCCCTCGGTCGACAACCGGGCGATAAAATGGGCGCTGCGTCTGGCCATGGCGTTAACCACACCGGCAAGAATCGCTTCCGGCGAAACGCCCACCGAGCGCAGGCTGATCACTTCCGATTCGGCGAAGACCGTGCACATGCTGGTGATGGCGTGAGGCGCGACGTCCTCGATGATGGTATCCAGTTGCTCCACGCTGGCGCCGAGGGTGCGGGAAATGACGTCGAGAAAGCGCCCGGTCCCCGCCGCGCATTTGTCGTTCATCAGGAAATCGCTGAGATTGCCGGCGTCATCTAACTGGATAACCTTGCTGTCCTGACCGCCGATATCAATCACCATGCGGGTTGCCGGAGCCAACAGACGCGCTCCAAGCCCATGACAGGAAATTTCCGTCACCTGCTTATCGGCAAAATCCACCAGCTGGCGGCCGTAGCCGGTTAAGGTCAAAAAAGGGCGTTCGGCCAGCCCGGCGCTGAGGGCCTCCCACGCGTCGACAATGGCGTCGGCGGGGCGAAACGGCGTCGGGCAGATGAAACGGCGCTGAATCACGCCGTCAGCCAACAGGATGCCTTTGGTCGTCGTGGAACCTGAATCAATACCTACTGTAAACACCACAACCCTTCCTTAGAGCATCTCAATAAACGCCGCGACGCGGGTGCTGAGCTGGCCGATATCAGCCGTTGAATAGTCGGTTTCAATCGCGATATAGGGAATGTTGTGCTGCTGGCGGACGTGGCGTTTAATCGCCAGCGATTCCACCGCATAGGTGTGGCAGGCTTGTAAAATCACGTCCACGACGCCATCCGCCTGGTACTCCTCGACCATCTGGCTGAGCAGGGTCAAGCGCTGGTCGTTGGGCGAGATGCAGGAGCAGCCGATGGCGAGGTATTTGTCGGTCAGGGCGTCGTAGACGTCGCCGGTCTCATCCACGCAGCGTTCGGTGGCCTTGGCGCCGGTGCAGTTTTCAAAGCCGACCACCCAACCGCCATGCTCTTCGATGGCGCGCACCACTTTTTCGGCCGCGCCGCCAATCGGGCAGCCGGTGATGAGGATCCGCGGGCGCGGCGCCAGCCGTGTGCTGCCAGACTGCCACTGCTGACGAACCTGCTCAGCCATGGCGTTAAGCTCGTCGATCAGTGCCGTTTTGTCGAAACGAAAGGTCGCGCCGTAGACCACTTTCAGTATGTCGCTGCCGCTGAGCGCGGGCGGATTCAGTTGCCCGACGCGGTAGAAATTCGCCAGCGCCCGGCGCTCGCGGTTCTTGAGCGCGACGGCTTCACGCAACGCTGCTTCAGTCACCGGCGTGCCAAAACGCGCTTCCACCGCCTGCTGCAAACGCACAATTTCCGCCTTCCACAGCGCGCGGGAAGCGGCATCGCTGGCGCTGTTTGGCAGCTGCATCACGTGGACCGCTTTAAATTCCGCCATGTATTCATACATTTTCTTTTTGCCGTCGCAGGTCGTTTCGCCGACCACGAGGTCCGAAAAGTAGAAGTAGGGGCATTTGTCCGTTTTGCCAAAGCCATAGCTGCTTTTAATTAGCGGACAGAGATTGCGCGGCAGGTCTTTTTCCGCCTCTTCGATGGTTTCGTCGGAGGTGGAGCACAGCGAGATAACGACGGCGCCCGCCGCCATCGGGATCTCCTGGGGCATAAAGGTGCAGTAGGTCCCCACCAGCGGAATATTGCGCTCTTTGAGTTCCATCACGGTAAGAAAGCCCTTCTGACGGGCTTCGGAGAACTGATCAAAAATGGCGGGCAGGTCGGTAATAAGCGACATGGTTTTCCTTCCCCGTACACGGGAGATGATGAAAGTGTTCGCATTATAACCATGATAATAGTGTGTGTTTGTTGATCTCCCGCCCATGTCGAGCTATCGCGCCATCGCGCTAATAGACTTTTTTCAAATCCATCTCTTCCTGAATGCGTTCGCTGTAGGCGACATGGGTGCGAATCGCCTCTTCAATGCCGGCGTTATAGAACATTGGCCCCAGCTCTTTCGCGATAAAATCGACAAAGAATTCTGCGTCAAACTGCTCCAGTTCAAGGTCAAAATTCTTTTCGCAGTAGGCGCATAGCTTTTCGCGTAACAGGTCGCGTTCGGCGGAGGTCAGGTTGATGTCAGCCATTTTTAGCTCCTTAAAAGGGGTCTGAAGTCACCATAAAATACGGATCGCAGGAGGCTGGCGCTAGTGCGGGATCCAACTGTCCCATGCCGGCACCGGGCCTAATTCTGCCACCAGAAAATCGATAAACGATCGTACCTTAGGATTGCTGTATTTGCTGGGGAAATAGAGCGCATACAGGGTATGCGTTTCGCAGGTAATGGTGCCATCGAGGATCAGCGGCGTGACCTCTTCTTTCTGAATATGATCGCCGATCAAATAGGTAGGAAGGTAGGCCACACCCTGATCTTCAAGGACCGATTTTAAGAGCACCAGGCTGCTGTTGGCCTGGATCGGCATGTGCAGCTTCAGCTGATGCAGACGATCCTGCTCATCGGCCACCTTCAGGACTGGCGTCAGACCGGGGTACACCAGGCAGTCATGATTCACCAGATCGCTGCGTCTTACGGGCATGCCTTTCTTCGCAAGGTAGCCTGGCGATGCGCAATAGGCCCAGCGGATGGGGACCAGCTTGCGCATGGCGTAGTTTTGCGGCGGGGCGGTGGAAATACGTAAGGCGATGTCAAAATCGGTGTCATTGAGATTGACGAAATTATCGTTCAAATCGATATAGAGATTCACATCGGGATATTGCTGACGATATTTATCCACCAGGTTGACCAACCGGGAGTAACCAAAGGCAATAGAACAGGTAATACGTAATTCACCCTGCGGACTGTGATAATAGCCGGAGGTGGTATTTAAGGTGTCATCAAACTCTTTTAGTAACTTATTGGCGCGATTAAACAAATATTGCCCGGCATCGGTCAGGGTAATACTGCGGGTGGTGCGTTTAATTAAGGTGGTTCCCAGAGTATCTTCCATCGCGGAGAGGCTTTTGCTGACCGCCGAGGGGGAGACGTTAAGCTGTGCGGCGGCTTCTGATAGTCCTCCGCAGTCGACAATCTTAATAAAAAACTCCAGGTGCTTTAACGAGACAGGATTGCTCATTCTTTCCTTTAATTCACAAGTGATTTGCAAAAACGGTACGAATGAGCCGTTACATTCGCGTGTAAATCATGTGACTATTGAATCACAGGAAACAACTTGCTGGCAAAATGAAAAAATAACAAGTTAAGTGAGTTGCATCACAAAATAAAAGGAGGCGGCCCAGAAAGTTATTACTTTGTGAATTTCATCTCATCAATATAATTTTAATTAAAGGTACCGGTTATGTGGTCACGACTCGAACCCTACAAATCTTCTATTATTTTATTAATTGCTCTGGTGATTGGCGGCCTGACAGGTATTTACGCCCCGGGGCTGGCTGGTAAACTGCAACCGATAGGTCAGATATTCCTCAACCTGTTATTTATGATTATTGTTCCGCTGGTGGGTATCAGCGTGATGTCGTCGATTGCCAGTATGACCGACCTGAAAAGGCTGGGGCGTATTATGGCGATTATCTTTATTGTCTCGATCGCGATGGCGTTTATTCCGGCAGCAGGTATCGTGGCGCTGGCGTTATGGTACAACCCGGCGCAGGGCGTCACTATCGATCTCTCGCAGTCGGTACAGGCGGGCAGCGGGCAGATGGATTTTGTCAGCATGATTACCACCAGCGATTTTATTGGGCTGTTTTCGAAGTCCAATATTCTGGCGCTGATCGTGATGGCGATTATTGCCGGCGTCGCCATTGGGCAATCTGAGCAGGCGGGTAAACGCATCGCCTCGCTGCTGGAAGATGCCAATACCGTCATTATGAAGATTGTCTCGATCATTATGAAAGTCGCGCCAATCGGCCTCGGCTGCTACTTCGCCGCGACGATGGCCAGCCAGGATTCCGGGCTGTTGCTGACCTTTGCGCGGGCGATTGGCCTGTTTATGGTGGCCACGCTGGTCTATTTTATCTTCGGGTCCATTTTATATTCCTGGATCGGGGGCGGCATACCGGCAGTGAAGGCGTTCTGGCGCAATGCGGTGGAACCTTCTGCGACCGCGCTCGGAACCTGCTCCTCATTAGGGACGCTGCCCGTCACGCTGCGCGCCGGTAAAGCGATGGGCATTAACCCGGAAATCGTCGATGTCTCTATTCCGCTGCTGGTGAATCTCAATAAGGGCGGGGTGGCGATGATTGCCGCGCTGAAGATCGTCTTTATCTATTCGGTGCTGGGGATGGAATTCACCACCGAAACCTTCTTCCTGACCATGCTGATCGCCGTGCTTTCCGCCATCATCGTCGGCGGTGTGCCGGGCGGGGCCTTCCTCGGGGAAATTTTTATTGTCACCACGCTGGGACTGCCGATGGAAGCGATCCCGATGCTGGTGGTGCTCGGCACCATCACCGATGCCCCGGCTACCCTGATCAACGTAATTCATGATTTGAACGCCGCGCAAATTGTGGAGCGCTTCGCCGGAAAAAAGCAGGCACACACTGAGCTGAATTCCACGGCGGCTGCCGCATAAATTTGCCCACGGATAAAAGGATGTCACAGGAGACGTTATGAACAAGAAACTCAAACTCGACACGCAGTTAGTTATCGCCGGACGCGACAAGCGCTACACCCAGGGCGCGGTGAATCCGGTTATCCAGCGCGCCTCTTCACTGGTCTTTGAGACGGTGAAAGACAAAAAATTCGCCACCGCCAATCGTGCCAACGGCGAGTTGTTTTACGGCCGCCGCGGGACCTACACCCATTTTGCGTTTCAGCAGGCAATGAGCGAGCTGGAAGGCGGCGCGGGCTGCGCGCTTTATCCGTGTGGCGCTGCGGCGGTGACCAATGCCATTCTGGCGTTTGTACAAAGCGGCGACCATATCCTGATGACCGGCGCGGCCTATGAACCGACGCAGGATTTTTGCAATAAGATCCTCAGCAAATTCAACGTAGAAACCACCTATTACGATCCGTTGATCGGCGCAGACATTACTCGCCTGCTGCGCCCTGAAACGAAAGTGGTCTTTCTGGAGTCCCCCAGCTCGATCACCATGGAAGTACAGGATGTACCGGGCATGGTGCAAGCGATCCGCGCGGTGAATCCGGAGATCGTCATCATGATCGATAACACCTGGGCGGCAGGCGTGCTGTTCAGGGCGTTGGATCTCGGCGTGGATATCTCTATTCAGGCAGGCACCAAGTACATCGTTGGCCATTCGGATGCGATGCTGGGGACGGCGGTGTCCAACGCCCGCTGCTGGGATCGTTTACGCGAAAACTCCTACCTGATGGGCCAGACGCTGGATGCCGACACTGCCTATAACGGCAGCCGTGGGTTACGCACGCTGGCGGTGCGTCTTAAACAACATGAAACGAGCAGCATCCAGATCGCGCGCTGGCTGTCGGCGCGACCGGAGGTGGCTCGGGTGAATCACCCGGCGCTGGCCGAATGCCCCGGACACGCCTGTTTTCAACGTGACTTCACGGGCAGTTCAGGTTTGTTCTCTTTCATCCTGAAAAAACGGCTGACCGACGAGCAACTGGCGGCGTTTCTCGATAACTTTACCTTGTTCCATATGGCCTACTCCTGGGGCGGGTTTGAGTCACTGATTCTGGCGAACCAGCCGGAGGAGCTGAACAGCATTCGCCCGGCCGGGGATGTTGATTTCAGCGGGACGCTGATCAGGGTACATATCGGGCTGGAAGATGTTGATGACCTGATTGCCGATCTGGATGCTGGCTTTACCCGCATCGGCTAACTGCAGGGCCCTGCCAGCGCGGCGGGGCCACCGTTTTGGTCGCTTAATGCAGGAACAGCGCCGGGATCTGCGAGAGCAACCACAGGACCAGGCCGATGCTGCCGCCGACCAGGGTGCCGTTGATGCGGATATACTGCAGGTCTTTGCCGATATTGAGTTCAATCTGCCGCGACATATCCCGCGCGTCCCAGCTCTTCACCGTATCGCTGATATGACGGGTCAGGAAGGTGGCGAACTCCGGAGCAACCCGATGGGCCGCCTGCTCAAGGTGTTCGTTCAGCGATTCGCGCAGCGCCTCATCATGGATTAACGTCTCGCCGAACCACTGCCCGGCATCGGCAATCCGCTGCTGGATCCGCGAGTCATCACTGCTGACATCGTTTTTAATCCATGCCCGCAGGTCGGCCCATACCTCGCCGAGATAGCGGTTAAAGGTCTCATCATTTTTCAGCCAGGCCTTCATGTTCTCCGCTTTTTCCGCCATCAGCGGATCGGTTTTCAGGTTGTCGATCAGTTTCAACGTCGCCCGATCGAAGGCCTGACGGATCTGATGGCTGCGATCCTGGGTGACCTCGTCGAGTAGCGTATTCACCGCATCGGTGACCATTTCAGCGCTGTGCTCGCCCAACCATTCGGTGGGCAGGATTTTGGCCTTCAGCGGGTGTTCGGTCTCCAGCCAGCGGACGATCCCGCGGGCCACAAAGGCGCGCGAGCTGTCGCGCTGTAACAGGGCGATAAGCTGGGAAATCAGCGAGTCCAGCAGCTTCTGATGGCGGTTATTGCGAGTTAATCCCTCCAGCATCATGGCGCTGGTCTGCGTCAGGTCGACCTTATCGATGGCCTTATGCACCGCCCGGCGCAGCAGGCGCTGAATGCGGGCGTCGTCGGTCAGTTCCAGAAAACCGCTCATCACCTGTAGCAGGTGATGGCCCACCCGCCGGGCGTTTGCCGGCTGGCTGAACCAGTTGCCGAGCATCAGGGCCGGCTCATAGCGGCGGATCAGCGCCACCAGCGATGGGGTATCGAGAAACTTCTCCTGCACGAAATAGCCGAGGTTATCGGCGATCCGGTCTTTGTTGCGGGGAATGATCGCCGTATGCCGGGAGATAAACGGCAGCGGAATCGGGCGAAACAGCGCCACCACCGCAAACCAGTCGGCCAGCGCTCCGACCATCGCCGCTTCGGAGACAGCCTTCAGCGCGCTGACCCACGGCGTCGGTGGCAGCAGCAGCGTGGTGATAAAAATGGCGACCGCAATCAGCAGTAGCGACAGCGCCAGCAGTTTGGCGCGTTTCAGTTCAGCGAGTTTTTCCATAGGCTTTAAGCATATAACCTGACGGCGGACTCGTGCAAAAACTGCCACACAATCCACAGGCCAAAACCTGTCAGGACCGCGCCCGCCGTCCGCTCGACGCGCCAGATCACGCCGGATAAGCGATGCTGGACTGGCCCCAGCGCCATCAGCGAGACCAGCAACAGATCCCATATCAGCACCACGCTGACCATCCAGATGCCGCAGCTTGTCTGCTGGAGCAAGGTGACATCGGGACCGAGCAGCGAGGTCATTAATGCCAGATAAAACAGGACGTTCTTGGGATTGAGCAGCGATGAACCCAGCCCCAGCAGCAGCTGTTTACCCGGCGAGGGACGGCAAGCGCGCGCGGCCTGCCACTCCAGAGTGGCCGGGGCGCTTTTCAGCAACTGGCGGCCAATCCACAGCAGGTAGGCCGCGCCCAGCAGTTCAACCACCGTAAACAGCAGCGGAGCCTGACGCAGTACGCCCCAGCCGATAATCGCCAGCACAATGTACAGCCCGTTGCCGACGGCGATGCCAAGGCACAGGCCGACGCTGCCGCGCAGGCGATAGCGCAGGGCGTAACCCATCAGCAAAAAGAAATCGGGTCCTGGGCTGAGCAGGGCAACGAAGTGGGAGAGCGCCAGCGCCGGAAAGGCGGGCGGGAAAAGCGACGTTAACATATCCATAGCGACCTCTGAACAAATCAGTGGTCAGCCTACGTCAGAGAAAACATGACTTATTGTTTGATATTGATCGGTCTTGCGGCGTACTGACGCGGGGTGGCGGCGGTATAGCTGACAAAGGTTTTATGGAAGTGGCTCTGGTCGGCAAAACCGGCCTGATAGCCGACGTCGGCGATCTCATCCCCGGCGCGCAGCCGCGCTTTGGCAAATTCGATGCGCGTCATGTTCATATAACTGGCGGGCGTCAGGCCGGTATCCTGCTTGAAGGTGCGGATCAGCGTCTCTTTACGCAGGGCGAACTCGTGGGCCAGGACATCGAGTGAAGGCGGGGCTTGCGGGTCAGTCGCCAGGCGATGAAAAAGCTGCGAGCTGGTGTCGCGCAGCGGCGGCACGTCGGTGGGGGACAGCGGCAGCGAGCGAAGCAATTGCGCCACCAGCGCGGGCAGCTCTGCCGTTTGCTGCTGCGTCATCAGGGTCACTATCTGCTGATAGCGCTCGAAAAGCTGAGGGTCCCGGATCACCGGTTGCGGCGCATGCAGTTGCGTCTGGCGCGGGAGAGGCGGCAGCTGCTGCAGGCACCACGTCACGTCGAGATACAACATATGGTAGCTGCGTGGCCGACCGTCGCACGGGTTACAGCTGTGTGGAGCGTCGGCCGGGATAACGATCAGATCGCCCGGCTGCAGCAGATACGTTTGCCCGTCGCACTGGCAGCAGGTTTCCCCGGCGATAATGGCCCCCAGCGACAGCTGCGGATGGCGATGGCGTTTATAGGCCTGACGGCTATGCCGGGTGCTGCGCAGCTCCAGCCAGGGCAGTGTCTCGTCGCGCCAGAAGGTCTGCGCAATATCACGGGTGTGGCTCACGGCACGCTCCTGTGCTGAGGGGATGGCTCGTTTATAGCACGCCTGCCCGGGGCTGTCTTCGGTCTGTTTTGGTGAATATCTGCGAGCAGGCTGCAGAAAATATGCCGTGATTACCGCCGGGGAAAAAGCGTTTCCAGCCCGGCTCGCAAACCCTGAAACGGTGAGGTGTATTAAGGCTTGCTGGCAGGTAGAGTCGTGGTAACTTTTCGTCCCTTGGTTAAGGAATATACTAATGACAGCCAGTTGAAAACGCTGTTTAATTACCTGGTGTATTCCGGCGATACTCGCCGTTTTGGCCAGTTTATTCAGGAACTTGCCCGACGGGTACCGCAACACAAGGAGGAGCTGATGACGATTGCGGAAAGACTTCGTGAAGCAGGACGCCGAAAAGGAAAGCAGGAAGGGCGGCTTGAAGGGCGGCTCGAAGGCCAGCGTGCGGAAGCGGTGCGTATTGCCCGCACCCTGCTGGCGGAAGGACTTGCGCTGGAGAGGGTTCTGCGAATTACCGGCCTGCCCAAAGAGGAGATTACCGGATCGCGATGACCGGGCGATATTCGCCCGGAAGCCACGATAGCTGCCGCAGGTTGTGAGCGGTTATCAACGCAAGCCGGCAAACGCCGCGCGGATCTCTTCTTCCGGCAGATTAATGCCGATAAACACCAGCGTACTGTGTGGCGTTTCGTCACCCCAGGGGCGGTCCCAGTCGGCGCTGTACAGGCGCTGGACGCCCTGGAAAAGCAGGCGGTTCGGCTCGCCATCAACCCACAGCATCCCTTTATAGCGCATCAGCTGTTCGGCGAAAGAGAGCAGCAGGTTTTCCATTACCCTGGAGACTGCGCTGATATCGACCGGGTAATCCAGCTCGACCACGATAGAGGCGACGTCGTTCTGTTTATCAGCCATAAAGTGGAAGCGCGGTTTATTGTTGACCACGTTCTCTTCCAGCATAAAGCCGCTAGTATTAAACAGCAGGCTCAGATCGATATCACCGTGGGTGACGGTATATATCGGCGCCCGGGCGTTGATGCGCGTCAGCCGTTCACGTAAGGCGTCGCTGTTGCCTGCGACGTCGGTTTTGGTCAGCAGAATACGGTCGGCATAGCCCACCTGCGACTGGGCAATGGTGAACTGGCTCATCTGCTGATCCGCATGGACCGCATCCACCAGCGCAATCACGCCGTCCAGCAGATAGCGCTCGCACAGTATCTCATGGGAGAAAAAGGTCTGAATAATCGGGCCGGGGTCGGCCATGCCGGTGCACTCAATCACCAGCCGGTCAAAATCAATCTCGCCGCGATCGCGGCTGTCGAGCAGGTCGAGCAGCGCATCTTCCAGCTCGTTCGAGCGGGTGCAGCAGATGCAGCCGTTAGTCAGGGTTTTGATCTGGGTGGCGCGGTCGCCAATCAGCTGATCGTCTACCGCGACTTCACCAAATTCGTTTTCAATGACGGCAATCTTAAACCCGTGCTGTGCATTGAGAATATGGCGCAGCAGGGTGGTTTTTCCCGCGCCAAGAAAGCCGGTCAACAGGGTCACTGCAATCGGTGCCATTTTGCCTCCATTTAACAGCAGCGCACGCCACCTTTGCCGTCACCGCCGTAGCGGGCCTGCTGGCGTTCGCGAAAGAATTCATCGTAGGTCATGTACGGCTTATCCGGATGGGTGGCTTTCATGTGTTCGACATAATTATCGTAGTCCGGAATGCCAATCAGCATCTTCGCCGCCTGACCGAGGTATTTTTTTGCCTGACCCAAGTTACCAAACATAGTGCCATCCAGATATACCCTTTTGTCTTTCGGGCGGCATCTGCGTTACCGCCTTGATACCGCCCGAAATCCATTGGATATAAAGATAAAACCCGGTGCAATCAGCTGCACCGGGCATGAGGGGTTAGTGATGCGAAGAGGTCTTCACGCCACCTTCCGGTACCGGTACGTACGGCGTCTCTTTATCGGTGCGCACTTTGTTGTTACGCACGTTGATCCAGGTTTTGATGCCGTAGAAGATGATGCTGTAAACCACCACCAGGAACAGAATGCTTAACCCGGCGTTGGTGTAGTTGTTCACTACGATATGGTTCATGTTGGCAATCTGCTGCGCGCTCAGTTCACCGCCGGCGGCAATCTTCTCTTTGTACTGCTGAGCCATAAAGAAGAAGCCTTCCATCTGCGGGTTGGTGCTGAACAGTTTCAGACCCAGCGCCCAGGTGGTGCACAGCAGCAGCCATGCGGCTGGGATCACGGTGACCCAGATGTATTTAGTACGCTGCATTTTGACCAGCACCACGGTACCCAGCACCAGCGCCACGGCTGCCAGCATCTGGTTCGAGATACCAAACAGCGGCCACAGGCTCTTGACGCCGCCGAGCGGGTCGACAACGCCCTGATACAGCAGATAACCCCACAGGCCTACGCAACCAGCGGTGCCGACAATCCCGGCCACCAGCGAGTCGGTTTTCTTGAGGAACGGCACGAAGTTACCCAGCAGATCCTGGAGCATAAAGCGACCGGCACGGGTACCGGCATCCAGTGCGGTGAGGATAAACAGCGCTTCAAACAGAATACCGAAGTGGTACCAGAAGCCCATATCCGCCATCGGGATGATTTTGTGGAACACGTGGGCGATACCGACGGCCAGCGTTGGTGCGCCACCTGCGCGGTTCAGTACCGACGGTTCGCCGATATCTTTCGCCGTTTGCAGGATCTGCTCAGGGGTGATGACGAAGCCCCAGGAGCTGACGGTTGCCGCCGCATGCACGGTGACTTCTTTCAGTTGCGCAGCAATCATTGCCGCATTTTCGCCACCCATTTCGTGCAGGTTCGGCATCACAATGCCCAGACCGGCCGGCGGGGTGTTCATCGCAAAGTAGAGGCCCGGTTCAATGATAGAGGCTGCGACCAGCGCCATCACCGCCACAAAGGACTCCATCAACATGGCACCGTAGCCGATAAAGCGGGCGTCGGTTTCATTCGCCAGCAGCTTCGGCGTAGTGCCGGATGCGATCAGCGCGTGGAAGCCAGAGACCGCACCACAGGCGATGGTGATAAACAGGAACGGGAACAGCGCGCCTTTCCACAGCGGACCGGTACCATCGATGTACTGAGTCACTGCCGGCATTTTCAGGTCCGGGTTGAGGATAACGATCCCCAGCGCCAGGCCGACGATAACGCCGATTTTCAGGAAGGTCGCGAGGTAGTCACGCGGTGCCAGAATCAGCCATACCGGCAGCAGCGCGGAGATAAACGCATAGCCAATCAGGGTGAAGGTGATGGTGGTGTCTTTAAAGGTCAGCGCCGGGCCCCAGTACGGGTCGTGGGCAATCACACCGCCGAAATAGATAGAGGCCACCAGCAGCACGATACCAATCACCGACACTTCGCCCACGCGACCGGGGCGCAGGAAGCGCATGTAGATCCCCATAAACAACGCGATCGGCACGGTTGAGCAGACGGTAAAGACGCCCCACGGGCTCTCTGCCAGCGCTTTTACTACGATCAGCGCCAGTACCGCGAGGATGATGATCATAATCAGGAAGCAGCCAAACAGGGCGATAGAACCCGGAATCGGCCCCATCTCTTCTTTGATCATTTCCCCGAGGGATGACCCGTTACGGCGCGAGGAGATAAACAGCACCATAAAGTCCTGCACTGCCCCCGCCAGCACCACGCCCGCCAGCAGCCACAGGGTGCCGGGCAGGTAGCCCATTTGCGCGGCCAGCACCGGGCCGACCAGCGGACCTGCCCCGGCAATAGCGGCAAAGTGGTGGCCGAACAGCACGTAGCGGTTGGTAGGAACGTAGTTCAGCCCATCGTTGTTGATGACCGCCGGCGTCGCGCGCGTGGGGTCAAGCTTCATCACCTTCTGGGCGATGTACAGGCTGTAGTAGCGATAGGCCACCAGATAGACGGAAACCGACGCCACGACAATCCACAGGGCACTGACGTGCTCACCGCGGCGCAGGGCGACGACCGAGAGGCAAAATGCCCCGATGATTCCAAGAATCACCCAGGGTATATGTTTAAAGAGTTTTTTTGTGTCCATAGTAGACCCGGTTTTTTGATTAATAACTGGCCGAAACCGTTTAAGGTTGAGTAATGTTTGCGGAGGTATTGATTGCTCTGTCAGAGGGCATTCTGCCAGAACGCTGGCCGCGTAAAGTTGGGTAAGTTTGTGAGTGGTTATATGGGGGGCTGAGCGGTCACTTGGCAGGATAAGCGGTTGGGCAGGAAATGAGCAGAACGGCAATATGTGATTGAGATCACATGTATTCTTGCGGTTCTTCCCTCCCCGCGGAGGGGAGGGAAATGTGAATCAGAGAGAAAGCGAGCGAATCAGACCGCCACTTCCATCTCCATCATCACCGGATGGAAACGGCGCTTGAAGTAAATCAGCCCGTGGCCTTCCTGACTCAGGACGATGTTTTTGATCTCAACCAGATAGACCAGGTGGCTACCGATGGTCTGTACCTGGCTTATTTCACCTTCAAGGTTGGCCAGCGATCCTTTCAGGAGCGGTTGTCCCAGCGCCCCTTTTTGCCAGCAGGAGAGGCTGAAGCGCTCTTCCATGGCCATGCCGGTCATCCCGGCGAAGTGGCGGGCCATCACTTCCTGCTCATGGTTCAGCACGTTAATACACAGTTTGCCGTTCCCCTGGAACACCGGGTTCATGGCGCTGTTGGCGTTGATGCAGACCATAACCGACGGCGGCGTATCGGTCACCGAGCACACCGCCGTCGCGGTGATACCGCAGCGGCCGGCTTCGCCTTCGGTGGTAATGACGTTGACCGCAGCCGACAGGCTGGACATAGCATCGCGAAAACGCAGGCGTTGTTCATCTAATTGCATTGTGACCTCCTGCTGCGAATTACTTCAGCAGCTTATCCAACATATTGATATCAGAGTTGTTGTGCAGGTGCGGCACCGTCCAGCCGTGCTGGTCGTACTCGGACAGACAACGGTCGACCATGGCCATCATTTTGTCCATATTGCCGGAGCTTTGTGCCTGACGCAGGCACTGCAGGCGGATCTCGTCCTGGCTCCCGGAGTAGTTGATTTCATACAGTTCATGACGGCCGCCGAATTCGCTGCCGATGGCGTCCCACATCAGTTTGAGGATCTTGATACGTTCGACGTGATCCATACCGTTAGATCCGCGGACATATTTTGCCAGGTACTGGTCGATCTGCGGGTTATTCAGATCGCGGGCGCTGGAAGGCAGGTAGATCAGGCCGCTGGTGACGTTACGCTCGATGATATTTTTGATCTTGGCGTAGGCCATCGGCGCCATCACGCGGTAGGTTTGCAGCGCCGCATGATCCGGCAGCCAGGCACCGTTCACCCATGGGGTGGCTTCTGAACACATCGAGTCGCTCAGCGCCCAGAACATATTGCGCCACGCGACGACTTCCCCGAGGTCGGCCTGCACGCCGCGGAATTCCATGGTGCCGGTACATTCCAGAGAGCGCTTGAGCAGGGCGGTGATAAAGTCGAGTTTGACCGCCAGACGCACGCAGGCCTGCAGCGGATACATACGGGCAAAGCCCCCTTCCATGGTCCAGCGACGGCAGCGATCGAAGTCGCGATAGATCAGCACGTTTTCCCACGGGATCAGCACTTTATCCATCACCAGGATCGCGTCGTTTTCGTCAAAACGGCTGGAGAGCGGATAGTCGTATGGCGATCCGGTGGCGCCGGCGACCATCTCGTAAGAGGCGCGGGAGATGAGCTTCACGCCTTCGGCATCCATCGGGGCGACGAACATCAGGGCGAAGTCCGGATTCTCACCCATCACCTGAGCAGAGCCAAACCCGATCATGTTGTAGTGGGTCAGCGCCGAGTTGGTGGCCACCACTTTTGCGCCGCTGACGATGATCCCGGCGTCGGTCTCTTTTTCCAGCTTGATGTAGACGTCTTTCACTTCGTCGGCGGGTTTATGGCGGTCGATCGGCGGGTTGACGATCGCGTGGTTAAAGTACAGGCCGGTTTCCTGAATGCGGGTGTACCAGTTGCGGGCGTTCTGCTCGAACTGGCCGTAAAACGCCGGGTTAGCGCCGAGAGCACAGCCGAAGGCGGCTTTGTAATCCGGGGTGCGGCCCATCCAGCCGTAGCTCAGGCGGGACCATTCGGCGATGGCGTCGCGCTGCTGGCGCAGGTCGTCGGCGCTTTTTGCCACGCGGAAGAATTTATGGGTATAGCCGCCGCTACCGGTATCGGTGTTCCAGCACAGCGAATCCTGCAGCTCCGGTTTGTGCAGGGCGTCGTACAACTGTCCGACGGAGGCGGCGGCGTTGCGGAATGCCGGATGCGTGGTGACATCCTTGACGCGCTCGCCGTAGATGTAAATTTCGCGGCCGTCCTGCAGGCTCTTCAGGTACTCTTCACCGGTTAACGGGCGTTTAGCGTCTGCGCGGAAATCTTCAGGTTTCATAGGGGCCTCTTCAGTATTTATCGGAATCTCCCGTCCTGCGTCGGACGCCGTAGAGTGGCGGTAGCCGAACGCTTTCAAGGGATAAAATGTTAAATTTATGTATTTTTTTTGTTGTTCAATTGAAGCGGTTAAACGCGGTTTCGTGAAGAGACTTTTGGGTCAACGGCAGGTACTTTTCATGCTGGGTTTGGTTCTGTGATCCAGGCGATGTTTTCAGCCTGGAGGCCCCTGTTTTCCCCGGCGGCGCTGCGCTGACCGGGCTACGGACTGGTGCTGGTAGGTAACCCGGATCAGGCCGCGGGCCGCCATCCGGGACATTTCCCCCGGAGTTGGCATCGGTGGTAGCCCGGACAGGTGCGCAGCACCGCCTCCGGGGGGTCTTAAGATACCGGGACTTTTTGCGTTCTGTACGCGCTCGGTGAGCAACCCACCAGGCGGTTAAAAAAGCGGGCGAAATAGGCCGGGTCTTTAAAGCCGAGCTGCCAGGCAATCTCGTTGACCGCGCTATCGGAAAACAGCAGCAGCCGTTTAGCTTCGCGCAGCTGACGGTCGAAGATCAGCCGCTTTGGCGGCCGGTTGGCAAAGCGGCGGCAGATATCGGTCAGCCTTGATTCGGTGACATGCAGCTCATTGGCATAGTCCGGCACCGTCCAGTGCTGGTGGTAGTGGCTGTCGATCATCTGGTTAAAACGCTGAAACAGCTTCAGTTCGCCGCGCATCCCGCTGGCGGCATGATCGTCGAGCCGGGCGTTGCGCAGCAGTAGCGTGAACACCGCCTGCGCCAGCAGCGCCAGAGTATGTTCACGCCCGGCCAGCTGTGACGTCGACTCGCGTTTAATCAGCTGCCAGTAGTGCGCCAGCGCCGTCAGCTCATCGGGTTTATCGGCCAGCGACAGGCACATACCCGGTAGGCCGAAGGCTTCCCGGGTGCCGGGGTAGAGCACTTCCAGCAGCGGCCAGATCAGATCCTCATGCACCGTCAACACATGCCCGTCGCTGTCGGACTCGGTGATAAACGCGTGCGGCACCGACGGCGGCGTCAGGACAAACAGCGGCGCCTGCACCGAGTAGCGGTGATCGTCGAGCTGCAGCTCAATCTGCCCGGTATCGAGAAAATGCATCTGAAAGTACCGATCGTGCCGATGCGCCTGCATATCGCGGCCAAAAAAGGCCGCCATACGGGCAAACGACTGGTAGTGCACGTCTTCGGTCCCCAGACTCTCATCGTAATCTTTGTTGATATCGATATTCGCGATGGAGGGCTGGCACATACGTACTCCTTAATGGCTTTTCTGTGCGGCAAGTCCGGCCGCCGCCGCGGCATCATCCCGCTGGCTCATTGGGATCCTGGTCAGCACCAGCGCACCGACGATCAGCAGTCCGGCGACAAACCACAGCCCGGAGCTAAAGCTGCCGGTGGTGTCGCGCAGGATGCCGATCAACAGCGGACTGACGGCGGATCCAATGTTGCCGATGGCGTTGATCACCGCCAGCGCCACCGCCCGGGATTGCAGGCTAATCACCCGATCCGGCGTGGTCCAGAAAATCGCCATCGCGGTAAAGGAGCCGACGGACGCCATGATGATGCCGATGAGCTGAACCAGGCTGTGGTTGGTGGCAGAGGCCAGCAGCCAGCCGGCAGCGGCGAACAGATAGGGCAGGATGGTGTGCATCTTGCGCTCTTTACGCCGGTCGGATCGCCGGCTCCACCACAGCATCCCGAAGATGGTACAGAACTGGGGGATCGCCGCCAGCAGGCCGATCACAATGTTGCTGCTACCGGTGTTGAAGCTTTGCAGGATCTGCGGGGTCCAGATATTAATCGCGCTCAGGGTATTGGTCAGGCAGAAGTAGGCGAGGGTGTACATCAGCACCGCCGGCGTCAGCACTTCGCGCAGCGTCGAGCGGCCCGAGGTCGGCAGCACGGTGGCGCTTTCCCGCTCGCGCTCAATCATGGTTTTCAGCGCCTGCTTCTCCTCCTGATCCAGCCAGCTGGCCTGATCCGGGGTATCGTTCAGGTAGAACCAGGTGACGACGCCAAGCACCACTGACGGTAGCCCTTCCAGCAGGAACAGCCACTGCCAGCCCTTCAGGTTCCACAGGCCGTCGAGCGCCAGAATATAGCCCGAGAGGATTGATCCGAGCATCATGGTCACCGGCATCGCTATCATAAACAGGGCGTTAGCGCGGGCGCGGTGATAGGCCGGGAACCACCAGGTCAGATAGACGAGGATCCCCGGCAGGAAACCGGCCTCGGCAATGCCCACCAGCATCCGCAGAAGATAAAGCGTATGCGGGTTGGTGGCGAACATCGTACAGGTTGAGGCAATCCCCCACACCACCATGATCCCGGCGATCCAGCGGCGAGCGCCGACCTTCGCCAGCATCATATTACTGGGGATCCCACACATCACGTAGGTGACGTAAAACAGCGTGGCGGCAAGGCCGAACATGGTGGAGGTCAGACCGAGGTCTTTGCCCATCGTCAGGCCGGCGAAGCCGATGTTGATACGGTCGAGAAACGAGAAGACAAAGAGCACAAACAGGAACGTAATGAGACGACGGAACAGCTTCTTTATCACCCGTTGTTCGGGGGCGTTATTCTCACTATTTTGCAGGGTTGAGGTTGTCATAATGCGCTCCACATTATCCGTTTAATAGACGGATTTATTGTTATCGGTTGTGGTGGTTGCTGCGTCGATAAAGCGTGCCGCCAGCGCTTCTGCACCGCGGGCCAGCAGGGTGGTATCTACGCCAACGGCGACAAACAGCGCGCCGAGTTCGAGATAGCGTTTTGCCAGTTGCTCGTTTGCCATCAGAATGCCCGGGGCTTTGCCTGCCTGGCGAATCTGGACGATGGCGCTTTCAATGGCCGCCTGTACTTCCGGGTGCTGCGGGTTGCCGCCGAATCCCATATCGGCACTGAGATCCGCCGGGCCGATAAACACCCCGTCGACCCCTTCCACGTCGAGGATCTGCGGTAGATTTTTTAACGCCTCGCGGGTCTCAATCTGCACCAGCACGCACATGGCATCGTTGGCCTGCTGGAGATAGTTCGGGACACGGTTCCAGCGGGAAGCCCGCGCCAGGGCGCTGCCCACGCCGCGAATACCGGCTGGTGGATAGCGGGTGGCTTTCACCGCCAGCCGCGCTTCGTCAGCGTTTTGTACCATCGGCACCAGCAGGGTTTGCGCGCCAACATCCAGCAGCTGTTTGATTTGCACCGGGTCGTTCCACGACGGGCGCACCACCGGCTGGCTGGGGTAAGGCGCGATGGCCTGGAGCTGGGTCAGTACGGTCTGAACGTTGTTTGGCGCGTGTTCGCCGTCGATCAGCAGCCAGTCGAATCCGGCCCCGGCCAGCAGCTCGGCGCTGTAGCTGCTGCACAGCCCCAGCCACAATCCGATTTGCGGGCGCCCGGCCTGGAGCGCTTCTTTAAAGGTGTTGTTCATCTCTTTCCCCTTACACAAAGCGGCAGCTAATCGCGCCCATGTTGCCGTAATCGACGTGGAAGGTGTCGCCCTTGCGCGCCGGTACCGGACGGGTAAACGAGCCGCCGAGGATAATCTGCCCGGCTTCCAGCTGAACGTCGTGGGCTGCCAGCTTATTCGCCAGCCAGGCGACGCCATTGGCCGGGTGATTCAGCACGCCTGCGGCAACGCCGGTCTCTTCGATGACTCCGTTGCGATACATCAGCGCGGAGATCCAGCGCAGATCCAGCTCATCGGGTTTAATCGGCCGACCGCCAAGGATCACCCCGGCGTTGGCGGCGTTATCGGAGATGGTGTCGAACACTTTGCGTGGGCGCTGGGTTTCAGGATCGATGTTGTGGCAGCGGGCGTCGATCAGCTCCAGCGCCGGGATCACGTAATCGGTGGCGTTATAGACGTCGAACAGCGTGCAGTTCGGCCCGCGCAGCGGTTTCGCCAGCACGAAAGCCAGTTCAACTTCAATGCGCGGCACGATAAAGCGGTCGGTAGGAATATCGCTGCCGTCGTGGAAGAACATATCGTCGAGCAGCGCGCCGTAGTCCGGTTCGCTGATTTGCGAACTGGCCTGCATCGCTTTGGAGGTCAGGCCGATCTTATGGCCCTTGAGCACCCGGCCTTCGGCGATCTTCATCTCGACCCACTCGCGCTGGACGGCGTAAGCGTCCTCAATGGTGATCGATGGGTAATCCAGGGAGATCGCGCGGATCTGTTCACGCTGTTTTTCGGCCTGATTCAGCCGTTGGGCGATCAGCGTGCGGGTCTGTTTATCAAGCATAGTGGCTTCCTGTAGCATTACCGGAAAATGGGCATCATCGGGTAGCCCGGCGAATCGCCGCCGGGACCGGCTTCGGGCGCTATTTAAAGAGCGCGTGCACGTTGTTCTGTTTGTAGTTCAGCGTCGGGTGCAGCTCTTCAATCTCGAAGGAGAGCGCCAGATAGCGGCTTTCCATCAGGGCGGCGAAGTGGGCTTTGATCAGCCCAAACAGCATTTCGCCCACTTCCTGTCGGCTCTCCAGGCTGCGCCCGCTGCCGATTTTTAAGGTCATGTGCACAAAGGCGTAATCGTGCTTTCCGTCGGCCATCTGCCAGGTATCCAGCCAGTGGGCGCGGCTGCGGATCCCGCCAATCGGGAAGATGCCGGTGGCGGCCAGCGCCTGGTTCACCTGGGCGAACAGGCCGGGTAAATCGGCTTGTTCGCGGATGTTGTCGCTACATTCGGCGATAAAGTGCGGCATAAAGGCTCCTTACGCCTGGGCCGGAAGCGGGAACACGGCGTTGACCTGGCCGGTGCCGGAGCTGGCGAACAGGTCGGTAATAAACTCCACCTTGCCGTCGTATTTATCCCAGCCGAGCACCCCAAGCAGCATCACCGTGTCGTGCATATTGCCTTCGCCGTAGCAGTAGTCGGCGTACTCCGGCAGCATGGTGCAGAACTCTTTGAACTTGCCTTCACGCCACAGCTTCACCACCCGTTCATCCATCTGATGGTCAAATTCGCGGGTGTAGCTGTTCATCCCTTCTTCGGCGCGCTGGTCGTCGATAAAGCGGTGCGACAGCGAGCCACTGGCGAATACCGCAACGGTCCCGTCGTACTGTTCGATGGCCTTGACGATGGCTTCGCCCAGCTTGCGGCTGTCGGCAAAATCGTGAACGGTGCAGAACGCGGAGATCGACACCACTTTGAAATGTTTATCGCTGTTCATGTAGCGCATCGGCACCAGGGTGCCGTACTCCAGCTTCAGGCTGGGGATGTTGTGCGCTTTGGCGCGCACGCCCAGCTTGACCGCTTCGTCAGCAATCAGCTGACCCAGCTCCGGGTTACCGTCGTAGTCATAGGTCATGTCGCGGATAAAGTGCGGCAGTTCGTTGCTGGTGTAGACGCCTTTAAAATGGTCGGCGCAGTTAATGTGGTAGGCGCTGTTAACCAGCCAGTGGGTATCGAAAACGATAATGGTATCGACGCCCATTTCGCGGCAGCGCTTGCCAATTTCTTTATGACCGTCGATGGCCGCCTGACGGCAACCATGGTTTTTCCCCGGCAGTTCTGAGAGGTACATCGACGGCACGTGAGTGATTTTGGCAGCTAAGGCTAATGTTCCCATGCGGTGTTCTCCTTACATAACCTGAATAGTTTGAGCCGCAGTCAACGTTGACGCGGCTCGACGGATGACGGTTACACGCCCCATTTCGGGATCGGATGGTCACCCATGGAAATGCAGACGTTCTTCATTTCGGCGAACACCTCAAAGCTGTACTCGCCGCCTTCACGACCGGTACCGGAGGCTTTCACGCCGCCAAACGGCTGGCGCAGATCGCGGACGTTCTGGGTGTTGACGAACACCATGCCGGCTTCGATACCCCGCGCCAGGCGCAGAACCTTGCTGATGTCCTGAGTCCAGATGTAGGAGGCCAGGCCGTACTCAATGTCGTTTGCCAGGCGCAGCCCTTCCGCTTCGTCTTTGAACGGCAGCAGGCACGCCACCGGGCCAAAAATCTCTTCCTGCGCGACGCGCATCCGGTTATCGACATCCGCCAGCACCGTCGGGCGCAGGAAGTTGCCGTTTTTCAGATGGGCAGGCAGGTCGGACGGTTTGTCCGGGCCGCCGGCCAGCAGAGTGGCGCCTTCTTCGATCCCCAGGCGGATGTAGCCGGAGACTTTCTCCCAGTGCTGCTGGCTGATCAGCGCCCCGACCTGGGTCGTTGGATCGGTCGGATCGCCGACCCGCAGGCGGTTAGCGCGTTCCGCAAAGCGTTTAACGAACTCCGGGTAGATGCTCTGCTGAATGAAAATGCGCGAGCCGGCGGTGCAGCGCTCACCGTTGATCGAGAAGATGGTGAACAGCGCGGCATCCAGCGCGCGCTCGATATCGGCATCTTCAAAAATCAGCACCGGTGATTTGCCGCCCAGCTCCATCGAATACTTTTTCAGCCCGGCGTTTTTCATGATGTTGCGCCCGGTGGCGGTGCCGCCGGTAAACGACACGGCACGGATGTCATGGTGACGAACCAGCGCATCGCCAGCGCTGGCGCCGTAGCCCTGCACCACATTAAGCACGCCGGCCGGAATACCTGCTTCTAGCGCCAGCTCGCCCAGACGATCGGCGGTCAGCGGCGACAGTTCGGACATCTTCAGCACGGCGGTATTGCCCAGCGCCAGGCACGGGGCAACCTTCCAGGTGGCGGTCATAAACGGCACGTTCCACGGCGACACCAGCGCACACACGCCAACCGGCTGCACGAGGGTGTAGTTGAGCATCTTGTCGTCAACCGGGTAGGTCTTGCCGTTCATCTGCTGGCACACTTCGGCGAAAAACTCGAAGTTGTGCGACGCGCGCGGGATCAACACGTTTTTGGTTTGATGGATCGGCAGGCCGGTGTCGGCGGTTTCCATGGCCGCGATCTCCGGGACGTCGCGATCGATCAGATCCCCCAGGCGGCGCATCAGACGCGCGCGCTCTTTCATCGGCAGATTAGCCCATTTCGGGAACGCTTCTTTGGCGGCGGCCACGGCCTGATTTACTTCGGCTTCACCGCCGGAGGCGACTTCCGCCAGCACTTCGCCGGTCGCCGGGTTGGTGGTATGGAAATACTCGGTGCCCGCGACATTTTTGCCGTTAATCCAATGGTTTATTTTTTTCATGACAGCTTCTCCTCATACGCCTGCTGGCTGATGATGCGGTTGACCAGACGGCCGACGCCTTCGACTTCGACGATCACCTCGTCACCCGGCACCACATCGGACAGCCCTTTCGGCGTGCCGGTGGCGATCATGTCGCCGGGTTGCAGGGTCATAAATTCGCTCAGGTACGCGATCAGGAACGGGACGCTGAAGATCAGATCCGCCGTGGTGCCCTGCTGGCGCAGTTCGCCGTTGACCCAGGTGCGCAGGGTCAGGTTATGCGGATCCGGGATCGTCTCTTTCGCCACGATCCACGGCCCGATAGGGGTTAAGGTATCGCGGCTTTTCACCCGCAGGTTCGGACGATAGTAGTTTTCCAGGTAATCGCGGATGGCGTAGTCGTTGCAGACGGTATAGCCGGCGACGTAGTCCATGGCGTCAGCCTCGCTGACGTGGCGCGCGGTTTTACCCATCACCACCACCAGTTCGGCTTCGTAATGCATGTACTCGACGTTGTCCGGGCGCACCGATTCTTGCTGATGACCGATAAAGGTGTTCGGCGCTTTGATAAAGACCAGCGGCTCTTCCGGCGGCGTAAACTCCAGCTCGCTGGCGTGATCGGCATAGTTCAGACCCAGCGCGAACAGGGTGCCGTCAGCGGGAGGCAGCCAACGGAATTCGCCTGCCTGCAGCAGGGTGCCATCGCTGAGGCGCACCTGCTCACGTTCATCAACCTGGACGTCGTAGCGCTGGCCTTGCCATTCAATACGTGCCTGTTTCATGCCAGCTCTCCTTCTGCGACCACCGGGTTTTCCAGCGTTGGAAATCCTGCGGCGAGGATCCGGACGCGGTCGCCTGGCTGCAGCGTCACGCGGGTATGTGGGGTGCCGATCAGAATGGCATCGCCGGGGTTCAGGGTGGCGAACTCGCTCAACGCGCTTAACAGTTCGGCGGCGTTACGCTGTAGATCGCCGGTGTTCCAGCTGTCCGCTTCGCGGCCGTTGATTTCGGTGACGATGGTCAGATTGTCCACGTTGTGTACCGGGGCCAGAGCGCCGATCGGGCAGAAACCATCGCGACATTTCGCTTTGATCGCCGGGCGGTAGAAGCTCTCTTCCGGCAGGCTGACGTCATTGGCCAGGGCATAGCCGGCAATAAACGCCCCGGCTTCAGAAACGGGAACCTGGCGCGCGGTTTTGCCGACAATCAGCGCCACGGTGGCGCCGCTCTGCACGATTTCGCCCTGTGGATGTGGGATCGCCTCGCCGCTACCAATCACGGTATTACGAGGTTTGATAAACCAGACCGCGGTCTTCGGCGGCGTTTTGTAAGGGGCCTGTTGGAACGCATCGCGCCAGGCGTCGAGCTGGCTACGATGGTTGAGCGCAACGGCGAAGATAGTACCTTTCATTCACCACTCCTCTGGTACGGATGTCGGATGCTAAGTGTCATTCATTAATATGTTAATGATCATCTTTTATTCCTTGTGAGAAGGTTTGGCAAACAGAAGTGAATGTTTTGTGATCTGATTAACAATAAATTTACACCTGAAAATTTTATTTGTTTATAATCATGTTGTTATCAAATTAAACGCCGAAGACTGGTACTTTTCAGGTGCAGAAACCGGTTGCGTCATGGCAGGATAGGCGCTAATTATTAACTTATTAATAGAATTGAGTGTGTGACCGTGGGGATATGTAATGCATGATTCGTTAACCATTGCGCTGTTGCAGGCGCGGGAAGCCGCGATGGGCCATTTCCGGCCGATCGTCAAACGCCATAATCTCACCGAACAACAGTGGCGTATTGTGCGTATCCTCGCGGAAAACCCGTCGATGGACTTTCACGATCTGGCGTTTCGCGCCTGTATATTGCGCCCGAGCCTGACCGGTATTTTGACCCGCATGGAGCGTGACGGCCTGGTGCTGCGCCTCAAGCCGGTTAACGATCAGCGCAAGCTGTACGTGTCGCTGACGCCGGCGGGCAACAAGCTGTACGAAAGCGCGCAGGCGCAGGTAGAAGAGGCTTACCGCCAGATTGAAGCCCAGTTCACCCGGGAAAAAATGCAGCAACTGACCGGGTTACTGGAGGAGTTTATTGCGCTCGGCGGCGGTCAGCAGGCCGGGCGCGGTGACGAAGAGGAGTAGGTCAGCGTTCGGTGCGGTGTCCGGCTAACGCAATCAGCGTTTCGGCTCGGGCGGGAGAGAGCGGCTCTCGCGGCTGCGGTAACGGCCAGCCGTACAGCCAGCGGGCGGAGGCCGCGCAGGTTCTGCCCTGACAGGCGCCCATGCCGCAGCGGCGGCTCAGCTTGGCCTGCTGCCAGCTTTCGGCATCGGCCACTTCGCCGCAGCGGACATCCTCGCAGCGGCACAGCAGGCTATCCGCGGTGGCGGCGCTTTTCAGGCTGTCCGGCAGGGCAAAAGTGCGGTTTACCGCGTCGGCAAAGCGCTGCCAGCGTGCGCGGCGGGCAAAGCCTGCCTGAGCCTGCTCACCGGCATCGGCGCAGGCATAGCCGGCAATTTCGCCTTCGATCAACGCCAGTTCGCTGCCGCCAAAGCCGGTGCATTCGCCGGCGGCATAGATCTCCGCGACGCTGGTCTGCTGCCAGCAATTGACCTCAACGGCGTCGTCGGCAACCGCACAGCCGAAGAGCAGCGCGGTTTCAATATTAGGCACCAGGCCATAGCCGATCGCCAGCCGTTGGCAGGGGATCGTCCGCTCAATTCCCCGGTGGCGCAGCGTCACCGCTTCCAGCTGCGTCTCTCCGTGAGCGCGGATCACCTGGCCGCCGCTGAGATAGCGCCGCGGGGCGAGCGTCGCCAGCTGGCGGAGTTTTTCCGGCCAGCGCCACAGGCCCGCGCCAAAACGCACCAACGCGCTGAGCTCAGCCTGCTCGACGATCTGCTGCACCTCGCCGCCGCTGTTGGTCACCGTGTTGGCCACCGCCAGCAGCAGCGGGCCGCTGCCGGCGATCACCACCTTCTGGCCCTGGACTGTCAGGCCATGTTTGATTTGCGCCTGCAGTCCGCCGGCGCCGGTGACGCCGGGTAAGGTCCAGCCGGGGAACGGCAGCGAGAGCTCCCGCGCCCCGCAGCAGAGGATCAGTTTTTGCCACTCAACAATCCCGCTGGTCTCTGCGGTTTCAAACAGCACGCTGCAGGCTGACGGACGGGCGATGAGTCGGGCGCCGTTCAGCATGGTGATGTTGGGCGCGGCGGCAACGGCCGCACGGTAGCGATGCGCCAGGGCGGGAAGGGCGACCTGCGGGCCATCGCGCCAGATTTGCCCGCCGGGGAGCGGGTTATCGTCGAGGATCACCACCTGTTTATCGCAGGAGGCGGCTGCCAGCGCGGCGGCCAGGCCTGCCGGTCCGCCGCCGAGAATTAATATGTCACAACGCAGCGCTTGCATGGGGACTCCTTTCAATGGTCATTTCCGGCTGGCACAGCGTCTGACAGGCCAGCATCCGCCGCCCGTTGACGGTCACCCGGCACTCCTGGCAAATGCCCATGCCGCAAAAAGGGGCGCGGGACTGACCGCCGACGGCCACCCGGGTGGTGGGATCTGCGGTTAACGCCAGCGCCGCCGCGACGCTGATGCCTGGCGGCACTTCACAGCGTTCGCCTTCAATCACCACCGGGATAGTTTCACTCATGCGATAGCCTCTTTCTTCAGCAGGCGCTCCGGCAGCCAGGCGTCCGGGGCGAGCGGGCAGCGTTCGCCCAACAGCTGGGCGGCGAGCAGCTCTGCGCTGGCAGGCGCGGTAGTGACGCCAAGCCCTTCATGACCCAGCGCCAGCCACACTCCGCGGCGCGTCGGGTGCGGGCCAATCAGGGGATTGCCATCCTGGGAGGCGGCGCGAAAGCCGCTCCAGCAGCGGATAATATTGAGCTCGCCCAGCGCCGGCAGGAAGTGCCTGGCGCGGTCGAGCATCTGCGCCAGCAACGGTAAATCGAGCTGGCGTTCTGTGGTATCAAACTGTCGCGACGAGCCGATCAGCAGCTGGCCGGTGGGCCGCGGCTGAACGTTGAACGCCACCGAGGTGCCGCCGCCGTGGGCGCTGGCGCCGTAGCCCAGTTCGACCAGTTGGTGGTGGAGCAACGGGCCATAGCGGTCGGTGATCGCCAGCTGGCCTTTCTTGGGCCGCAGCCAGTTTTCCGCCAGCAGCGCGTTGGCGTTAAGCCCGCAGGCGACCACGATCGCCGCGGCCCGCAGCCGTTTTCCGCTGCTCAGCACCACCGTCGGTTCGTCGAGCTCTGTGGCGCCTTCTGTCAGGCAGGTCAGGTTGTCTCCGGCGTCGGCAATAAACCAGCGGGCGACTTCGGGGGCATACACGATGCCGTCGCCGGGAACCCACAGCCCGCCGTGCAATCCTGCTCGCAGCTGCGGTTCGCGCTGCATCAACTGTGCGGGCGTCTGCATTTCGCTGGTGGCCTGGTATTCCGCCATGCGCCGCTGTTTTTCCTGGGCAATCTCCAGCTCCTGCGCTGTTTCCGCCAGCCATAAAGTACCGCAGCCGCGCCAGGCGCAGCGCTCGGGCATTCGCGGAGTCAGGGTGCGCCAGCGCGCCAGCGACCAGGCGGAGAGCGCCAGTTCGGCGGGATCGTCGTCCATACACACCAGATGTCCCATGCCGGCCGCGGTGGCTCCCGGCTGGCGATCGTCAAGCAGGATCACGCTCTGCCCGCGTTTCGCCAGCTGCCAGGCGCAGGCGGCGCCGACGATCCCGGCGCCGATCACGATGACATCGCAGTGGTTCACGGCACGATCCCCCAGCAGAAGGGATCGTCCGGGTTGAGGATCAAGCGCGTATCGCCACACACCCAGGCTGCACCGCGGATCGTGGGAATAATCTCGCCGTCGCGACGGGCATAGTGGGCGCTAAACTGGCTGCCGATAATACTGGCCTGATGCCAGCGTTCACCGGGCTGGAGCTTGCCGTCCTCTGCCAGGCAGGCCAGCTTGGCGCTGGTTCCGGTGCCGCAGGGCGAGCGATCCCAGGCTTTCCCCGGACAGAGCACAAAGCTGCGGCTATCGGCCTCGGCGTCGTCGGCAAACAGTTCGATATGGTCGATCTCGCCGCCGTCATCGCCGCGGATCCCGGCGGCCTCCAGCCCTTCACGTACCGCCCACGCATAATCGGTGAGGGCCGGGATCTGTGCCGGTTCGAGGGTAAAAGGGTGATCGTTGATGAGGAAAAACCAGTTGCCGCCCCAGGCGATATCGCCGGTGACGGTCCCCACCGCGGTGCTGAGGCTGATCTGTTTTTTCCAGCGCCGGGCCGGGACGTTTTCCACCGATACGCTGCCATCTTCATGCAACGTGGCGCTGACGTTGCCTACCGGCGTTTCAATCAGATGCGTGCCGGGCTGGATCCGCCCAAGCCACGCCAGCGAGGCGATAAGCCCGATGGTGCCATGCCCGCACATGTTCAGGAAACCGGCGTTGTTGAAGAAAATCACGCCTGCCGTTGCCTCGGGAGAGACGGGTTTACACAGCAGCGCGCCGACCAGCACATCGTTGCCGCGCGGCTCAAGGATAACGGCCTGACGCCAGTGGTCGAAGTCGCGGGCAAAGCGTTCGCGGCGCTGGGCCATGCTGCCGTCGCCGAGGTCCGGAAAGCCGTCGACAATCAGCCGGGTCGGCTCGCCGCCGGTATGAGAATCGATGGCCCTGAGTTCAATAGCGTGGCGTGGCACAGTCATGATGCGCTCCGAAAGTTAACAGTATGTTTCATCATGCTGGCGCAACATTCCGTCTCCTGCTTGAGCGCTTTCATCAAAGAAAATGACGAAATTAGCATAATCACCGTGCTTGCTTACTCGTGGTAATCATAATTATTTATTATTAATCATTCACTTAATGCTGTGGTAAACCGAAAGTCGTCAGAACGCCAGCGACGTATTAAGGGGAAAGCAGAATCCGCAGTCAGGATCGCAAAACGCGGTGTTGCTGCTTGATGTGTTACTGGTATGTGAATAAATATCCTCCCGTCACCCGCCATGAGGAAGTCTTATGTTCTGCGTTACTGCTGCTGCACCGGAGTCTGCTCCGGCTGACACGACGGATCTGGCCGTCGATGAGCTGAGTCAGATTTGTGAAGGGCTGGCGCGTCAACGTCCGGAAAATATGCCGGCATTGCTCAATGCGCTGGCGCTAATCGCGCCGCTGTTGAATGCGATCCCCAACGTGGTTTTTTTCATCAAAGATGCCCAGGCGCGCTATCTGCTGGCAAACCTGACGCTGGCCCGCCGCTGCGGCTTTAAAAGCGTCACCTCGCTGCTGGGTAAAACCTCGGCCGACGTCTTTCCATCGGCGCTGGGGCAGGGCTATACCGAACAGGATCTGCGGGTGCTCAAAGAGGGCGTGACCCTGCGCGACCAGCTGGAAATGCACCTCTATAACGGGCGCGAGCGCGGCTGGTGCATGACGCAAAAGCTGGCGCTGCGCGATATTCACGGCCAGGTGATCGGTATGGCGGGGATCTCCCACGATCTGCAGGAAGCGCATGCCCGCCATCCGGCGTGGCAGCGGCTGGCGATCGTCGACGATCATATTCGCCGCCACTATCATCGACCGATCTCAATGGAGGAGCTGACGGGATTAAGTGGCATGTCGGTGGCGCAGATCGAACGCTACTGCAAACGGATCTTTCACCTCACGCCCCGGCAGATGATCCACAAAGTTCGTCTCGAAAAAGCCACCGAACTGCTGGCGGGAGAGACGCCAATTACCGACATTGCGCTGCAGTGTGGCTATACCGATCACAGCGCGTTCAGCCGTCAATTTAAGGCGATGACCGGCTCCACGCCGCGTGATTTCCGCCTGACGCTGGCGGGGTAATCGCCGGCTCACACTTTTAGCGATTGTGCTAATTTCGTCATCGTATTGGAAGAAAACCGACAAGCCGCCGGGTCCATGAAACGTCAATCTGTCAGTGAAAATTCACCATTCATTCACTTCGACTTAACAAAATGACGACAAGGAACCGAGCATGAGCAATAAAGCGATTCACTGGAGCGGCGTATTTCCGGCAGTCAGCACGCAGTTTCGTCAAGATTACTCCCTCGATTTAGACGCCACCCATGCGGTGATGAAAAACCTGGTCAAAGACGGCGTGTCCGGGCTGGTGGTGTGCGGCAGCGTCGGCGAAAACACCTCGCTGACCACCGCAGAAAAACTGCAGATTATCGAAGTGGCGAAGGATGCCGCGGGCGGCAAAATCCCGGTGATCGCCGGCGTTGCGGAGTTCACCACCGCCTTTGCCCAGAAGATGGCGAAAGAGGCTGAGCGGGTGGGCGTCGACGGGATTATGGTGATGCCAGCGCTGGTCTACTCATCAAAACCGCATGAAACCGCCGCCCATTTCCGCAGCGTGGCCTCCGCCACCGACCTGCCGATTATGGTTTATAACAACCCGCCGATTTACAAAAACGACGTGACGCCGGACATCCTCGCCACCCTGGCCGACTGCGACAACATCGTCTGCTTCAAAGACTCCTCCGGCGATACCCGCCGCTTCATCGACCTGCGCAATACCGTGGGCGACCGCTTCGTGCTGTTTGCCGGTCTCGACGATGTGGTGGTGGAGAGCATTGCCGTGGGAGCCGAAGGGTGGATTTCCGGCATGTCGAATGCCTTCCCACGCGAAGGCGAGACGCTGTTCCGTCTGGCCGTGCAGAAACGCTATGACGAAGCGATGGCGCTGTATCGTTGGTTTATGCCGCTGCTGCATCTCGATGCGCGTCCGGACCTGGTGCAGTGCATCAAGCTGTGCGAAGCGTTGCTGGGCCGTGGTAGCGAGGTGACCCGTCCGCCACGTCTGGCGCTGGAAGGGGAAACCCGTCAGCAGGTCGTGAAGATTGTGGAACAGGCGCTGGCAACGCGTCCTGTGCTGCCGGATGTAGGCCTGTGAGTCAGGGGGCAATGATGAGCGACACAGCGATGACGGCGGGGCGGCAGTTTATTGCCGGCCGTCGTATAGCCAGCGGTGAAGCCACGCTGCTGAGCCTGCGGGCGGCGGATGGCGAGACCACTGGCCAGCGTTTTTATTCGGCCTCCCGGGAGGAGGCCGCGCTGGCGGCAGAAGCGGCGGCGCAGGCGTTTAGCGTCTATTCCGCGACTTCGCCAGAGCAGCGGGCGCATTTTCTCGACACCATAGCCGATGAGCTGGACGGGCTGGGGGAGGCGTTTTTTGCCCTGGCCCACGCCGAGACGGCGCTGCCATTGCCACGTCTGCAGGGCGAGCGGGCGCGCACCAGCGGCCAGCTGCGGCTGTTTGCCGACGTGCTGCGGCGCGGCGATTTTCTTGGAGTGCGCATTGATACCGCGCTGCCAGAACGTCAGCCCCTGCCGCGCCCGGATCTGCGGCAGTTCCAGAGTGCGTTAGGCCCGGTGGCGGTGTTCGGCGCCAGCAACTTCCCGCTGGCGTTCTCTACCGCCGGCGGCGATACCGCTTCGGCGCTGGCGGCCGGCTGCCCGGTGGTGGTGAAAGCGCATCCGGGACATATGGCTACCGCGGAACAGACGGCGCAGGCCATCGTCCGGGCGGTTGAGAAATGCGGCTTACCCGGCGGCGTCTTCAATATGATTTTTGGTCACGATATTGGCGCCGATCTGGTGCGTCATCCGGCGATCCAGGCGGTGGGGTTCACCGGCTCGCTGGCGGGGGGCAAAGCGCTGTACCAGCTGGCGCAGCAGCGTCCTCAGCCGATCCCATTGTTTGCCGAAATGTCGGCGATTAACCCGCTGATTATTTTACCGCAGGCGCTGGCCGTGCGGGCGACGTCGCTGGCACACGCGCTGGTGGGGTCGTTTACCCTCGGCGGCGGGCAGTTTTGTACCCGCCCCGGGCTGATTCTGGCGCTCAAGGGGGAAGGGCTGACGGCACTGAAAGCGGCGCTGTGCGAGCAGGTGCAGGCGGCTCCTGCCCAGGTGTTACTCAACGCGCCGACGCTGCAGCACTATCACGCCGGAGTGGATGCCCTCGATGCTTGTCCGGGCGTACAGCGGCTGGCTAGTGGGATAGCGCCCGGCGCTCAACAGGCGCAGGCGCTGCTGTATCTGGCGACGGCGGAACAGCTGCTGGAGCCGGATAGTCTGCTGCATCGCGAAGTGTTTGGCCCGCTCTCCGTGCTGGTGGAAGTGGCGGATGAGGCCCAACTGATGGCTGTGGTCAACGCGCTACAGGGACAGCTGACCGCCACGTTGCATGCGGATGCGGACGATCGCCTGCTGGCGGGGCGACTGTTGCCGCTGCTCAGTGAAAAAGCCGGGCGGGTGCTGTTTAACGGCTACCCCACCGGTGTGGAAGTGTGCGATGCGATGGTGCACGGCGGCCCCTGGCCGGCGACCACCGATGCGCGTGGCACCTCGGTAGGGACCCGGGCGATAGAGCGTTTTCTCCGACCGGTTTGCTTGCAGAACGCCCCCGCCGCGTTGCTGCCACCGGCCTTGCAGGATGCTAACCCTTTGAACCTGCTGCGCCTGGTGAACGGCCAGTGGACCCGGGAAGCCATTTCCCCTTCATGTTGACGCAAGGGCATCACGATGACTATTCACTCTACGCATAACAGTCAAACCCGCGTGGCTGAGTCGGGTAAGTTTAAAAAGCAACTGACGTTAACCGATCTGACGTTTATTGGCCTGGGGGCGATTTTTGGTTCCGGATGGTTATTTGCCGCCAGCCACGTGGCGTCGATCGCCGGACCGGCCGGCATCGCCTCCTGGGTGATTGGCGGCGTGGCGGTGCTGCTGCTGGGGATTGTCTACTGCGAACTGGGGGCGGCGCTGCCGCGTGCCGGAGGGATTATCCGTTATCCGGTCTTTTCCCACGGCGAGCTGATGGGCTATCTGCTGGGTTTCATTACGCTGATCGCCTTTTCAAGCCTGATTTCGATCGAGATCGTCGCCGCCCGTCAGTATGCCGCGGCCTGGTTCCCGGCGCTGACGCAACCGGGTTCCAGCTCGCCAACCCTGCTGGGCTGGGTGGTGCAGTTTCTGCTGCTGTGCTTTTTCTTCAGTCTGAACTACTACAGCGTCAAAACCTTCGCCCGTTCGAACAACTTTATCAGCGTGCTGAAGTTCCTCGTTCCGCTGCTGGTGGTCATCACGCTCTTCACCTTCTTTAAGCCGGAAAACCTGCATGCTCAGGGGATTGCCCCGTTCGGCATGTCCGGTGTGGAAGCGGCGATCAGCGCCGGGGGGATCATTTTTGCCTATCTGGGGCTGACGCCGATTATCTCCGTCGCCAGCGAGGTGCAGAACCCGCAGCGCACCATCCCGGTAGCGCTGATTCTGTCGGTGGTGCTGTCGACCATTATCTACGTGCTGCTGCAGCTGGCGTTTCTCGGCAGTATTCCGACGGAGATGTTAAGCGGCGGCTGGGCGGAGGTGAGCAAACAGTTCTCGCTGCCGTATCGTGACATCGCGATTACGTTGGGGATGGGCTGGCTGGCCTTTATGGTCATCAGCGATGCGATTATCTCGCCGAGCGGCACGGGCAATATCTATATGAACGCCACGCCGCGCGTGATCTACGGCTGGGCGAAAGCCGGGACCTTTTTTAAAGCTTTTACCTACATTGATAAGGAGTCCGGGATCCCGCGTCCGGCGTTGTGGCTGACCTTTGGCCTGTCGATTTTCTGGACGCTGCCGTTCCCTTCCTGGGAGCAACTGATTAGCGTGGTGTCGGCGGCGCTGGTGCTGAGCTATGCGATTGCGCCGGTCACCGCTGCCGGGCTGCGTCGCAATGCGCCGGATCTGCCGCGTCCGTTCCGCGTGCGGGCGTTCGCTATCATTGGCCCGGTGTCGTTTATGATCTCGGCGCTGATCGTCTACTGGTCCGGCTGGAACACGCTCTCCTGGCTGCTGGGGCTGCAGATCGTCATGTTTGTGGTCTACATCCTGTGCAAAAGCAAGGTGCCGGTACATACCGTCAGCCTGGCGCAGCAGGTGAAGTCTTCGCTGTGGCTGATTGTCTTCTACGCGCTGATTATGCTCTTTTCCTGGGCCGGCAGTTTTGGAGGGATTAATGCGTTGCCCCATCCCTGGGATACGGTGATAGTGGCGGTAATGTCGCTGGGCATTTATTACTGGGGCGCGCGCAGTTGTCTTCCCCAGGCTAACTTTAGCGGAGACGAAGAAGAGTAGAGGAGAAGGTCATGGAAACGGTAACCCTTTCGTTACCCGAAGCTTATGCGCTGGCAATGCGGGCGCTGAGCAGCAATGGATTCAGTGAGGAACACGCGGCGGCAGTGGCGCGCAACGTGACCGGCGGGGAGCGCGATGGCTGCGCTTCCCACGGCCTGTGGCGGCTGCTGGGGATTATTGCCACCTTGCATAAAGGTAAGGTGTCTCCCGATGCCGAACCGCAGATTGACGACCGGGCGCCGGGGATTGTCCGGGTCGACGCCGGCGGTGCCTTTTCGTTACTGGCGTTTGAGCGGGCGCTGCCGCTGCTGGTGGAGAAGGCGCGTCATAGCGGGATCGCCGCGCTGGCGATCAACCGCTGTGTGCATTTTTCGGCGCTGTTTGCCGATATCGAACCCTTAACCGAGGCCGGCCTGGTCGGGCTGGCCTGTACGCCGGGCCATGCCTGGGTGGCGCCAGCCGGCGGTACTTTGCCGCTGTTTGGCACCAATCCCATCGCCTTTGGCTGGCCGCGGGGCGAGGCGCCGCCGTTTATTTTTGATATGGCGACCAGCGTGGCGGCACGCGGTGAGATCCAGCTGCATCAGCGCGCCGGAAAATCGCTGCCGGAAGGGTGGGGAATCGACAGCCAGGGCCAGCCAACCACGGATGCCGGGGAAGTCCTGTCCGGGGCGATGCTGACCTTCGGTGGCTATAAAGGCTCGGCGCTGGCGGCGATGGTGGAACTGTTGGCCGGGCCGCTGATTGGCGATATGACCAGCGCGGAGTCGCTGGCCTGGGATAACGGTGCGGGCGGCCTGCCCTACGGCGGGGAGCTGATTCTGGCGCTGGATCCGCAACGTTTTCTTGGGGCGGAGGCCGATGCGCACCTGGCCCGGGCGCAGACGCTGTTTACCAACATGCAGGCACAAGGCGCCAGGTTACCCGGCGAACGCCGCTATCTCTGCCGTGCGCAGAGCGAACGATCCGGGGTGACCATTAGCCGTTCGCTGTTTGATGAAATTGCCGCATTGAGCGCGTAGTCGCGCGGCCCGGATTCCCCGGTGTCACACCGCCACCGGGGAGCCCGATCAGAACAGGGTGTCCAGCTCTTCCAGCACGGTGTACTCGTCATCGACCAGCAGCAGGGTTTTCCATTTGTCGAAGGTCAGGCACGGGTGCGACGTACCAAAAACGATAATGTCACCGACCTGCACATCGCAGTCTGGAGCCAGGCGCAGCATGCAGTGCTGATCCATAATCCCGACGCTGACGATCTCGTTGGCAGGCAGCGGCAGCGCGCGGCCGTTGCGATAGTGGGCGACAGGCTGCGGTAGCCCGGCATCGAAGGCGCAATCGCGTTTGCCAAAATTGACCACCGCGCGATCCGCTTCAGGAACCGACTGCACCATCGCCATCAGCTCCAGCGCGGAGGTCAGATCCCCCGCCAGATCGCAGGCGATCGGATCGCGGGCGATCAGCTCCCGTTGGGCAATATCGTAGATCCCCATGTCATGGGTGATGTAGCAACCCGGGCGGATCACTATCCGGCAGCGCGGTGGTTTTTGCGCGGCCAGCCACACGTTGCAGACCACGTCATACCAGACGGTGCCGGCGCCGGTCAGAATAAATTCCCCGTCAACCAGCGGCGCCATCCGGCAGGCAAGGATGGCGGCCTGCTGTAACAGCGCTTCCACCTGTGGCTGCGGATCGTCGCCGTGCAGCACCCCTTCGTACAGCTCCAGCCCGCGTAACGTCAGGCCCGGCAGGTCGGCTACCAACTGGGCCAGCGCCAGGGCATCCTCCACGCTACGACAGCCGCAGCGCCCGCCGGGAACGCCCAGCTCGATCAGGACGTCCAGCGTTTGCTGACGGGCGCTGAAGAACGCCGACAGGGTTCGGGCGTTAGCCTCGCTATCGACGCAGCAGACAAAATCCACCGTCCGGTAATGCGCTTTCAGCTGCGAGACCACCTGCATGTTGGCCTTGCCGACCAGTTGATTAACCATCAGGACGCGCTGAATGCCGCTGGCCATCGCCGCGCTGGCCTGCCAGGCGCTGCCCACTCCGATAGCCCATGCCCCGGCCTGCTGCTGCGCCTGAAAAATCCACGGCGTCATCGTCGTTTTACCGTGCGGCGCCAGCGACACACCGCGGGCATCGGCATAGCGCTGCATCCAGCTTATGTTATTTTCCAGCGCCGTTTTTTTCACCAGCGCGGCGGGCAGGCAGACCTCTTCTGCCAGCAGGTTGGCCGGGGAGGCCATCACGGCAGATTTGTGCGGGACAAGCGTAGCGGAATGGTATTTCATAACACTATCCTTTCAGGTTTTAGACTCGATGTTTATCAGGGTATCATTTATATCTTGTTGATTATTATTGGTTTAATACTTAAATATTATCCGTTATGAATAAAAGTATCACAAAACGATCTGGATTTTGCGTAGTTTTCCACTGTTTTTTCACCTTGTAAATGGTTAACTTGTCGGCAGAGTCGAAAGGGAGTAATTGCTATGAAGGTTGACTGGCTGTTCAAGAATGTCACGGTGATTGACGGGAGCGGTGGGCCGCAGTATCGCGGCGATGTGGCGGTGAAGGGCGATCGCATTGTGGCGATTGCTCCGGCACTGAAGGTGGACGCCGGGCACGAGATTGACGGCGAGGGCCGCGTGCTGGCGCCGGGGTTTATTGATGTGCATACCCATGATGATATCAACGTCATTCGCATGCCGGAGTATCTGCCAAAGCTGAGCCAGGGCGTGACCACGGTGATCGTCGGTAACTGCGGGATCAGCGCCGCCATGGCGACCATGCGCGGTGCTGTTCCCGATCCGATGAACCTGTTGGGTGAACAGGATCAGTTTATCTACCCTACCGTCGAGGCTTACGCCCACGCGGTAGAAGCCGCCAGGCCGTCGCTTAACGTCGGCACGCTGATTGGCCACACTGCGCTGCGCAATAACCATATGGACGATCTGTTCCGTCCGGCCACGGATCGCGAAATTGCCGGGATGCGTGTCCAGCTGCGTGATGCGTTACGTCAGGGAGCGCTGGGTTTGAGTACCGGACTGGCCTATGCCAGCGCGTTTCAGTCCACCACCGAAGAGGTGATGGCGCTGGCGGAAGAGCTGGCGGCGGAGAAGGGCATCTATACCACCCATCTGCGTTCTGAATTCGAGCCTATTCTGGAGGCCCTTGACGAAGCGTTTCGCATCGGGCGCCACGGCAACGTTCCGGTGGTGGTGTCGCATCATAAATGCGCCGGGGCAAAAAACTGGGGACGGACCCGCGAGACGCTGGCCTTTTTCGATGAGATGCGTGAGCACCAGGAGATTGCCTGCGATTGCTACCCTTATTCCGCCAGCTCCTCGACGCTGGATCTGAAACAGGTGACCGATGAGTTCGATATCGTGATTACCTGGTCGGAATCCCGGCCGGAACAGGCGGGTAAAACGCTCAAGCAGATTGCCAGCGACTGGCAGATGAGCCTGCTTGATGCGGCGGCACAGCTGATGCCGGCCGGCGCTATCTATTACAACATGGACGAGCAGGATGTCCGGCGGGTGATGCGCTATCCCGTCACGATGATCGGCTCCGACGGGTTACCCAACGATCCGATGCCGCATCCGCGTTTATGGGGCGCTTTCCCTCGCGTACTGGGGCATTACAGCCGTGATGAACAGCTGTTCCCGCTGACCACGGCGATTCACAAAATGACCGGGCTGTCGGCGGCGCGTTTCCGTCTGCCGCAGCGCGGGCTGGTTAAAGTGGACTATTTTGCCGACCTGGTGCTGTTCGATCCGCTGACGGTGCGGGATGTGGCCAGCTTCTCCGACCCGAAACAGCCCGCAGAAGGGATTGAGGCGGTGATGGTAAATGGTGTGATGAGCTACGGCAGCGATAAAAAAATTACCGGGCGCGCAGGGCGTTTCCTGCGTCGCCAGATGGACGAAGGAGTGAAGTATGAGCATTAAACGTTATGGCGTCGAAGGCGGAACCGGAACCGGCGGTCAGCATCTGCCTTTCGCACGGGCGGTAGAAGCCGGGGGCTGGTTGTACGTCTCCGGCCAGACGCCGATGAAAAACGGTGAAGTAGTGGAAGGCGGTATTGTCGAACAGTCGCGCCTGGCGATTCAGAACTGCGTCGATATCATGACCGAAGCCGGCTACACCCTGGCGGATGTGGTGCATGTGAAAGTGATTCTGACTGACTCACGCTATTTCCAGTCATTCAATAAAGTGTTCCGCGAGTTCTTCGGTGAGCATCCGCCCGCGCGTATTTGCTGCGTCGCCGATCTGGTGGTGGATTGTAAAGTCGAAGTGGATGTGACCTGCTATAACGCCGCGCGCGGATAAATAATAACGCCCCTCCATCGGATGGGGCGTTAACCATAAAAATGTGATAGTCGTGCCAGATTGAATACCTCAATCGGCGCGAGCAGGGTTACTTTGCCTTTTTTCTGGCATCGTTACGATTAACTCATAATATTCAGCGGTACGAATATTATTTATTACGCCTGGATGTGAGCAATGAATAATATGTCATTCCTGATTTGGTTTTCCGTTTATGCCTGCGCGATGATTACCCTCGGTTGGTATGTGTCGCGTAAGCAGAAGAACGGTGATGATTTCTTACTGGGGGGCCGCTCCCTGCCGATGTTTCTGACCCTCGGCTCGACGGTTGGCACGATGGTCGGTACTGGTTCGAGCGTCGGGGCCGTGGGGTTTGGCTACAGTAACGGCTGGGCCGGGATGCTGTACGGCCTCGGCGGCGCGGTGGGGATTCTGCTGGTGGCGTGGTTATTTGCGCCGGTGCGTAAATTTCGCTTTATGACCATGAGCGAAGAGATGTCCTATTATACCGGCGGCAGTAAAATTATTAAAAACCTGGTCGCGATCCTGATTTTCATTGCCTCAATTGGCTGGCTTGGCGCTCATATATTAGGGGGCGGATTATATCTGGCATGGGCCAGCGGCATTGATATTAATGTCGCTAAAGTTATTATTGCGCTGGCGTTTGTGGTGTATGTCGGTATTGGTGGTTACTCCGCGGTGGTCTGGATCGATACCGTCCAGTCGATCATCCTGTTCGTTGGTTTTATTTTGATGGCGATTTTTGCCGTCCAGCACGTGGGAGGCTGGAGCCATATTCAGCAGGCGGTCGACCCGGCGGCGCAAAGCCTGTTTGCCGTGGATAAACTCGGCGTGCTTCCTGCGCTGTCGCTGGCGGTGGTCATCGGCGTCGGTGTCCTGGCAACGCCATCCTATCGTCAGCGTATCTACTCAGCGAAAACCGTCTCTTCCGTGCGCCAGTCCTTTACCATCACCGGCCTGCTGTACCTTGGTTTCTCTTTCCTGCCGGCCATTATCGGCATGGCGGTGTGGACCATGAATGCGAACCTCGAAAACAACGGTTTTGCTTTCCTGTTTGCCACCCAGGTGCTGCCGCCGGTGCTGGGTATGGCGATCCTGATTGCCGGGATGTCGGCCAATATGTCTTCCGGTAGCTCCGATGCTATTGCCGCAGTGTCGATTATGCTGCGTGATCTCTACACCCTGGTGACCGGCCATATGCCCGCGCCGGAGAAAGCGATTCGCCTGTCGCGGATGTTCCTGGTACTGGTTATCGCCCTGGCGCTGCTTTTCGCGCTGACCTCTAACGATATCATCAGCTACATCACCAAAATGATCTCGATGATCATGTCCGGGATGTTTATCTGCACCATCCTTGGCCGCTTCTGGACGCGCTTCAACTGGCAGGGGGCGGTCGCGGCCCTGGCCGGTGGTGCCGGTGCCTCGGTGGCGGTGCTGCTGGACAGCGACTGGCTGGCCTTCTGGGGTAACCCGTGTATCCCGTCGGTGCTGACCAGCCTGGTGGCCTCCGTGGTGGTAACCCTGGTGACGCCGGCCAGCAGCATGAGCCGTGAAGAGGCGCTGGAGATGATCACTCGCGAACGTGAAAGCCGCCCGGCGGCTCCGGCGCTGCCGATTGGCAAACGTCATCCGTCGCAGAGCTAAGGGAGGCGTCATGCACAGTTATATTGCCGTCGACTGGGGCTCGACACAGCTCCGCGGCTGGTTGATTCGTGATGGGAAATGTGTGGAGACCCTGCAGCACCCGCTCGGGATTGCGCGGCTGAACGGGCAAACGCCGGAGGCGGTGTTTCATCAGTATCTGGCGCCGTGGCGCGGCGACGCAGCGCTGCCGGTCGTGATGGCCGGGATGGTGGGCAGCGATGCTGGCTGGCAGTCGGTGCCTTATCTGGCCTGCCCGGCGGCGCTTGATGCGCCAGGGCGCGAGCTGACGGCCGTGGCTGACAGGGTGTGGATTGTTCCCGGTCTGAAGGTTGAGCGGGACGGTGATTGCAACGTGATGCGTGGTGAAGAGACGCAGCTGCTTGGCGCATCGCAGATCGCTCCGGCGGAGTGCTACGTCATGCCCGGCACGCACTGCAAATGGGTGCAGGTTGAAGCGGGGGTGGTACGCCATTTTTCTACCGCGATGACCGGGGAGCTGCACCATCTGCTGCTCAGTCAGTCGCTGATTGGCAAACAGCTGCCCGACCAGCAGCCTGATGAGGCGGCGTTGACGCTGGGGCTGGAAAAAGGCATGGCGATGCCGTCTCTGGTCGCGAACCTGTTCGGCGCCCGTGCGGCACGGGTGTTGGGCATTCTGCCGCCGACATCGGTCAGTGACTATCTTTCAGGGCTGCTGATTGGCTCTGAGGTGGCAACGTTCAGCGAGCGCTATCGCGCGACGCAGGTAACCCTGGTGGGGGAACCGGCGCTGAGCGGACGTTACCGACAGGCATTGGCGGCCCGGGGAGTGACGGTTAACTGCTGTCCGGGCGATGAGGCATTTTTACGCGGTATTGCGAGGATAATGAATGAACAAGCTTAAACTGGTCGCGATCTTGCGCGGCATCCGTCCCGCAGAAGCCGCAGAGCATGTGGATACGCTGATTAGCGCTGGCTTTCGGTATATTGAAATCCCGCTTAATTCCCCGGACTGGCAGCAGAGTATTCCGCAGATGGTGCAGCAGTTTGGATCGCAGGCGATGATTGGCGCAGGCACGGTGCTGAATGTCGGGCAGGTGGATGTGCTGGCTGAGGCGGGCGCGAAGCTGGTTGTGACGCCCAATACGCAGCCGGCAGTGATCCGTCGGGCGGTGGCGCAGGGCATGTTGGTGTGCGCCGGATGCGCCACCGCGACAGAGGCGTTTACTGCCCTTGATGCCGGGGCGCAGTGGCTGAAGATTTTCCCTTCATCCAGCTTCGGGCCGGACTACATTCGCGCGCTGAAGGCGGTGTTGCCGCCGGAAGTGCCGGTGCTGGCCGTCGGTGGCGTGACGCCGGAAAACCTGGACTGCTGGGTGCAGGCGGGGTGCGCCGGGGCCGGGCTGGGCAGCGATCTGTATCGCGCCGGGCAGTCGCTGGATCGTACCCGCGAGCAGGCCGGGCGCTTTATTGCCGCCAGCCTCGCTTAATCGCCTAAGGGCTGGCGGTCGACGCCACCGCGGTGGCTGTCCAGCGCCAGCTTGATACGGCGCAGCCGATCTTTCGCCTGAGGTTTGTTGGCCATCGCCAGTTCGGTGGCCAGCACATCTACCATCGCCAGCATGGCATAGCGCGAGGTGCTGGGTTTGAAAATATAGTCGTTCTCACGTACCAGCAGCGGCAGTACCAGGTCCGCTTGCTCCGCCAGCGGGGTTTCTGCCGGGGTAATCGCGATCACCTTCGCGCCATACTGTCTGGCGATGGCCGCGCTCTCAATCATCTCTTTGGTATACCCGCCAAGCGACAGCACAATCACCACATCTTTGGGCGTCACGGCAGAGCTCATCATTCGCACCAGCAGGCCGTCGTTCTGGCTGACAACCGGCAGACCAAGACGGAACAGGCGATACTGGATCTCCTGGGCGCAGATCGTTGAACCGCCGCCCATGCCGATAGCCAGGATTTGCCGCGCGTCGCTGAGCCAGGAGACGGCTCGCTTTAAGGCCTCAATATCCAGCGCCCGGCGGTTGGTTTCCAGCACGCCGATGATCGACTCGTAAATGCCCTGAACGCCTTCCAGATCCGGCACATCGAGAATAAAACGCTGGCCGACCGCCAGGGACTGCGCCAGCTTCATCTTGAGCTCGCGGACATCCTTGCACCCTAACGCCCGGGCAAACCGGGTCACTGACGCCTGGCTGGTACCGGTTAAACGGGCGATTTCGGCGATCGGCAATTCTGCCGCCGCGGCGACATCATCGAGGATAAACTGGGCAATACGCTTTTCGCTGACGGTGAGCTCGAGAAAGCGGTCGGTGATGCAGGAGATGATATCTATCGAGTAGGCCATCGCAGGTACCAGGCGGAAAATTCAGGATGATACTTTGTACCATATTTAGCCAGTAAACGCAGCACTGGCCGGGGAAGGTGTGCAGGATGAGCCTCATGGTGCGGCACGTTCAATGGCTGGAGCAGCACGATATTGCCCTCCTGAGCCAGGCGAAATCTCGTCATGGCGATTATAGTATTGGCTTTCATCGGTTCAGCATCACAGCGTTCGGGAGCAATGTATGGAGCTCATCGCCGTTCCTGCCACCCGGTTCAGTATCGACCGGCTGGCAGCCATTCTCAGCGATTGTTTTGAGGATTATCTGGTCCCCGTCACTCTGTCGGTGGAGGTGTTTGTTCAGCGTTTTAGCGCCGAAGGCATGAGCCTGCTGGATTCCTGCGTCTGGCTGGATGGCGATGTGCCTGCGGCGATGGCGGTGATTTCCCGGCGTGGCGATGAGGCCAGACTCGCGGCATTTGCGGTGCGGCCCGCGTATCGTGGAAAAGGACTGGGTCGCCAGTTGATGACGCCGCTGATGGCTTCGCTGCGGGAGCAGGGCGTGCGGCAGATGTGGCTCGAGGTGATCCGCGATAACCTGGCGGCGGTGGCGCTGTACCAGGCGTTGGGGTTTACGGTGCGCCACGGGCTATGCGGCTTTGTCAGTACCCAGCCGCAGAATGAGAGCGCGGCGGGGCTGGCGGTGTGTGATGGCCTGGCGCTGATCCGCAAAGCCGGGGCCGAGGTCAATGGTCGGCTGCCGTGGCTGATGGATCCGCTAACCTTCGCCACGCTGCCGTGCCGGACGCTGACGTTACATCAACAGGCTTTTGCGGTGCTGGCGACCCTGAACCACAAACCGCAGCTGCAGTTCTTGTGGGTCGAGCCCGCAGCGCGAGGACGCGGGTTAGGGCGGGAGATGCTCACCACCCTGGCGCGACAATATCCGGGACTGAGCACCACGGTGACCATCCCGGAATCTTTTACGCCGCTGTTCAACGCCGCGGGATATGCGACGTTGACGCTGAAGCAGTATGAAATGTGCGTGACGCTGCGTGCATGATCGCCGGCAGCGTCTTGAGTGCGGTAACCGGCGCTAAGCTTAACCGTCGCTTTTCACCACTTTGATATCCACCATGCCAATCCCCAGCTGACGCGGCGAATGGCCGAGGATATTGCCCTCGTTAGTGGATTGCGGGTCCGGCGGCACGATAATCAGCGTATCGCTGCGCGACGGGTTGTCGAAATGTAGCGTGGTGGTGGAGACATCGTTGGCCAGGGTCAGGGTCTGTTCGCTGTTGCCGACGCGCACCGGGATCGGTTTATTGGCGTTCGGCCCGTAGGCCTTGGCGGTGATCACCAGATCGAATTTTTCCGGTAACGGCTGCTTAAATTCAATTTTCACTTCGCTGCCCAGCTGGGCGTTGGACCAGCGGCCCCACGATTCCGGACGAGAGATGCCGCTGAACTGTTTGACCTCTTCCGGGGCGCCGGCAACGTTAAAGACAAAGCTGTCCGCTTTGTAGCGAATATCGTTATCGACAATCTTCAGCGTATCGACGTTGCCTTTATAGCGCTGCATATCGATCACGGTATCTTTGAAGGCCGTTTTGCCCTGCCACTGAGGTTTATCGACGTGCTGCACGGTTTGCTCGCCGCCGAGCTGGCCCTGCGAAACGCACCAGTCGGTTGAGAGCGCCAGCTCTGGCGACCACAGCTGGCCCATTTTGTAGCAGCGGTCGACCCAAACGAAATTATCGCGTGGGGCGAAATCAGCCAGCTGGAAGCGCAGCGGGGCAGAATATTCGCTCTCAGGCAGCGGCTCGACGCGTTTGTCGGACACCCGCAGCAGCAGTGGCAGGCGGAAGTGGCTGCCGGAGAATGAGATCATGCTCTTCTGGGCGTCGACGGTGAAGTTTTTCATCTCTTTCGGGAAGTTCCACAGGCGGATGACATCCGGCTTCCACGCCAGCACTTTCTCTTTCATATTCATGAAGATGCCGGACAGAGACTGCCCGGAGAGGCTGCTGCGGCCCAGGCCGATAAAGTTATCGCCGCCGAGGATGTCCAGCACCGTGGCGCCGTTGTCCATGGTGTTGCGCTTCACGGCCAGCGTATCCTGCTGCGGCTGGTCGCCACGCAGAATAAAGAACAGGTTGCTGCGGTCCTGCTTGTTGAGATAGTCCCAGGCGGAGTTTTTCATTGCCAGGTGGTCGGAAGAGACCACGATCACCGTGTTTTTGAAATACGGTGAGGCTTTGATCTTCTCGATCAGCGCGGCGATATGCTCCTGGCTACAGGCGACGGCGCTAAAGGAGAGGTTCTTTTTCCCACCCATCTCATAGCTTTTACGCTGGCAGGTGCGGGAGATAAAGCCGTCCGGGTGGTGGGTATCGACCGTCAGGGCAAAGAGCGAGAAGCGTTTGCCGGACTGGGAAAGCTGTTCGAATTTTTTCCAGGTTTCATCGAGAACGGTGTCATCGTAGAAGCCCCAGTCATTGCGGTAGGTCGGGTCCGCCACCGTGGTTTTCAGCTCTTCGGCGCCGTAGAGATGGTCGAAACCGTGTGATTTCAGAAACACATCTTTGCCGGCAAAGCGCAGGTTCGCGCCCTGCACGAAATAGTTTTCATAGCCGGAATTTTTCAGAATATCGCCGAGGCAGATATTTTGCGGGAAGAAGCTGGAGACCGAGGCCGACGCGTTGCCTTCAAACGGCGCAAACAGCGGAATGCCGCACTGCGAGGCCACCATGCCGGCGATGGTGTAATCGGTACCCGGAAGCTGGGTGGTGTTGCTGAAGTCGAGGCCTTCGTTTTTGAGTTTGCCCAGCTCCGGCGTCAGGTCAGGGAATGCGTCGTTATCGAAATAGGTGCGTTCGAGGCTTTCCCCGTAGATGTAGACCAGGTTCAGCTTCGGATCGGCGATGCTTTTCGCCGGCTCTTTGTAATAGGCGGCAAAGTCGGGATCGCCATCGCGGGACTGGGATTTTACCAGTTCGCTGATCTGGCGGAATGCCGGACTGGCATCAACGGAGGCCAGCGCCAGCACCAGCGCCAGCAGGCTGTAGCCAAAGTGGTGCGGATGATGACGGCGGCGGCGCAGCACCCAACCTAAGGCGCTAAAGACGGCGACCAGCGCCGCGACAAGCCCGACGCCGGGAAGAATATATTTGCTGACGCCCGCACCGGTCAGGCTGTTGGTCAGGGTATAGAGGACCGCGTCATTGATCCCATCGCCGGTGAAATAGTCGCTGGCGTAGAGGGTGATGTTGAGCACCACAAACAGACCCAATACCGTCAACGTGGCGGCAAACCACCAGGTATTGCGACCCGCTTTTAAGGCATAGATCACCACCGAAGTGAGAAACAAGGCGATGGATAACAACTCTGACACAGTACGTACACCCTCTAAATGGTACCTGTTGAAAACCGGCAGGAGAGATCACTTTCCACGGTACACTGTAATTGCAGTGCCATATCGCTGCAATTGTAGAGTCATGAAAGTGTGCTGTGGTTCAGAATTGGTTTAGAAATGGTCATTCCAGGATAATGACTCATCCTGTGTGGCGGGGGGAGGCGGAACAAAAAAGGGTGAAAATCGCGACTGCGGCCGCGTTGTCGGCCCTAAGGCGTTAAACGCGGCCTCTGAGGCGGGGATCAGGAGAGGAAGCTAACACCCTGTTTTAAGACCAGATCGCAGGCTTTGGTTTTCACTTTCTCAGCCATCGAGCTGCTGCCGAGACTGTTGAGATCCAGTTTCTGGCCGCTGTTGCTGCTCAGAAGCCCCTGCAGACCGTCAAGGTAGCTGGTGTCCTCTTTCTGTTTTTCCGGAGTGCTGAGGCCCAGTTTATCCAGCACCTGGTTTTTGACGTTTTCGGTGTTGGTCACCGAAGACAGTTTCTGCTTCGCGCAATAGGACATAATCCCGGCGGCATTGTTCATGCTGCTGGAGGTCAGGGACTGGTTGCCGTTGCTCAGCAGGCTGGTCAGGGAAGAGACCGACATGCCGCCACTTTGCTGAGAGTCGCCCTGGCTGCTTAGCTGGCTGGCCGCGCTGGAAAGGGAATCCTGCCAGGAGGCAGCGTGGACGCCGGCGCTAAGAAAAACACCGGCAATCAAGGTGGTGCGGAACAAAAATTGAGCAGTTTTCATGAGTGTACTCGTCATAGTTACTTAAGCATCCCTGTAGTATAACCCCGCCCGGGTTCGGAAATATCTTAATACTCTTTACCGGTAACACGATGACGATAGCTGTCCCAGTTGAAAATCACCCACAGGCTATTGCCGAGACGCATGCGGTCCATGACGCGTTCGCCGAGCAGCTTGTTCATCTCTTCCATATTGCTGTTGGTGAGCATGCCGGTCGGGCGTTTTGACGACGAGCGGCGGTCGACGATCTGATTGATGATCACCTTCTCGTAGCGCGATTCTGTTTGCATCCCGATCTCATCGATGACCAGCAGATCGACCTTGCTCAGATCGCTCAGCAGCTGCTCTTCGCTGACTTCCCGGTTGCCGAAAGTGTCTTTCATTGCTGACATAATATCGGCGACGGTAATGATTAATACCGACTTCCCGCGCAGCAGCAGCTCATTACAAATGGCGGCGGCAAGGTGGTTCTTACCGGTGCCCGGCTTGCCGGAAAAGATAAAGCTGGCGATATTGCCATCGAACTCTTCAACGTACTGACGCGCCCTGGACAGGGCGTTCATCTGGCCTTCGCACTCTACCCGGTAGTTCTCAAAGGAACAGTTCTGATGCAGCGGTCGGATGCCGGAACGGTTAAACGTGCGCTGCATCTTCATGGCGCGGTTTTCACGCTCCAGCGCTTCAGAACGCAGCTTGCCCTGCTCCTTTTGCCAGGCCAGCAGCTCTTCGCCGGTTTTAAACGCCGGTTCGACATGGGCCGGCATCATTTTTTGCAGACGCTTCATCAGGTCGCCAACGTTTTTCATGCTCATCCTCTGAAACCTCGTGGAATATGGCTATCCGGTTCACTGACCGTATTCACATCGCGTCGCGGCTGGCCGCCGTTGCTGGCCCGGCCGATTTGGACGCTGCGCGCCAGCTTTTGTTGCCATTGCACATGATGAAAGACTTTGCCTTCCGCTTGCCAGTAAGCGACAAAAGCCGCCAGCTCTTCCGGGGTCACCGGCTGGCTGAGGGCGATGCCCCAGAGCGCGGCGAGGCGCTGAAAATCGGCATCCGGCTGCCAGTCGGCATACATGGCGAATTTCCCCATGGGAATGGCGGTTGGCGCGGCGGCGGGCTCATCAAAAAACTGCGTATCCAGCGCCACATCGCTGCCGGGACGTGCCAGCTTTGCTTCCAGCTCAAGCAGCTGAGCCAGACGTTCCGGCGTCAGCGCGTAGAACGCCGGGGAATTGTTGGCAAAAACGGCGACGGCGCCGCTGGCCGATTTTGCGAGTACGGCCGCAGGGTCCTGGATGAAATCATCCAGGCCGCTAAAATCGGTGGTTAACATTCGCGAAGACATAACGCTATCTCAACTCTGAACAACATATAGAGGGGGCTAAACCGATTGTCTTTCCAGTCGTTTTTGACCGGCGGCGCCCGGTGGACGGCATCGCTTAGTCCAGTAAGCCTGTCGGAATGCCTTCCGGCGCCGCAGTAAAACACATCGAAATCTATTGGCTATAGTAGCACAGGGTTCAGCCAAATCTCTGTGCTATACCCGCGGGCGCTTACGGTACAACCAGAGGCCCGGGATAGAAAGGCCAATGGAGAGGGCGCCGACAATAGAAGAGGCCTTCAGGAAATTGCTCAGCAGCATGATCATCAGCTCATCGGAGTAGCCAAAGTGGCTGATTTTTACCGCCGAGATCATCGCGGTGTAGGCCGAGATACCGGGGAACATCGGGATCACTGCGGCCACGGTGAAAATCTTCGGATGCGCCAGATACCAGCGGGACCATTGAATACCGATGCTGCCAACCAGCAGCGCGGCGAGAAACGTCGCCCACTCAATATTGAACCCGACATCCATCATCACCATGCGCGAGCTATGGCCGATGGCGCCGAGCAGCGCACACCAGCGCAGCGCGCGCTGTGGGACGTTAAACACCATCGCAAAGCCGGCCGCCGGAATGGCCGATAGCGCCATATCCTGCAGCAGTGCAAAAATATACGTCATTATACCCATCCTCGCAGCCCCCACATGGTCATCGCCATCACGACCCCGATACAGGTGGCCAGCGTCAACAGGCTGGCAATCGCCCAGCGCGCCAGGCCGGTATTGATGTGCCCTTTAAACATATCCGCCACGGCGTTGATTAAGGGAAAACCGGGAACCAGCAGCAGGACGCTGGCGGCCATTGCGACCGTTGAGGTGGCGGTAAATGCCGGCAGGTGCAGCATCAGCCCGGAAATGGTGGTGGCGACAAACGCCGTGATGCAGAAGTTAATCTGCGGGTGCATCGAACGGTGGGTCAGGAGCTGGCGAATATACATCGCGACGGTACTGGCGCAGAAAGTGATCAATGCGCCGTCCCAACCGCCTTTATTTAACTTGCAGAAGCAGGCGCAGGATAAGCCAACCATCAGCACCACCAGCCAGCGCGGGTAGCGTAGCGGTTTGATCTGCGCAAAGCGCTTCTCTACGTCTTTATAATCCAGCAGCTTATGCTCGGCCATAATCACAATATGCTGCACTTCCGTCACCACATGCATGTTGATGCCGCGATCGACGTTCTTACGTGTGGAGGTCAGGCATTCGCCATCTTTAATCGTCGTGAGCACAATGGCATTCGAGGAGATGGCGCTTTCGACGCTGTCCATACCCAGCGCCCGTCCCAGGCGGGTTGAGAGTTCCTCCACCAGGGCGCTTTCGGCGCCGTGCTGCAATAAGAAAAGCCCACACTGAATGCACAACCGCGTAATAGCGCGCTGAACTGCCCGATCTGCTTGCATAAGTACCCGCTGTTCCCCACGTCCAATCCCAAAGTGTTTGTCGATACTTTAATCTGAACTCCCGTGGTATCTGGGGGGGACGGGATCAAACAATGTGCAAAAAGACGCCTGGGGCGGACGAAATGAAATTTGAGCGCTGCCACACTTTCGTAAAACTGTTGGAAAGTGCAATTTTTGAACGAATTATGGCCTTCTTTTTCACGTCTGAGTTATCAAAAATGCAGCAAGGAACTTTTATTAAACAAAAAACAAACAAATAATTAACTATCTGAAGGTGAGACAACCCTATGAAAACACAAGTCGCGATTATTGGCGCTGGCCCCTCCGGGCTGCTGTTGGGTCAATTGCTGCATCTTGCCGGCATCCGTACGGTTATCCTCGAGCGGCAAACACCGGAATACGTGCTGGGGCGTATCCGCGCGGGGATCCTCGAAAGCGGAACCGTCGAATTACTGCGCGAAGCTGGTGTATCACAGCGAATGGATGCGGAAGGCCTGGTGCATCATGGGGTGGAGTTTTTGTTTGAGGGGCAGCGGGTGCCTGTTGCCCTGAGCGAGCTGACCGGGGGGAAAAGCGTGATGGTCTACGGCCAGACCGAAGTGACCCGGGATTTAATGGCGGCACGTGCTGACAGCGGGGCGCCGATTATTTATGGCGTCAGCGACGTGGTGATTGAAGATGCGAAGAGCGACCGACCGTCTATCTCGTATGTCAGCGGCGGCGAGACCTGCCGGCTCGAGTGTGATTTTATTGGCGGTTGCGATGGTTTTCACGGTGTGTCGCGCCAGAGCATTCCGCGCGAGATCCTTAAAGAGTACGAAAGCGTCTGGCCGTTTGGCTGGCTGGGGCTACTGGCGGATACGCCGCCGGTGAACCCGGAGCTGATTTATGCGCACCATGAGCGCGGGTTTGTGCTTTGTAGTCAGCGCTCACTAACACGCAGCCGCTACTATTTGCAGGTACCGCTGAGCGACAAGGTGGACGCGTGGTCGGACGAACGTTTCTGGGGAGAGTTGAAGCGTCGCCTGCCGGAGGAGCTGTCTGGCAAGTTAGTAACTGGTCACTCACTTGAGAAGAGCATCGCCCCGCTGCGCAGCTATGTGGTCGAGCCGATGCAATACGGGCGGCTGTTCCTGGTCGGGGATGCGGCGCATATCGTACCGCCCACCGGGGCAAAAGGGCTGAATCTGGCTGCCTCAGACGTCAATTATCTGTGGCGGATCCTGCGTGAATATTACCATCGTGGTCGTGCCGACCTGCTGGAGAGCTATTCTCGCTTTGCCCTCGACCGGGTGTGGAAGGGTGAGCGGTTTAGCTGGTTTATGACCCGTTTGCTGCATGACTTCCCGCAGCAGAGCGAGTTCGATAAAAAAATGCAGGCGGCAGATCGCCGTTACTATCTGGGCTCGCGCGCCGGGTTGACCACCATTGCGGAAAACTATGTTGGTCTGCCGATGGAGCGCGTGGCATAGCGTTGAAGACAGCAGGAGTTGCCATGCAGGTTGCGAATAGCGTTCCCGTTTTTACCTTGTATGGCGAAGAGCGCGACTGGCCTACGCCCGACCTGCTGCACTGTGAGTCGATTTTGCAGCGCAGCAGCCTGTATGAGTGGCATATCCGGATGCATCAGCATGCCGGGATGGTGCAGCTGCTGTACCTGCATAAGGGCCGGGCTGAAATCGAAATCGAAGGGACGATAACGGTGATGACCGATGCCTGTATTCAGGTCGTGCCTGCACTGTGCGTTCATGGATTTCGTTTTTCGCCAGGCACTCAGGGTTATGTGTTATCGCTGGCGCTGCCGTTGCTCAGCCGGCTTGAAAGCCAGTTTGGCCGCCAGCTTGATGTTCTCAGCCAGCCGCAATGTGTCCCCGTTAAACAATCCCGCGGGCACGTGCGCGCGCTGTTTACCGCCTTGCGTGAAGAGTATTGCGAAGAGCGGGACGCCCGGGAAATGATGCTGCATTCTCTGCTGGGTACGCTGCTGGTGTGGCTGAACCGGCAGTGTCTGCCGACGCCGGTTGCGGAAGGGAAAGCGGAACGAAAGCGCAGCGTTATGCGCCATTTTTCTCGTCTCATCGAAAGCCATTATCGCGAACATCTGCCGCTGGCGGAGTATGCCCGGCTGGTCGGGCTATCGGCGACCCATCTTAATTATTTATGTCGTGAATTTCATGGCTGCAGTGCGCTGAGCGTTTTGCACCAGCGATTGATGCTGGAAGCGCGGCGTAATCTGCAATATACCACGATGACAGTAACACAACTTTCTGATTATTTAGGGTTTACTGACGTGACTTATTTTTCTCGTTTTTTCCGTCGCTATAGCGGCGTCTCACCAAAAACATTCAGGAGTGAAATTAAATAAAGCCAGATACGTGCATCTGTATTAATTATTTCTAATAATATTTTTTATTTTTTCTAATTTATGATTGCTGGCCGTTTGTGCTAGTGTCATTTGTTGTTAAGGCCAATAATATATTTTTAGTTCCCCGCAATTTAGGATGCACCTGAGCGTAAGGCCGACGTTCACCAGGGGTGATAAAGAATTCACCTGGTAAATAAATTATGGCTGCCAGGCGCCCATCTGTTTTATGCCAGCGTGAATCTTCTACAAAACAGGGAGGATTTATGTTACCAGGACAGGGTAAGTACGGCATTATCATCAGCAAAATGCCGGTGATGCAATCCGGATTAAGTGCAATCACCAGCGAGTACCTTCCTCATTATATCTTCAGTCATTGTTATTCGCTGGAGACACTCATGCAGCTTCCGGTGAATCTGGCAACGGTGGTTATTGTTGATTTATCCGGAGAAACAGAACGACCGCAGGAAATATGTCGGCACTATTGTTCTCTAATGGTTCGTTTTAAAAATATTCATTGGATCTATATGGTTGGTCGTTCCTGCTCTCCCCATGCGGAAGCATTATTTGTCGGACCTGAAAGTACCTGTATTTCCGACCGTGAGCCAGTGACTCGTCTGGGTGAAGTCCTCTGCATCAGGGAAGCCGTCAGTACGGGGGCTGAGCCGGGTGTAACCCCTGTGCACCCGGTGGTTGCCGTGGGGGCGAGAGATTTTACCATTAGCCATGAGAAGCTGAGAGTGCTGACCTTCTCCGAGCGAAAGGTGCTCCGACTGCTGGCAAAAGGCTGGGGAATTAATCAGATTGCTTCGTTGCTGAAGAAAAGTAATAAGACCATCAGCGCACAAAAGAATAGCGCAATGCGTCGTTTGTCTTTGCGCAGCAATGCGCAAATGTATGCCTGGATTAATAGCACACAAGGAATAAAAGAGCTGAATGTATACTCAGCTTTTGGAGAGTAGCCGAAATGGGACAACCGAACACTACACGCTGCATTGCCGTGGTCGAACCCTGTGCGATGACGGAAATAGGGCTTCGGCATATCCTGAATGAGTACAGTACCGGAAATTATTGTGTTCATTTTTTTAAAGATGTTCACTCATTAAGGCGTACTTTGCGTGTTCGGGATATTACCGCGGTTATTTTTTCACTTTCCGGTCAGCGCTGGCTTCGGGTTGATAGTCTGCTTTACCTGCGTGATATTGCTTATTCTCATCCTGAAGTTCGGCGAATCATTTTGGCGAAAGACAATGGCGAGGTTAACCTCATCAAGAAACTGACGCCTTCCTGCCTGCACGGGATTATCAATAAAGCGACCTGTCGCGAGGTGTTGCAGCAAGAATTATTTCTGCTGCTTCTTCAACCCGCTCAACCGGTGGATCAGCCGCTCAATAGCCAGATTGCCGTGTGTCAAATCTTCAGCCCAACCGAGCATAGCATTCTCTGCTATATGACCTATGGCTATTCTCTGCTGGAGATCGCGCTGCAGTTAGGTCGCAATATCAAAACCATTCGCGCCCATAAGTGCAACGCGATGATCAAGTTGGGGATCAGTTCCGATCTAGCTCTGCTGAGCGCCGGCGATATTCTGGTTCATCTCTCGCCAGAAAGCGTTACCAACGCGCATGCTATTGTCGCGTAGTCGGACCGCAAAACGCTACTGACAGACGTCAACCCAGGTGGCATCCGTCAGTTGGGCCATTCTGTCAGGAGAAATGCGGACCGCACTATGAATGGCGCCGGCCGCCGGTAACACTTCCGGGTACTGCTTCAGCGAAATATCGCAATAGATCACCAGCGGGTTTTCCAGCCCGAAAGGGCATACGCCGCCGACCGGATGCCCGGTAAGCGTGACCACTTCATCACTGCTGAGCATCCGTGCTTTCGCGCCGAACGCTTCCTTCAGCTTCTTGTTATCCAGCCGGGCGTCACCGCTCGCGACCACCAGGATCACCTGCTCTTTCACTTTTAAAGAGAGGGTCTTCGCGATTTGGCCAGGCTCAACGCGATGTGCCGCGGCCGCGAGTGCGACGGTTGCCGTACTTTGATTGAGTTCGATGATTTCGATGTCGGGGGCATGGCTGGCAAAAAACTGCCGCACGGACTGCAGACTCATGGGGATCTCCTGATTCATGTCCGTGCCAATCTGTCACAAGCCTGGCGGAGTGTAAATATTGTCGATGGGTAATCCGGAATTATTCCAATTTCTGGATCTTCTTCACAATCACCGCAACCGGTTACTGTAACCGGTTGCTGTTATCCTCACTCGGATGAATACTGAGCGGGTAACTACCCTGTATCACTTATAACAAAAGAGCCGTGTATGAATCGTGCTGATCTGAACAGTATAGCCAATGAGATGGCCGCAGTGGGGATCCGTTCACAGAACATATTTCATCGCCACGGCAGGATAATCGTTGTTGGGCCTGTGTCTAAAGCCTGTCAGGAGGGCTGCTATGTCTGCTAACCATGCTGCGTTTAATCTGATATTTCGCTTTGTAGAAAATTATATTAGCCCTGTTGCCGGGCGAATCTCATCGCAGCGTCACGTGATGGCGATTCGTGACGGCTTCATCTCGGCGATGCCGTTTATGATTGTCGGCTCGTTCCTGCTGGTGTTTGCGTATCCGCCGTTTTCGCCAGATACCACCTGGGGATTTGCTCGTGCCTGGCTGGATTTAGCGAAAGAGTTTGAAGGGCGTATTCTGACGCCGTTCGATATGACGATGGGCATTATGTCTATCTACATTTGTGCTGCCATCTCCTATAACCTCGGCAAGCACTATGAAAAATCTAATCAGCTCGATCCTTTCATGTGCAGCATGCTGTCAATCATGGCATTCCTGCTGGTGGCGGCGCCAAAAACCAACGGTAACCTGCCGGTGGATAGCCTTGGCGGCACGGGGATCTTTACGGCGATCCTGGTGGCGGTCTACTGCGTTGAAATGATGCGCTTCCTGAAGGCACACAATATCGGTATTCGCCTGCCGGATCAGGTGCCGCCGATGATCAAAAACTCTTTCGACCTGCTGATTCCGGTGCTGGTGGTGGTACTGACCCTGTATCCGCTGAGCCTGTTTATTCAGCATCACTTTGACATGCTGATCCCGCAGGCCATCATGGCTATCTTTAAACCGCTGGTGTCCGCAGCGGATTCATTACCGGCAATTTTACTGGCGGTGCTGATTGGTCACCTGCTGTGGTTCGCCGGGATCCACGGTGCGGCCATTGTTTCTGGCATGCTGCAGATGTTCTGGTTAACAAACCTCGGGATGAACCAGCAGGCGCTGGCGCAAGGCGCACCACTTCCGCATATCTTTATGGAGGCGTTCTGGACATTCTTCATTGTCATCGGGGGGTCTGGCGCCACCATGGGCCTGGTCTTCTGCTACCTGCGCAGTCGTTCGGCGCACCTGCGATCTATCGGCCGTCTGAGCGTGGTACCCAGCCTGTTTAACATTAACGAACCGGTTATCTTCGGGACGCCTATCGTTATGAACCCGGTGTTCTTTATCCCGTTCCTGCTGGCGCCGATGGTGAACGCCGTGCTGGCCTGGGCGGCAATGAAGCTGGATCTGATTGGACGGGTCATTTCAGTGGTTCCGTGGACCGCGCCGGCACCGATTGGCGGCGCGTGGGCGCTGGGATGGGATTTCCGGGCGGCGATACTGGTGGTAGTCCTGGCCTGCGTCTCGGCGATTATCTACTTCCCGTTCTTTAAGGTGTACGAGAAACAGCTGTTAGCGCAGGAAGCTGAAGAAGCGGAACGCGTGGCGCAAGAGAGCCAACAGACCGCGTAACAAAGCAGACGGGCGGCATTGCTGCCGCCCGTCGCATCGGGATTATTTTAGCGTGCAGTCACCGCACTGCTGAACGTCTGGCAGTCGGTTACGTTGGCAGCAGGTACGCCGCACCAGTAACCCTTCGCGTAAGATTACCGTCCGCCACAGCGGGTTGTCCTGGCCGTCAGCAAACTGCTTTTCAAAGAAACAGTGCTGGCGAAGGGCGGCAACCTGGTCATCTCCCAACAGCGTTTTCATCTCGCCGAGATACCAGTTAATCAGATAGCCGGTATTGCTCCAGATAAGCTTGCCATTGATATTGCCGGTCGCTTCCAGAGCCTGCACCACCGGCTGCAGAGCGCGGACGATCAGCATTTCCATGCGGGCCTGCGGAGAATCTATTCTGCTGGCCGGTTCGGCATGCACGTCAATCCAGAAGCAGGCGGCCCGGCCGGTTTCGTGAAACTCCACGCGGAAGTGTTCTGGCATCAGGCTGATAGCGGTCTTTTCGGTCAGCAGCGCCAGCATCAGCGGCGGCACCAGCAAACCGATATACCACTGCGCCCACAGCGACAGCAGAGGCTTCTGCTCGCGCGGAATTGTCGGTTGATGACGGTAGATATGATCGGACCAGGTCGCCAGCAGCGAGCTGAGCGCGCTGGGGGCTGACCACTCGGCCAGCGTTAGCGCGTGATGCGGCGCTTCCTCGTCCAGACGGAGAAAATCCAGCAAATGGGGGCGTAGGGTGGTGATTTTTTCCCGAATGGCATTCGCCAATGCGCATTCAGCCTGGCGGAACGGCGCCTGCCAGATGATCTCATTGCTGAATGAAAGGGAACGGTAAGCCATCAGATTGCCAGATATTAATCTAAATGATAATGATTAGTAATACTAGTTAGTTGTCTGGATGATGGCAAGCGGTTTGTCTGCGCCGTGTGTACCGGCGCAGCGCGGGAATCAGCTGGCGAGAATAATGTTGCGTCCGAGGCTTTTCGCTTCGTACAGCGCGGTATCGGCTCTTTTCAGCGCGCCATCGATGTCAGCATCAATCAACGGGGTCATGCCGATGCTGATGGTGACGTTGGTGGCGACGCTTTCATTGAACATGTGGGGAATTTTTAAATCATAGACCTGCTGGCGAATGCGCTCTGCGGCCAGCGAGGCGGTTTCTGCGGTGCTGTTGGTCAGCAGGACCATAAACTCCTCTCCGCCAAACCGGGCTACGATGTCACGTGAGCGCACGGCATTGCGAATGGCTGCGGAGACCTGAATCAGCGCCTGATCGCCCATCATATGCCCGTAGTGATCGTTGTAGGCCTTAAAGTGGTCGATATCCAGCAGCAGCACGTGATGGCGCATGTCGTTTGCTGCCAGCATGGCATCCAGTCGGTTTTGTAAGCCACGTCGGTTATATAAGCCGGTGAGGGGATCCAACATACTGAGATCGTTCAGCGTGTTACGTTCCTGCAGCAGTTTATCCATCAGCCCCTGGGTAAAGGTATCGCTACGTTTTTGAATCATATTCTGTAGCGTAATACCGGCAATAGGGAGGGCAAAACAGTATAACATCCGCGGCCATTGTGCGGTCTCGGCAAAAACCAGACTAACGATAAACGTGGGTAAAGTGTGTAGCGTAAACGCAATGATATTATTGGGAAAGGCGATAGTGCCAATAAACAATATACTTAATAAGGCAATAACCAAAAAGTTAAATTGCGGTGGCGCCTGTAACAGGGCTTTATCTGCGACGTGCCATGCCCACAGCACACCAAATATCAGAGAAATAAAAGAAATATTAATTTTGCGTTGCGAGTACTTCCAGTGCCAAAGCATTAAGGCACTGCTGAACAGCACTATCAGGGTGCAGGGCAGCGTGAATCGGGTGCTGGTAAACAACGGGCTAGCCAACGCAAAAAGCGCAGAAATGAAATTCAACAGCAAAAATAGCCGTAAGGAATATTGATATTTTTTTTCGTAATGCTTTTGCCAGGATTGTGCAGTCATATTGAACGTGTCGCTATTAGCCATAAATTTCAACATGATGGCTGCAAAGAAAGAACGTTAAAAAACGATATACAGAGTAAGGTTTTTGTTAAATTATCAGATGATTTAATGTATTGCTGTTGCCCGTGTAATTTATCACCTTCATGAATGTCTGTCATTAGCGCGAACGTAAAGAACCGTGCATCCGGAATGTCATAACATGACAAATGATAAATATTATCATATGATATTGGTTATCATTATCGTCTTGGGGTGAGGCATGTTACAGCGAACTTTAGGCAGTGGATGGGGAGTGCTGCTTCCTGGCGTACTGATTGCTGTTCTGGGATTTGCCGATCTGTCGGTAGATGCCTGGCGTGGGCTGGTGACGGTCGGGTTATTATTGTCGGCATTGATGATCTGGCATCGTCAATTGCGCCACTTTATCTTGCTGCCATCTTGTGTCGCGTTGATCAGTGGGATAATGCTGATGACGTTGAATTTAAAGCTGATGGGATAATTCGGGAAGGTTAAGAATAGTGGTGCGAGGGGGGGGACTCGAACCCCCACATCCTAAGGACACTAACACCTGAAGCTAGCGCGTCTACCAATTCCGCCACCTTCGCACAGTATTCTTAATTGTTGATATCGCCTCGTTGGTGCGAGGGGGGGGACTCGAACCCCCACATCCTAAGGACACTAACACCTGAAGCTAGCGCGTCTACCAATTCCGCCACCTTCGCACAGTGCGAGCGATATCTATGTGGTATATGGTGCGAGGGGGGGGACTTGAACCCCCACGTCCGTAAGGACACTAACACCTGAAGCTAGCGCGTCTACCAATTCCGCCACCGTCGCATACCATCGATACTCAGAAAGTATCGTTACCACGGAGGCGCATTCTAGTGGTTTTCAACTATTCGTCAATAGTTAATTGTGTAGCGCGGATTGATTGTTGCAAAAATGGCCGAGCGGGGCGGGAAGTGACGGCGGCATGGTGACCCAGCCGCCGATGTGCGCAAGGAACTACTTTTTCGCCTGACGAGTCATGACGGTGCGGTAAACCTTAAAGCGGCCGGTCTGGGCAATCACTTCATGGAAGCCGAAGATCTCATCCAGCACATCCGGATACGGCAGGAAGGCGTTGGCAACAATGCGCAGTTCGCCGCCGCTGCTCAGATGACGTACCGCCCCGCGAATCAGCGCTTGAGCCGCTTCCTGGCTGGTTTGCAGGCCATCATGGAACGGTGGGTTGGAGATGATCATGTCGAAACGACCGTTCACTTCCGAGAACACGTTACTGGCGAAGACTTCGCCCTCAATGCCGTTGGCGGCAAGGGTTGCGCGGCTGGCTTCGACCGCTGGCGCACTGGCGTCACAGAGCGTCAGGCGCACTTTCGGGGAATGGCTGGCCAGGACGGTTGCCAGGACACCCGCGCCGCAGCCGACATCGAGCACTTTCCCTTTGGTGTGCGGCGTCAGGGTGGAGAGCAGCAGCTGGCTGCCGATATCCAGCCCGTCGCGGCTGAATACGCCAGGCAGGGTTTTGATCGTCAGGTTTTCCAGCGGGTATTCACCCCAGTACTGTTCTGGATCGAAGGCCGGCTGCTTTTCCAGACGCCCGTGATACAGCCCGCAGCGGCGCGCGCTGTCGATTTTGGTCAGGGGGACGTATTCGGCCAGCATCTGTTCAGCACTGCGAACGCCGCTGCGGTTTTCGCCGACCACGAAAACATCGGTACCCACCGGCAGCAGTGACAGCAGGTTCATAAGCTGGAACTGTGCTTCAGGCTTGTTTTTCGGCCAGTAGTAAATCAGCGTATCGCAATCGGCCGCGTCTTCGGCTTGCGCGACCAGGCTAAAGCGGGCGTTATCTCCCATCTGGCCATTCAGGACCTGCCAGTGGTGAAATTGTTGGGTGTGGGCACGGCTGGCCGCGGTGTCCAGACGTGCTGGCAGGTCATCCTGCAGGTCACCGGCAAACAGAACGCGTGCGGGTTCGAAATCATCACTGTGGCGCAGCAAGACTTCACTTGCCGGGGTAAAAGCAGACATGAAACACTCCTTCATTAAGACTGGCGCCGATTATACACGTTATCCTTAACGCTGCCTCTTTGTTGGCGTGCGCGATGTACGTTGTTTGTTGGCGCAGATACGACGAATTTGCTATATTGCGCGCTTGATTAACAGGAGTGTTTCGCTATGACTTCCCGACGAGACTGGCAATTACAGCAGCTGGGTATTACCCAGTGGTCGCTGCGTCGCCCCGGGGCGTTGCAGGGCGAAATCGCTATCTCGCTTCCCGGGCATATTCGGTTGGTGATGGTGGCAGACCCAATGCCGTCATTAACGGAACCGTTAATCAGCGATATTTTACGGGCCCTGGCGCTGACGCCGGATCAGGTGCTGCAGCTTGCCCCCGATCGCGTCGCCATGCTGCCGCAGGATAGTCGCTGCAACAGCTGGCGGCTGGGTACCGAGACGCCGTTACTGCTGGCGGGCGCACAGGTCGCCACGCCTGCTTTTGATGAACTCCAGACCAGCGTGCCTGCCCGAATGGCGCTCTGGCAACAAATCTGCGCACATGAACACGATTTCTACCCTCAACACGGCTGATTTGCCCCGTGCCTGGCAAATAGAACAACGCGCCCACGCTTTTCCGTGGAGTGAACAAACCTTTGCCAGTAACCAGGGTGAGCGCTATCTCAATCTTCAGCTGACGGTTGATGGCGAGATGGCCGCCTTCGCGATTACGCAAATTGTGCTGGACGAGGCGACGCTGTTTAACATCGCCGTCGACCCGGCTTTCCAGCGACGTGGCCTTGGGCGCGCGCTGCTGGAGCAGGTTATTGATGAGGTCGAACAGCGTGGCGTCGTGACGTTATGGCTCGAAGTCCGGGCCTCCAACGCGGCCGCCATTGCGCTGTACGAGGATATCGGTTTTAACGAGGCAACCATTCGTCGCAACTATTACCCCACCGCCGACGGGCGTGAGGATGCGATCATCATGGCGCTGCCAATCAGTATGTAATGGCCTACGGGCGAGTAATGACAGGGTGATACGATGAAGTGGGACTGGATTTTCTTTGATGCCGACGAAACGCTGTTTACGTTTGACGCTTTCAGTGGTTTACAGCGGATGTTTCTCGACTATTGCGTGACGTTTAGCGCCGAAGATTTTCAGGACTACCAGGCCGTGAATAAGCCGCTGTGGGTGGATTATCAAAACGGGGCTATCACCGCATCCCAGCTACAGCATCAGCGTTTTGATAACTGGGCCGAGCGCCTCAGCGTGCCGCCGGGTGAGCTCAACGACGCCTTTATGAATGCGATGGCCGAGATCTGCTCGCCGCTGCCAGGGGCGGTATCGCTGCTGAACGCGCTGCACGGCAAGGTGAAAATGGGCATCATCACCAACGGGTTTACATCGTTGCAGCAAATCCGTCTGGAACGTACCGGTTTAGGTCATCACTTTGATTTACTGGTTATTTCTGAAGAGGTCGGCGTAGCCAAGCCCGATGCGCGTATTTTTGATTACGCGCTGGCGCAGGCGGGCAATCCCGACCGTTCTCGCGTGCTGATGGTGGGGGATACGGCAGAGTCGGATATTCGCGGCGGCGTCAACGCCGGCCTGGCGACCTGCTGGCTGAATGCTCATCAGCGTGAATTGCCTGCGGACCTCCAGCCTGACTGGACGGTGACCTCGTTAAGCGAACTGGAGCAGCTCCTGTGTAAACACTGATTGCCTCCCCCAGTTGATGGGTAAAATAGCCGCAATTTTGTATTCCACATGCGTGGCCCGCTGGCCGCGTTTACTAAGAAGATTGAATTATGACGTTGTCTCCTTATTTGCAAGAGGTGGCTAAACGCCGCACTTTTGCCATTATTTCTCACCCGGATGCCGGTAAAACGACCATTACTGAGAAAGTGCTGCTGTTCGGACAGGCGATTCAGACCGCCGGGACGGTAAAAGGCCGTGGCTCCAGCCAGCATGCAAAATCAGACTGGATGGAGATGGAAAAGCAGCGTGGTATCTCGATTACCACCTCGGTGATGCAGTTCCCGTATCACGACAGCCTGGTGAACCTGCTGGACACCCCGGGCCACGAAGACTTCTCCGAAGATACCTACCGTACCCTGACGGCAGTGGACTGCTGCCTGATGGTTATCGATGCGGCAAAAGGCGTTGAAGATCGTACCCGTAAGCTGATGGAAGTTACCCGTCTGCGCGACACGCCGATTCTGACGTTTATGAACAAACTCGACCGTGACATCCGCGACCCGATGGAGCTGCTGGACGAAGTTGAGAACGAGCTGCGGATTGCCTGCGCGCCGATCACCTGGCCGATTGGCTGCGGTAAGCTGTTTAAGGGCGTCTACCATCTGTATAAAGACGAAACCTACCTCTATCAGACCGGTAAAGGCCACACCATCCAGGAAGTGCGGATCGTCAAAGGGCTGAATAACCCGGAACTCGATACGGCGGTGGGAGAGGATCTGGCACAGCAGCTGCGCGACGAGCTGGAGCTGGTGCAGGGTGCGTCAAACGAATTTGATAAAGAGCTGTTCCTTGCCGGTGAAATTACGCCGGTCTTCTTTGGTACCGCTCTGGGCAACTTCGGCGTGGATCACATGCTGGACGGTCTGGTGGAGTGGGCGCCAGCGCCGATGCCGCGTAAAACCGACACCCGTGTTGTGACGGCAGAAGAAGAGAAATTTACCGGCTTCGTCTTTAAGATCCAGGCCAACATGGACCCGAAACACCGTGACCGCGTGGCCTTTATGCGTGTGGTCTCCGGGAAGTATGAAAAGGGCATGAAGTTGCGCCAGGTACGTACCGGTAAAGACTTGGTGATTTCCGACGCGCTGACCTTTATGGCGGGCGACCGTTCGCACGTGGAAGAAGCCTGGCCTGGCGATATCATCGGCTTGCACAACCACGGCACTATTCAGATCGGCGATACCTTCACCCAGGGCGAAACGATGAAGTTCACCGGTATCCCGAACTTCGCGCCGGAACTGTTCCGTCGTATTCGTCTGAAGGATCCGTTGAAGCAGAAACAGCTGCTGAAAGGGCTGGTACAACTTTCCGAAGAGGGCGCGGTGCAGGTCTTCCGTCCGATTGCCAATAACGACCTGATCGTTGGCGCGGTGGGCGTGCTGCAGTTTGATGTGGTCGTGGCCCGACTGAAAAGCGAGTACAACGTTGAAGCGATTTACGAGTCCGTCAACGTGGCGACCGCGCGTTGGGTGGAATCCACCGACGTGAAGAAATTTGAGGAATTTAAGCGTAAAAACGAAATTCAGCTGGCCCTGGATGGCGGTGATAACCTGACCTATATCGCCCCGACCATGGTGAACCTGAATCTGACTCAGGAACGTTATCCTGAAGTTCTGTTCCGTAAAACCCGCGAGCACTAATCCCTCCCGGAGCGCGGTGTTGGCCGCGCTCCACGCTATTTTTTCTCGTTAATTTCCCCTGATTTACGTTATAGAAAGTTCTTAAAGATCCGCCTTGCCGTGATTTTTTGTGCATATTTCCCGCCTCCCTCATCACCTTCTACTATATTTAATAAGTAATTTTTAAGATTCTGGCTTAATAAGCTACTTATTTAGCTTTACCCATATAGAAATAACGAGGACATAATGATGACAAGACTAAAGAATGCCGGAGCGCTGGTGGCTCTCTTCTTAGGCTCAGCCATGATAAGTGTCTCGGCATATGCAGAAAACTCAACGACAGACAGTGCAAAATCGGTAGCTAACAGCGCCGGTCAGGCGGTTGACAGCTCACTGAATAAAGTCGGCGACTTTATGGATGACAGCACCATCACCGCCCGGGTGAAAGCGGCGCTGATTGACGATAAAAGTATTAGCAGTGCCGGTATCTCCGTGAAAACGGAGAATAAAGTGGTGACCCTAAGCGGCTCAGTCGACAGCACTGCCCAGAAGGAGCAGGCGCTGAGCGTGGCGAAAAACGTCAAAGGCGTTACCACGGTTACCGACAAGCTAAGCGTCAGTGAAGAGCAGTCCGCCAGCCTGAAAGGGTATGCCGGCGACACCGCTATCACCAGTCAAATCAAAGCGAAACTGTTGGCGGATGACATGGTGCCATCGCGAAACATCACGGTGGAAACCAGTGACGGCGTGGTGCAGTTATCCGGCAGCGTAGAAACCCGCCAGCAGGCGGATCGCGCAGCGGATATTGCGAAAGCCATTTCCGGCGTGAAAAGCGTCGAAAATAATCTCAGCGTTAAATAAACCATTCACATTAATAATGTTATAGCCATTTTTATCTCCAGGTTCTGCATTACGGACGAGCGGTAAACGGCAATATTTCCGGGTGCGCATTGGCGCGATTAACCCGAAAAAACGGATACCGCTTTGATGGCCGTAATATGAAGTATGGCGAGCAGCCGTTGAATAAAAAGAGCACGACAGGGTTGATACCCGCGCGTCTTCAGCGTGTGGCAATGCAACCGTTACTCACTATGGTAAGGAGTAGACTATGTTTCGATGGGGCATTATTTTTCTGGTCATCGCACTGATTGCCGCAGCGTTAGGATTTGGTAGCCTGGCAGGTACAGCAGCCTGGGCGGCGAAAATCGTCTTTGTCGTCGGTATTATTCTGTTCCTGATCAGCCTGTTTACCGGGCGCAAGCGTCCATAGCAAGCGTGTTTTCCCTGCCGCATAACCGGCGAAACGCCGTTGTATGACATAGCGTTTTACATAAAGCCAGTCCTCAGGACTGGCTTTCGTGCTTTCTGGGGGGTAATAATTGAGAACTCCTGGCGATGATCGCAGGCCAGGCAGGTTGTCGCGCTGGCGGCTTGTAGCGTAGTGGATCATTTTTGCGCTTTTAGAATAAACAGAACAGGAAAGCAGGGTGGGGCATCGAATTCCCGTAACGCTTGGCAATATCACGCCGTTATCCGTAGAACCATTTCGACCGGGCAAACTTGGCCTGGTGTGTGAGGGTGGCGGTCAGCGGGGTATTTTTACCGCCGGGGTGCTGGATGAGTTCATGCGCGCCGGGTTTAACCCCTTCGACATTATGCTGGGGACCTCCGCCGGGGCGCAGAACCTGTCGGCCTATATCTGCAACCAACAGGGCTATGCTCGCAAGGTGATCACGCGCTATACCACCGCCCGTGAGTTTTTCGATCCGATGCGTTTTGTGCGTGGCGGCAACCTGATTGACCTCGACTGGTTGCTGGAGGTGACGGCGCAGAAAATGCCGCTGGCGATGGATTACGCGCTGGAGCGGTTCGCCCAGGGCAAGGAACTGTGGCTGTGTGCCTGTCGTGGCGATGATTACACGGCCAGCTACTTCTCCCCGACGCAGACCACCTGGCTCGATCTGATCCGCGCCTCGAGCGCGATTCCCGGTTTTTACCGTAGCGGCGTCACCCTGGACGGCATCAGCTATCTGGATGGCGGCGTCAGCGATCCTATTCCCGTTCAGGAAGCCGCCCGTCGCGGGGCGCAAACCATTGTGGTGATCCGCACGGTTCCCTCGCAGATGTACTACACCCCGCAATGGTTTAAACGAATGGAACGCTGGCTGGGAGAAAGCAGCCTGCAGCCGTTGGTGAATCTGGTGCAGCATCATGAAGCGACCTACCGTGCGACCCAACAGTTTATCGAGACGCCGCCTGGGAAGTTGCGGATCCTGGAAATCTTCCCACCCAAACCGCTAAAAAGTATGGCTCTGGGCAGCCGGTTGCCGGCGCTGCGGGATGATTACAAGACCGGGCGCCAGTGCGGCCGCTATTTTCTGGCGACGGTGGGCAAACTGCTTGCCGACAGCCCGCCACTGGTGCGTCATCTGCCACGCGTCACCCAGCCGACGGCGGTGGTCGTGCCGCCAGCCGCGGTGGCCAACGATTCGCAGCCGGCTACTTTTATCGCCACCGAGCAGGCCAATGATGCCCGCTTCGATAACGAGGACCTGGCATGACGCTGCAGTTTGTTGATACCCATTGCCATTTTGATTTTCCCCCTTTTAGCGGGAATGAAGCTGATAGCATCGCCAGGGCGGCGCAATCAGGGGTCACGCGGATTATTGTTCCGGCCATTGAGGCGGACCATTTCCCGTGCGTGCTGGCGCTGGCGGAGCAGCATACGGCGCTGTATGCCGCCGTTGGGCTGCACCCCATCGTCATTGAACGGCACGATGCGCAGAGCCTTGAACAGCTCGAAACCTGCCTGCAAGCGCGTCACCACAAGCTGGTGGCGGTGGGCGAAATCGGCCTCGATCTGTATCGTGAAGAGCCGCAGTTTGACCGCCAGGTACAGATCCTGGAAGCACAACTGCGGCTGGCGAAGCGTTACGATCTGCCGGTGATCCTTCATTCCCGTCGCACCCACGATAAGCTGGCGATGCTGCTGAAAAAACACGCTCTGCCGCGGACCGGGGTGGTCCACGGGTTTGCGGGCAGCCTGCAGCAGGCGGAACGTTTCGTGCAGTCCGGCTACAAAATCGGTGTTGGCGGGACCATTACCTATCCGCGTGCCAGTAAGACCCGGGAGGTGATGGCGCGGCTGCCGCTGTCGGCGCTGCTGCTGGAAACGGATGCCCCGGATATGCCGCTCAATGGTTTTCAGGGGGCGCCTAACCGCCCTGAACAGGCGGCACGGGTGTTTACCGTTCTGTGTGAGCTCCGCCGCGAGCCGCCAGAGGTCATCGCGCAGGCCTTGCTCGACAATACCACCGCGCTGTTTACCCTGGCGTAAATCCCTTTTGGTGATGCGAGTCTCATTCTTGCCTTTTTATCTCATTGTTTTGCTTTAAAACTGAGAGTTAAGGCAAGAAAGATAGTTTCATGCCGTTATAATCCTGTTTTTAGTGCTGAACTATCAATACACAGGGACTCTGTATGCAAATCATCATGGGACTTATCGGCATGGTAGTGCTGTTAGCTATTGCCGTGCTCCTCTCCAATAACCGAAAAGCGATTAACCTGCGCACCGTCTTTGGCGCCTGGATGATTCAGGTGGGGATCGGGGCGTTAGTGCTCTATGTTCCTGCCGGGCGCAAGGTGCTGCTGGCGATGTCCGAAGGCGTTGCCAACGTGATTGCCTATGGCAATGAAGGTATCGGCTTTATCTTCGGCGGCCTGGTCTCCGACAAGATGTTTGAAGTCTTTGGCGGCGGCGGGTTTGTCTTCGCGCTGCGCGTCCTGCCGGTTATCGTCTTTTTCTCCTCGCTGATTGCCGTGCTCTACTATCTGGGCATTATGCAGTTTGTTATCCGTATTCTTGGTGGCTCGCTGCGTGCGGTTTTAAAGACCTCGCGTACGGAATCCCTGTCCGCGACGGCGAATATCTTCGTCGGGCAGACAGAAGCGCCGCTGGTGGTCCGTCCCTATATCGCGACCATGACCCGCTCTGAACTCTTTGCGGTGATGTGCGGTGGTCTGGCGTCGGTGGCCGGTTCGGTGCTGGCCGGTTATGCCCAGATGGGCGTGCCGCTCGAGTATCTGATTGCCGCCTCCTTTATGGCGGCGCCGGGTGGCTTGCTGTTTGCCAAAATTATCGTGCCGGAAACCGAGACCCCAGACGACCGACCTTCCCGCGATAAAAACGTTGCGGATCCGGACGCTCCGGCAAACGTACTGGATGCGGCAGCATCCGGCGCGGCCTCCGGCATGCAGTTAGCCCTGAACGTCGGCGCCATGCTGCTGGCTTTCATCGCGCTGATTGCTCTGCTTAACGGTATTCTGTCCGGCGTCGGCGGCTGGTTTAATCATCCGGATCTGTCGCTGCAGATGATCCTCGGCTGGGTCTTCTCACCGCTGGCATGGGTGATTGGCGTGCCATGGCATGAGGCTAATGTCGCCGGTTCCTTTATCGGTCAGAAGCTGATTATTAACGAGTTTGTGGCCTACATGAACTTTGGCGAGTACCTGAAAGCCGATGCCGACGTTGCGGCGGCGGGCCTGCAGGTGATTTCGGCCCAGACCAAAGCCATCATCTCCTTTGCGCTGTGCGGGTTTGCCAACCTGTCGTCTATCGCGATTTTGATTGGCGGACTGGGCGGCATGGCGCCGAACCGTCGCCAGGAGATCGCGCAGCTTGGCTTGCGTGCCGTGGCTGCGGGTACGCTCTCTAATCTGATGAGCGCCACCATCGCCGGGGTGTTCCTCGCCCTGTAGTGAGGTTACCGGCATCGTGCCGGTAGCCGTACCGGCGGCAATGTGCCGCCGGACCCCCTTCTCTATGTGATAATTCCATCACGCGCGACTTTGAAATAAAATCGCTTACTTTCAATGGCTAAGTGTTTTTTAGGCGATTTACTATGCGACGAATGTTGGTTGCGGTCGAGATCTCTCACATCTTTATGTTATTATAATAACATCCTCACGCGATGAGGAATTCTGGTTATGCTTAAAGCAGACTTAAAGAAAACCTGTCGCCCGCAGGAGAGATGCTGCGCTTGTTTAAGTGATGAATGTCACATTAAAGTAATGCAAATTCGCAATGAGTTTTCATTAACTGTGATGAATGTCGAAGTGTAACCGCGAGGCGATGTTACAATAGTAACAGACTCGCAAGGTGAACAAACCATTGAACGGCACTACGCCCTCGGAGTATGAAATGACCGATTTATCTGCAAGCAGCCTGCGCGCGTTGAAACTGATGGACCTGACTACGCTGAATGACGATGACACCAATGAAAAGGTGATCGCGCTGTGCCATCAGGCGAAAACGCCGGTAGGAAATACTGCCGCTATCTGTATCTATCCGCGCTTTATCCCGATTGCCCGTAAAACGCTGAACGAGCAGGGTACCCCGGACATCCGCATTGCGACGGTAACCAACTTCCCGCACGGTAACGATGATATCGATATCGCGCTGGCAGAAACCCGCGCGGCTATCGCCTACGGCGCGGACGAAGTCGACGTGGTCTTCCCGTATCGTGCGCTGATCGCCGGTAACGAGCAGATCGGGTTCGATCTGGTTAAAGCCTGTAAAGACGCTTGTGCAGCGGCGAACGTACTGCTGAAAGTGATCATCGAAACCGGTGAGCTGAAAGAAGAAGCGTTAATCCGCAAAGCCTCTGAAATTTCTATCAAAGCGGGTGCGGATTTCATCAAAACCTCTACCGGTAAAGTGCCGGTTAACGCCACGCCGGAAAGCGCACGCATCATGCTGGAAGTGATCCGCGATATGGGCGTTCAGAAAACCGTTGGTTTTAAACCTGCGGGCGGCGTGCGTAGCGCCGAAGACGCACAGCAGTTCCTGGCGATTGCCGACGAGCTGTTTGGTGCAGACTGGGCTGATTCTCGCCACTACCGTTTTGGCGCATCCAGCCTGTTGGCCAGCCTGTTGAAAGCGCTGGGCCACGGCGATGGTAAGAGCGCAAGCGCCTATTAATTCTCCTTTCGCGGCGGGTTTTCCGCCGCACTTAACCTGATTCCTCGGGGGGTACCGTGTTTCTCGCACAAGAAATTATTCGTAAAAAACGCGATGGTCACGCGCTGAGCGATGAAGAAATCCGTTTCTTTATCAACGGCATTCGTGATAACACCGTGTCGGAAGGGCAGATTGCCGCCCTGGCGATGACCATTTTCTTCCATGATATGAGCATGCCGGAACGCGTCTCGCTGACCATGGCGATGCGGGACTCCGGAACCGTCCTCGACTGGAAAAACCTGAACCTGAACGGCCCGATTGTGGATAAACACTCCACCGGCGGCGTTGGTGACGTGACGTCACTGATGCTGGGCCCGATGGTGGCGGCGTGCGGCGGCTATGTGCCGATGATTTCCGGGCGTGGTCTGGGCCATACCGGGGGCACGCTCGACAAACTGGAAGCCATTCCTGGCTTCGATATCTTCCCGGATGACGCGCGTTTCCGCGACATTATTAAAGACGTTGGCGTTGCGATTATCGGGCAGACCAGCTCGCTGGCGCCGGCCGACAAACGTTTTTATGCCACCCGCGATATTACCGCGACGGTGGATTCTATCCCGCTCATCACCGCCTCTATTCTGGCGAAGAAACTGGCGGAAGGCCTGGATGCGCTGGTGATGGATGTGAAAGTCGGCAGCGGTGCGTTTATGCCGACCTATGAACTCTCTGCGGCGCTTGCCGAAGCGATCGTTGGCGTCTCCAACGGCGCCGGCGTGCGCACTACCGCGCTGTTGACCGATATGAATCAGGTGCTGGCATCCAGCGCCGGTAACGCAGTCGAAGTTCGCGAAGCGGTACAATTCCTGACCGGTGAATACCGTAACCCGCGGCTGTTTGATGTGACCATGGCGCTGTGCGTCGAAATGCTGATCTCCGGCAAACTGGCCCGGGACGACGCCGACGCGCGGGCGAAACTGCAGGCGGTGCTGGACAACGGCAAGGCGGCAGAGGTCTTTGGCCGCATGGTTGCCGCCCAGAAAGGGCCGAACGATTTCGTTGAAAACTATGCGAAATACCTGCCAACCGCCATGCTGAGCAAAGCGGTCTACGCCGATGGCGAAGGGTTTGTGGCGGAAATGGACACCCGTGCGCTGGGAATGGCCGTGGTCTCGATGGGCGGCGGTCGTCGTCAGGCTTCTGACCTGATTGACTATAGCGTCGGCTTTACCGATATGGCTCGTCTGGGCGACAGCATCGACGGACAGCGACCGCTGGCGGTGATCCACGCGAAAGACGAAAGCAGCTGGCAGGAAGCAGCCAAAGCCGTAAAAGCGGCAATTAAACTGGACGATACGGCACCGAAAGAAACCCCGACGGTCTATCGCCGAATCACCGAATAGCGGTATACTGATCTGATCGCTTTTTTGCAGCGCAAAAGGTACGGAGAATAATATGAAACGTGCATTTATTATGGTGCTGGACTCTTTCGGCATCGGTGCGACTGAAGATGCCGCTCGCTTTGGCGACGTCGGCGCAGACACCCTGGGGCATATCGCTGAGGCGTGTGCGAAAGGGGAAGCAGACCATGGTCGTCAAGGCCCGCTGAATCTGCCAAACCTGACCCGTCTGGGTCTGGTGAAAGCCCATGAAGGCTCTACCGGTAAAATTGCTGCGGGTATGGACGGCAACGCCGAAGTCATCGGCGCGTACGGCTGGGCCCACGAGCTCTCATCCGGTAAAGATACCCCGTCAGGCCACTGGGAAATCGCCGGTGTGCCGGTACTGTTTGACTGGGGCTACTTCTCCGATCACGAAAACAGCTTCCCGCAGGAGCTGCTGGACAAGCTGGTTAAGCGTGCCAATCTGCCAGGCTATCTCGGCAACTGCCACTCCTCGGGCACCGTGATTCTCGATCAACTGGGCGAAGAGCATATGAAAACCGGCAAGCCGATTTTCTATACTTCTGCTGACTCGGTGTTCCAGATCGCCTGCCATGAAGAGACCTACGGCCTCGATAAGCTGTATGAGCTGTGCGAAATTGCCCGTGAAGAGCTGACCGAAGGCGGTTACAACATCGGCCGCGTTATTGCGCGTCCGTTTATCGGCGACAAAGCCGGTAACTTCCAGCGTACCGGTAACCGTCATGACCTGGCGGTGGAACCACCGGCGGCGACGGTGCTGCAGAAACTGGTGGACGAGAAAGACGGCCACGTGGTGTCGGTCGGGAAAATCGCCGATATCTACGCCAACTGCGGGATCACTAAAAAAGTGAAAGCAACGGGCCTGGATGCGCTGTTTGACGCCACCATCACCGAGATGAAAGAAGCCGGTGATAAGACTATCGTCTTCACCAACTTTGTTGATTTCGACTCTTCCTGGGGCCACCGTCGCGATATCGCCGGTTATGCTGCGGGTCTGGAGCTCTTCGACCGCCGTCTGCCGGAGCTGATGGCGCTGGTGGGCGAAGACGATCTGCTGATCCTGACCGCCGACCACGGCTGCGACCCGAGCTGGCAGGGTACCGACCACACCCGCGAACATATTCCGGTGCTGGTGTACGGCCCGAAAGTGAAAGCCGGTTCCCTGGGCCACCGCGAAACCTTCGCGGATATCGGTCAGACCCTGGCAAAATACTTTGGTACTTCTGACATGGAATATGGCAAAGCCATGTTCTGAGGTCATTGCCGGGTGGCGACAGCGCCACCCGGCACAAAAATTCAAATTAAAAGGAACTGAAGATGGCAACTCCACATATTAACGCCGAGATGGGTGATTTCGCTGACGTCGTGCTGATGCCGGGCGACCCGCTGCGTGCGAAGCACATCGCGGAAACCTTCCTTGAAGACGTGCGTGAAGTGAACAACGTGCGCGGCATGCTGGGCTTCACCGGTACCTACAAGGGCCGCAAAATCTCCGTCATGGGTCACGGTATGGGTATCCCGTCCTGCTCCATCTACACCAAAGAGCTGATCACCGATTTCGGCGTGAAGAAGATTATTCGTGTGGGTTCCTGCGGCGCGGTACGTGCTGATGTGAAACTGCGTGATGTCGTTATCGGGATGGGCGCGTGCACCGACTCTAAAGTCAACCGCCTGCGCTTTAAAGACCATGATTTTGCTGCAATTGCCGATTTTGGCATGGTGCGCAACGCTGTTGATGCGGCAAAAGCACTGGGCGTAGACGCGCGCGTGGGGAACATTTTCTCCGCCGATCTGTTCTACACGCCGGATCCGTCAATGTTCGACGTGATGGAAAAATACGGCATCCTGGGTGTGGAAATGGAAGCTGCCGGGATCTACGGCGTGGCGGCAGAGTTCGGTGCGAAAGCGCTGACCATCTGTACCGTTTCCGATCATATCCGTACCCACGAGCAGACCACCGCTGCCGAGCGTCAGACCACCTTCAACGATATGATCAAAATCGCGCTGGAATCCGTTCTGCTGGGCGATCAAGAGTAATCGTATCTCGTCCCTCTCCGTGGGAGAGGGACGCTGTTTCCCGCGGCGCGCCTGGCGCGGTCGCGGGAACGTCACCTGCCAGTACTACCGCACCGCCCCCGCGATCCATGTGGCCAGCTCACTCAACTCTTTTTCCTGCTCCGGGAAGGTGTCCCGCAACGTCTCGCAGGTTTGTTGCAATACCTCAGCCCGATACGCGCAGCCTTGTAATCGCTCAGCCAGCGCCTCCAGCGGTGCCGGATTCAGGCTATCGGTAAAGACCTGAGCTCGGGTGATATGCCCCTTCTCGACGTCAAAATGCAGCTCGACGCCGCCCCAGCTAAAGCGCTCATCCAGCAGGTGTGAAAAGGCCGGTGCCTGGCCAAAATTCCATGCCCAGCTGCTCTGGCACGCGAAGGTATCGGCAAAATTCGGCAGATCCGGGGTCTTATCCGGTGAAATGACTTCGGCGGCGACGCGTTCGCCGTAGTGATCGAAAAAGGCCTCTTCAATTGCGGTACACACCTGCTGGTGGGTGACGCCCGGCAGCAGTTCGACCAGGTTTGCCACCCGGCCGCGAACCGAGGTAATGCCTTTCGCCTGAAGCTTTTTCTTGTCCGGATTGAGGTAATTTGCCAGACGGCTCAAATCGGCATTCAACAGTAGCGTGCCGTGGTGAAAGCCGCGGTCACTGGTTTCGCGGTAGGCGGAGCCAGAAACTTTGCGATCGCCTTCGGCCGTTTTCACCACCAGGTCGTTGCGCCCGGACGCTTCTGCTGTAACGCCCAACGCGTTAAGCGCGGCCAGCACAATCCGGGTGGAGACGGTTTTGTCGTACTCCGGTTTACCGGCCATAAAGGTAAAGCAGGTATTGCCCAGGTCGTGGAATACCGCGCCGCCGCCGCTGCTGCGACGGGCCAGGCGCACGTTATCCTCTTCCATACGACGGGTGTTGCACTCTTTCCACGGGTTTTGCGCCCGCCCAATCACCACCGTGTCGGCGTTGCGCCACAGGAACAGCACCCGTTGAGTGGCGGGCATCTGGCGGAAGATGCACTCCTCGACCGCGAGGTTAAACCACGGATCGGTGGAGTCTGAGAGCAGCAAGCGGAGCGTCGACATCAGCGATTTCCTTATTCTGATTCATCTTTGTCTTCGTCCTGCACCGGTTTATTCGCGGTCAGCAGGAAGGGGGATTGTTGCCAGCGGGTGCGTTTACCCTGCAGCAGGGTACGAGTCAGCACCACGCCGATAGCCAGCGATAGCAGGAGCATCAGGCGTAAAATGTTGGTGGTATTATCCACCTGTTTTGCCTCGGTCGCTAAGGTATGGGTGTCCAGTGTCAGGCGCAGGTAGCCGAGCGGGCCGTTTTTACCTTCAATTGGCTCCACGATTTGCTGATTGAAGTAGCCGCCCGCTTTTTTGCCATCCAGCGCCAGCCGGTCGCGGACATTAACCCCTTCGCCCGAGCGGGCAACCAGATCGCCCTGATCGTCATAGACCCCGGCATCGAGGATCCGGCTCTGGCGAGTGAGCTGCTCCAGCAGCTGGCCGATGCGCTTTTCATCAGGCGTTTCGCTACGCATCATCGGGGCCAGATTCAGAGTAACCTGCTGCGCAAGGGTGCGAGCCAGTTCTTCTAACTGTGGATTACGTTGCTTTTGGCTGTTCTGGCTGAACCACGACGCGCCCTGCATCAGAGCAACGAGCAGCGCGAGACAGATAAGAACAATGACCGCGCGATGCAGTCGGAATTTCAGTTTTGCGCGTACCATATTCCACCTTTAATATTTACAGCTTAATGTTGCCAGAAGCGCTGGTTACAAGGTAGCCTCATGCGTTATTTTCCTGGCTTGAATAAAGAAATGTGGAGCCGTAATGCCAAACAGTTTGACCTGGTGCGATCTGCCCGAAGATGTTTCCCTGTGGCCTGGATTACCGCTTTCGCTGAGCGGTGATGAGGTCATGCCGCTGGATTATCACGCCGGACGTAGCGGCTGGCTGCTGTACGGACGCGGCCTGGATAAACGCCGTCTGACGGACTGGCAGCGTGAACTGGGGGCGGCGTTGGTGATTGTGGCTTCCTGGGCGGTCGACGACTATCAGGTGATTCGTCTGGCGGGCTCCCTGACGCAGCGGGCAACCCGGCTGGCTCACGATGCGGGGCTGGATGTCGCGCCGTTAGGCAAAATCCCTCATCTGCGCACTCCGGGGCTGCTGGTGATGGACATGGACTCAACGGCGATTCAGATCGAGTGTATCGACGAAATCGCTAAGCTGGCCGGCACCGGCGAACTGGTGTCGGAAGTGACCGAGCGCGCGATGCGCGGCGAGCTGGACTTCACCGCCAGCCTGCGCCAGCGCGTAGCGACGCTGAAAGATGCCGATGCCGGTATTCTGCTGCAGGTCCGTGAGTCGCTGCCGCTGATGCCGGGCCTGACCCAACTGGTGCTGAAGCTCGAAACGTTGGGCTGGAAGGTGGCGATTGCCTCCGGCGGCTTCACCTTCTTTGCCGAATACCTGCGCGATAAGCTGCATCTTGATACCGTGGTCGCCAACGAACTGGAGATCATGGACGGCAAGCTGACCGGCAACGTCATCGGCGATATCGTCGATGCGAAATACAAAGCCGCGACCCTGAAGAAGCTGGCGGAAAAATATGAAATCCAGCCTACGCAAACCGTGGCAATTGGCGATGGCGCCAACGATCTGCCGATGATCAAGGCGGCGGGGCTGGGGATCGCCTATCATGCCAAGCCAAAAGTGAACGAACAGTCGGAAGTGACCATTCGTCACGCCGATCTGATGGGGGTCTTCTGTATCCTCTCGGGCAGCATGAATCAAAAGTAAGAGGTAACACGTGGCGAAAGCTCCAAAACGCGCATTTGTCTGTAATGAATGTGGTGCGGATTACCCGCGCTGGCAGGGACAGTGCAGCGCCTGCCAGGCCTGGAATACCATCACCGAGATGCGCATTGCCGCTTCGCCGCAGGTGGCGAGAAACGAGCGTCTGACGGGCTACGCCGGGAATGCCGGCGTGTCGAAAGTGCAAAAACTGTCGGAGATCAGCCTCGAGGCGCTCCCGCGTTTCTCCACCGGCTTTAAAGAGTTCGACCGCGTGCTGGGCGGCGGCGTGGTGCCAGGCAGCGCGATTCTGATTGGCGGCAGCCCCGGCGCCGGTAAATCAACGCTGCTGCTGCAGACGCTGTGCCGGCTGTCTGAAAATATGAAAACGCTGTATGTCACCGGGGAAGAGTCGCTGCAGCAGGTGGCGATGCGCGCGCATCGTCTGGGGCTGCCGACGGCCAATCTCAACATGCTCTCGGAAACCAGCATCGAGCAAATCTGCCAGATAGCCGATGACGAAAAGCCGCAGCTGATGGTGATCGACTCGATCCAGGTGATGCATATGGCTGACGTACAGTCGTCGCCGGGCAGCGTCGCTCAGGTGCGTGAAACCGCCGCCTATCTGACCCGGTTCGCCAAAACCCGCGACGTGGCGATTATCATGGTTGGCCATGTGACCAAAGACGGCTCGCTGGCCGGGCCGAAGGTGCTGGAGCACTGTATCGACTGTTCGGTGCTGCTGGATGGCGACGCCGACTCACGCTTTCGTACCTTACGCAGCCATAAAAACCGTTTTGGCGCGGTGAATGAGCTAGGCGTCTTCGCGATGACCGAACAGGGGCTGCGTGAAATCAGCAACCCGTCGGCGATTTTCCTTAGCCGGGGCGATGAAGTCACTTCCGGCAGCTCGGTGATGGTGGTCTGGGAAGGCACCCGTCCGCTGCTGGTGGAGATCCAGGCGCTGGTCGATCACTCGATGATGTCAAACCCGCGCCGCGTGGCAGTGGGGCTGGAGCAGAACCGTCTCGCGATTTTGCTGGCGGTACTGCATCGCCACGGCGGCCTGCAGATGGCCGACCAGGACGTGTTTGTTAACGTCGTCGGCGGGGTGAAAGTGGCAGAAACCAGCGCCGACCTGGCCTTGCTGCTGGCGATGGTCTCCAGCCTGCGCGATCGCCCGTTGCCGCAGGATCTGGTGGTCTTCGGTGAAGTGGGGTTATCAGGTGAGATCCGTCCGGTGCCGAGCGGCCAGGAGCGGATTTCCGAAGCGGCAAAACACGGTTTTCGCCGCGCGATTGTTCCGGCAGCCAACGTGCCGAAAAAAGCACCAGAAGGGATGCAAATCTTTGGTGTGAAAAAGCTTTCAGACGCACTAAGTGTGTTTGACGACTTATAATTAAATACCCGTCGCCCCGGGTATTTTCTTTATTTTTGCTAAAGCAGGAGGCTCTTGTGTCATCGTTCGACTATCTCAAAACCGCCATAAAGCAGAAGGGCTGTACACTGCAGCAGGTTGCGGAAGCCAGCGGAATGACCAAAGGCTATTTGAGCCAATTGCTGAATGCCAAGATCAAAAGCCCCAGCGCGCAGAAGCTGGAAGCGCTGCACCGTTTTCTGGGGCTTGAATTCCCGCGCCGGCAAAAGAGCGTAGGCGTGGTGTTTGGCAAATTTTATCCGCTGCACACCGGGCATATCTATCTTATCCAGCGCGCCTGTAGCCAGGTGGATGAACTGCATATCATCATGGGCTACGACGATCCCCGTGACCGCGAGCTGTTTGAAAAGAGTGCGATGTCGCAGCAGCCGACCGTGCCTGATCGTTTGCGCTGGCTGCTGCAGACCTTTAAATATCAAAAAAACATTCGTATCCACGCCTTCAATGAAGAGGGGATGGAGCCTTATCCGCACGGCTGGGACGTCTGGAGCCATGGGATCCGCGCCTTTATGGATGAAAAAGGCATTGAGCCCAACTGGATCTATACCTCGGAGGAGGGCGATGCGGCGCAGTATCTCGAGCATCTGGGAATTGAAACCGTCTTGATCGATCCGAAGCGTACCTTTATGAGCATCAGCGGCGGGCAGATTCGTGAAAACCCCTTCCGCTATTGGGAATATATCCCGACGGAAGTGAAGCCGTTCTTTGTGCGCACGGTGGCGATCCTCGGCGGCGAATCGAGCGGCAAATCGACGCTGGTGAACAAGCTCGCCAACATCTTCAATACCACCAGCGCCTGGGAATATGGCCGCGACTATGTGTTTTCGCATCTTGGCGGCGATGAGATGGCGCTACAGTATTCTGACTATGACAAAATCGCACTGGGCCATGCGCAGTATATTGATTTTGCAGTAAAATATGCCAATAAAGTAGCGTTTATCGATACGGATTTTGTCAGTACTCAGGCGTTTTGTCTGAAGTATGAAGGGCGCGAGCATCCTTTTGTTCAGGCGCTGATCGACGAGTACCGCTTCGACCTGGTGATTCTGCTGGAGAACAACACCCCGTGGGTGGCCGATGGCCTGCGCAGTCTGGGGAGCTCGGTGGATCGCAAAGAGTTCCAGACGCTGTTGATATCGTTGCTTAAAGAGAATGAGATCGACTTCGTGCATGTGAAGGAGTCGGACTACGATGCGCGCTTCCTGTGCTGTGTCGATCTGGTGAAGCAGCTAATGGGTGAACCGCTCGCCATGTAGCCCGGATAAGGCGCTGACGCTACTATCCTGAACGGGGCGACGTGAGCCGCTTGTCGGGGTGAAAAAAAACGGGTGGCATTTGCCACCCGTTTTTATTACTTCGCGATACGCTTGTACTTGATTCGCTTTGGCTCCAGCGCATCGGCGCCGAGAGTGCGTTTCTTGTACTCTTCGTATTCGGTAAAGTTACCTTCGAAGAACTCGACTTTACCTTCATCCTGGTAATCCAGAATGTGGGTCGCGATACGGTCGAGGAACCAACGGTCGTGCGAGATAACCATGGCACAGCCCGGGAATTCCAGCAGGGCGTTTTCTAACGCGCGCAGGGTTTCGATATCCAGGTCGTTGGTCGGTTCATCGAGCAGCAGCACGTTGCCGCCAACCTGCAGCAGCTTCGCGAGGTGCAGACGACCGCGCTCACCACCGGAGAGTTCGCCCACGCGTTTACCCTGATCGACGCCCTTAAAGTTAAAGCGACCGACGTAGGCGCGGCTTGGCATCTCGGTGTTGCCAATCTTCATGATATCCAGACCGCCGGAGACTTCTTCCCACACGGTTTTGCTGTTATCCATCGCATCACGGAACTGATCGACGGACGCCAGCTTCACGGTTTCACCGAGGGTGATAGCACCGGCATCAGGCTGTTCCTGACCGGACATCATGCGGAACAGCGTGGATTTACCGGCGCCGTTCGGCCCGATAATCCCGACAATCGCGCCCTTCGGTACTGAGAAGGTCAGATCGTCAATCAGCACGCGGTCGCCGTAAGACTTACGCAGGTTGCTGACTTCAACGACTTTATCCCCCAGACGGGCTCCCGGCGGAATAAACAGTTCGTTGGTTTCGTTACGCTTCTGGTATTCCACGTTGTTAAGCTCTTCAAAGCGCGCCAGACGGGCTTTGCCCTTCGACTGACGGCCTTTCGCGCCCTGGCGTACCCACTCCAGCTCTTTCTCAATGGATTTACGGCGGGCCGCTTCCTGAGAGGCTTCCTGAGCCAGACGCTGATCTTTCTGCTCCAGCCAGGAGGAGTAGTTGCCTTCCCATGGAATGCCTTCGCCGCGGTCCAGCTCGAGGATCCAGCCGGCGACGTTGTCGAGGAAGTAACGGTCGTGGGTAATCGCCACTACGGTCCCTTCGAAGTCGTGCAGGAAGCGTTCCAGCCAGGCCACGGATTCGGCATCCAGGTGGTTGGTCGGTTCGTCGAGCAGCAGCATGTCTGGTTTTTCCAGCAGCAGGCGGCACAGCGCCACGCGGCGGCGTTCACCACCTGACAGGGTCGCGATTTTCGCATCCCAGTCCGGCAGACGCAGGGCATCGGCCGCCCGCTCCAGCTGAACGTTCAGGTTATGGCCATCGTGAGCCTGAATGATCTCTTCAAACTTGCCCTGTTGCGCGGCGAGTTTATCGAAATCGGCATCTGGCTCAGCATACTTCGCGTACACCTCATCCAGCCCTTTCAGCGCGTTAACCACTTCGGCGACCGCTTCTTCCACGGACTCACGAACGGTTTGCTCCGGGTTCAGCTGCGGCTCCTGCGGCAGATAGCCAATTTTCAGGCCAGGCTGCGGGCGGGCTTCACCTTCGATATCGGTATCGATGCCGGCCATAATGCGTAGCAGGGTAGACTTACCTGCACCGTTCAGACCGAGAACACCGATCTTCGCGCCAGGGAAGAAGCTCAGAGAGATATTTTTCAAAATATGACGTTTCGGCGGAACCACTTTGCCGACACGATGCATGGTATAAACGAATTGAGCCACGTTGGACTTCGCCTCTTTTATATACTCGTTATCCTTCAGGCTGCCTCGGTGTTGGCGACATCTGAAACACCGGTCACATAGTGAGCTATGCTCCCTGGGAATTCCTGTGTTGCCGCCCTGATGCAGTCAGAATGATGTTGAGTAGAGTAGTGAATAGTTTTCAAAGGCGAAGTGTAGCCTTTTTCGCACGGTAATCCCAGAGAGGCGATAGGATTCACAGAAGCGTAAAAAAATGTCCAGGACGTGGCACGTTTGGCGTTGTCTGGTTAGCATATCTATATGCGACACTGGGATATTTTACACGCGGCACGATGCTGCTCTGATGTAAACAGATGTACTTAAATAGGGGAAGAGCTTGTGGAAAAAGCCAAAACAATGGCATGGCGTCTTCTGGCGGCCAGCATCAGTCTGCTGACGTTCAGTCAACTGGTGCATGCGGATTCACTGGATGAACAGCGCAACCGCTATGCTCAAATTAAACAGGCGTGGGACAGCCGGCAGATGTCCGTTGTCGAACAGCTGATGCCTACGCTGGCGAGCTATCCGCTATACCCTTATCTGCAATACCGGCAGATAACGGACGATTTGATGAACCAGCCGACGCTGGTGGTGAAAAACTTTATTGAGGCGAACCCGACGCTGCCGCCGGCTCGCTCGCTGAAATCACGCTTCGTTAATGAACTGGCACGCCGCGCCGACTGGAACGGCCTGCTGGCATTCAGTCCCGATAAACCAACCAGCACCGAAGCGCAGTGTAATTACTACTACGCGAAGCTGAGCGTCGGCCAGACGCAGGAAGCCTGGGATGGCGCGAAAACGCTGTGGCTGACCGGTAAAAGCCAACCTAACGCCTGTGACGCGCTGTTTAGCGCCTGGCGTTCCTCCGGGAAGCAGGATCCGCTGGCGTACCTCGAACGTATCCGTCTGGCCATGAAGGCCGGCAATACCGCCCTGGTGAGGGTACTGGCGCAGCAGATGCCGCCGGAATACCAGACCATTTCCTCCGCGGTTGTTGCGCTGGCAAACGATCCCAATACGGTGATGACCTTTGCCCGCACCACCGGAGCGACGGACTTCACCCGCCAGATGGCAGCGGTGGCCTTTGCCAGCGTGGCCCGTCAGGATGCTGAAAACGCCCGCCTGATGATCCCGTCGTTGGTGCAGGCGCAGCAGCTTAATGACGATCAAACCCAGGAGCTGCGGGATATCGTCGCCTGGCGTCTGATGGGCAACGATGTTACCGAAGAGCAGGCTATCTGGCGCGATGATGCCATTATGCGCTCGCAGTCCACTTCGCTGGTGGAGCGTCGGGTGCGAATGGCGCTGGGGGCCGGGGATCGTCATGGATTAAACACCTGGCTGGCCCGCTTGCCGATGGAAGCGAAAGAGAAAGATGAGTGGCGTTACTGGCAGGCGGATCTGCTGATGGAGCGCGGGCGCGACGACGAGGCCAAAGCGATCCTTCATTCATTGATGCAGCAGCGCGGTTTCTACCCGATGATTGCCGCCCAGCGTCTGGGAGAGGATTTCACCTTCCGCATCGATAAAGCCCCGGCGAATCTCGACTCCGCACTGACATCCGGACCGGAAATGGCCAGGGTACGTGAGCTGATGTACTGGAATATGGACAACACCGCGCGTAGCGAGTGGGCGAACCTGGTGACCAGCCGGACCAAAGATCAGCAGGCGCAGCTGGCGCGCTACGCGTTCAATCAGCACTGGTGGGATCTCAGCGTTCAGGCGACGATCGCCGGGAAGCTGTGGGATCAACTGGAAGAGCGCTTCCCGTTGGCCTACAACGATCTGTTCTCTCGTTATGTCAGCGGCAAAGATATTCCCCAAAGCTATGCGATGGCGATCGCTCGCCAGGAGAGCGCGTGGAATCCGAAAGTCCGTTCACCGGTTGGTGCCAGCGGCCTGATGCAAATCATGCCGGGAACGGCGACCCATACGGTCAGTATGTTCAACATCCCTGGCTACAGCAGCCCGTCGCAGCTGTTGGATCCGGAAACCAATATCAATATTGGTACCAGCTATCTGCAATATGTTTACAAGCAGTTCGGGAATAACCGTATCTACGCTTCCGCGGCCTACAACGCCGGTCCGGGAAGAGTACGCACCTGGCAGGGCAACAGCGCCGGGCGCATTGATGCGGTGGCGTTTGTCGAGAGCATTCCGTTCTCGGAAACCCGTGGCTACGTGAAGAACGTGCTGTCCTACGATGCCTACTACCGTTACTTCATGGGGCAAACGGCCCCGATGCTGAGCGACGCGGAGTGGAAGCAGCGCTACTGATACGCTGAGGTTTCGCGTCATGTACCCGGCCTGCCGCCGGTGGATGGCGCGAAATCCATAGAGTATTGAGCGGAGTATGTTATGCTTTGTACTCGTTAGTGAGTACACCGACAGGCGGCCATGGCCGCCTGTTCCAACAAGGCGGCGTAACATGACCCAACAATCCCCTTATTCAACGGCTGTGGCCGAACAGCGTCATCAGGAATGGCTGCGCTTCGTCGCCCTGCTTCAGCAGGCCTACAGCGACGATCTGCATCTGCCTTTACTGCAGTTGATGCTGACCCCGGACGAGCGTGAAGCGCTGGGCACTCGCGTGCGCATCATTGAAGAGCTGCTGCGTGGAGAAATGAGCCAGCGGGAGCTGAAAAGCGAACTTGGCGCCGGGATTGCCACCATTACACGTGGTTCTAACAGCTTAAAATCCGCTCCACCCGAGCTGCGACAGTGGCTGGAGCAGGCGCTGCTGAACGCTAGCGGTAAATAAGGTTATGGAACGGGCTGAGCGCCAGCACCACCGCCTGGTGATAGACGCTGCTGCGGGTGAGTTTACCCGCGGTAAAGACGCCGATAGCCCCTTCTTTACGGCCAATCTCATCAATGCCGGTTTGCTGCGACATCACCGGTCCTAGCGCTTCGCCAGCGCGCACTTTTTCCAGAATAACGGCGGGTAAGGGCAACGTTGCCGATCGCGCTTCCCCGCGCTGATGACGATCCTCAATAACGACCCAGCTGAACGTGCTGCCATCATCGATCCCGGCTTCAATCGCCACCCAGTAGTCAGCATTCGGCTGCGCTGTTCGGGCATTGGCGACCCTGTTTCGTGCGCCAGCGCGCGTTTCCTCATTGCCAAGGGGCTGTTCGGGCACGCCGCTCTCGACGGAGACGGACTCAATGTGGCAGGATCCTTCGCCGAAGATCTCGTTAAAAGCCTGTTGAATTGCGCGAATTTTGGCGGGATTAGTGGTAGCTGAGACAACATGGTGCATAATCAAACGACTCAGAATAAATTTACGTCGTCGTAGTATATACCCTAAATAATTCAAGTTGCATAAAGGCGGTAAGGCCGCAAATTTCCAGCAGCTTACACCGCTAAGTGACTGGGGGCGCGGGCGCAGCCAACACCTATGTCGCTTGAAGTATGACGGGTATACTCCAAATCGTTTTCGTTGCAGCGCGAGAGACCTGCAGCCGAAATTGTGAAGAGCAGAGAACGGAAAAATAGCATGTTACAGGTACACCTTGTTCGCCATGGCGAAACGCAGTGGAACGCCGAAAGGCGCATTCAGGGGCAGTCAGACAGCCCGTTAACCCCCCACGGTGAGCGACAGGCCTGGCAGGTCGGCGAGCGCGCCAGAACGCTGGACATCACGCATATCATCGCCAGTGATTTGGGGCGTACGCGCCGGACGGCTGAAATTATCGCAGAAGCCTGCGGTTGTGATGTCATTCTGGATTCGCGACTGCGTGAACTGGATATGGGGGTGCTTGAGAAGCGCCATATCGATTCACTGAGCGTGGAAGAAGAGGCATGGCGCCGTCGTCTGGTTGACGGAACCCCGGATGGTCGCATTCCGCAGGGCGAATCTATGCAGGAGCTGAGCGAGCGTATGCACGCGGCACTGGCCGCCTGTCTGGAGCTGCCTGCCGGAAGCCGTCCGCTGCTGGTCAGCCACGGTATTGCGCTGGGCTGCCTGGTGAGTACGATCCTCGGACTGCCGGCACATGCAGAGCGTCGTCTACGCCTGCGTAACTGCTCTATTTCGCGTGTGGATTATCAGGAGAGCCTGTGGTTGGCGCCTGGCTGGGTGGTGGAGACGGCGGGGGATATTTCGCATCTTGACGCCCCCGCCATGGATGAACTGCAGCGTTAACGACGAATCGGGATCAGGTATTCACAACGCAGTTGAATCGGCGTTTCCTGGTCCCGGCTGTCATCCTCAGGGAAAAAGCGCTCGATATCCAGACCTTTGCGACGGGTCAGGTTCAGCATTGGCATGCAGGTGCCGTAAACCGTCAGGATGAAATCCTGTAATCCGGTGCCTAAACCTTCGTAGGTGAACATCACATACTCGCCGCCTTCCAGCATGACCGGATGGGAGTTTTGCAGGTGACCGTTGGCCATCTCCGGCGTCAGCGCAGTGGTATAGAAAACCTCCTGCTCATCGTCTTTCTCAAGGCTCGGGCGCGGTTCATGCAGGCCGTATAGCGTCGGCGGAATCGACGGCGCATTGCCGAGAAAATCCCGCCAGAACTGCACGCGCATCTGGCTGCGGAAGTCGGAGATCTCCTCCAGCTTGCAGGTGTAGCTCTGGGTTACGCCCAGCAGCGGCGTGTTGCTTAGCGTGACGAATTCATGCTTCGGCATGGTGAACTCGCCCAGACGCAGCGGCGGGCGCATCCCGTAAGAGCTCCAGTCCGGCGAGCGACGATACAGCGCAGGCGTTAAAGAAAACTGCTTTTTAAACGCACGGGTGAATGTTTGTTGTGAATCAAAGCGATACTGTAGCGCGATGTCGAGAATAGGGCGAGCAGTCAGGCGCAGGGCGACCGCGGATTTTGATAAACGACGAGCGCGGATATAGGCACCGATGGCATGGCCGGTCACGTCCTTAAACATTCTTTGCAAATGCCACTTGGAATAACCCGCCTTGGCTGCCACATTATCCAGTGAAAGTGGCTGATCGAGGTGACCTTCCAGCCAGCTAAGGAGATCGCGAATAATCCCTGCTTGATCCATAAAATGTCCTCATCCATAAACTCAGGTGCCTGCTACTAAGGTAGCGGATAATAGCATTTTTTGATCTTTTAGCATTCAGTGTTTTTTTTGCTTATAAATGCGATTTATCGGCGAGACTTATACTTTTATTTGTAACGCTGTGATCTTTAAATATTTTCTGCTAAGTCGACGATCGTTATTTAGTGAAATTTTAATACAATGGTAACAATATGAAATACAAGAAGTTAGTTGCGGGGCTGCTGTTACTGGCGGGGTCTCAGGTTGTTCATGCGGAACAAATTGGCTCCGTGGATACCGTATTCAAATTTTTTGGTCCTGATCATAAGATCGTCGTAGAAGCATTTGACGATCCCGATGTTCAGAACGTGACGTGCTATATCAGCCGGGCGAAGACCGGCGGGATTAAGGGCGGTCTCGGACTGGCGGAAGATACCTCTGATGCGGCAATTTCTTGCCAGCAGGTTGGCCCAATTGAACTGAACGACAAAATCAAAAACGGCAAATCCGAAGGGAGTGTGGTATTCCAGAAACGTACTTCTCTGGTGTTTAAAAAACTGCAGGTGGTCCGTTTTTACGACAGCAAACGTCATGCGCTGGTCTACATGAGCTATTCGGATAAAGTGGTCGACGGTTCGCCGAAAAATGCCATCAGCGCCGTGCCGATCATGCCGTGGGGCGTGGAGGCTCATTGACGCCAGTGGCGCGTGATATACAGCGCTGCCGCCAGCGAACCGCCGGCGATGGTTAGCGTCAGTATAAGGTCAATCAGCGGGTCTTCTCGGCTTTCGGCGAAGTATGCCAGAAACCACCGGGTCGTCCGCTGAGTCACCAGGCCGATGGCCAAAGACAGAAGCAGTACTGTTAACGCGCGCAACAGTAGCTCTTCCTGTTACGTGAAAAGATGGATGCTCTGCTGCAGGGTGATGGCAATTCCCCACAGCAGCGGAAGCATGACGACTAGCCAGGCGAGCACAGCCCAGGGATAGCTTGAACGGTTCGCCTGCCATTCAAGGGGAGTGTTGGGATCCACCTTGTAGGTTGAGGCGGCCTGTTTTAGCTCCTCATCGCTCATCGCGTACTTTTCGGGCACCCGGGTCACCAGGATATTGCAAATAAAGCCAACGCATAACAGCGCGGCCAGGCTGTAAAGCGTAACGTCATAAATCCTGGCGGGAGCAACGCCCTGGGCAAGCTGGTATTCGCGTAAGTAGTTGACGAGGACCGGGCCAAATATTCCGGCGGCGGACCAGGCCGTCAGCAGGCGACCATGAATAGCCCCAACCATTTGTGTGCCGAACTGGTCGGCGAGGTAGGCCGGGATGGTGGCAAAGCCGCCGCCGTACATCGAAATAATGATGCAGAAGGTCAGCACAAACAGCCATAAGCTATTCGAACTTGCCGCAAATATGGTCAATAGATACAAGATAGCGCCAAGCACAAAGAACAGCGTGAACGTCTTTTTCCTTCCCAGATAGTCTGAAATCGAGGCCCAGAAGAAGCGCCCTCCGATATTAAACAAGCTCAGCAGACCGGTAAAACCCGCGGCTACGGCGGCGACTCTGGTGAGCGCGGGGGCGTCCAGCTGCTGCCAGCTCAGGTCGTTACCCAGCAATTTTCCGGCAAAAACCTCCTGCAACATGGGGGATGCCATGCCCAGAATCCCAATTCCGGCGGTGACATTAAGGCACAGCACCAGCCAAAGCAGCCAGAACTGGCGCGTTTTACAGGCGACGCTGACGTGAACGGAATAGTGCACATTAAGGTCGGATTGCGTCGGGGAAGGCTGCCAGCCCCTCGGTTTCCAGCCCATGGGCGGTAGCCGGTAGCTGAGCGTACCTGCAAGCATGAAGATGAAATAAATGGCCGCCAGCGTTAACAGCGTTTGCCAGACTCCCTTTTCAGCTCCCTCGGCATAAAAGGCCATCAGTTTATTGGCAAACGGGGCGCCAATCATTGCGCCACCACCAAATCCCATGATGGCCATTCCTGCAGCCATCCCTCGCTTATCGGGAAACCAGCGTAACAGCGTAGAGACGGGGGAAATGTAACCCAGCCCTAGCCCAATTCCGCCGATAGCCCCGGCACCTAGCCATAAAAGCCAAAGCTGGTGCTGATTGATGGCAAGCGCGGCCAGTAGCAATCCTCCGCACCACGAAAATGTGGCTACCATGCCGACCTTGCGAGGGCCGACTTTTTCCAGCCACTGTCCCCAAAGTGCGGCAGAGCATCCCAGGAAGATAAAGAACAGCGTGTAGGTCCAGCCAAGCAGGGAAATTCGCCAGTCGCAGGTTGTCGTGAAGAGCTGCTGCCAGACTGAGGACTCCGGAGCACAGGTCTTTCCGATCAAATTAGACATCGGTAGCCAGAATACTGAAAAACCATAGGCCATACCGATGCACAGGTGAATAGCCAGGGCCGCGGGAGGAACCAGCCATCGGTTAAACCCGGGTTTGGCTATTATTCGCTTTTTAGAAAAGAACGAAACGTGATTGATGGGTGTTTCATTGCTTAATTGCATATCGCTTTTCTCCGGCTTTCAGGAAGCTTTTCAAAGAGCAATAGGTATGCCAGTCAGGGGGAAGAGGGGTGGATATGCGACGCAGGTCAACGGAAAAACGGGTCCAGGAAGTAAAACATGCAGGATGGATCGAGTAAGCGGGATTTTAGGATTCAGGCGGGAAAACGGTGAAAAAAGAGAGCAGTACCATATTGATAACCAGGGTTATCATTTCAATAATATAGAAAACGACGCCGAAGCGCCGTGTTTCTAAAAGACCGTCTTATTCCTGCAGATCGCCACAGAAACGGTAACCTTCGCCGTGAATGGTGGCGATGATTTCCGGCGTATCCGGAATAGATTCAAAATGCTTACGAATACGACGGATGGTCACGTCGACGGTACGGTCATGCGGCTTAAGTTCACGACCGGTCATTTTCTTCAGCAGCTCAGCACGAGACTGAATTTTTCCTGGGTTTTCGCAGAAATGCAGCATCGCGCGGAACTCACTGCGCGGCAGCTTGTACTGCTCGCCCTGCGGGCTGACCAGTGAACGGCTGTTGATATCCAGTTCCCATCCGTTGAACTTGTAGCTTTCTACGCTGCGACGTTCTTCGCTCACGGTGCCCAGGTTCATGGTGCGGGAGAGAAGGTTGCGTGCGCGAATCGTCAGTTCACGAGGGTTAAACGGTTTAGTGATATAGTCATCTGCGCCGATTTCGAGGCCGAGAATCTTATCAACTTCGTTGTCGCGACCGGTAAGGAACATCAGTGCGACGTCAGCCTGTTCACGCAGTTCACGCGCCAGCAGGAGACCATTTTTACCTGGCAGGTTAATGTCCATGATCACCAGGTTGATATCATTTTCAGACAGGATCTGATGCATTTCCGCGCCATCGGTGGCTTCGAACACATCGTAACCTTCTGCTTCGAAAATACTTTTTAACGTGTTGCGTGTTACCAACTCGTCTTCAACGATAAGAATGTGCGGGGTCTGCATGTTTGCTACCTAAATTGCCAACTAAATCGAAACAGGAAGTACCAAAGTCCCTGACCTGCCTGGTACATGTCGCAAATTAACATGTCCGGCGTAACATGACTAAAGTACGTAATTGCGTTCTTGATGCACTTTCCATCAACGTCAACAACATCATTAGCTTGGTCGTGGGTACTTTCCCTCTGGACCCGACGGTGTCAAAAACGGCTGTTATCCTAACCATTTTAACAGCAATATAACAGGCTAAGAGAGGCTGAACACCCAATAAAACTACGCTTCGTTGACATATATCAAATTCAATTGTAGCACGTTAACAGTGTTGTGAAATCATCGTGTTGAAATGCTATTTATAGTCACAAATTTTACACGACTCAAATGGTTACGCTGGTAAATTAATAAATTTGTCGAATCTAATGCTCGTCCGAAGGCATAACGCGAAATATCATTGGCAAACATATGGATAAATGCGTTCTGTTAACATACCTCGGGTCGTGGTTTGATGGAAATAGTTTAGGCTTTTTTAACGGTAATCAACGGCAATTTTAGTGATTTTTGTTGCAATTTTGTAAATTTTCGACGCGTAAAATGGGATGATTTTCATTTACGCGACGTATGAGAGTAGAAGAGACCACAATGCGCATATCTATCATATTGGTGGCCCCGGCCAGGGCAGAAAATGTCGGCGCGGCGGCACGCGCGATGAAAACGATGGGCTTTAGCGACATGCGTATTGTCGACAGCGAAGCCCATCTGCAACCTGCGGCACGTTGGGTGGCGCATGGTTCCGGCGATATTCTCGATAACATCAAGGTCTATCCGACGCTTGAACAGGCATTGCATGATGTCGACTTTACCGTGGCGACGACGGCACGTAGCCGGGCGCGATTCCATTACTACGCCACACCGCAGCAGCTGCTGCCGTTGATGGAGGAAAAGGCGCAGTGGATGAACCACGCGGCGCTGGTATTCGGCCGGGAGGATTCCGGGCTGACCAACGACGAACTGGCGCTGGCGGATGTGCTGACCGGGGTGTCAATGGTGGCGGACTATCCTTCGCTTAACTTAGGGCAATCGGTGATGGTCTACTGCTATCAACTGACCACTTTGCTGCAGCAGGCGCCGCCTGTTTCTGCCAGCGTCGATGATAACCAGCTCCAGGCATTACGTCTGCGGACGCTCGAATTATTGACCCGGCTGGGCGTTGCTGAGGACGTCAAACTGACCGACTGGTTGCAGCAGCGGATCGGGCTTTTGCAGCAGCGAGACACGGCAATGTTGCACCGATTACTGCACGATATTGAAAAAAACCTCCCAGAATAAAGCTCTGTTATAAGTTTTGATTATGGTGATACATGCCGATTCGTAACGGTGAAAGTTGGCGGATCAGGATGTTTTATCCGGTCGTTGTGGCGCATTGCCCGGATGTGTCTGAAAGGGTGAAATGTAGAAATTCGTTGACTTAGACCGGCAGATACTTTAACCAATATAGGCAGGACACAGACAGATAACAATGACAGAGCACACAACATCCATGAAACGCATCAGCATGATGACAACCATTATCACCATCACCATTACCACAGGTAACGGTGCGGGCTGACGCGTAAAGGAAACAAAGAAAAAAGCCCGCACCTGAACAGTGCGGGCTTTTTTTTCGACAAAAAATCTAGGGGTAACAACCATGCGCGTGTTGAAGTTCGGCGGTACATCAGTGGCAAATGCAGAACGTTTTCTGCGAGTTGCCGATATTCTGGAGAGCAATGCCAGGCAGGGGCAGGTAGCGACCGTCCTGTCTGCCCCGGCGAAGATTACCAACCATCTGGTCGCGATGATTGAAAAAACCATCGGCGGTCAGGATGCGCTCACCAATATCGCTGACGCTGAACGCATTTTTGCCGAACTGCTGCAGGGCCTCGCGGACGCGCAACCGGGGTTTCCGCTGGCACAGCTGAAAGCGTTTGTTGCCCAGGAATTTGCTCAGATTAAACATGTTCTGCACGGGATCAGCTTGCTCGGGCAGTGCCCGGATAGCGTCAATGCCGCGCTGATTTGCCGCGGTGAGAAGTTATCGATCGCCGTGATGGCGGGCCTGCTGGAAGCGCGTGGCCACAAAGTTACCGTGATCAACCCTGTCGAAAAACTGCTGGCTGTCGGTCATTACCTCGAGTCTACCGTCGATATCGCGGAATCTACCCGTCGCATTACCGCCAGCCAGATCCCCGCTGACCACATGGTGCTGATGGCCGGGTTTACCGCCGGCAATGAGAAAGGCGAACTGGTGGTGCTGGGGCGTAATGGCTCTGACTACTCTGCCGCCGTGCTGGCTGCCTGCCTGCGCGCTGACTGCTGCGAAATCTGGACCGATGTTGATGGGGTCTATACCTGCGATCCGCGTCAGGTTCCCGACGCCCGTCTGCTGAAGTCGATGTCCTACCAGGAAGCGATGGAGCTGTCTTACTTCGGCGCGAAAGTGCTGCACCCGCGCACCATTGCTCCTATCGCTCAGTTCCAGATCCCGTGCCTTATCAAAAACACCGGCAATCCGCAGGCGCCGGGCACGTTGATTGGTGCCAGCCTCGATGAAGACGGTCTGCCGGTGAAAGGCATCTCCAACCTCAACAATATGGCGATGTTCAACGTCTCCGGTCCGGGGATGAAAGGCATGGTCGGCATGGCCGCCCGCGTCTTCGCAACGATGTCCCGCGCCGGGATCTCCGTGGTTCTGATTACCCAGTCCTCTTCGGAATACAGCATCAGCTTCTGCGTACCGCAGAGCGACTGCGCCCGCGCCAAGCGAGTGATGGAAGATGAGTTCTATCTGGAGCTGAAAGAGGGGCAGCTGGAGCCGCTGTCGATCATGGATCGTCTGGCGATCATCTCCGTTGTGGGTGACGGTATGCGCACGCTGCGCGGGATCTCCGCGAAGTTCTTCGCGGCGCTGGCTCGCGCAAATATCAATATCGTGGCCATTGCCCAGGGCTCGTCTGAGCGCTCTATTTCCGTGGTGGTCAGCAATGACGATGCCACCACCGGGGTGCGCGTGACCCACCAGATGCTGTTTAACACCGATCAGGTGATTGAGGTCTTTGTTATCGGCGTCGGCGGCGTCGGCGGGGCGCTGATTGAGCAAATCAAGCGCCAGCAGGGCTGGCTGAAGAACAAACACATCGACCTGCGCGTTTGCGGCGTGGCCAATTCACAGGCCTTGCTGACCAATGTGCATGGCCTGAACCTCGAAAACTGGCGTGCGGAGCTTGCTGAAGCGAAAGAGTCGCTGAATCTGGGCCGTCTGATTCGTCTGGTTAAAGAGTATCACCTGCTGAACCCGGTGATTGTCGATTGTACCTCCAGCCAGGCGGTTGCCGATCAATACGCCGACTTCCTGCGTGAAGGTTTCCACGTCGTCACGCCGAACAAAAAGGCCAACACGTCCTCGCTGGATTACTATCACCAGTTGCGTCATGCTGCCAGCAGCTCACGCCGTAAATTCCTCTACGATACAAACGTGGGTGCGGGTCTGCCGGTCATTGAAAACCTGCAGAACCTGCTGAACGCCGGCGATGAACTTCTGCACTTTTCCGGCATTCTTTCCGGTTCGCTGTCGTTTATCTTCGGTAAGCTCGATGAGGGGATGAATCTCTCTGAAGCGACGGGGCTGGCGCGTGAGATGGGTTATACCGAACCCGATCCGCGTGACGATCTCTCTGGCGTCGACGTTGCCCGCAAGCTGCTGATCCTGGCCCGTGAAACCGGTCGTGAGCTGGAGCTGTCGGATATCGTTATCGAGCCGGTGCTGCCCGCGCAATTTGATGCCAGCGGCGACGTCGAGAGCTTTATGGCGCGCCTGCCTTCGCTCGATGACGAATTTGCCTCTCGCGTCGCCAAAGCGCGTGATGAAGGTAAAGTGTTGCGTTACGTCGGTAACATCGAAGAGGATGGTACCTGTCGAGTGAAAATTGCCGCAGTTGACGGGAACGACCCGTTGTTTAAAGTGAAAAATGGTGAGAACGCCCTGGCCTTTTACAGCCACTATTATCAGCCGCTGCCGCTGGTGCTGCGCGGTTATGGTGCGGGTAACGATGTTACGGCGGCCGGTGTGTTTGCCGATCTGCTGCGCACCCTGTCATGGAAGTTAGGAGTTTAAGATGGTCAAAGTATATGCCCCGGCTTCCAGTGCCAATATGAGCGTCGGGTTTGATGTGCTGGGCGCGGCGGTGACGCCAGTCGATGGTACGCTGCTGGGGGATAACGTCTCGGTTGAGGCGGCAGAACATTTTAGTCTGCAAAACGTTGGCCGCTTTGCCAGCAAACTGCCTACCGCTCCGCAGGAGAACATTGTTTACCAGTGCTGGGAGCGCTTCTGCCAGGAAATCGGTAAAAACGTCCCGGTTTCGATGGTGCTGGAAAAAAACATGCCGATCGGCTCTGGCCTCGGCTCCAGCGCCTGCTCCGTCGTTGCCGCGCTGGTGGCGATGAATGAATTCTGCGGTAAGCCGCTGAATGAGACGCGCATGCTGGCGCTGATGGGCGAGATGGAAGGGCGTATTTCCGGCAGTATCCACTATGACAACGTCGCACCGTGCTACCTCGGCGGTATGCAACTGATGATTGAAGAGAATGGCATCATCAGCCAGCAGGTTCCCGGTTTTGACGAATGGTTGTGGGTGCTGGCCTATCCGGGGATCAAAGTCTCGACGGCGGAAGCGCGTGCGATACTCCCGGCGCAGTATCGTCGCCAGGACTGTATCGCCCACGGTCGTCACCTGGCGGGCTTTATTCATGCCTGCTATACCCGCCAGCCGCAGCTGGCAGCGAAATTAATGAAAGATGTGATTGCCGAACCGTATCGTACCAAACTGCTGCCGGGCTTCAGCGAAGCGCGACAGGCGGCGATGGAGATCGGCGCGCAGGCGTGCGGCATCTCTGGTTCAGGCCCAACGCTGTTTGCGCTGTGCGATAAGCCAGAAACCGCGCAACGCGTTGCCGACTGGCTGGCGACACATTATCTGCAGAATCAGGAAGGCTTCGTTCATATTTGCCGGCTGGACACGGCGGGCGCACGCGTAGTGGGAAACCAATGAAACTCTATAACTTAAAAGATCATAACGAACAGGTCAGCTTTGCGCAGGCCATCACGCAGGGGCTTGGCAAGCAACAGGGGCTGTTCTTCCCGCACGATCTGCCGGAATTTAGCCTGACTGACATCGACGACATGCTGGAGATGGATTTGGTCTCCCGCAGCGCCAAAATTCTCTCGGCGTTTATTGGCGATGAGATCCCGCTGGATGTGCTGAAAGCGCGTATCGCGGCGGCATTCACCTTCCCGGCGCCGGTGAGCAAGGTGCAGGATGATATCGGCTGTCTGGAGCTGTTCCACGGCCCGACCCTGGCGTTTAAGGATTTCGGCGGCCGCTTTATGGCGCAGATGCTGACCCAAATCGCCGGCGACAAACCGGTTACCATTCTGACGGCAACTTCAGGTGATACCGGTGCTGCGGTTGCGCACGCGTTTTACGGTCTGCCGAATGTGAAGGTCGTGATTCTCTATCCGCGCGGCAAGATCAGCCCGCTGCAGGAAAAACTGTTCTGCACCCTGGGCGGTAATATCGAAACCGTGGCCATCGATGGCGATTTCGATGCCTGCCAGGCGCTGGTGAAACAGGCCTTTGACGACGAAGAGCTGAAGCTGGCTCTCGGCTTAAATTCGGCGAACTCCATTAACATCAGCCGTCTGCTGGCGCAAATTTGCTACTACTTCGAAGCGGTGGCCCAGCTGCCGCAGGAAGCGCGCAACCAGCTGGTGATTTCGGTGCCGAGCGGTAACTTTGGCGACCTGACTGCCGGCCTGCTGGCGAAGTCATTGGGTCTGCCGATCAAACGCTTTATCGCGGCGACCAACGCCAATGATACCGTGCCACGCTTCCTGCAGGACGGTCAGTGGGCGCCAAAAGCAACCCAGGCGACGCTGTCCAACGCCATGGACGTCAGCCAGCCTAACAACTGGCCGCGCGTGGAAGAGCTGTTCCGCCGTAAAGTCTGGCGTCTCAATGAACTGGGTTACGCGGCGGTGGATGATGAAACCACGAAATCGGCCATGCGCGAGCTGCAAGCCATTGGCTACACCTCGGAACCGCATGCGGCGATTGCCTGGCGTGCACTGCGTGACCAGCTGCAACCGGGTGAATACGGTCTGTTCCTTGGCACCGCGCATCCGGCTAAGTTTAAAGAGAGCGTGGAAGAGATCCTGCAGGAGACGCTGCCGCTGCCGAAAGCGTTGGCCGATCGTGCCGACCTGCCGCTGCTGTCGCATAATCTGCCGGCCGATTTCGCCGCACTGCGTCAGCTGATGATGGGCAAAGCATAACGGCGATTATCGTTGTGCGATGTTTGCAAACCGGGCCTCTGCGCCCGGTTTTTTTATGGGCGAAAAAGGAGGAATTATGCAGATAAGTGGCAGAAAAAATGGATGAATGACCATTAAATGCCGGCGCGCAAAGATTAGGATTGCGGAGAATAACGTGCGGTGTTGCGCGAGGTTAATCTTTTGTTATCGCCCCATCGAGGGGACTGTTAAGAAAGGAGAAACCTATGTCTACACTGAAGTCTGTGATCCTTGCGCTTTCGATGTCGCTGGTGGCTCCTGCTGTGGTTCACGCATCGGAAATTACGCTGGTGCCGGCCATTAAACTGCAAATCGGCGATCGCGACAATCACGGAAATTACTGGGATGGCGGCCACTGGCGCGACCACGAATGGTGGGGCCGTCATTACGACTGGCGTGATAACCACTGGCGGCCGCATGACGATCGTCGCCACGACCGCGATCGCCATGATGACCACGATCGCGGGCGCGGCCCGGATCGCGACTGGCATCATCACTAATGCGCTCTCCCCGGTCTGCCATTTGGTGGCCGGGGAGGGGATTAACGCTCGTGGCGCTTAAAGACCATTTCACCGGCACCGGAAGCGTCGGCATCATAATAGTAACCTTCGCTGTCGAAGCGGGTAAGCTGCTCCGGATGGCTCAGACGGTTTTCAATGATATAGCGGCTCATTAAACCGCGGGCCTTCTTGGCGTAGAAGCTGATCACTTTAAACTGGCCATTTTTCTCATCGAGGAACACCGGCTTAATCAACGTGCCCTGCAGCTGTTTTGTTTTGACCGACCTGAAGTATTCGTCAGAGGCCAGGTTAATCACGATGTCATCGCCCTGGGCTTGCAGCGCCTGGTTCAGCGTATTGGTAATTACGTCCCCCCAGAACTGGTAGAGATCTTTGCCTTTGGCGTTCTCCAGTTTTATCCCCATTTCCAGGCGGTAGGGCTGCATCAGATCCAGCGGGCGCAGCACGCCATACAGGCCGGAAAGCATGCGCAAATGCTGCTGGGCGAAATCAAAATCGGCTTCGCTGAGGGTTTCCGCCTGCAGCCCGGTGTAGACGTCACCTTTAAAGGCCAGAATCGCCTGGCGGGCGTTTTTCGGCGTAAAGTCCGGGTGCCAGTCGTGAAAACGGGTGGCGTTCAGGTCCGCCAGCTTATCGCTGATACTCATCAGCTTGCCGATCTGCGGTGCAGAGAGCTGGCGCGCGATGCCGATCAGCTGCTGGGAATATTCCAACAGTTCAGGCTGCGTGTAGCGCGATGTCGCCAGCGGGCTTTGGTAATCGAGCGTTTTTGCCGGTGAAATAAGAATCAGCATATCCAGTCCTTGCAGGTGTTTTATCCGTGACTTTAACAAAAAAAGGTCACGGAGGGATCGATAGCTGCGATTGCCGCATTATTCATGCGGCAGGTCATTCCAGGTGCCGGGCGCCAGCTGCTGATTGATTTCCGGGTATCGCGTGGCGTCAAAGGTCGGCTGCACGCCCAGTCGTCGCTGTCGGAGATAGTCGCCGGCGAGGATCCGCACCGTGGGTGATAGCAGTAAAATGGCGGTCAGGTTGGTGATGGCCATCAGCGCCATGATGGTATCCGCCAGCTGCCAGACGACCGGTAAACCGACCAGCGTGCCGATGAGCACCATCAGTATGGTGACTATGCGCAGCGCCCAGATATGGCATGGGCGGTTAAGGCGCAGAAAGATAAGATTGTTTTCGGCGTAAATATAGTTCGCCACGATCGAACTGAAGGCGAAAAACAGGACGATGATGGCGACAAAACCCGCGCCGCCGCTGCCGACAATGCCGGTCATGGCGTGCTGTATTGCCTGGATACCGTGGGTGCTATTTTCCACCTCTGACGGCGGGGCCAGCATGATAATCACCGCGCTGGCGGTACAGATGACAATCGTATCGATGAAGACGCCGATCATCTGCACGATCCCCTGCGCCGCCGGATGCGGAGGCCATGAGGCGGCGGTTGCCGCGGCGTTAGGGGTCGAGCCCATCCCGGCTTCGTTCGAGAACATACCACGTTGAAAACCGCTGGTGAGCGCCTGGCTGATGGTGTAGCCCACTGCGCCGGCGGCGGCTTCCTGCCAGCCGAATGCGCAGCGGAAAATGGTGTCGAAAATCGCCGGCAGCGCCGTGATATGCCACAGGCCAATGAGCAGGCTGGCGGCAACCCACAGCAGGGCCATCAGCGGCACAATCCACTGCATCAGCCGCGCCACGCCCCGTAAACCGCGCATAATCACCAGCAGCGTCAGGACGGCAAGCGCCCCGCCGGTCAGCAGGGAAGGCAGCCCGAAGGCATAGGACATGGCATGGGCGACCGAGTTGGCCTGCACGGTATTAAAAATAACGGCATAGGCCAGCAGCAGCAGGATAGAGAACATCACCCCCATCCAGCGCATTCCCAGGCCCCGGGACATGTACCAGGCCGGACCTCCGCGGAATTGCCCCTGCGCATCGCGCTCTTTATAGAGCTGGGCGAGGGAGCATTCGGCAAAGCTGCTGGCCATGCCGAGCAGGGCGGAAACCCACATCCAGAAGATGGCACCGGGCCCGCCCGCTGAGATAGCCAACGCCACCCCGACCAGGTTACCGCTGCCGACGCGGGCGGCGAGGCTGGTACACAGGGCCTGAAAAGCGGTCAGTCCATCTGGCTGCGGCAGGAGGCTCTTTTTTAGACTTTTCCCAAACTGGCGAACATAGCGAAACTGCACGTACTTCGTTTGCCAGGTAAACCAAATGCCGGCGCCCAGTAACAGATAAATCAGTACCGAGCCCCAGAGTATTTCGTTGATAAAAGAGAAAAAGTCAGGCATCAATTATCCTCTTGTCCATGCAGGCCCGCTAATGTAAGCGTTACCATTTTAGTGACAATCCCTTAGCATTCAGAGAATTAATTTATCCAGTTTATCACACTCTGCGCTCTTGCATGGTCCGCTGTTGCGCTGAAGATGCAGCGTGTTATCATCTTGGCAGACCGGTTACATCCCCTTAACTGCTGTTTAAGAGAAACACTATCATGACGGATAAATTGACCTCTCTGCGTCAGTACACCACTGTCGTAGCTGATACCGGAGATATTGCGGCAATGAAGCTGTATCAGCCTCAGGATGCCACAACTAACCCTTCTTTGATTCTCGGCGCGGCTCAGATTCCTGAGTACCGTAAGCTGATTGATGACGCTGTCGTATGGGCTCGTAGCCAGAGCAGCGATCGCGCGCAGCAGATTATCGATGCTTCCGATAAGCTGGCGGTGAACATTGGTCTCGAAATTCTTAAGCTGATTCCAGGCCGTATTTCGACTGAAGTTGATGCGCGTCTCTCCTACGACACGCAGGCTTCTATCGCCAAAGCGAAACGCATCATCAAGCTGTACAACGACGCCGGCATTGGTAACGACCGCATTTTGATTAAACTGGCTTCTACCTGGCAGGGCATCTGTGCCGCCGAGCAGCTGGAAAAAGAAGGCATCAACTGTAACCTGACGCTGCTGTTCTCCTTCGCTCAGGCTCGCGCTTGTGCGGAAGCAGGTGTATTCCTGATCTCTCCGTTCGTTGGCCGTATCCTCGACTGGTACAAAGCAAACACGGATAAGAAAGAGTACGCGCCGGCTGAAGATCCGGGCGTGGTGTCCGTCAGCGAAATCTACGAATACTACAAGCAGCACGGTTATGAAACCGTGGTGATGGGTGCAAGCTTCCGTAACGTCGGCGAAATCCTTGAGCTGGCTGGTTGCGATCGCCTGACCATCGCACCGGCTCTGCTGAAAGAGCTGGCAGAAAGCGAAGGCGCTATCGAGCGCAAACTGACGTTCAGCGGCGAAGTGAAAGCACGCCCGGAACGCATCACTGAATCCCAGTTCCTGTGGCAGCACAACCAGGATCCGATGGCGGTAGACAAACTGGCGGAAGGTATCCGTAAGTTTGCGATCGACCAGGAAAAACTGGAAAAAATGATCGGCGACCTGCTGTAATCATTGCGGCGTGACCGGGCTTCCGGTCACGCTACTTCTTTTGAACCCTGTCTGTATTTCCCTCCAGCGTGTATCATTCCGTCTAATTGCACAGTTTGAACGGAATAACGATGAATACCTTACGAATCGGCTTAGTTTCCATCTCCGATCGCGCCTCCAGCGGCGTCTATCAGGATAAAGGCATCCCGGCACTTGAAGAGTGGCTGGCGCGTGCGCTGACGACCCCCTTTGAGCTGGAGACCCGCTTAATCCCTGATGAGCAGGTGATTATCGAACAGACGCTGTGTGAGCTGGTGGACGAGATGGGCTGCCATCTGGTGTTAACCACCGGCGGGACCGGTCCTGCCAGACGCGACGTCACGCCGGATGCGACGCTGGCCATTGCCGATCGCGTTATGCCGGGTTTTGGCGAGCAAATGCGCCAGGTTAGCCTACACTTTGTGCCAACGGCGATCCTTTCTCGTCAGGTGGGCGTGATCCGCAAGCAGGCGCTCATTTTGAATCTGCCAGGCCAGCCGAAAGCCATTCAGGAAACACTTGAAGGCGTCAAAGATGCCGAGGGCAAGGTGCTGGTGCATGGGGTATTCGCAAGTGTACCGTATTGTGTACAGTTGCTTGAAGGGCCTTATGTCGAGACAGACGGCGATGTCGTAGCGGCTTTTCGCCCTAAAAGTGCAAGACGCGAAACTTTATCCTGAATTTAATACTTTCCTGACATAACCTGCAATGTCGGTGGTGTGCTGTTTTATTTACGATATAGTGTTTTTTACTTTACACATTGCGTGATAACTCTACACACCTCTGGATGAATTGCTCGTTATGTCACAACATACCCGACCTCTGAATCGACAGGATTATAAAACGCTGACGCTGGCTGCATTGGGTGGCGCGCTGGAGTTTTATGACTTCATTATCTTTGTCTTCTTCGCCGCCGTCGTTGGCGAGCTGTTCTTCCCGGCTGATATTCCGGAATGGCTGCGCCAGGTTCAGACGTTCGGCATTTTTGCCGCCGGCTATCTGGCTCGTCCGTTAGGCGGCATTATCATGGCCCACTTTGGCGATCTGGTCGGGCGCAAAAAAATGTTCACCCTGAGCATTCTGCTGATGGCATTGCCGACGTTGGCGATTGGCCTGTTGCCGACCTATGCGTCGATCGGGCTTGCGGCACCGTTACTGCTGTTGCTGATGCGCCTGCTGCAAGGGGCGGCCATTGGCGGTGAAGTGCCTGGCGCCTGGGTGTTTGTTGCCGAACACGTCCCGGAAAAACGGATTGGCATCGCCTGCGGGACCCTGACCGCCGGTCTGACGGTCGGTATTCTGCTGGGCTCGGTGGTGGCTACCCTCATCAATACCAGCCTGACGCCACAGGGCGTTCATGATGGCGGCTGGCGTATTCCTTTCCTGCTGGGCGGCGTGTTTGGCCTGGTGGCGATGTATTTACGCCGCTGGCTGCAGGAGACGCCGATCTTCCTCGAGATGCAGCAGCGTAAAGCGTTAGCGCAGGAATTGCCGGTGAAATCGGTGGTGCTGAAGCATCAGCAAGCGGTGGTGGTCTCCATGCTGCTGACCTGGCTGTTATCTGCCGGCATCGTGGTGGTGATTCTGATGTCACCGGTGTGGCTGCAAAAACATTACGGCTATGCGCCGGCGATTACCCTGCAGGCCAACAGCATTGCGACGATTATGCTGTGCTTCGGCTGCCTGCTGGCGGGGCTGGCGGCAGATCGTTTCGGTGCCAGCCGCACGTTTATTGTCGGTAGCCTGTTACTGGCGGCGTCCAGCTGGGCGTTCTATCACCTCTCCGGCGACAGCCCGGAGCAGCTGTTCCTGCTGTACGGCACGGTAGGATTGTGTGTGGGCGTAGTGGGGGCGGTGCCTTACGTAATGGTGCGGGCCTTCCCGGCAGAAGTGCGTTTTACCGGTATCTCCTTCTCTTATAACGTCTCTTACGCGATCTTCGGCGGCCTGACGCCGATTGCAGTCACCATGTTAATGGGGGTGTCGCCGATGGCTCCTGCCTGGTACGTACTGGCGCTGTCGCTGATGGGATTAGGATTGGGGATCTGGCTGCGCCAGGAAAAGTATCGTGATGTGGCGGCAAAAGGCGGTGAAGTGCCGCATCTGCCTTAATGCATGACAACCCTCGTCCCGCCGGGACGAGGGTATGTACTATCAGTGAGGCGCGCCGATAGGCAGTACGGTGCGACCAAACTGCTCGTTCAGGACTTCACCCATCGCCAGATAAATGGCGCTACCGCCGCAGACTAAACCAATCCAGCCCGCGATTTTTACGATGCCTTCGTTATCAGCCAGGTGACCGATTGCCAGCAGTGCAAACAGTACGGTCAGGCTCAGGAACACGAACTGCAGCATACGTGCAGCTTTTAGCGTGCCGAAGAACATAAACAGGGTAAAGACGCCCCACAGTCCGAGATACATGCCCAGGAAGTGCGCGTTCGGCGCTTCTGCCAGGCCCATTTTCGGCATCAGGAGAATGGCAACCAACGTCAGCCAGAAGGCGCCGTAGGAAGTAAAAGCCGTTAAACCAAAGGTATTGCCTTTTTTAAATTCCAGCAGGCCTGCGAAAATCTGCGCAATGCCGCCGTAAAAAATGCCCATCGCCAGGATAGCTACATCAAACGCGAACAGGCCGCTATTTGCCAGGTTAAGCAGAATAGTGGTCATGCCGAAACCCATAAGGCCCAGCGGTGCCGGATTAGCCAACTTAGTGTTGCCCATAATTCCTCAAAATAATGATTAGAAAGGGAAGCATTACCCCGCGACTCGGTGGCGGGGCGCGGCATAATAATGAGGCGCGGGATAACTGTCTATGATCTGGCGAGGTATTTTTCGCCAATTTACGCAGGTACCGGAAAATACGGAAGATTCAGCGCCAGCTGTCTGGCTCAATCGCCGTCTGACGGGGTTATCGTCGGCGTTGGTTCTGCCTTTTCCACTGGCGATTTACGCCGATATCCTGAATTCCTGTGCCCTACTCAATGAGATAAAGATAAAAAATTTTTAATCTCCCCCCTTGATGAAGCGGCAGGCGACCCCATCTTGTAGTCAACCGCAGTGAATGAACCTGAAAAAAATCATGACCGGGCAGTTGAAACCGTAGGTTTCGCCCTTATTACAGGTTCACAACCACATGTTGATCGAATTTTTAGTGGAGACGTTTAGATGGGTAAAATTATTGGTATCGACCTGGGGACAACCAACTCTTGTGTCGCGATTATGGATGGTACTACTGCTCGTGTGCTGGAGAACGCCGAGGGCGACCGCACCACGCCTTCTATCATTGCTTACACTCAGGACGGCGAAATCCTGGTAGGTCAGCCGGCTAAACGTCAGGCAGTGACTAACCCGCAAAACACCCTGTTTGCGATTAAACGCCTGATTGGTCGCCGCTTCCAGGACGAAGAAGTTCAGCGTGACGAATCCATCATGCCGTACAAAATCATCGGCGCCGAAAACGGCGACGCATGGATTGATGTGAAAGGTCAGAAAATGGCACCGCCGCAGATCTCTGCTGAAGTGCTGAAAAAAATGAAGAAAACCGCGGAAGATTACCTGGGTGAGCCGGTAACTGAAGCTGTTATCACCGTACCTGCTTACTTCAACGATGCTCAGCGTCAGGCAACCAAAGACGCCGGTCGTATCGCAGGTCTGGAAGTCAAACGTATCATCAACGAACCGACCGCTGCTGCACTGGCCTACGGTCTGGATAAAGAAGTCGGCAACCGTACTATCGCGGTTTACGACCTCGGTGGTGGTACTTTCGATATCTCTATTATTGAAATCGACGAAGTTGACGGCGAAAAAACCTTCGAAGTTCTGGCAACCAACGGTGATACCCACCTGGGTGGTGAAGACTTCGACAGCCGTATGATCAACTACCTCGTTGACGAGTTTAAGAAAGATCAGGGCATCGACCTGCGTAACGACCCGCTGGCGATGCAGCGTCTGAAAGAAGCAGCAGAAAAAGCGAAAATCGAGCTGTCTTCCGCACAGCAGACCGACGTGAACCTGCCGTACATCACTGCAGATGCCACCGGTCCGAAACACATGAACATCAAAGTGACTCGTGCGAAACTGGAATCCCTGGTCGAAGACCTGGTGAACCGTTCCATCGAGCCGCTGAAAGTTGCTCTGCAGGATGCGGGCCTGTCCGTTTCCGATATCCAGGACGTTATCCTGGTCGGTGGTCAGACTCGTATGCCAATGGTTCAGAAGAAAGTTGCTGAATTCTTTGGTAAAGAGCCGCGTAAAGACGTTAACCCGGATGAAGCAGTGGCGATCGGTGCTGCGGTTCAGGGTGGTGTACTGACCGGTGAAGTGAAAGACGTTCTGCTGCTCGACGTTACTCCGCTGTCGCTGGGTATCGAAACCATGGGCGGCGTGATGACGGCGCTGATCAACAAGAACACCACTATCCCGACTAAACACAGCCAGGTGTTCTCTACTGCAGAAGACAACCAGTCTGCGGTAACTATCCATGTGATTCAGGGTGAGCGTAAACGCGCCTCTGATAACAAATCACTGGGTCAGTTCAACCTGGATGGTATTAACCCGGCACCGCGTGGTATGCCGCAGATCGAAGTCACCTTCGACATCGATGCTGATGGTATCCTGCACGTGTCCGCGAAAGACAAAAATAGCGGTAAAGAGCAGAAAATCACCATCAAAGCTTCTTCCGGTCTGAACGAAGAAGAGATTGCAAAAATGGTTCGCGATGCGGAAGCGAATGCTGAATCTGACCGTAAGTTCGAAGAACTGGTTCAGACCCGCAACCAGGGTGACCATCTGCTGCACAGCACCCGTAAGCAGGTTGAAGAAGCTGGCGACAAACTGCCGGCTGACGACAAAACTGCGATCGAATCTGCATTGACCGCGCTGGAAGCTTCCCTGAAAGGTGAAGATAAAGCCGATATCGAAGCGAAAATGCAGGCGCTGGCACAGGCTTCTCAGAAGCTGATGGAAATTGCTCAACAGCAACACGCTCAGCAGCAGGCTGGCGGTGCTGAAGCTTCCGAAAGCAACGCGAAAGACGACGACGTCGTTGACGCCGAGTTTGAAGAAGTGAAAGACAAAAAATAATCGCCCTTTGAACGGGTAAAACACTGGCACGGGCGAAGAGGTTTCCTCTCCGCCCGTGCACGCATGTTAAGGGGCTGAAAAACACCAATGGCAAAGCAAGATTATTACGAGATTTTAGGCGTTTCCAAAACAGCGGAAGAGCGTGAAATCAAAAAGGCCTATAAGCGCCTGGCGATGAAATACCACCCGGACCGTAACCAGGGTGATAAAGAAGCCGAAGCGAAATTCAAAGAAATCAAAGAAGCGTATGAAATCCTGACTGATGACCAGAAGCGTGCGGCCTACGATCAATACGGCCACGCCGCCTTTGAACAAGGTGGCATGGGCGGTGGCGGCGGTGGTTTTGGCGGTGGCGCCGACTTCAGCGATATCTTTGGCGACGTGTTCGGCGATATCTTTGGCGGCGGTCGTGGTCGTCAGCGTGCGGCGCGTGGCGCTGACCTGCGTTACAACATGGATCTTACGCTGGAAGAAGCCGTTCGCGGCGTGACCAAAGAGATTCGTATCCCGACGCTGGAAGAGTGCGACGTCTGCCACGGCAGCGGCGCGAAATCTGGCAGCAAACCGCAGACCTGTCCGACCTGTCATGGTCAGGGCCAGGTGCAGATGCGTCAGGGCTTCTTCGCCGTTCAGCAGACCTGTCCGCATTGTCAGGGGCGCGGTACGCTGATTAAAGATCCGTGCAACAAATGTCACGGTCACGGTCGCGTTGAGAAAACCAAAACCCTGTCGGTCAAAATCCCGGCGGGCGTGGATACCGGCGATCGTATTCGTCTGTCAGGAGAAGGCGAAGCGGGCGAACACGGTGCACCAGCAGGCGATCTGTACGTTCAGGTCCAGGTTAAGCAGCACGCCATCTTTGAGCGTGAAGGCAATAACCTGTACTGCGAAGTGCCTATTAACTTCACCATGGCAGCCCTCGGCGGCGAGATTGAAGTCCCGACGCTGGATGGCCGGGTGAATCTCAAAGTGCCTGGCGAAACGCAAACCGGCAAACTGTTCCGCATGCGCGGTAAAGGTGTGAAATCCGTGCGCGGTGGTGCTCAGGGCGACCTGCTGTGCCGCGTGGTGGTTGAAACACCAGTCGGGCTGAACGATAAGCAGAAACAGCTGCTGAAGGACCTGCAGGAAAGTTTTGGCGGACCAACGGGCGAGAAAAACAGCCCGCGCTCCAAAAATTTCTTTGATGGTGTGAAGAAATTCTTCGACGACCTGACCCGCTAAGCTGCTGTTATTTAAAAAAGCCACTTCATCGTTAAGTGGCTTTTTTGTTTCTGACTCACGCTACCTGAGTGATGCCCGATTTCCGTGTTGCGCTTTGATGATGTGCTACGATTAGATCGTTAAAACCGATCTATTCAGCAATAATAATCTTATTTTTTCGAAATATTATGGCGACTAGAATAGTTTAATCGATGAATTAGCCTTAATAGAGAGAGTAAAAGTGAAACATCTGCAGCGTTTTTTCAGTAGCGATGCTTCAGGGGGCATTATCCTCATTTGTGCGGCCGTGCTGGCAATGCTGCTGGCTAATACCAGTGCCACCACCGGCCTGTATCACTCCTTTTTAGACACTCCCGTGCAGCTGCGTGTTGGCGCATTAGAAATCAACAAGAACATGCTGCTGTGGATTAACGACGCGCTGATGGCGATTTTCTTCCTGCTGATTGGTCTGGAAGTGAAGCGCGAGATGATGCAGGGCGCGTTGGCCAGCCGCCGTCAGGCTATTTTCCCTGTGGTGGCCGCGCTGGGTGGCATGGTGGTTCCTGCGCTGGTGTACCTGGCGTTTAACGCCCAGGATCCGATCACCCGTGAGGGTTGGGCTATTCCGGCGGCGACCGACATCGCGTTTGCCCTGGGCGTGCTGGCACTGCTCGGCAGCCGTGTGCCACCGGCGCTGAAAATCTTCCTGATGGCGCTGGCGATCATCGACGATTTAGGGGCCATTATCATCATCGCCCTGTTTTATACCAACGATCTTTCCGTGTTGTCGCTGGTCGTTGCGGCGGGAGCCATCATCGTGCTGGCAGCCCTGAACCTGTGCGGCGTGCGGCGCACCGGTATCTATATTCTGGTGGGCGCCGTGCTATGGACCGCGGTGTTGAAATCCGGCGTTCACGCAACGCTCGCCGGGGTGATTGTCGGCTTTATGATCCCGCTGAAAGAGCAGGGAGGCAAGTCACCAGCGAAGCAGCTTGAGCACGTGCTGCACCCGTGGGTGGCGTATCTGATTCTGCCGCTGTTTGCCTTTGCGAACGCCGGGGTCTCGCTGCAGGGCGTGACAATTGAAGGGCTGACCTCGCTGCTGCCGATGGGCATCATTGCCGGGTTGTTTATCGGCAAGCCGCTGGGTATCGGTCTGTTCTGCTGGCTGGCGCTGAAATTAAAGTGGGCTTCATTGCCACAAGGCACCACCTGCAAACAAATCGTGGCGGTCGGGATCCTGTGTGGTATCGGCTTCACCATGTCGATTTTCATCGCCAGCCTGGCCTTCGGTAACGTCGATCCTGGACTCATCAACTGGGCTAAGCTGGGTATCCTGATTGGTTCCGTCCTCTCGGCGGTTACCGGGTACATGATCCTTCGCCAGCGCGTTGCGAATACGGCTGCTGTCTAACATTTGAGGGAGAGCCTGTGGTGGCTCTCCCTGGCATTATCAGGGAGCGAAACATGTCGCATATTAACTACAACCATCTGTATTACTTCTGGCACGTTTATAAGGAAGGTTCCGTTGTTGGCGCGGCGGAGGCTCTGTTCCTGACGCCGCAAACCATCACCGGGCAAATCAAAGCGCTTGAAGAGCGTTTACAGGGGAAGCTGTTTAAGCGTAAGGGCAGAGGGCTGGAGCCGAGTGAGCTGGGCGAGCTGGTATTCCGTTATGCGGACCGGATGTTCACCCTCAGCCAGGAAATGCTCGATATCGTGAATTACCGCAAAGAGTCTAACCTGCTGTTCGACGTTGGCGTCGCCGATGCCTTGTCGAAGCGTCTGGTGAGCGGCGTGCTGGATGCGGCAGTGGTTGAGGATGAGCAGATTCATTTACGCTGTTTTGAGTCGACCCACGAAATGCTGCTGGAGCAGCTCAGCCAGCACAAGCTGGATATGATTATCTCTGACTGTCCTATCGACTCTACCCAACAGGAAGGGCTGTTTTCGGTGCGTATCGGCGAGTGCAGCGTGAGCTTCTGGTGCATGAACCCACCGCCAGAGAAACCGTTCCCCGCCTGTCTTGAGGAGCGCCGCCTGCTGATCCCTGGCCGTCGCTCAATGCTCGGTCGCAAGCTTCTCAACTGGTTCAATTCGCAGGGACTGAAGGTTGAGATCCTCGGCGAGTTTGACGATGCGGCACTGATGAAGGCATTTGGGGCGGCACACAACGCGATTTTCGTCGCGCCGACGCTCTACGCCCACGATTTCTATCAGGATGAGTCAATTATTGAGATCGGCCGGATGGATAATGTGATGGAAGAGTATCACGCCATTTTTGCCGAGAGGATGATTCAGCATCCGGCGGTGCAGCGTATTTGCAATCGCGACTACTCGTCGCTCTTCACCGTACCGCAGCCGTAAAGTATTGCGCGCGGCCGGCGTTGCCGGGCGCGGATAACAGGCATAAAAAAACCCGCTTTCGCGGGTTTTTTTCAAAGCGATAACAGACGGGCGATTAAGCCAGTTTGTTGATCTGAGCGGTCAGGTTTGCTTTATGACGCGCAGCTTTGTTTTTGTGGATCAGACCTTTAGCAGCCTGACGGTCCACGATTGGTTGCATTTCGTTAAATGCTTTCAGTGCAGTAGCTTTGTCGCCAGCTTCAATAGCTGCGTATACTTTCTTGATGAAAGTACGCATCATAGAGCGACGGCTAGCGTTGTGCTTGCGGGCCTTTTCAGACTGAACGGCGCGCTTCTTAGCTGATTTGATATTAGCCAAGGTCCAACTCCCAAATGTGTTCTATATGGACAATTCAAAGGCCGAGGAGAATGCCCGTTTAGCCTTCTTTTGTCAATGGATTTGTGCAAATAAGCGCCGCTTAAAACAACAACGCTTTATTACGTAGTGATGGCGCAAGATTCTACCAGCTTGTTGCTGGCGAATACAGCCTTTCCACCATAAAAATCGATGACCCCGGCGAGTTTTTGCCGCATTCCTACGCTGAGTTGATGAATTACCGGGATCTTTCGGTGAAGAGGTGCAATCGCTGGTTAACGTCGTCAGTTGTACAAGGTATACTCGGACGATTTTCACTGTTTTGAGCCAGACATGAAGCTGATACGCGGCATACATAATCTCAGTCAGGCGCCGCACGGGTGCGTGCTGACCATTGGTAATTTTGACGGTGTGCATCGCGGGCATCAGGCGCTGCTGCAGCGTTTGCGCGCAGAGGGCCGCCAGCGTGGTTTACCGGTGGTGGTGATGATTTTCGAACCACAGCCGCTGGAGTTGTTCGCAGCCGATAAAGCACCCGCGCGTTTAACGCGGCTACGGGAAAAACTGAGCTATCTGGCTGAGAGCGGCGTTGACTATGTGCTGTGCGTGCGTTTTGACCGACGCTTTGCCGCGCTGACCGCACAGGATTTTATCAGTGAACTGCTGGTGCGCCGTTTGGGCGTGCAGTTCCTTGCGGTCGGCGATGATTTCCGCTTTGGCGCTGGTCGCCAGGGGGATTTCTTGCTATTACAAAAAGCAGGAACAGAATACGGCTTTGACGTAACCAGTACCCAAACCTTTTGTGAAGGCGGGGTGCGTATCAGCAGCACCGCGGTGCGTCAGGCGCTGGCGGATGACGACCTCGAACAGGCTGAAACCCTGCTGGGACATCCTTTTGCTATATCCGGGCGAGTGGTTCACGGCGATGAGCTGGGGCGCACCATTGGTTTTCCGACGGCGAACCTACCGCTGCGCCGTCAGGTTTCCCCGGTGAAAGGGGTCTATGCGGTTGAAGTAACAGGCTTAGGCGACAAACCGCTAGTGGGCGTCGCCAATATTGGCACCCGTCCAACGGTTGCCGGCGTGCGCCAGCAGCTGGAAGTGCATCTTCTGGACGTTGTAATGGACCTCTATGGTCGCCATATAGATGTAATACTGCGTAAGAAAATACGTAACGAGCAGCGATTTGCGTCGCTTGATGAGCTAAAGGCGCAAATTGCACGAGATGAGTTAACGGCCCGCGAGTTCTTTGGGCTGGCCAGGCAGGCATAAGCCTGTTGGTGTTTATCAAACCGAAATACGGAACCGAGAATCTGATGAGTGACTATAAATCGACCCTGAATTTGCCGGAAACAGGGTTCCCGATGCGTGGCGATCTCGCCAAGCGCGAACCGGGAATGCTGGCGCGTTGGACCGATGATGACCTGTACGGCATCATCCGTGCAGCGAAAAAAGGCAAAAAAACCTTCATTCTGCATGATGGCCCTCCATATGCGAATGGCAGCATTCATATTGGTCACTCGGTTAACAAGATTCTCAAAGACATTATCGTTAAGTCCAAAGGGCTGACGGGCTATGATTCCCCATACGTTCCGGGTTGGGACTGTCACGGTCTGCCGATCGAGCTGAAAGTCGAGCAGGAATACGGCAAGCCAGGTGAGAAATTCACCGCCGCGGAATTCCGCGCCAAGTGCCGCGAATACGCGGCGACGCAGGTTGACGGGCAGCGTAAAGACTTTATTCGCCTGGGTGTGCTGGGTGACTGGTCGCGTCCGTACCTGACCATGGACTTCAAAACCGAAGCCAACATCATCCGTGCGCTGGGTAAAATCATCGGCAACGGTCACCTGCACAAAGGCGCGAAGCCGGTGCACTGGTGCGTAGACTGCCGTTCCGCGCTGGCGGAAGCCGAAGTGGAATACTACGACAAAACGTCTCCGTCTATCGATGTGGCTTTCAACGCGGTAGACAAAGCGGCGGTGCTGGCGAAATTCGGCGTGGCCGACGTCAACGGTCCGGTTTCCCTGGTTATCTGGACCACAACCCCGTGGACCCTGCCGGCAAACCGCGCAATCTCCCTGTCTGCGGAATTCGACTATGCGCTGGTGCAGGTTGACGGTCAGGCGCTGATTGTGGCGAAAGACCTGGTTGAAAGCGTGATGAAACGCGCGGGCATCGCGGATTACACCATCCTGGCGACGGTGCAGGGCGATCAACTCGAACTGATGCGCTTTAAGCATCCGTTCCTCGGCTTTGACGTGCCGGCGATCCTCGGCGATCACGTGACTCTGGATGCGGGTACCGGTGCGGTGCATACCGCCGGCGGCCACGGTCCGGATGACTACACCATCAGCCAGAAGTACGGTCTGGAAATCGCCAACCCGGTAGGACCGGATGGTGCTTACCTGGCGGGGACTTACCCGGCGCTGGACGGCATTAACGTCTTTAAAGCGAACGACATCATCGTTGAGATGCTGCGTGAAAGCGGTGCGCTGCTGCACGTTGAAAAAATGCAGCACAGCTATCCATGCTGCTGGCGCCACAAGTCGCCGATCATCTTCCGGGCGACACCGCAGTGGTTCGTCAGCATGGATCAGAAAGGCCTGCGCGCGCAGTCGCTGAAAGAGATCAAAGGCGTGCAGTGGATCCCGGACTGGGGCCAGGCGCGTATTGAATCAATGGTTGCTAACCGTCCTGACTGGTGTATCTCTCGTCAGCGTACCTGGGGCGTACCGATGTCCCTGTTTGTACACAAAGAGACTCAGGAACTGCATCCGCGCACGCTGGAGCTGATGGAAGAAGTCGCTAAACGTGTAGAAACCGACGGCATTCAGGCCTGGTGGGATCTCGACGCGCGCGACATCCTTGGCGCCGACGCCGATAGCTACGAGAAAGTGCCGGATACCCTGGACGTGTGGTTCGACTCCGGGTCTACCCACTCCTCCGTCGTTGACGTGCGTCCGGAGTTCTCCGGTCATGCCGCCGATATGTATCTGGAAGGTTCTGACCAGCATCGTGGCTGGTTCATGTCCTCGCTGATGATCTCCACGGCGATGAAAGGCAAAGCGCCTTACCGTCAGGTACTGACCCACGGCTTCACCGTTGATGGCCAGGGCCGTAAAATGTCCAAGTCCATCGGCAACACCGTTTCGCCGCAGGATGTGATGAACAAACTGGGTGCCGACATTCTGCGCCTGTGGGTGGCTTCCACCGACTACACCGGCGAGATGGCGGTCTCCGATGAGATCCTCAAACGTGCTGCCGACAGCTATCGTCGTATCCGTAACACCGCGCGCTTCCTGCTGGCGAACCTTAACGGTTTCGATCCGGTAAAAGACATGGTGAAACCGGAAGAGATGGTGGTGCTCGATCGCTGGGCGGTAGGCTGCGCGCAAGCGGCACAGGAAGACATCCTGAAAGCCTATGAATCTTACGATTTCCACGAAGTGGTGCAGCGCCTGATGCGCTTCTGCTCCATCGAAATGGGCTCGTTCTATCTCGACATCATCAAGGATCGCCAGTACACCGCGAAAGCGGATAGCGTGGCGCGCCGCAGCTGTCAGACCGCGCTGTTCCATATCGTGGAAGCGCTGGTGCGCTGGATGGCGCCGATCATGTCCTTCACCGCCGATGAAATCTGGGGTTACCTGCCAGGTTCCCGCGAGAAATACGTCTTCACCGGTGAATGGTATGAAGGTCTGTTCGGCCTGGCCGACAACGAAGTGATGAACGACGGCTTCTGGGACGAGCTGCTGCAGGTGCGTGGCGAAGTCAACAAGGTTATCGAACAGGCGCGTGCTGACAAGCTGGTAGGCGGTTCTCTGGAAGCAGCGGTAACGCTGTATGCCGACGCCGGACTGGCGGCGAAGCTGAACGCGCTGGGCGAGGAATTACGATTTGTCCTGTTGACCTCCGGGGCGAAAGTTGTCGAAGATGCCCAGGCTCCGGCGGACGCCTGGCAGAGTGAACTGCTGAAAGGCCTGAAAGTCGTGTTGAGCAAAGCCGAGGGCGAAAAATGCCCGCGTTGCTGGCATTACACCAGTGATATCGGCAAGGTAGCGGAACACGCAGAAATCTGCGGTCGCTGTGTCAGCAACGTCGCCGGTGACGGCGAACAACGTAAGTTTGCCTGATGAGTAAATCTGTCTGTTCAACGGGGCTACGCTGGCTTTGGGTCGTCGTAGCCGTGCTGATTATCGATCTGGGCAGCAAATTCCTGATCCTCCAGAACTTCGCTCTGGGGGATACGGTATCGCTGTTCCCGTCGCTTAATCTGCATTATGCGCGTAACTATGGTGCGGCTTTTAGCTTCCTGGCCGATAGCGGGGGCTGGCAGCGCTGGTTCTTCGCCGGCATCGCCATCGGTATCTGCGTGATTCTGGCGGTATTGATGTACCGCTCAAAGGCCACACAAAAGCTGAACAACATTGCCTACGCGCTGATTATTGGTGGCGCGCTGGGGAATCTGTTCGACAGACTGTGGCATGGCTTTGTCGTCGATATGATTGATTTTTATGTCGGAGACTGGCACTTCGCCACGTTCAATCTGGCCGATACCGCGATTTGCATCGGCGCGGCGCTGATTGTGCTGGAAGGTTTTTTACCAGGCGCTGCCAAAAAAACCGCCTGATGATCCCTGCCGGGTCGCGTTCGCGCTGACCCGGCCTTCATGATAAGTTTGCCCTGCCAGCGCGCTATTCGGCGCGGCGGGGTCAATACAAATAAAAACTTAGAGCAAACCTGCATGTCTAACTCTGTACAGAGCAACAGCGCGGTGCTGGTGCACTTCACGCTGAAACTGGATGATGGTTCCACCGCGGAGTCTACGCGTAATAACGGTAAACCTGCGCTGTTTCGTCTCGGCGACGGGTCTCTTTCTGAAGGTCTGGAGCAGCATCTTCTGGGGCTGAAAGCGGGGGATAAAACCACCTTTTCCCTGGAGCCGGATGCCGCATTTGGCGTGCCAAGCCCGGATCTTATCCAGTACTTCTCACGTCGTGAATTTATCGACGCGGGCGAGCCGGAAATCGGCGCAATTATGCTCTTTACCGCAATGGATGGCAGCGAAATGCCTGGCGTGATCCGTGAAGTGAACGGCGATTCGATCACCGTTGATTTCAACCACCCGCTGGCCGGGCGCACCGTCCATTTTGATATTGAAGTGCTGGAAATCGATCCGGCGCTGGAGGAGTAAAATGCAGATCCTGTTGGCTAACCCGCGCGGCTTTTGCGCCGGCGTTGACCGCGCTATCAGCATTGTCGAAAACGCGCTGACCCTCTATGGCGCGCCGATTTATGTGCGTCATGAAGTGGTGCATAACCGCTATGTGGTTGATAGCCTGCGGCAGCGCGGCGCTATTTTCATCGAGCAGATTAGCGAAGTGCCGGACGGCGCGATCCTGATTTTCTCCGCACATGGCGTGTCTCAGGCGGTACGCAACGAAGCCAAAAGCCGCGATTTGACGGTCTTTGACGCGACCTGCCCGCTGGTGACCAAAGTGCATATGGAAGTCGCCCGTGCCAGCCGTCGTGGTGAAGAGTCGATCCTGATTGGCCATGCCGGTCACCCGGAAGTCGAAGGGACGATGGGCCAGTACAGCAACCCGCAAGGGGGAATGTACCTGGTAGAGTCGCCGGATGATGTCTGGACGCTGGACGTGAAAAATGACGCCAAACTGTCGTTTATGACCCAGACCACGCTCTCGGTTGATGATACCTCTGAAGTCATTGATGCCCTGCGTGAACGCTTCCCGAAAATCGTCGGGCCGCGTAAAGATGATATTTGTTACGCCACCACCAACCGTCAGGAAGCGGTCCGCGCGCTGGCTGAACAGGCCGATGTGGTGCTGGTGGTGGGGTCGAAAAACTCCTCTAACTCGAACCGTCTCGCGGAGCTGGCTCAGCGGATGGGGAAAGCCGCCTATCTGATTGACGACGCCACCGATATTCAGGAAGTGTGGGTCAAAGCGGCCACATGCGTGGGCGTGACCGCGGGCGCGTCGGCACCGGATATTCTGGTGCAGAATGTGATTTCGCGCCTCCAGGAGCTGGGCGGCGGTGAAGCGGTGCCGCTGGAAGGCCGTGAAGAGAACATTGTTTTCGAAGTACCGAAAGAACTGCGGGTTGATGTCCGTGAAGTAGAATAAGTTCTTTGGTTCCCTGTTGTGAGAAGATGCCAGACTTAATGTCTGGCATTTTTTTTGGAGAAACCATGCGCTTACCGATCATTCTTGATACCGATCCCGGCATCGACGATGCGGCGGCAATAGCCGCGGCGTTGTTTGCCCCCGAGCTGGATCTGCAATTGATGACCACGGTCGCGGGCAACGTGTCGGTGGAAAAAACCACCCGCAACGCGCTGCAGCTGCTGCATTTCTGGGGGGCCGATGTGCCGCTTGCCCAGGGCGCGTCAATGCCGTTGGTACGTCCGCTACGCGACGCGGCCTCGGTACACGGCGAATCCGGCATGGAAGGGTATGATTTTGTCGAGCACGATTGCCAGCCGCTGCCGAAACCGGCTTTCCAGGCGATTCGCGATGCGCTGATGCATGCCCCGGAGCCTGTCACGCTGGTGGCAATTGGTCCGCTGACTAATATTGCGTTGCTGCTGATGCAGTACCCGGAATGCCGCTTTAACATTCGCCGGCTGGTGATCATGGGCGGGTCCGCCGGGCGCGGCAACTTCACGCCCAACGCGGAGTTTAATATTGCCATTGACCCGGAGGCGGCAGCCCAGGTGTTCCGCAGCGGTCTGGAGATCGTCATGTGCGGCCTGGACGTGACGAACCAGGCGCTACTGGCGCCCGACTATCTGGCGACGCTGCCGGCGTTGAATAAGACCGGGAAAATGCTCCATGCGTTATTCAGCCACTATCGCAGCGGCAGCATGAGCAGCGGCCTGCGTATGCATGACCTGTGTGCCATTGCGTGGTTGGTTCGCCCGGAGCTGTTTACGCTCAAACCGTGTTTTGTGGCGGTGGAAACGCAAGGAACCTGGACCGCCGGTACCACCGTTGTCGACATCGAAGGGCGCCTGGGCCAGCCAGCGAACGCGCAGGTGGCACTGGATCTTGATGTCGCCGGTTTCCAGCGCTGGGCCGCGGAGGTGCTGTCTCTGGCACCGTAAGCGGCGCCAGTTAGCGGCGGTAAATCTTCTCGCTCAGGTAATCGATCATGGCCCGCATTCTGGCGGGCATATGCTTATTGCCCGACCACAGCAGCCATAGCTGGCCACTATAGCTGCTGATAAACTCCCATTGCGCCAGTACCTGCACGATCTCCCCGTGCTCCAGCGCCTCGCGGGCGGTAAACAGCGGCAGGCTGCCGATCCCCAGATGTTGCTTCACCGCGTCCAGGCGTACCGCGGTATGGTTGGCGGCGTAGCGTCCGTGAGTCTGAATGGTGTCCGTTTTGCCCGCCTGGCGGAATTTCCAGCGTGAGTCAGCCGGGGTTTCGCCGAGGCTGATACAGCTGTGGTGACGCAGGTCAGCCGGCGTCTGCGGTGTGCCGTGCTGGCGTAAGTAGTCCGGCGTGGCGCAGATAATGTGCGTCACCGGCATTAACGGCTTGCCGTGCAGCCCCGGAGAAGGCGTATGGGTAATGCGCAGCGCCAGATCGATACCATCGTCAATCAAATCCAGATAGCGGTCTTCGAGCCGCAGGCAGACATCCACTTCCGGATAGCGATCGAGAAACTCGGTCATCAGCGGATGAATCACGAAGCGACCGACGGCTTTAGGCACGCTGAGCGTGAGTTTGCCCTGAGCTACTTCCTGGGTACTGCTGGCGGAGTCCATCGCCTGGCGGGCCGACGCCAGCATCTCCAGCGCGTGGCTATAGACCGATTCCCCGGCATCGCTCAGGCGTAATTTACGCGTACTGCGCTGCAGCAGTTTGCAACCCATCTCATGTTCAAGCCGCGAGACGCTGCGGCTGATCGCCGATGGCGTAACTCCGTTCAGCCTGGCGACGGCGGAGAAGCTGCCGTGGTCGACAATCTGCACAAACAGGGCAAGGTCGGGCAGTAAATTAAGATTCATTTGTGCTCATCAGGCAAAGGTCCATTGATGGATGACGGGATTATCGTCATGCGTAATATCAATATACTGTCCTGACAGAGAGGAGGACAACCATGACTGAACGTCTTTATTACACCAGCGATGCGACCGAAGGGCGCGCACGGATACTGGGCTGCCTGCCCGAAGCCGATGGTCGCTACGCCATCACCCTGGATCAAACCCTGTTTCACCCGCAGGGCGGCGGACAACCGGCCGATCGCGGCTGGATCGGCGATATTCCCGTAGAGAGCGTTAGCGCACGCGGCGATAGCATTGTGCATATTGTTTCGCAGCCGCTGCCCCTGGAGGAAGTCACCATGCGGGTGAATGCTGAAGAAAGGCACCTGCACGCCCGGTTACATTCTGCCGGGCATCTGATTGGTCAGGCCGGTGAACGCTTTGGCTGGCAGCCCATCAAGGCTCATCATTGGCCTGGCGAAGGGCGGATCACCTTCAAAGCCGGCGCACAGGCGTCGCTGCCCGAAGCCAGCGCGTTGCTGGCGCAGGTTGAAGCCTGGCAGACAGAGCATTTACCGCGTCAGATCTCGTTTGCCGATGGCCTGCGCAAGGTCGGGTTCGGCGACATGCTGAGCTATCCCTGCGGCGGCACGCACGTCGCCAGCCTGGCTGAGCTCGGCAAGGTGACGATACTGCAGGTGAAAATGAAAAAAGGGCAGTTAATCGTTAACTACACGCTGGAATAGCGACAATGCTGCCGTGGGTTCTGTGATACCGACGGCAAATCCACGTGATACATTCAAGGTTAATCGATTAATCTGCTAATCTGATTCTGCTGTTCTCCTTGGGCCGGAGACAAACATGAATCCTTCTTTTATCCAGCCACCGCAGGTGGCGTGGGCCAGTGGAGCACTTTCCAATGGTCCGTTATTAGGTAAGTCAACGCGCATCATCGATCTTGCCGGTATTTTTGCCGATGAGCAGGCTCGTCAGGCTATGGCGGGAGAGCAGGTTGTTTATGATGTAGAAATGTTTGATACCCCTTCAGACGAAGGGGAGCTGTATACCGGCGTTACCCATCTGTATCCGGGGAAAGTTGGCAACGAGTATTTTATGACCCGTGGGCATTACCATGCCCGCCGTGAGCAAGGCGAAGTTTACTTTGGCCTGCGCGGTAGCGGTTTGCTGTTGCAGCAAAATGAGCAAGGACAGGCGCGGCTCGAAAAGGTTTCTGTCGGGTCCGTGCATATTATTCCCGGATTTACCGCCCACCGGTTGATTAATACCGGTGAGGATACGCTCTCTGCGTTGGCCGTCTGGCCCGGCGTTGCAGGCCATGACTACGCATCGCTGGTAAACGGCTTCGCGTTGCGGATTATCGAGGAACATCAGCAGATCCAGGCAAAGGAGGTGCAGAATGGCTAATTCTGTCCGCGATTATGGTCTGGATATGACGATTCATCATCAGCCGCTGGGTTTCAGCTATGGTGAGGATGTGACCGGCCCGATGCCGGAGATCCGTCACCTCGAACAAATCCGTGCTTCGCTGCGCGACCCGCATTGCGACGGACCGCAAGATGTTTATGCAATCGCCATGGACGTTGCGCGGATGCAGGATCGTGAAGAGCTACAAAAACGAATGTTGCTGTTTGGCGTAGTGACCTATGCCGCCGGACGTTTAGGAGATGAGCCGATTCGCAGCCAGGGGCATATCCATCGTATTAGCCAGCACAGTGGTTGGTCGCCGCCAGAACTCTATGAGATCTGGCAAGGGAGCGCAATTATCTATATGCAGGAGTACGTAGAGGACGATCCCGGTCGTTGCTTTGCCGTGATTGCTAATCCAGGAGAAAAAGTGCTGGTGCCACCAGGATGGGGGCACGCCACGATATCGGCTAACCCGGATGTTCCACTCACTTTCGGTGCCTGGTGCGACCGTGAATATGGTTTTGAGTATCAGGCTGTTCGAGCGCGTAAGGGGCTGGCATGGTACCCGTTATTGCAAGATAAGCACGTGGTCTGGCAGCACAATCCGCATTACGTTGCAGGACGATTACAGGCGATCACTCCCCGACAGTACACTGAATTTGGGCTAACTTCCGATCCGATTTATCAGCAGTTTATCGATGACCCAGCGCGCTTTCAGTTTATCTCCCGCCCGGATAAAACGGCGGAGCTGTGGCACAACTTCCATCCATAAGAAAACCGGGGCGTAATGCCCCGGTCAGCTTTATTCAGGCATGTTAACCGGCAAAGAAACCGCTGGCGACGCCTGCCGCAGCCAGCACCAGCAGCATGATCATGGCTTTCACTGGCGAAACGCCGCGTTTGGCCATCAAATACCAGGTTCCCAGCACCACGACAAGAGGCAGTAACTGCGGGAAAATACCATCCAGCATTTGCTGGACGTGGATATTAACGCCATCTTTCGTAATAAACTCCAGCCCGGTGCCGAGCTTTACGTAGCTTGCCGCCACGCCGCCCATCACGAAAACCCCCAGTAGCGACAAGGCTTCGCGCAGGCGGGCCGATTTGCTGCTGACCAGCATTTCTACCGAGCCGGAGCCCATTTTGTAACCTTTCAAAAACAGGAACCACGAGCCCGGCAGAATAATAGCCAGCCAGGCGATGGTATAAAATAGCGGCCCAAGAATACTGCCGCCGGCCGCAAGCGCCATACCAATACTCAATAAGATGGGGATTAGCATGCCTGGGATCATCGAGTCGCCGATCCCGGCGATCGGCCCCATCAGACCGACTTTCAGGGTATTTATCGTTTCACCGTCGATGGGATCACCGTTGGCTTTTTTCTCCTCTAGCCCCAGCACCATACCGTTAACAATCGCGCCGATTTGCGGTTCAGTGTTATAGAACGAAGCGTGGCGGCGCAGCATTTCAGTACGCTCAGCGGTATCCGGGTAAAGTTTTTTCGCCACCGGCAGCATGCTCAGGCAGAAGCCGAAGGATTCCAGGCGCTCAAAGCTCATGGACGAGAGGTTGTGCATCATCCACGCTCGCCAGCAACGGCGCAGATCTTTCCGGGTCAGGGTACGGTCTTCCATCAGAATTCATCCTCATCATCGACGACCGGTGCTGTGCCTGCGTTTTGCTGCGGCTCCGGTTTGTAGTTGTAATGGATAAGCGCCAGCAACGAACCCACGATCACCAGTGCGACCATATTGAGTTTTAAAAAGACGATGCAGACGAAACCGACGAGAAAATAGATCAGCATGGTGTAGTTTTTGATGATCTGTTTGAGCAGTATTGCGATCCCCACCGCAGGCAGGATGCCGCCCAGGACGTTCATCGTCGACAGAATGATCTTTGGCAAACTGTCCATAAAGCCGCTGATGTACTGTGCGCCGAAATAGACGGCAATAAACGTAGGCACGAAGCGTAAAACAAAGTTCGTGACCTGGGGCCAGATGGCGCTGTTCAGATAAATACCGCGATCGTCGCCTCGCTCCAGCGCCACGTCGGCCCGGTGATTCCAGAAGGAGTTCAGCACCATCATCGCATTGAACAAAATCGTGCCGGCGATACCGATAGTGGCAGCCAGAGCTACCGCGACCTCCGGCCCTTTACCTGACAGAATACCTAACGCAATTGCCGGATAGGCGACGAAGTTGAGGTCCGCGGGCATTGAACCGCCCGGCGTCACCATCGCGATATAAACCGCCTGGACCGCAACGCCTATCATGATCCCGGTCTTCAGGTCGCCCAGAATCAGCCCGACCAGCATGCCGGACACCAGCGGTCGGGTAATCAGATACCAGCCGCCGGTCAGACCTAGAAGCCAGGGACTGCTGAGGGCCCCCAGATAACAAAGAATGCCAATCAACGTAGCTTCGATAATCATCATCCGCTCCTTATTTCAGCTTCTGGCGTGCGTCCTGCCAGCTGTAGTAGCTGGCATCCGGAACCAGACGGAATTCAACGTGATGCCCGTGCTGTACCAGCCAGTCAAAGGCGGCGACCTCAGCGGCATTCACCGACTGATTTGGTCCAATGGTGGTGGTATCCGCGCGGGCGCTCATTGGGCCAACGTTGATTTTGCCATTGGCATTTTTCAGGCTGATCCCTGCCGCCTCCAGGCGCTGTAAAGTGACCGGGGATTTGCCGATCACGAAATAGCGTTTCTCACTGGCAATGACTTTTGGCAGTTTTTCAATGGCCGTAGCGGTGTCGAACAGCCAGACTTTGATGTCTTGCACGGCGCCTTTCATCACCGACGAAAGTAGCGGATCGGCCGCGACAGCGTCGTCAATTGCCACGATACCGTCGCAGGGCAGCTCTTTGGCCCAGCGCGTCACGAGCTGCCCATGGATCACCCGGTCGTCAATACGTACAAAAGAGATACTCATAAGCGTTTTCCTTTAAAAATCATCAGGCTGAATGGCTAAAACCGGGGTGGCTTTAATCAGGGTGGGTACGGTTAACGCCAGTAGCTGTAAGGCAGCGGCGTGAACATCCGTCAGGTGGATAATGTCTTCACTCTGCAGCAGCATCGGGAAATTAACCCCGGCCAGTACGGCGACAGGAGGCGTTGTCTGGGAAGAAAATGCGTGCAGGCAGGCGACGTTCCATGGCGTACCGCTTTGCATATCGCATAGCACCAGTACGCCGTCGGCCTGCTGACCAACTTCACCCAGCGTGCGGGCGAAGTCCTGCTTAAAGCCTTCGATGCCCGCCTGTTCGTCGAGCGTGACGGTAGAGACATGCGGTAATTCGCCATAAACCATCCGCCCGCTGGCAAGCAGGGCGTTGGCAAGCGGACCGTGGCTGGCAACAATGATGTTGATCATTTGCTTATCCCCTTACCCAGGCTTTGATGGTGGCAAGTTGCTGTCCTGCGCCTTTCCCCGATGGAGAGATGCGATACTCGCCTACTGCGGCGGGTATGATAAACGTCTCGGCGTAGTGGACGATAAAGGGCTCAAAGGCACCGTCAGGGCTGTCGACGAGAGCTTCCGCCCCTTCAATCAGGTTCAATACGTTAACGCCGCCCCTGGTATGGTGCGTTACCGGTGCGGTAAACCAGTGGCGACGGGTTTCGATAAACTCACGTTCGTGCATGCCCGTCCGCTCCTCTCGCCAGCCTTCTCCTTCGGTGATAGGTTCAATGCGGTTAACCAGGTTGTCGTTGACCCACTGCGTATCGCGTTGCCAGTCGATGACCTGTTCGCCATGCTCAAGATGCACCGGGCGCGGTAAACCGTCTAAGCCTAAACGCCCCCAGTCCCAGAGTTTGAAGGTGAAGATATAGGGTGTTGCGCTGATTTCGAGCACCATTGTGCCGCTTCCGGAACAGTGAACCGTACCGGCAGGGATAAGGAAGTGATCGTGCTTACGCGCCGGGATTTGGTTAACGAAGCGCCGATCGTCAAACGCTTTTTCGCCACGGCCGGCTGCCTGTAGATCGTCGAGCATCTCCTGCGGTTTGATTCCCGTTTGCGTTCCCAAATAGACCACGGCTCCCGGCTCGGCTTCGAGGATGTAATAGCTCTCATCCTGGGTATAGTGCATCCCGAACTGTTGTTGGATGTACTCGGTAACCGGATGAACCTGGAAACTGAGGTTCTGACCGCCGATGGTATCCAGAAAATCGAAGCGAATAGGAAACTCAGCGCCAAACCGGGCGTGGACCTTCTCGCCAAGGAGCGCACGTGGGTGGAGTAATACCAGGTTTTGTGAGGGGATCTCGATCCGCACCTGACCAAAACGCAGTAACAGGCTGTTTTCCTCGGGCACGCAATCAAAACACCATGCGTAATTGGGCGCGGAGGGATCGAGATCGAATTGCTGTTTCATCCACTGACCGCCCCAGACACCAGGGTCGAAGAAAGGGACGACCCGGAACGGGCGGGCGGTAGTGTGCTGTAGTCCAGCGCGCAGCGCTTCACCGCTGACTAGCGTCGGTGCATCTTTTTGTGTGGTATCGAGCAGATAATCGGTACGTTTGAGCAACGGCGTTTTATGGCGGTCGAAGACGCGCCATTCAATAAAGAAGGCGCGTTTATAGCGGCGGAGAATATCTTCGTCCTGGTTATCTGCCCCCCAGTTTCCCAGGCCATCATGGCGCATCCGTTGTTGGATTTCCCAACGTGGCATATCAGCGTAGACCAGCAGGTCTCCTGGGTGAACGAGCGTGGCGCCAGGACCATAGATCACAATGACGCCTTCCGTTACGGCGTCAACCTGGCGGCGTAACTGATGCAGTTTTTCGGCATTAAAAAACTCATCAAGGTGATGGCAGGACAGCACGCCGAAGACGCGGTCATCGGTAAGATTGCGCGCCAGGAGATCGTGTAACGCTTGCTCATCGCGGCGGGCGGATTCGACGTTCAGTGTCAATGCAGCGTTGAGTGATGGCAACAGGCGCTGTTCCAGCTCCTCAATCCGCACGCCTGGGTAGCAGTCCACAACCAGCACGGTTCTGGAGGACGTTGATGTTCTGGCGTTAAGTGCGGTATTGATGGAGGCCCAACCCTGCCAGGCCTGGTCGTCATAGCCCTGAATGGCTATATCAGGGAATTTATCATAGGTCGTTTGCATTATTTGTCTCCATATTGGCTAAACAAAGATTAATCGATTAACCTTGTTTTGACAGTATGGTTAACGCGATTAACCCGCCATAATCCACAACCAGCGGGCTAAAATGCGTCTTAATGTGAGTGTGCTCACAGGGAATAATGCATTTTTTAGGTTATTCGATTAACCTTCAGTGAACGAACAGGAGGCATGATGACGACAGTAACGCTGGCACAGGTGGCCGAACGGGCAGGGGTGTCTACGGCTACCGTTTCGATGGTGTTGCGTAATCGAGGACGGATTTCACAAGCTACGCGTGAACGGGTGCTGAAAGCTCTGGATGATTCCGGATATGTCTACAACCAGACTGCCGCTAACCTGCGGAATCGCAGTAGCAATCAGGTCGGACTGTTACTGCATGATATTACCAACCCGTTTTATGGTGAGATGACGGCGGGCTTAAGTCATGAAATGGAGCGACACGACCTGCTGCTGTTCCTGGCAAACAGTGAAGAGTCAGGCGAGCGACAACAGAAGTTTGTTGACTCACTCATGCGAAACAACGCCTGCGGCATGGTGTTGTGCGCGGCGCGGGAAACCCCGACCTCATTTTTCGATGCCCTGAAAAGGCGCAATATTCCCGCCATTATGGTGGTACGTCCGCTCAGCGATCCGGATTTTGATTTTGTCGGCACAGATAACTTTCTTGGCACGCAAATGGCTACCGCTCACTTGTTGAAAATGGGGCATCGGAATATTGCTTTTATCGGTGGCAGCTTGAGTTCAGGTACTCGGGCGCAACGTATTGGTGGCTTCACCAGTACGCTACTGGAAAGCGGAATATCCCCTAATCCTGAGTGGATTGTCACGGCTAAGGCCAGCCAGATTGATGGGGCGAAAGTCGCCGAGGCGCTCCTGACCCGCTATCCGGAGATAACGGCCGCAGTCTGTTATCAGGATATTGTGGCACTTGGTGTGATGCAGGCGCTACGTAAAACCGGGCGTGAACCGGGTCGGGATTTTGCGCTGGTGGGGTTTGACGATATTACCGAGGCGGCTCTGGTTCAGCCTGCCCTGACGACCGTTTCGGTGGCAGCAAAAGAGATTGGTCGGAAAGCCGGTGAGCTATTGTATAGCCGTATTCAGGGCAATAATGAGCCGCCAAAACGGATTATTCTGCCCCCCGCGCTGGTGATCCGTGAATCGTGCGGATTTATGCGCAAAGAGTCAGTGATCTCAGACTGTTAGCGGTGCTTTAACGCTACGATATCTCTCCTTCTAATGATGAAAAACATATAGTTTTTACTGATATCGATCGCGGTTTGTCATAAATTTCTAATTATCGGTGTTTTTGAGTAGCGGCCCATCGTTGGGCTGGTTACTCTGAAAACTATTTACGTGAAGTTAACAAAAGAGAATAGCTATGCATGATGCACAAATCCGCGTGGCCATCGCGGGCGCGGGCGGCCGGATGGGACGCCAGTTGATTCAAGCGGTACAGCAGATGGACGGCGTGGCGCTGGGCGCGGCGCTGGAGCGCGAAGGTTCCTCCCTGCTCGGCAGCGATGCTGGCGAACTGGCAGGCGCAGGCCACATGGGCGTCACGGTGCAAAGCAGCCTGACGGCAGTCAACGATGATTTTGACGTGCTGATCGATTTTACCCGCCCGGAAGGCACCTTAAACCACCTGGCGTTTTGCCGCGAGCATGCGAAAGGGATGGTGATTGGTACGACGGGTTTTGATGACGCAGGAAAACAAGCCATTCGCGATGCCGCGCAGGATATTGCCATAGTTTTCGCGGCTAATTTCAGCGTCGGCGTTAACGTCATGCTGAAACTGCTGGAAAAAGCGGCGAAGGTCATGGGTGACTATACTGATATCGAAATTATCGAAGCTCACCACCGCCACAAGGTCGATGCGCCGTCAGGCACAGCGCTGGCGATGGGCGAGGCGATTGCCGGTGCTCTGAACAAGGATCTGAAGGATTGCGCAGTCTACAGCCGTGAAGGTTATACCGGCGAGCGCGTACCGGGCACCATCGGGTTTGCCACCGTGCGCGCGGGTGACATCGTCGGGGAACATACGGCGATGTTCGCCGATATCGGCGAGCGCATTGAAATCAGCCATAAAGCCTCCAGCCGGATGACGTTTGCCAATGGCGCCGTTCGTTCCGCTCTGTGGCTGAAAGACAAGAAAATCGGGCTTTTTGATATGCGAGACGTCCTGGAGTTAAACAGTTTATAAGATTTATTACCCATCGTGATGTGGTTGTTGCATTCAATATGTGATTGATTGCAAAGGGCAATATTTTATTGCCCTTTTTATTTTTAATCGTTTCATTAATGTTTTTATCTCAAGCATTTATAATTCATGCTTATCTCTTCTATTTCTGTTGTGTTATTGTAAATTTTGACCATTTGGTCTACTTTTTCACACTCAGGCCCGCATTTTTTCAATCTTCCTGGTCCGCAAGCGTTTTCTTAGCATAGTTAGTTGATCTTTTTGCCTGCTAAAGCAGTGTGAAGTGCCCAGTGACGTAAAAATAGATTAAAAATATCGGCTTTAAGTTGACTTTTGCCCGACATCTCTCCAGAATGCCGCCGTTTGCCAGAAATCCATAGGTAAGCAAATTTGCATTGATTCGTGCTATCGCTATGCATTAATATGCAAATAAAGTGAGTGAATATTCTCTGGAGGGTGTTTTGATTAAGTCAGCGCTATTGGTTCTGGAAGACGGAACCCAGTTTCACGGTCGGGCCATCGGGGCAACGGGCACGGCGGTTGGGGAAGTCGTTTTCAATACTTCAATGACCGGTTATCAAGAAATCCTCACTGATCCCTCCTATTCCCGCCAAATTGTCACTCTTACTTATCCTCATATCGGTAATGTCGGCACCAACGCCGCCGATGAAGAATCTTCCCAGGTACATGCACAAGGTCTGATTATTCGCGACCTGCCGCTGATTGCCAGCAACTTCCGCAATACCGAAGACCTCTCTTCTTACCTGAAGCGCCATAACATCGTGGCGATTGCCGATATCGATACCCGTAAGCTGACTCGTTTGCTGCGCGAAAAGGGCGCACAGAACGGCTGCATCATCGTAGGGGATAACCTGGATGCACAGCTGGCGCTGGAAAAAGCCAAAGCGTTCCCGGGCCTGAACGGCATGGACCTGGCAAAAGAAGTCACCACTTCAGAAACCTACAGCTGGACACAAGGAAGCTGGACGCTGGCGGGCGACCTGCCGGAAGCGAAAGCGGAAAGCGAACTGCCGTTCCACGTTGTGGCCTACGATTTCGGTGCCAAACGCAACATTCTGCGCATGCTGGTCGATCGCGGCTGCCGTCTGACCGTCGTGCCGGCACAAACCTCTGCGGAAGAGGTGCTGAAGATGAATCCGGACGGGATCTTCCTGTCCAACGGTCCTGGTGACCCGGCGCCGTGCGATTACGCTATCGACGCGATTGAGAAATTCCTCGAGACCGATGTTCCGGTATTCGGCATCTGCCTCGGTCATCAGCTGCTGGCGCTGGCGAGCGGAGCGAAGACCGTGAAGATGAAGTTCGGCCACCACGGCGGCAACCACCCGGTCAAAGATATCGATAACGACGTGGTAATGATTACCGCGCAGAACCACGGTTTTGCGGTCGACGAAGCGTCTATGCCGGCTAACCTGCGCGTGACCCACAAGTCACTGTTCGATGGCACCCTGCAGGGCATCCACCGCACTGACAAACCGGCGTTCAGCTTCCAGGGACACCCGGAAGCGAGCCCAGGCCCGCATGATGCCGCGCCGTTGTTCGACCATTTTATCGAGTTAATTGAGCAGTACCGCCAGTCCGCGAAATAATCAGGAGAAAAAAGCCATGCCAAAACGTACAGACATAAAAAGCATCCTGATTCTTGGCGCTGGCCCGATCGTTATCGGCCAGGCTTGTGAATTTGACTACTCTGGCGCTCAGGCTTGTAAAGCCCTTCGTGAAGAGGGTTACCGCGTCATCCTGGTGAACTCTAACCCGGCCACCATCATGACCGACCCTGAAATGGCCGATGCCACCTACATTGAGCCGATTCACTGGGAAGTGGTACGCAAAATCATCGAAAAAGAGCGCCCGGACTCGGTTCTGCCGACCATGGGCGGCCAGACGGCGCTGAACTGCGCGCTGGAACTGGAACGTCAGGGCGTGCTGGAAGAGTTCGGCGTGACCATGATCGGCGCCACCGCCGATGCGATTGATAAAGCAGAAGACCGCCGTCGCTTTGATGTGGCGATGAAGAAAATCGGTCTTGATACCGCACGTTCCGGTATTGCGCACACGATGGAAGAAGCGCTGGCCGTTGCTGCCGATGTGGGCTACCCGTGCATCATTCGCCCGAGCTTCACCATGGGCGGCACCGGCGGCGGTATCGCCTACAACCGCGAAGAGTTCGAAGAAATTTGTACCCGCGGTCTGGATCTCTCTCCGACCAACGAGCTGCTGATTGATGAATCGCTGATCGGCTGGAAAGAGTACGAAATGGAAGTGGTGCGCGATAAGAACGACAACTGCATCATCGTCTGTTCCATCGAAAACTTCGACGCCATGGGCATTCACACTGGTGACTCCATCACCGTGGCACCGGCGCAAACCCTGACCGACAAAGAGTATCAGGTTATGCGTAACGCCTCGATGGCGGTACTGCGTGAAATCGGCGTGGAAACCGGCGGTTCTAACGTTCAGTTCTCGGTGAACCCGAAAGACGGTCGCCTGATTGTTATCGAAATGAACCCGCGCGTATCACGCTCCTCTGCACTGGCATCGAAAGCCACCGGCTTCCCGATTGCCAAAGTGGCGGCGAAACTGGCGGTCGGTTACACCCTGGATGAGCTGATGAACGACATCACCGGCGGTCGTACCCCGGCATCGTTCGAACCGTCCATCGACTACGTCGTTACCAAAATTCCACGCTTCAACTTTGAAAAATTTGTTGGCGCGAACGACCGTCTGACCACGCAGATGAAATCTGTGGGTGAAGTGATGGCGATTGGCCGCACCCAGCAGGAATCTTTGCAGAAAGCGCTGCGCGGCCTCGAAGTGGGCGCCACCGGTTTCGACCCGAAAGTGAGCCTCGACGATCCGGAAGCGCTGACCAAAATCCGCCGCGAGCTGAAAGACGCTGGCGCCGAGCGTATCTGGTACATCGCCGATGCATTCCGTGCCGGGCTGTCCGTGGACGGCGTCTTCAACCTGACCAACATTGACCGTTGGTTCCTGGTACAAATCGAAGAGCTGGTACGTCTGGAAGAGAAAGTGACCGAACTCGGTATCACCGGCCTGACCGCTGACTTCCTGCACCAGCTTAAGCGCAAAGGCTTTGCCGACGCGCGTCTGGCAAAACTGGCGGGCGTTCGTGAAGGCGAAATCCGCAAGCTGCGTGACCAGTACAACCTGCACCCGGTCTACAAGCGTGTGGATACCTGCGCGGCGGAGTTTGCGACCGATACCGCCTACATGTACTCCACCTACGACGAAGAGTGTGAAGCGAACCCGTCCGTTGACCGCGATAAAATCATGGTCCTCGGCGGCGGCCCGAACCGTATCGGTCAGGGTATCGAGTTCGACTACTGCTGCGTACACGCCTCGCTGGCGCTGCGTGAAGACGGTTACGAGACCATTATGGTCAACTGTAACCCGGAAACCGTGTCGACCGACTACGACACCTCTGATCGTCTGTACTTTGAGCCGGTCACCCTGGAAGACGTGCTGGAAATCGTGCGCATCGAGAAGCCGAAAGGCGTCATCGTGCAGTACGGCGGCCAGACTCCGCTGAAACTGGCCCGTGCGCTGGAAGCCGCTGGCGTACCGGTTATCGGCACCAGCCCGGATGCGATTGACCGCGCGGAAGACCGCGAGCGTTTCCAGCAGGCGGTTGACCGTCTGAAGCTGAAGCAGCCGGCTAACGCCACCGTTACCGCCATCGAGATGGCCGTTGAGAAGGCAAAAGAGATTGGCTACCCGCTGGTGGTACGTCCGTCCTACGTCCTCGGTGGCCGGGCAATGGAAATCGTCTACGACGAAGCCGACCTGCGTCGCTACTTCCAGACCGCGGTCAGCGTGTCTAACGACGCGCCGGTGCTGCTGGACCGCTTCCTTGACGACGCGGTAGAAGTTGACGTGGACGCCATCTGCGACGGCGAAATGGTGCTGATTGGCGGCATCATGGAGCACATCGAGCAGGCTGGCGTACACTCCGGTGACTCCGCATGTTCTCTGCCAGCCTACACCCTGAGCCAGGAAATTCAGGATGTGATGCGCGAGCAGGTGCAGAAGCTGGCCTTCGAGCTGCAGGTTCGCGGCCTGATGAACGTTCAGTTCGCAGTGAAGAACAACGAAGTCTACCTGATTGAAGTCAACCCGCGTGCGGCACGTACCGTCCCGTTCGTCTCGAAAGCCACCGGTGTTCCGCTGGCCAAAGTGGCGGCGCGCGTGATGGCTGGCCAGACTCTGGCACAGCAGGGCGTGACCAAAGAGATTATCCCGCCGTATTACTCGGTGAAAGAAGTGGTGCTGCCGTTCAACAAATTCCCGGGCGTTGACCCGCTGTTAGGGCCAGAAATGCGCTCTACCGGGGAAGTGATGGGCGTCGGGCGTACCTTCGCGGAAGCGTTCGCGAAAGCGCAGCTGGGCAGCAGCTCAACTATGAAAAAACAGGGACGCGCGCTGCTCTCCGTTCGCGAAGGCGATAAAGAGCGTGTGGTTGACCTGGCGGCGAAACTGCTGAAGTTTGGTTTCGAACTGGATGCCACCCACGGCACCGCGATTGTGCTGGGTGAAGCCGGTATCAACCCGCGTCTGGTGAACAAGGTGCATGAAGGTCGTCCTCACATTCAGGACCGTATCAAGAATGGCGAATACACCTACATCATCAACACCACTGAAGGTCGTCAGGCGATTGAAGACTCCAAGCTGATTCGCCGCAGCGCCCTGCAGTACAAAGTTCATTACGACACGACCCTGAACGGCGGTTTCGCGACGGCAATGGCGCTGAACGCCAACGCTATCGAGAAGGTCACCTCGGTGCAGGAAATGCACGCGCAGATTAAGAAATAATGTAATCTGCCCGTAAAAAGCGCCTCCGGTGGTCGACACCGGGGGCGCTTTTTTTTGCCTTGCGATCGGCTTCGAACAAAAACAAGGACATCCGCGTGAAAACACCACTTCGGAGAGTTCTGGTGTTCTCTCTCGGTTTGGTCAGCTAGCCTGAAGTGGTTAGGAAATAATTAATTTGACTGAATAACGGGAGAGAAACACGATGAAATACAATAAACCCCTCACCGCTGCGGTTTTCGCCGCTGCTGCACTGTTTACCGTAGCCGGGTGTTCATCCAATCAGTCGCTGAAAACTACCGATGGTAAAACCATTGTGACCGATGGCAAACCGCAGGTGGATGATGATACCGGCATGGTGTCCTACAAAAATGCGGAAACCGGTCGTACCGAGCAGATCAACCGCGATCAGGTTAAGTCGATGGACGAACTGGATAACTAAGAGACAAATTCATGTGGCCCCGCATGGAACGCGGCGGGGCCGATGGCTGACTGATTAAAGCAGCACGTGGTCAATTTTGACGATAATTTTGCGCAGCGGCGCGCCGGCATCCATGGCGCTCATTGGTCGATGCAGTTCCCCGGGAAACAGGACGGCCAGCTCTTCAGGATGCAGATGAATCAGCGTTTCGCTGCTGATCCCCTCACAAAAGCCAATATCATGGGCGTCCTTAAACGGTCCGTCCGGGACAATCTCCAGGCCTTTGTTTCCGGCTCCGATAATCTCCTCACCTTGCAGCACAATATGAATATCGATGTACTGACGATGGTACTCCGGGCGCTGTTCCGCCAGCGGTTTCGTGCTGCCTTCGACAACGGTAAAAAACAGATTATCGCCATCGACGGTGTATTTCCCCGGTGGCAGAGCGTGCGGCTCCTGCTGCAGTACCGCCTGCAATGCTTTGCGGATAACCGGCGGGTAAAAACTATTTTTAGCGGCGGCGCTTAAGGTATCGATAATCATGCCGGGACTCCCTGCGTGGGTTGCGGGTTAAGTAATGTGATGGAGTGCGCCACAATGCTTGCGACATCGGGGGCGATATCCACCGCGACGATATCGCCTTCGCTGGCGTCCGGGGTTTCCAGCGCGGCAAACTGGCTGCGCAGCAGGGCTTCCGGCATAAAGTGGCCCTTACGTGCCTGCATCCGTTGCAAAATGCAGTCGTAGTCGCCGGTCAGCCACAGGAAGCGTAAATGGGGGTTACCCTCGCGCAGCTGGTCGCGGTAGCGCTTTTTCAGCGCCGAGCATACCAGCACGCCGGATTCGTTCTTCTGCCCAAGGCTGAAAATCACATCGCCAATGCGCTCCAGCCACGGCTGGCGATCGTGGTCATCCAGCGGCTGGCTGGCGGCCATTTTGACGATGTTCTGCCGGGGATGAAGATCGTCACCGTCGATAAACTTGGCGCCAAGCGCCTGGGCCAGCGCCTGACCCACGGTGGTCTTCCCGGTGCCCGACACGCCCATCAAAATAATGCATTGTCCTGCCATAATGCGCTCCTTAATCAGACGGCAACCAGCATGCCGCCGTCGACGAATAACAGATGTCCATTGACGAAATCGGATGCTTTGGAGGAGAGAAACACGGCGGCGCCAATCAGCTCTTGCGGATCGCCCCAGCGTGCGGCAGGCGTACGTTTACACAACCAGTCGGTAAAGGCCCGATCGTCCACCAGGGCCTGGGTCATGGCGGTTTTAAAATAGCCCGGTGCAATACCGTTGACCTGGATGTTATCGCGCGCCAGCTCGACGCACATGCCGCGAGTCAACATCTTCACCGCACCTTTGGCGGCGGCGTACGGGGTAATCGTATCGCGGCCCAGTTCGCTCTGCATGGAGCAGATATTGACGATTTTGCCGCGCCGGCGGCTGACCATGCGTTTGGCTACCGCCTGGGAGACCAGGAATACCGCGGTCTGGTTGACGGAAATAACGTCATGCCATTCCTGCACCGGAAATTCGGTAAAAGGATGACGGCGCTGAATACCCGCGTTATTAAATAACACGTCAATCGCACCGATATCGGTTTCAATTTTCGCAATCGCATTTTCAACCGCCTCGGCATCGGTGACATTAAATACCGCGGAGTGGGCGAGGGCACCTTCATCACGTAATTTCATGACCGCATCATCCGCACGAGACGCCGAAATATCGTTGACAATAATTTCTGCGCCATATTGTGCAAGGCCTTGCGCCATGACAAAACCAATTCCTTGTCCTGCGCCAGTAATTAAAATACGTTTGCCTTGTAAGCTGAAAAGATCTTTCATCTTGATATCCTGATTAACGGCTGAATATAAATGATGTGGTGCGTGTTAATGCCGCTGGTGGCAAAACATGGCCCGCAACAACCTGTGCTCTATCTCACGGATTTTTGCCGGGTAAATCTGTGATGGAGATCACTCAAAAGGGTGTTACGAAAAGGGGTTACGCTAAACGTGATGTCGGGTGGAAATTGCCATGGCTCAAGGGGTTAAGCGCAGAATGGTGTGATTCTCTTTTTCCTGAACGGCAGGCATAATGGCCTGATGCAGTGGATGTCTTTGACGGGTCGATAGATGAAAGCACAACGCATTACGCTCAATGATATTGCAGCGCTGGCCGGCGTAACCAAGATGACCGTCAGCCGCTATTTACGTACGCCGGATAAAGTCAAACCGGAGACCGCAGAACGTATCGCCAGCGTGATTGCGGAAATCGGCTATGAGCCCGATCCTGATAATCCGGCGATGACCAGCGTCGTCGTCCCGCGCATTGGCGTATTAATTCCCTCTTTTCACAACCAAATCTTCGCCGACCTGCTGGCGGGGATCGAATCGGTGACCGCGGCGCATGGCTACCAGACGCTGGTGGTCAACTACGATTACGATCGCCAGCGCGAAGAGGAACAGATTGCGGCGGTGCTGGCGTTTCATGTCAAAGGCCTGCTACTGACCGAGTCGGTCCACACCCTGCGGGCGGATAAGTACCTCAACGCGGCCAAAATTCCCATCGCCGAAGTGATGGGGCTGGCGGAGAATCCCGGACGCATCAACGTTGGTTTCGATAACTTCAAAGCCGGTTTTGACATGACCACGATGCTGCTGGCGAGCGGCAAGCGGCACATTATCTATTTCGGCTCGATGTCTGATGTGCGCGACGAGCAGCGCTTCGCTGGCTATTGCCAGGCGATGGAGAATGCCGGACTGGCGACCGGGCGTATTGCGCCGAACAAGGTGTCGTCGGTGTCGATCGGTACCGGCATGATGAATCTGGCGCGGCAGATGTATGCCACCATGGACGGGATCCTCTGCACCAATGATGACCTGGCGGTGGGCGTGTTACAGGAGTGCCTCGCATCGGGTATCAATGTCCCCCAGGAGCTGGCGATCGCCGGTTTTCATGGTCTGGAGATCGGCCAGATTATCACCCCGCGGCTGGCCAGCGTGCTGACTCCGCGCTTTGAGATGGGTAAGGTCGCCACTGAGATTTTAATCAAAAAAATCAAAGGACTGCCGACCATTGAGAAAGTAGACCTGCACTACCGCCTGTCGTTGGGCGAAACCATTTAATTCTGCCCGAATCGGTACCGGCATGATGAACTCTGGGGATAAACGCGTATCGCCGGAATTGCACGTAGCGCCAGTACCTGATGCGTCGACATGTCCACGCTGATATGAGATGAGAGGGGAAGCGGTGTGCTTTTATCTACAGTTTGCTTGCGCATGTGTTCCACGAGCCAAACCGACCGTAGACCTTAATCTGTCCCGGATGTATCTGCCGATTTGATTTTTTCGATGGCAATAATATTCCCTGACATGGCTTCGTTGAGTACTTCCACTGCCGTGCTGGCGTCACGATTCTTAATAGACATATAGACTTTGATATGAGCTTCCACGCTCTCAAGGGTGATGCCTAGTGCACGATTAAGCTCTTCAAGATAGTAGTAATAGATGTCTTTGATCGAGCTCATTACGTTGTAGAACACACTGTTGTGCGACGCCCTGACAATCGCCAGATGAAACTCGTAGTCTGCTTCTGAGTATTTTTTGTAGTCACCCTTGTTGATCAGCATATTATTTAGCGCTTCTTCGAGTTGGCGAATGTCGTCATCGGTGGCGTGGGTCACCGCCAGCTCTACGCATTTGAACTCCACCGTCTGGCGGAAAATCATCATGTCGTGAAACTCTTCACGGCTAAGGTGCATGATCGGGCGAGGATCGTTACTCAACATCTGCGGGGTGAAGTGTTCGCTCACATAGCTACCGCTGCCCTGGCGTGTCACCACAATCCCCAGGTCACGAAAGCGCTGAACCGCACTGCGTACGCTGACTCTGCTGACGTTGAATGAGGTGGTTAGCTCTGCTTCTGAAGGCAAACGGCTACCCGGCGCCCAGCTACCATCCAGCAGCTTTCCGCTTATCTGATCATAAATTTCATTTACAACGTTCTGTTTTTGAATGGATTTTATGCTCAAAGTGGGTTTCCGGTAAGATGTCGCTGAAGTGATTTATTGTATAGCAATTCACTTTTAAGAACAAAGCGCCCGACCGGGCGCTTTTCACCGTTAATCGAAACGAATGAGCACCTTAGCAGACACATTTTTATCTGTAGCCGTAATCAATGCGTCTTCAATTTTCTGAGGCGAGAATTCAGCGCTGATGAGAGGGCGAGGATCAATACGCCCGTCTTCCAGCCAACGGACTGCTGTTACAAATTCGCCGATAAAGCGGAATGAACCAACCCAGTTGAGCTCTTTGACCAGCATTGGCGACACTGGCCAGCTAACCGGGCTTGCTCCCATTCCGACCTGGACAATGGTGCCCGCAGGGCGGGTGAAGTCCACCGTAGATGCCACGGCAGCCGGCGCGCCGGAGGCCTCGAACACTACATCAAAATAGCCCTTACGTTGCTGATAACGGGCAACCTGTTCTTCATCGCGCGGATCCATCACCGCCGTCGCCCCCATCTGGCGAGCCAGTTCCAGGCAGCGCGGGCTGAGATCGGAAGCCACCAGTTCGGATGCGCCTGCACTGCGTGCCGCTGCGAGGATCAGGCAGCCAATCGGGCCTGCACCGATCACCAGCACGCGTTTTCCAGTCAACTGACCCGCCATTTTTACTGCGTGTATGGCGACTGCCAGCGGTTCGGAAAAGGCCATCACGTTCGCGGGAATGTGGCTATTGTACGGAATGCACTGCTCAGGTTTAACCACCACGAATTCAGAAAAACCGCCATTCACATGAGGATTGAACTGCGCGCTACCCATAAAGCGCATGGAACCACATAGGTTTTGATGGCCAGAAAGACACATCTCACACTGATTGCAGGGGCAGGACGGGTTTACCGCTACCGTTTGACCCACTTGCAGCTCGCTGCCAGCGGGGACTTTGCTAATCACGCCGACAAACTCATGGCCAATTACCATGGGATGTTTGAGGATCGACATCCCTGCCCGGCCATGCTGGTAGTAATGAATATCAGAGCCGCAGATGCCACCGCAGGCTACCTTTACGACAACGTCATGTTCACTGTACTCGATTTCACGTGCTTCAAAGCGTACGTCTTTTTCCGCATGGGCCAGACACGCATTACAGGTTATTTTTTCAGTTTTCATCATGATCTCATTATTTGTTAGCAGTCGCTGGATTAATGGCATTCTTATCCACGGTGTTGGCATTCTTTTTTTCGGGCAGGATTACTTCAATTTTCCCCACCAGGAAGATGTAAGCTAATAAGCCGATCCCAGCGACACCTGCGATATACCACATCGCATACTGGAAATTTTGTGTGCGTTCGAGAATAACCCCAATCACAATTGGACTAACAATCCCGGAGAGGTTTCCGCAAATATTTAAAAATCCGCCCATGGTGCCGAGGAAATTCCGTGGAATAACGTCACTCCAGACCACCCAGCCCAGATTTGAAAAGGCATTGGCAAAGAATGCAATCGACAGAATAACAATGGCAATGACCGGTTTATCTTCAAAGAAGTTCACCAGGCCAATAATCATGGTGACGCATAATCCGGTCATCACTGGTAATTTACGTGCCAGCGTTCTGGATTTTCCTTTTTTTAATAACATATCGCTTAACGTACCGCCGCAGAGCACGCCAAACATCGCCATAATATAGGGAAGCATGGCACCAATACCGGCTTTTGAAATAGAGAGGTGTAACCCTTTTTCCAGGTAAACAATAAACCAGGTCAGAAAGAAATAAAGCGTGGATGAACAGGCGAACTGGGTGATGAACAGCCCCCAGATAGTTTTCTTACCGAGGAAAAATTTAATGTCATGCCAGCTGATTTTCTTGTTCACTGTAGACTGGTTGGCGGAACCATAGCCGCCGCCCGCCTTGATATAATCCAGTTCAGCCTGGTTCACGGAGGAGCTGTGCTGAGGATCGCGGTAGTACAGTAACCAGTAGACACCGAACAGAATGCCTGCGCCGCCGGACAGGTAGAATGACATCTCCCAACCGTAGTTTGCTACGATAAAGGAGAGGAATGGCGTCAGTAATGCCAGGCCGATATATTGAGCGCTGGAGTAAATAGCGGTTGCACGCGCACGCTCATGATCCGGGAACCAGGTGGCGATTATTTTAGTATTTGAAGGAAAAGAAGGTGCTTCAGCAACACCAATTAATGCACGGCAAGCTAATAACATAACAAATGAAGCGGTTGCTGTTGCAAATAAATGATGTGAAGCGAACCCCATCATAAAGGTAAAAATACTCCACAGAATGATCGCGCCGCCATAAAGAATACGAGATCCAATGCGATCAAGGACATAGCCGACAGGGATTTGACTGGCAGCGTAGGCCCAGGTAAACATCGAGAAAAGCAAACCCAGTTGCGTAGGGGTCAGACTAAAATCATTCTGGATATTCGTGCCTGCAACTGCAAGATTGGCACGATCCATATAATTTATTGCCGTGACAATAAACAGCAATGTGAGAATAAAGAGTCGTTGTCTTGAAGCCTTCATAATAATACCTGTGTTATATCGGCATGTTTCATGGTAAACACATGCCGTCAATTTTAAAGGCGAGTAGGTAGAGGTCGGGTGGCTTATAACACGGCGAGCCAGCCACCATCGACGTAGATAATTTGTCCGTTGATATAATCTGATGCTTTGGATGATAAGAAGACGGCGGTACCGATTAACTCTTCCGGCCGACCCCAGCGCTGAGAGGGGTTGCTGCTTTTCACCCAGTTGTCGAATTGTTTATCTTCGATCAGTGCGGTGTTCATGTCCGTCAGAATGTAGCCTGGGCCAATAGCGTTGGTCTGGATATTAAACTGCGCCCATTCTGCCGCCATCGAGCAGGTGAGCATTTTGATCCCGCCTTTTGCTGCCGTGTACGGTGCCACGGTCGGACGGGCAGCCTGGCTGGTGAGTGAGCCAATGTTAATGATTTTTCCGCCGCTGTTGCGTGCAATCATCCGTTTTGCCGCCGCGCGGGAGACCAGAAAAGCGCTGGTCAGGTTGGTATCAATCACTTTCTGCCAGTGTTCCAGTTCCAGCTCTACCATTGGTTTGCGGTACTGGATACCGGCGTTATTAATCAGAATATCGACCTTTATCCCCTGTGAATCGAGTTGATCAAAGGCAGACTCAATCGCTTGCTCATCGGTCACGTCGAAAGCCACCCCGTGTGCATCGTAACCTTTGTTCGTCAACGTACCCACTGACTCTGCCAACAGCGTATCGCGAATATCATTCAGGATGATCCGTGCTCCTGCCGCGGCAAGGCCTTCTGCGTAGGCAAAACCCAGCCCACGTGCAGAACCCGTAACCAGTGCCGTTTTCCCCGTTAAGTCAAATAATGCGGTCATATTTAATCCTCACTCGTTAATTTGTATGACGACTGTCTATTTAAAGGTTGAGTTTTCGTCATGACAAAATCAAGAACCTCGCTATTTATTTGCAACAAAGATCACAAATAGTTGTATGTCACCTTCATTGTCATGTTTGTAAATAATTGAATTTAATATATATTTTAAAAATTTATTGAACGTAATTTGATCGTCATCACAGAACGTAACTCTCAAAGAACCATGAAAATGCAACCGTGATATAACAACGGCAAGTTGTAGGACGACTTACAAGTGATGGTCGTGTCATTCTTAACGGTATGACATGCCGTAAATTCGCGGAGTTAAGGAGTGAAAGTGAGCAACCTGAAAATAACCAACGTGAAAACGATTCTGACGGCACCGGGCGGTATTGATTTGGCTGTCGTCAAGATTGAGACCAATGAACCGGGGCTGTATGGACTGGGATGCGCGACATTTACCCAACGTATCTTTGCAGTAAAAAGCGCGATCGATGAGTACATGACGCCTTTTCTGATAGGTAAAGATCCGACGCGCATTGAGGATATCTGGCAGTCGGGCGCCGTCAGCGGCTACTGGCGTAATGGCCCCATCATGAACAATGCCTTGTCTGGCGTGGATATGGCGCTGTGGGATATCAAAGGTAAGCTGGCAGGCATGCCGGTTTATGACCTGCTGGGAGGGAAATGTCGCGACGGGATCCCGCTATATTGCCATACCGATGGCGGTGATGAAGTCGAAGTAGAAGATAATATCCGTGCCAGAATGGAAGAGGGCTACCAGTACGTTCGCTGCCAGATGGGGATGTATGGCGGTGCGGGGACTGATGACCTCAAATTGATCGCCACTCAGCTGGCGCGCGCGAAGAACATTCAACCGAAGCGTTCACCGCGCAGTAAAACACCCGGGATCTACTTTGACCCGGATGCCTATGCAAAGAGCGTCCCGCGTCTGTTTGACCACCTGCGTAACAAACTCGGCTTTGGTATCGAATTTATCCATGATGTGCATGAGCGCGTCACGCCTGTCACCGCCATTAACCTGGCCAAAACACTCGAACAATATCAACTGTTTTATCTTGAGGATCCTGTCGCACCGGAAAATATCGACTGGCTGAAAATGCTGCGCCAGCAGTCTTCCACGCCGATTTCTATGGGGGAGCTATTTGTTAATGTGAATGAATGGAAGCCGCTCATCGACAACAAGCTGATCGACTATATTCGCTGTCACGTGAGTACCATTGGAGGGATTACCCCGGCGAAGAAACTTGCCGTCTACAGTGAACTCAATGGCGTACGCACCGCATGGCACGGACCAGGCGATATTTCTCCTGTGGGCGTCTGCGCCAATATGCATCTTGATTTGAGCTCGCCGAATTTTGGCATTCAGGAGTACACGCCAATGAATGATGCGCTGCGCGATGTCTTCCCAGGCTGCCCGGAGATAGATCACGGCTATGCATACCTGAACGATAAGCCGGGTCTGGGTATCGACATTGATGAAGCCAAGGCGGCGAAGTATCCGTGCGAGGGTGGGATCCCATCCTGGACAATGGCTCGTACGCCGGACGGTACAGCCTCAAGACCGTAAATAATCAAGACCCGGTGGGAGTCTGCCGGGTCTTCTTACCAGAATCATATTTCGCGTATCTCTCTGAGTGTTATCTTTATGGGTTACGGTGAAATACTCTGGAACATTCGATATTTCCTGCCTTCTGGACTCAGTCTTCACTGATATCTCACCTGACTTCTGTTAGCAAACCGTTAACGCCATGCCCCGCGTCACAGCGTGATACGCCGGTTTTGTCTTAGCGATCACGTAGAGGGTAACAGCAATTTTTAACACGATTCAGCGTGATGCAGATCCCAAAACGCCCCGCTAAAAACCCGTTTGATAGTGGCTACCGTTGTAACGAACCGTCAAACAGGTGATCTGATGAAGAGTACTCTTACCCGCGCCGTCCTTTTAGTGGCCCCCGTTATTGATGCACTGCAGGAGCAGCTGGCGGCCCATTTCCCGCTGCTGCGTCTGTACGAGCAGGACGATCCGATTGGTTTTCTGCGTGAGCAAGGCGAGAACATTGCCGCGGTCGTCACCCGTGGGGACATTGGCGTACAGAACAGCGTCCTTGAGCTGCTGCCGCACGTTGGCCTGATTGCCATTTTCGGCGTCGGTACCGATGCCGTTGATGTGGAATATGCTCGCACCCGGCAGATCAAAATCTCCATCACCTCCGGCGTGCTGACCAATGACGTGGCGGACCTGGCGATGGGGCTGCTGCTGGCCGCGTCGCGCAATCTGTGTCAGGGCGATCGCTTTGTCCGTGAAGGGCGCTGGGAGAAGGGCGGAATGCCGCTGGCGACTCAGGTCAGCGGTAAGCGCATTGGCCTGCTGGGGATGGGCAATATCGGCCAGGCGATTGCCCGTCGCGCCCGCGGCTTCGACATGCAGGTGCTTTACACCGACCGCAAACCGGTGCCGGGGCTGGATTATCAGTGGTGCGCCGATCTGCATACTCTGGCCCACGAGAGCGATTTCCTGGTGATTGCGGCCTCCGGCGGCGAAGCCAATCGCGGGCTAATCGATTATTCAGTGTTTAACGTCATGCCGAAACAGGCGTGGTTGATCAACATCGCCCGCGGCTCGCTGGTGGATGAGAAGGCGTTGATTCAGGCGTTACAAAACGGTGTTATCGCCGGGGCGGCTCTCGACGTGTTTGAAGACGAACCGCATGTGCCGGCGGCGCTGATTGCGCTCGATAATGTGGTGCTACAACCGCACGTGGCCAGCGCGACCCATGAAACCCGGCAGAAAATGAGCGAGGTAGTTTTTGCCAACGTGGCGGCTTATTTCGCCGACGCGCCATTGCCGAACGCGATTAATTAATTTCTCTCTCTTATTTCTGTACCCAGCTCGTATTCAATGACAACAATAACCTCTGCATAGAGAGCGCGAAATATGAATGATAAAATTCCCAGCACCCGCTGGTGGCGTATTATTACGCCGGTGTTGATCGCCTGTATTATTTCGTTTATGGACCGGGTTAATATTAGTTTCGCCTTACCCGGTGGAATGGAAGAGGACTTAGGTATTACCAGCCAGATGGCCGGTGTTGCCAGCGGCATCTTTTTTATTGGTTATTTATTTTTGCAAATACCCGGTGGGCGAATTGCGGTAAACGGCAGCGGTAAACGTTTTATTGCCTGGTCGCTGATGGCCTGGGCGGTCGTTTCGGTTGCCACCGGCTTCGTGACCCATGAATATCAACTGCTGGTGCTGCGTTTTATTCTCGGCGTGTCCGAGGGCGGCATGTTACCGGTGGTGCTGACGATGGTCAGCAACTGGTTCCCGGAAAAAGAGCTGGGGCGCGCCAACGCCTTCGTGATGATGTTCGCCCCGCTGGGCGGCATGCTGACCGCGCCGGTATCCGGGGCGATCATCGCCGCGCTCGACTGGCGCTGGCTGTTTATTATCGAAGGTCTGCTGTCGGTGGTGGTACTGGCGGTCTGGTGGTTCATGATCAGCGACCGTCCGGAAGAGGCCCGCTGGCTGCCGGAGAAAGAGCGTCACTACCTGGTCACTACGCTGGCCGCCGAGCGGGCGGCAAAACTGGCGGAAGATGCGGTCAGCAAGGCGCCGGTCAAAGATGTTTTCCGCAACGGCGGACTGATGAAACTGGTGATCCTCAACTTCTTCTATCAGACTGGTGATTATGGCTACACCTTGTGGCTGCCGACGATCCTCAAAGGACTGACCGGCGGCAGTATGGCCAGCGTGGGTCTCCTTGCAGTATTGCCGTTCGTGGCGACGCTTGCCGGGATCTATGTCATCTCGTTGTTCAGCGATCGCAGCGGCAAACGTCGTCTGTGGGTGCGTTTCTCGCTTTACAGCTTTGCGGCGGCGCTGGTGGCCTCGGTATTGCTGCGTGAGCACGTGGTGGCGGCCTATATCGCACTGGTGATCTGCGGCTTTTTCCTCAAATCAGCAACCAGCCCGTTCTGGTCGATGCCGGGGCGGATCGCCTCTGCGGAAGTGGCCGGTAGCGCTCGCGGGGTGATTAATGGCCTGGGTAACCTCGGCGGCTTCTGTGGCCCGTATCTGGTGGGGGTAATGATCTACCTGTATGGCCAGAACGTGGCGGTTTGCGCCCTGGCTGGATCGCTAATCATTGCCGGGACCATGACCTTCCTGCTGCCGAAACGCTGCGATCTCGACGTGAGCGAACCCGAGGTTACCGCCAGCCCGCAGCCACATAAGGCCGGCAGTCCGCAGACATAAAATCAGGTTATGATTGTAAGCGCTTCGATTAACTGACTACACTCTTGCAGATTACAACGAGAGTTAACGCAGGCTAATCAATGATTCTGATAATTTATGCTCATCCCTATCCGCATCACTCGCATGCGAATAAGCGGATGCTGGAGCAGGCAAGGACGCTGGATGGCGTAGAAATACGCTCCCTCTACCAACTTTACCCCGACTTTAACATCGACATCGCCGCCGAACAGGCGGCGCTGGCGAAGGCCGATCTGATTATCTGGCAGCATCCGATGCAGTGGTACAGCGTTCCGCCGCTGATGAAACTGTGGATGGATAAGGTGCTGTCGCACGGTTGGGCCTACGGTCACAACGGCATTGCGCTGCATGGAAAATCGCTGATGTGGGCGGTGACCACCGGCGGCGGCGAGAGCCACTTCGATATCGGTGCATTTCCTGGCTTTGACGTGCTGTCCCAGCCGCTACAGGCCACCGGGCTGTACTGCGGCATGAAATGGCTGCCGCCGTTCGCCATGCACTGCACGTTTATCTGTGACGATGAAACCCTTCAGGCGCAGGCGCGCCGCTATCGACAACGCTTAATTGAATGGCAGGAGGCACACCATGGATAGCCATACGCTGATACAGGCGCTGATTTATCTGGGGTCTGCCGCCCTGATTGTGCCGATTGCCGTGCGCCTTGGGCTGGGGTCGGTGCTGGGCTATCTGATCGCCGGGTGCATTATCGGGCCGTGGGGCCTGCGGCTGGTGACAGACGCCGAGGCGATTCTGCATTTTGCCGAAATTGGCGTGGTTCTGATGCTGTTTGTCATCGGCCTGGAGCTTGACCCGCAGCGCCTGTGGAAACTACGGGCGTCGGTGTTTGGCGGCGGCGCGTTGCAGATGGTGGTGTGCGGGGTACTGATTGGCCTGTTTTGCATGCTGCTGGGGATGCGCTGGCAGGTCGCCGAGCTGATTGGCATGACGCTGGCGCTGTCGTCGACGGCTATCGCCATGCAGGCGATGAACGAACGTAACCTGACGGTCTCGCAGATGGGACGCAGCGCGTTTGCCGTTCTGCTGTTTCAGGATATCGCGGCGATCCCGCTGGTGGCGATGATCCCGCTGCTGGCCGCCAGCGGCGGTTCCACCACCCTCGGCGCTTTCGCGTTGTCCGCGCTCAAAGTCGCGGGGGCGCTGGTGCTGGTGGTGGCGCTGGGGCGCTATGTCACCCGTCCGGTGCTGCGTTTTGTGGCCCGCTCTGGCCTGCGCGAAGTGTTCAGTGCCGTGGCCCTGTTCCTGGTGTTCGGCTTTGGCCTGTTGCTGGAAGAAGTGGGGCTGTCGATGGCGATGGGGGCGTTCCTCGCCGGGGTACTGCTGGCAAGCTCGGAGTATCGTCATGCGCTGGAAAGCGATATCGAGCCGTTTAAGGGGCTGCTGCTGGGGCTGTTTTTCATCGGCGTTGGGATGTCGATTGATTTCGGCACCTTGATGAGCCATCCGCTGCGGATCCTGATTTTACTGGTCGGTTTCCTGGTCATTAAAGGCGTGATGCTGTGGTTGATCGCTAAACCGCTTGGCGTACCGCGCGCGCAGCGCCGCTGGTTTGCGGTGCTGCTGGGGCAGGGGAGTGAGTTTGCCTTCGTGGTCTTTGGCGCGGCGCAACTGGCGGACGTGCTGGACAGCGAGTGGGCGAAGGCGCTGACCTTAGCGGTGGCGTTGTCGATGGCGGCCACGCCGATTCTGCTGGTGCTGCTGACCCGGCTGGAGAAATCCTCCAGCGGCCAGGAGCGTGAAGCCGATGAAATTGATGAAGAGCAGCCGCGGGTGATTATCGCCGGCTTTGGCCGTTACGGGCAGATCGCCGGGCGTGTGCTGCTTTCCGGCGGGGTGAAGATGGTGATCCTCGATCACGATCCGGACCACGTGGAAACGCTGCGTAAGTTTGATATGAAAGTGTTCTATGGTGATGCCACCCGCGCGGATCTGCTGGAATCGGCAGGGGCGGCAAAAGCCGAGGTACTGATTAATGCGATCGACGATCCGCAGGCCAGCCTGCAGCTGGTGGAGCTGGCGAAAGAGCATTTCCCGCATCTGCAGATTATCTCCCGCGCCCGCGATGTCGATCACTACATCCAGCTGCGCCAGGCCGGCGTAGATGCTCCGGAGCGTGAAACCTTCGAAGCGGCGCTGAAATCCGGGCGCACGGCGCTGGAGGCGCTGGGACTGGGTGCCTATGAAGCGCGTGAGCGCGCCGATCTGTTCCGTCGCTTCAACCAGAAAATGGTGGAAGAGATGGTCGAGATGGCGGAAAACGATGCGGCGTCTCGCGTGGCGGTGTTCAAGCGAACCAGCGACATGTTGACCGGGATTATCAACGAGGATCGTAACCATTTATCATTGGTTCAGCGCCACGGCTGGCAGGGAACCGAAGAGGGCAGACATACCGGCGATATCGCCGATGAACCCGAAAATAAGCCGGCATCCTGAGGTGAAAACTCGCTGTTACGTTTGGTTTACAGTTAACATTTTGTTTTCAATTTAAATCCGCAGCTGGCGGTTCACGTGGCTTACGTGGGCTCGCCAGCAAATCTAAAAATTTTCTTATTCTTTACTCTCCACGCAGTCGACGAAGTATTACGCTTTCCGTATAGTGGCGGCAATTTTTTGCATTCGGGAAATTTTCAATGATCAGTCTGATTGCGGCGTTAGCGGTAGATCGCGTCATCGGTATGGAAAACGCCATGCCATGGAACCTGCCTGCCGATCTCGCCTGGTTTAAACGTAATACGTTAAACAAGCCGGTAGTGATGGGGCGCCTGACCTGGGAGTCTATCGGTCGTCCGTTACCAGGACGGAAAAATATCGTTATCAGCAGCCAGCCGGGCACCGACGATCGTGTGCAGTGGGTGAAATCGGTAGATGAAGCGATTGCCGCCTGCGGCGATGTTGACGAGATGATGGTGATCGGTGGTGGTCGCGTGTACGAGCAGTTCCTGCCGAAAGCGCACAAGCTGTATCTGACCCACATCGATGCAGAAGTGGAAGGCGATACGCATTTCCCTGACTACGATCCGGATCAGTGGGAATCGGTATTCAGCGAATTCCATGATGCCGACGCGCAGAATTCCCACAGCTACTGCTTCGAGATCCTCGAGCGCCGTTAAGGCTTTCCCCGGTGGCGTTATGCGCGCCGGGGAGCTTTTATCGCGCTAAAGCGTTGCCCGGATAGCGCCCGTTGTTGGCGGTCATCCGGGACGCTCAACTTAAGACGCGATCGCGTCGCCTTCAGTCTGATCTTTCTGCCGGTTTGATGGCTGAGTAAAGTACTGCTTGTCTTCCCAGCGCAGGCAGGTGAGATCCCCACCCCAGCAGCAGCCCGTATCAAGGGCATAAATCCCCTCAGGCGTACCGCGGCCTTCCAGCGAAGCCCAATGTCCAAAAGCAATACTGTATTCACTGGCGACCGGACCCGGGATCGCAAACCACGGTTTTAATGGCGCGGGGGCGTCTTCCGGTGCCTCTTTGGCATACATATCAAGTTGACCATTCGGGAAGCAGTAACGCATGCGGGTAAAGGCGTTGGAGATAAAGCGCAGGCGGGCAAGGCCGCTCAGCTCGTTGCTCCAGTTATTCGGCATATCGCCATACATCGCGTCGAGGAAGAACGGATAGGAGTCGCTGGAGAGGACGGCTTCAACATCGCGCGCGCACTCTTTTGCCGTTTCCAGATCCCACTGTGGCGTGATGCCGGCATGGGACATCACCAGCTTTTTCTGTTCATCGATTTGCATCAGCGGCTGACGACGTAACCAGTTGAGCAGGTCGTCGGCATCCGGTGCTTCAAGCAGTGATTTCAGGCGATCTTTCGGTTTGTTGCGGCTGATCCCGGCGAAAACGGCCAGCAGATGCAGGTCGTGATTGCCCAGCACCAGGCGCGCGCTATCGCCCAGAGATTTGACGTAGCGTAAGACCTCAAGTGAACCCGGGCCGCGCGCGACGAGATCGCCCGTGAGCCACAGCGTATCGTTCCCTGGGGTAAAGGCCACCTGCTTTAATAACGCGATCAGTTCATCGTAGCAACCGTGAACGTCGCCAATAAGATATGTAGACATTGTTTTAGTGAATGAGCGTTGGTACTGCGAGACGGAAAACAGGGATGTCGATCGAGAACGGCACGCCGTTCACATCGATCATATCGTAATGTCCCTGCATGGTGCCCAGCGGCGTTTCAATGACGGCCCCGCTGGTATATTGAAATTCACCGCCTGCGGGAATATGCGGCTGTTCGCCGACAACCCCTTCACCCTGAACTTCAGTCTCACGACCGTGGCCGTTGGTGATAAGCCAGTAGCGGCCAAGAAGCTGAACCTGAGTCCGCCCCAGATTGCGAATAGTGACGGTATAAGCGAAGACGTAGCGCTCCTCTTCCGGGGAAGACTGCGATTCGATATAGACGCTTTGCACCTGTACGCAAACACGAGGCGAATTGATCATGGTTAGCTCTCCTTGGTAGGCGCGTTGTCGGATAACCAGTTGGCTAACTGACAGTACTGCGCCACGGAAATATTCTCTGCACGTTTTGCCGGGTCGATGCCCAGCTCGGTCAGCACGTCAACGCTGAACAGGTTGCCGAGACTGTTGCGAATCGTTTTCCGACGCTGATTGAACGCTTCGGTAGTAATTCGGCTCAGTACACGCACCTCTTTCACCGGATGCGGCAGCGTGCGATAAGGCACCAGGCGCACAACGGCGGAATCCACTTTAGGCGGTGGTGTAAAGGCGCTCGGCGGTACTTCGAGTACCGGGATAATCTGGCAGTAGTACTGCGCCATGACGCTCAGACGACCATAGGCCTTGCTGTTCGGTCCGGCAACCAGGCGATTGACGACCTCTTTTTGCAGCATGAAGTGCATGTCGGCAATGGCATCAGTATAGCTGAACAGATGGAACATCAACGGCGTCGAGATGTTGTACGGCAGGTTGCCAAACACGCGCAGCGGCTGACCCATGGTCTGCGACAGCTCGCCGAAATTCATGGTCATGGCATCTTGCTGATAAATCGTCAGCTTCGGTCCCAGGAAGGGATGCGTTTGCAGACGTGCGGCCAGATCGCGGTCGAGCTCGATAACCGTGAGCGCGTCAAGGCGTTCACCGACCGGCTCGGTCAGTGCGGCGAGACCCGGACCGATTTCGACAATAGCCTGCCCTTTCTGAGGGTTAATGGCCGAGACAATGCTGTCGATCACGAACTGATCGTTGAGAAAGTTTTGCCCGAAGCGTTTACGAGCTAAGTGGCCCTGATGGACTCGATTATTCATTGCGTATTAACAATCATTTTGATGGCGAGATTAAGCGCCGTGATAAAACTGCCGACATCCGCTTTTCCCTGGCCCGCCAGTTCAAGCGCGGTACCGTGGTCAACGGAGGTTCGAATAAAAGGTAAACCGAGCGTAATGTTCACGCCACGGCCAAAGCCCTGGTATTTTAGCACGGGAAGGCCCTGATCGTGGTACATCGCGAGTACCGCATCGGCATGGTCGAGATATTTAGGCTGAAAAAGCGTGTCTGCCGGTAGCGGACCGCTCAGATTCATGCCCCTGGCGCGCATTTCTTCCAGCACCGGAATAATGGTATCGATCTCTTCGGTTCCCATGTGTCCGCCTTCGCCGGCGTGCGGGTTAAGCCCGCAGACCAGCACGTGCGGCCGGGCGATGCCAAATTTATGGCGCAGATCGTGGTCCAGGATGGTAATCACCTCACGCAGCAAATCCGGCGTGATTGCCTCACTGATGGCCTTCAGCGGCAGGTGAGTGGTCGCCAGGGCGACACGCAGTTCTTCCGTGGCCAGCATCATCACGACTTTGCTGGCGTGCGAACGCTCTTCAAAGAACTCGGTGTGGCCGGTGAAGGCGATCCCCGCGTCGTTGATGTTTCCCTTATGCACCGGCCCGGTAATCAACGCCGCAAATTCACCGTTCAGGCAGCCGTCGCAGGCGCGAGCCAGCGTCTCCACCACATAGTGCCCGTTAGGGATGTTCAGTACACCGGGTTCCACCGGGGCGTTTAACGTAACGGGAAGGAGCGTCAGGGTGCCAGCACGTTGCGCTGTGGCGGGAAGGGAAGCGTCGTAGGGCAGGAGAGATAAAGGAAGACCGAGCTGTCGGGCCCGGTCAGATAACAGTGCGCCATCGGCGCAAACCACCAGCTCTACCGGCCAGTCGCGCTGTGCAAGCTGCACCACAAGGTCGGGGCCAATTCCGGCGGGCTCGCCGGGGGTGATAACAACTCGATTCATACACTTCATCCTTCAGGACGTCTTTTTTGGCAACGCCAGCGGGAGCCGCTGGCGTTGCCGCCTCAAACACCCCGAATGCTGCCGGGGTGTTTGAGGCCGTGGTATTAGTTGTTCAGAACCTTGACGTAAGCGCTGGCGCGTTGTTCCTGCATCCAGGTCGCTGCTTCTTCTGAGAATTTACGGTTCATCAGCATCCGGTAGGCGCGGTCTTTCTGCGCGGCATCGGTACGGTCGACCTGACGGCTGTCCATCAGTTCAATCAGGTGCCAGCCGAAGGAGGAGTGAACCGGTGCGCTGGTCTGGCCTTTATTCAGGCGCATCAGAGCGTCGCGGAACGCCGGGTCGAAGATGTCTGGCGTAGCCCAGCCCAGATCGCCGCCCTGGTTGGCAGAGCCTGGATCTTCAGAGAAATCTTTCGCCGCTTTCGCAAAGGTGGTTTTCCCGCTCTTAATGTCCGCCGCGATCTGCTCCAGCTTCGCCCGTGCCTGGTCGTCGTTCATGATCGGCGACGGCTTCAGCAGGATGTGGCGAGCGTGAACTTCGGTGACGGAGATGCTTTTACTGCCACCGCGCATATCGTTGACTTTCAGGATGTGGAAACCGACACCAGAACGAATCGGGCCGATGATATCGCCTTTCTTCGCGGTGCTCAGTGCCTGGGCGAAGATCCCCGGCAGCTCCTGAATACGACCCCAGCCCATCTGGCCGCCTTTCAGCGCCTGCTGGTCAGCAGAGTAGGTGATAGCCAGTTTACCGAAGTCGGCACCGCTGCGTGCCTGCTCAACGATGGCGTTGGCCTGCTGCTGCGCGGCAGCCACGTCGTCAGAAGACGGGTTTTCCGACAGCGGAATCATGATGTGGCTCAGGTTCAGTTCAGTGCTGGCATCGTTCTGATCGCCAATCTGCTTCGCCAGGGATTCAACTTCCTGCGGCAGCACGGTGATACGGCGACGAACTTCGTTGTTGCGCACTTCCGAAATCAGCATCTCTTTACGGATCTGATTGCGGTAGGTGTTGTAGTTCAGACCTTCGTAAGCCAGGCGGCTACGCATCTGATCCAGCGACATGTTGTTCTGTTTTGCGATGTTGGCAATAGCCTGATCGACCTGATCGTCAGTGACTTTCACGCCCATTTTCTGGCCCATCTGCAGAACGATCTGGTCCATGATCAGACGTTCGAGGATCTGATGACGCAGGGTTGCGTCATCCGGCAGCTGTTGACCGGCCTGGCCAGCATTCAGCTTAACCGATTGCATCAAGCCATCGACGTCGCTTTCAAGAACAACGCCATTATTGACGACAGCCGCTACTTTATCGACAACCTGTGGGGCAGCGAAACTGGTATTCGCGATCATGGCGATACCGAGAAGCAGCGTTTTCCAGTTCTTCATACTTTTTCCATTTCAATTAACCGCAAGTGCGGATTACGTTTTAAACCAGCCACATCACAGGGAGTTCTGGTACGGTAAAATGTTCGAACGCAGCATCTGCTGGGTGCCGAGACCGTAGTTGGAGCTCAGGCCACGTAGCTCAATGTTGATGCCAAAGGTGTTGTCGTATTTGCTCTCGCCGTTACCGTTCGAATCCCAGCCGTTGATCTTACGTTCGTAGCCAAGGCGAATCGCGTAGCAGCAGGAGTTATACTGGACCCCTAACATCTGGTCGGCGCTCTTTTTGGTATTGGTGTCGAAGTAGTATGCACCGACGACAGACCAGCGATCGACAATCGGCCAGCTGGCAGTCATGCCCACCTGAGAAATACCATTTTTGTACTGTTCAGCGGTGGAATACGACGGCAGCGTTGCCTGAATGTATTCCGGGCTGGCGTAACGATAGTTGAGCTGTACTAAGCGGTTTTCATCGCGACGGTATTCCACGGTGCCGTTACCGGTAGCGACGTTATCCAGACGCGTATCGTACTGAATGCCTCCGCGTAAACCCCAGTTATCGGCGATGCGCCAGTAAGTATCTCCGGCCCATACCAGTGAACCCGTTGTGTCGTCATTCTCCCAGTTGATGTTGTCATCACCGGTCCGGGACTCGGTGAAATAATAGATTTGACCAACGGAAATATTAAAACGTTCAACGGCGGCTGAATCATATACGCGAGAGGTGACGCCGGTGGTGAGCTGGTTCGCTGAAGCAATGCGATCCAGGCCGCTGTAGGTACGGTCGCGGAACAGGCCGGTATAGTCTGATTGCAGCAGCGTGGAGTCGTAGGTACCGATCTGGCTCTGGTCACGATACGGGATATACAGATACTGCATGCGCGGTTCCAGCGTTTGGGTGAAACCCTCCTGCATGTCGCGCTCGAAGACCATTTTACCGTCGATTTTAAACTGCGGCATCACACGGTTGACGGACTCTTTATAGTCCGTGCCATTGGCGGCGTTGTAGTTATCGAGGTTGCTCTGCTGATAGTGGGTCGCCAGCAGCTTGGCTTCGGTATTGATACTGCCCCAGCCGTTCGACAGCGGTAAGCTGATCGTCGGTTCAAAGTGAACGCGGGTGGCTTCCGGCATGTTGCTGTTGGTGTTGAGGAAGTGCACCGCCTGTCCATACAGGTGGGTGTCAAACGGACCAACATCATTCTGGTAGTAGTTAACGTCGAGCTGCGGCTGCGCGGCGTAGGAGTTGCTCGATTCGCGGTTAAAGACCTGGAACTGTTTGGTCGATACGGTGGCGTCGAAGTTCTGGACGACGTAGCCCGCGCTGAATTTCTGCGTGGCGTAGCCGTCGGTACTGGAACCGTATTTAGAGCTGAAGTCGTTAAAGTAGTCCGCATCGCTCACTTTGGTGTAGTCAGCGTTCAGGCGCCATACCTGATCGATAACACCCGAGTGGTTCCAGTAGAACAACCAACGGCGGCTGTTGCTGTCGCCGGAGTGGTCATCCTGGTAGATTTTATCGGAAGGCAGGTAGTCAAATTCGAACAGACCCGTGCCCGCTTTGGTCAGATAGCGGAATTCGTTTTCCCACATCACGCCGCCACGCTTGCTCATGTAGTGCGGCGTCAGCGTTGCATCGAAGTTAGGCGCAATGTTCCAGTAATAGGGGAGCGAAAACTCCACGCCATTCTTGGTGCTGTATTTGGCGTTCGGGATCAGGAAGCCAGAACGGCGCTTGTCGCCTACCGGCAGCTGCAGGTAGGGGCTGTAAAACACCGGCACTGAGCCGATTTTAAAGCGCGCGTTCCAGATTTCCGCAACCTGCTCTTCGCGGTCATGAATAACTTCACTCCCGACGACGCTCCAGGTATTCGACCCCGGCAGACAGGAGGTAAAGCTGCCGTTTTCCAGAATGGTGTAGCGGTTCTCACCGCGCTGCTTCATCAGGTCTGCGGTGCCGCGGCCCTGACGGCCGACCATCTGGTAATCGCCTTTCCAGATATTGGTATCTTTGGTATTCAGGTTTGACCAGCCTTTGGGGCCTTTCAGAATGACCTGATTATCGTCATAGTGCACATTGCCGAGTGCATCAACCGTACGTACCGGTTGCGGCTGGCCCGCAGCCTGCTGCTGATGAAGCTGAACCTCATCTGCCTGGAGACGGCTATTGCCCTGGTTGATATCGACATTGCCGGTAAATACCGCGTTGTCCGGATAATTACCCTTCGCATGCTCGGCATCGATCGTCACCGGTAGCTCGTTGGTTTTTCCTTCAACCAAAGGACGATCGTAGCTTGGCACGCCAAGCATACATTGCGTCGCGAGATCGGCGGCGAGGCCTTGCTGGCTGTACAAGGCGCTGGCGATCATGGTGGCCAGGAGGCTGGGAATACGTTTTTTCATACGTTGTTTTTGTTGTTCCGTCATCTTATGGCAGCGGCTTGCAAACGGTCAGAGCCTAACGTACTCATCTTCATCGCGCTAGTGTTAATCCTGCCGGTTTGGATCCCGAGCGTTAGGCACCGTGTAGAATGACGAGTATGATAAAGCAAAATATAGGCTATGTCCCACAATTGACCTAAGCGTCAGTGCTTTGTAACGTGCGGTCTTATATAGCTTAACTGGCGGCGTAAATATTGGGGAGTCTATGCAGTATTTGGGTAAAATAATTGGGGTTGCAGTCGCGTTAATGATGGGCGCAGGCTTTTGGGGCGTGGTGCTGGGGCTATTGGTCGGGCATATCTTTGACCGCGCACGGAGCCGTAGAATCAATGTGTTCGCCAACCAGCAAGAGCGCCAGGCGCTGTTCTTTGCCACCACCTTTGAGGTGATGGGGCATCTGACCAAATCCAAAGGCCGCGTCACCGAAGCCGATATTCATGTCGCCAATGTCCTGATGGATCGTATGAATCTGCATGGAGAGTCGCGTACCGCGGCACAGCATGCGTTTCGGGTAGGTAAATCAGATGATTATCCGCTGCGCGAAAAAATGCGCCAGCTGCGTAGCGTCTGTTTCGGCCGCTTTGATTTGATTCGGATGTTTCTGGAAATTCAGCTGCAGACCGCTTTCGCCGACGGCGAGTTACATCCTAATGAACGTGACGTGCTGTTCGTCATCGCCGAAGAGCTCGGGATCTCGCGTGCGCAGTTCGAGCAGTTCCTGCGCATGATGCAGGGCGGCGCGCAGTTTGGCGGCGGGGGTTCTCAGCAGGGCGGTTACGGTCAGGGCGGCGGCAACGCCGGCTGGCAGCAAGCGCAGCGTGGACCAACGCTGGAAGACGCCTGCAACGTGCTGGGCGTGAAGCCCGCCGATGATGCTGCCACCGTGAAACGTGCCTATCGTAAACTAATGAACGAGCACCATCCGGATAAGCTGGTGGCGAAGGGGTTGCCGCCAGAAATGATGGAGATGGCAAAACAGAAAGCGCAGGATATTCAAAAAGCCTGGGAACTGATCAAAGAACAACGCGGTTTTTAAGCACCAGCCCTGGGCCTGTCAGCGCCTGGGGCCTCTCTTACTACCGGGAGAGGCCTTATGAGGCGCTGGCGACGCGGCGGTACATGCGTCGCGGATGGCCAATTTTACCGTACAGCATATCCACTTCCAGAAAGCCGATCTCCACGCAGTGCTCCAGATAGCGACGGGCGGTTGTTTTACTTAAGCCGGCATCGTTCACCACCTCATCCACGGAAAAACTGTGTGCTTCCCGGTCATTGAACAGGCTCTGCACCAGCGCCAGAGTCTTCTCCTCGATCCCTTTGCTGCCGCTGTCGGTACGGTAGTTCTTTGCCTGCAACTGATAGAGGGAATCGACGTTTTGCTGGTCGACGATTTTCCACTCGCGCTGCTGATCGTAAAACTGCACGAAGCGCTCCAGCGACTGGCTCAGGCGCTTCCACGACACCGGCTTAAGGATGTAATCGAAGGCGCCGTTACGAATTGCCTGGCTACAGGTTTCCATGTCGCTGGCGGCGGTAATAAAAATCACCGAGCAGGTGGCATCCGCCAGAATCGGGTCGGTCATCAAGGTGACGCCTTTACCGTCGGGCAAATAGTTATCGAGCAGCACCAACTGAGGAAGTTGGGCGTTGAGCATCTGCCGCGCCTGGCTGAGGGATGCCGCTATGCCGATCAGCCGCATCCGCGGATGTTTTTGAATCAGCTCGGCATGCAGCCGCGCCAGTTCACTCTCATCTTCGATGATTAACACATCGACCAGGTCATGATGCATAGTGGGCCTCTTGTTGCGGATGGGCGGGACCGTCTGCGGGGATAAACAGCGTAAAGATCGCTCCTCGCGGTGCGTTATCTGCGACCTCAATGGTGCCGCCCGCCTGGGTGACATAATGTTCGATAAGATACAGGCCGATGCCGTGATCGCCACGGGTTTTGGTGGTGATGCCGCGTTCAAAGATGCGATCGCGGATCGCCGGGTGAATACCGATGCCGCGGTCGGCCACTTCAATCATCAGCTCCCGGGCGTTTAGCTGGATCAGCACTTCAACCGGTTCGTGCGGCAGCTCGGCCCGTTGCGTGGCTTCAATGGCGTTGTCCAGCAGGTTGCCAATAATCGAAATCAGCTCTGACTCCATTAAGGACGGCAGGGGGCGATCGATATGACAGGCCGGGTCGAAGCTCAGCTCCACTCCTTTCTCCCGCGCCCGGGCAGCTTTCCCCAGCAGCAGACCGCAGAGCGTCGGGGATGCGAAGCGCGAAGAGATAAAGTCCAGCAGCTCCTGCGCATGTTCGGATTGCGCCTGAATATAGCGGATCGCATCGTCATAATGGCCCATATGCAGCAGGCCGGAGAGCGTCGTCATGCGGTTCAACTGCTCGTGGCGCATGATGCGCAGGTTATCCACGTAGCGTTTGACCTGGCTCAGTTGGGCGCTGAGGGAGTTGATTTCGTCCCGGTCACGGAAGGTGATCACCCAACCCTGCAGTGAATTTTCCAGCATGATGCGTACCCGGCTGGCGAGGACGGTCAGCTGGTTGAAGCGGCACAGCTCATCGTGAGTGTCATTTTCCAGCATGTCGCCGCTGGCGAAAAAGGGCTGCGGCACGATCACGCTGTCGATGGATCTGCCGCGCAGCAGATGGGCGGGCTGACTCAACCCCAGCAGGCTGCGCGCCGCATGGTTGATCACTTCAATACGCCGGTGATGATCGATGACGATCACCCCTTCGTAGATCGACTCCATCATCGCCTTCTGCTGCCGCACCAGCAGGCCTATCTCCCGCGGCTCCAGCGAAAAAATCTGCTTTTTAATGCTGCGGGTAAAGTACCAGGAAAAAATAAACAGGGCGATCAGCAGCAGGATCGCCGCGATAAAGATATTGATGACTTTGGTCAGGGTGATGCTGTCGAGATAGCTGGTCAGGTAGCCCACCGAGACAATCCCCACCACCTGGCCGGCCTCATTGACGATGGGCGCTTTGCTGCGCAGCGACACGCCGAGCCCGCCTTTACGGATGGTGGTGGTGCTCTCGCCCGCCAGAACCGCCTGATTATCGCCGCCGACCAGCCGGGTGCCGACCCACTCCGGGTGAACGGAGTGGAACAGATGCACGCCGCGCGCATCGCCAACCACGATAAAGCTGGCATCGCTATGGGCGGCAATGTCGCGCATAAACGAGGTCAGCGCCTGGGGATCGTCGCGGCTAACCTGGCGACGAAGCTCCGGCATCAGCGCAATCTCTTCGGCCTGTATTCTGGCGCGGGCGCTCATCTCCTGATACAGCTGGTGACTGGCATCAACGTAGTAATAGGCTCCCAGCAGGGCGAACAGGACGGAGAAGAACGCCACCAGCGAAATGAACAGCTTAAACTGAAAGGAAACCTTCATAAGTTCTGTACCGCGTCTTTGTGGTATCGGCACGGTAACCTCTTTCCCGGTAACGACAGGAATGGTGCGGGAAACGCGCGGGCCTTTTTGTCTGGATGAACCACCAGAATTATCTACCGGCGGATATTTATCAAGATGGCGCGCGATCCCTCTTAAGACACGGCGCTGACCCGTGAGGCAACGGCCCGATCCCGCGATAGCAGCGGTGGCGGGGCGTCTGGTGTGCGCTCGCCGGGTCATGTCGCCTGCAGGAGCGAATAAAAACCATAAAAACCACGCTAATAAATCAGAGAGATATCACGTCGATGAATAGAAACCATAAAAACCATAGTGACCATTAAAACTTCATTTCTAATCCGCCGCGCCTCACATTAACTCTGCTTCAGGCTCCCTACTCTGAAAATGAATAATAACGAAAGGGCCAAAATCTATGAGCACCACAGACAATGCATTCTCTGCGACCCTCGATCCCATCAATACGCCAAAAGCAACGCTGAAACAGCGCTGGTGGCATGTGATGGACAACATGAAAGTCGGGATTATCCCGCTACCGCTTTTCCTGTTGGCCGGGGGATTGATTGCCCTCGACTGCCTTAACGGCAAGCTGCCGAGCGATATTGTGGTGATGGTCGCGACGCTGGCGTTTTTTGGTTTTGCCTGCGGTGAATTTGGCAAGCGCCTGCCGATCCTTGGCAAACTAGGGGCGGCAGCAATCTGCGCTACCTTTATCCCTTCGGCGCTGGTTCATTACGGCCTGCTGCCGGATGTGGTGGTGGAGTCCACCACCAAATTCTACAAATCCACCAACATCCTTTATCTCTATATTTGCTGCATTATCGTCGGCAGCATCATGAGCATGAACCGGACCACCCTGATTCAGGGCTTTCTGCGCATCTTCTTCCCGATGGTGTGCGGCGAGATCGTCGGCATGTTGGTCGGCGTTGGCGTCGGTACTGCGCTCGGGCTGGAGCCGTTCCAGGTGTTCTTCTTTATTGTCCTGCCGATTATGGCCGGTGGCGTCGGGGAAGGAGCGATTCCGCTCTCCATTGGCTATGCCGCGTTGATGCATATGGATCAGGGCGTCGCGCTAGGCCGGGTATTGCCGATGGTGATGCTGGGCAGCCTGACGGCGATTGTGATCTCCGGCGGCCTGAATCAGCTGGGTAAACGCTTCCCGCATCTGACCGGTGAAGGCCAACTGATGCCAAACCGCAGCAACGAAACGCACCGCGAAACCCAGGATGCCGAGGCGAAGACCGATGTGACGACCCTGGCATCGGGCGCGCTGCTGGCGGTGCTGCTGTATATGCTCGGCATGCTCGGGCAGAAAATGATAGGGCTGCCGGCCCCGGTGGGAATGCTGTTCCTGGCGGTTCTGCTTAAGCTGGTTAACGGCGTCTCCCCGCGTCTGCAGGAAGGGTCGCAGATGGTCTACAAGTTCTTCCGTACGGCGGTGACCTACCCGATTCTGTTTGCCGTCGGCGTGGCGATCACTCCGTGGCAGGAGCTGGTGAACGCTTTCACCATCGATAACCTGTTGGTGATTGTCAGCACCGTCTCGGCGCTGGTGGCGACCGGCTTTTTTGTCGGTAAAAAGATTGGCATGCACCCGATTGATGTGGCGATTGTCTCCTGCTGTCAGAGTGGTCAGGGCGGCACCGGCGACGTGGCAATCCTGACGTCCGGCAACCGCATGAACCTGATGCCCTTCGCGCAAATCGCCACCCGCATCGGCGGCGCGATTAATGTTTCGCTGGGTCTGCTATTCCTCAGTCACTTCCTTGCATGATTTAGCTCTGTACTAACAGGAAAATCTGCAATTTTCGACCACAGGACGAAGAAAATTTCTTTGTCCTGTATCCTAAATTCTGTCGGTTTAGCGATACAATCAGCGCCGTAATTCGCTATTGCGACGGCAGCCTGACCGCTGTCATTTTTTAAGTGAAGGAGAGGAACAAATGTCAGTGGATACTCTCGCCCGTGAGGGCGTAAGCATGGAAGCGCTGCTGGCGGCGAAAGCGCAGCGTGCGGCTCGTCAGGCCGACTGGATCGCCCATTATCAACAGCCGGTGGTTTCGCTGACCCTGGTGACCCCGGGGGCGGTAAAAGACAGCATTCGCTATCGCAATATGATGGGCGTGGCGCTGCAGGCTTGCGATCAAATGTTGTGGAAACACCGCTGGCAAACGCTGGACCGTCAGGTGCTGTGGCTGCCGACCGGGCCAGAAGCCCTGTGGTGCGTGGCGCATCCGGCCAGTGAAATCAAAGCATTGTGCGACGAATTAGTGCGGACTCATCCGCTGGGCCGTTTGTGGGATATCGATGTGACTTCCCCGAAAGAAGGCCTGGTAAGCGTTCAGTCTGAGGAGAAACATCTGCGTCAGTGCCTGCTGTGCGATGCCCCGGCACAGGAGTGCGCCCGCAACCATCGCCATGAGACTGAACAGCTGGTGGCGCATGTCGATCGGATGATTGATGCGTGGTTTGCCCGCGATTAACGCGTTGTTGTAATTTGTCGGATTGCTGACAGAAATGCCCGGGTAGGCCGCTGGTGGCACCACCCGGGACAGACCGCGACGATCAGAAGTCGACGGGGGCGCGGAAGGTCATTGCGTTGCCGAAAGCCGGATGGGTGATGGTCAGCGTTTCAGCATGCAGCAGCAGCCGTGGCGCCATAGCCAGCGCTTCTGGCGTCGCATAAAAGCGGTCGCCAAGAATCGGGTGGCCCAGCGCCAGCATATGCACACGCAGCTGATGCGAACGCCCGGTAATCGGCTTCAGGCGTACGCGGGCGCTGTTATCGTCAGCATACTCCAGCACTTCATACTCGGTCTGCGCCGCTTTGCCGGTTTCAAAGCAGACTTTCTGCTTCGGCCGGTTCGGCCAGTCACAGATCAGCGGTAAATCCACCATGCCTTCTGCTGGCTGCGGGTGTCCCCACACGCGGGCAACGTACTGCTTCTTCGGCTCACGCTCGCGAAACTGGCGTTTCAGCTCGCGTTCTGCCGCTTTGGTCAGCGCCACGACGATCACCCCGCTGGTCGCCATATCCAGCCGGTGTACCGACTCGGCCTGCGGGAAGTCGCGCTGGACGCGCGTCATCACGCTGTCTTTATGCTCTTCCAGCCTCCCCGGGACGGACAACAAGCCGCTCGGCTTGTTGACCACCATGATGTGTTCATCCTGATAAAGGATAACCAGCCAGGGATCCTGGGGCGGATGGTAGTTTTCCATCGGCATCGTCATCGACATCGTCGTGTTCCGTTACTGGTGGGTGACCACAATTAAACGCAACGCGTCGAGACGCCAGCCTGCCTGCGCCAGGGCGTCCATGACCTGCTGACGGTTGCTCTCGATGGCGGAAAGCTCGTCGTCACGAATGTTCGGGTTAACGGCTTTCAGGGCTTCCAGACGAGACAACTCGGCCGACAGTTTGTCGTTGGCTTCATTGCGGGCGGTGTCGATCAGCGCCTGTGCCGCTTTGGCCACCTGCGCTTCGCCAAGCTGGAGGATCGCATGGACGTCCTGCTGCACCGCGTTGACCAGCTTGCTGCCGGTATGACGGTTCACGGCGCTCAGCTGGCGGTTGAAGCTCTCAAACTCCACCTGGCCGGCGAGGTTATTGCCGTTTTTATCCAGCAGCATACGTACCGGCGTGGCCGGCAGGAAGCGCTTGAGCTGCAGCTGCTTCGGCGCCTGGGCTTCTACCACGTAGATCAGCTCCAGCAGCAGGGTGCCTACCGGCAACGCCTTGTTCTTCAACAGGGAGATGGTGCTGCTGCCGGTATCGCCGGAGAGGATCAGATCCAGACCGTTGATGATCAGCGGGTGCTCCCAGGTCACGAACTGGGCGTCTTCGCGCGACAGGGCAACATCACGTTCGAAGGTGATGGTGCAGCCATCTTCCGGCAGACCCGGGAAATCCGGAACCAGCATATGGTCGGACGGCGTCAGGACAATCAGGTTTTCGCCGCGATCGTCCTGGTTGATACCGACTATATCAAACAGGTTCATGGCAAAGGCGATCAGGTTGGTATCGTCATCCTGCTCTTCGATGCTTTCGGCCAGTTGCTGCGCCTGTTCGCCGCCGTTGGAGTGGATCTCCAGCAGACGGTCGCGACCCTGCTCAAGCTGTGCTTTCAGCGCATCGTGCTGCTGGCGGCAGGATTTGATCAGCTCATCGAAGCCTTCGGTAGTTTCCGGGGCGGCAAGATAGTTGATCAGTTCGTTATGCACGCTGTCGTAGACGGTGCGGCCGGTCGGGCAGGTGTGCTCGAAGGCATCCAGCCCTTCGTGATACCAGCGAACCAGTACGGATTGCGCGGTACGTTCGAGATACGGCACGTGGATCTGAATATCGTGGGCCTGGCCGATACGGTCGAGACGGCCAATACGCTGCTCCAGCAGATCCGGGTTGAACGGCAGGTCGAACATCACCAGGTTGCTGGCAAACTGGAAGTTACGGCCTTCGGAGCCAATTTCAGAACACAGCAGCACCTGGGCGCCGGTATCTTCTTCGGCGAACCAGGCGGCGGCGCGGTCACGCTCGATGATCGACATGCCTTCATGGAACACTGCCGCACGGATGCCTTCGCGCTCGCGCAGGACCTGCTCGAGCTGCAGCGCGGTGGTGGCTTTGGCGCAGATCACCAGCACTTTCTGAGAGCGATGGCTGGTCAGGTAGCCCATCAGCCACTCAACGCGCGGATCGAAGTTCCACCAGGTGCCGGTATCGCCTTCAAATTCTTGATAAATCTGCTCCGGATAGAGCATGTCGCGAGCGCGTTCTTCGGCGCTTTTACGGGCGCCCATGATGCCAGAGACTTTAATCGCCGTCTGGTACTGGGTCGGCAGCGGCAGGCGAATGGTATGCAGCTCGCGTTTCGGGAAGCCTTTCACGCCGTTACGGGTGTTGCGGAACAGGACACGGCTGGTGCCGTGACGGTCCATCAGCATGGAAACCAGCTCCTGGCGCGCGGCCTGGGCATCATCGCGGTCGCTGTTGGCAGCCTGCAGCAGCGGTTCGATGTCCTGCTCGCCGATCAGATCGCCAAGGGTGTTGAGCTCGTTATCGCTTAGTTTATTGCCTGCCAGCAGCAGGGCTACGGCATCGGCTACCGGACGGTAGTTTTGTTGTTCTTCTACGAACTGCTCGAAATCGTGGAAGCGGTTCGGGTCCAGCAGACGCAGACGGGCGAAGTGGCTTTCCATCCCCAGCTGTTCCGGGGTTGCGGTCAGCAGCAGCACGCCCGGCACGCGTTCGGCCAGTTGTTCAATAGCTTGATATTCGCGGCTCGGCGCGTCTTCGCTCCAGACCAGATGGTGTGCTTCATCGACGACCATCAGATCCCATTCCGCGTCGCACAGGTGCTCAAGACGCTGTTTGCTGCGGCGCACGAAGTCCAGCGAGCAGATAACCAGCTGTTCGGTTTCGAACGGGTTGTAGGCGTCGTGCTGGGCTTCGGCGTAGCGCTCATCGTCGAACAGCGAGAAGCGCAGGTTGAAGCGGCGCAGCATTTCCACCAGCCACTGGTGTTGCAGGGTTTCCGGGACAATAATCAGCACGCGTTCGGCGGCGCCGGCGAGCAGTTGTTGATGGAGGATCATCCCGGCTTCAATGGTTTTACCCAGGCCAACTTCATCCGCCAGCAGCACGCGCGGTGCGTGGCGACGGCCGACATCATGGGCGATATGCAGCTGGTGCGGGATCAGGCTGGTGCGCTGGCCGCGCAGGCCGCTCCACGGCATCCGGTACTGCTCGCTCTGGTATTTGCGGGCGCGATAGCGCAGAGCAAAACGGTCCATGCGGTCGATCTGCCCGGCAAACAGGCGGTCCTGCGGTTTGCTGAAGACCAGTTTGCTGTCGAGCAGCACTTCACGCAGTGTGACATTGGCTTCTTCGGTGTCGAGACGCGTGCCGGTATAGGCCAGCAGACCGTTCTCTTCATTTACTTCGTCAACCTGGAGCTGCCAGCCTTCGTGGCTGGTGATGGTATCACCCGGGTTAAACATCACGCGGGTGATGGGGGAATCATTGCGCGCGTACAGACGGTTTTCGCCGATGGCGGGGAAAAGAAGGGTTACCATACGCGCATCCAGCGCCACTACCGTCCCTAATCCCAGTTCGCTCTCTGTGTCGCTAATCCAGCGTTGACCAAGTGTAAAAGGCATATATGTTCAGCTCTTGTGTTCTTAAATTGCAGGCAATAGTTGATCATCTCCGGATAAGTCAGAGAGTGATCAAGATTGGGTCCAGGAATGGAAAGGGCGCTATATTACTGGATGGCAGGTCGTTCGTCACGTCCTCGTCGCCCTTCAATTTGCAGAACCGTCGGCTGGAAATTGCAGGGGGGCGAAGAAATCAAAATAGCCCCAGTTGCCCTGTCATTATTGTAGCAAAATCGTCGTCGACAAAGGGAAGAATTCCTTCCGCGACCGGCTGAAGTTGCTTTGACAAATAGTGCTCATAATCGAGCGGCGAGCGCTGGTAGTCCACTGGTTCCGGGCCGCCGGTGGTCCAGACATATTTTATGCTGCCGCGCTGTTGATACTGCTGCGGCCTGCCCAGCCGGATGTTTTCCTCGTCCGCCAGCCTCGCCGCACGCACGTGTGGCGGAACGTTGCGCTGATACTCCGCCAGCGGACGACGCAGGCGTTTACGGTATACCAGGCGATCGTCGAGCTCACCGCTCATCAGCTTATCAATGGTTTCCAGGATGTAATCCCGATACGGCTGGTGGCGGAAAATACGCAGATACAGCTCCTGCTGGAACTGCTGGGCCAGCGGCGTCCAGTCGGTGCGTACCGTCTCCAGCCCTTTGAACACCATCCGCTGTGCGTCGCCCTCCTGAATCATGCCGGCATAGCGTTTTTTGCTGCCGGTATCGGCGCCGCGAATGGTCGGCATTAAAAAACGGCAGAAGTGGGTTTCAAACTCCAGTTCGAGGGTGCTGGTGAGCTGCTCTTTATCCAGCTCCGCGGCCCACCAGTCGTTAACGAAAGCCACCAGCGACCGGCCGATTTTCGCCGCCTCTTCTTCACTATGCGGGCGTTTAAGCCAGACAAAGGTAGAGTCGGTATCGCCATAGATCACGTCATAACCCTGCGACTCAATCAGCGCTTTGGTCTGGCGCATAATCGCATGTCCCCGCATGGTAATCGAGGAGGCCAGGCGCGGATCGAAAAAGCGGCAGGCGCTGGTGCCCAGGACGCCGTAGAAGGCGTTCATGATGATCTTCAGCGCCTGGGATAACGGCTTATTGTGCTGGCGTTTGGCGTCGTCGCGGCCATGCCAGATTTGCCCGACAATCCCCGGCAGGCAGTGCTTCTGTCGGGAGAAACGCGCACCGAGAAACCCCTCGGTGCTGTGTTCGGGTTGCGGATGGGCCATCCCTTCAATCAGCCCCACCGGGTCGATCAGGAAGGAGCGAATAATCGACGGGTAGAGGCTTTTGTAGTCGAGCACCAGCACTGAATCATAGAGGCCGGGGCGCGAATCCATAACGTAACCGCCGGGGCTGGCCTGCGGCGGCACTTCACCGAGGTTCGGGGCGACATAGCCCAGCCGGTGCATGCGCGGGAAATAGAGATGGCTGAAGGCCGCCACGGAGCCGCCGTGACGGTCGGCAGGCAGGCCGTTGACCGTGGCGCGCTCCAGCAGAAAGGGCATGATCTCGGTTTTGTGGAAGACTCGCGTCACCAGCTCGCAGTCCTGCAGGTTGTAGGCCGCCAGCGCCGGTTTGTCTTGGTGAAAGCGACGGTCGATTTCGTCCATCCGATCCCACGGATTATCGATGGCTTTCCCTTCGCCCAGCAGTTCACGGGCCACCGTTTCCAGGGCAAATGAGGAGAAGTTCCAGAAGGCGGATTTCAGCGCTTCGATGCCGTCAACGATCAGCCGGCCGTTAGCCTGAGCGAAGAAGACGCCATTTTTAAACCCGTGTTCGCGCCACTCCAGTTCGCTATTGCCGCGACCGAGCATTAATGGAATACGGTAGCGTTCAGCATGTTTTTGCAGGACCCGCAGATCGAACTGGATGACGTTCCAGCCAATCAGCACGTCCGGGTCGTGCGTGGCAAACCAGGCGTTGAGCTTTTCCAGCAGTTGCGGGCGGCTGGCGACATACTCCAGCTGGAAATCGACTTCGGTCGAGGGCGTTGGCTCTGGCCCGAGCATGTAGACCACCCGCTGGCCGCAGCCTTCCAGCCCGATGCAGTACAGCTCGCCGTGGCGGCTGGTTTCGATATCCAGCGACACCCATTTCAACGGCGGGCGGTAGTGGGGGTTGGCCTTCATGCGGGCGTTGACGATCTGCCGGCCCGCGGTGTCGCCTTCCACCCATACCGGCGCGGTGATAAAGCGCTCCATCAGATAGCGTTCCGGCGGACGGATATCGGCTTCGTATACCGTGACGCCGTTTTCCCGCAGTTTTTTCTCCAGGCGCATCAGCTGGCGATGCGCGCGGCAATAGAGGCCAAACACCGGCTGGCGATGAAAGTCTTTTAAGCTGAGCGGGGCAAGGCGCAGGCCGTTTTCGCCCTGCAGCAGACGTTCGACCTGTGAGCGCTGGGCTTCGGGAATAAACGCCACGGATTCCTGCGGCGGCAGCGTGACCTCAAGCGGCCCATCATCGGTGGCGAGCCAGAAAGACAGCACGGTGCCCTGCGGGGTATCCCGCCAGTGACGGGTCAGTAAAAAACCTTCTCGTGGCTGGGTCACGCCGTGCTCTCATCAATAAAAACCAGGCTTGATTATAGCCTGGTTCAATCGATTGTGCTGGGGTTTTATACAGGTGTGGGGTTCATCCCGGAGGCGGTGCTTGCGCACCTGTCCGGGCTACAGAGCGCAGCGCCACCGGGAGATCCGGGAGGGGCAGTGTACCGTAGCCCGGTCAGCGCAGCGCCACCGGGAGAACCGGGAGGTGCATTGTACCGTGGCCCGGTCAGCGCAGCGCCACCGGGAGAACCGGGAGGGGCATTGTACCGTAGCCCGGTCAGCACAGCGCCACCGGGAAAGGCTGCAGCATTACTGCCCGTAATAGGCTTTTGCCCCGTGCTTGCGCAGGTAGTGTTTATCCAGCAGCGTCTGCTGCATATCCGGCAGCTGCGGCGCCAGCTGGCGGCAGAAAATGCCCATGTAGGCAATCTCTTCCAGCACGATGGCGTTATGCACCGCATCTTCAGCGTTTTTGCCCCACGCAAACGGGCCGTGGGAATGTACCAGCACGCCGGGCATCTGGGCCGGGTCGATACCCTGCTCGCGGAAGGTTTCAACGATCACCGCGCCGGTTTCCCACTCATACTCGCCGTTGATCTCGTCGTCGGTCATCAGCCGCGTGCAGGGCACCGCGCCATAAAAGTAATCGGCATGGGTGGTGCCGGTAGCCGGAATAGACTGCCCGGCCTGCGCCCAGATGGTGGCGTGGCGCGAATGGGTATGGACGATGCCCCCCAGCGTCGGGAATGCCTGATAAAGCAGGCGATGGGTCGGCGTATCCGAGGAAGGTTTCTTTTTCCCTTCAACCACTTCGCCGGTTTCCAGACTCACCACCACCATATCGTCAGCCTGCATCACGCTATAGTCGACGCCCGATGGCTTAATCACCAGCACGCCGCGCTCGCGGTCGACGGCGCTGACGTTGCCCCAGGTTAAGGTCACCAGATTGTGCTTTGGCAGCGCCAGGTTGGCTTCCAGCACCTGACGTTTCAGATCTTCTAACATTGTGTGCTCCGAATAACAGGAGAGTACGGATTTCCCCTCTTCCCGGCGGGCAGGAAGAGGGGAGGCACGCTTAGCGTTTTGAACCGTAATAAACTTCGTTCCAGCGCAGGGCATCTTTAAAGGACGGCAGACGCGTTTCGTCGTCGATTACCGTCAGCTCGATATCCTGCAGCTCGGCGAACTGGCGCATATCGTCGAGGGTCAGCGCATGGCTGAAGACGGTATGGTGCGCGCCACCGGCAATGATCCAGGCTTCTGACGCGGTGCGCAGATCCGGCTGGGCTTTCCACAGGGCGTTGGCAACCGGCAGTTTCGGCAGATCGTGCGGCGTTGGCACGGTTTCCACGGTGTTCACCAGCAGGCGGAAGCGATCGCCCAGATCCACCAGGCTTGCCACCAGCGCCGGGCCGGTCTGGGTGTTAAAGATCAGGCGGGCCGGATCGGCTTTGCCACCGATGCCCAGCGGCTGGACGTCGAGGATCGGTTTCTCCGGGGTGGCGATGGTCGGGCACACTTCCAGCATGTGCGAGCCCAGCACCAGGTCGTTACCGTTGTCGAAGTGGTAGGTGTAATCTTCCATAAAGGAGGTGCCGCCCTGCAGACCGGTTGACATCACCTTCATGATGCGAAGCAGGGCGGCGGTTTTCCAGTCGCCTTCGCCAGCGAAGCCATAGCCTTGCTGCATCAGACGCTGTACGGCGAGACCCGGAAGCTGTTTCAGGCCGTGCAAATCTTCAAACGTGGTGGTGAAGGCGTGGAAACCGCCCTGCTCAAGGAAGCGCTTCATCCCCAGCTCAATGCGGGCGGCATCCAGCACGTTCTGGCGCTTATCACCGTGAATCTGTGCCGCCGGGGTCAGGCGGTAGCTGCTTTCATACTCGTCAACCAGCGCGCTGATGTCGCCATCGCTGATGCTGTTGACCACCTGCACCAGATCGCCCACCGCCCAGGTGTTAACCGAGAAGCCGAATTTGATCTGTGCGGCCACTTTGTCACCGTCGGTAACCGCCACTTCACGCATGTTGTCGCCGAAGCGGCACACTTTCAGATGGCGGGTATCCTGCTTCGATACCGCCTGGCGCATCCAGGAACCAATACGCTGATGCGCGCCCTGATCCTGCCAGTGGCCGGTCACAACGCTGTGCTGCTGACGCATACGCGCGCCAATGAAGCCGAACTCACGGCCGCCGTGCGCGGTCTGGTTGAGGTTCATAAAGTCCATATCGATGCTGTCCCACGGCAGGGAAGCATTGTACTGGGTGTGGAACTGCAGCAGCGGTTTATTCAGGATAGTCAGGCCGTTAATCCACATTTTGGCCGGTGAGAAGGTATGCAGCCACACCACCATCCCTGCGCACTTGTCATCGTAGTTGGCGTCGCGGCAGATATGGGTGATCTCATCTGGCGTGGTACCAAGCGGCTTTAACACCAGCTTGCACGGCAGTTTTGCTTCGGCGTTCAGGCTGTTCACCACATGTTCAGCATGTTTGGTCACCTGACGCAGCGCTTCCGGGCCATACAGATGCTGGCTGCCAATCACGAACCATACTTCGTAGTTATCAAAAATTGTCATTGTCGTGTCCTTAATGGGTGAGGGCTGCCTGAGAATGCGGGGCTTTTTCCGCCTTCACAGCCGAAGGGAGATACTGTTGTTCGGCGCTGACCGACCACTGCTGGTAGCGCTGATAAAGTTGTTCAAAGCGTTGTGCCTGCTGAGGGCGCGGCTGCAGGGTGCTTTCGACCTGGCTTGCCATATGGTGCTGGGCTGTCGGGATATCCTCATACACCCCCGCGGCGACGGCGGCGAAGATTGCCGCGCCGAGCGCGCAACACTGATCGGAAGCGACAATCTGCAGCGGCCGGTTCAGCACGTCGCAGCAGGCCTGCATGATCACCTGGTTTTTGCGGGCGATGCCGCCCAGCGCCATCACGTTGTTGACCGGGATGCCCTGCTCGGTGAAGCACTCCATAATGGCGCGCGCCCCGAAGGCGGTGGCCGCCACCAGACCGCCAAACAAGGCTGGTGCATCGGTGGCGAGGTTGAGATCGGTAATCACCCCTTTCAGGCGCTGGTTAGCGTTGGGGGTACGGCGGCCGTTGAACCAGTCGAGGACCACCGGCAGATGTTCGAGGGACGGGTTTTTCGCCCAGGCTTCGGTCAGCGCCGGCAGCAGCTGTTTCTGCTGGGCGTTAATCTGTGCTTTCAGTTCCGGATGTTGTTGCGCTAGCTGTTCCAGCGGCCAGCCGAGAATACGGCCAAACCAGGCGTAGATATCCCCGAAGGCAGATTGCCCGGCTTCCATCCCGATAAAGTCAGGTACCACGCTGCCATCAACCTGGCCGCAGATCCCTTTCACCGTGCGGTTGCCGACGCTCTGTTTATCGGCGATCAGGATGTCGCAGGTGGAGGTGCCGATCACTTTGACCAGCGCGTTTGGCTGCGCGCCGGCGCCGACGGCGCCCATGTGGCAGTCAAATGCACCGCCGGAGAGGATCACCGTTTCCGGCAGGCCAAGACGTTCGGCCCATTCCGCGCACAGCGAGCCGACCGGCACATCGGCGGTCCAGGTGTCGCTGAACATCGGCCACGCCAGGTTCTGGTTGATAATCGGATCGAGTTCATCGAAGAAGCTGGCAGGCGGCAGGCCGCCCCAGCTCTCATGCCACAGAGATTTGTGCCCGGCGCTGCAGCGGCCGCGACGCAGATCCTGCGGACGGGTGGTGCCGGAAAGCAGGGCCGGAACCCAGTCGCACAGCTCTACCCACGACACCGCGGCCTGCGCGACGGCGCTGTCCTGACGGGTTACGTGAAGTATTTTTGCCCAGAACCATTCGCTGGAGTAGATCCCACCGATATAGCGGGAGTAATCCTCTTTGCCCGGCTGGTGGCACAGGCGGGTAATAGCTTCAGCCTCTTCAACTGAGGTGTGGTCTTTCCACAGCACGAACATGGCGTTCGGGTTATCGGCAAACTCGTCGCGCAGCGCCAGTACCTGACCGTCAGCATCGATCGGCGCCGGTGTGGAACCGGTGCTGTCGACGCCGATGCCAACCACGCTGGCACGTTGTTCGGCGCTTAATAACGCCAGCACACTTTTCAGTGCGGATTCCATCGACTCAATGTAGTCGCGCGGGTGATGGCGGAACTGGTTATTCGGACCGTCGCAGAACAGACCCTCCTGCCAGCGCGGGTACCATTCTACGCTGGTAGCGAGTTCGGCGCCGGTGGCACATTCCACCGCCAGGGCGCGTACTGAATCACTACCAAAATCGAGGCCAATCGCAATTGCCATGCTGTTACTCCATGCAGAAAACCATTAATGGTGAAACAGTAGATATTCATGGCCAAAACCGTCAGGCCGTATTCGCTAATCTTATGGACTATTTTGCTATAGCATCGCAAAGTGTGACGCCGTGCAAATATTCAATGTGGACTTTCCTGCCGTCCATATAGACACACCTGTTACCCGGTGAAAGTGCTTTAAATGTGCGCTATCATCGGTTTTTGCTGTGAGGTGGCGGGTTTTGCTCTAAATTTCAACCGCCGTCCCAGTACGGAACAACGGGTTAGCAGTACAATGTTGAATATGGACAATTGGTTTCCATGTGATATCCAGGAGAGCCGATCTTATGGCTGAAACACAAAACGATCCGCTATTGCCGGGCTACTCTTTCAACGCCCATCTGGTGACGGGGCTAACGCCGATTGATGCCGATGGCTATCTGGATTTCTTTATCGATCGCCCGTTGGGAATGAAGGGCTATATCCTCAACCTGACCATTCGCGGCGAAGGGGTGATCAACAACCACGACCAGCAGTTTGTCTGCCGGCCAGGGGATATTTTGCTGTTTCCGCCGGGGGAGATTCATCATTACGGGCGCCATCCTGACGCCCGGGAGTGGTATCACCAGTGGGTCTACTTCCGCCCACGCGCCTACTGGCATGAATGGCTGAACTGGCCGACGATCTTCGCTCATACCGGTTTTTTCCGTCCCGATGAGCCGTGGCAGACGCGTTTTTGCGAGCTATTTGGTCAAATTGTTGAGGCGGGACAAGGGGCCGGACGTTACTCGGAGCTGCTGGCGATCAATCTGCTGGAGCAGTTGCTGCTGCGGCGCATGGAGGCCATCAACGAGTCGCTGCATCCGCCGCTGGACAACCGCGTGCGCGATGCCTGCCAGTACATCAGCGATCATCTGGCAGACAGCCATTTCGATATCGCCAGCGTTGCCCAACACGTTTGTCTGTCGCCTTCGCGGCTGTCGCACCTGTTCCGTCAGCAGCTGGGCATCAGCGTGCTGGGGTGGCGGGAAGATCAGCGCATCAGCCAGGCGAAGCTGCTGCTCAGCACCACCCGGATGCCGATCGCTACGGTGGGGCGCAATGTCGGTTTTGAAGATCAGCTCTATTTCTCGCGGGTGTTTAAAAAATGTACCGGCGCCAGCCCGAGTGAATTCCGCGCGGGCTGTGAATAAAACGTAAATAAAATGAAATGTTGCGCCGGAAAATTGTCACAACCAGTAAACTAAACCCTAAATAATTCGAGTTGCAGGAAGGCGGCAACGCAGGGAATCCCCAGGAGCTTACTCAAGTAAGTGACTGGGGTGAGCGAGGAAAGCCAACGCTCATGCAACTTGAAGTATGACGGGTTTATTCTGACAATTGATGGCTTGACGAATGCACGACGGCTCTGGAAAATCCGTGCTTCGTTTTGAAACCGGGCACATTATGCAAGCTTTGCTGGAACATTTTATCACCCAATCCACGGTCTATTCCTTGATAGCCGTGATGCTGGTCGCCTTCCTGGAGTCGTTGGCGCTGGTGGGGCTGATATTGCCGGGAACGGTGATGATGGCCGGTCTTGGGGCGCTCATCGGTAGCGGTGAAGTCAACTTCTGGCAGGCGTGGCTGGCGGGGATTGTCGGCTGTTTGCTCGGCGACTGGATCTCCTTCTGGCTCGGCTGGCGGTTTAAGAAACCGTTGCACCGCTGGTCGTTTATGAAGAAAAACAAAGCGCTGCTGGATAAAACCGAGCACGCGCTACATCAGCACAGCATGGTAACCATTCTGATCGGCCGCTTCGTCGGCCCGACGCGACCGCTGGTACCAATGGTGGCCGGCATGCTCGACCTCCCGGTAATGAAGTTTATCCCGCCGAATATTATTGGCTGTCTGCTCTGGCCGCCGCTGTACTTTATGCCGGGGATTCTGGCCGGTGCGGCGATTGATATTCCTGCCGATGAACACAGCGCCAGCTTCAAGTGGCTGCTGCTGCTGGCCGCGCTGCTGGTGTGGCTGGCGGGCTGGTTGTGCTGGCGGCTGTGGCGGAGCGCGAAAACGCGCGATCGTCTGACGCGCTTCCTGCCTCGCCCACGCTTGCTTTGGCTGACTCCCCTGACGGTGGTGCTGGCCGGCGTGGCGTTAACCGTGGTGATTCGCCATCCGCTGATGCCGGTCTACCTCGATATTCTGCACAAGGTTATCGCGCGCTGATCCCTAACAGGTGAGAGGCGCTGCTGTTTCCCTGAAGTAAAGTGTCGGTGTCGCCGTCCCAGGCGATACGCCCGTCAGCGACCACCAGCGATCGTGGGGCGATGCGCGCGGCGTCTTCGACGCTGTGCGACACCATCAGCAGGGTTAACTGCTGCTGCTGGCACACGTCGCTGACCAGCGCCAGCATCTCCTGACGCAGCGCCGGGTCGAGGGCGGAAAACGGCTCATCCAGCAACAACACCGGCTGTTCCCGAACCAGACAGCGTGCCAGCGCGGCGCGCTGACGCTGGCCGCCGGAGAGTTCCCCCGGCAGCCTGTCCAGCAGTGTATCAATCCCCATTTGTCCGGCGATGGCCTGCAGGCTGGCAGTCTGCGCGGCGGTGAGCTTCAGCCCCGGATGCATCCCGAGGCCGATATTCTGGCGGACGGTGAGATGGTTAAAGAGATTGTTTTCCTGGAATAACATCGACACCGGGCGCCGGGCCGGCGGCGTATCGGTATGCGGCTGGCCGTCGATGATTATCGTGCCGCTTGCCGGTGGCAAAAAGCCGGCGATCAGGTTCAGCAGCGTACTTTTCCCCGTGCCGCTGGGGCCGAGCACGGCGATGCGTTCACCTCGCTCAACGGAGAGCGTGAACCGCATCGGCAGATGCTGGTAGAGCCAGGTTACATCATTCAGTTTTAGCATCACGCCCCGGAAGTTTCTCAATCACGGTAAAGAGGACAAAGCACAGCACCAGCAGCAGCAGGGCGGTCACCGCGCCATCCTGGCTACGATAGGCGCCAATCTGCTGGTACAGATAGAACGGCAGCGTGCGGAAAGTGTCGTTCCCGAACAGCGCGACGGCGCCAAAATCGCCGATCGACAGCACGCAGGCAAAGGCCAGCGCCTGGGCCAGCGGGCGTTTTAAGGCGCGCAGTTCGACCACCCGCAGGCGGGTGACACCACTCATGCCGAGGGAGTGGCACAGCTGACCGTAGCGTACGGCGATATCGCGCATCGGGTTTTCCAGCACCTTCAGGGCGTAGGGAATGGCCATCAGCGCGTTGGTGCAGATCACGATTCCGTCAGCGGATTCGGGCAGGCCGATACTGTTATTGAGCAGTAAAAAGAAGCCGGTTGCCAGCACGATCCCCGGCATGGCGAGGATTAGCATGCCGCTAAGCTCCAGCGTCTGCCCCGCCAGAGGCTGGTTACGCAGACGCAGTTCACGACTGCTCCACAGCAGCATCATCGTCAGAATAACGCTCAGCACCCCGGCGCACAGCGCGATGCGCAGCGAGGTCCAGAACGCCTGCCACAACGCCGGGCGGGCCAGTACGCTGAACAGGTTGCTATTCAGGCCGTCGACGACAACCGCCAGCAGCGGAGGAAGCAGTAGCAGGAGCGCGAGAGCAATTAACACCGCGTCGCTGAGGCGGCTGTGCAGGCGATCGTCCGGATCGCGCCAGCCGTGAACATGGCTCACACCGATGGCGACCGCTTTGCTCAAGCGCTGGGCAAGCAGCACCAGCCCGAGACAGCAGATCATCTGGATCAGCGCCAGCATCGCGGCGCGGGCCGGATCGTAATCAAAGCTCAGCGCCTGGTAGATCGCCAGCTCAATAGTGGTGGCCTGCGGGCCGCCGCCGAGGGACAGCACGGTGGCGAAACTGGCGAAGCACAGCATAAAAATCAGCGCCGCAACGGGCGGGATTTGCCGCCGGAGCCACGGCCATTCCACCAGGCGGAAAAAGTGATAGCCGCGCATTCCCAACTGGGCGGCTATCTGGCGCTGCTCTCCGGGGATATTCTCCAGTGCCTGCAGCAGCAGGCGGGTGGCCATCGGCATATTGAAGAAGACGTGCGCCAGCAGAATGCCCTGTAACCCGTAGGGCGAGAAATCCCACTGCCAGCCGACGGCGTTAAACAGCGTCGCCAACCAGCCCTGACGACCGTACACGCTAAGAATACCGAAGACCGCCACCAGTACCGGCAGGATCAGCGTCATTGCGCACAGGCGCAGCAACAGCGTTCGACCGGGAAAACGTCGGCGGTAGAGCGCGCGGGCGAGAAACACCGCCGGCACGACGGAAAGAAGCGCCGAGAGAAACGCCTGCCAGAAGGAGAAACGGATAACGTGCCACAGGTAGCTATCGTTCAACACCGAAGACCAGGCGGCCTCCGGCGCGCTGCTCCAGAGCGCCAGAAACGCCGACAGCGCCACGACGACCAGCAATGCGCTGGCCGTCAGGCCCGGTATCAGCCAGCTAAGACTTAGTGGCTGACGGCGCGTTGCCATGCATTAATCCAGTTCTGACGTTCTGCGGCGACCTGCTGCGGGGTAAATTGCAGGGTAGTTTGCGGTTTTTGCAGGGCCTCAAAGCCTGCGGGCAGCGCAACCTGGGTAACCGGATACATCCAGTTGCCGGTAGGGATCGCGTTCTGGAAGGCCGGTGACACCATAAACTTGAGGAATTTCTCAGCCAGTTCGGGTTGTTTGCTGGCGGCGGTGCGCGCGGCGACTTCAACCTGCAGATAGTGACCTTCGGTAAAACCGGCGGCCGCGTACTGGTCTTTTTTCTCTTCGATAATGTGATAGGCCGGCGAGGTGGTATAGCTGAGCACCAGGTCGCTTTCCCCTTTCAGGAACAGACCGTAGGCCTCGCTCCAGCCTTTGGTGACGGTGACCGTTTTCGCTGCCAGCTTCTGCCAGGCTTCCGGGGCCTTATCGCCATAGACTTTCTGCATCCACAGCAGCAGCCCCAGGCCCGGCGTACTGGTCCGCGGATCCTCATAGATAACCCGCCACTTCCGATCGCTTTCAACCAGCTCTTTCAGGCTTTTAGGCGGGTTCTGGAGCTTATTTTTATCGTAGACGAACGCGAAGTAGCCATAATCGAACGGCACGAAGGTATCGTTATCCCAGCCGCCAGGCACCGTGACCGCGCTGGCCGGCACCTGACTTTTGGCGAACAATTTGCTCTGCGCCGCCGCTTCCAGCAGATTGTTATCCAGCCCGAGCACGACATCGGCTTTGCTGTTTTTGCCCTCCATCCGCAGACGGTTAAGCAACGACACGCCATCTTCCAGTGCCACGAACTTCAGCTCGCAGTTGCAGTCGGCTTCAAACGCCTTTTTCACCACCGGGCCAGGGCCCCAGTCGGCGGAAAAAGAGTCATAGGTATAAACGGTAAGGACAGGCTTCGCCAGCGCGGGCGCGGCGACCAGGACCAGCAGCGGGAGTAATTTTTTCAACACTTTGCACCTCATAAAAAAGGGTGGCAAAGGATTTTGAGTCGGCCCCAAATCCCTTCGCCGGCGTTATCCGGATCAGGTTCGACGGGTATTTTCTCAGCCTATACACTGCATCCTTCGCGCTGCCTCTGCGTTAGCCAGCCTGTTCAGTGGCCAACGCGGAGGTAGTCCGAACGATGGCGCGTATGTTTAATAGCACCCCGTTGAGAACGGCGAATAGTGTAATGATTTTGTTAGTTGACTGAAAGCATTACGGCTCCGGCGGGGCAAACCATGCGGATTTGAAATCAAACCAGCCGAGGGTGTTCATGCGCACGCCGCGCATGCTGCGCTGGCCCTGGATCATCAGCCAGTGGTGGATCAGCGGAACGACGGTTTGATTGGCCAGCAACTGCTGGCTCCAGGTGGCCGGATTTAATTCGCCGGCGTGCCAGCGCCGGGCTTCCTGCTCCCAGTCGATGGGGATGCAGTGGCGAATCAGCGGGACTTCGTACAGCAAGGCAAAGAGTGAAAAATCGATCGGCAAGGTAAAGTTGGCGCTGTTCAGCCAGATATCGCTGACCACCTCACCGCGGTGCCACTCCTCGTACTCCAGCTCCTGAATCTCAAGTTTTACCTGATGCTCCGCCAGCAGCTCCGCCATGATCCCGCCCATCACCCGGTGTTCGACGTGATCGCGATAATAGGTCAGGGTGACGGATTCCAGCCCCGCCGGTTTTTCACAGGCGTGGCTGCGGGCGTGGTGCCAGCGGGGCAGCAGGCCGTAGGCCGGGAACCAGTTACCCTGGTAATGTTCGCCGGCATGGTAGAGCAGCGTGGCGGGCTGGAACAGGTAGCTGAGCCATTGACGCACCGCGCTGTTGTCGCCCAGCGGGCTGCGGGCATCAAACAGCAGGTAATAGCACCCTTCTTCAAGGCGGCTCTCAACCGCCTTCTCACTTTGGGTGGTGCCCTGCAGCGTTAAGCCGCCGTTGGGTTCTTCGCTAATTTCCGGCAGCACCCAGACGTTGACTTCATCGATCAGCGCCCGGTAGCCAAAATAGTCATCGAAGGCGTGGATCTTGAGCTGGTTTTGATTGTTGCGTACCACCGCGTAAGGCCCGGTGCCGACCGGCATACTGGCGAAATTGTCCATCGACTGCCATTCCCGCGGCAGCACCACCGCCGAAACCTGGCCCAACAGCCACGGTAGCCAACGGTCCGGTTGTGTCAGGTGGATGTCCAGAGTCCAGGCTGTGGGGGAGACAATACGTTCGATATGCGCATAGAGCGGCAGGGTGTTGCTGCGCTGTAAGGAGGCAATCACATCCTCCATCTCCAGCTCTCTGCCGTGGTGAAAATGAATGCCGGGACGGAGAAAGAACCGCCAGTGGGTCGGCGAGATCTGCTGCCAGTGGTGGGCGATATCGGCTTCCAGTTCCCCGTTTTCCTCATTTACCCGGGTCAGCGCGCTGAAGATCTGCCGGGCGATATGGTTTTCCGAGCGGCGCAGCGCGCTGCCGGGGAGCAGATTTTTCATCGGCCGGTAGTAGAGCACCCGGAGAATATGCCGCCCCTGGCGAAAGCTGCGGCCGAGATGCGACACCAGCATCTGGCGCACGGCGGCTTTATCCCCCACCAGTTGAACCAGCTGATCGATCCGATCCTGCTCTAGCAGATCTTCTGCCCGCTGCTGCTGCAGCGCCAGGCCGGTATAGAGGAAGGTCAGCCTGGAACGCTTACCGCGCCCGGCTTCCGCCTCCCAGGTTAGCCAGCCGCGGGCTTCCATCATGTTCAGCAGCGTGCGCATATGGCGGCGAGAACAGCACAGCATCTCTGCCAGTTCGTTAAGCGTCGTCTCCTGCGATTGGCCTTCGCAGCACTGCCAGAGGCGGATGAACTGTTGTTGCAAACGAGCAGAAGACATAAAAGGGGAACTCCTGATGAAAAGTCAGCAATTTATTAATCCCTATATTAGGCCAATAATCCACTTCGATGAAGCGAGGAGGTGAATATGATGGGGTCTACCGCGAAACAGTTCTACCAACGCTACTTTTCTGCGACGCAGGATGCGTCATGGCTGGCCCGCTTGATGGCAGGGAGACAGCAGAAGATTCTTGGCGAGCTGATGCAGTGGGGAGTTACGTCACAGACCTCTGATCATGGCCTTGCCGATATCATGTGTGACTGAGTATTGGTGTATACCTGTCCGCTTTCAAACTCAGGTCACGTGACTGAAGCCAAAACGTTTTGGTCGCCTGTCTGTCACTTGAAATAGATAGAGTATAAAATCACCTGCCAGCAGATTGCTTCTGCTGGCTTTTTTCGTTTCTTCGCGTGCTTTAAGGACATGACATGCTGTGGTTAATGACGATGGGACGGCGGCTGAACGGCGTCTACGCGGCTTTTATGCTGGTCGCGTTTATGATGGGCATTGCGGGCGCGCTTCAGGCTCCCACCCTTAGCCTGTTCCTCAGCCGCGAAGTGGGCGCACAACCGTTTTGGATCGGCCTGTTTTATACCGTTAACGCTATTGCCGGGATTGCGGTAAGTCTGGCGCTGGCAAAACGATCCGACAGCCAGGGCGATCGCCGTCGGCTGATCATGTTCTGCTGCCTGATGGCGGTGGGTAACGCCCTGTTGTTTGCCTTCAATCGCCACTACTTAACCCTGATCACCTGCGGCGTAATGCTGGCGTCGATCGCCAATGCCGCGATGCCGCAGCTGTTTGCCCTGGCGCGGGAATATGCCGACAGCTCGGCGCGGGAAGTGGTGATGTTCAGCTCGGTGATGCGTGCTCAGCTGTCGCTGGCGTGGGTTATCGGGCCGCCGCTGGCCTTTATGCTGGCGCTGAATTACGGCTTTACCACCATGTTCTCGATTGCTGCCGGTATTTTCGTGATCAGTCTGGCGCTGATCGCCGTGAAGCTGCCCTCGGTGGCGCGGGTGGAGCAGCCTTCGGAAACGGACGGCGCGGCGCTACCGGCGGGAGGATGGCAGGATAAAAACGTGCGTATGCTGTTTATCGCCTCGACGCTGATGTGGACCTGCAACACCATGTATATCATCGATATGCCGCTGTGGATCAGCAGCGACCTCGGTTTGCCGGACAGTCTCGCCGGGATCCTGATGGGGACGGCGGCCGGGCTGGAAATCCCGGCGATGATTCTGGCGGGCTACTATGTGAAGCGCTGGGGCAAACGCAAAATGATGGTGGCGGCGGTGGCGGCCGGCGTGCTGTTTTATATCGGCCTGATCCTGTTTCACCATCGTACCGCGCTGCTGGCGCTGCAGCTGTTCAATGCCATATTTATCGGGATTGTCGCCGGGATCGGCATGCTGTGGTTTCAGGACCTGATGCCGGGACGGGCGGGAGCGGCGACCACGCTGTTTACCAACAGTATTTCGACCGGGGTGATTCTGGCGGGCGTGCTGCAAGGGGCGCTGTCGCAAAGCTACGGTCACGCCAGCGTCTACTGGGCCATTGCGGTGATTTCGGTACTGACGCTGTTCCTGACCAGCAAAGTCAAAGATATCTAGTCCTGATGCCGCATCGTGGACTACGGCGATGCGGCATCTCGATCAGGAACGATACACAGGCACCAGGCTCAGGAAAGAATATCCATCAGCTCCCGCAGCTTGCCGACGGCAATCTGCCCTGGCGCGGAGGCCTGGCCTACGCTGCCGAAGGTCATCGCCGATCCGAACAGGCGCCCGGTAACCCGGCTCACACCGCCCATTTTTCCCATCGACATGGTGATTAACGGGCGGGTGGCGTGCTGTTCTTTCATGGTCAGCGTTGCGCCGAGGAGCGTCAGCACGTCCTGCGGCGACTGCGGCATGACCGCTATTTTGGGCAAATCGGCGCCCAGTTCCTGCATCCGGCACAGCCGGTCGACTATCTCATTCTGCGGCGGCGTTTTCTGGAAATCATGGTTGCTCATGATCACTTTCACCCCGGCAGCATGGGCCTCAGCGACCAATGCCCGAATCTGCGTTTCCTCATTGAAAAGCTCAATATCAATCAGATCGACCAGCCCGCTGGCGACGGCCAGACGGTTGAGCGCAAAGTAGGCGTCATCATCGAGTTCCGTTTCGCCGCCCTCTTTGTGGCTGCGAAAGGTGAACAGCAGCGGGATCGTCGCGAGTTGCTGGCGGATCTCCGTCAGCGCCAGGCGGATCTGTTCGTCGTCCCGGACGCCGGTAAAGTGATCGACGCGCCATTCGATAAGATCGGCGCCGGCGTCAGCCAGTGTGCGGGCATGCGTTTTCAGCTCGTCGAGGGTTTTACCGATCAGCGGAACGCAAATCAGCGTCGTCCCTTCCTGAAAGGTGATGTTTTTTACGGTTATCGCTTTTGTCATTGTAGGATCCATCGGTAAAAAAATGCCCGGTCATGGGACCGGGCAGGGTAATCAGCGGCGTGGTTAGTTCATGAAGGCCGGCAGCTTGTTCTCGTAGGCTGAGATTGCCGCTTCGTGCTGCAGCGTCAGGCCGATGCTATCGAGACCGTTGAGCATGCAGTGGCGGCGGAAGGTGTCGATGCTAAAGCGGTAGGATTTATCACCCGCTTTCACCACTTCGGACTCCAGGTCGACCTCAAAGCTGATGCCAGGGTTGGCCTGCACCAGCGCAAACAGTTCATCGACCTGCTCGTCGCTCAGCGTGACCGGCAGCAGCTGGTTGTTGAAGCTGTTGCCGTAAAAGATATCGGCGAAGCTGGGAGCGATAACCACTTTAAAGCCGTAGTCCGTCAATGCCCAGGGCGCATGCTCACGGGATGAGCCGCAGCCGAAGTTTTCCCGCGCCAGCAGAATCGAGGCACCTTTATACTGCGGAAAGTTCAGGACAAATTCCGGGTTAGGCTGCTGCCCCTGATCGTCGAGAAAACGCCAGTCATTGAACAGGTGTGCGCCAAAGCCGGTACGCGTGACTTTCTGCAGGAACTGCTTGGGAATGATCGCATCGGTATCGACGTTTGCGGCATCCAGCGGAACCACCAGGCCCGTATGTTGGGTAAATTTCTCTGCCATGATGGTTTCCTTATTTGATGTCGCGGATGTCGGCGAAGTGACCGGTAACGGCGGCAGCGGCGGCCATTGCCGGGCTGACTAAGTGGGTACGTCCGCCGCGGCCCTGACGGCCTTCAAAGTTACGGTTGCTGGTTGAGGCGCAGCGCTCGCCCGGGTTCAGGCGGTCGTTGTTCATCGCCAGGCACATGGAGCAGCCCGGCAGGCGCCATTCAAAGCCGGCGTCGATGAAAATCTTATCCAGCCCTTCGGCTTCTGCCTGCGCTTTTACCGGGCCAGAGCCTGGAACCACTAATGCCTGCACGCCCGGCGCGACTTTGCGCCCTTTGGCGATCTCTGCCGCGGCGCGTAAATCTTCAATACGTGAGTTGGTGCAGGAGCCGATAAATACTTTATCGATAGCCACGTCGGTTAACGGGATACCCGGCTTCAGGCCCATATAGGCCAGTGCTTTTTCCGCACTGGCGCGTTCGACCGGATCGGCGAAAGAGGCCGGGTCGGGGATCATATCGGTGACGGAAATCACCTGGCCCGGGTTGGTTCCCCAGGTCACCTGCGGGGCAATCTCTTCAGCCTGCAGGGTCACCACGGTATCAAATGTGGCGTCAGCGTCGGTTTGCAGGGTTTCCCAGTATTTCACCGCGGCGTCAAAATCCTCGCCTTTCGGTGCATGCAGACGGCCTTTGACGTAGTTAAAGGTGGTTGCGTCCGGCGCGACCAGGCCTGCTTTGGCACCCATCTCAATCGCCATATTGCACAGGGTCATACGACCTTCCATGCTCAGATCGCGAATGGCTTCACCGCAGAACTCCACAACGTGACCGGTACCGCCGGCGCTGCCGGTTTTACCGATGATCGCCAGCACGATATCTTTGGCGGTGATGCCCGGCGCCGCTTTGCCGTTAACGGCAATTTTCATGGTTTTGGCACGGCCCTGTTTCAGGGTCTGCGTCGCCAGCACGTGCTCAACTTCAGAGGTGCCGATGCCGAAGGCCAGCGCACCAAATGCACCGTGGGTCGCAGTATGGGAGTCGCCGCAGACGATGGTCATCCCCGGCAGGGTAACCCCTTGCTCCGGGCCCATCACGTGGACGATGCCCTGATACGGGTGGTTCAGGTCATACAGCTCCACGCCGAACTCTTTGCAGTTCTTGATCAGTTCCTGCATCTGAATTCGTGCCATTTCACCGGACGCATTGATGTCTTTGGTCTGGGTGGAGACGTTGTGATCCATGGTGGCGAAGGTTTTACCCGGCTGACGTACCGGGCGGTTGTGCGCGCGCAGGCCGTCGAAGGCCTGCGGGGAGGTGACTTCGTGCACCAGATGGCGGTCGATGTACAGCAGCGGGGTTTCGTTTTGAGCTTCATAAACCACGTGAGCATCAAACAACTTTTCGTATAAGGTCTTCGCCATGATTACACCCCTTCAGCGACATAGCGGGCAATGATATCGCCCATTTCATCGGTACCAACGGCCGCCGTGCCGCGCGCCAGATCGCCGGTGCGGACACCTTCTTCTAATGCACGGTTAATCGCGTTTTCGATAGCGGTTGCTGCGGCTTCGGCATCCAGGCTATAGCGCAGCAGCAGCGCCAGGGAGAGGATCTGCGCGATCGGGTTGGCGATGTTTTTGCCAGCGATATCCGGAGCGGAGCCGCCAGCAGGTTCGTACAGACCAAAACCTTGTTCGTTGAGGCTGGCAGAGGGCAGCATGCCCATCGAGCCGGTGATCATCGCGCATTCGTCAGACAGAATGTCGCCGAACAGGTTGGAGCACAGCAGCACGTCGAACTGGGACGGATCTTTAATCAACTGCATGGTGGCGTTGTCGATGTACATGTGCGACAGCTCAACGTCCGGGTAGGATTTTGCAATCTCGCTGACCACTTCGCGCCACAGAATAGATGACTGCAGCACGTTGGCTTTATCGATAGAAGTGACTTTATGACGACGTTTACGCGCGGACTGGAAAGCGATGTGCGCAATCCGTTCGATTTCGAAGCGATGATAGACTTCGGTATCAAACGCTTTTTCGTGCTGACCGCTGCCTTCGCGACCTTTCGGCTGGCCGAAGTAGATGCCGCCGGTCAGTTCGCGGACGCACAGAATGTCGAAGCCATTAGCGGCGATATCCGCGCGCAGCGGGCAAAACTCTTCCAGCCCCTGGTACAGCTTCGCCGGACGCAGGTTGCTGAACAGTTTGAAGTGTTTACGCAGCGGCAGCAGCGCACCGCGCTCCGGCTGACCGTCTGGCGGCAGGTGTTCCCATTTCGGGCCGCCGACGGAACCGAACAGAATCGCATCGGCCTGCTCGCAGCCTTCCACCGTAGCCTGCGGCAGCGGGGAACCCTGACGGTCGATGGCAGCGCCACCGACATCATATTGGCTGGTGGTAATGCGCATATCAAAACGGGTACGGACAGCTTCCAGTACTTTCATCGCCTGGTTCATGACTTCCGGGCCAATGCCATCACCTGGCAACACAGCAATATGGTAATTCTTCGACATTACACAGTTTCCTTCTTGTTCTCGTTATTTTGAGCTTTGCGTTGCAATTCTTTTTCGACTTCAGCGGCGCGCCAGATGTTGTTCAGAACGTGAATCATCGCCTTCGCGGAGGATTCAACGATATCGGTCGCCAGACCGACGCCATGGAAGCGACGACCGTTGTAGTTCACCACGATGTCGACCTGACCCAGCGCATCTTTACCGTGGCCTTTGGCGCTTAAGCCATATTTAACCAGTTCGATGTCATAGCCGGTGACGCGGTTGATGGCCTGATACACGGCGTCAACCGGACCATTACCGTTGGCGGCTTCGGCTTTCACTTCATCACCGCAGACCAGCTTGACGGAAGCGGTAGCGATAGCGTTGGAGCCGGACTGGACGCTGAAGTAGTCCATGCGGAAATGTTCTGGCTCTTCCTGCTGCTTGTTAATGAAGGCCAGCGCTTCCAGGTCGTAGTCGAAGACCTGACCTTTTTTGTCCGCCAGCTTCAGGAACGCGTCATACAGGTGATCCATGTTGTAGTCGCTGTCTTTGTAGCCCATCTCTTCCATGCGGTGTTTGACCGCCGCACGGCCGGAGCGGGAGGTCAGGTTCAACTGCACCTGATTCAGGCCGATGGATTCCGGGGTCATGATTTCGTAGTTTTCGCGGTTCTTCAGCACGCCATCCTGGTGGATGCCGGAGGAGTGTGCGAAGGCGCCGGTGCCGACGATGGCTTTGTTGGCCGGAATCGGCATATTGCAAATCTGGCTGACGGTCTGGCTGGTACGCCAGATCTCGTTGTGATTAATGCGGGTACGGACATCCATGATGTCTTTGCGCACTTTAATCGCCATGATCACCTCTTCCAGCGAGCAGTTGCCTGCACGCTCGCCGATGCCGTTCATGGCACCTTCGACCTGACGCGCACCGGCATGGACGGCGGCGATGGCGTTGCCGACGGCCAGACCTAAATCGTCATGGGTGTGCACAGAGATAATGGCTTTGTCGATATTCGGCACGTGGTCGTACAGGCCGGTGATGATGTTGGAGAATTCGAACGGCATGGTGTAGCCGACGGTGTCCGGGATGTTGATTGTCGTTGCACCGGCGTTAATGGCGGCTTCGACCACGCGTGCCAGGTCGGCAATCGGCGTACGGCCCGCATCTTCACAGGAGAACTCGACATCGTCGGTGTAATTGCGTGCGCGTTTGATCATATAGACCGCGCGCTCAATGACCTCATCCAGGGTGCTGCGCAGCTTGGTGGCGATATGCATCGGCGAGGTGGCAATAAAGGTGTGAATACGAAACGCTTCCGCGACCTTTAAGGATTCGGCGGCAACATCAATGTCTTTCTCTACACAGCGCGCCAGGGCACAAACGCGGCTGTTCTTGATGGTGCGCGCGATAGTTTGTACGGATTCGAAGTCGCCAGGGGAGGAAACCGGGAAACCGACTTCCATTACATCAACGCCCATACGCTCGAGGGCTAAGGCAATCTGCAGCTTCTCTTTAACGCTCAGGCTGGCCTGTAACGCTTGCTCACCGTCACGTAAGGTCGTATCGAAAATAATGACTTGCTGGCTCATGGTTTAGATCCTTAATCGGTGTCCTGGGCGCCTTGCTGACGAGCATAAAAAAACCCGCGCAATGGCGCGGGTTTTATAGTCTTGCTGGAAGATGACTTAACGCTGAACGTCGCCCAACAGCCTACCGCGCATAGTGGATGCGTTTAGTAGTAGTAGGCTGATGAAACGAGTAGTGCGAATCATTGCGTCATGCTCCAGATGAAATCGTTATGCTCTTAGAGTTACTGGATACGTCTTTTGATGTCAACCCTTGGACAAGAAAAAGCGCTTTTCGCCGCCGGGATTGATTAGCTAATTGTGCTGATGATGAGGCCTTTTTACCGACGATCGTTTTTCTATCAGCGAGACGGATAAGAAAATTCAAAGTTGTTGGCGAAAGTTATTATCATTCCACACATAGCGCCTGATGGTTTTTGAATGAAGGTATCTTGATGAATGTTATGGAATTATTCTTTCATTGAATATTTCTCCATGGATAACAAAACCTCATCAATGATAATGGAGTGTTAATTTCAGACAGGGTTTCGCTGCATGATTTAATGGCGCTTAAATTATAGTTAACGGATGGTGGTGTTGTTTATCTCTATGGGTTATGAGTACACTTAATATCATAAAGTGAACGATATGGTTATGGCGGTGCGGGATTTTAAGATAATGGCCGTTCAGGTTAACCGCGCTTACTTATAGCGTTTGATATATTCCTAAAATGCATCCGTACCCTTTTGCAAATGACATATGTATGGTAAATGATATTTTCAATACTACTTGCCATGTTTTTTGAAAAGGGAATTTCGCGTAATGGTGGACCTGGATATGATTATTGAAACTGCTGAACCTAAATCCGCCCCTGAGGGGGAAATTGTTAAGCCACAACTCAGAACCGTCGATCTTAATCTATTGACGGTTTTTGATGCCGTCATGCAGGAGCAAAATATTACCCGTGCGGCGCAATCGCTCGGCATGTCTCAGCCCGCAGTGAGTAACGCTGTCGCACGTCTGAAGGTGATGTTTAACGATGAGTTGTTTGTTCGCTATGGGCGGGGGATTCAACCGACTGCACGCGCATTCCAGCTGTTCGGCTCAGTACGTCAGGCGTTGCAACTGGTGCAGAATGAACTTCCGGGCTCTGGTTTTGAACCGGTCAGTAGTGAGCGGGTATTTACGCTGTGCGTCTGTAGTCCTCTGGATAACTATTTGACTTCAATTATTTTTAATAAAGTAAATGCCGTGGCGCCGAATATTCATTTAATTTTTAAGGCTTCACTTAATAAAGATACAGAGCATCATTTACGTTATCAGGAAATTGAATTTGTTATCGGTTATGAAGAGTTTCGTCGCCCGGAGTTTTCCTGTGTGCCATTATTTAAAGATGAAATGGTATTAGTCGCCAGTAATAAACACCCGCGTATTTCTGGTCCGCTATCGGAAACGGATATTTATCAAGAAGAACATGCGGTTGTTGCGCTGGATCGCTTCGCGTCGTTTAGTCTGCCATGGTATAGCTCGGTGAATAAACAGGCGCGCATTGCTTATCAGGGAAATGCGATGGTCAGCGTATTAAATGTGGTGTCGCAAACGAATATGGTCGCGATAGCACCACGCTGGCTGGCGAATGAGCACGCGGAAAAGCTGGGGCTACAGCTATTGCCATTACCGCTGAAGGTAAACAGTCGTACCTGCTATATTTCATGGCATGATGCGGCCGGGAAAGATAAAGGACATCAGTGGATGGAAGAATTGCTGGTGAGCATTTGTCAGCGCTAAATGTTCAGTGACACAAACGGGAGTAACTGCTCTCGCGTTGTGTGACAAAATCCAAAAAATGCAGAATATTATTCTGTTTGCCGCCGGCGGGTCTGCCGAATGCCAGGTGAAAAATGGATGATTTTCTGCCAACAGACTATTTATCCGAGTAATGCCCACGCACGCTTCTGGTTTACGAAGCTTTTAACCACGATTCATATCAAATTGTTATCTTTTATGCTTTTGATGGCCTGTGCGCCTCTGAGGTGGCTAATTGCCTGCCCGTTGGCGAGCAGTTATGGTAATGACACGCAGTCCATTCACCTCAAGGCCGGGCGACGATTCCCGGCCTTGTGCGAACGCGCGGAAATTGACTTCTGCTGTCGTTAAAAACAATAAGCCTGGAGGCAAACCATGGAGATGTTGTCAGGAGCCGAGATGGTCGTCCAATCGCTTGTCGATCAGGGCGTCAAGCAAGTATTCGGTTACCCCGGGGGCGCGGTCCTCGATATCTATGATGCGTTGCATACCCTTGGCGGTATCGACCATATTCTGGTTCGCCATGAGCAGGCGGCGGTGCATATGGCGGACGGCCTTGCTCGTGCGACCGGTGAAGTGGGCGTCGTCCTGGTGACGTCTGGCCCGGGCGCGACCAACGCCATTACCGGCATTGCAACGGCATACATGGATTCCGTCCCGCTGGTGATCCTCTCCGGGCAGGTGGCGACCTCGCTGATTGGTTATGATGCCTTCCAGGAGTGTGACATGGTCGGTATCTCCCGACCGGTTGTGAAACACAGCTTCCTGGTTAAGCAGACGGAAGACATCCCCGGCGTGCTGAAAAAAGCGTTCTGGCTGGCGGCCAGCGGCCGTCCGGGTCCGGTGGTGGTAGATTTACCAAAAGATATCCTCAACCCGGCAAACAAACTGCCGTACGCGTGGCCGGACAGCGTCAGCATGCGTTCCTATAACCCGACCACCAGCGGTCACAAAGGGCAAATCAAGCGCGCCCTGCAGACGCTGGTTGCGGCGAAGCATCCGGTTGTCTATGTCGGCGGCGGGGCGATTAACGCCCAATGCGAGCCGCAGCTGCGTACCCTGGTGGAAAAACTGAACCTGCCGGTGGCCTCGTCGCTGATGGGCCTCGGAGCTTTCCCGGCGACCCATCCGCAGGCGTTAGGCATGCTGGGGATGCACGGTACCTACGAAGCGAATATGACTATGCATCATTCCGACGTGATTTTCGCCGTCGGCGTGCGTTTTGACGATCGCACCACCAACAATCTGGCCAAGTACTGCCCGAATGCCACGGTGCTGCATATTGATATCGATCCTACGTCGATCTCTAAAACGGTGCCGGCGGATGTCCCGATCGTCGGCGATGCCCGTCTGGTGCTGGAACAAATGCTCGAACTGCTGGAGCAGGAAGAGGCGCAACAGCCGCTGGATGAGATCCGCGACTGGTGGCAGCAGATCGAACAGTGGCGCGCGCGTCACTGTCTGCAATACGACACGCAAAGCGACAAGATCAAACCGCAGGCGGTGATCGAGACCATCTGGCGCCTGACCAATGGCGACGCCTATGTGGCGTCCGATGTGGGCCAGCATCAGATGTTCGCCGCGCTTTATTATCCGTTCGACAAACCACGACGTTGGATTAACTCCGGCGGCCTCGGCACGATGGGCTTCGGCTTACCCGCCGCGCTCGGCGTGAAGATGGCTCTGCCGGCGGAGACCGTGGTTTGCGTGACCGGCGATGGCAGCATCCAGATGAATATTCAGGAGCTGTCTACCGCGCTGCAGTACGAGCTGCCGGTGCTGGTGCTGAACCTCAACAACCGCTATCTCGGGATGGTGAAACAGTGGCAGGATATGATCTATTCCGGCCGTCATTCACAATCCTATATGGAGTCGCTACCGGATTTCGTCCGGGTTGCAGAAGCCTATGGCCATGTGGGGATCCGAATCAGCGAACCACAAGAGCTGGAGTCTAAGCTGGCCGAGGCGCTGGAGCAGGTGCGTAATAACCGTCTGGTCTTCGTGGATGTGATGGTCGATGGCAGCGAGCATGTGTATCCCATGCATATCCGCGGCGGCGGCATGGATGAGATGTGGTTGAGCAAAACGGAGAGAACCTGATTATGCGCCGGATATTATCTGTATTACTGGAAAACGAATCGGGCGCCTTGTCGCGCGTCATCGGGCTCTTTGCGCAGCGCGGATACAACATTGAAAGCCTGACGGTGGCGCCGACAGACGATCCAACGCTCTCCAGAATGACCATTCAGACCGTCGGCGACGAGAAAGCGATCGAGCAGATTGAAAAGCAGCTGCATAAGCTGGTGGATGTGCTGCGCGTCAGCGAACTCGGGCAGAACTCGCACGTTGAGCGTGAAATCATGCTGGTGAAGGTGCAGGCGAGCGGTTTTGGCCGGGAAGAGGTGAAACGCAACACGGAAATTTTCCGTGGGCAGATCATCGATGTGACCCCGTCGATTTATACCGTTCAGCTGGTGGGCACCAGCGATAAACTGGATGCCTTCCTCGCTTCACTGCGTGACGTGGCGCGAATCGTCGAAGTGGCACGATCGGGTGTCGTCGGGCTGTCGCGCGGCGACAAAATAATGCGCTGAGTCCCTGAAACTGACGTAAAAATAGCCCGACACAATTTGTCGGGTTATTTTTTTGCGAAATCGGTAGGAACTGTAGACAAAACCGGTTGCCGCGCTAACTATTCTGCGTTTAGATGTTATCAAAATGAATCCATAGCTGAAGAAAGGTTATGTTCCGTACTTATTACCCAAGGGGCAATTGTGAAACTGGATGAAATCGCCCGGCTGGCCGGTGTCTCGCGAACCACCGCTAGCTATGTGATTAACGGTAAAGCGAAGCAGTACCGCGTGAGCGACAAAACGGTCGAAAAAGTGATGGCCGTTGTTCGTGAACATAACTATCACCCAAATGCGGTTGCTGCTGGCTTACGTGCAGGACGCACGCGTTCTATTGGCCTGGTTATTCCCGATCTGGAAAATACCAGCTATACCCGCATTGCTAACTACCTGGAGCGTCAGGCGCGTCAGCGCGGCTATCAGTTGCTGATTGCCTGCTCGGAAGATCAGCCTGACAACGAAATGCGCTGTATCGAGCATCTGCTACAGCGCCAGGTGGATGCGATTATCGTCTCGACGTCACTTCCACCAGAGCATCCGTTCTATCAGCGCTGGGCGAACGATCCCTTCCCGATTGTCGCCCTGGACCGCGCGCTCGATCGTGAACACTTCACCAGCGTGGTGGGTGCCGATCAGGATGATGCGGAAATGCTTGCCGCCGAACTGCGTAAGTTCCCGGGTGAAAGCGTCCTGTATCTTGGTGCCTTACCGGAGCTGTCGGTGAGCTTCCTGCGTGAGCAGGGCTTCCGCACCGCGTGGAATGACGATCCGCGTGAAGTCCAGTATCTGTACGCCAACAGCTTTGAACGCGAAGCGGCGGCACAGCTGTTCGAAAAATGGCTCGAGACACACCCGATGCCGGAAGCGCTGTTTACGACGTCGTTCCCGCTGCTGCAGGGGGTGATGGATGTGACTTTACGTCGCGAAGGCAAGCTGCCATCGGAACTGGCAATTGCGACCTTCGGCGATAATGAGCTGCTGGATTTCCTGCAGTGTCCGGTACTGGCCGTGGCCCAGCGCCATCGCGATGTCGCCGAACGCGTGCTGGAGATTGTCCTCGCCAGCCTTGACGAACCGCGTAAGCCGAAACCGGGATTAAGCCGTATTCGCCGTAATCTGTATCGTCGTGGCAGCCTGAATCGTCGTTAAGGCATCCGCATCCAGGATTATTCTTATAATAAAAGTAAGGATAATTGACGCATCGCTCGCCAGACGAAGAACGTCTGGCGATAATCCGTACAGCTTTACCCTGAAACAGTAAAATGAAATCGCTTTCAGACAAATCCCTAAACTTCTTTACGCATTATTTTGTTTTATTCTGGAGTTGGGGATTTCTGGCATCTGCTGGCTATAAAAAAAGATAAATTGGCCTTTATTTGTATTATTTTGTTACATTCATTAAGTTAATCGCTGAATTAACAATCATTTCACGCCGTAATCAGACTCGTTTCGCTCCGCACCCGCAGCAAGCGCACCTCTCCGACAGCAACAGGCACTGTTAACGGACATCATAATGGCCTAAAATGCCGCTCGCGTCGCAAACTGACACTTTATATTTTCCCGCCGAAGATATTTTGTTGCTTTTTACTGTTACGAATTTGTTGGTTGTTTTCTTACACGTATTCATAACGTTAATTTGCCTCGTTTGTTGATGATTATTTCATCAGGCCTAATATCGGCTGCAAATAATGGGTTTTTGAGCTCCGTTGGTATTCGTGCTGGCTTGACAAGCTTTTCCTCCGCTCCGTAAACTCCTTCTGGTGGGAATTTGTGGGTTAAAGTGGCGAAAAGGGGTGAGGCTGGCATGTTCCGTGGGGCAACGTTAGTCAATCTCGACAGCAAAGGCCGTCTGGCCGTACCGACGCGATACCGCGACGGGCTGATCGAAGACGCTTCCGGTCAACTGGTATGTACCATTGACATTCATCACCCGTGCCTGCTGCTTTACCCCTTGCCTGAATGGGAAATCATCGAGCAAAAATTGTCGCGTTTATCGAGCATGAATCCCGTTGAGCGACGCGTACAGCGTCTGCTGTTGGGTCATGCCAGCGAATGTCAGATGGATAATGCCGGGCGTCTGTTGATTGCTCCGGTGTTACGGCAACATGCCGGGCTGACAAAAGAAGTGATGCTGGTCGGACAGTTCAATAAGTTTGAACTGTGGGATGAAACGACCTGGTATCAACGGGTCAAGGAAGATATCGACGCTGAGCAGTCCGCTACCGGGGAGCTATCGGAGCGACTGCAGGATTTGTCTCTATAAGATGATGGAAAATTTTAAACACACTACGGTACTGCTGGATGAAGCCGTTAATGGCCTGAATATTCGTCCTGATGGTATCTACATTGATGGGACCTTTGGTCGCGGCGGACACTCGCGTCTGATCCTTTCCCAACTGGGGGCGGAAGGACGGCTGCTGGCTATCGATCGCGATCCGCAGGCTATCGCGGTGGCGAAGACCATTGATGATCCCCGCTTTTCCATCGTACATGGACCTTTCTCCGCGTTGGCTGACTATGTAAGTGAGCGCGGACTAACTGGCAAGATCGACGGGATTCTTCTCGATCTTGGCGTCTCTTCACCGCAACTTGATGACGCAGAACGCGGCTTCTCGTTTATGCGCGATGGCCCGCTGGATATGCGCATGGATCCGACGCGCGGTCAGTCAGCCGCTGAATGGCTGCAGACTGCCGACGAAGCCGATATCGCCTGGGTGATCAAAACCTTTGGCGAAGAGCGTTTCGGTAAGCGCATTGCCCGCGCCATCGTTGAGCGTAACCGCATCGAACCCATGACCCGCACCAAAGAGCTGGCGGAAGTGGTAACGGCGGCAACGCCGGTGAAGGACAAATTCAAACATCCCGCGACCCGTACCTTCCAGGCGGTGCGCATTTGGGTGAACAGTGAACTGGAGGAGATAGAGCAGGCGCTAAAAAGCTCGCTCAGCGTGCTGGCCCCAGGCGGGCGGCTGTCGATCATCAGTTTCCACTCGCTGGAAGACCGTATTGTGAAACGCTTTATGCGTGAACAAAGCCGCGGTCCGCAGGTTCCGGCAGGGTTACCGATGACCGAAGAGCAGCTCAAAAAACTGGGCGGCCGTGAGTTACGAGCACTAGGCAAGTTGATGCCGGGCGAAGAAGAGGTGGCAGAGAATCCACGGGCCCGTAGTTCAGTTCTGCGTATTGCAGAGAGGACGAACGCATGATCGGCAGAGTGACAGAAGCCTTAAGCAAAGTTAAAGGATCGTTAGGAAGCAACGAGCGTCATGCCTTGCCTGGCGTCATCGGAGACGATCTTCTGCGGTATGGGAAGCTGCCACTCTGTCTGTTCATTTGCATCATCATTACGGCGATTACCGTGGTGACGACGGCGCACCATACCCGTCTGTTAACCGCGCAGCGCGAGCAGCTAGTTCTGGAACGTGACGCGCTGGATATTGAATGGCGAAACCTGATCCTCGAAGAGAACGCGCTCGGCGATCACAGTCGGGTTGAGCGGATCGCGACGGAGAAGTTGCAGATGCAACACGTCGATCCATCACAAGAAAATATCGTTGTACAAAAATAAGGATTATTGCGACGCATGAAAGCAGCGCCGAAAACGCTAAAACCAAAACGTCAGGAAGAACAGGCCAACTTTATCAGTTGGCGTTTTGCGTTGCTGTGCGGCTGTATTCTGCTGGCTCTGACTTTCCTGCTGGGCCGCGTGGCCTGGCTCCAGGTGATCAGCCCGGACATGCTGGTTCGTCAGGGCGACATGCGTTCTCTACGCGTGCAGGAGGTCTCTACCGCGCGTGGCTTGATTACTGACCGCTCCGGTCGTCCGCTGGCGGTGAGCGTGCCGGTGAAGGCCATCTGGGCCGACCCGAAAGAGCTGCACGAAGCGGGTGGCGTCAGCATTGATAATCGCTGGAAAGCGCTGGCTGATGCGTTAAACATGCCGCTGGACCAGCTGGCATCACGTATTAATACCAATCCGCGGATGCGCTTTATCTACCTGGCGCGTCAGGTTAACCCGGACATGGCGGATTACATCAAGAAGCTTAAGCTACCGGGCATCCATATGCGCGAAGAGTCGCGCCGTTACTACCCGTCAGGTGAAGTTACCGCTCACCTCATTGGCTTCACTAACGTGGATAGCCAGGGGATTGAAGGCGTTGAGAAGAGCTTTGACAAATGGCTTACCGGCCAGCCTGGCGAGCGTATCGTGCGTAAAGACCGCTATGGCCGCGTCATTGAAGATATCTCTTCAACCGACAGCCAGGCGGCGCATAACCTGGCGTTAAGCATCGATGAGCGTCTGCAGGCTCTGGTCTACCGCGAACTGAACAATGCCGTGGCGTTTAACAAAGCGGAATCGGGAAGCGCCGTGCTGGTGGACGTCAGCACCGGTGAAGTACTGGCGATGGCCAACAGCCCGTCATACAACCCGAACAATTTCTCTGGTACCGCCAAAGACATCATGCGTAACCGCGCCATTACCGACGTGTTTGAACCAGGTTCTACGGTCAAGCCGATGGTGGTGATGACCGCGTTGCAGCGCGGGATTGTGAACGAAAATACCGTACTGAATACCATTCCCTACCGAATTAACGGCCACGAGATTAAAGACGTGGCGCGCTACAGTGAATTGACCCTGACCGGGGTACTACAGAAGTCGAGTAACGTCGGTGTTTCCAAGCTGGCGTTAGCGATGCCGTCCTCAGCGTTAGTAGATACTTACTCACGTTTTGGGCTCGGAAAAGCGACCAATTTGGGGTTGGTCGGAGAACGCAGTGGCTTATACCCTCAAAAACAACGGTGGTCTGACATAGAGAGGGCCACCTTTTCTTTCGGCTACGGGCTAATGGTAACGCCGTTACAGTTAGCGCGAGTCTACGCAACGATTGGCAGCTATGGCATCTATCGCCCGCTGTCGATCACCAAAGTTGATCCGCCGGTTCCCGGTGAGCGTGTGTTCCCGGAACCTCTCGTTCGTACTGTTGTGCACATGATGGAAAGCGTGGCGCTGCCCGGTGGCGGGGGCGTGAAGGCGGCGATCAAAGGTTACCGCATTGCCATCAAGACCGGTACCGCGAAAAAAGTGGGGCCGGATGGCCGCTATATCAACAAATATATTGCTTACACCGCAGGCGTTGCGCCAGCCAGTCACCCGCGCTTTGCGTTGGTGGTGGTGATCAACGATCCGCAGGCGGGTAAATACTACGGCGGCGCCGTTTCCGCGCCGGTCTTTGGTGCCATCATGGGTGGCGTTCTGCGCACCATGAACATCGAGCCGGACGCGCTGGCAACGGGCGAAAAAAGTGAATTTGTGATTAATCAAGGCGAGGGAACAGGTGGCAGATCGTAATTTGCGCGACCTTCTCGCTCCGTGGGTGCCAAATGCGCCGGAGCGAATTCTGCGAGAAATGACGCTGGACAGCCGGGTGGCTGCTTCCGGCGATCTCTTTATCGCGGTTTTGGGTCATCAGGCGGACGGGCGTCGTTATATCCCGCAGGCGATAGCGCAAGGTGTTGCTGCCATTATTGCTGAGGCCAAAGATGAGGCTGAAGACGGCGAAATCCGTGAGATGCACGGCGTGCCGGTGATTTATCTCAGCCAACTCAATGAGCGCTTATCGGCGCTGGCCGGGCGTTTTTACCATCAGCCTTCGGCGCAATTGCGTCTGGTAGGCGTCACCGGAACCAACGGTAAAACCACCACCACTCAACTGCTGGCGCAGTGGGCCAAACTGCTTGGCGATACCAGCGCGGTGATGGGAACGGTTGGTAATGGCCTTCTGGATAAAGTCATTCCGACGGAAAACACCACCGGTTCTGCGGTCGATGTGCAGCATGTGCTTTCCGGCCTCGCAGGGCAGGGGGCAACGTTTGCCGCCATGGAAGTCTCTTCCCACGGTCTGGTGCAGCATCGCGTAGCGGCGCTGCAGTTTGCCGCCTCGGTCTTTACTAACCTGAGCCGCGATCACCTCGATTATCACGGCGATATGGAACATTACGAAGCGGCAAAATGGCTGCTTTACTCCACGCACCACTTCGGTCAGGCGATTGTCAACGCGGACGATGAAGTGGGCCGCCGCTGGCTGGCGAAGCTGCCGGACGCGGTCGCGGTGTCGATGGAAGATCATATTAACCCGAACTGCCACGGCCGCTGGCTGAAGGCGACGGCGGTGAACTATCACGACAGCGGAGCGACAATTCAGTTTGATTCCAGCTGGGGCAAGGGCGAAATAGAGAGCCGCCTGATGGGCGCCTTTAACGTCAGCAACCTGCTGCTGGCGCTGGCAACGCTGCTGGCGCTGGGTTATCCGCTGGACGAACTGCTGAACTCGGCATCTCGTCTGCAGCCGGTCTGTGGGCGTATGGAAGTGTTCAGCGCGCCGGGCAAACCGACCGTCGTTGTGGATTATGCCCATACCCCGGATGCGCTGGAAAAAGCGCTGCAGGCGGCGCGTTTGCACTGTAACGGTAAGCTGTGGTGCGTCTTTGGCTGCGGCGGCGATCGTGACAAAGGCAAACGTCCTCTGATGGGGGCCATTGCCGAAGAGTTTGCCGACATTGTCGTCGTGACCGATGACAACCCGCGTACCGAAGAGCCCCAGGCGATCATCAGCGATATTCTCGCCGGGATGCTTGATGCCGGGCACGCGAAAGTGAAAGAGGGCCGGGCTGAAGCGGTGACCAACGCCGTGATGCAGGCACAAGAGGGTGATGTGGTCCTGGTGGCCGGGAAAGGCCATGAGGACTACCAGATTGTTGGCAATCGTCGCCTTGACTACTCCGATCGCGTCACCGTGGCCCGTCTGCTGGGAGCGGTAGCATGATTCGCTTTACGTTAAGCCAGCTCGCCGACATCACGCACGGCGAATTGCACGGTGGCGATCTGGCCATCGATGAAGTGACCTCGGACACCCGCAAGATCACCAAAGGCTGCCTGTTTGTGGCGCTGAAGGGCGAGCGTTTCGATGCTCACGACTTTGCAGAGCAGGCGAAGCAGGCCGGCGCGGGTGCGCTGCTGGTGAGTCGCCGCCTGGCATGTGATTTACCGCAGGTTGTCGTGAACGATACCCGCCTGGCCTTTGGCGAACTGGCTGCATGGGTGCGCCAGCAGGTGCCGGCGCGCGTCGTGGCGCTGACCGGTTCCTCCGGGAAAACGTCGGTGAAAGAGATGACCGCGGCGATCCTGAGCCAGTGCGGTAATACCCTGTATACCGCCGGTAACCTGAATAACGACATCGGTGTGCCGATGACGCTGCTGCGTCTGACCAAAGAACATGATTATGCGGTGATCGAATTAGGCGCTAATCATCAGGGCGAAATTGCCTGGACCGTCAGCCTGACGCGTCCGGAAGCCGCGCTGGTCAACAACCTGGCCGCCGCGCACCTCGAAGGTTTCGGTTCGCTGGCCGGAGTGGCAAAAGCGAAAGGCGAAATCTTTACCGGTCTGCCTGAAAACGGCATCGCTATCCTCAATGCCGACAATAACGACTGGCTGAACTGGCAAGCGGTTATCGGCGCACGCAAAGTCTGGCGCTTCTCGCCTGACGCGGCGCAGAGCGACTTTACCGCCACCAATATCCATATCACCAGCCACGGCACCGAATTTACCATGCAAACCCCGGTAGGGAGCGTCGATGTCCTGCTGCCGTTGCCGGGCCGCCACAATATCGCTAATGCGCTGGCAGCAACTTCGCTGGCGATGGCGGTGGGTGCCGATCTCAGCGCGGTGAAAGCCGGTCTGGCGCAGCTGAAAGCGGTGCCGGGGCGTCTGTTCCCGATTGCGCTCACCGAAACTCAACTGCTGCTCGATGACTCCTATAACGCCAACGTCGGTTCGATGACCGCCGCGGTGCAGGTGCTCTCCGAGATGCCGGGTTACCGCGTTCTGGTCGTTGGCGATATGGCTGAACTGGGTGCAGAAAGCGAAGCTTGTCATCGCCAGGTCGGCGAGGCGGCGAAAGCTGCAGGGATTGACCGTGTCCTCAGCACCGGCGTGCTGAGCGCAGAAATTAGTCGCGCCAGCGGCGCAGGTGAACACCTTAGCGATAAAGCATCGCTGGTGGCGCGTCTGCGCGAACTGACGTCAGAACACAAGATCATCACCATTTTAGTGAAGGGTTCACGTAGTGCCGCCATGGAAGAGGTAGTACGCGCATTACAGGAGAATGGAACATGTTAGTATGGCTGGCCGAACATCTGGTCAAATATTATTCCGGCTTTAACGTCTTTTCCTATCTGACGTTTCGCGCCATCGTCAGCCTGCTGACCGCGCTGTTCATCTCGTTGTGGATGGGCCCGCGCATGATCGCCCGTCTGCAAAAACTCTCTTTCGGCCAGGTCGTACGTAACGACGGTCCGGAATCTCACTTCAGTAAACGCGGTACCCCGACCATGGGGGGGATCATGATCCTCACCGCGATTGTGGTTTCGGTACTGCTGTGGGCCTACCCCTCCAACCCGTATGTGTGGTGCGTTCTGACGGTACTGATTGGCTACGGCATTATCGGTTTCGTCGATGACTACCGCAAAGTGGTGCGCAAAGACACCAAAGGGCTGATCGCCCGCTGGAAGTACTTCTGGATGTCGGTAATCGCGCTGGGCGTTTCGTTTGCGCTGTACATGGCCGGAAAAGATACGCCAGCGACTCAGCTGGTTGTGCCGTTCTTTAAAGACATCATGCCGCAGCTGGGGATCCTCTACATCCTGCTGGCCTACTTCGTGATTGTCGGCACCGGTAACGCGGTCAACCTGACCGATGGCCTTGATGGCCTGGCAATTATGCCAACCGTATTCGTGGCCGCGGGCTTTGCGCTGGTGGCATGGGCAACGGGTAACATGAACTTTGCCAACTACCTGCACATTCCGTATCTACGACATGCTGGTGAACTGGTTATCGTCTGTACGGCGATTGTCGGCGCGGGACTGGGCTTCTTATGGTTCAACACCTACCCGGCACAGGTCTTTATGGGCGATGTCGGATCGCTGGCACTGGGCGGCGCGCTGGGTATTATCGCCGTGCTGCTGCGCCAGGAGTTCCTGCTGGTCATTATGGGTGGCGTGTTCGTGGTGGAGACCCTGTCGGTCATTCTGCAGGTCGGCTCCTTTAAGCTGCGCGGTCAGCGCATCTTCCGTATGGCGCCGATTCATCACCACTATGAACTGAAAGGCTGGCCGGAGCCGCGCGTGATCGTGCGCTTCTGGATTATTTCGCTGATGCTGGTGCTGATTGGCCTGGCGACGCTGAAGGTACGTTAATCATGGCAGATTATCAGGGTAAAAAAGTCGTCATTATTGGCCTGGGCATGACCGGGCTATCTTGCGTGGACTTCTTCATGGCGCGCGGCGTGACGCCGCGGGTGATGGATACTCGCGCCACGCCGTCAGGCCTCGACAAGCTGCCTGAAGCGGTTGAACGTTACGTCGGCGGGCTGAACAGTGACTGGCTGCTGGCGGCGGACCTGATAGTGGCAAGCCCTGGTATCGCGCTGGCGCACCCTGCGTTGAGCGAAGCGGCGGATGCTGGCGTGGAAATCGTCGGCGATATCGAACTGTTCTGTCGTGAAGCGCAGGCGCCGATCGTTGCCATTACCGGCTCCAACGGTAAAAGCACCGTGACGACCCTGGTGGGCGAAATGGCGAAAGCGGCCGGCGTGAACGTCGGCGTTGGCGGCAATATTGGTCTGCCGGCCCTGATGCTGCTGGATGCGGATCGCGAGCTGTATGTTCTGGAACTCTCCAGCTTCCAGCTGGAAACCACCTCCAGTCTGCGGGCGGTTGCCGCGACAATCCTCAACGTTACTGAGGATCACATGGACCGCTATCCGCTGGGTTTGCAGCAGTATCGCGCTGCCAAACTGCGGGTGTATGAAAATGCGAAGACCTGCATCGTGAATGCCGATGACCGGCTGACGATGCCGGTTCGCGGCGCCGATGAGCGCTGCGTTAGCTTTGGTGTGGATGTCGGTGACTATCACCTTAACCGTCAGCAGGGCGAAACCTGGCTGCGGGTTAAAGGTGAAAAGGTGCTTAACGTGAAAGAGATGCACATCACCGGCCAGCACAACTACAGCAACGCCCTGGCGGCGCTGGCGCTGGCGGATGCCGCCGGCCTGCCGCGTGCCAGCAGCCTCAAGGCGCTGACCACCTTTACCGGCCTGGCGCACCGTTTCCAGCTGGTGCTGGATCACAACGGCGTTCGCTGGATCAACGATTCCAAAGCGACCAATGTGGGTAGCACCGAAGCGGCACTGAACGGGTTGCATCTCGACGGTACGCTGTACCTGCTGCTGGGCGGCGACGGTAAATCTGCCGATTTCACGCCGCTGACGCGCTATCTGACGGGAGATCATATCCGTCTGTACTGCTTCGGTCGCGATGGCGAACAGCTGGCGGCGCTGCGCCCGGACGTGGCAACCCAGACAGCGACGATGGAAGAGGCGATGCGCCAGATTGCGCCGCTGCTGAAATCGGGCGATATGGTGCTGCTATCCCCGGCATGTGCCAGCCTCGATCAGTTCAAGAGCTTTGAACAACGTGGCGATGTTTTTGCCCGTCTGGCTAAGGAGTTAGGCTGATGCGTTTATCCCTCCCGCGCCTGAGAATGCCTCAGTGGAGACTGCCGCGCCTGCCGGGGATGTTTATCTTCTCCTGGCTGTTCGCCGCGCTGAAAGGCTGGGTGATGGGCTCGCGTCAGAAAGATAACGATAGCCTGGTGATGTATGACCGCATGCTGTTGTGGCTGACTTTCGGCCTGGCAGCTGTCGGTTTTATTATGGTGACGTCGGCGTCGATGCCGGTTGGGCAGCGCCTGGCCAACGATCCCTTTTTGTTCGCCAAGCGTGACGGATTATATATTCTGCTGGCGCTCGGGCTGGCGATGGTAACCCTGCGTCTGCCGATGGAATTCTGGCAGCGGCACAGTACCGCCATGCTCATCGCCTCTATCGTGATGCTGCTGATCGTACTGGTGGTCGGTAGTTCGGTAAACGGCGCCTCGCGCTGGATTGCCTTCGGCCCACTGCGTATTCAGCCGGCGGAATTTACCAAGCTCTCGCTGTTCTGCTACATCGCCAACTATCTGGTGCGTAAAGGGGATGAGGTCCGTAATAACCTCCGCGGCTTCTTAAAGCCGATGGGCGTGATTTTCGTCCTCGCGATTCTGCTGCTGGCGCAGCCGGACCTCGGTACCGTGGTCGTGCTGTTCGTGACCACCCTGGCAATGCTGTTTCTTGGTGGCGCGAAGCTGTGGCAGTTCATTGCCATTATCGGCATGGGGATCTCGGCGGTGGTGCTGCTGATCCTCGCTGAGCCCTATCGTATTCGCCGCGTGACCTCCTTCTGGAACCCGTGGGAAGACCCGTTCGGCAGCGGTTACCAGTTAACCCAGTCGCTGATGGCGTTCGGCCGCGGTGAAATGTGGGGGCAGGGCTTAGGTAACTCGGTACAGAAACTGGAGTATTTACCGGAAGCACATACCGATTTCATCTTCGCCATTATCGGCGAAGAACTCGGTTATATCGGTGTGGTACTGGCCCTATTAATGGTATTCTTCGTCGCCTTTCGCGCCATGTCGATTGGGCGTAAAGCGCTGGAGATCAACCATCGCTTCTCCGGTTTCCTGGCATGCGCCATTGGTATCTGGTTCAGCTTTCAGGCACTGGTTAACGTCGGGGCCGCGGCAGGTATGCTGCCAACCAAAGGTCTGACGTTGCCGCTGATTAGTTACGGCGGTTCCAGTTTGCTGATTATGTCAACGGCCATCATGTTGCTGTTGCGAATTGATTATGAAACCCGTCTGGAAAAAGCCCAGGCGTTTACACGGGGTGTTCGATGAGCGGTCAGGAAAAGCGGCTAATGGTGATGGCGGGCGGTACCGGTGGACACGTGTTCCCGGGGCTGGCGGTCGCGCACCATTTAATGGACCAGGGCTGGCAGGTTCGCTGGCTGGGTACTGCCGATCGTATGGAAGCGGATTTAGTGCCGAAGCATGGCATTGATATTGATTTCATCCAGATTTCTGGCCTGCGCGGCAAAGGGCTCAAGGCGCAACTGCAGGCACCGGTCCGTATCTTCCACGCCTGGCGTCAGGCGCGAGAAATCATGAAACGGTTCCAGCCGGATGTGGTGTTAGGCATGGGCGGATATGTTTCTGGCCCGGGTGGTCTGGCAGCGTGGTCGCTGGGTATTCCGGTGGTGCTGCATGAACAAAATGGTATTGCCGGCCTGACCAATAAATGGCTGGCGAAGATTGCAAAGAAAGTGCTGCAGGCGTTCCCTGGCGCATTCCCGCATGCCGATGTTGTGGGCAACCCGGTGCGGACCGATGTGCTGGCTCTGCCGTTACCCGAGCAGCGCCTGGTCGGGCGTCAGGGGCCGACGCGCGTGTTAGTGGTGGGCGGTTCTCAGGGCGCGCGCGTCCTGAACCAGACCATGCCGCAGGTGGCAGGGAAACTGGAAGGCGCGGTGACCATCTGGCACCAAAGTGGCAAAGGTGCTCAGCAAACGGTACAGCAGGCCTATGCCGATGCCGGGCAGCCACAACATAAAGTGACTGAATTTATTGATGACATGGCCGCAGCGTATGCCTGGGCTGATGTTGTTGTGTGTCGTTCCGGTGCGCTGACGGTGAGTGAAATTGCCGCAGCAGGTTTACCGGCGTTATTTGTGCCGTTTCAGCACAAGGATCGTCAGCAGTACTGGAATGCACTGCCGCTGGAGAAAGCGGGCGCAGCGAAAATTCTCGAACAACCTCAGTTCACCGTCGATGCCGTAGCGCAGACGCTGGCTGGCTGGGATCGGGAAACGCTGCTGGATATGGCGGAACGAGCGCGTAGAGCCTCGATTCCGGATGCTACCGAACGGGTAGCAGAAGAAGTGAGCGCTGCAGCACTGGCGCGCTAATCACGGTGAATCTCACCGTCCGTATAAAGATGTAGATGGCGTAAAGAATGAATACACAAGATCTGGCGAAACTGCGTTCCATAGTGCCCGAGATGCGTCGCGTCCGGCACATTCACTTTGTTGGCATTGGTGGTGCCGGTATGGGCGGTATTGCCGAAGTTCTGGCTAACGAAGGCTACCAGATTAGCGGCTCCGACCTGGCGCCGAATCCGGTGACGCAACAGCTGACGCAACTTGGCGCCACGATCTATTTCAACCATCGCCCGGAAAACGTGCGCGATGCGAGTGTGGTGGTGGTGTCCAGCGCCATTTCCGCGGAAAACCCGGAAATTGTCGCGGCACATGAAGCACGTATTCCGGTCATTCGCCGTGCAGAGATGCTGGCGGAGCTGATGCGTTTTCGCCACGGGATTGCGATTGCCGGTACGCACGGCAAAACCACCACGACGGCGATGGTTTCCAGCATTTATGCGGAAGCGGGCCTTGACCCAACCTTCGTCAACGGTGGGCTGGTGAAAGCGGCGGGGGTTCACGCCCGCCTCGGCCACAGTCGTTACCTGATTGCGGAGGCAGATGAGAGCGATGCGTCGTTCCTGCACCTGCAGCCGATGGTCGCTATCGTGACCAACATCGAAGCCGACCACATGGATACCTACCATGGCGACTTTGAGAATCTGAAGCAGACCTTTATTAATTTCATGCACAACCTGCCGTTCTACGGACGTGCGGTGATGTGTGTAGACGATCCGGTGATTCGTGAACTGCTCCCGCGTGTGGGTCGGCAGATTACCACCTACGGTTTCAGCGACGATGCCGACGTGCGCGTCGAAGAGTACCGTCAGATTGGCGCCCAGGGACATTTCCGTCTGGTTCGCCAGGATAAAGAGCCGCTGCAGGTGACGCTGAATGCGCCGGGTCGCCATAACGCGCTGAACGCCGCCGCCGCGGTCGCCGTGGCGACGGAAGAGGGGATTGAAGACAGTGCGATCCTGCGGGCGCTGGAAAGCTTCCAGGGCACCGGTCGTCGCTTTGATTTTCTCGGCGAATATCCGTTGGCCGCCGTCAACGGGAAAAGCGGTAGCGCGATGTTAATCGATGACTATGGTCATCACCCAACGGAAGTGGATGCCACGATTAAAGCCGCACGCGCGGGCTGGCCGGATAAAAATCTGGTGATGTTATTCCAGCCGCACCGTTTCACGCGTACCCGCGATCTCTACGATGATTTCGCCAACGTGCTGACTCAGGTTGATGCGCTGCTGATGCTGGATGTCTATTCCGCTGGCGAAGCGCCGATTCCGGGAGCCGACAGCCGTTCGCTGTGCCGTACCATTCGCGGCCGCGGTAAAGTTGACCCGATTCTGCTCTCCGATCCGGCACAGGCAGCTGAAATGCTGGCGTCGGTGTTGACCGGCAATGACCTGATCCTGGTGCAGGGCGCAGGAAACATAGGAAAAATCGCACGTCACCTGGCTGAAATCAAACTCGTGCCGCAAAAAACGGAGGAGGAGCACCGTGGCTGATAAAATCGCGGTTCTTTTTGGCGGCACCTCTGCTGAGCGTGATGTTTCACTAAATTCCGGCACCGCGGTGCTTGCCGGACTGCGTGAAGCGGGCGTGGATGCGCATCCGGTTGACCCTCGTGATGTTGATGTGACCCAGCTGAAACAGATGGGGTTTAAGAAAGCGTTTATTGCGCTGCATGGTCGCGGTGGCGAAGATGGTACGTTGCAAGGGCTGCTGGAGCTGATTCAGCTGCCTTATACCGGCAGCGGCGTGATGGCATCGGCCATCTCCATGGACAAAGTTCGCAGCAAATTGTTGTGGCAGGGCGCGGGTTTACCCGTCGCACCGTGGGTGGCGTTGACGCGCGCGCAGTTCGAAAAAGGGCTTACTGCCGAGACGGAAGCACAGATTGCAGCCCTTGGGTTGCCATTGATTGTCAAACCGGCTTGTGAAGGTTCAAGCGTCGGTATGTCGAAAGTGAGCGAAAGTTGTGCATTACAGAGTGCATTGACGCTGGCTTTTCAGCATGATGAAGACGTTCTGATTGAAAAATGGCTGAGTGGCCCCGAATTTACCGTCGCTATCGTCGGTGAAGAAATTTTACCGTCAATTCGTATCCAGGTGGCTGGAACCTTCTATGATTATGAGGCGAAGTATCTCTCTGATGAGACGCAATATTTCTGCCCTGGTTGTGAGGATCTCGTCCGCGAGTCAGAAATTCAGGCTCTGGTACTTAAAGCCTGGAATGTTCTCGGCTGTAAAGGTTGGGGACGCATTGACGTGATGCTGGACAGCGATGGCCAGTTTTATTTGCTGGAAGCGAATACTTCCCCTGGCATGACCAGCCACAGCCTGGTGCCGATGGCGGCTCGTCAGGCAGGAATGAGCTTCTCGCAACTTGTTGTTCGCATTTTGGACCTGGCGGGGTGATATGTCGCAGGCTGCGCTGAATACGCGAAACCAGGAAGAAGAAGATAACGCTTCTTTGCGCCGGAGTAATGGAACTCGTCTGGCCGGGATTGTCTTCCTGCTGGCGGTGCTAAGTACCGTATTGGTCAGCGGGTGGATGGTTCTGGGCTGGATGGAAGATGCACAGCGTTTACCGCTGTCCAGAATGGTGGTCACCGGTGAACGTCACTACACGCGCAATGATGATATTCGTCAGGCGATTCTGGCGTTAGGTTCGCCGGGAACCTTTATGACCCAGGATGTCAACATCATCCAGAGTCAGATCGAACGTCTGCCGTGGATTAAGCAGGCGAGCGTTAGAAAGCAGTGGCCGGACGAATTGAAGATTCATCTGGTTGAATATGTGCCGATTGCGCGTTGGAATGATCAACATATGGTGGACGTCGAAGGAAACTCCTTCAGCGTACCAGCGGATCGTACCAATAAGCAGAATTTACCGATGCTGTATGGCCCGGAAGGCAGTGAGAACGAAGTGTTGCAAGGGTATCGCGACATGGGGCAGGTACTGGCAAAGGATAAATTCACGTTGAAAGTCGCGGCGATGACCGCACGTCGCTCCTGGCAGTTGACGCTGAATAACGATATTAAGCTCAACCTTGGCCGCGGCGACACCATGAAACGACTTCAGCGCTTTATGGAACTCTACCCGGTTCTTCAGCAACAAGCGCAGACCGACGGCAAACGGATTAGCTATGTTGATTTGCGTTATGACTCGGGTGCGGCAGTGGGCTGGGTACCTGCTCCCGTAGAGGAAACTAACCAACAACAGAATCAGGCACAGGCAGAACAACAATGATCAAGGCGACGGACAGAAAACTGGTAGTTGGGCTGGAGATTGGCACCGCAAAGGTTGCCGCTTTAGTAGGGGAAGTTCTGCCCGATGGCGTGGTCAATATCATTGGCGTGGGCAGTTGCCCTTCGCGTGGTATGGATAAAGGCGGAGTGAACGACCTGGAATCCGTGGTGAAATGCGTACAGCGCGCCATTGACCAGGCCGAACTGATGGCGGATTGCCAGATTTCGTCAGTGTATCTGGCGCTTTCAGGTAAACATATTAGCTGTCAAAATGAAATCGGCATGGTGCCGATCTCAGAAGAAGAAGTGACGCAGGACGATGTTGAAAACGTGGTGCATACCGCGAAATCAGTCCGCGTACGCGATGAGCATCGTGTTCTGCACGTCATTCCGCAGGAATATGCCATCGATTATCAGGAAGGGATTAAAAATCCGGTGGGTCTGTCCGGCGTGCGTATGCAGGCGAAAGTCCATCTGATTACCTGCCATAACGATATGGCAAAAAATATTGTTAAAGCGGTTGAACGTTGTGGTCTGAAAGTAGACCAACTCATTTTCGCCGGTTTAGCGGCCAGTTATTCCGTTCTGACGGAAGATGAACGTGAGCTGGGTGTCTGCGTGGTGGACATCGGCGGTGGTACAATGGATATCGCCGTGTATACCGGCGGTGCGCTGCGTCATACCAAAGTGATCCCGTACGCGGGCAATGTGGTGACCAGCGATATCGCCTACGCCTTTGGTACGCCGCCGAGCGATGCCGAAGCGATTAAAGTTCGCCACGGTTGCGCGCTGGGTTCTATTGTCGGCAAAGACGAAAACGTCGAAGTGCCGAGCGTCGGTGGGCGTCCACCGCGCAGCCTGCAGCGTCAGACGCTGGCAGAGGTTATTGAGCCGCGCTATACCGAGCTGCTCAATCTGGTTAACGAAGAGATCCTGCAGCTGCAGGAGCAGCTTCGCCAGCAAGGGGTGAAACACCATCTGGCGGCGGGGATTGTATTAACGGGCGGCGCGGCGCAAATTGAAGGTCTTGCTGCCTGTGCTCAGCGGGTGTTCCATACGCAGGTGCGTATTGGTGCGCCGCTGAATATTACCGGATTAACGGATTATGCCCAGGAGCCGTATTATTCGACGGCGGTTGGGTTGCTGCACTACGGGAAGGAATCTCATCTTAGTGGTGAAGCAGAAGTAGAAAAACGCGTAACTGCATCAGTTGGCTCGTGGATTAAGCGACTTAATAGCTGGCTGCGAAAAGAGTTTTGATTTTTTCAGAGAACGCAGAAAATTAGCGTTCTCAGGCGACAGGCACAAAACGGAGAGAAACTATGTTTGAACCTATGGAACTGACCAACGACGCGGTGATTAAAGTCATCGGCGTCGGTGGCGGCGGTGGCAATGCCGTTGAGCACATGGTGCGCGAGCGCATCGAAGGTGTTGAATTCTTCGCGGTGAACACCGACGCGCAGGCACTGCGTAAAACGGCTGTTGGCCAGACTATCCAGATCGGTAGCGGTATTACCAAAGGTCTGGGTGCCGGCGCTAACCCGGAAGTGGGCCGTAATGCGGCTGACGAAGACCGTGAAGCGTTACGCGCTGCTCTTGATGGTGCAGACATGGTGTTTATCGCCGCAGGTATGGGCGGTGGTACCGGCACCGGTGCAGCACCTGTTGTGGCTGAAGTGGCGAAGGATCTGGGTATCCTGACCGTTGCGGTCGTCACTAAGCCGTTTAACTTTGAAGGCAAAAAACGCATGGCGTTCGCCGAACAGGGGATCACTGAGCTGTCCAAGCATGTGGACTCTCTGATCACCATTCCGAACGACAAGCTGCTGAAAGTGCTCGGTCGTGGTATTTCTCTGCTGGATGCTTTCGGCGCGGCAAACGACGTGTTGAAAGGTGCAGTACAGGGTATCGCCGAGCTGATCACCCGCCCGGGTCTGATGAACGTCGACTTTGCGGATGTGCGCACGGTGATGTCAGAGATGGGTTACGCGATGATGGGTTCTGGCGTCGCAAGCGGTGAAGACCGTGCGGAAGAAGCCGCTGAAATGGCGATCTCTTCTCCGCTGCTGGAAGATATCGATCTGTCCGGCGCGCGCGGCGTTCTGGTCAACATCACCGCGGGCTTCGACCTGCGTCTGGATGAGTTCGAAACCGTGGGTAACACGATTCGTGCTTTCGCATCGGATAACGCGACCGTGGTTATCGGTACTTCCCTTGACCCGGACATGAACGACGAACTGCGTGTGACCGTCGTTGCTACCGGTATCGGCATGGACAAACGTCCGGAAATCACCCTGGTGACCAACAAACAGGTTCAGCAGCCGGTGATGGATCGCTACCAGCAGCACGGTATGGCACCATTAACTCAAGAGCAGAAACCGGTCGCAAAAGTGGTGAACGACAACACGCCGCAAACTGCGAAAGAGCCGGATTATCTGGATATTCCAGCTTTCCTGCGTAAGCAAGCCGATTAAGAATTGGCTGGAAGTTGGGCATCAGCGCTCTTTGTGCTAAACTGCCCTCCCGAATGTATAATATACTTCGGTTGGATAGGTAACTTGGCGAGATTATACGATGATCAAACAAAGGACTCTTAAACGTATCGTTCAGGCGACTGGCGTCGGTTTGCATACCGGCAAGAAAGTCACTCTGACGTTACGCCCTGCGCCGGCAAATACCGGGGTCATCTATCGTCGCACCGACTTGAATCCACCGGTTGATTTTCCGGCTGATGCCAAATCTGTGCGGGATACCATGCTCTGTACTTGCCTGGTGAACGAGCATGACGTGCGGATTTCAACAGTCGAGCACCTGAATGCCGCACTGGCTGGCCTGGGCATTGACAACATTGTGATTGAAGTCGATGCGCCGGAAATTCCAATTATGGATGGTAGTGCTGCGCCGTTCGTTTATCTGTTGCTGGATGCCGGCATCGATGAACTGAACTGTGCGAAGAAATTTGTCCGCATCAAAGATACTGTGCGTGTTGAAGATGGCGACAAATGGGCTGAATTCAAACCGTATAATGGTTTTTCGTTGGACTTTACCATCGACTTTAACCATCCGGCGATTGATGCAAGCAACCAGCGCTACGCGATGAACTTCTCTGCTGATGCATTTATGCGCCAGATTAGTCGCGCTCGTACTTTTGGTTTTATGCGTGATATCGAATATCTGCAGTCCCGCGGCCTGTGCCTGGGCGGCAGCTTCGATTGTGCCATCGTTGTTGACGATTATCGCGTATTGAACGAAGACGGTTTGCGCTTCGAAGATGAGTTTGTCCGCCACAAAATGCTGGATGCGATTGGTGACCTGTTTATGTGTGGTCACAATATCATCGGTGCGTTCACGGCGTTCAAATCAGGTCACGCGTTGAATAACAAATTGCTGCAGGCCGTCCTGGCAAAACAGGAAGCCTGGGAATATGTGACTTTCGAAGACGAAGCAGAACTGCCGCTGGCGTTCCGTGCACCGTCAATGGTTATGGCATAAGCCTGACCATTCAGTAAAATCGACTGGTAACCTGGTACCCTCTCCGGCCAGGGGGCCAGTCTTTTTTCTTTTTTAGCCTTCCCCTCCCATGACTGCTGTCATTCTCCGGCGCTGTTCATTGTTCGTTCGCTGTTTTATTGAGCGCTTTTGACTTGCCAGAGCTGTCATTCATGCTGCTGTAGCGCAGTATTAATGGTAGTATTTGGGCGCAAAATTATTTCCTGGGGTTGCTTCAACTAAAGGTAACGTACGTGAGTGGATTGCTGACGCGCTGGCGACAGTTTGGCAGACGATATTTCTGGCCGCATCTCCTGTTGGGGATGGTCGCGGCTAGTCTCGGCTTGCCTGCGCTTAGCAATAGTCACGAAACCACGTCACCGGCGAAAGCAACGGCCAGTAACCACAATCCAACGAAAGTTAATTTCTCCCAGCTGGCGCTGCTGGAAGCCAGTCGTCGACCTAATTTCACTGTCGATTACTGGCATCAGCATGCGATACGCACGGTCATTCGCCATCTGTCATTTGCCATGGCACCGCAGGCGCTGCCGGTTGTGGAAGAATCTTCGCCATTACAGGCGCAGCACCTGGCTTTACTCGACACGCTCAGCGCACTGCTGACGCAGGAGAGCAAACCGCCGGTTGCCGTTCGTCTTGTAGCCTACAACCCGTCCCATTCTGCCTTTAGAATCTCGGCCTGGATTAGCCAGGTCGCCGGGATCCGCGCAGGGCCTCAACGTCTCAGCTAAACGAAAAACGGATTATTCTTTTTTGTGACTCCGCGATGCGGGGCGTTTGAGATTTTATTATGCTAATCAAATTATTAACTAAAGTTTTCGGTAGTCGTAACGATCGTACCCTGCGCCGTATGCGCAAAACCGTTGGCGTGATCAACGCCATGGAACCGGCAATGGAAAAGCTCTCTGATGACGAGCTGAAAGGTAAAACTGTCGAATTCCGAGCTCGCCTTGAGAAAGGTGAAAGCGTTGAGAGCCTGATCCCTGAGGCCTTTGCGGTAGTACGTGAAGCCAGTAAACGTGTGTTCGGGATGCGTCACTTCGACGTCCAGCTGCTGGGCGGTATGGTGCTGAACGATCGCTGCATCGCGGAAATGCGTACCGGTGAGGGTAAAACCCTGACCGCAACCCTGCCGGCGTATCTGAACGCACTGTCGGGTAAAGGCGTCCACGTGGTTACCGTCAACGACTACCTGGCACAGCGTGATGCTGAAAACAACCGTCCGCTGTTCGAGTTCCTCGGGATGACCGTCGGTATCAACATGTCCGGTCTGCCTGCGCCTGCCAAACGTGAAGCGTACGGTGCGGATATCACCTACGGTACCAACAACGAATACGGTTTTGACTACCTGCGTGACAACATGGCGTTTAGCCCTGAAGAACGCGTACAGCGTAAGCTGCACTATGCGCTGGTGGATGAGGTGGACTCCATCCTCATCGATGAAGCGCGTACTCCGCTGATCATTTCTGGTCCGGCGGAAGACAGCTCAGAAATGTACAAACGCGTTAACAAGATCATCCCGCACCTGGTGCGTCAGGAAAAAGAAGACTCCGACACCTTTACCGGTGAAGGTCACTTCTCTGTCGATGAGAAAGCGCGTCAGGTTAACCTGACCGAACGCGGTCTGGTGCTGATTGAAGAACTGCTGGTGCAGGAAGGCATTATGGACGAAGGCGAATCGCTGTATTCACCGTCCAATATTATGCTGATGCACCACGTGACGGCTGCGCTGCGCGCCCATGTGCTGTTCACCCGCGACGTTGACTACATCGTTAAAGATGGCGAAGTCATTATTGTCGATGAGCATACCGGTCGTACGATGCAGGGTCGTCGCTGGTCTGATGGTCTGCATCAGGCCGTTGAAGCGAAAGAGGGTGTGGATATCCAGAACGAGAACCAGACTCTGGCCTCCATCACTTTCCAGAACTACTTCCGTCTGTACGAGAAGCTGGCAGGGATGACCGGTACCGCGGATACCGAAGCCTTTGAATTCAGCTCTATCTACAAACTGGATACCGTGGTCGTGCCGACCAACCGTCCGATGATCCGTAAGGATATGGCGGATCTGGTCTATATGACCGAAGCGGAAAAAATTCAGGCGATCATCGAAGATATTAAAGAGCGTACTGCTGCTGGCCAGCCGGTACTGGTGGGTACCATTTCGATTGAGAAATCAGAAGTGGTTTCAAATGAACTGACGAAAGCCGGTATAAAACACAACGTACTGAACGCCAAGTTCCACGCCAGTGAAGCGGATATCGTTGCGCAGGCGGGTTACCCGTCAGCGGTGACCATCGCGACCAACATGGCCGGTCGTGGTACCGATATTATGCTCGGTGGTAGCTGGCAGGCCGAAGTGGCAGCGCTGGAAGATCCGACGCCGGAACAAATCGAGCAGATTAAAGCCGACTGGCAGATTCGTCACGATGCCGTACTGGCTGCCGGTGGTCTGCACATTATCGGTACCGAGCGTCATGAATCGCGTCGTATCGATAACCAGCTGCGTGGCCGTTCTGGTCGTCAGGGTGATGCCGGTTCTTCCCGCTTCTACCTGTCGATGGAAGATGCCCTGATGCGTATCTTTGCCTCCGACCGTGTTTCCGGCATGATGCGTAAGCTGGGGATGAAACCGGGCGAAGCGATTGAGCACCCGTGGGTCACCAAAGCCATCGCTAACGCCCAGCGTAAAGTGGAAAGCCGCAACTTTGATATTCGTAAGCAGCTGCTGGAATATGATGACGTGGCGAACGATCAGCGTCGCGCCATCTATAGCCAGCGTAACGAACTGCTGGACGTGTCCGATGTTAGCGAAACCATTAACAGCATCCGCGAAGACGTTTTCAAAGCGACCATCGATGCCCATATCCCGCCGCAGTCGCTGGAAGAAATGTGGGATGTTGAAGGCCTGCAGGAACGTCTGAAAAACGACTTCGACCTTGAGCTGCCGCTGAAAGAGTGGCTGGATAAAGAGCCGGAACTGCATGAAGAGACGCTGCGTGAGCGTATTCTGCAGAGCGCGGTTGAAACCTATCAGCGTAAGGAAGAAGTGGTTGGCACCGAAATGATGCGTCATTTCGAGAAAGGTGTGATGCTCCAGACCCTGGACTCCCTGTGGAAAGAGCACCTGGCGGCAATGGACTACCTGCGTCAGGGTATCCATTTGCGTGGTTATGCGCAGAAAGATCCGAAGCAGGAATATAAGCGCGAATCCTTCTCCATGTTCGCAGCGATGCTGGAATCCCTGAAGTATGAAGTGATCAGCACCCTGAGCAAAGTTCAGGTTCGCATGCCGGAAGAAGTGGAAGCGATGGAGCAGCAGCGTCGTGAAGAAGCTGAACGTCTGGCGCAGATGCAGCAGCTCAGCCATCAGGATGACGACACTGCCGCCGCCGCTGCGCTGGCCGAGGAAACCGGCGACCGTAAAGTGGGCCGCAACGATCCTTGCCCGTGCGGTTCTGGTAAAAAATATAAACAGTGCCACGGCCGTCTGAGCTAATCTCAGAGAGTAAAAAAATAAAGGCGCAGATATCTGCGCCTTTTTTATGGAATGAAGACAATGAAAAAACTGCAAATTTCCGTCGGCATTATTCGTAATCAGCAGGGCGAAATCTTTATTACCCAGCGGGCATCAGATGCCCATATGGCCGATAAACTTGAGTTTCCCGGTGGCAAAATTGAAGCCGGAGAAACCCCGGAACAAGCGCTGGTGCGTGAGCTTCAGGAAGAGGTCGGGATTACGGTAGCGTCTTCCCGTCTGTTTGATACCCTGGAGTACCAGTTCCCGGATCGCCATATTACGCTGTGGTTCTGGCTGGTTGAGGCCTGGTCGGGGGAACCGTGGGGGAAAGAGGGGCAGCCAGGGCGCTGGATTGCGCAGCAGGCGTTAGTCGCAGACGCGTTCCCGCCGGCGAACGAACCGGTGATCACCAAATTAGTGCAGGCGGCATCGTAAATACCGTTGCCCGGCCTTTCCACATATGGCCGGGCTAGCGCGATTATTGCTGCTGCTCTTCGCTCCAGTCATCGCTGTCGGACAGATCGCCAGCGCTGGGGATTCGTTTTTCTTCCGCCGCCCACTCGCCGAGATCGATCAGCTGACAGCGCTTAGAGCAAAATGGCCGAAACGGGCTTTGTTCATTCCAGGCTACGGTCTTACCGCAGGTAGGGCAGTTGACTATCGTCTCTTCTGACATTTTTACTCCTTAACAACACGCCAGTTCAAAATCAAAACGCTCAGGTACCACGCCAAGCTCGCTATCCAGCGGCAGGAAGCGAATAGCAAAGCGGCTCTTATGGCCGGAAATTTGCGGGTAGAGCTGGCTGGCAATATCCAGACGCAAGCGCAGCAGGTCGGCATCTTCGCCGTTGTCCTGATAAAAACCGTTAAGGCTGGTTTGCTTGCGGAACGGGGCGGAGTTGCGGATCAGATCAAGGATGAGCACCAGCGATTGCGTCAGGGGTTCGAGGCTGGCTAACCATTTTTCGACCTGTTCGTCACGATGCGCCTGAGGCATATGCAGCCAGATATGCAACGTCGGAAGGTCAAAGCTGCAGCAGCCGCCAGGAATGCTCAGTCGCTGCCGTACCAGGGCAATCAGCCGGTCTTCGCGAAGAAACTGACCGATACGCGGCGCGGACATCAGGACGCTACCGCACTGTTTGAGCTGCTGACGCAAGGCGCCGATGCGCTCTTGATCGACGCCGGGGACTTCAGCCCAGGACTGCAGTTTACGCTGCTGGCGTTCGAGCTCTTTCAGCATGTCCGTTCGGACTTCACCGCGTTCCAGAACATCTAAAAGATCGCCCGCGTTGCGGAAAAAATGCAGCGCATCAGCATAGGTGGCTAACGTCGGGTGAACGGATAGCTGCTGCGTTAAAAATTCGATGCGCAGCCAGGTACGCATTTTCTCGTTCAGTGGATGTTCAAACAGAACAGGGGTGTGCATTACGATTTTTCCTGTGAGGCGGCCTGCGATGCCAGGAGTAGATACCGGTCGTGCAGGCGGGCAACATCCGATGCGATGGCATCCGGCGTGCCTGTGTTTTCAATGACATCATCCGCAACGGCGAGACGCTGTTCGCGCGTCGCCTGGGCGGCAAGAATATGTTCTGCATGTTCACGGCTGACCCGATCACGCGAGATCGTCCGTTCGATCTGCGTCTCTTTCGGGACATCAACGACCAACACGCGATCGGCCTTCGCGGCCAGGTGGTTTTCAACCAGTAAGGGGACAACCCAGAGAATGTAGGGGGAAGTCGCTGCCTGCATCTGTCGGCGTGTTTCCTGCTGAATCAGCGGATGCAGAAGCGCGTTAAGCCAGGTTTTATCGTCGGGGTGGGCAAAGATTTTTTCACGTAACGCACGGCGGTTCAGCGTGCCGTCATCAAGCATCCCTGGGCCAAAATGAGCGGCGATAGCCTGCAGTGCCGGGGTTCCGGGTTCGACCACCTGACGAGCAATAATGTCGGCATCAATAACGTTCACCCCAAGGTGAGAAAATGCATCGGCCACGGTGCTCTTACCACTGCCAATACCGCCCGTTAACGCTACCGTATACCTCATACACTCCGTATCCCGATCAGACCAATGAACTCATTACATTCCAGTGGCGCCGGTCGTACACGCCCCGATGCTCTTACGAGCGAAATCCCATCATGATGGCACAAGCCAACCGACTGGGTCACAGCCTATACTGGTTTATTTTGTATATACAAATCAATTGGTTAAATTTAACGCATCTCACGTTGGTGCTCGCGATCGCGTTATTCACTATTCACCAGGTAAATTTATACGATTGTAGCGTAAAAAAAGTGAAAATCGCAGTCTTGCGCAGCCATGATTCGTGCGTATGATAACGTCACTGGAGTTGTGCTCTCACAATAATGCAATTAACCCCAGGAATTCGCACATGCGTATTGAAGAAGATCTGAAGCTTGGTTTTAAAGACGTTCTTATCCGCCCAAAACGCTCTACCCTCAAAAGCCGTTCTGATGTTGAGCTGGAACGTGAATTCACATTTAAACATTCTGGCCAGTCATGGTCCGGCGTGCCGATCATTGCCGCTAACATGGACACCGTCGGGACGTTTGGCATGGCGAAAGCGCTGGCATCTTTCGGCATTCTGACCGCGGTTCACAAACATTATACCGTTGAAGAGTGGCAGAGTTTTGTGCAGTCATCTTCTGCGGATGTGCTGAAATACGTCATGGTGTCCACCGGGACTTCTGATGTTGATTTCGAAAAAACCAAACAGATCCTCGCTCAAAATCCACAGCTGAACTTCGTCTGCATCGATGTGGCGAATGGCTACTCTGAGCATTTTGTACAGTTCGTTGCTAAAGCGCGTGAAGCCTGGCCGCAGAAAACCATCTGTGCGGGTAACGTCGTCACCGGCGAAATGTGCGAAGAGCTGATTCTCTCAGGCGCAGATATCGTGAAAGTCGGCATCGGCCCGGGTTCCGTATGTACCACTCGTGTGAAGACCGGCGTGGGTTATCCGCAGCTTTCTGCCGTGATTGAATGTGCCGATGCGGCACATGGTCTCGGCGGCCAGATCGTCAGCGATGGCGGTTGTACAATGCCGGGTGACGTAGCAAAAGCCTTTGGCGGCGGCGCCGATTTTGTCATGCTCGGTGGCATGCTGGCCGGTCATGAAGAGAGCGGTGGCAAAGTGGTTGAAGAAAACGGCGAGAAGTTCATGCTGTTTTACGGCATGAGCTCTGAGTCCGCGATGACCCGCCACGTTGGCGGCGTTGCGCAGTACCGCGCAGCAGAAGGCAAAACCGTTAAGCTGCTTCTGCGTGGCCCGGTTGAGAATACCGCACGCGATATCCTCGGCGGCCTGCGCTCTGCCTGCACCTACGTGGGCGCTTCACGCCTGAAAGAGCTGACCAAACGCACCACCTTTATTCGCGTACAGGAACAAGAGAACCGCGTGTTCAACAGCCTGTAATGCCAGATGCTGGCGCGCCACGCGCCAGCATTTATCCCGCCATACCGCTAATCGCGTCACCCAGATGAAAAATGGGTAGATACATCGCCACCACCAGCACACCCACAATGACTCCGGTTATCAACAACAGCATGGGCTCCAGTAATGTCGCCAGGTTTTCAGCCTGATAATGCGTCTGTTCACTATGGTGCCGGGCGAGATTGTCCAGCATGGTATCCAGCGATCCCGATGCTTCTCCGGTGCGGATCAGCTGTAAGCACAATGAGGTAAAACCACCGCTGCGTTCGAGGGCCTGCCAGATGGGGACGCCCTGCGTAATGTGCTGGTGCACCTGCTGGATCCGCTGACGCCATAACGGGCAGGCCAGCGTATCCTCAACGCTTTCCAGACCTTGCAGAAAACTGATGCCGGCACGCTGGGTGAGGGCAAGCACGGTGAAGATCTGGCTCAGCAATTGCCCGCGGATAAGCTTTCCCACCACTGGCAGAGCATGCAGCATTTTCTGCCGCTGCAGCAGCCACTGTGGCCGACGCTGGGAGAGCCGATTGAGGGCGATGGGCAAGACGATCGGCAAAATCAGCCAGGGCCAGTGGCGGATCAGCCCTTCACTGGCGTGGATCACGAGCTGCGTCAATAACGGCAGCGGCGTATTGAAGGTTTGATAGATAGCGGCGAACTCTGGCAGAACAAAACAGAGCATCGCCATCACCACCAGCAGGGCCAGGCCCAGAATGATGATGGGATAGCGCACCGCTTTTTTCACTTTCTCTGTCAGTTGCTGCTGCTCCTGTTGCTGACGCGCCAGCTGCAGGCAGCAGAAATCGAGTTTACCGGTGAGCTCCCCGGTGCGGATCATCGCCAGGTAGAGCGGCGAGAAAGCCTGAGGCCACTTTTCCAGCGCTGCAGAGAGCGAAGTACCCTGCGCCAGCTCCCGAGCCAGGGCGTAGAGCAGCGCCTGCCACTGGGCGTTGGATTGCTGTTGCGCCAGCAGAATAAGGCCTTCTGCCAGCGGAAGCCCGGCTTGCAGCAGGGCGGCGAGCTGGCGCACAACCTGGCCGCTATAACGTGGGTGCCAGAGCGCGTTTTTGACCGCGCAGCGGCGAACCGCCAGTGGAATGATATGTTCATGGGTCAGCGTCTGACAGATGTCCAGCCGACTTTGGCTCCACTGCGTCCCCTGACAACGTTCGCCTTGCGCATCTACCCCTTGCCAGCGCCAGAGGCGGTTAGTTGTCATGAGGGATCCCCAGTACGCGGATAACCTCTTCAAGGCTGGTCAACCCTTGTTCCACCGCCTCGCAGCCGCTTTCAAACAGCGTCATCATTCCCGCTTCGCGCGCCAGAGACTCAATTTCCATGGTGTTAAGACCGCGGGCAATCGCCTGACGCAGTGCGGTGTTCACCGGCAGCAGTTCAAATAGCGCCTGGCGGCCATAGTAGCCGTGATAGCAGTGCTGGCAGCCCACGGCCCGCCAGCGAGGGAGCGGACGCGGCCACAGCGTGCGCGGAACTTCGGCACTCTGGCCGGTTTCGCATCGGCAATGCACGCACAGCTTGCGTACCAGACGTTGCGCCACGACCAGGGAGAGCGCGGAAGAGATCATCCAGCTGGCAACGCCCATTTGCTGCAGGCGGATCAGGGTTTCGCTGGTGGAGTTGGTATGCAGCGTCGACAGTACCAGGTGCCCGGTCTGCGCGGCTTTAATGGCAATTTCTGCCGTTTCGGCATCGCGAATTTCCCCGACCATCACAATGTCCGGATCCTGACGCAACAGCGCCCGCAGCACGTTCTGGAAGTTAAGTCCGGCGCGGGGGTTAATCTGCGTCTGGTTCATGCCGGCGATCGGGATCTCCAGCGGATCCTCGACGCTGCATATATTGACGGCATCCTGATTGCGGGCCTGCAGCGCGCTGTAGAGCGTCACGGTCTTACCGCTGCCGGTAGGACCGGTGACCAGCATCAGGCCCTGCGGCTGCTCCAGCGCGGAGCGAAAGATCCTGAGCTGTTCTGGAGCCAGCCCCAGGGCGTCAATGTCGAGCGCTTGTTCAACTTGATGTAACAGGCGCAGCACGATTTTCTCTCCGTGACGACAGGGCAGGGTGGCGATGCGAAACGAGACCGGGCGGCCAGCAAATACCAGCGTGAACTGACCGTCCTGCGGCAGGCGGTGCTCGGCGATATCCAGATTACCGAGCACCTTAAGCCGTGCGGTCATTGGGGCGGTTAGCTCAGGCGACAGCAATGGCAGCGGGTGCAGGACTCCATCGATGCGCAGGCGAATACGCAGGTGATTTTCCTCCGGTTCAATATGAATATCGGAGGCGCGCTGGTGTAAGGCCTGCTCAAGGATCTGATTGACCTGTTTGATAACGCCTGACGTCATATCATTGCTGGCGGGTAGCAAAGGTTGACCGGTCTTCAGCCGCTTGTTCATTTGATCCTGGCTCCAGCATTCGATATCGATGCGCTTCTGGGTGGCGAAGCGTAGGGCTTCCATGAGTTCTGGCGCCGGGTTATTGACCACCGCGATGATGATGGTGTGCTCATCGCTGCTGAGCAGCAGGGCATGATAGCGCTGGCAGAGGGTGACCAATTGTTCAGTTTTCATCGTGATGGCCTCAGTTTATGCGAAAGACATCTTCACAGGCCTGCTTAAGCGAACTGTTGCTGGCAATATTGCAAACCCGTTGCCATCCGGTGATGCCGTTGGCACTGTCCCAGCCAGGCGTCAGGGTCACGCTCAGGCCCGTGAGGCTCTCTTGCCCGTCGAGGGTGACGATGCCTTTGGCGACGCTCATGGTGGCGACGTAGCGCGTAGTGGCGGGAGACGGTATGCCCTGACTGCCCGCATCGCAGGTAGTGAGGCCGCCGTGTTCGAGGGCGCATAATTCAATGGCCGTGCGGTAGGGTACGAACGTTTGTAGCATGTCGGTCAGGGCGGCTTTACGCAGGTAATTCTGGTAAGCCGGAATACCGATGGCGCTCAAAATAGCGATGATCCCGATAACCACCATCAGTTCGATCAGGGTAAATCCGCGTTGTCTGTCCATAAGTGCTCCTTGTGTTGTCAGGAGTACAGTGACGGGCTTCGGCGATGGCGGCGAATGGCAAATAAGAGAGTGGGAAACGAGGTTCCAGGCTTTCTGGTGTTATTACACAGGTGGCGGGCAAGAAATGCTAGCGGCTTCGCAAATGATAGCCCCGATGCCGGGAGGGCACCGGGGAGATCAATCAACGAAAACGCATGGAGAGATCGAGCGCGCGCACGTGCTTGGTGAGGGCGCCGACAGAGATGTAATCCACACCGGTTTCGGCAAATTCGCGGATAGTATCGAAGGTCACGTTGCCGGAGACTTCCAGCGCGGCCTGGCCCTGGGTCCGCTGCACGGCTTCACGCATCAGGTCGGTGGTGAAGTTATCGAGCATAATGATATCCGCACCCGCTTTCAGCGCTTCATCCAGTTCATCCAGCGATTCTACTTCCACTTCGACCGGCACGTCCGGATGCAGCCAGAAGGCTTTTTCCACCGCCTGGCGTACCGAGCCGGAGGCGATGATGTGGTTTTCTTTGATCAGGAAGGCGTCGGACAACCCCAGGCGATGGTTGGCGCCGCCGCCGCACAACACGGCGTATTTCAGCGCGGTGCGCAGGCCAGGCAGGGTTTTACGCGTATCGAGCAGCTGGGTTTTGGTGCCCGCCAGCAGATCGACATAGCGGTGCACTTCGCTGGCGACGCCGGACAGCGTCTGCACGAAGTTCAGCGCGGTACGTTCCCCGGTCAGCAGAACGCGGGACGGGCCGTCCAGTTCAAACAGCGGCTGATCGGCTTTAATTATATCGCCATCCGCGACGTGCCAGGTAATGCTGACATCGTCGCCGGCCAGTTGGATGAAGACCTCTTCCACCCAGCGTTTACCGCAAAATACGCCATCTTCGCGCGTAATAATGACCGCGTGCGAGCGTGCGTCTTCCGGCAATAATTGGGCGCTAATATCGTTGTTGGCATTCACCTCGCCACCGAGGTCTTCCCGCAGAGATTGGGCGACAGCGTCCGGGATATCGAGGTTAATGCGTTCCAGCAGCGCGTCACGGCGGCGGTCGGGATTGTAGCGACGAGGCGACATGATAAAGCTCCAGATAGATAAGATTCAGCAATGGGAAACATGCTAACCTGAACCGCGTGTCGACACCATATATACCCGTCATACTTCAAGTTGCATGAGCGTTGGCAATACTCGGCCCATCCCTGGGCCTCGCCCTAACGGGCGCAGTAAACTGCGTTCAAATTCGTTCCTGACGAATTTGTCCTCGTTCACCCCAGTCACTTACTTCAGTAAGCTCCTGGGGATTCACTGCGTCGCCGCCTTCCTGCAACTCGAATTATTTAGGGTATATAGTTGGTGGTTATTGTTGCCTGGCCCGCCAGTTTTCCCCAGCGTTGACGTTGAATATGCAGGGATGTTGTGCGGCAGGGTGAACGATTTTGTGTATGATAATCAGCATCCTTTGGCCAGTGGAGGCCCGGGAGCACCAGCGAGTGAAAGGAGAGGTCACATGCAGTTGAATGGGGGATGGCTGATGGAGGCGCGTCGGGTTCCTTCGCCGCACCATGATTGCCGTCCGGATGATGAAGCCCCTTCTTTATTGGTGGTGCATAATATTAGCCTGCCGCCCGGGGAGTTTGGTGGCCCGTGGATTGACGCGCTGTTCAGTGGCACTCTCGATCCCAACGCCCATCCTTTCTTTGCCGAGATCGCGCACCTGCGCGTTTCCGCACATTGTCTGATTCGCCGTGATGGCGAAATCGTGCAGTATGTTCCTTTCGATAAGCGGGCGTGGCACGCGGGCGTCTCCCTGTATCAGGGGCGAGAACGCTGCAATGACTTTTCTATTGGTATTGAGCTGGAAGGGACAGACACGCTGGCCTATACCGATGCACAGTACCAGCAACTGGTGGCCGTGACGCGGCAGCTGATCGCGCTGTATCCGGCCATCGCCGATAATATCACCGGCCATAGCGATATTGCGCCGGTACGGAAAACGGATCCCGGCCCTGCTTTTGACTGGGCAAAATTCCGCGGTCTGCTGACCGCTTCGTCAGAAAAGGAGATGCCATGACGTTGTTTACTACGCTGTTGGTTCTCATCGCTGAACGTCTGTTTAAGCTGGGTGAACACTGGCAGCTCGATCACCGACTGGAAGTGCTGTTTCGTCGCGTGAAGCATTTTTCGTTTGCCGCTACCCTGCTGATGACGGTGGTTGCGATGGCGGCGGTGTTTATCATTCAGCGCCTGCTGCACGGAGTGCTGTTTAACGTGCCGTTGCTGATTTTCTGGATCCTGCTGGGGCTGCTGTGCATTGGCGCCGGTCGGGTACGGCTGCATTATCATGCGTATCTTAAAGCGGCATCCCGCAACGATAGCCGCGCCTGTGATGCGATGGCCAGCGAACTGACGCTGATTCACGGTGTGCCGCCCGGCTGCGATAACCGCGAATTTCTCAGCGAACTGCAAAATGCGCTGCTGTGGATCAATTACCGTTACTATCTGGCGCCGCTGTTCTGGTTTGTGGTGGGCGGCAGTTGGGGGCCTGTCACGCTGATTGGATACTGCGTGCTGCGCGCCTGGCAGACGTGGCTGGCGCGCTATCAAACGCCTCGCCATCGCCAGCAGTCGGGGATTGATGCGATTTTACACGTGGTGGACTGGCTGCCGGTGCGTCTGGTCGGGGTGGTGTATGCGTTGGTGGGACATGGGGAAAGAGCGTTGCCGGCCTGGTTCGCCTCGTTGGGCGATCGCCATTCATCGCAGTATCAGGTGTTGACTCGTCTGGCGCAGTTTTCTCTGGCCCGCGAGCCGCATGTCGATAAGGTCGAGACGCCAAAAGCCGCGGTCTCAATGGCCAAGAAAACCTCGCTGGTGGTGGTCGTCATCATGGCGCTGCTGACCATTTACGGCACCTTGATTTAACCCCTGCCCGTATCCGGACAGGGGCGGTGTTTTACTCTGTGTCCGCAGCCGGGATGCCGAAGTCAGGCATCCCGTTTTCTTGCCAGCGCACCAGCTTCAGCCGGGTATGGCGATTGGGGTCGTACAGCGGGTCGCCTTCAATTTCGGTGTAGTTCCGGGCGTGATAGACCAGCACATCTTCCCCCTCCGGGGTTTGCGTAAAGCCATTGTGACCGGGACCGTACTGACGGTTCTCATAGCTGGTACGAAATACCGGCTCCGGTGATTTATGCCAGTTTTCCGGGCGCAGCGGGTCGGCCTGAAGGTCTATCCACAGCAGCCCCATACAGTAGTTCTCATCGGTGGCGCTGGCGGAATAGCTGATAAACAGCCTGTCGCCGTGCACCAGCACCGCCGGGCCCTCATTGACCTTAAAACCGCGGCATTCCCAGTCAAATTCCGGTTTGCTCAGCATGACCGGCTCGCCTTTCAGCGTCCAGGGATTCTCCAGTTCCGCGAGATACAGGTTGGAGTTGCCGGCAATATGCGGGGCTTTCTGCGCCCACAAATACCACTGCTTACCCTGATGCTGGAAAGTAGTGGCGTCGAGGGCGAAGGTGTCGAACGGCGTGTGTACCTGACCTTTTTCTACCCACTGGCCGCTCAGCGGATCGCTGTCGGCACATTCAAGAACGAACATCCGGTGCTGGAACATCCCCAGTTCATCCAGGTCGTGGGTGTGGGTGGCAGCATAATAGATGTACCATTTGCCGTTAATTTCATGCAGCTCCGGCGCCCAGATCAGCTGGCTCATCGGGCCGTTTTCCGGTTTGCGCCAGACCACTACCGGTGTCGCCTGGCGCAGACCTTCCAGAGTGGCGGCGCGGCGGATCTCCAGCCGGTCATATTCCGGCACTGAGGCGATAAAATAGTAGTGGTCCTGGTGGCGCAGAATATACGGGTCTGCGCGCTGTTCAATAAACGGGTTGGGCCAGTTGTTCATCAAGCTTTCCTTACGTGTTCACTGGTTTTGTGATCCTGCCAGGTATTGAGTTCGCTGTAGTTGGTGCGGCGCTTTTCCAGGTCCGACTGGATTTGACGCATAAATTCGCGATTGACCTTCAGCATGCGAACCACGCCGGCGGTGATCAAATAGCCGATACCAGGGATCACGCTGAACAGCAGCACAATGCCGTTAACCGCTGAGGCGCTCTGTTCTTTGGCGCCCGCATCGTAGCCGTACCAGGAGAGCAGGAAGCCGACCATGGCTCCCGCGACCGCCAGCCCGACTTTAAGGAAGAAGAGGTTACCAGAGAAGCTGATACCGGTGATGCGTTTGCCGGTTTTCCACTCGCCGTAATCATCCACGTCGGCCATCAGCGACCAGTGCAGCGGCGATGGGATCTGATGCAGGATATTGAGCAGGAAGTAGAGCACCATAATCATCATGGTGGCATGTGGGTCGAAGAAGTAGAAGGCGCAGGAGAAGACCGCCAGCACGATATTGGTCCAGAAGAACACCTGCAGCTTGCACCAGCGGTCGGTCAGTACTTTTGCCAGCATGCTGCCGATCATCATCCCGACCACGCCGAGGCTGATAAACAGGGTCGCGAAGTGGGTGCTTTGTTGCATAACCCAGGTCACGTAGTACATGGTGGCCGCCATGCGGATGAAGCCTGGGCAGACGTTGCACAGCGTCAACAGCAGGATGCGGACCCACTGATCATTTTTCCACACGTCTTTAAGGTCTTTTTTCAGTTCATCGTTGGTCTGTACCGCCGGCTGCACGCGTTCGCGCACGGTGGCGAAGCAGAACAAGAACATGCACATCCCGATCAGCGCCAGCACGGTCATCGCCATCTGGTAGCCTTTGGCTTTATCAGCCCCGCCGAACCAGTCTGCCATTGGCAGCAGCGTCAGCGACAGCAGCAGGGTGGCAATGCCGACCATCACGAAGCGGTACGACTGACAGGCGACGCGTTCCTGCGGGTCATTGGTAATGACGCTACCCAATGAGCAGTAGGGGATGTTGATCGCCGTGTAGGTCAGGGAGAGCAGGAAATAGGTGACGAAGGCATAGATAACTTTGCTGTTATAGGTCCATTCCGGCGTGGTGAACATCAGCACGCTGAACAGCGCATAGGGGAAGGCTATCCACAGCAGCCAGGGACGGAAGCGGCCATATTTACTGCGGGTGCGGTCGGCCATGGCGCCCATAATCGGGTCCGTTACCGCATCGATCACGCGTACTGAGAGTAGCAACACACCGACCAGGGCCGGCGTCAGTCCAAAGATATCCGTGTAAAAGTAGTTAACAAACAACATGATGGCACCGAAAATGATGTTACATCCGGCATCACCCATCCCGTAGCCAATCTTTTCTCTGACTGAAAGTTTATTGCCTGCCATCTGGCGATCTCCCCATTACGATATGGAGAGAATTATTTGCTGAGTAACGAATAAATGCGTTGCAGTATTAGGTCAACGATATGGATAAATATGCTATGGAGAGGAAAGTGTGAACCAGCTAACAATGCGCTGTGCCCGTCCGTTCAGGGCGGACACAGCGTTGAGAGATGTATTATTGTGCTTTTACTGCGCTGGCGCTTTTCTGTTTAAACAGGTAGCCGACGCCCAGAATCGCAATCCAGACCGGGATCAGGTAAACGGAAATCGCCATTCCCGGGGTCATCAGCATAATCACCAGCACCGCCAGCATGAACAGCAGGCAGACCCAGTTACCCACCGGGTAGAACAGGGCCGGGAAGCGTGAAACGACGCCCTGCTGCTGTTTGGCGCGACGGAACTTCATGTGTGCCAGGCTGATCATTGCCCAGTTGATGACCAGGGCGGAGACCACCAGCGCCATCAGCAGGCCAAACGCCGACTCCGGTGCGAAGTAGTTAATCAGCACGCACAGTGCAGTCACCACCGCCGATACGATGATGGTGTTGACCGGTACGCCACGTTTATCAACGTTCATCAGTGCTTTTGGTGCGTTACCCTGTTGAGCCAGGCCAAACAGCATACGGCTGTTGCAGTAGACGCAGCTGTTGTATACCGAAAGCGCAGCGGTCAGAACAACCACGTTCAGCGCGTTGGCAACAAAGGTATCGCCCAGCTCGTGGAAGATCAGGACAAACGGGCTGGTATCTGCGGTGACGCGCGTCCACGGCAGCAGTGACAGCAGGACGGCCAGGGAACCCACATAGAAAATCAGGATGCGGTAAATGACCTGGTTTGTGGCTTTTGGAATGCTCTGCTCAGGGTTATCGGCTTCCGCGGCAGTGATGCCGACCAGCTCCAGACCACCAAACGAGAACATGATTATCGCCATCATCATCACCAGCCCGGTGAAACCATGCGGCAGGAAGCCACCTTGATCCCACAGGTTGCTCACGGTTGCCTGCGGGCCGCCGTTGCCGCTGAACAGCAGCCAGCCACCGAAGAGGATCATGGCAACAACCGCGACAACTTTAATAATGGCGAACCAGAACTCCATCTCCCCGAACACTTTCACGTTGGTCAGGTTAATCGCGTTGATGGCAACAAAGAACACCGCAGCGGAGACCCAGGTTGGGATCTCAGGCCACCAGAACTGGATGTATTTCCCAACGGCAGTCAGTTCCGCCATCGCCACCAGAACGTACAGCACCCAGTAGTTCCAGCCGGAGGCAAAGCCGGCAAACCCGCCCCAGTATTTGTACGCAAAATGGCTGAATGAACCGGCTACCGGCTCTTCGACGACCATTTCGCCTAACTGACGCATGATCAGGAAGGCGATAAAACCAGCAATTGCATAGCCCAGAATGATCCCGGGGCCTGCAGATTGAATCACCGATGCACTGCCCAGAAACAGGCCGGTGCCGATAGCACCGCCCAGGGCAATAAGCTGTATATGGCGGTTCTTCAGGCCGCGCTTAAGCCGATCGCCATGCTGTTGACCTTCCATCATGAAACCTCGTGTGTGGTTATTATGTTTATACGCGTCGTCCTTCAGGTTACTGCTGCGTTGTCTGTCCCTGCCAAATAGCATAGCTATCTATATTCAAGGGAGTTTTAGTCAGTGCAGTCCCGATGGATTTGGCTGTCATATTGTTGTGGTGTGTAATTATGAAATTCCGTTTTCGTATTGATTTCTTTACGCAAGGCGCAGCATGAAATCGCCTAAAGGCCTTTCGTATCCTGGAGAATAGTGGTAAGCGCGGGTGAATGCACCTGCTTTATGAAGGGATGATGACGAAGCGAACAAAAAGAAACCATTTGTAAATGGCGCGGCGGCAGGGGAGTTGAGTTGAATGTGATTTCATATTCACTTCATGTGAATAAAATGGCGGTTTTTTCAGAGTTGAATCGGTTCAGATAGCCTAATATTTCGTTTCATAAACGTTAATTCTACCTCGAGGTGGGTAAATACATCATTTGTGTGAAGTTACAATTCTGAAATGTTATTTCTGTAAGGTTGTTAAAATGTGCGTGGTTTCCTGATTTCAATCAAAACCTGTATGGACAGAAGGTGAATACTTTGTTACTTTAGCGCTACGAACTGCGAATTGGTAAGACCAATTGACTACGGGCTAATGGCAGAGACAGGGAATATGGCCTACAGCAAAATCCGCCAACCAAAACTATCTGATGTGATAGAGCAGCAGCTTGAGTTTTTAATCCTTGAAGGGACGCTGCGTCCCGGTGAAAAACTCCCGCCTGAACGCGAACTGGCAAAACAGTTTGACGTTTCCCGTCCCTCGCTGCGTGAGGCGATTCAACGCCTCGAAGCCAAGGGCTTGTTGCTTCGTCGCCAGGGCGGTGGAACTTTTGTTCAAAGCAGCCTGTGGCAGAGCTTCAGCGATCCGCTGGTAGAGCTACTGTCCGATCACCCTGAATCCCAATTTGATCTGCTTGAAACCCGTCACGCACTGGAAGGCATCGCGGCTTATTACGCGGCACTGCGCAGCAATGAGGCTGACCGTGAGCGTATTCGCGAACTGCACCAGGCGATTGAGCGGGCTCAGCAATCTGGCGATCTTGACGCCGAATCAGACGCCGTCGTCCAGTATCAAATTGCTGTCACCGAAGCCGCACACAATGTCGTGCTCCTCCATTTGCTACGCTGCATGGAGCCGATGCTGGCGCAAAACGTTCGTCAGAACTTTGAATTGTTGTACGCCCGCCGGGAAATGCTCCCGCAGGTCAGCAATCATCGCACTCGGATTTTCGAGGCGATAATCGCCGGGGAGCCGGAGCAGGCGCGTGAAGCGTCGCATCGTCACCTGGCGTTCATTGAAGAAATTTTGCTGGATCGTAGCCGTGAGGAGAGTCGTCGAGAACGCTCACTGCGTCGTTTACAGCAACGGAAAGATGAGAACTCCGGTTCTTAAGCGCCATTTTTAGAGCGCGGCAACTAAACGCAGAACCTGTCTTATTGCACTTTTAGTTGTTCAAAATAATTTTGGATGTATCGCGGCGGCAAGCGCAGCCAACAAAGAGACAGCCGAAAGTATGAAGAACAAAGAGCGCAATGGGACAGGTTCCAGATTAATCAACGATTAGATAGATAAGGAATAACCCCCATGTCAGAACGTTTACCAAATGACGTGGATCCGATCGAAACTCGCGACTGGCTACAGGCGATCGAATCGGTCATCCGTGAAGAAGGTGTTGAGCGCGCTCAGTATCTGATTGACCAACTCCTTTCTGAAGCCCGCAAAGGCGGGGTGAAGGTTGCTGCTGGCACATCTACAGGCAGTTACGTCAACACTATTGCCGTTGAAGATGAACCGGAATACCCGGGGAATCTGGATCTGGAACGTCGAATTCGTTCTGCGATTCGTTGGAACGCCATTATGACCGTTCTGCGCGCATCGAAAAAAGATCTCGAACTGGGCGGCCACATGGCGTCCTTCCAGTCCTCCGCGACTTTCTACGAAGTGTGCTTCAACCACTTCTTCCGTGCGCGTAACGAGCAGGACGGCGGCGACCTGGTGTACTTCCAGGGCCACATCTCTCCGGGCGTATACGCACGTGCCTTCCTTGAAGGTCGTCTGACTGAAGAGCAGATGAACAACTTCCGTCAGGAAGTTCACGGCAACGGTCTGTCCTCTTATCCGCACCCGAAACTGATGCCAGAATTCTGGCAGTTCCCGACCGTATCTATGGGTCTGGGCCCGATCGGTGCGATCTATCAGGCTAAGTTCCTGAAGTATCTGGAACACCGTGGTCTGAAAGACACCTCTAAACAAACCGTTTACGCCTTCCTGGGCGACGGTGAGATGGATGAGCCGGAATCTAAAGGCGCCATCACCATCGCGACCCGTGAAAAACTGGACAACCTGGTCTTCGTCATCAACTGCAACCTGCAGCGTCTGGACGGCCCGGTCACCGGTAACGGCAAAATCATTAACGAACTGGACGGCATCTTCAGCGGTGCTGGCTGGAACGTGATCAAGGTTATCTGGGGCGGCCGTTGGGACGAACTGCTGCGTAAAGACACCAGCGGTAAGCTGATTCAGCTGATGAACGAAACCGTTGATGGCGACTACCAGACCTTCAAATCCAAAGACGGCGCCTACGTGCGTGAGCACTTCTTCGGTAAATATCCGGAAACTGCCGCACTGGTTGCTGACTGGACTGACGAGCAGATCTGGGCCCTGAACCGTGGCGGTCACGATCCGAAGAAAGTCTTCGCTGCACTGAAAAAAGCGCAGGATACCAAAGGCAAAGCGACCGTTATCCTGGCTCATACCATTAAAGGCTATGGCATGGGCGATACCGCTGAAGGTAAAAACATCGCTCACCAGGTGAAGAAAATGAACATGGACGGCGTACGCTACGTCCGCGATCGTTTCAATGTACCGGTTGCCGATGCTGATATCGAAAAACTGCCGTACGTAACCTTCCCGGAAGGTTCTGAAGAGCACACCTACCTGCACGCTCAGCGTCAGAAACTGCACGGCTATCTGCCGAGCCGTCAGCCGAACTTCTCTGAGAAGCTCGAGATGCCGACTCTGGAAGATTTCGCACCGCTGCTGGAAGAGCAGAACAAAGAGATCTCTACAACGATCGCCTTCGTTCGTGCCCTGAACGTGATGCTGAAGAACAAATCCATCAAAGACCGCCTGGTGCCGATCATCGCCGATGAAGCGCGTACTTTCGGTATGGAAGGTCTGTTCCGTCAGATTGGTATCTACAGCCCGAACGGCCAGCAGTACACCCCGCAGGACCGTGAGCAGGTTGCTTACTACAAAGAAGACGAAAAAGGTCAGATCCTGCAGGAAGGCATCAACGAACTGGGCGCAGGCGCATCCTGGCTGGCGGCGGCAACGTCTTACAGCACCAACAACCTGCCGATGATCCCGTTCTACATCTACTACTCCATGTTCGGTTTCCAGCGTATCGGTGACCTGTGCTGGCAGGCTGGCGACCAACAGGCTCGCGGCTTCCTGGTCGGTGGTACTTCCGGTCGTACAACGCTGAACGGTGAAGGTCTGCAGCACGAAGATGGTCACAGCCATATTCAGTCTCTGACTATCCCGAACTGTATCTCTTACGATCCGTCTTACGCGTACGAAGTCGCTGTGATCATGCACGACGGTCTGGAGCGTATGTATGGTGAGAAACAAGAGAACGTTTACTACTACATCACCACGCTGAACGAAAACTACCACATGCCGGCCATGCCAGCAGGTGCCGAGGAGGGTATCCGTAAAGGTATCTACAAACTCGAAACCGTTGAAGGTAGCAAAGGTAAAGTTCAGCTGCTGGGCTCCGGTTCTATCCTGCGTCACGTTCGTGAAGCAGCACAGATCCTGGCGAAAGACTACGGTGTAGGTTCTGACGTTTACTCCGTCACCTCCTTCACTGAACTGGCGCGTGATGGCCAGGATTGCGAACGTTGGAACATGCTGCACCCGCTGGAAACCCCGCGTGTACCGTACATCGCTCAGGTGATGAACGACGCTCCGGCTGTTGCATCTACTGACTATATGAAACTGTTCGCCGAGCAGGTCCGTACTTACGTACCGGCCGATGATTACCGTGTACTGGGTACTGATGGCTTCGGTCGCTCTGACAGCCGTGAGAACCTGCGTCACCACTTCGAAGTTGATGCTTCCTATGTGGTTGTAGCGGCGCTGGGCGAACTGGCTAAACGTGGTGAAATCGATAAGAAAGTGGTTGCGGATGCCATCACTAAATTCAACATCGATGCAGAAAAAGTTAACCCGCGTCTGGCGTAAGAGGTAAAAGAATAATGGCTATCGAAATCAACGTACCGGATATCGGGGCAGATGAAGTTGAAATCACCGAAATCCTGGTCAAAGTTGGCGACAAAGTTGAAGCTGAACAGTCGCTGATCACCGTAGAAGGCGACAAAGCCTCTATGGAAGTCCCGTCTCCGCAGGCTGGCGTCGTGAAAGAGATCAAAGTCTCTGTCGGCGACAAAACCGAGACCGGTAAACTGATTATGATTTTCGATTCCGCCGAGGGTGCAGCAGCTGCTGCACCTGCGCAGGAAGAGAAGAAAGAAGCGGCACCGGCAGCAGCACCTGCTGCGGCAGCGGCGAAAGACGTTCATGTACCTGATATCGGCGGCGACGAAGTTGAAGTCACCGAGATCATGGTTAAAGTTGGCGACACCGTTGCGGCTGAACAGTCCCTGATTACCGTAGAAGGCGACAAAGCTTCTATGGAAGTCCCGGCTCCGTTCGCGGGTGTGGTGAAAGAGATCAAAATCAACACTGGCGACAAAGTGTCTACCGGTTCCCTGATCATGGTCTTCGAAGTGGCGGGTGCTGCACCTGCTGCGGCGCCAGCACAGGCAGCTGCTCCGGCAGCGGCGGCGGCACCAGCAGCCAGCGGCGCGAAAGACGTCAACGTACCGGACATCGGTGGCGACGAAGTTGAAGTCACTGAAGTGATGGTGAAAGTGGGCGATAAAGTTGCTGCTGAGCAGTCACTGATCACCGTAGAAGGCGACAAAGCCTCTATGGAAGTCCCGGCACCGTTCGCGGGTACCGTGAAAGAAATTAAAATCAGCACCGGCGACAAAGTCTCCACCGGTTCTCTGATCATGGTCTTCGAAGTGGAAGGCGCTGCGCCTGCTGCGGCTCCGGCTGCTGCTGCACCAGCTCCTGCGGCTGCCGCACCGGCACCGGCTGCTAAAGCCGCGGCTCCGGCAGCGAAAGCGGAAGGCAAATCTGAGTTCGCTGAAAACGACGCTTACGTTCATGCGACTCCGCTGATTCGCCGCCTGGCGCGCGAATTCGGTGTGAACCTGGCGAAAGTGAAAGGTTCCGGTCGTAAAGGCCGTATCCTGCGCGAAGACGTTCAGGCTTACGTGAAAGACGCGGTTAAACGCGCAGAAGCCGCTCCGGCTGCAGCCGCCGCTGGCGGTGGTATCCCGGGCATGCTGCCGTGGCCGAAAGTTGACTTCAGCAAGTTTGGTGAAGTTGAAGAAGTGGAACTGGGCCGTATCCAGAAAATCTCTGGTGCTAACCTGAGCCGTAACTGGGTGATGATCCCGCACGTTACCCACTTCGACAAAACCGACATTACCGATCTGGAAGCGTTCCGTAAGCAGCAGAATGCTGAAGCTGAGAAACGTAAACTGGATGTGAAATTCACGCCGGTAGTGTTCATCATGAAAGCCGTAGCCGCTGCGCTTGAGCAGATGCCGCGCTTCAACAGCTCTCTGTCCGAAGATGCACAGCGTCTGACGCTGAAGAAATACATCAACATTGGTGTTGCGGTTGATACGCCGAATGGTCTGGTTGTTCCGGTCTTTAAAGACGTGAACAAGAAGAGCATTACCGAGCTGTCTCGTGAACTGACGGTGATTTCTAAGAAAGCGCGTGACGGTAAGCTGACCGCTGGCGAAATGCAGGGCGGTTGCTTCACCATCTCCAGCATCGGTGGCCTGGGTACAACCCACTTTGCGCCGATTGTTAACGCGCCGGAAGTGGCTATCCTCGGTGTTTCCAAGTCCGCGATGGAGCCAGTGTGGAACGGTAAAGAGTTTGTGCCGCGTCTGATGATGCCTATCTCTCTGTCCTTCGACCACCGCGTGATCGATGGTGCTGATGGTGCGCGCTTTATCACTATCATCAACAATACGTTGAGTGATATTCGCCGCCTGGTGATGTAAGCGAAAAGCCGGCCTGACGGCCGGCTTTTTTCTGGTAATCTGGTCACTGTTTCGGGGTTACCAGCAACAAAGGACAAAATCGTTTGCCGTTTGTTGTTTCAAAATTGTTAACAATTTTGTAAAATGCAGGCGGATAGAACGACCCGGTGGACATGGGCGTAATTTACACAAAATAATTCGAGTTGCGTCAAGGCGGCAAGGGAGTGAATCCCTGGAGCGTACAAGCGGTACGTAACCGGGGTGAGCGAGCGCAGCCAACGCAGAGGCGGCTTGAAGGATGAAGTGTATAACAATAGCGTCAGACCCGCCGGATATAAACTACAGAGGTCATGATGAGTACTGAAATTAAAACTCAGGTCGTGGTACTTGGGGCAGGTCCTGCAGGTTATTCTGCTGCCTTCCGTTGCGCTGATTTAGGTCTGGAGACCGTCATCGTAGAACGTTACAGCACCCTCGGCGGTGTCTGCCTGAACGTCGGCTGTATCCCTTCTAAAGCACTGCTGCACGTTGCGAAAGTTATCGAAGAAGCGAAAGCGCTGGCCGAACACGGCATTGTTTTCGGTGAGCCGAAAACTGACATCGACAAGATCCGCACCTGGAAAGAAAAAGTGATCACTCAGCTGACCGGTGGTCTGGCTGGCATGGCTAAAGGCCGTAAAGTGAAAGTGGTCAACGGTCTGGGTAAATTCACCGGGGCTAACACCCTGGAAGTGGAAGGCGAGAACGGTAAAACCGTAATCAACTTCGACAACGCCATCATCGCGGCGGGTTCCCGTCCGATCGAACTGCCGTTCATTCCGCATGAAGATCCGCGCGTGTGGGACTCCACCGATGCGCTGGAGCTGAAAAGCGTACCAAAACGTCTGCTGGTCATGGGTGGCGGTATCATCGGTCTGGAAATGGGTACTGTGTACCATGCGCTGGGTTCAGAGATTGACGTGGTTGAAATGTTCGACCAGGTTATTCCGGCTGCCGACAAAGACGTCGTGAAAGTCTTCACCAAACGCATCAGCAAGAAATTCAACCTGATGCTGGAAACCAAAGTGACTGCCGTAGAAGCGAAAGAAGACGGCATCTATGTTTCTATGGAAGGCAAAAAAGCGCCGGCAGAAGCACAGCGTTATGACGCCGTGCTGGTGGCTATCGGTCGCGTACCGAACGGCAAAAACCTCGATGCAGGTAAAGCGGGCGTTGAAGTTGACGAGCGCGGCTTTATCCGTGTTGACAAGCAGCTGCGTACCAACGTGCCGCACATCTTCGCTATCGGCGATATCGTGGGTCAGCCGATGCTGGCGCACAAAGGTGTTCACGAAGGTCACGTTGCCGCTGAAGTTATCTCCGGCCTGAAGCACTACTTCGACCCGAAAGTGATCCCGTCAATCGCCTACACTGAGCCAGAAGTTGCCTGGGTTGGCCTGACCGAGAAAGAAGCGAAAGAAAAAGGCATCAGCTACGAAACTGCCACCTTCCCGTGGGCAGCCTCTGGCCGTGCTATCGCTTCTGATTGCGCAGACGGTATGACCAAACTGATCTTCGACAAAGAGTCCCACCGTGTTATCGGCGGCGCGATTGTCGGCACCAACGGCGGCGAGCTGCTGGGTGAAATCGGTCTGGCTATCGAAATGGGCTGTGACGCTGAAGACATCGCCCTGACTATCCACGCGCACCCGACTCTGCACGAGTCCGTAGGCCTGGCGGCGGAAGTCTTCGAAGGTAGCATCACCGACCTGCCGAACGCGAAAGCGAAGAAGAAGTAAGTTTTCTTTTCGCAGCAGGACATAAGCGGCTCTGAGAGCCGCTTTTTTTATGCCTGATGTTTAGAACTGTGTCTGCGTAAACAAATCGGCACATCTTATAAATACTTTGAAAATAATTACTCGCTAAACTTATAGGTAGTTAATTATTAGTGAGGTGTGTAATGAAACTCTTTTTAACCACGACGCTGTTAGCCGCTACGCTGGCTTCGGGTATCGCCGGTGCTGCTGACCTTTCCATTCCCTGGGCTGCCAACAGCGGCGGGACCGAAAGCAACCATATTGCCGCGATGGGGCAGAATCTGAATGTACAGCATCAGCTGATCAGCAAAACCTCAGAAGGGGTATGGGCGGCGAACTCTGGCAGCATTCATCAGGATGAAGCGGCATTGAGCAGCACGAAGCCGGCATTTAACGGCTATCCGCAGCTGATGCCGCATCAGGGCTAAACCGCGTTCAGACTCTCAGGATGCCCGGCGGCAGATGACTGCGCCGGGCATTTTTTATTGCGTGATAGCCTGCCATTTGGCATCCGGCGCAAAACGGGTGATGGCCTGGGCTAAGGTTGCCGTTTCCTCCCCAAGATTGGCCTGATATACGCGATCGTCCTGATCAACCATAAAGCTCATCACACCCGTTTCCCCCCACTCGACGGGCCATGCCAGCAGGGCCGCGGCCTGATCGTCGCTGCCGTGAATAATACGGAAATGATAACCATGGTAGCCTTCACCTGGCTCGGCGGGGCTAAAGGCCGGGCCTAGCGGGCTGGGGGCTTCCCCCGGAGCTGCAGGCCAGTACAGGCCATCTTTTTTGCCATCGCTGCTGATAATTTTCTGCGCCCAACGGTGGTTTAGCTGGTAGTAATCCTGCTGGGCATCGACGTAGGCATGCATCGCCTGGATAGCCGACAGTTCGTTACGGCCAATGGCCCGGGTGAGTATTTCATCCTGCGCGGCGGCGATGTCGAAATGCCAGCCTTCGTTGTTTTTCACCATTGGGATCGGCAAACGCCACGCTTCACGGCCAACATCCAGCCAGGCGGTATCGCTTTGCTGAACGATCTGGTGACTTATCTTCCAGTCGCGCTGAAAGCGGGCCACCGCATCAGGATCGATACCATCCGGTGGTAAAAACTGCTGCCAGTTATCGCCGAGCAGTTCACTGAAGGCCGCAGGGTTATTGTCATTGATTGCCTGAGCCAGGGCGTTCGCCGCCAGCTCCGGGGTGGAAAACTGCTGCTGGGCCGCGGCCATCATGGGTGACAATGCCAGCGCCAGCAGAGCCATCTTTAACTGTTTTTTCATCTGCATATCCTCAGCGACGACGTTCATGATGTTCAGCCCGATTCTCCCGAACGGCGCTGCGTTGCGGCCGGTTCTGGTTCGAGGCGATGCGGCTTTGCTGCCCGCGAGCATGTTGTGATTGCCAGGATGGCGACCGGCTCTCGTTGCCGCTTAACGCGTTGGACCGCAGGTTGCTTGCCTTTTGCTGACGTTGCTCCGGTGTGGCTGATTTGACTTGCGCACGACGCTGTTGCTGGTGCTCAGTAGGATGCTGAAGCTGGGTTTTAGCGGCTTCCCGACGCTGTTGCTGCTGCCCGCTACTCTGGCGGTTTTTGATCGCCGCCGTTTGCGTCTTATCGTAGCCGCGATAGTTGTTACGCTGTGTCACCTGGTTGAGCTGCGTTGCGGCGGCTTTGCGCTGGGCATCACGCGACGTATTGTTGGCGATACGGCCATTAGCAACGCTCCCGTTATGCTGCTGGAGCTGCGTTTTTGCCGCCTGACGCTGGGCATCACGATCGCCCGCTACGTGCTGGGTGGCACTCAATCCGCCGGCCACATTGGTCTGATGGAAGCGCTGGGCGACATTGTTGTTCGGGTAAGGAATATTGCCGCGATATGCCGGGTTATGCTGCCAGTTAGTCCGGTCGCCCGTTAGATGTTCGCCGGTGATGCGGTTGAAATTATTGACATTAATATTGATGTTATCGCCATTATGCGAATAACCGCCGTGGTCATAGCCATGACCGTGGTAGTCGTCGTCATCATCCCAGTCGATGCTGCTGAACAGCGCCCAGGTCGTGGCGACGCCGAGGCTATAGCCGAGGCCATTCACAAAACTGTTGGTAAACTGCTCCCCTGGAGGCGGCGGCAAATAGACCGGCGGATAGGCGGTGTTGGGCCAGGTTCCGTATACCGTTGAGGGGTTATAGGTAGGGACATACACCACGTTGGGGTCGGTGGATTCGATTTTAATGACCTGAGTCGGCGCGGGTGCAGCGCTGGTGCTTGTGGCGGTCGTCGATGTCGACGTGGCGGTTGCCGCAGGGGCCGGTACGGCGGTGGTGGTGACTTTTTGCTGCGGCGAAGATTTCAGGGTGCCGGTCTGCTGCGCGATATTACGTAACCGCTGCACCGAATCCATCACATCATGCGGCTGAGCTAAAAACGCATTGCCGAGGTTCTCGACCCACGGCGGGTTTTCGCCCATCAACGCCAGCAGTGCCGGGAAAGCGACAAGCGATTTTACGCTCGGATCCCAGGGTTGACTGGCCACTGCCTGTACCGCAGCGTCGCCCTGCATTGAGGGATTATCCTGAGACCACTGTACGGCCTGCATCACGTTGCTGGGGTAGGTCGATGCCATCAGCACCTGTGACAGCAGATTGTCAGGGTAGAGGGCGACAGGGGCCACCCACTGATCAATCTGCGCCTGAGTATAGGCGGTGGTCACTGGCGGAGCGGCCGTTGGCGCCGGCGGCTGAGGTGTGGCCGGGGTGGCAGCAGGAGCGGGCTGAGTCGTTGCAGGCGCTTCGGTAATGGTTTGTGGTGCGCGACTTTTGACATACAGGGTGCCAGAGGCGGCTAAAATCCCTGCACTACAGATCAGTGCAATCACGTGGGGTTTAAAAGGTCGTATCATGTTAGCTCCCGGCACAAAAATTTGGCCTGTCTCCACTGAGTATCGCCGAAAATAGCGCTCCTGCCGGAGTATAAGCCGCTCTATTTTTGATTTTTGATGTTTGTTGGGTTTTTGGTCAGCTAACTTGCACAGAATTAAATTTATATACCGGGAAATGAGGGGAAAGCCTGTAAAATCCTGCCCTTAACGATTCAGCTAAATTTTAATGTTGCTTTTTTGTAAACAGATTAACACCTCGCCAAAATCCTGCTATGCTGCCGACGCGGTATCGGGCATTTACCCTACAAACTGCTGTCTCACAGGAGCGTGAAGAGAATCGCCTACCGCATTTTACAATGAGAGCGAGGAGAACCGTCGTGCTAGAAGAATACCGTAAGCACGTAGCTGAGCGTGCAGCCGTTGGGATTGTTGCAAAACCCTTAGATGCTACCCAAATGGCCGCGCTGGTAGAACTGCTGAAAAACCCGCCTGCGGGTGAAGAAGAATTCCTGTTAGACCTGTTAATCAACCGTGTACCACCGGGCGTCGACGAAGCCGCCTATGTTAAAGCCGGATTCCTTGCCGCGATCGCCAAAGGCGAAGCGACCTCCCCACTGGTCACTCCTGAAAAAGCCGTTGAACTGCTGGGCACCATGCAGGGCGGTTACAACATTCACCCGCTGATTGATGCACTGGACGATGCCGCACTGGCACCGATTGCTGCAAAAGCGCTCACCCATACGTTGCTGATGTTTGATAACTTCTACGATGTAGAAGAGAAGGCAAAAGCCGGTAATGAGCACGCGAAGCAGGTGATGCAAGCCTGGGCCGACGCCGAGTGGTTCCTGAGCCGTCCGAAGCTGGCTGAAAAAATTACCGTTACCGTTTTCAAGGTGACCGGTGAAACCAACACCGATGACCTCTCGCCGGCGCCAGATGCCTGGTCTCGTCCGGATATCCCGCTGCACGCCCTGGCGATGCTGAAAAACGCCCGTGAAGGTATCGAGCCGGATCAGCCGGGTTCAGTTGGCCCGATTAAGCAAATTGAAGCGCTTCAGCAGAAAGGTTTCCCGCTGGCCTACGTCGGTGACGTCGTCGGTACTGGTTCTTCCCGTAAATCCGCGACCAACTCGGTGCTGTGGTTTATGGGTGACGATATCCCGAACGTGCCTAACAAGCGCGGCGGCGGCCTGGTGCTGGGCGGTAAAATCGCGCCGATCTTCTTCAACACCATGGAAGATGCTGGCGCACTGCCGATTGAAGTCGACGTCAATGACCTGAACATGGGCGACGTTATCGACGTTTACCCGTTCAAAGGCGAAGTCCGCAACCACGACACCGATGCGCTGCTGGCGACCTTTGAGCTGAAAACTGACGTGCTGATCGACGAAGTCCGCGCCGGTGGCCGTATTCCGCTGATTATCGGCCGTGGCCTGACGACTCGTGCACGTGAAGCCCTGGGTCTGCCGCACAGCGATGTCTTCCGTCATGCGAAAGATGTTGCTGAAAGCAGCCGTGGTTACTCGCTGGCCCAGAAAATGGTCGGTCGCGCATGCGGCGTTGCCGGTATTCGCCCTGGCGCATACTGCGAGCCGAAGATGACCTCCGTTGGTTCTCAGGACACCACCGGTCCGATGACCCGTGACGAACTGAAAGACCTGGCGTGCCTTGGCTTCTCTGCCGATCTGGTGATGCAGTCCTTCTGCCACACCGCAGCCTATCCGAAGCCGGTTGACGTGACCACGCACCACACGCTGCCAGACTTCATCATGAACCGTGGCGGTGTTTCTCTGCGTCCGGGCGATGGGGTTATTCACTCCTGGCTGAACCGTATGCTGCTGCCGGATACCGTTGGTACCGGTGGTGACTCTCATACCCGTTTCCCGATTGGTATCTCCTTCCCGGCGGGTTCTGGCCTGGTGGCGTTTGCCGCGGCGACCGGCGTGATGCCGCTGGATATGCCGGAATCGGTACTGGTGCGCTTTAAAGGCAAGATGCAGCCGGGGATCACCCTGCGCGATCTGGTCCATGCGATCCCGCTGTATGCGATTAAGCAGGGCCTGCTGACCGTTGAGAAGAAAGGTAAGAAAAACATCTTCTCTGGCCGCATTCTGGAAATCGAAGGTCTGCCGGATCTGAAAGTTGAGCAGGCGTTTGAGCTGACCGATGCTTCCGCAGAACGTTCTGCAGCAGGCTGTACCATCAAGCTGAACCAGGAGCCGATCGTTGAGTACCTGAACTCCAACATCGTGCTGCTGAAGTGGATGATTGCCGGTGGTTATGGCGACCGTCGTACGCTGGAACGTCGTATCCAGGGCATGGAAAAATGGCTGGCGGATCCGCAACTGATGGAAGCGGATGCCGATGCTGAATATGCTGCGGTGATCGAAATCGATCTGGCTGATATCAAAGAGCCGATCCTTTGTGCACCGAACGATCCTGACGATGCTCGTCTGCTGTCCGACGTGCAGGGTGAAAAAATCGATGAAGTGTTTATCGGTTCCTGCATGACCAACATCGGTCACTTCCGCGCGGCAGGTAAACTGCTTGATAGCCATAAAGGCCAGCTGCCAACCCGTCTGTGGGTGGCTCCGCCAACCCGTATGGATGCGGCGCAGCTGACTGAAGAAGGTTACTACAGCGTGTTTGGTAAGAGCGGTGCGCGTATCGAAATCCCTGGCTGTTCCCTGTGTATGGGTAACCAGGCGCGTGTTGCTGATGGCGCGACGGTGGTATCCACCTCAACCCGTAACTTCCCGAACCGTTTAGGTACCGGCGCTAACGTCTATCTGGCTTCTGCTGAGCTGGCGGCGGTCGCTTCTCTGCTCGGCAAGCTGCCGACGCCGGAAGAGTATCAGACCTTCGTCGCCCAGGTGGATAAGACCGCGGCGGATACCTATCGTTATCTGAACTTCAACCAGTTGGAAGAGTACACCGAGAAAGCTGACGGCGTGATTTTCCAGACGGCGGTATAAGCGAATCTTGCTTGCTCAAAGCCACTCTTCGGGGTGGCTTTTTTGTTGCTGCGTTACCTGTTGCGTTAAGCGCATCAAATGTCTATTACTGCCGCCAGGCGATTCCTTAACCTCTCCTGTATCACGCCGTGTCAGAACATCTCAATGTATCGACAGGTCCTGAATTCCCAGACAGGAAGGAGAGAGATATGGTTTCGTTACAACATCAGACAGTGGCTATTATCGGCGGCAGCTCGGGGATCGGTTTTCGAGTTGCGCAGCTTGCGGCGGAGGCCGGGGCTAATCTGATCGTGATTGGGCGTCATGCCGGACGTCTTGCCGAGGCGAAAATGAGTCTGACCTCGGCGGGAGCGACGGTTGAGACGTATGCCGTGGATGCGCACGATCATCAGGCGCTGGAGGCATTGTTTGCCGCGTTGCCAAACATCGATCACCTCATTTCGATGGTTGGCGATGTGATGGGCGGTGGTTTTCTGTCTGCATCACTGTCCACAATTCGCCATGTCATGGAGTCGAAGTTCTTCACCAATGTGAAAATTGGCCAGCTGGCGGCGGAGAAACTGAATACCGGCGGCAGCCTGATCTTCACTTCCGGCACCGGCGGGCGTGCCCAGGATGCCTGTGCCAGCTACGTCGGCAACTTTGGCATTAATGCGCTGGTTGAGGGGCTGGCGGTAGAGCTGGCTCCGCGCGCGCGGGTTAACGCCGTCTCGCCGACCTGGACCATCACGCCGTTCTGGCGCGATATGCCTGCCGAACAGCTGGAAGCAACCCGGCTGCGTTTTGCCGGGACGATCCCGTTGGGACGTACCGCGACCATTGATGAGCTGGCCGGCGCCTATCTGTTCTTACTGCAAAATACCTTTATCACCGGCCAGCATCTGGCGATCGATGGTGGAATCATGCTCGGCAGTTGATGATAAGACGACCGCTTAACAGACTGCGGCGTTTTTATTTGCTGTAGCCCAGTCTGCTCCACTTTTTTTCTGCCCTGGTACTGCGATAATTACCCTATGGGTACAATGTAGCGGTGACGCATTGCCCTTGCAGAGGAAGAGACTATGGATTACGAATTTCTGCGCGATATTACCGGAGTGGTAAAGGTGCGAATGTCGATGGGCCACGAGGTCGTTGGGCACTGGTTTAATGAGGAAGTGAAAGAAAACCTGGCCCTGCTGGACGAAGTGGAACAGGCAGCGCACACCGTAAAAGGCAGCGAGCGCTCCTGGCAGCGTGCCGGTCATGAATACACGTTATGGCTGGATGGCGAAGAGGTGATGATCCGCGCCAATCAGCTGGATATTGCGGGCGATGAGATCGAAGAAGGGATGAGCTATTACGACGAAGAAAGCTTCTCCCTGTGCGGCGTCGAGGATTTTCTTCAGGTGGTGACGGCGTACCGCGAGTTTATCGGCAAAGCCTAACCGCCCTTCATGTGTTCACGCCGGGAGCCTGTCTCCCGGTTTTTTTTGCAATTGATGATTATTTGATTTTTTATAATCATATTAAATCTGTGATCGCGGTCTGTTGTGGTTTGTTATTGATTAAATATAATCAATATGATTTTATTTAATCACATTGATGACAGGCGGCACGACATGAACATCAAGAAAACAATAGAACGAGTACCTGGCGGCATGATGGTTGTGCCACTGGTTATTGGGGCGATCATCAATACGTTTGCTCCTCAGGCGCTGGAAGTCGGCGGATTTACCACCGCCTTATTTAAGAATGGTGCGGCACCGCTGATTGGCGCATTTTTGCTGTGCATGGGGGCGGGCATCAGCGTCAAAGCCGCCCCTCAGGCGTTGCTACAGGGCGGGACCATCACGCTCACAAAGCTGCTTATCGCGATTGCGTTAGGACTGGGTGTTGAGCATCTTTTTGGCGCCGAGGGGATCTTCGGCCTGAGCGGCGTAGCGATTATTGCGGCTATGAGCAATTCCAACGGCGGGCTCTACGCGGCGCTGGTGGGAGAGTTTGGCAATGAACGCGACGTGGGGGCTATCTCTATTCTGTCGCTGAACGACGGTCCTTTCTTCACCATGATCGCGCTGGGTGCGGCCGGCATGGCCAACATTCCTCTGATGGCGCTGGTTGCGGTACTTATTCCGCTTGTTGTCGGCATGATCCTCGGCAATCTTGACGCCAACATGCGTGATTTTTTGACCAAAGGCGGGCCTCTGCTCATTCCGTTTTTTGCCTTTGCGCTGGGGGCCGGGATCAATCTCGAGATGCTGCTCCAGGGCGGGCTGGCAGGCATCCTCCTCGGGGTTCTGACGACCTTTATTGGCGGGTTTTTTAACATTCGTGCTGACCGGTTGGTGGGCGGAAGCGGTATTGCTGGCGCTGCCGCGTCCAGCACCGCCGGAAATGCGGTGGCCACACCGTTGGCGATCGCTCAGGCCGACCCTTCACTGGCATCCGTTGCCGCAGCGGCAGCACCGCTGATTGCGGCCTCGGTGATCACGACCGCGATCCTGACGCCACTCCTGACTTCCTGGGTGGCAAAAAGGCAGGCACGTCAGCTTGCGGAGGAAAAAAACGCATGAAAATGATCGTTATCGCTGATGATTTTACCGGATCCAATGATACCGGGGTCCAGCTGGCGAAAAAAGGCGCGCGGACGGAAGTGATGCTAAGTGCGGCCCAGAAGCCTTCCCGCCGTGCCGATGTGCTGGTTATTAACACTGAAAGCCGGGCGTTGCCGGCCCCACAAGCCGTAGACATGGTTCAGACGGCGCTGGCTCCCTGGTGTGATACACCAGACGCACCGCTGGTGTACAAAAAGATTGATTCTACTTTTCGGGGCAACGTGGGGGCCGAAGTGGCTGCGGCAATGAAAGCCAGTCGCAGACGTCTCGCGGTCATTGCCGCCGCGATCCCTGCTGCCGGGCGCACGACGCGGGATGGCCAGTGCCTGGTTAACGGTATCCCGCTTGTGGATACCGAATTCGCCAGCGATCCCAAAACGCCGATTATCTCTTCTCGCATTGCCGAGCTGATCGCGTTGCAAAGCCAGATCACTGTTCATGAAGTCCATCTGGAGGAGCTTCGTCGCGGGCGGCTCAGTGCGCTGCTGGAGGCATGGGCCGCGGAAGGCGAGTGCATGGTTGTGGTCGATACACTGGAAGATCGGGATTTGACACTGATTGCGCATGCGATCTGTGAACAAACCCAGATACCGCTGATGGTGGGGGCGGCCGGGCTGGCGAATGCGTTGCCTGGCTGGATGTTTAAACAGGATAAGCTGGCACTGCCCGTGCTGGTGGTGGCGGGATCGATGAGTGAAGCGACGCGCCGACAGGTTGACTATGCGCTCAGCCAGGGGCGAGCAGAGATCGTGGACATCGATGTCTCTCGCCTGGTGTCGCCCTTCTGCACCCAGGAGATGGCCGCGGTAGTGGAACAAGCCTGCGCGCTCCTGAGCCGACAGCGGCATACGATCCTGCGCACCAGCCGCCGGATGGAGGACCGACAGGGCATTGATACTCTGTGTGCCACTACCGGCATGAGCCGCCAGCAGTTGGGCGAGACGCTGAGTCTGCATGTGGGAGAGATAACGTTAAAGATCCTTGAGCAGGCACGCATCGGCGGCCTGTTTTTGACGGGAGGGGATATGGCCACTGCCGTCGCCAGCGCACTGGGTGCTGAAGGTTATCGGATTCAGAGCGAAGTCGCGCCCTGTATTCCCTGCGGCACGTTTATTAACAGTGATATCGACGATCTACCGGTGATCACCAAGGCTGGGGGATTTGGCTCCGATCGTACGTTGTGCGATGCGCTTTATTTTATTGAGGAGATGTACTGTGGGCATTAAGACTGTGGCAATTACAATGGGAGATCCGGCAGGGATTGGGCCGGAAATTATCGTTAAGGCGCTCAGCGAAGATCGGTTAAATGGCGCACCGGTAGTGGTAGTAGGCTGTTTCCAGACGCTGAAGCGACTGCAGGAGAAAGGTCTGGCAGAGGGCGTTGAGTTCTGCGTTATCGACGACGTGGCGGCGGCTCGCTTTACGCCTGGAGTGATCCATGTGATCGATGAACCTCTGGCCGATCCGCAGGCGCTTGAAATTGGTAAGGTGCAGGCGCAGGCAGGCGATCTGGCTTATCGCTGTGTGAAGCGCGCGACGACGCTGGCGCTGAAGGGCGATGTCCACGCGATAGCGACCGCGCCGTTAAATAAAGAGGCGCTGCATCTCGCCGGGCACCATTATCCGGGACACACCGAACTGCTGGCTACGCTGACAGAGACGCGCGACTACGCGATGGTGTTATTTACGGAAAAGCTGAAAGTCATCCATGTCTCGACCCATATTGCGCTGCGTAAATTCCTTGATACGCTGAATACGCCGCGTGTCGAGACGGTCATTGATATTGCGGATACCTTCCTGAAACGCGTTGGTTACCAGCAGCCGAGAATTGCTGTTGCCGGGGTGAACCCTCATGCCGGAGAAAACGGTCTGTTTGGCGACGAAGAGGGACGTTTCCTGGCGCCGGCGATTGCACATGCAAAGGCCAAAGGGATCGCGGTGTTCGGACCCTGTCCACCCGATACCGTGTTTCTGCAGGCTTATGAAGGGCAGTACGATATGGTGGTCGCAATGTATCACGATCAGGGGCATATCCCTTTGAAATTATTGGGCTTCTATGATGGTGTCAATATCACGGCCGGCCTGCCGTTTATCCGCACTTCAGCCGATCACGGGACTGCTTTTGATATCGCCTGGACGGGAAAAGCAAAATCTGAGAGCATGGCGATATCGATAAAACTGGCAATGCAACTGGCGTAATTCCCTGTTATGAAAGGACAACACCGTCTGGATAAAATCGTCGCGTATCTGAAAAGCCATACGCTGGTTACGGTAGAGCAACTGGTTGAGGCGGTAGATGCGTCTGCGGCGACGATCCGACGTGATTTAATAAAGCTGGATGAGCAGGGCGTTATCAGCCGCAGCCATGGCGGCGTTGCGCTACGTCGCTTTGAGCCAGTGCAGCCGACTACGAATGAAAAGCAGTTACGATCGCCCGGCGAAAAAAGGGCGATCGCGCGCTATGCCGCTTCTTTGGTGCATCCCGGAGATGCCGTGGTGCTGGATGCCGGGACCACCATGCTCGAACTGGCGAAGTGCTTAACGCATTTGCCACTGCGGGTGATTACCGTGGATTTGCACATCGCCCTGTTTTTATCTGAATTCAGGCAAATCGAAGTGACCATTGTGGGTGGGCGAATCGACGACAGCAGCCAGTCTTGTATCGGTGAGTATGGCCGCAAAATGTTGCGCAGCGTTTTCCCTGATATCGCGTTTATGAGCTGTAACTCATGGAGCGCGGAAACCGGTGTCACAACGCCGACGGAAGAGAAAGCCGGACTGAAGCAGGAAATCATTGCTAATGCCCAGTGCAAGGTGCTGCTGGCAGACAGCAGCAAATACGGCGCACATTCGCTATTTACCGTAGCGCCGCTGGCTGACTTTAGCGAGGTGGTGACGGACGCCAATCTGCCGCAGTCAGTACAAAGCATGCTAAAAGGGCAGCAGGTGACTCTCAAACTGGTTCAGCCGGAGTAACAGCGCCCGCGAGCGCTGTCATCAGCTCAGATACCCGGGATATTTCTGGCGTAGTAGATTTCGCGCATCTCTTTCCACAGCAGGCTGGTAATGGTCTTGCGCTCTTCCTCGGTCAGGTCTTCTGGCCGGGTGTGGAACATGTAGTGCTTCAGATCGAACTCTTTCAGCAGCATCTTGGTGTGGAAGATGTTTTCCTGATAGACGTTAACATCCACCATGTCATACAGCGCTTTCATATCGTCGGACATGAAATTCTGAATTGAATTGATTTCATGATCGATGAAGTGCTTCATTCCATTGATATCTCGGGTAAAACCGCGAACGCGATAATCAATAGTCACGATGTCAGATTCAAGTTGATGAATCAGATAATTCAGCGCGTTAAGCGGCGAGATCACCCCGCAGGTCGACACTTCAATATCGGCGCGGAAGGTACATAGCCCGCCTTCCGGGTGGCTTTCCGGGTAGGTGTGCACGCAGATATGGCTTTTATCAAGATGGGCAACCACGGCGCTTGGCAGCGGGCCCGGATGCTCGGTCTGATCGATAAGCTGTGGGTCAATGGGCTCTTCACTGACCAGAATGGTGACGCTGGCACCCTGAGGTTCATAATCCTGACGCGCGATGTTCAGAATGTTGGCGCCGATAATCGAGCAGGTCTCTGACAATATTTCGGTCAGGCGGTTGGCGTTATAGAGTTCATCGATATAGGCAATGTAACCATCGCGCTCCTCTGCCGTTTTGGCATAGCAGATATCGTAGATGCAAAAACTCAGGCTCTTGGTGAGGTTGTTAAAGCCATGCAGCTTCAGTTTTTTCAATTTCGTTCACCCCCTTACTTAAGTTCGCTGGCAGCCAGCGTATCCAGCAGATATTGCGGCAAGGCGAAGGCCGCCTTATGAATCGCCGGATTGTAGTAACGACACTTCAGATTCGTTTTGTGAAAACGCGCCTGGATAATCTCATTGGACAGGTGGCGCAAGGCGTCGTTATCCGTCGCCCAGGCGAAGGTCATAATGCCGCCATAGTAGGTCGGGATGGCGGCCTGATAGAAGCTGACATCGCTGAAGTAGTGGCTAAGCTTGCGGTGACTATCGAGGGCTTCATCCTGTTGCAGGAAGCAGACGCCGTTCTGGGCAACAAAAATGCCGCCAGGGTTGAGGCAGCGCTTACAGCCTTCGTAAAAGGCGGAGGTGAACAGGCTTTCACCGGGACCGATGGGGTCGGTACAGTCGGAGATGATCACGTCAAACGTTTGCGTCGTCTGGTTAACAAAATTGACGCCATCGTCAATTACCAGCGTAAACCGCGGATCGTCGTACGCGCCTGCGCTGTGATTAGGCAGGTACTGGCGGCAGAACGAGACCACACCGGCGTCAATTTCCACCATGGTGATGGTTTCGATGGTGCTGTGGCGAGACACTTCACGCAGCATGGCACCGTCGCCACCGCCGATAATGAGCACATGTTTTGCCTGGCCGTGGGCCATCAGGGGCACATGGGTCATCATCTCGTGATAGATAAACTCATCGCGTTCGGTGGTTTGTACCACGCCGTCCAGCGCCATCACGCGGCCAAAGGCGGCGTTCTCAAAAATGATCAAATCCTGGTGATCGGTTTTTTCGTGGTACAGCACCTTATCAACTGCAAAGTACTGACCAAAATGGTCGTGCAGCGTTTCATGCCACAGATTGCTATCGGCCACTGGCAGATCCTCCGTTGTTAACACCCGTTACGCCTGTAGAAATAAGCGCAACATCATAGCCAACTATAGATGAGGATGCACGGTTGGTATTTCAGCAGTGTAAGTCGGGGGAGTACCCTACGCAAAACGCCTCCATTATCAGGAGGCGTCGGGCTCAGGGCTTGTTGGCTGGTGGTTTTTCGGCAGTGGCATCAACTATTCTGACCGTATAGACCATGGTGGCGCCGGGCGGAATTTTGGGTGGAACGCCTTCGCTACCGTAAGCGGCATCGGGAGGGAGCACGATGGTAACAGTGCCATGGTTTTCCAGGCGTTTCATGGGTTCGAGGAGCGATGGTGGATAGGCATTTAATACCTGCGACCAGACTTTTTTCTCTGCTTCCATGTCTTGAATGATGGTTCCATCGATAAGTGCTTCCTTGATTGTTACCGTGACGATATCACTGCCGAGAATCTTGCCCTTACCTGCATAATCAACGCGGCTGTAGATACCGTTTTTAAACTCGACCCCTTTTTGTTTAGCAAACTTCTGCTGATAGGCTTTTCCGTCGCTAATGTTTTGTTTTTCTACCTTATTTTGAATCAAAGAGACTTCTTTTGTCGCATCAATCAGCGCTGTTTTACGTGTGCTTTCATCAAGAGCAAACTTTCCAGAGAAAGAATCAGCGAAACCTTGCAGTACCACATCTTGATTGATTTTCATGCCCTGGGTATTACGCATAGCCAGTATTTCCAGGGCACCATCACCCATAGAGGCACCCAGAGCGTAAGCTTGCTGCTGAGACTTTTGTGTGAGATCGATTCCCGCAGATTTTTTATCCGGTTTGGCATTTGCCTGCGCTGCCTTTAACTGGTTAAGCTCATCCGTTTTGGCTTGCAGGAGCGCTTTATCTTTATCGACCTGAAGCCGAAAGGCTTCATCCTCTTGCGCCACCTTTTTTTTATTAATAACAAATGCATCAAGTTTTGCCGTGAGGGCCTGCGATCCTAACTCTGCGGTCGTTAGCTTAGCCATCAACTCTTTTTTTTCCGCTGTCGCAGTGCTGAGCTGTGCCGTTAGTGTCTGCTGAGCTGCCGTTGCAGTGTTAAGTTTTTCGGTGAGCGTTTGTGTTTGTGCCGTGGCGTTCGTGATTTTCTCGGCGAGGAGCTGTTTTTCTTGCGCCTCAGTCGCGAGTTTTAGCGTCAGAGCTTGCTGATCTGACGTCAGAGTTGCGAATTTCTTAATCTGCGTTTGTTTTTCAACTTCGGTTTTGGCCAGCAGAGCTTCAAGCTTTTGTTTTTCCGCCTCAACAGCAGCCAGGGCTATAGACTGTTTCTGATTTTTATTTTCAGTGGCATCAAGCTTAAGGTTACTCTGTTTCTTATCATTGACCGCTGTGCTTTCTTTTATTATTAGTTGCTGCTTTTCTGCCAGCGCAGTCTCTAATTTACCCTGCAATTGCTTAATTTTATCAGTAAGTTCTTTTTGATTATCAGCGACAGGTATCATCTCAGATGGCCTGGTGGCAAGTTGCTTCTTGAGTTGACGTATTATTTTATCTTTCTGAGCAATGACTGCATTCTGCTGTGAAATGTTTTTTGTTTTCTGTGTGGGTGTATTATTAGTGGTTCTTGTAGTATTACTGTTGGTTTCACTGGTTTTATGTTCAATCGATCTGTCAGCTGATTTTTTTTCCTTTTCTTTTTCCTGTTGCTGCTTAGCAAAAATAAGAAAGGCGGGCCCCGAATTGTCACTGTCAGAGCGGGGAACGACCCCAGTTGTGACATCTTTTTCTGCATAGGCATTAGGCACTAAAAATGATGCCAGCACGGGAGTCATCGCCAGCGCTATCACTTTGAGATTGATGGCTGTTAGTCGGTTCATAAGGGAATGTTTTCACCACGTTTGACAAGGCTATCTATTAGCTCTTTTTCAATGTCAGCACACAGTTTGATTGACTTGAACTGATACATTGAGTCAATCCCTTGCCTGGTCGGTTCAGCAACCTTACCGCGCACAGAATTATATTGTGATGCTGCACCGATTAAAGCGGTAAAGTTATTCCCAAGTAATTCCCCTTGCTTGGGATTAACTTCTTTTAGTGATTCCAATGCTTCGCGGCAGGAATCAATTCGCTCTTGTTCAAGTTCCACGGGTTTCTGTTGGGCTTGTGATTGGTTTAATGTTGCCTCTGATGAGGGCGTTATCACTCTGGCGGATTGTCGGGATGGGTTTGTATTACAACCAACCAATAAAATGATGGTCAGAGGTGCTATACGGATTAGTTGAGATATGTTCAAGTTTATATTCCACTGATAAATAGGTGTTGACATAAAGTATTATCGAGGAATGTTAGCGTGCTAAAAATGAGATTGCAATAAAGTCCGACTGTTTTTTAGACGTGTTGTAAGTTACATAGGACTATTTTTATTTTATATTATTCAGTGTTTGGATGTGAGAGGTATTAATAATTCACTGTTTTAATGGTTTTTTGTTTTTAATTGATTGTGGAGTTTTTATTTGGGTGAAATTAAAGGGTTGGCTATGTATGCATTAGGGTTTTGCCAAACATCAAACGATTAATTCTGATGGGGAACATAAAAAACGGCAATATGGCACTGGCGTCTTCGCTGGTGCCAGTATGACGACAGACTCCATGATTAATTTATTTCACATAAGCGAGCAGGCTCAGTGAATCCCGGGCCAGCGCTTTGCATTTTTTCGTTGTGGAGATTTTGATGCCGCTGAGATCGCGGTAGCTGTCTTCACCGAGCGCTTTCATGTTGAAACTGTCGTAGTTGCTCAGATCCCACTGGTTTTGCTGGGCAAAAAACACCAGCGCCCGACGGATTTGGGTATTGGGAAGGTTCTGGTACCCGCAGTCGTTTTTCAGAAAGACAAATACCGCCGTTAAATCAGCCATATCTTCCGCTTCGGACTCGCTTAACGCATAGCTATTGCTGGAAAGAGTAAGCAGGCTGCCGAGCACTACCGTTCTGAAAAGCGTCTTCATTTTTTTTACCATTGCATCACGGACGCTCAACGTTAGCATACTTCGTTACAGTGCGCAGAGCTTTATTCTTACTCTTCTGCTTGACCTTCCCGTTGGGGGAAGGTTTAAGCTCAAATGTTCACCAGCAGAATAAAAGGATGTGAAAATGCAACGTCGTGAATTTATCAAATTAACCGCTGCAGCCGGCGTATTGAGCGCGCTTCCGCTCTGGAGTCGCTCGGTGTTTGCCGCCAGCCGTCCGGCTCTGCCGGTACCCAATATTTTGACCGCCGACGCACGAAATCGCATCACCTTAACGATCCAGGCCGGAAAGACGCAGTTTGGTCCCCATCAGGCGTCCACCTGGGGTTATAACGGCAATCTGCTGGGGCCGGCGCTGAAACTGAAAAAAGGTGAGGCGGTGACCGTCGACATTCATAACCGCCTGGCGGAAGAAACCACCGTGCACTGGCATGGCCTGGAGGTTCCCGGGGAGGTCGACGGCGGACCGCAGGGGATTATTGCGGCGGGCGCCTCCCGCAGCGTGAGTTTTACTCCCAGCCAGCGGGCCGCGACCTGTTGGTTCCACCCGCATCAGCATGGCAAAACCGGTCATCAGGTTGCTATGGGGCTGGCGGGACTGGTGCTGATATCTGATGAAGAAAGCGAACGACTGCTGCTGCCGAAGCAGTGGGGGATCGATGATGTGCCGGTGATCGTCCAGGACAAGCGTTTTACCGCGGCCGGCGAGATTGACTATCAGCTCGACATCATGAGCGCTGCCGTGGGCTGGTTTGGCGATACGCTGCTGACGAACGGAGCGCTCTACCCGGAACATGCTGCACCGCGCGGCTGGCTGCGTCTGCGCCTGCTTAACGGTTGTAATGCCCGCTCGCTCAATTTCTCCACCAGTGATAACCGACCGATGTACGTTGTCGCCAGCGATGGTGGCCTGCTTGCCGAGCCGGTGAAGGTGAATGAACTGCCGGTGTTAATGGGCGAGCGTTTTGAAGTGCTGATAGATACCCGCGACGGTAAAGCGTTCGATCTGATCACGTTGCCGGTGAGTCAGATGGGGATGGCGATTACGCCGTTCGATAAGCTACAGCCGGTATTACGCATTCAGCCATTGACGGTTCAGGCATCCGGCACGCTTCCGGATTCACTGGTCAGCATGCCCGCGCTACCGTCGCTGGAAGGGCTGACCCAACGCACACTGCAGCTGTCGATGGACCCGATGCTCGACATGATGGGCATGCAGGCGCTGATGCAAAAATATGGCGACCAGGCGATGTCCGGCATGGACCATGGCGGCATGATGGATCACGGCAAAATGGGCAACATGGGACAGATGAATCATGGCGATATGGGGAACATGAAGCATGGCAATATGGGGCAGATGAACCATGGCGCTAAGGGCTTTGATTTCCATAATGCCAACCGGATTAATGGCAAAGCGTTTGATATGAACACGCCGATGTTTGCCGCGACCAAAGGGCAATATGAACGCTGGGTGATTTCAGGCAAAGGCGACATGATGCTGCACCCGTTCCATATTCACGGGACCCAGTTCCGCATTCTGTCGGAAAATGGCGCCGCGCCTGCCGCTCACCGTTCGGGCTGGAAAGATACCGTGCGGGTGGAAGGTGGGGTCAGTGAAGTGTTAGTGAAGTTCGACCATGATGCGCCGAAAGAGCATGCCTATATGGCGCACTGCCACCTGTTGGAACATGAAGACACCGGAATGATGCTCGGGTTTACGGTCTAATGATGGATCTTAGATCTCCTGAGTCGCTATAATGATGTAAGATCAAATCTTACAGTGGGGCAGTTATGGCACGTACAATGACCGTTGACGTAGGTGATGAACTCCGTGAGTTTATTGATTCACTGGTTAAATCTGGTGACTATCGGACTCAGAGTGAGGTGTTGCGAGATGCCTTGCGTTTATTACGTGAAAAGCAGGCAGAATCGCGTCTGCAGGCTTTGCGCGACCTGCTGGCTGAAGGCATCAGTAGCGGTGAAGCCGCCACCTGGAATAAAGATGTTTTTCTGAAGCAGGTGAAAGCGAAAACGCGGATTGCAGATGAAGGAAATTGAGCTAACGCCACGGGCTATAGAAGATCTGGAAACCATCTGGTTTTATAGCTATGAGCAGTTTGGGCCGGCAACAGCTGAGGAATATATTGAAAAAATCTCGGCTGTATTCGGTGTGCTCACTGAGCATCAGATTGGTACGCACAGGCCGGAACTGGGTAATGATATGCATTCCCTACCTGTAGAAAAACATGTGATTTTCTTTGTTCCGTCTCAAACGGTTATCACAGTTATCCGTATTCTCAGCCAGGCTCAAGATGTACTCCGCCATTCTCCCTGGCGCTGAACGGCACAATAAAAAAGGCCCGGATTATTATCCGGGCCTTTTGCGTTTGACGTCAGTGCTTATTTCGCATCGTCAGGCAGTGCATAAGCGACAATATAGTCGCCCATCTTCGTACCGAACGAGCCGTGACCGCCGGCGGAGATGACAACATACTGCTTGCCATTCACTTCATAGGTCATCGGTGTTGCCTGGCCGCCAGCCGGCAGGCGGGCCTGCCACAGTTTCTCACCGTTGCTCATGTTGTATGCGCGCAGGTAGTTGTCGGCGGTGGCGCCAATAAACAGCACGTTGCCAGCGGTGGAGATCGGGCCGCCCAGCATTGGCATGCCGAGGTTAAACGGCAGCTGGACAGGCATCGGGAACGGCAGACTGTCCTGCGGGGTACCGATACGTTTTTTCCACACCACTTCGTTGGTTTTCAGATCCAGCGCTGAGATATAGCCCCACGCCGGCTGTTTGCACGGCAGGCCAAACGGCGACAGGAAAGCATTAAGGGTGACGCCGAACGGCACGCCGTACTGCGGCTGGATGCCGGATTCAGTACCCGAGCCTTTGGCGTCTTTCGGCGGTTCCATCGGGTTGCCTGGGCCGCGTGGGATCAGTTTTGAGACGAACGGCAGCGCCATCGGGTTAGCAATCGCCACCTGACGGTTCGGATCGACGGAAATACCACCCCATTCAAACATCCCCAGGTTACCCGGGAACACCAGGGTGCCCTGTTCAGACGGCGGAGTGAAGATGCCTTCATAACGCAGCTGGTGGAAGATCACGCGGCACACCAGTTGGTCGAACATGGTGGCGCCCCACATATCCGCACCGGTCAGATCTTTCTTCGGACGGAAGCTCAGGTCGGAGAACGGCTGCGTTTTCGAGACGTAATCGCCTTTCGCGGCACCCTGCGGAACCGGTTTTTCCGGCGCCGGGACGACCAGCTCGCCATTACGACGGTCGAGGACGAAAATATTACCGGTCTTCGCTGGCGCGTAGATTACCGGAACGGTTTTGCCGTTAACGTCGATATCCGCCAGCGTCGGCTGGGACGGCATATCCATGTCCCACAGGTCGTGGTGAACGGTCTGATAGCTCCAGGCCAGTTTACCGGTTGTCGCATTCAGCGCCACGATAGAGCTGGCGTAGCGTTCCTGTTCCGGCGTACGGTTGCCGCCCCAGATATCCGGAGTGGTGACGCCCATCGGCAGGTACACCAGATCCAGCTTCGCATCATAGGCCGCCGGTGCCCACGAGTTCGGTGAGTTCAGCGTAAAGTGGTGTTCATCATCCGGAATAGCGTTTGGATCTTTCGCGCCCGGATCGAACACCCACATCAGCTTACCGGTGTTGACATCGAAGCCACGAATGACGCCTGACGGCTCGCGGGTAGAGAAGTTATCGGTCACCGCACCGGCAATGATAATGGTGGTGTCGGTCACGATCGGCGGAGATGTTGGTTCGTACATCCCCGGCGTGGTCACCGGCATATTGGTCTGCAGGTTGAGGATCCCTTTGTTGGCAAAGGATTCGCACAGCTGACCGTTGTCGGCGTTAATGGCGAACAGACGACCATCATTGACCGGCAGAATGATACGGCGCGGGCAGTTAGCGACGACGTCAGCCGGCGCGCTGTCTGCTTTTGCTTCGTGGTAAGAGACGCCACGGCAGGTCACGTGCTGGAACGACGGGTCGGAATTCAGCTGCGGATCAAAGTGCCATTTCTCTTTACCGGTGGCGGCATCAAGCGCGAACAGACGCTGGTGAGCAGTACACAGGTACAGCATGTTGCCCACTTTAATCGGCGTCACTTCGTTGGTGATTTCGCCCGGATCGTTCGGCTGCTTCAGGTCGCCGGTGCGGAATACCCAGGCTTCCTTCAGGTTTTTCACGTTATCGGCGTTGATCTGCTTCAGCGGCGAGAAACGCTGGCCTTCCTGATTACGACCGTATGCCGGCCAGTCGCTATCAGCCACAGCGGAAATCGGTGCGGCAGGGGTGGCGTCGGCACTCAGGGTACCGTTCACTTCCTGAGGATCATTGAACGCCGCCCAGGTCAGGATACCGCCGCTGATCAGCAGAGCGACAACCAGACCGGCAACCGCGCCGCCAGACGGGAACGGCAAACGACGCCAGACAAAAGGCAGAATCAGCCAGATGCCGAAGAACACCAGGATATCGCTGCGAGGTGTCAGCGCCCAGAAGTCAAAGCCGACTTCCCAGACGCCCCAGAGCATGGTGGCGAGCAGCAGTGCGGCATACAGCCAAAGTGCTGAACGCTTACCGCGCAGGAGTTTCACGGTAACGGCCAGCATCACCAGGCCGGCGATGGGGTAGTACCAGGAACCGCCAATCGCCGCCAGCCAGACTCCACCAATGAGAAGATACAGGCCACAGAATGCAGCAAAGAGCGCCGTCAGTGTCACGAGTAATCGTGATTGTTGAGATTTTGTTTCTGCCATAGAAAGAGACTCGCTTGTTTGTTAATTTTTTAAGTGCAATTAATTATAGGATTTAACAAGTGTGATCGGAATCACAAAATGGGCTTTATTATTCCCTGCATCGGATATTTCTTTTTACTGGTATACTGCATAGCTTGCCGGTCAACGTCGGTGCGCTCGCAGCGGCTTTGATGATTTATCCTAAGAATCAAATGGTTAGTTTTATGAAACATACTGTAGAAGTGATGATCCCGGAAGCCGAGATCAAAGCGCGTATCGCCGAACTGGGTCGTCAAATCAACGAATGCTATAAAGACAGCGGCAGTGAAATGGTGCTGGTGGGGCTGCTGCGCGGCTCATTTATGTTTATGGCCGACCTGTGCCGTGAAGTTCAGGTCCCGCACGAAGTCGATTTTATGACCGCCTCCAGCTACGGTAGCGGCATGTCGACCACCCGTGATGTGAAAATCCTGAAAGATCTGGATGAAGACATTCGTGGCAAAGATGTACTGATTGTCGAAGACATCATCGACTCCGGTAACACGCTCTCGAAAGTGCGCGAAATTCTCAGCCTGCGCGAGCCGAAATCACTGGCGATTTGTACTTTGCTGGATAAACCAAGCCGCCGCGAAGTGAATGTCCCGGTTGAGTTCGTTGGTTTTGCGATTCCGGATGAGTTCGTGGTGGGCTACGGTATTGACTACGCTCAGCGCTATCGCCATCTGCCGTATGTTGGCAAAGTGGTGCTGCTGGACGAATAATCGTTTACCTGACCCCGGTCGCTGGCATGACGCATCGCCGGGGTTTCCCGGCGTGACGTGACGGTCGGCGCCGGGGGCTAAAAGCGGGCAGGTTACTTGTGGTTGACGTGTTTGATTTTGAGGTTAGAAATCCCATGTCGGTAACGCTGCTCGAGGGTTTCACGGCTGACGGCGGTAACATCAAGATCGCGTAACAGCCCGTCGTGAATACCGTAAGCCCAGCCGTGGATTGTCACTTTCTGACCGCGCTTCCATGCCGACTGCATAATGGTCGAATGCCCCAGGTTATAGACCTGCTCCATCACGTTCAGCTCACATAATGTATCCAGCCGACGATCTTCCGGCATTTCACCCAGCAGCGAACTGTGCTTGAACCAGATATCGCGGATATGCAGCAGCCAGTTATCGATAAGCCCTAACTCGGTGTTATCAATCGCCGACTGTACGCCGCCGCAGCCGTAGTGGCCGCAGATAATGATATGCTCGACTTCCAGCACGTCGACGGCATACTGCACCACGGACAGACAGTTCAGGTCGGTATGAATCACCAGATTGGCGACGTTACGATGGACGAACAGTTCGCCAGGCTCGAGGCCGGTTAACCGTTCAGCGGGAACACGACTGTCAGAACATCCAATCCACAGAAAGCGTGGCTTCTGCGCTTGTGACAATTTTGCGAAAAAGCCAGGGTCTTCTTCCACCAGCATTTTTGACCATAGTGCATTATTGCTGATGAGTGTATCTATATCGTTCATGGACGTTCACGGCCTGTAACCAAGTAAGTGCGTTGGGCTAATATAGGTTAACCTTACTTTTTTTAAAACAACCCATCGCGTGTCATCACGCGAGAAGAGAAATTTAATGACCATTGCTCTTGAACTAAAACAGCTCACCAAGACCTACCCCGGCGGGGTTCAGGCGCTTCGGGGGATTGATCTGCAGGTAGAGGCGGGGGATTTTTATGCGCTGCTTGGTCCAAATGGCGCGGGGAAATCGACCACTATCGGCATCATCAGCTCGTTGGTGAATAAAACCTCCGGTCAGGTCAACGTGTTTGGCTACGACCTGCAAAAGGACGTGGTGAATGCCAAGCGCCAGCTCGGGCTGGTGCCGCAGGAGTTTAACTTCAACCCGTTTGAAACCGTCCAGCAGATCGTCGTTAACCAGGCCGGTTACTATGGCGTCGAGCGTAAAGACGCGCTGCTGAGAAGCGAAAAGTACCTTAAACAGCTCGATCTGTGGGAAAAACGCAACGAACGTGCGCGGATGTTGTCTGGCGGGATGAAGCGCCGTCTGATGATTGCCCGTGCGCTGATGCATGAACCGAAACTGTTGATTCTCGATGAACCGACCGCCGGCGTGGATATTGAACTTCGCCGCTCGATGTGGGGGTTCCTCAAGGATCTGAACGATAAAGGCACCACCATTATCCTCACCACCCACTACCTGGAAGAGGCGGAGATGCTGTGCCGCAATATCGGGATTATTCAGCGCGGTGAGCTGGTGGAAAACACCTCGATGAAGGCACTGTTGTCCAAGCTGAAATCAGAAACCTTTATCCTCGACCTGGCGCCGAAAAGCCCGCTGCCGACGCTGGAAGGCTACCAGTATCGCCTGGTGGATACCTCAACACTGGAAGTGGAAGTGCTGCGTGAGCAGGGGATCAACAGCGTCTTTGCCCAGCTGAGCGCTCAGGGCATTCAGGTATTAAGTATGCGTAACAAAGCCAACCGTCTGGAAGAGCTGTTTGTCACGCTGGTGCATGACCGGAAAGGAGAATCAGCATGATGCAGCTTTACTGGGTCGCGCTGAAAAGCATCTGGACCAAAGAAATTCACCGCTTTATGCGCATCTGGATCCAGACGCTGGTGCCGCCGGTGATCACCATGACCCTCTATTTTGTCATTTTCGGCAACCTGATTGGCTCACGGATCGGCGAAATGCATGGCTTCACCTATATGCAGTTTATCGTACCGGGTCTGATCATGATGGCGGTGATCACCAACGCCTATGCCAACGTGGCCTCCTCCTTCTTCAGCGCAAAGTTCCAGCGCAACATTGAAGAGCTGCTGGTGGCGCCGGTGCCAACACACGTGGTCATTGCCGGCTACGTGGGCGGTGGCGTTGCCCGTGGGCTGTGCGTGGGGATTCTGGTGACTGCGATATCGCTGTTCTTCGTACCGTTCCAGGTCCACTCGTGGTTGTTTGTGGGGCTGACGCTGGTGTTGACCGCGGTGCTGTTCTCGCTGGCGGGTTTGCTGAACGCCGTGTTTGCCAAGACCTTTGACGATATCAGCCTGATCCCGACCTTCGTGCTGACGCCGCTGACCTATCTTGGCGGGGTGTTCTACTCCCTGACCCTGCTGCCGCCGTTCTGGCAGGCGCTGTCGCACCTGAACCCGATTGTCTACATGATCAGCGGGTTCCGCTACGGCTTCCTGGGGATCAACGATGTGCCGCTGATCACCACCTTTGGCGTGCTGGTGGTCTTTATCATCGCGTTTTATGTGCTGTGCTGGTATCTGATCCAGCGCGGACGCGGCCTGCGTAGCTAGCCGTCTCTTCTCATTAGCGCTTCACGCTGCGATCAGGTGAAGCGCTATCCGCTAATCTTGACAGCCATCACTCATCTGCTTTATTCCGTTTGCTACAGTATTTCCCTGCTAAGTAAGGAGACTGTCGATGCTAGGTTGGGTGATTACCTGTCATGACGAGAAAGCACAGGAATGGCTGGATCGTCTGGAAAAAAAGTTTGGGCCGCTGGCGCAATGCCGGGCGGTTAATTATTGGCGTAATTTGAGCAGCAACATGCTGAGCCGGATGATGTGCGATGCATTGCACGCTACGGACAGCGGCGACGGCGTGATTTTCCTGACCGATAAAACCGGTGAAGCTCCTTATCGCATCGCCGCGCTGATGAGCCACAAACATACCCACTGCGAAGTGATCTCCGGCATCAGCTATTCATTGCTGGAGCGAATGTATCTTCTGCGTACCACCCTGAGCAGCGAAGCCTTTCGCGAGACTATCGTGAGCAGCGGAGGGCCGGTGGTCAGTAGCCTCTGGCACCAACAGCAAAAAAATCCACCTTTTCGTCTGCTGCATGACGCCTTCGGGAATTAAGCGTTGGTATTGATGCCGCTTTTGTTACAATGGCGGCTGATTTCTTCACCGGCCCGCCATGCATGTTTGCCCGCATTTTTGCTCTGTTCTTGTTGCTGACGTCGGTCAGCGCCTCCGCCAGCCTGTTAAGCCAGCAGGGTTCTCCTGCACATTATATGCAAACCACCGAAGATGCGATTATCTGGGCGCAGGTCGGCAATGATGTGGTGAGCGTCGGCAATATTCGCGGCGGGCAAATTATCGCGGTGGTGCCGACGGCGGCCGATTATTATGAATTTAACTTCGGCTTCGGCACCGGCTTTATTGATAAAGGCCATCTCGAGCCTGTGCAGGGTAAGCAGCGGGTGGAGGATAACCTCGGCGATCTACATAAACCGCTGAGTAACCAGAATCTGCTGACCTGGAAAGATACCCCGGTCTACGATGCGCCGTCCGCCGGTAGCGCGCCGTTCGGCACGCTGGCAAATAATATCCGTTACCCGGTGATCGGCAAGCTGAAAGACCGTCTGAATCAGACCTGGTTTCAGATCCGCATCGGCAACCGCCTGGCGTGGATCAGCAGCCTGGATGCCCAGGAAGATCGCGGTATTCCGGTACTGACCTATCACCATATTCTGCGCGACGAAGAGAACAGCCGTTTTCGCCATACCTCCACTACGACCTCGGTCCGGGCCTTTAGCAACCAGATGACCTGGCTGCGCGATCGGGGCTACACCACGTTAAATATGTATCAGCTGGAAGGCTACCTGCGGAACAAAATCAATCTGCCGGCCCGCGCGGTGGTGATTACCTTTGATGATGGTCTGAAGTCGGTGAACCGCTACGCCTACCCGATTCTGAAGCAATACGGCTTCCACGCGACGGCATTTATTATCTCGTCACGCATCAAGCGCCATCCGCAAAAATGGGACCCGAAATCACTGCAGTTTATGAGCATTTCCGAACTGCGCCAGATTCAGGACGTCTTTGATATTCAGTCGCACACCCATTTCCTGCACCGGGTTGATGCCCAGCGTCATCCCATTTTGCTGAGCCGCAGCTATCACAATATCCTGTTCGATTTTGAACATTCCCGGCGCGCGCTGTCGCAATTTAATCCGCACGTGCTTTATCTCTCTTATCCTTTCGGTGGCTACAACGCGACGGCGATCCAGGCGGCAAACGACGCTGGTTTTCATATGGCGGTCACCACGGTGAGAGGGAAAATTAAGCCGGGGGATAATCCGTTCTTACTGAAAAGGCTCTATATCTTGCGTACGGATTCGCTGGAGAGGATGTCGCGGCTGATCAGCAACCAGCCGCAGGGATAACCCGAAGCCCCGTTGAACCGGGGCCTGGAGAGGGTTCAGGCAACCTGAACCGGAATAGCTTTGGCCTGGCGCTTCATTTCGTTGTCGCCTTCGAAATAGGCGACTTTCGGCTGCCAGCGGCGAGCTTCTTCATCAGGCATGGTGACGAAGCTGGCGATGATCAGAATATCTCCAACGCTTGCGCAGTGCGCGGCGGCGCCGTTCACCGAGATGATTCTGGAGCCACGTTCTGCCGCAATGGCGTAGGTGGAGAAACGGTTGCCATTGGTCACGTTCCAGATGTGGATCGCTTCGTTCTCAAGAATGCCGGAAGCATCGAGAAAATCCTGGTCAATGGCGCAAGAACCTTCATAGTGCAGGTCTGCCTGCGTGACTTTAACGCGGTGGAGTTTACCCTGCAGCATATTACGAATCATGATATCTACCTTTATTCCCGTGGTGCATCAACGTGCGCTGGTCGTCTGGATGCGTCAGGGGTTATACCTTAACGATACGAAGCGGATTTAACACCCGCCTGGCGTAAATGCCCGGCAATATTGCCAGATTTTTAACCCTTGTCTACTGGCTCAGCGCCACGATGTGGTTATCGATCAACCGCGCCTGGCCCAGCCACGCCGCCATCAGGATCACCGCGTTTTTGCTGGTCTCCGTCAGCTCCAGTAGCGTATCCGCATCGCGGATCTGGATATCGTCAGCGCGGAAGCCTTTCTCGTTCAGCTCCTGCCCGGCAAGGGTGATGATTTCATCGAGGTTACGGTCGCCGGCGGCAAGTTTGTCGGCCACGGTGCTCAGCACCTTGTACAGACCCGGCGCAATCTTACGCTGTTCCGCGGTGAGGTAGCCGTTGCGTGAGCTCAGCGCTAAACCATCTTTGGCGCGAATAATCGGTACACCGATGATGTCGATGTCGTAGCCCATATCGGCCACCATTTTACGGATCAGCGCCAGCTGCTGGAAATCCTTCTCGCCGAAGCAGGCGATGTCCGGCTGAATCAGGTTAAACAGTTTGCTGACGATGGTCGATACACCACGGAAGTGGCCCGGACGGCTGGCGCCTTCCAGCATGGTCGACAGGCCGGGAACATCGACATAGGTCTGGCTTTCGGTGCCGTTGGGATAGATCTCTGCGACTGCCGGGGCGAAAACGAAATCCACCTTACGCTTGTTCAGCTTTTCGCAATCATCCTGCAGCGTACGCGGGTAGCGCTGCAGATCCTCGGGGCGGTCAAACTGCATCGGGTTGACGAAAATACTGACCACCACGACATCCGCGCTGGCTTTCGCTTTATCCACCAGCTGCATATGGCCGTCATGGAGATTGCCCATGGTAGGCACCAGCGCGATACGCTTGCCTTCCTGACGTAAGCGGCGGATATGCTGGCGCAGCAGCGGCAGAGATTCAATAATCAACACAACAAGACTCCTTAATGGAAACTGTGTTCTTCGCCCGGATAGACGCCGGACTCCACTTCGGCAATATACTGCCGCACGGCGGCGCGCATGTCGCCCGCTTCAGCGAGGAAATTTTTCGCAAATTTCGGGATATGGCCGCCGGTAATGCCGAAGGCGTCATGCATGACGAGGATCTGCCCGTCGGTCACGTTGCCTGCGCCAATACCGATGACCGGAATGGTTAAGGCTTCGGTGATCCGCTGCGCCAGCGCCACCGGGACGCACTCAAGAACCAGCAGCTGCGCACCGGCCGCTTCTAAGGCCAGTGCGTCTTCAAACAGCGACTGAGCCGCATCGCCGCGACCCTGCACCTTATAGCCGCCAAAGATGTTGACCGACTGCGGCGTCAGGCCCAGATGACCACAGACCGGGACCGCACGTTGCGCCAGCATTTTCACGGTATCCGCCAGCCATGCGCCGCCTTCCAGTTTGACCATGTTGGCCCCGGCACGCATCACCAGAGCGGCGTTGGCAAAGGTCTGTTCCGGCGTGGCATAGGCCATAAACGGCAGGTCAGCGAGCAGCAGACAGTGCGGCGCGCCACGACGGACAGCCTGAGTGTGATAGGCAATGTCTTCCACGGTCACCGGTAAAGTCGAGTCGTGCCCTTGTACCGTCATACCCAGCGAGTCGCCTACCAGCATCACGTTGATCCCTTCATCGGCAAACAGCTTCGCAAAACTGTAGTCATAGGCGGTGATGGTGGCGAAGCGCTGCTTCTCCTGTTTGCATTTCTGCAGCAGGGCGATAGTGGTCGGTTTCATAACGTTTCCTGATGATGAAAGTCATTTTAACCGGCATTCTAACAGTCGCATTGAAGGGGGCAATGGTTTTATACCCGTCATACTTCGGGTTGCATGAGCGTTGGCTTTCCTCACTCACCCCAGTCACTTACTGATGTAAGCTCCTGGGGATTCCCTGCGTCGCCGCCTGCCTGCAACTCGAATTATTTAGGGTATAGGCAACCGATTACCCCGATAGCCAGAATGGTTAAGCCTGGGAAGAGGGGAGTGACCAGATAGCCGGCTTGTCGGCGGCGAGATTTTCCAGCACCTGACGCAGGGCGGTGCCGTCCGGGAAACGGAGCGTCGGGGCAATTTCGAACAGCGGCCACAGCATAAAACCACGGTTTTTCATGTCGTAATGCGGCACCGTCAGGCGTTCGGTGTTGATGACCGCATCGCCGAACAGCATGATATCGAGGTCCAGCGTGCGCGGCCCCCAGCGTTCGGCTTTGCGCTCGCGACCCTGCTGCAGCTCAATGCGCTGAGTATGATCCAGCAAGGCTTCCGCCTGGAGTTCTGTCTCCAGCGCGACGGCGGCATTGAGGTAATCAGGCTGATCCTGCGGTCCCAGCGGCGGGGTGCGGTAAAAAGAAGAGGTGGCAATCACCCGGCTGTCGGGAATCGCCGCAAGGGCCGCAACGGCAGCATTTACCTGCTCCAGAGGAGAGGCCAGATTGCTGCCGATGGCGATGTAGACGCGGGTCACGCGTTGCCCTGGCGCGGTGCGCGCTTGCGTGGACGACGATGACGACGGCGCGGTGCCGGCTCGTCATCAAGATCGTTCAGCATATCTTTTTGATCTGGTGGCGCAGCCACCTGGAACTCGCCCCACCATTTGGTCAGACGCTGAAGTTCGTTATTCTTTTCGGCGCCGGCACGCAGCTCAAGCAGATCGTAGGCCGCGCGGAATTTTGGATGCTCCATCAGCTTCCAGGCGCGTTTGCCCTGGCGACGGGACATGCGCAGCTGCAGCTGCCAGATATCGCGCACCAGCGTGGTGATCCGCTTCGGAATCGCCAGCGTACGGCAGGCTTCATCCAGCACATCGTTCATTGCCAGCGCGAAGGCGTCGTTGTAAGCCAGACCGCTTTCCTGGGTAATTTTCTGCGCCATTTCCAGCAGCGGATACCAGAACATCACGGCGAACAGGAATGCCGGGTTAACGCGCATGTCGTTATGGATGCGGTTATCGGTATTCTTCAGCACCTGGGAAATGATGTGTTCCATCGGGCTATCGCCGCGCTCGGTGAAGTAGCGGGTGATGGTCGGGAACAGCGGCTGGAACAGGTTATATTCACGCAACAGCATGTAGGTGTCATAACCGTAACCGGCCTGCAGCAGCTTCAGCACTTCTTCGAACAGACGCGCCGGAGGCACATCGTGAAGCAGCGCGGCAAGGCGCGGTATCGGCTCTGCGGTATCGGCGCTAATGCTCATGTTGAGCTTGGCGGCAAAGCGCACCGCGCGCAGCATGCGGACCGGGTCTTCGCGATAGCGGGTTTCCGGATCGCCAATCAGGCGAATCACGCCGTCTTGCAGATCTTTCATGCCGCCGACGTAGTCGCGCACGGTAAAATCGGCCACGCTGTAATACAGGCTGTTGATGGTGAAGTCGCGACGCTGGGCATCTTCCTCAATGGAGCCGAAGATGTTGTCACGCAGCAGCATGCCGTTCTGGCCGCGCTGGGAGGTCACACGATCGGTAGTGTGGCCTTCATGGTGGCCGCGGAAGGTGGCGACTTCAATGATTTCCGGCCCGAACATCACGTGCGCCAGGCGGAAGCGACGGCCGACCAGGCGGCAGTTGCGGAACAGTTTACGAACCTGATCCGGCGTTGCGCTGGTGGTGACGTCAAAATCTTTTGGTTTTTTGCCTAACAGAAGGTCACGTACGCCACCGCCGACGAGATAGGCTTCGTAGCCCGCCTTGTTCAGTCGATAGAGCACCTTGAGGGCATTATCACTGATATCTTTGCGGGAAATTGCATGCTGTTCACGCGGGATAACCGTCATATGCGTTTGTTCAACGGCGGCTTCTGCCTCGCGCTCCTCACGGCTTAGCACCTTGCGGCAAAAATTAGCGACTCGGGTAAAAATGTTGCACCTCGTAGTGTCAGACGGACTTCAGATCAAAATATTACTCTAGGCATTTCGGGTTGCAGGAAGGTGGCAAACTTGTGAGTCCCAGCAGCATAGATAACTATGTGATTGGGTGAACAAGTGCAGCCAACGCAGGAGCAACTTGAAAGGCGACGAGAAAAATAGCGGCTAATCATAGCTCAGCAAGAGGCATTTGAGAATGCTGGATTTTTTTCGGGTTCCAGTTCGCCACCGCAAGCTTGAGTAAATCCTCAATACTTAGCGCTCGCCATTCCTGCTCAATATCCTGATTCAGAAACATTAACGCCCGCATTATTTCCGGGCGCGGATCGCCTGCCGGCAGCGCCGGGGCGTGATTTTGTTTGGAGAGTTTACTCCCCTCGGCATTCAGGGCCAGCGGCAGATGCACGTAGTCCGGGGCCTGCCAGCCGAAATGGTGATACAGGGAAATCTGCCGTACCGTCGGTTCGATAAGATCGGCCCCGCGCACGATTTCGCTGACCCCCTGGAAATGATCGTCCACCACCACCGCAAGATTATAGGCGAACAGGCCATCGCGGCGATGGATAATAAAATCTTCGCGCGCCAGCGCTTCATCGGCGACGAGGGTCCCGCGCAGCTGGTCGTAAAAGTCGAGGACCGGTCGCGTCTGGCGTAAACGCAGGGCGGCATTTTGCGGCCCGAGCTGTAAATCCCGGCAGTGGCCATCATAAACGCCGCCAACCTCGTGGATGCGCGCTCGCGTGCAGGTGCAGTAATAGCACAGTCCCTGCTCGTGCAGCCAGGCAAGACGTTCGCGGTAGGCTTCATGACGCTGCGACTGCCACAGCACCTCGCCGTCCCAGTGCAGACCGTAGTGTTCTAACTGATGCAGGATGGTACTGGCGGCGCCGGGGACCTCACGTGGCGGATCGATATCTTCAATACGCACGCGCCAGATTCCGCGTTGAGCACGGGCCTGGAGATAGCTGCCGAGGGCGGCAATCAAAGAGCCGAAGTGAAGTTCGCCGGACGGTGAGGGGGCAAAGCGGCCAATATAGTGTGAGTCATTCATGGGGTGACTATTAAAGCATGTAGGCGGGAGAGACTCCCGCCGGAGATACGATAGCGAAGCGGATTAGCCAGCCATCTGTTTTTCGCGAATTTCCGCCAGCGTTTTGCAGTCGATGCACAAGTCAGCGGTCGGGCGCGCTTCCAGACGGCGAATACCAATCTCAACGCCACAGGATTCGCAGAAGCCAAAATCTTCGTCTTCGACTTTCTTCAGCGTTTTTTCGATCTTTTTGATCAGTTTACGTTCGCGGTCGCGGTTACGCAGTTCCAGGCTGAACTCTTCTTCCTGTGCGGCACGGTCTACCGGGTCCGGGAAGTTTGCAGCTTCATCCTGCATGTGCGATACGGTGCGATCCACTTCATCCCTGAGTTGATTACGCCATGCTTCAAGAATACGCTTGAAGTGCGCCAGCTGGGCTTCGTTCATATACTCTTCGCCTGGCTTCTCTTGATACGGCTCCACCCCAGCGATGGCGAGAATACTCAGGGACGATGTTTTACGGTTTTGCCCTTCTTGCATGTTGCTTCTCCTTAACACGCACTATCGATCCCCATGTTGGGGGAAAAATCAGGCCGCTATAAATAGCAGATGCTTTTCCGGATAGCAATTATGTAAACGTTACACTTGACAACCCTGTGAAGAAAAGCGTATTTGCGCTCGCGACCCGGACATTATTTAGCCGTTTATTTACCGGGGGTTAACACCACGGTAATCGGCTTATTCAGAGTCATCATCTCGGTAGAAAGTTCCGCCTTATAAACGAGAATTTCCACCCCCTTTGTTTGCGCTTCAATCAACAGCTGTGCGTATCTGGCATCAATGTGATGCGCGGGTGAGAAACGGTCAATCGCCGAATGGAGTACGGCGAACAAAATGACTGCCCGGTCGCCTGCCGCCGCCACGCTCATGAGCTCCCGCAGGTGCTTTTGACCGCGTTCGGTGACCGCGTCGGGGAAATAACCGCTTTCTTTATCCGCCAACGTAACCGATTTCACTTCAATATAGCAGTTTTGTCGCGCTTCTGCCTGTAACATAATATCAATACGGCTGTTCTCTTCTCCGTATTTAACTTCACTTTTCAATATGTTATAGCAAGAAAGCTCCGGAATATCCCCGGCCAGGATGGCCTCTTTCGCCAGTATATTCGCGCGTAGTGTATTAACACAAATTATTGCCCCCTGCTGGGTTTGCGTTAATTCCCAGGTATGGGCGTATTTGCGTTTGGGATTATCTGACGTCGAATACCAGACGGTATCGCCGGGGGCCGCGCAGCCGGTCATGGCGCCGGTGTTCGGACAGTGGAGGGTGAGCTCCTGACCCTCGGGGGTCACCACATCCGCCAGAAATCGTTTGTAACGTTTAATCAGGGTGGCGGACTGTAACGGAGGAGTGAACTGCATCAGCTTTCCTTGTTGAAGGGATAACGTTCCAGGGCGGTATAGCGGGTACGTCCGCGCGCAAAACTGGACTCATAGAGAACGAACTCACTGGCGGCAAAGGTCCACGCAAAACCCGGCGGCGGGATCGCTACCGCATGGCGGGCGTCGCGCAGCAGGGTGATATGCGGGTGGAACGGCTGCGGGCTTTGGTAGCAGCCGCTGCGGGCCGCCTGGGCGCGCAGCATGTCCGCCAGCTGCAGCAGACCGCGGGCTGGCCGACGAGGGCCAAGCCAGACGACCCGGGAGCGCAGCCATTGCCCGGCATCGTCGAGGGTGAGTGAAAAGCCCGGCTGCTGGATCCGTCCGGCCATCGCCGCCAGCGCGCGCTGTTTCTCCGCGCTGACCTCTCCCAGAAACGCCAGCGTCAGATGCAGATTGCTGGCCGCGACCGGCCGTCCGGCATCTTCCGCAAAGTGCGCGGCGCGCCACTGCACGATGTGCCGCTGGACCTCTTCGGGCAGTTCAAGGGCGAAAAACAGCCTTTTCGGCTCGGACATGATAGAGACTCGGTTATGAATTATCAGGATGCTACAATGCTTGCCCTCAAATGTTAACCTCCGGAGCCTTTCGTGTCCCCATTGCCGGTCGCCGCCGTCCTTCCTGAACTTCTTATTGCACTGCAGCAGGCGCCGCAGGTGCTGCTTAATGCGCCAACCGGTGCCGGTAAATCAACATGGCTGCCGCTGCAAATTCTTGCCTCGGGCCAGATTGAGGGGCGCATTATCCTGCTGGAGCCCCGGCGCTTAGCCGCTCGCAACGTCGCCCAACGTCTGGCGGAGCTGCTGGATGAGAAGCCCGGCGCGACCGTCGGCTATCGGATGCGAGCGGAAACCTGCGTCGGGCCGGATACGCGTCTGGAGGTGGTCACCGAAGGGATCCTGACGCGGATGATCCAGCACGATCCCGAACTGAGCGGCGTCGGGTTGGTGATCCTCGATGAATTTCACGAACGTAGTCTGCAGGCGGACCTGGCGCTGGCCCTGCTGCTGGATGTTCAGCAGGGGCTGCGCGACGATCTGAAACTGCTGATTATGTCCGCGACGCTGGATAACGATCGCCTGCAGCAGCTGTTACCCCAGGCGCCGACCATCAGCTCTGAAGGGCGGGCGTTCCCGGTGGAAAAACGTTTTCAGGCCCTTGCGGCGCATCAGCGTTTTGATGAGGCGGTGGCGAGCGCGGCCGCCGAATTACTGCGCCAGGAACAGGGTTCGATGCTGCTGTTTCTCCCGGGAGTGGGGGAAATCCAGCGGGTGCAGACGCAGCTGGCCGAGCGGGTGGCCGACGACGTGGTTCTCTGCCCGCTGTACGGCGCGCTGCCGCTGAGTGAACAGCGCAAAGCGATTCTTCCTGCGGCACCAGGCCAGCGCAAGGTGGTGCTGGCGACCAATATCGCTGAAACCAGTTTAACCATCGAGGGGATTCGCCTGGTGGTGGACTGCGCTCAGGAGCGGGTCGCCCGCTTTGACGCCCGAACCGGGTTAACCCGGCTGGTGACCCAGCGTATTAGTCAGGCATCGATGACCCAGCGCGCCGGTCGCGCCGGGCGTCTGGCGCCGGGGATTTGCCTGCATTTAATCGGCAAAGAGCAGGCGGAGCGGGCCGCGGCACAGAGCGAGGCGGAAATCCTGCACAGCGATCTGTCGTCACTGCTGATGGAGCTTCTGCAGTGGGGATGTCGCGATCCCGCCCAGCTCAGCTGGCTCGATCTGCCTCCGGCGGCCAACCTGGCGGCGGCCCGGCGTCTGCTGACGGCGCTGTCGGCGCTGGAGGGGGAAGGGTTATCGGCGCTCGGTCGTAAAATGGCGCGCATAGGCAACGATCCGCGGCTGGCGGCGATCCTCACGGCGGCGAACGATCCTGACGATGCGGCAACCGCGGCGAAGCTGGTGGCGATCCTTGAGGAACCACCGCGCGGCGCAAGCAGCGATCTCGGGGCGGCGTTTGCCCGCCAGCAGCCAAACTGGCAGCAGCGCGCGCAACAATTACTAAAACGGCTCGCCAGCCGCGGCGGGCATCCTGATGCTCAGCGCCTGGCGGCGCTGCTGGCCCCGGCGTTTGCCGACCGTATCGCCCGTCGTCGCGGTCAGGAAGGCCGTTATCAGCTCGCCAATGGTATGGGGGCGATGCTGGACGCCGACGACGCACTGGGACGCCACGAGTGGCTGATTGCCCCGCTGCTGTTGCAGGGCAGCAGCGCGCCGGATGCGCGTATTCTGCTGGCGTTGCCGCTGGATATTAACGTGCTGATGACGCAATGCCCTGGGCTGGCGCAGCAGTCTGATACCGTCGAATGGGACGAGGCGCAAGGCACTCTGAAGGCCTGGCGGCGCACCTGCATTGGACAGCTGGTGATGAAAACGCAGCCGCTGGCGAAACCCTCGGAAGAGGAGCTGCATCAGGCGATGCTCAACGGCATCCGGGATAAAGGCCTGAGCGTACTGCACTGGACCCCGGAAGCGGAGCAATTGCGCCTGCGCCTGCACTGCGCGGCGCAATGGTTGCCTGAGGAAGTGTGGCCCGCGGTGGACGATGCATCGCTGCTGGCGTCGCTTGAAGCGTGGTTGCTGCCCCAGATGAGCGGGGTTCATTCACTGCGGGCGCTGAAGGCGCTGGATGTGCGGCAGGCGCTGCAAAACTGGCTACCCTGGTCGCTGCGTCAGAAGCTGGAGAGCGAACTGCCAACGCATTACACCGTGCCCACCGGCAGCCGGATCGCCATTCGTTATCATGAGGAAAACCCGCCGGCGCTGGCGGTGCGCATGCAGGAGATGTTTGGCGAGGCCACGACCCCGACCATCGCCCAGGGCCGGGTGGCGCTGGTGCTGGAGCTGCTGTCCCCCGCCCAGCGGCCGCTGCAAATCACCCGCGACCTCGGCGCCTTCTGGCAGGGAACCTACCGTGAGGTGCAAAAAGAGATGAAAGGGCGTTACCCCAAACACGTCTGGCCGGACGATCCGGCCAATACGGCACCGACCCGGCGCACCAAAAAATATTCGTAGCCCGGTGTAGCCGGCTAAGCATCGCGCCGGCCGGGAGCATGGCCAATTATTGCCGTAGCGGTTACAGCGTCTGGTTCCACAGGAACAACCCGCTACCGGCCAGCGCCAGCCAGGGGCCGAAGGCCAGCGGCTGATCCAGCGACTGAAGCGTGATTCGGCGTTGCAGTAAGGTCCAGATCAGACCGCTGGCTGATGCGCACAGCAGCGTCTGCGGCAGAAGCTCCCAGCCAGACCACGCGCCGAGTGCGGCCAGCAGCTTAAAATCCCCGTACCCCAGCGCCTCCTTGCCGGTCAGCAGGCGAAACAGCCAGTACACCGTCCACAGCGATAAATAGCCCGCCATGGCGCCGATCACCGCATCGGCAAGCGGAACAAAAGTCCCGTGAAGATTGAAGAGCAGGCCGGCCCACAGCAGCGGCAGCGTCAGGCGATCCGGCAGAAGCTGCGTCTTCCCGTCAATAATCGCCAGCACCAGCAACGTGGAGAGCAGGATCAGCCCTCCCAGTAGCGGCAATCCCGGCGTCAGCAGACCGCCCGCCAGCACAAAGATCAGCCCGCTGGCCAGCTCCGTCAGCGGATAACGGCGAGAAATCGGCTGCTGGCAGCAGCGCGAATGCCCCTTCAGCGAGAGATAGCTCAGCAGGGGAATGTTATCCCGCCAGAGAAGGGGACGCCGGCACTGCGGGCAGAACGAGGCGGGCACGCAGAGGTTGAATCGCGGGTTGTCTTCTTGCTGCATCATCAGCGGTAAACGGTGAATCACCACGTTAAAAAAGCTGCCAAACGTCAGGCCGAAAATAAACAAAAATACGCCCCATACCAGGGGAAACTGCAGCGAAAATGCACTCAATAGCGTCATGATGTCTCCTGGGGGTTACCATTTTCCCTGCAGCTGCTAGGGAATGCGTCCCTGCTCATCCTTGCGTTGATTTTGGCTCATCAGCAGGGCGAGCAGTGCTGGGGTTGACTGGCGTGTCTGAAGCTGGCCGTGAAAGGCGTAGCGTCCGTCGGGACTCAGGGTGCCTTGCCCGCTGAGGCTGAGCTGATGCGAGTCCTGGCTGAGGGTCAGCGCCAGCGCGCCGGCGGGCGTGCAGCGAAATGTACCGCTTACCTTGACCAGCTCCAGTGAACCCGCCGGGGAGCGTAATTGCGCCTGCTGCCACTGCGCGCGGCCTCCGGAGACCTGCTGGCAGCCGGTGTGGTTAAAGCGGCCTTCCGGCAGGTGCAGGGTAATCAGCCCGCTGGCCTCCACCGGCAGCGTCGGCGTCAGCCAGCGTCTGGCGAGGCTGGCCGGCATCGTGAGATGCGCGTTTTGCACTCTCAGCGCCGACAGAGGGGACAGCGAGACCTGGCCGCGTAATCCATCGGGATCGTGAAAGGTGACCCGCCAGCCCGGCAGGCCGGAAGAGAAGGTCAGCGCCCAACTGAGATGATTGAGGCGCACGCCGCGCCAGCTCAACTGCCGGGCTTCACCTTGCCACAAGGTGCCGGAAAGCCCGCGGCTGTTGACCTCCTCTGGTAGTACGAGGGTCATAAGCCAGGCCGGTGCGCTCACCAGCATCCACGCCAGATAGAGCGCCGAAAACAGCAGGCCGAACATGATTTTATTGCTCATGCTGACGCTCCAGGATCAGGGTATTGACCGTCACCCTGCCGGGGCGGGCGGGATCGGCGCTGACCGCCAGGGTCGGGGCGAGGATCCCCTGGCGGGCGAGGAGATCCAGCCAGGCGATCAGCGCCTGAAAGGTGCAGGGCTGGAGCGTCACGTTGACCCGTGCGCCCTGCGGCTGTAGCCGGACGATCGTCAGCGCCTGACTGGTGGCCTCCCGCATGACGACAGCAGATAGCTCTTCGCTGGTCGCCGTGGCCGGAGCGGCTGGTTGTTGGCGGGCGAGCTGCTGGAGTCGCGGTGTTTGCTGCTGCATCCAGCGCAGGCTGGCCTGCTCTTTGGCGAGCGTTTGTTGCCACTGCGCTTCCCGGTTGAGCCAGGGCTGCCAGATAGCAGACCAGATTGTTCCCGCAAGTAACAGCACCCCCATGCCGATCAACAACCCCTGTTCCCGGCGGGTACGCTGTTGCCATAATGCTCGAACATCAGCCATCGTGGCCCTCCAGCGTCAGGCGCCCGTCAATGCCATCGGGGCGGGGCTTCATCTCCCCCGTGCGCACGCGAAATCCCGTCTGCGCGCGGGCGGTGAACTGCTCCAGCGCCCGCGCAGATACGGCGGAAACATCGAGCTGTAGCATGTTGCGGGTGGCGTCCCAGCTCAGCGTCCGCAGTTGGATCCCCGGGGTGTCAGAGACAACATTCTGCAGGGTGCGGATATGGTCAATCAGCGGGGATGCCGTGGTGGTGGTTTCCAGCTGGCGCAGATGCTGCTGCATCTGCAACCGTGGGTTGATGACGTTTTTATCGTGGCTGAACCAGTGGCGATAGAACGCCAGGCTGGCCTCCCGGGCGGCATCCGCCTGGCGGCTAAGGGACAGGTGATCGAGCACCGCGTTGGTGCTCCACAGCAGCGCCAGCGCCACGGTGGCGAACAGGGCCGGGCGCCAGCGTTGAGCGGCAGGCTGCCAGCGACGCTGTGGGGCAAAACGGCCCTGACGCAGGCAGATGCTGCGGGCCGCCGGGTTCGCCGCCGCCAGCGCGAGTAGATCCTGCGGCGCGAGCGGGTGCCACGGGGCGCAGGCCGCGGGGGGCGGAGAGTAGCAGTCGATTGGCGGCAGGGTTTCCCAGCAGGCAAGCAGTTCCGCAAGCCAGCTATCTTCCGCTGCCATTGCGCACCAGGCATCCTGGCGAATCAGCCATTGGCCATCGCTGCGGACCGCGCTCCAGCGATCGGGGTGGTAAGGCAGGGTCAATACATCCGGCGTCAGCGCCAGCAGCGTCAACCCCAGATTGTCGCAGCGGGCCAGCCAGTCAGCCATTTTCTGCCGCGCAATCGCCACCACCGAACAGCGCTCGCGCTGGCGATGGAGCAGGGCGAAGTGGGTCTCTTCGACGTCGGTGGCCAGCTGCTCTTCCAGCAAAAACGGCAATACCTGCAGCGGTGGTTTGCGCAGCCCCGGCGGAAGCGTGAGGTCATGAAAGGCGCAGTCGCTGGCCGGTATCAGTACCCAGGCGGGAACGCGTTCCGCAAGCCTGGGGAGCGTGGCGTCATCGCCGGTGGCGGACCATTCGCCAGCGGCCTCCTGCTGCGGGTCGTCCGGGCAGACCAGCCGCCAGGCGACGGGCGCGTCGGGCGCGGCAAGACGTACAATGAGCATCGCGCGGTGCGCTGTTTTATCGTGATTCATCGGCCATCCTATAGCGTCCATATTGCCGCTGGATAATGCGGAACGTGCGGCCTTCTTTTTGCAGGACGCTACGTTGTTGATACTGGGTGCTGCCCATCGCCACGGTAAAGGCGGCGACAAAGCGCTCGCTGCGAACCGCCAGCCAGGGGCGGGCGGCGGCGGTATCGCTCTGCTGTAAGGCTGGCAGAGCCAGGAAGGCCGCGACGCTGTTCCAGCCGCTCTGCGGACGATCCTGCAACAGCTGCTGCGCCTGCTGAAGATTCACGCCGCTGGGAAACAGCGCCATCAGCAGCCGCGCCTGACCGGGCCTGAGGGTATTGATGTTGATCTGCAGCGCGTCGTCCGGCAGGGCGCACACGTAGGGAAGCAGGCGTTGATATAGCGCGGCGTCCATCCCGTTAAGCAGGCGCAGTTCGCTGACGTCCTGCATCTTCTGGTTAGCGGCAAGGTATCCCGGTGTCCCCGCCATATACACCTCGTCTTCGCCGCCGTTAAGCCGTGGTTCGCGATCGCTGTCGACCCAGTCACCAAGCGCGGCGGTGAGCTGGCGTGCGCGCAGCGGCTCTTCGCCGAGATTCTCCAGCAGGCGGATAAAGGTCGCTGCCGGCCAGGGCGTCTCTTCGCTCTCCTCAGCGTTGTGCTGGTTGATCGCGTTCAGGTTGAAGCAGGCCTGACCGTCGCGGATCGTGGCGCCGATCTCGCCGCCATCGACCGTGAAACGCCGCCCTTCCTGGGCCCAGTTTTGCCCGAGGTGCGTTTGATTGGGAGAGTCCAGCGCGTCACGTTGTAGCAGGGCGGCCGCCATGGTTTCAGCGCCAAGCGCGTACCATTTCGCCTGCAGGTTATCGAGGGTGGTGGCGGTCTGCTGATAGAGTTGCGCCGTTCGCTCGGTGATGGCGCTCGCCAGCACCATCATCAGGGCCAGAATCAGCAGTACCATCAGAAGTGCGACCCCGCGCTGACGGTGATTCATTGGCTGGAACCCTGGGTTATCAGGAACAGACGGGTGATGTCGCCATAGCCGTCCAGCGTCAGGGTCACTTCGAGCCCCTGGGGCAGGCTTTGGGTGTTGTCCCAGCGTTCTTGCCAGCGGCCGCTGGCGTAAAAGCGCAGGCGGAATGCCCGGACGCCCTCCTGCACAACCTCCACCGTCGGTTGCGCGCCGGTCAGCGGATCCTGCTGGTCATAGCTCAGACGCTCAAGGCGCTGCTGACGCAGACGATAGCTGACGTTCTGGATCTCTGAGCGCGCCAGCATTCCCAGCGGGTTCGGCCAGCCGTTGCGGCTGAAGCTTATCGCCCAGTCATCACTGCTGAGCTGGTAACGTCCGGCAAAAAAGAGGCTGCTGCTCTCGCGGCTTCGACGCGCAATGATTTGGTTGATGTCGGAGGACATCTGGCCGAAGGTGTGCTGCAGCGCCTGCATCTGCTGTGTCTTGTCGCGAGTCAGGGTATCCGCGCGGATAACGTTTTGCAGCACCGCCATTGCCGCCACGCTCAGCGCTGCCAGTATCGCCAGCGCCAGCAGCATTTCCACGAGGGTGAAGCCGTGCATCTTGCGTTCGATCATGGCTGAGTCACGTAGGTGCGCAGGGAGGCGATCGGCGTTTTATCACGCTTATCGTGACGGACTTCCACCTCCAGCGCCCGCAGCTGCGGAAGCTCCGTTTCCACCCCTTTCCAGCGGATATGCCAGTTGCTGCCCGCCGCCTGTACCGTGGTTTCTGCGTCACGCAGCGCCGGCCAGTGGTTTTCCAGTTTCAGCTGTACCAGCTGGTTATCCGCAAGCCAGCTGGCGAGGGTTTTCTCTTCCATTCGTCCCAGGTGGCGGGTCTGCTGGAGCGTGGCCTGCATCACGGACAGTCCGGCGAGGGCGAAGACCACCAGCGCCACCATAACTTCAAGGAGCGTCATCCCGGCTTGTGATTTCATGGGGTGTCGTCCTGTTGTGCCGGTTGGACGGCGCCGCGGGCATCGACGGCAATTCCCGCCGTGCCGTCGAGCAGGAGCTGGAACGGCGTCACTTCGCCGCCGGGAAACAGCAGCACATCGGGCTGCTCCCCCGGGGTCCATTGGGCATCATGCGGGAAGACCAGGGTGAGTTTCCCCGCAGCGACCTGACCGGCGGTCGCGACGCGGTCGGCTGGCAGCGGCTGCCAGTGATAACCGGACCAGCGGTTGTCCGAGGTGTTCTCCGGCTCACGTTCATCCTGCGGTTGCAGCAGCATAAACTGCCAGCGGTCAGGGTGAACCGAGATGCCAAAGAACTGCCCGGTCTGCAGCCCGCGCTCGCGGATAACGCGCAGCTGAGTCTGAAAGCGCTCAAGGGTCTGCGTCGCGTCATCGTCGCGCGCCGTCGGAAAGGCCAGCAGCACCATGCTTGCGCTGACGCCCATCAATAGCAAAATGAGCATCATTTCCAGTAACGTGAAGCCGCGCTGTCGCACTATTTTTTCCCGATAGTCCAGTTGCCGATATCGTCATTGGTATCCGGCACGCCGTCAGGGCCGACGCTAAAGACATCGATCTGACCGTGCTGGCCCGGGCTGAGCAACTGATAGTCGTTGCCCCATGGATCCTGAGGCAGACGGCGGATGTATCCCCCTTCCGGATAGTTGCGCGCCTGCGGCTCGGCGGTGGGGCGGCTGACCAGCGCCTGCAGCCCCTGTTCGCTGTTGGGGTAGCGGCTGTTATCCAGCTTGTACATATCCAGCGCCCCCTCCAGCGCCACCAGGTCGCTGACCACCTTCTGGCGGTCCGCTTTTTCTTTGTTGCCCATTAAGTTGGGCACCACCAGGCTGGCAAGAATGCCGAGGATGACAATCACCACCATGATTTCGAGTAACGTGAAGCCGCGCTGCCGTTGCATATTTTTCTCCATTAAGACAATTACATACTCATAAGGGTGTTGAGCTGCAGGATCGGTTGCAGGATCGCCAGAACGATGAACAACACCATTCCGGCCATCACCACCACCAGCAAAGGTTCAAACAGGCTGAGCGCCATCTGTATTTGCGCGCTCAGCTCACGGTCCTGGTTGTCGGCGGCACGTGCCAGCATGCCGTCGAGTTCTCCGCTCTGCTCGCCGCTGGCGACCATGTACCGCATCATGGGCGGGAAGAGGGCGGTCATTTCGAGGGCGCGATGCAGGCTGATACCTTCGCGGACCGCTTCGGTAGCCGCCTCCAGCTGGCGGCGCGCCCAGGCGTTGCTCAGCACTTCCGCACTGATGCGCATCGCCAGCAGCAGCGGAACGGCGCTGGCATTCAGAATGCTTAAGGTTCGGGCGTAGCGGGCGCTGTTGATGCTGCGTGCCACCCGGCCAATCAGCGGCAGGCGCAGCAGCTGTTTGTGCCACAGCAGGCGACGCGCGGGCTGGCGTAGGAGGTAGTGCAACAGCAGGCCGCCGGCGAGCAGGGCCAGCAGCAGCCAGGGGCCGGCGGTACGGACGATATCGCTGAGCGCCATGAGCAATCGGGTGGAGAACGGCAGCGCCTGTTTCAGATGGATGAACTGGTCGACGACTTTGGGTACCACCGTGGAGAGTAAAATAGCGATGACGCTGACGGCGACCAGCGTCAGGACAATGGGGTAGATCATCGCCTGCAGCAGGCGGGCGCGCAGCTGCTGGCGCTGTTCGGTATAGTCCGCCAGACGGTTGAGGACGCCGTCGAGGTGGCCGGAGGTTTCGCCTGCGGCCACCATGGCGCAATACAGCCGATCAAAACACCCCGGATAGCCGCGCATGGCTTCGGCCAGCGAATGGCCTTCCAGGACCTTGCTGCGTACGCCTGCCATCAGGGTTTTGAGGTGCGCTTTTTCGCACTGCTGGGCCACGGCATCCAGCGCTTTCTCTAACGGAATGGCCGCCGCCACCAGGGTGGCCAGTTGACGGGTCAGCAAAGCCAGATCGCTGGCGCTGGTGCGCCTGGTTAACAGCGAGCGGGCAGCGCCTGGCGAGGCGCGTTCAACGGCGTCGATCTCCAGAGGCAACCAGCCTTTATCGCGCAGCAACTGACGCGCATGACGGGCGGAATCGGCCTGCTGTACCCCGCGCTGGGTTTTGCCACGCGAATCGAGGGCCTGATAGCGGAAAATAGCCATCTTAGTCTGCTTCCGTTGTTCGCTGTTCGGTCACCCTGAGCACCTCTTCCCAACTGGTGATACCGGCCAGCGCCTTCGCGCGCCCGGCATCCCGCAGCGTGGTGTAGTCTTCGCCCAGCTGCTGGATCAGCGTGACTTCGTTTTCTCCCCGGTGGATCGCCCTGCGTACGCGGTCGTCAACCCGCAGCAGTTCGTGGATCCCTGTACGGCCGCGATAGCCGGTGAAACTGCATTCCGCGCAGCCCACCGCCCGCCACAGCGGGGTTCCCGGAGGGATCGCCATCTGGCCGGCGGTCTGAGTATCGGCCGGTTGCGGCTGGCGGCAGTGCGGGCAGAGCTGGCGCACCAGCCGTTGCGACATTACCGCCAGCAGCGAGGTCGAGAGTAAAAACGGCTCCACCCCCATATCCTGCAGGCGCGAAATGGCCCCCAGCGCGCTGTTGGTATGGAGGGTGGAAAGCACCAGGTGCCCGGTCAGCGAGGCCTGGACGGCAATTTGTGCCGTCTCGCCATCGCGGATTTCACCGACCAGCACTACGTCTGGGTCCTGACGTAAGATCGCCCGCAGGCCGCGGGCAAAGGTCATCTCCACTTTGGCATTCACCTGAGTCTGGCCAATGCCTTCCAGTTCATATTCGACCGGGTCTTCAATGGTCATGATATTGCGCTCGCGGGCGTCAAGCCGGCTGAGGGCAGCGTACAGAGTGGTGCTCTTGCCTGAGCCGGTCGGGCCGGTGACCAGAATGATGCCGTGCGGACGGGCCATCAGATCGTCGACCTGCTGTAGCAGCGCCGGCGGCATCCCGAGGGTGAGCAGGTCGAGGTTGACGCTGTTTTTATCCAGCAGACGCAATACCACGCGTTCGCCATAGCTGGAGGGCAGCGTTGAGACGCGAACATCGATCGCCCGCCCGCCGATGCGTAGCGCCATTCGTCCATCCTGAGGAATGCGTTTTTCCGCGATATCGAGGCTGGCCATGACTTTTATGCGTGAGATCAGCAGCGCGGCGAGGCGCCGCTGCGGGCGCAGGATCTCACGCAGCACGCCATCCACGCGAAAGCGAATTTGCAGGTGGCGTTCGTAGGTTTCGATATGAATATCTGAGGCTTTCTCTTTGATGGCCTCGGTCAGCATGGCGTTAATCAGGCGGATGATTGGCGCGTCGTCGTCGCTGTCCAGCAGGTCATCGGTATCCGGCAGCTCTTCTGCCAGGGTGTAGAGATCCAGCTCATTGCCGATGTCGGCCATCATGCGCCGGGCTTCCGCTGAGTCACGCTGGTAGCTGAGCACCAGCAGCTTTTCAAACGCTTCGCTGGTGAGGCGCTCGACGATAATCGGGCCGTCGGCCACCCGCCGGGCCTCCAGCAATGCCTGCGCGGAGGTGCCGCTCAGACAGCGGGCCAGGCACGAGACGCCATCGTTTAGCAGCACGATATTGTGGGTGCGGGCATAGGCGAATGGCAGCAGCGGACGAGGTTCGGTTACCGGCATCATGGGGTGCCTCCAAGGTTGAAGGCATCGATGGCGGCGCTGATCTGGCGGAACACCACGGTATCCTGGCGGGGGTAAATCTGCAGTCGCTCTTCGTTCAGCAGGGCCTCGTTGTTCTCTTTGCCGCGTTGTTTGGTCTGGGCTTCGTTAAAGGCCTCGTACTGGCCGGACGAGGCCCGACGGTAGCTATCCCGATCGCGAATGATCGTCGGGCGGATAAACAGCATCAGGTTACGCTTGGAGACTTTCTTGTTGCTGGAGCGGAACAGGGCGCCAATGACCGGAATATCGCCGAGCAGAGGCACCTTATCGGCGGTGTCGGTGACGCTTTTATCCAGCAGCCCACCGACGACCACGGTTTCGCCGCTGCCCACCAGCACCGCATTGTTAACCGTACGGGTGTTGAAGGTGGCGCCCAAATCCGAGCTGGTGCTGGAGGCGGAGTCGGCGACGCTGGACACTTCTTGTTCGATCTCCAGCAGCACCGAGTCGCCTTCGTTGATCTGCGGTTTGACCTTCAGCTTGATGCCGACGGTTTTACGTTCCACGGTGTTGAAGATGTTATCCCCGGAGGTGGTTTGCGAACCACTGAGCACCGGCACTTCCTGGCCGACGTTAAAGGTTGCTTCCATGTTGTCGAGGGTGACGATGCTGGGGGTGGCGAGAATATCGTTTTTGGTGCTGCTGGAGAGTGCGGTCAGCAGCATGGCCCAGTTCCCCTGATAGAACCCGGCGGCGATGCCGTTAAACGAGCTTAAGGCGCTGGACAGCGAACTGGTGAGAGTGCCGTCCTGGTTGTATTGATTGGCCCCGGCGACCACCGTCGAAATGGGCAGACCGCTGTTGGTGAACTGGGTCATGCCGGCATTTTTGTTGCCCCACTGGACTCCCAGATTGAGGCCGTCGGCGTCCTGAACTTCGGCAATGATCGCCTCAACCAGCACCTGCGGGCGGCGAATATCCAGCTGGGTGATAACCCGCTCAAGGTCGTTCATGACGTCCGGTGCGGCGGTGACAATCAGGGCGTTGGTCTGGCTGTGGGCTTTGATAATGATATTTTTATCGAGCGCGGCCACTGGTTTGGCACTCTGCTTTTCGCTTTGTATCGTGCTGCTGATCCCGGTTAATACCTCCACCAGATCGGCTGCTTTGGCGTACTTCAGATAGATAACTTTGGTATTTCCCTGCACCGCCTGCTGGCGGTCGAGTTGCTTAATCATGGCGATGATGCGTTGACGGGAGTTCGGCTCGCCGCTGACCAGCACGGCGTTGGTGCGTTCGTCGGCGACCACGTTTGCCACCATCGAGCCGGGAAGGGCGGATTTGCTGGTGTCTTTGTTCAGCTCGTTGACCAGTTTGACGACGTCGGCCGCCGAGGCCCACGACAGCGGGACCGTCACCACGCTGCGATCGCCGGCATTATCAACGCGCTCTACGATGGTTAACAGGCGCTTGATCACCGCGGCCCGTCCGGTCATCAGCAGGACGTTAGACGGTTCGTAGTGGACCACGCTACCGGCACCGGCGTTATCGTTGAGCTGGCGCAGCAGCGGCGCCAGATCGCGGGCGGCGACGTTGGTCAACGGCACAACCCGGGTCACGACTTCATCCCCTTCACCCGGGGCGGCATCGCTGGCTACCGGTACTGCTGCGGTTTTGGCATCTTTTGAGCGGACCACTTTCAGCACGCCGTTATTCATATTGATAACGGCGAAACCATAGACATCCAGTACGCTAAGGAAAAACTGATAATATTGTTCTTCATTGAGCATATCGTAGCTGCGGACGGTAATTGTCCCGCGTACGTTGGGGTCAATGATCACCGTTTTATTCAGGTTTTTGCTCACCGTATTAATAAATTCCTGAATATCCGTTCCTTTAAAACTGGCGGAAAATTCTTCAGCGCCGGCCGGTCTGAATAACAGCGAGCTGAATATCATCAGGGTGATGAACATCAGGCGGAAAATCGTTGCGTTTGCCAATTATTCATCCCTCAAAGCTAAATAGATATCGTGTCGCTGGCCTTCACGTTCGACGGTAAGTGTTATTTCGTTGAGCTCCGGAAGCTGTTTTAATGCCTGCTGAGCCTGTTGTTTGTCGCGGAGATCAAGACCGTTTAAAGCCACCGCCAGATCGTTTTCATGTAAACCTGATTCACGGAAAAGCGTGGGGTCTTTACCCGGGTTGAGCCGATATCCGCTGAGTTGTTCATTGACCATTACCGCAGAAATATTAAGGTAATTAAGAATACTCTGCGGCTGCTGGCGAATCTGGCTGAGACGTGATGTCTGCGGAGTAGCGGAGGGTGTCGCCGCTTTTTCCGTGGCGTCGTCATTCAATAAAATCGCTTCATTCCGCCCACGGTAATTCACGATAATGCGGTCGGCCAGAATCGCGATAATCCGGGCTTCATTGCCCGGCGTACTGTCGCCAGTCATCAGGCTAACCTGTTGATTCCCTTTAGCCATGATCGCGATCGAGCGCGACGCATCGCTGCTGGTGAGCAGGCCGGTGATCCGCAGCTTAAGCGCGGAGAGCGGGGCCTGTTCGAGGCTGCCGCCAGCGGAAGAGGACGGCGATGTTTGCTCCGCGCGGCCAAACAGCGTGAAGCGCGGTAATTCCGTTTTGGCTGCCGGGAGAATGGTCGTAGGTTCGGCGGTGTCGTTAATCTCAATATCGGGAACGGTGGCCGGGACGATCGCCCGCCAGCTTAATTTAGCCAGCTGTTGGGCGGTCAGTAATAAAATGATGAGCATGACGATTGATGAGGCGTGAGGAATATTTTTTTTATTTATTTTTGTTAACCGCATCACAGAAATATATCTTTTTATTTTGTCGCTCATTTAATTTCCCTCGAGGCAGTACGGTCTCCCTACCTGTATTGGTGGGTGATTTTTTTATATTGCGAGCTGGTATTTCGAGAAACCGAACGGGTCGTCGCGAATCATAATGAGTTTCGCGATCGGGGTCGTCATTCCCTTTTTATTTTTACTCCCCCGGCCGCCTACGCCCCCCCATTAATTGTTAATGGATGATTGAACCGGAGAAAACAAAAATATCTAATTGCGACGCTTCACAGATAAACATCTTTCTTACCCTCCATAAATTATTAAGCATATTAGGGACTATCGAATGCTCAGATATACCTGTAATGCCCTATTCCTTGGCTCGTTGATTTTACTTAGCGGCTGCGATAATAGTTCTTCATCTTCTTCCTCTGGCTCACCTGATAACCCTGGCAATCCTGATAATCAGGATGTCGTTGTCCGTTTACCCGATGTGGCGGTGCCTGGCGAAGCCGCCACGGCGACGGCGAACCAGGCGGTCATCCACCTGGTCGATATCGCGGGTATCACCGGAACGGGCACGGTGGATTACAGCAGTAAGAACCTCTATCTCTGGAATAATGAAACCTGCGACGCGTTAAGCTCGCCAGTTGCCGACTGGAATGACGTCAGCACCACCCCGGCCGGTAGCGATAAATACGGCCCGTACTGGGTTATTCCGCTGAATAAAGAGAGCGGTTGTATCAACGTCATCGTCCGGGATGGCACCAACAAACTGATCGACAGCGATCTGCAGGTCTCGTTTGGTGACTTTACCGATCGTACGGTCTCGGTCATTGCCGGCAGCGGCTCGCTCTACGACTCCCGCGCCGAGGCGTTTCGCGCAGCCTTCGGCGTGGCGCTTGCCGAAGCCCACTGGGTCGATAAAACGACGCTGCTGTGGCCGGCGGGTGAAGATAAACCCATCGTGCGGTTGTACTACAGCCACAGCAGCAAAGTGGCGGCGGATAGCGAAGGGAAATTTACCGACAGCTACCTGAAGCTGACGCCAACCACCATCAGCCAGCAGGTCAGCATGCGCTTCCCGCAGCTTTCCGGCTATGCGGCGTTTAAGTTGCCGGATGACGCCAAAACCGATGAGCTGCTGCAAGGCGAAACCGTGGCGATTGCCGCGGAGGAAGATGGGGTGCTGATCTCTGCCACCCAGGTTCAAACGGCAGGCGTGCTGGATGATACCTATGCGTCGGCAGCCGAAGCGCTGAGCTACGGCGCGCAGATTGAGAGCGGCGGGGTCAATTTCCGCCTGTGGGCGCCGACCGCGCAGCAGGTCGATCTGGTTATCTACAGTGCCGACAAAAAAGTGCTGGCCAGCCATCCGATGACCCGCGACAGCGCCTCCGGCTCCTGGGCGTGGCAGGGCGGCAGCGACCTGAAAGGGGCGTTCTACCGCTATGCGCTGACGGTCTACCATCCGCAGTCGCGGCAGGTTGAGCAGTACGAAGTCACCGACCCGTACTCCCATAGCCTGTCGACGAACTCGGAATACAGTCAGGTCGTTGACCTTAACGACAGCGATCTCAAGCCGGAAGGCTGGGATAGCCTGGCGATGCCTCATGCCCAGAAAACCAAGGCCGACCTCGCCAAAATGACGATCCATGAATCGCATATTCGCGATCTGTCTGCCTGGGATCAGACCGTGCCGGCCGAGCTGCGCGGTAAATATCTCGCGCTCACCGCGCAGGACAGCAATATGGTGCAGCATCTGAAAAAGCTCTCCAGCGCAGGGGTGACCCACGTTGAGCTGCTGCCGGTCTTCGATCTGGCGACGGTTAATGAGTTCAGCGATAAAGTCGCCGATATTCAGCAACCGTTCAGCCATCTGTGCGAGGTGAACAGCGCGGTGAAGAGCAGCGAATTTGCCGGCTATTGCGCAAGCGGTTCCACCGTTGAAGAGGTGCTCAACCAGCTGAAGCAGAACGACAGTCAGGACAATCCGCAGGTGCAGGCTTTGAATACGCTGGTGGCGCAGACGGACTCCTATAACTGGGGTTACGATCCGTTCCACTATACGGTGCCGGAAGGATCGTATGCGACCAACCCGGAAGGAACCACGCGTATTAAAGAGTTCCGCACCATGATTCAGGCGATCAAGCAGGATCTGGGGATGAACGTCATTATGGACGTCGTGTATAACCATACCAATGCTGCGGGGCCAACTGACCGCACATCGGTGCTGGATAAAATTGTCCCCTGGTACTATCAGCGTCTCAACGAAACCACCGGTAGCGTTGAGTCGGCGACCTGCTGCTCGGATTCTGCGCCGGAGCACCGCATGTTTGCCAAGCTGATCGCCGATTCTCTGGCGGTATGGACCACCGACTATAAGATCGACGCCTTCCGTTTCGACTTAATGGGCTACCACCCGAAAGCGCAGATTCTGTCGGCGTGGGATCGCGTGAAAGCGTTAAATCCGGATATCTACTTCTTCGGTGAAGGCTGGGATTCAAGCCAGGGCGACCGCTTTGATATCGCGTCGCAAATCAACCTGAAAGGAACCGGCATCGGGACCTTCTCCGATCGCCTGCGTGACGCGGTGCGTGGCGGTGGTCCATTTGACTCCGGCGATGCGCTGCGTCAGAACCAGGGTATCGGCAGCGGTGCCGGGATCCTGCCTAACGAGCTGACCCAGCAGAGTGAAGACGATGCGCGCCACCTGGCGGATCTGACCCGCCTCGGCATGGCCGGCAACCTCGCCGACTTTATCCTGATTGATAAAGACGGTGCGGTGAAAAAAGGCAGCGAGATTGACTACAACGGCGCGCCTGGCGGCTATGCGGCTGACCCGACGGAAGTGGTTAACTATGTCTCCAAGCATGATAACCAAACCCTGTGGGATATGATCACCTACAAAGCCGCGCAGCAGGCCGATCTGAATACCCGGGTGCGGATGCAGGCGGTATCGCTGGCGACGGTGATGCTGGGTCAGGGGATTGCTTTCGATCAGCAAGGTTCGGAACTGCTGCGCTCGAAATCCTTCACCCGCGATTCCTATGACTCCGGCGATTGGTTTAACCGCGTGGATTACGCGATGCAGGATAATAACTTTAACGTCGGGATGCCGCGCAGCAGCGACGATGGTGATAACTACGACCTGATTTCCCGCGTGAAAGAGATGGTCGCCACGCCGGGCGAGGCGGAACTGCAGCAGATGACCGCTTTCTATCAGGAGCTGACTCAGCTGCGTAAATCCTCCCCGCTGTTTACTTTAGGTGACGGAAGCGCGGTCATGAAGCGCGTTGATTTCCGCAACACCGGACCTGAACAGCTGGCTGGTCTGCTGATCATGACAATCGACGATGGCGTGCAGGCGGGGACGAGCCTTGATAGTCGGGTGGATGGCCTGGTGGTGGCGATTAACGCCGCACCTGAAAGCCGGACTCTCGATGACTTTGCCGGTGAGAATCTGCAACTGAGCGCCATTCAACAGGCGGCTGGTGACGCTTCGCTGGCGAGCGGCGTGGAGATTGCCGCCAATGGCGCGATTACGCTGCCAGCCTGGTCCGTGGTGGTTCTGGAAAAACCGCAGGGCGATGCCCAGGGAACTGGCCTGCCGGTGAGCAGTAAGTAATGCAGTAACCTGGGGGTGGCTTGCAACGTGTTGCAAACTGCGCCAGATAGCCCGGCGATCGTTGCCGGGCTATCGTTTTAGCGATTAAGGAGAGCCTGTGGTCGTGCCTGATGAGAAAACCTGTCGTGTGCCTGCGTTACTGGCGCCTGAGGCGGAGGAACCGCCGCTGGTGGTCGGGCGTATGGTGCAGGTGCCGTACCTGACCGTGCCGGTCTATGCGGTGCTGCTGATTGCCCTCGGCTGGTTTGCGGGCGAGCAGTGGCGCAATACCGCTGTGGCGCCAGCGTTGATGGTGCCGGTGGCGCATGCGGCGCTGGTTCCGATGACACATCCAGCGCCGAAAACGCGTCAGCCGCAGCCGGCTCCGTCACCTGAGAAAACGCCACCACAACCGCAGACGGAGCGCATTGTTGAGGATGATAATCTGCCGGCGCTACGCTACAGCGCACATGTCTACGCCTCATCAGCGGATAAGCGCAGTATCGTGTTAAATGGTCAATCCTGGAAAGAGGGGGAGTCGCCGCTGCCAAACCTGGTGATCGAGCAGATTCAGCAAGATGTCACGCTGTTCAGCTTTAACGGCAAAACGTTCACCCTGGCGGCGTTGGACGACTGGCCAGGAGGCATTATTGAAGAGAGTCCGCAAGGGGAATAAATCGGCGCGAAATAAAAAACAATTTACTTATATCGGCATTTTATTGCTGACGTAGGCTGGCAATAAACGGTGCGAGCTGACGATTAAATTGGTTGCACTTAGTGGTTTCCGGCGTACTGTCCTGCTGGAGTTGTTGGTACATTTGCGTGCTGCGCTGGCTAAGCGTGGCGTAATCAATATTATCCCATCCCCTTTTTTTACCGACATTCCACGCGGCGCGATCGATAGTTTCATCCGCTGGGAGATCGCTTCGGCTGCATTTGTTTTTCAGATAGCGCGCACCGGCCGCCACCGAGGAGAGCTGCTCCAGCTGGGCTTCATTGCTGACGGTGGGACTGAGCGTAGACGAACGGTTCTGCTGGCAACCTGCCAGCGCGCTAATCATCAGAAGCGGAAATATAATGGAAGTTCGCATAATATATTAAACAGGTCAGGTTAACTGGCTGACAGTTTAACAAATATTTCCAGGCTGTCATCAGGAAATATTATTATATATATTTGTTAAGGCGCTCTCATTTTTATCCCTGAATGGCTTAAAGTTTCGCTTTACTTCTGGCCGAATATTACCGGCGACTATCTGAATATAATATTTAACGGCGGCGCCGTTTTTAGCGACCGGCAGCGTCCGGGTGGTATGCCGCGATGATGTACTGCCTGTAATATTTTTATGTTATTAAAAAACATAATATTTTCGATTTTGTCACGCTATGAGGGCGTAAAATGCTGGTTAAGCCAGCTCCGGTTTAGTGCTATCCTGTGTGGCCTGGACTATTCGTGCTATGGCCCTAAATTTTTGTCAGGCGTTGTGCGTAACATGATGATTTATTTTATGAATAATGAAATTAAGGCTTAAGCTTACATCATGACCACGCCGCGATACTGAGCTGGTCGCCTGCAGGTGTAAGCACCCCCGGGCGTGAATTTGAGAGATATCTTCTTCCTCTCTCAAGAGGAAGCATTGAGAATCAGGCTTTTACGCCTGAAAGTTGCGGAGAAAAAGCATGGCGGGAGATGACCGCGAGCCTATCGGACGTAAGGGAAAAGCCCCGCGTCCGGCAAAACAAAAAGTGACTCGTCGTCGGGTTCGGGATGAGGACTATGACGACGATTACGATGATGATTATGAGGACGAAGAGCCAATGCCAAAGAAAGCAAAAGGCAAAGGTAACAAGCCTCGCCGTAAACATACCTGGCTGTGGCTGTTGTTCAAGCTGGGTATCGTCGTGGCGGTACTGGTTGCGGCTTATGGCGTCTATCTCGATCAGAAAATCCGTAGCCGCATCGACGGTAAAGTCTGGGAGCTTCCGGCAGCAGTGTATGGCCGGATGGTTAACCTCGAACCGGATATGCAGGTCAGCAAAAACGAGATGGTGCGTCTGCTGAATGCAACGCAGTATCGTCAGGTCAGTGCCATGACCCGCCCGGGTGAATATACCGTGCAGGCCAACAGCATTGAGATGATCCGCCGTCCGTTTGATTTCCCTGACAGTAAAGAAGGGCAGGTGCGCGCGCGTCTGACCTTTGACGGCGATCGCCTGGAAAAAATCGAGAATATGGAGAACAACCGCCAGTTCGGTTTCTTCCGTCTCGATCCGCGTCTGATCACCATGCTGCAGTCGGCCAATGGCGAACAGCGCCTGTTCGTGAAGCGCAGCGGCTTCCCGGACCTGCTGGTGGATACGCTGCTGGCGACCGAAGACCGTCATTTCTATGAGCATGACGGGATTAGCCTGTACTCGATCGGTCGTGCAGTGCTGGCGAACCTGACCGCAGGACGGACGGTGCAGGGGGCAAGTACCCTGACCCAGCAGCTGGTGAAAAACCTGTTCCTCTCCAGCGAACGTTCGTACTGGCGTAAGGCCAACGAAGCCTACATGGCGCTGATCGTCGATGCCCGTTACAGCAAGGACCGCATCCTTGAACTGTATATGAACGAGGTCTACCTCGGTCAGAGCGGCGACAACGAAATCCGTGGTTTCCCGCTGGCGAGCCTCTACTACTTTGGCCGTCCGGTCGAAGAGCTGAGCCTCGATCAGCAGGCGCTGCTGGTAGGGATGGTGAAAGGGGCGTCGATTTACAACCCATGGCGTAATCCAAAGCTGGCGCTGGAACGACGCAATCTGGTCCTGCGTTTACTGCAGCAGCAGAATGTTATCGACCAGGAACTGTATGACATGCTGAGCGCGCGTCCGTTGGGCGTGCAGCCGCGTGGCGGGGTGATCTCTCCGCAGCCGGCCTTTATGCAGATGGTGCGTCAGGAGCTGCAGGCGAAGCTGGGCGATAAGGTGAAAGATCTCTCCGGCGTGAAGATCTTTACCACCTTTGACTCGGTGGCGCAGGATGCGGCAGAAAAAGCGGCGATCGACGGTATTCCGGCATTGAAAAAGCAGCGTAAGCTGCCGGATCTGGAAACCGCGATGGTGGTGGTTGACCGCTTTACCGGTGAAGTCCGGGCGATGGTCGGCGGTGCGGAGCCGCAGTTTGCCGGCTATAACCGTGCGATGCAGGCGCGTCGTTCGATCGGTTCTCTGGCGAAGCCGGCGACCTATCTGACGGCATTAAGCCAGCCGAATCAGTATCGTCTGAACACCTCGATTGCTGATGCGCCGATTACCATTCGTCTGCCAAACGGCCAGACCTGGTCTCCGCAGAACGACGATCGTCGTTTCAGCGGCCAGGTCATGCTGGTGGACGCGCTGACGCGCTCGATGAACGTCCCGACCGTGAATCTGGGGATGGCGCTGGGCTTACCGGCGATCACCGATACCTGGGTCAAACTGGGGGTACCGAAAGAGCAGCTTAACCCGGTACCGGCGATGATTCTGGGGGCGCTGAACCTGACGCCAATCGAAGTCGCCCAGGCGTTCCAGACGATCGCCAGCGGCGGTAACCGCGCGACGCTTTCAGCGCTGCGTTCGGTCATCGCGGAAGACGGCACCGTACTGTACCAGAGCTATCCGCAGGCAGAACGCGCGGTACCGGCTCAGGCGGCGTACATGACGCTGTGGACCATGCAGCAGGTTGTCCAGCGCGGGACCGGTCGTCAACTTGGCGCGAAGTATCCTGGCCTGCACCTGGCAGGGAAAACCGGGACCACCAACAATAACGTCGATACCTGGTTTGCCGGCATCGACGGAAGTCAGGTGACGATTACCTGGGTGGGACGCGATAACAACCAGCCGACCAAGCTGTACGGCGCCAGCGGCGCAATGTCGATTTACCAGCGCTATCTGGCCAATCAGACGCCGACGCCGTTGACGCTGACGGCGCCGGAAGATGTGGTTGATATGGGTGTCGACAGCAGCGGTAACTTCCTGTGCAGCGGTGGGGTCCGTTCGCTTCCGGTCTGGACCACTACGCCGGATGCGTTGTGCCGCCAGGGCGAGCAGATGCAACAGCAGCAGCTGGAGCAACAGCAGCAGAACAATCCGTTTAATCAGTCCGGACAGCAGCAACAGCAGCAGCCGGCAACACAGCAGCAGCAACAGCCGCCGAAGCAGGAAAAGAGCGATGGTGTAGCGGGCTGGATTAAGGACATGTTCGGCAGCAACTGATTGTCCGCCTGACCAGGCCCTCTGATGCGAAAGTATCAGAGGGTTTTTTTATTTCCGCACATTAGTTAACAGTCACTTAACCCCACAATAACTGCCTGGTTATTATTTCATCCTTCGGTATTCAGAGCGGCCATATTGCTTGCCTTGCATTCGGCGTTTCGCCTATTATTGCATTGGTCATAATAATAATTCTCGTTTACGTTATCATTCACTTTCATCAGAGATATACCAATGGCGCGTCCAAAAACTGCTCAGCCAAATCACTCGCTGCGTAAAATCGCAGTCGTAGTAGCCACGGCGGTTAGCGGCATGTCTGTCTACGCACAGGCGGCAGTTGAACCGAATAAAGAAGAAACAATCACCGTTATCGCAGCTCCTGTTGACCAGGAAAGTGCCTGGGGTCCGGCACCGACGATCGCGGCTAAACGTTCAGCAACTGCCACCAAAACCGATACCCCAATCGAAAAAACACCGCAGTCTGTCTCCGTGGTGACCCGTGCTGAGATGGATATGAAGCAGCCGACGACGGTAAAAGAAGCGCTGGCCTATACGCCAGGCGTGTTCTCCACCCGCGGCAGCTCCACCACCTATGACGTGGTCTCTATTCGTGGTTTCACCACATCTTCAACGGTCAACACCAACCAGTATCTGGATGGCATGAAGCTGCAGGGTGATAACTACTCTGAAATGTCGATGGACCCTTACTTCCTCGAGCGCGTGGAACTGATGCGCGGTCCGACCTCCGTTCTTTATGGAAAGAGCAACCCGGGCGGCATCGTCAGCATGGTGAGCAAGCGCCCGACCACTGAACCGCTGAAAGAAGTGCAGTTCAAAATGGGCACCGATAATCTGTGGCAGACCGGCTTTGACTTCAGCGATGCCATCGATGACGACGGCGTGTGGTCCTACCGCCTGACCGGTTTAGGCCGCAGCCAGGATGCGCAGCAGCAGATGGCAAAATCGACCCGCTACGCGGTCGCGCCGTCCTTTAGCTGGCGTCCGGATGATAAAACCGATTTCACCTTCCTGAGCAACTTCCAGAACGATCCGGATGCGGGTTACTACGGCTGGTTGCCTCGCGAAGGGACCGTGGTGCCGTATTACGACGCCAACGGCAATGCGCATAAACTGCCGACGGATTACAACGAAGGTGAGCCGGATAACAAGATGTCCCGCCGCCAGAAGATGGTCGGCTACAGCTTCTCGCATCAGTTTGATGACACCTTCACCGTACGTCAGAACCTGCGCTATGCGGAAGTGAATACTCTGTATCGCTCAGTCTATGGTAACGGCTACGTCGCGCCGGGTCAGATCAGCCGTGCCTATGTGCGTTCGGATGAAAACCTGAACACTTTCACAGTGGATAATCAGCTGCAGTCCAAATTCGCGACAGGCCCGGTCGATCACACGCTGCTGACCGGTGTCGATTACATGCGTATGCGTAACGACATAGACGCAGACTACGGTTCTGCCAGCTCGATCGACATGCAGAACCCTCAGTATGGTAATCCGAACATCAATGTGACCTTCCCGTATGCGGTGCTGAATCGCCAGGAGCAAACCGGGGCGTACGTTCAGGATCAAGCGGAGTGGGATAAGTGGGTACTCACCCTCGGCGGTCGTTATGATTACGCTAAATCTTCTACGCTGACCCGTTCAACCAACACGACTGCTGAAGTGAACGACCATAAGTTCACTTGGCGCGGTGGTCTGAACTACCTGTTCGACAACGGGATATCCCCTTACTTCAGCTACAGCGAATCTTTTGAGCCTGTTTCTGGCGCGACAAAAGAGGGAAAACCGTTTGACCCATCTATGGGCAAACAGTACGAAGCTGGCGTGAAGTACGTGCCGAAAGATATGCCAGTTGTGCTAACTGCCGCTGTGTATCAACTGACCAAAGATGGCAACCTGACGGCTGACCCAAGCGCACCGACCAGTGGCTTCAGTGTTCAGGGTGGCGAAATCCGCTCTCGTGGTGTTGAGCTGGAAGCAAAAGCGGCGGTGAACGCCAACGTTAACGTAACTGCGTCGTACACTTTCACAGATGCCAAATACACGCATGATACTTGGTATGAAGGCAAACGCCCGGCAGAAATCCCACGCAACATGGCTTCTCTGTGGGCGGATTACACCTTCCACGAAACAGCGCTCAGCGGTTTGACCATTGGCGCAGGCACCCGCTACATTGGCAACACCGTCAGCTACTACTCGGCGAACTCGCCGAAAGCGTATGAATCGTTCAACGTAGCGGGTTATATGCTGGCAGATGCGACGGTGAAATACGATCTGGCCCGTTTTGGCCTGCCGGGATCGTCCATCGGTGTGAATGTGGCCAACCTGTTCGATCGTGAATACGTCTCCAGCTGCTACAGCGAGTATGCATGCTACTGGGGCGCAGGTCGTCAGGTCGTTGCGACCGGAACCTTCCGTTTCTAATCACTTAATGGGCGCGGTTCGCCGCGCCTTTCACCAGGTCGCCGCTATGCAGGAACAGACTCCGCACACCGATACCACGTTCTCACTGAACCGCGTCACCTTTCGCGTACCAGGCCGTACGCTGCTGCATCCTCTCTCCTTAACGTTCCCGGCTGGAAAAGTGACGGGCCTGATTGGCCATAACGGATCCGGCAAATCCACACTGCTGAAAATGCTGGGTCGCCATCAGCCGCCTTCGGAAGGGGATGTGCTGCTGGACGGGCAACCGCTGGATAGCTGGAGCAGCAAAGCCTTTGCCCGCAAAGTCGCCTACTTACCGCAGCAGCTGCCGCCGGCAGAAGGGATGACGGTACGTGAGCTGGTGGCTATTGGTCGCTATCCGTGGCACGGCGCGTTGGGGCGTTTCGGCAGCGCCGATCGGGAGAAGGTGGAAGAAGCGATTGCGCTGGTAGGTCTCAAACCGCTGGCGCACCGGCTGGTGGACAGCCTCTCCGGAGGCGAACGCCAACGTGCGTGGATTGCCATGCTGGTAGCCCAGGACAGCCGTTGTTTGTTGCTGGATGAACCTACCTCAGCGCTGGATATTGCCCATCAGGTTGATGTGCTCGCGCTGGTGCACCGTCTGAGCCAGCAGCGCGGCTTAACGGTGATTGCGGTTCTGCATGATATTAATATGGCCGCCCGGTATTGCGATTATCTGGTCGCCTTACGCGGTGGTGAGATGATTGCCCAGGGCACGCCGGCGGAGCTGATGCGTAGCGAAACGCTGGAGCAAATCTACGGTATCCCTATGGGCATTCTGCCGCATCCGGCGGGTAACGCGCCGGTAAGTTTTGTGTATTGATGGATAAGACCCATTTCCACACGCGCCGTCGGCTGTTGACGGCGATGGCCCTGTCGCCCCTGCTGTGGCAGATGCGGCACGCGCAGGCTACGGCTATCGACCCGCAGCGCATAGTGGCGCTGGAGTGGCTGCCGGTAGAGCTGCTGCTGGCGCTCGGCGTGACGCCCTACGGCGTGGCCGATATTCCGAACTATAACCTGTGGGTGAACGAGCCCGCGTTACCTGCCTCGGTGATCGATGTTGGTTTGCGCACGGAGCCGAACCTTGAGCTGCTGACGCAGATGAAACCGTCGTTTATCTTCTGGTCGGCAGGCTACGGGCCGTCGGCGGAGAAGCTGGCGCGTATCGCTCCGGGGCAAGGCTTCACCTTCAGCGACGGCAAACGCCCGCTGCTGATGGCCCAGAAATCCCTTAACGAGATGGCCGAACTGATTGGCCGACAGCAGGAGGCGAAACGCCACCTGGCTGAATTTGATGCGCTGATGGAGAGCCTGCGTCCGCGGTTTGCTCAGCGCGGCGATCGCCCGCTGCTGATGATCACCTTGCTGGATCCTCGCCACGTGCTGGTTTTCGGGGACAACTGCCTGTTCCAGGAGGTACTCGATCGCTTTGGCATTAAAAACGCCTGGCGCGGCGAGACCACCTTCTGGGGGAGCGTCAGCGTCGGGATCGATCGGCTGGCGGCTTACAAAGAGGCGGATGTGATCTGCTTTGACCATGGTAATCAGGCCGAGATGGCGCAACTGATGGCTACGCCGCTGTGGCGGGCGATGCCGTTTGTCCGCGAAGGACGTTTCCAGCGCGTACCGGCGGTCTGGTTCTATGGCGCAACGCTGTCGGCGATGCATTTCGCCCGCGTGCTGGCGGATGCCCAGGGAGGCGCGGCGTGAGATCGCGAATTTCTCCTCTGACGGCGCTGCTGCTGGCGGTACTGGTGGTTGCGGCTTTCAGCCTCAGCCTGTTCAATCTTCATGCTGCGTTGCCGCAAAGCCAGTGGTGGCAGGCGTTACGGCAGCCGGATATCGATAATATTGCCCAGATGCTGTTCCACTATAGCCTGCTGCCGAGGCTGGCGGTATCGCTGCTGGTTGGCGCCGGGCTGGGGCTGGTCGGCGTATTGTTCCAGCAGGTGCTGCGCAACCCGCTGGCGGAACCGACCACTCTCGGGGTGGCCACCGGCGCTCAACTGGGGATGACGGTGACGACGCTCTGGGCGATCCCCGGCGTACTGGCGTCGCAGTTTGCCGCGCTGGCGGGGGCCTGCCTGGTCGGGGCGCTGGTGTTCGGCGTCTCCTGGGGCAAGCGGCTCTCGCCGGTGACCCTGATTCTTGCCGGCCTGGTGGTCAGCCTTTACTGCGGGGCGCTGAATCAACTGATGGTGATTTTCCATCACGATCAGCTGCAGAGTATGTTCCTGTGGAGCACGGGTACGCTGACGCAAACCGACTGGAGCGTGGTGCAACGGCTGTGGCCGCAATTGCTCGGCGGCGCCATTTTAACCCTGTTGCTGCTGCGCCCGCTGACGCTGATGGGGCTGGATGATGGCGTGGCGCGTAACCTCGGGCTGGCGCTGTCGCTGGCGCGTCTGGCAACGCTGACGCTGGCGATTGTCATCAGCGCCTTGCTGGTGAACGCGGTGGGGATTATCGGCTTTATCGGCCTGTTTGCGCCGCTGCTGGCGAAAATGCTCGGCGCCCGTCGCCTGCTGTCGCGTCTACTGCTGGCGGCGCTGATTGGCGCCCTCATTCTGTGGCTGTCGGACCAGCTCATTCTGTGGCTGACCCGGGTGTGGATGGAAGTCTCAACCGGTTCGGTGACGGCGCTGATCGGTGCGCCGTTGCTGCTGTGGCTGCTGCCGCGACTGCGCAGCATCAGCGCGCCGGTGATGAATGTCGGCGACAAGGCGCTGGTCGAACGGCAAAACGTGCAGTGGTTTGCTCTCGGTGGCCTGGTGATTCTGCTGCTGGCGATCGTCGTTGCCCTGACATTTGGCCGGGATGCGCAGAGCTGGCACTGGGCGAGCGGTTCACTGTTGGATCAGCTGATGCCGTGGCGCTGGCCGCGGGTGTTTGCCGCGCTGTTCGCCGGGGTGATGCTGGCGGTCGCCGGCTGTATTATCCAGCGCCTGACCGGCAACCCGATGGCAAGCCCGGAAGTGCTGGGGATCAGCTCCGGCGCGGCGTTCGGGATTGTCATGATGCTGTTTTTTGTCCCTGGCAACGCGTTTGGCTGGCTGCTGCCCGCCGGGAGCCTGGGAGCGGCGGTGACGCTGCTGGTGATCCTGATTGCCGCCGGACGCGGTGGCTTCTCGCCGCACCGGATGCTGCTGGCGGGGATGGCGCTCAGCACCGCCTTCACCATGCTGTTGATGATGCTGCAGGCCAGCGGCGATCCGCGGATGGCGCAGATCCTGACGTGGATCTCCGGGTCGACCTACAGCGCTACGCCGGAGATGGTGCTGCGCAGCGGTATCGCGATGGTCGTGCTGCTGGCGCTGGCGCCGCTGTGCCGACGCTGGATGACCATTCTACCGTTAGGCGGTGAAGCGGCGCGTGCGGTGGGCATGGCGCTGACCCCGTCACGCATTGGCCTGCTGATGCTGGCCGCGTGCCTGACGGCAACCGCTACGCTGACGATCGGCCCGTTGAGTTTTGTCGGCCTGATGGCGCCGCATATTGCGCGCATGATGGGATTCCGCCGCACGATGCCGCAGATGGTGGTATCCGGATTGATTGGGGGTCTGCTGCTGGTCTTTGCCGATTGGTGCGGGCGGATGATGATGTTCCCGTATCAGATCCCGGCCGGTCTGCTGTCGACCTTTATCGGTGCGCCGTACTTTATCTATTTGCTGAGAAAGCAGAGCCGCTAAGATATTCCCCGGCGCCGGGTTCCGTGCGCCGGGGATAAAACACGATTACAGCTGCGCGAAAGCGCGGCGTGCGGCGGCGATGGTATCGTTGATATCTTCGACGCTGTGAGCCACGGACATAAAGCCCGCTTCAAACGCCGACGGCGCCAGATAGACCCCTTCTTCCAGCATCAGATGGAAGAAACGCTTAAAGCGCTCAACGTCGCATTTCAGCACATCCTGATAGCTGGTGACCGTTTCGGCATCGGTGAAGAAGATGCCGAACATCCCGCCTACGTTGTTGACCACCAGCGGAATACCCGCGTCGCGAGCTGCATCCAGCAGTCCCTGAGCCAGCTGGTTGGTCAAATCCGTCAGCGTTTCGTGAACGCCCGGCTGCGCCACTTCGCTTAAGCAGGCAAAGCCGGCGGCCATGGCAATCGGGTTACCGGAGAGGGTCCCGGCCTGATAAACCGGACCGGTCGGGGCCAGGGCATCCATAACGTCGCGACGGCCGCCAAATGCGCCGACCGGCATGCCGCCACCGATGATTTTGCCCAGGCAGGTCAGGTCCGGCACCACGTTATAGTGCGACTGGGCTCCCGCCAGCGCGACGCGGAAACCGGTCATCACTTCATCGATAATCAACAGCGCGCCAAATTCATCGCACAGCGCGCGCAGACCCGGCAGGAACTCAGGCAGCGGCGGGATGCAGTTCATGTTACCGGCAACCGGCTCCACGATAATGCAGGCGATCTCTTGCGGATACTGCTCGAACGCGGTGCGCACGGATGCCAGATCGTTGTAGGTGCAGGTCAGGGTATGTTTGGCGAAATCGGCCGGTACGCCTGGAGAGTTCGGCTGACCCAGCGTCAAAGCGCCAGATCCCGCTTTAACCAGCAGGCAGTCGGCGTGGCCGTGGTAGCAGCCTTCAAATTTGATGATCTTATCGCGGCCGGTAAAACCGCGGGCCAGGCGAATGGCGCTCATTGTCGCTTCGGTGCCGGAGTTCACCATACGCACCATATCCATGGTCGGGACCAGTTCCGTCACCAGCTCCGCCATTTTGACTTCCATCTCGGTCGGGGCGCCGAAGCTCAGACCGCGTTCTGCCGCTTCAATTACCGCGTTGCGAATCGCCGGATGGTTGTGGCCCAGCACCATCGGTCCCCAGGAACCGACATAATCGATATAAGCTTTACCATCGACATCATACAGTCTGGCGCCGTCAGCGCGTTCGATAAACAGCGGGGTGCCACCAACGCCGCTAAAGGCGCGTACCGGCGAGTTCACGCCGCCGGGGATGAGTTCACGTGCGGCGCTATAGAGTGTTTCAGATTTGCTCATTGCGATGATCCTGGTTCGTGATAAATGTTTTGCTGGTTATTCTAAGTTATTCCAGGATAGTTATGAAAGTTTTGCCCAATTGAAACAAAGCGCAGCCGATGAAATTTTTCCGCGACGCGAGACGTGCGGAAGGCTAAAATATCCACCTCGTATTTGTATGACTATTGACGATAAGAGTATGAAACTAGCAGCCTCAACTTTTGAAGCAAAACAAATCGTGCGCTTGCGTCGTGGCGATATGGTCCGTCGATTAGTTCAGCGCGACAAGACGCCGCTGGCCGTATTATTGATGGCCGCGGTGGTCGGAACCCTGGCAGGGCTGGTGGGGGTCGCGTTTGAAAAGAGCGTCACCTGGGTGCAGAACATGCGTATCGGTACCCTGGTGCAGGTTGCCGATCACTGGTTCCTGATTTGGCCGCTGGCCTTTATTTTTTCGGCGCTGTTGGCCATGGTCGGCTATTTCCTGGTGCGGCGTTTCGCGCCGGAAGCGGGAGGCTCCGGGATTCCGGAGATCGAAGGGGCGCTGGAAGAGCTGCGTCCGGTTCGCTGGTGGCGCGTGCTGCCGGTTAAATTTATCGGCGGCATGGGGACCCTGGGCGCCGGGATGGTTCTGGGTCGCGAAGGGCCGACGGTGCAGTTGGGCGGTAACGTCGGGCGCATGGTGCTGGATATCTTCCGCATGCGCAGTCCCGAAGCTCGCCATACGCTGCTGGCAACCGGGGCAGCGGCAGGTTTGTCCGCCGCCTTTAACGCGCCGCTGGCGGGGATCCTGTTCATTATTGAAGAGATGCGCCCGCAGTTCCGCTACAACCTGATTTCGATTAAAGCCGTCTTTACCGGCGTGATTATGTCGAGCATCGTATTTCGGGTGTTTAATGGCGAGTCGGCGCTCATCGAAGTCGGCAAGCTGAGTGATGCGCCGGTCAATACCCTGTGGCTGTACCTGATTCTGGGGATGATTTTTGGCTGCATCGGGCCGCTGTTTAACCGTCTGGTGTTGAGTACCCAGGATATGTTCCAGCGCTTCCACGGCGGCGACACCAAAAAGTGGGTGCTGATCGGTGGCGCCATCGGTGGGCTGTGCGGCGTGCTCGGGCTGATTCAGCCGGCGGCGTCGGGAGGTGGATTTAACCTGATTCCTATCGCCGCGGCGGGTAATTTCTCCGTTGGCCTGCTGTTATTTATCTTTGTTGCCCGCGTGATTACCACGTTGCTCTGCTTCTCTTCCGGCGCTCCTGGCGGTATTTTTGCGCCGATGCTGGCGTTGGGAACTCTGCTGGGAACGGCCTTCGGTATGGCGGTTACGCCGCTGCTGCCGGCCTATCATCTGGATGCCGGGACCTTTGCGATTGCCGGTATGGGCGCGCTGCTGGCGGCTTCCATTCGTGCGCCGCTGACCGGCATCGTGCTGGTGCTGGAGATGACGGATAACTATCAGCTCATTTTGCCAATGATTATTACCTGTCTTGGCGCAACACTACTGGCGCAATTCCTTGGTGGTAAGCCTTTGTATTCCACTATCCTTGAACGAACTCTGGAAAAGCAGGCCGCGGAGCAAGCGGCGAAAGCGCAGCAGGTTGCCGGGGAGAATACTTGAACGATTTACCAGGGTATTAGATAATGGCTCAAAAGGTCGGGTTATTCTTTAACCGACCAGAAGTATCAATGGGAGCATAAAATGAGTGATGACATCGCGTTGCCGCTGGAGTTTACTGAAGCCGCAGCCAAAAAAGTAAAATTCCTGATTGCCGATGAAGACAACCCGAACCTGAAGCTGCGTGTTTATATCACCGGTGGCGGTTGCAGTGGTTTCCAGTACGGCTTCACCTTTGACGATCAGGTTAACGAAGGTGATATGACCATTGAAAAACAGGGCGTTGGCCTGGTGGTCGATCCGATGAGCCTGCAGTATCTGGTCGGCGGCGCCGTCGATTACACTGAAGGTCTGGAAGGTTCGCGGTTTATCGTGACCAACCCGAATGCGAAGAGCACCTGCGGCTGCGGGTCTTCATTCAGCGTCTGATCCCGGAGTCTGATTCTCGCCCCGGCACAGGTTGCTGCCGGGGGAGAAAGTTCGCGTTTATCGTCCGTTCTCGTCGAGAGCAAACGTCGGCAGCTTCAGGTGCCAGCGGATAGCCGCAAGGCGAATGATCAGCGTGACCCCCATCCCCATCATCGCCGCGTTTTCCAGCGGAACATGAAACGTATCATAAGCGGTAGCATGAACGATCCCACCAGCAATACAGGCCGTGGCGTAGATTTCCGTACGTAGAATCATGGGAATTTCGCGAGCCAGCACGTCGCGAATGATCCCGCCGCCCACGCCGGTCACGACACCCATACAGATCGCCACCAGCGGTCCGCTATGCGCCAGAAAGGCTTTATTCACGCCAATGCCCACAAACACCGCCAGGCCAACGGCATCCAGCACCGGTAGGATCCATTTCGGCAGGCGGCGCGGCTGACGGACCAGCAAAATAGTCATCATGCTGGTGACCATAGCGACCACCAGGTCGGTGGGGTCTTTGACCCAGAATACCGGGCCGTTGGCGAGGGCCATATCACGAATCGTTCCGCCACCCACGGCGGTCACCACGCCAAGCACCAGTACGCCAAAAGGGTCCATACGGAGTTTACCGGCCAGCAGTACGCCCGAGATTGCAAATACGGCGGTGCCAATAATATCCAGCCAATAGACAAGCATCGTCAGTTCTCGTTTCGCGCCCGGTTCCTTAGGCTATTTTATTCATCATGGTGAATCCGGCGGCGTCCGCCTACCGTACCGATAAGGCGTAACGCTGCCGGGATGACGCTGTTGTACTGCGTAAACGGTGCTATTTGACCTGTTCGAGCGCAGTGCAGAGCTGTTTAGCGGCGAGGATAATACGCGGGCTTGCGCGTTCAAACCAGTCGCCATGCACTGCAATTGGGGTAATTTTTAACTGATTATGCCAGTAACGCTCGACGTCGGGGAGACGGCTGTCGTCACCGGCGATGACAATCGCCTGGGGCTGCCTTGCCAGAACCTGTTCGCGACTGACCTGTGGCCAGGGGACGGTACTGGAGGCGAAAATATTCTCACCACCGCAGAGGGTCAGGACCTGATCCTGAATGGAGCCCCGGCTGCTGGTAAACAGCGGGTTGGAGCCAAACTGCATGAAGACGCGCTTCTTTGGCGTGTTGGCGTAGCGCGTTTTGAGGGCCTCGTAGTCGTCCTGCATTTGCCGGGCGGCTTCACGAGCTTTTTCCGGCTGCGGGCTCCACTGCGCCAGCTGACGGATCGTCGCGATTATCTCTTCGATCGTCGAGGTGTTGACCCACAGCACTTTGATGCCTAACGCCTGCAGTTGATTCACCTGCCGCTCCGCGTTGCCGCCGCGCCAGGCAAGAATCAGATCGGGCTTCAGCGCGACGATCCGTTCCAGATTCATTCCCTGCCAGCTGGCGACCTGTTCGATAGCGCTGGCCTGCGGCGGATAATCGGAATAGCTGCTGACGGCAACCGGGGTGATCCCGGCAGCAAAGGCCAGCTCGGTATTGGACGGTGATAGCGTGATGACCCGCGGCGCGGCGAGGAGCCACGCCGGGACAAGCAACAGCAGGGCGCTAAGCGCCAGGGTGAGCGACTTAGCCACGTGCCAGATTCTGCACCAGCTTTTCCACCATCAGGGTGGACTGTTTCGCGGCGACGGCCAGGAACTCATCGAAGCTCAGATGAGACTGCTGGTCGGCGACATCGGAAATGGCACGCACGACCACAAAGGGGACGCCGAAGTTATGGCAGACATGCGCAATGGCGGTAGCTTCCATCTCGACCGCGACGGCCTGCGGGAAGTTGTGACGAATTTTCGCCAGCCCGACGGAACCGTTAATGAAGGCGTCGCCGCTGACGATCAGGCCGCGTACCGCGTTAAGATTCAGTGCTTCGATGCAGGTTTGCGCGGCGGCGATGAGCTTATCGTCGGCTTTGAAGCCGGCCGGGCAGCCCGGCAGCTGGCCATATTCGTAGCCAAATGCGGTGACGTCGGCATCGTGGTAGCGGGTTTCGTCGGAGATGACGATATCGCCCACTTTCAGCGTTGGCGCGAGGCCGCCAGCAGAACCGGTGTTGATGATCACGTCCGGCTTACAAATTTCCAGCAGCAGTGCGGCACCCATGGCGGCCGCCACTTTGCCAATTCCTGATTTTAACAGGGCAACATCGGTGCCGTTCAGCTGACCGGTGTAGATTTCGCTGCCGCCAAGCGCCAGGGTCTGGCGGTTTTCGATTTTGTCGCGCAGAAGGGTAACTTCTTCTTCCATAGCGCCAATAATGCCGATTTTCATAGATTTACTCGCGATGTGTCAGGTTTAGTTGCATAGTCTATCATGCACTCAGAAGGAAACGTTATTGCTCGCGCGGGAGAGGCCATGGCAAAAATTGATTTTCGCAACAAGATTAACTGGCGTCGGCGCTACCGCTCACCTCAGGGCGTCGAAACGGAACGTGAAATTCTGCGCATTTTCGAAAGCGACCGCGGGCGGATTATTAACTCGCCGGCGATCCGCCGTCTGCAGCAAAAAACGCAGGTTTTTCCGCTGGAACGTAATGCGGCGGTGCGCACTCGTTTAACCCACTCCCTTGAAGTTCAGCAGGTTGGCCGCTATATCGCCAAAGAGATCCTGAGTCGGCTGAAAGAGCAGCACCTGCTGGAAAGCTACGGGCTGGATGAGCTGACCGGGCCGTTTGAGAGCGTCGTCGAGATGGCCTGTCTCATGCACGACATCGGCAACCCGCCGTTTGGCCATTTTGGCGAAGCGGCAATTAATGACTGGTTCGGACAGCGGCTTGTGCCCGATGACGCGGCGGGAGAACCGTTAGCGCAGGATCGTTGCACGGTTGAAGCGCTGCGTTTGCAGGCGGGGCAGACGGAACTGAATACGCTACGGAGCAAAGTTCGCCAGGATCTGTGCTGGTTTGAGGGCAACGCCCAGGGTATTCGTTTGGTCCATACGCTGATGCGTATGAATCTGACCTGGGCGCAGGTTGGCTGCATTTTAAAGTACACGCGCCCGGCCTGGTGGCGCGGTGAACTGCCCTACAGCCACAGTTATTTAATGAAAAAACCTGGTTATTATTTAGCCGAAGAGGGCTATATTGCGCGGTTACGTAAAGAACTTGATCTGGCGCCTTACAATCGTTTTCCATTGACATGGATTATGGAAGCCGCAGACGATATTTCATATTGCGTGGCCGATCTTGAAGATGCAGTAGAAAAACGAATTTTCAGCGTCGAACAGCTTTATCAGTTGCTGTACGAGGCCTGGGGCCAGCATGAAAAAGGCTCGCTGTTTTCGCAGGTGGTCGAAAATGCGTGGGAGAAATCGCGCTCGAATTCTCTCAGTCGAAGCACTGAAGATCAGTTCTTTATGTATTTGCGGGTCAATACGTTGAATAAACTGGTGCCGTATGCGGCGCGGCGGTTTATCGATAATTTGCCGAAGATCTTTACCGGTGATTTTAATCATGCGCTGCTTGAAGATGATAGCGACTGTAGTCAACTGCTGGAATTATATAAAAACGTCGCGATAAAACATGTATTTAGTCATCAGGATGTCGAGCAGCTGGAATTACAGGGCTATCGCGTTATTAGCGGTCTTCTGGATATCTATGCGCCGTTACTCAATTTGTCACTGGAAGACTTTAGTTTATTAGTGGAAAAAGAGCGGGTAAGAATTTTCCCCATTGCTTCGCGCTTGTTCCAGAAACTTTCGACGCGTCATCGGCTGGCCTATGTTGAGGCGGTGAATAAGATTTCTCGCGATGATGAGGCGTTTCCGATAATGGAATATTATTATCGCTGCCGGCTGATTCAGGACTATATCAGCGGCATGACGGACTTGTATGCGTGGGATGAATATCGTCGCTTAATGGCGGTAGAATAGGTACAGGTTTTGTAAAGACGGACAATAAATTTTTACTTTTTGCCGACGCTTAATTCCGGAACTTAGCGCGATAAAATGACTCTGATAGTCACTTACATAGCAATTGCGTTATCCAAAATCGAGATTGAGACATGATGAAAAAAACCACGTTAGCAATGAGTGCACTGGCTCTGAGTTTAGGTCTGGCGTTATCCCCGCTCTCTGCGAGCGCGGCAGAAACGTCCTCTTCAGCCCCCAACGCGCAGCAGATGCCGAGTCTGGCGCCTATGCTGGAAAAAGTAATGCCATCAGTTGTGAGCATTAATGTTGAGGGCAGCACGACGGTAAATACCCCGCGGATGCCGCGTAACTTCCAGCAGTTCTTCGGCGACAACTCGCCGTTCTGCCAGGATGGTTCGCCGTTCCAGAGCTCACCATTCTGTCAGGGTGGTGCACAGGGCGGCGGAGCGCAGGGTGACGGTGGTCAGCAGCAGAAATTTATGGCGTTAGGTTCCGGGGTTATTATCGACGCAGCGAAAGGCTATGTCGTGACCAACAACCACGTTGTCGACAATGCCACCACCATCAAAGTACAGCTGAGCGATGGCCGTAAGTTTGATGCGAAAGTCGTTGGTAAAGATCCGCGTTCCGATATCGCGCTGATCCAGATTCAGGATCCGAAAGAGCTGACGGCGATCAAGCTGGCGGACTCCGATGCGCTGCGCGTGGGTGATTACACCGTCGCGATCGGTAACCCGTTTGGCCTCGGTGAAACGGTGACCTCGGGTATCGTTTCTGCCCTGGGCCGTAGCGGACTTAACGTCGAAAACTACGAAAACTTTATCCAGACTGATGCCGCCATTAACCGCGGTAACTCCGGCGGGGCGCTGGTTAACCTGAACGGCGAGCTGATCGGCATTAACACCGCGATCCTGGCGCCGGACGGTGGCAACATTGGTATCGGTTTTGCCATCCCGAGCAACATGGTGAAAAACCTGACCGAACAGATGGTCAAGTATGGCCAGGTGAAACGCGGTGAGCTGGGTATCATGGGCACCGAGCTGAACTCTGAACTGGCGAAAGCGATGAAAGTTGATGCCCAGCGCGGGGCGTTCGTCAGCCAGGTGATGCCAGGGTCTGCGGCAGCGAAAGCCGGCATTAAAGCGGGTGATGTGATTACCTCGCTGAACGGTAAACCGATCAGCAGCTTCGCCGCGCTGCGTGCTCAGGTCGGTACGATGCCGATTGGTAGCAAAGTCCAGCTGGGCCTGGTACGCGATGGCAAGCCGGTGAACGTCACCGTCGAGCTGCAGCAGAGCAACCAGACTCAGGTTGACTCCAGCAGCATCTTCAATGGTATTGAAGGTGCGGAGATGAGCAACAAAGGTCAGGATAAAGGTGTGACGGTCAATAACGTGAAGGCGGGGACTCCGGCGGCGCAAATTGGCCTCAAGAAAGGTGACATTATCGTCGGCGCTAACCAGCAGCCGGTGAAAAATATCGCAGATTTGCGCAAAATCTTCGATGCCAAACCTTCGGTGCTGGCGCTGAATATCCAACGTGGCGACGCGACGATTTATCTGCTGATGCAGTAATCGCTCACCGTGAAACCGGCCCCTTCTCCTCGTTGAGGGAAGGGGCTTTTTTTTGCCCGCATTTACCCTGCGTTTTCATTCTGTGACCCCACCCGCAACTCCACACTTCTCCGTCCTGCTTTATGCATATGCACAATGCGACGCACACTGAACTCTTTTATGCTGGTGCCCTGCTTACGGGAGGGTTACATGGCTGGCTGGCATCTTGATACCAAAATGGCGCAGGATATTGTGGCACGCACGATGCGCATCATTGATACCAATATCAACGTAATGGATGCCCGTGGGCGGATTATCGGCAGCGGCGATCGTGAGCGAATTGGGGAATTGCACGAAGGAGCGCTGCTGGTGCTTTCTCAGGGCCGGGTGGTGGATATCGATGATGCAGTTGCCCGCCATCTGCACGGCGTTCGTCAGGGGATCAACCTGCCTTTGCGCCTGGAAGGGGAGATTGTCGGCGTTATTGGCCTGACCGGCGAACCCGAAACGCTGCGTAAGTATGGCGAGCTGGTGTGCATGACCGCCGAGATGATGCTCGAGCAGTCGCGACTGATGCACCTGCTGGCGCAGGACAGTCGCCTGCGTGAAGAGCTGGTGATGAACCTGATTCAGGCGGAAGAGAATACGCCGGCGCTAACGGAGTGGGCCCAGCGTTTGGGGATCGATCTGAACCAGCCGCGGGTTGTCGCGATGATTGAAGTGGACAGCGGCCAGCTTGGCGTCGACAGCGCCATGGCCGAATTGCAGCAGCTCCAGACCGCGCTGACCACCCCCGATCGTAACAATCTGGTCGCTATCGTCTCTTTGACGGAGATGGTAGTTCTCAAGCCGGCGCTCAATGCTTTTGGCCGCTGGGACGCAGACGATCATGGCAAGCGGGTTGAGCAGCTTATCGCGAGGATGAAAGAGAACGGGCAGCTGCGGTTTCGCGTCGCGCTGGGTAACTTTTTCACCGGCCCCGGGAGTATTGCCCGGTCGTACCGTACCGCCCGCACCACCATGATGGTCGGCAAGCAGCGGATGCCTGAAAGCCGCAGCTATTTTTACCAGGATCTGATGCTGCCGGTGTTGCTCGATAGCCTGCGCGGCGGCTGGCAGGCCAATGAGCTGGCCCGTCCGCTGGTCCGGCTGAAGGCGATGGATAATAACGGCCTGCTGCGTCGGACGCTGCAGGCGTGGTTCCGCCATAACGTGCAGCCGCTGGCTACCTCAAAGGCGCTGTTTATTCATCGCAATACCCTGGAATATCGACTGAACCGTATTTCGGAGTTGACCGGACTGGATCTGGGAAACTTCGACGACCGCCTGCTGCTGTATATTTCGCTGCAGCTGGATGAGCAGCGCTAGACGATAATCTGCCCGGCTGTCGTTGGAATTGCCCCGGCGGGCATGACCGGCCGGGGAGAGAAAGGGCGTTATTTGTTGCGGGTCAGTTTTTCCAGATCGGCTTCAATTTCGCTGATCTTATGGGTAACGACGCTTTCCAGATGACGCAGATCGTCGAGGATCTTGCGTTTAAGATCGACTTCGGTGCGATCGCGCTGGCAGATCTGGTCCAGCTCATCAATCACGTAGCGCAGGTTCGGGCTGATTTCCTGGACTTCTTTATACCCCTGGCCGACGCCATCGGCGACCACGGTTTTACGCTGACGCGGGTATTTAAACTTAACGCTTTTAGCGAAGAATTCGCCTTTGTCCTTCTGAAAATAGATTTTCAGAATGTCGTTGTTGGCTTCTTGCCGGAGGCTGTAACGATCGATTTCATCAGGATTGGTAATGCCCAAACTTTTCAGATTGTCGTACATAGCGGTATCCTTGAATTAAACATAACCTTTGAATAATTAACGATAAAATGTCTTTTCGCCAGCGGCAGATACAAAAAAAGCGGGGTTGCCCCCGCTTTTTAAACGACTTGCTTAGTCGATGGTGCGCAGCAGTTCGTTGATGCCGACCTTACCGCGGGTCTTCGCATCGACTTTCTTCACAATCACCGCGCAGTACAGGCTGTATTTGCCATCTTTAGACGGCAGGTTGCCGGAAACCACTACGGAACCCGCCGGAACGCGACCGTAGAACACTTCGCCGGTTTCGCGGTCGTAAATTTTGGTGCTCTGGCCCAGGTATACGCCCATGGAGATAACGGAGCCTTCTTCGACGATGACGCCTTCAACCACTTCAGAGCGTGCGCCGATGAAGCAGTTATCCTCGATGATGGTCGGGTTAGCCTGCAGCGGCTCCAGAACGCCACCGATGCCGACGCCGCCGGACAGGTGAACGTTTTTACCAATCTGCGCGCAGGAACCGACGGTCGCCCAGGTATCAACCATGGAGCCTTCATCAACGTAGGCGCCGATGTTAACGTAGGACGGCATCAGGACGGTGTTGCGGGCAATGAATGCACCCTGACGCACCGCAGCCGGTGGCACCACGCGGAAACCTTCTTTCTGGAAACGCGCTTCGTCGTAGTCAGCGAATTTCATCGGTACTTTATCGAAGTAGCGGCTTTCCGCACCGTCGATAACCTGGTTATCGTTAATACGGAAAGAGAGCAGAACCGCTTTCTTCAGCCATTGATGGGTGACCCACTGGCCATCGATTTTTTCAGCGACACGCAGCGCGCCGGAATCAAGCAGAGAAATCACCTGGTTAACCGCTTCGCGGGTTACGGTATCCACATTTGCCGGCGTGATGTCGGCGCGACGCTCAAAGGCGGACTCAATAACATTCTGTAATTGCTGCATTGTTTACTCTTTCTCTTTACACATTAAAAGTTCGTCACCCTTTATCGTTTGGATTGAGGGCCTCTGTCAACCGTTGTTGTACTTCTTGTTGTAGCTCATTATTAAGCCCACGCCGGTCTGCCGTCGCGATTATAAATAAATCTTCTACTCGCTCACCAATTGTCGTAATTCTGGCCCCATGGAGTGAAATATTGAGGTCGGCGAACACCTGACCGACGCGCGCCAGCAGTCCGGGCTGATCGAGGGCAATCAGTTCAAGGAATGATTTTCTGTCGGTGTGCGTTGGCAAGAAATTGACTTCGGTGGCCACGGAGAAATGACGCAGTTTTGCGGCCTGTCGGCGTGGCGCCGGTGGCTGCCAGCTGCGTTGGGTAATGGTCTGCTCGAGGCCAAGTCGAATCATCTCATGGCGATCGGCGGAAAGCGGGCTGCCGTCCGGCTCCAGGACGATGAAGGTGTCCATCGCCATCCCGTCACGGGTGGTAAAGACCTGCGCATCGTGGACGCTCAGGTTGCGGCGATCCAGCTCGCCACAGACGGCGGCGAAAAGATAAGGCCGGTCCGGGCTCCAGATAAAGATTTCTGTCCCGCCGCGGGTTGCCTGCGAGCTGAGCAGGATCATCGGTTTACTGAGATCGTGCTTGAGCAAATTGCGGGCGTGCCAGGCGAGCTGGTTTGGCGTATGGCGAACGAAGTAGTTGGCGCGACAGCGGTTCCAGATTTGATGCAGCGCCTCTTCGTTAATGTTTTCCATCCGCAGGAGCGCCAGCGCCTGTAGCTGATGGTGGCGAACTCGTTCGCGCATATCCGGCGTGCTTTGCATACCCCGACGCAGCTGTTTTTCCGTCGCGAAGTAAAGCTCGCGCAGCAGGCTCTGTTTCCAGCTGTTCCACAGGGTTTCGTTGGTTGCACAGATATCGGCGACGGTCAGGCACACCAGGTAGCGCAGGCGGTTTTCCGTCTGCACCTCTTCGGCGAACTGCTTGATGACTTCGGGATCCTGAATATCGCGGCGCTGCGCGGTGACCGACATCAGAAGATGATGGCGCACCAGCCAGGCGACCAGTTGGGTCTCTCTGGAGTTGAGCCCGTGCAGCTCGGCAAATTTCAGTACGTCCTGCGCGCCGAGCACCGAGTGATCGCCCCCACGGCCTTTGGCAATGTCATGAAACAGCGCCGCAATCAGAATCAGTTCCGGGTGGGTCAGGCGAGGCCACAGCTCGACGCACAGCGGGTGACGACTGCGGGTTTCTTCTTTGGCGAAGCTTTCCAGCTTCAGCAGCACGCGGATCGTATGCTCATCGACGGTATAGGCATGGAACAGGTCAAACTGCATCTGGCCGACAATATGCGACCACTGCGGCATGTAGGCCCACAGCACGCTGTGGCGGTGCATCGGCAACAGGCCACGGCTGACAGCGCCCTGATGGCGCAACATGCTGAGGAAAATGCTGCGCGCTTCCGGGATATAGCACAGAGGCTGGGTCAGGTGGCGCCGGGCATGGCGCAGATGGCGCAGGGTTGTGGAGTAGATCCCGGTGATGTTGCTGTTTCGCACCATGATATAGAACATGCGCAGGATGGCCTGCGGCTCACGGATAAACAGCGTGTCGTCGCGCAGATCGATGAGCGTGCCGCGCAACTGGAAATCATCATCAATGGGCCGCGGCTTTTCATCTTCCGTGAGGGCGAGGATTGCTTCATCGAACAGCTGGAGCAGCATGTGATTCAGCTCGCCGACCCGTCGGGTGACGCGGAAGAAATCCTTCATCATGTACTCGATCGGCTGGTTTCCCTCGCCTTCGTAGCGCAGTCGACGGGCCACGCTGAGCTGGCGGTCAAACAGCAGACGGTTGTCGTAGCGGGTGAGCTCCAGATGCAGAGCAAAGCGGATCCGCCAGAGCTGGTGCAGACACTCGTTAAGTTCGTTGCGCTCCGCTTCAGTAATAAAGCCGAAACCGACCATTTCATCCAGCGAGGTGGCGCCAAAGTGGCGACGGGCAACCCACTGCAGGGTGTGAATATCGCGCAGCCCACCGGGGCTGCTTTTCACATCCGGCTCGAGGTTATAGCTGGTGCCATGATAACGCTGGTGGCGGATCTGCTGCTCTTCGACCTTGGCGGCAAAGAACTTCTCCGAGGGCCAGAAGCCATCGCTGAAGATATGCTTCTGGAGTTCCAGGAACAGAGCGACGTCGCCGATCAGCAGGCGTGATTCAATCAGGTTGGTGGCGACGCTAAGGTCGGATAGCCCTTCGAGAAGACACTCTTCCAGCGTACGGACGCTGTGACCGACCTCCAGCTTGATGTCCCACAGCAGCGTCAGCAGTTCCCCCACTTTCTGCGCCTGGTCATCGGCGAGTTTTTTGCGACTGAGGATCAGAAGGTCGACGTCGGAGAGCGGATGCAGTTCGCCACGACCGTATCCGCCAACCGCTACCAGCGCCAGGTCGTTGACCGAACCAAAGCCGTAATCAACCCACAGCCGCTGAAGCAACTGGTCGATAAATTCGGTCCGCGCTTCGATTAGCTGTTCGGCGGCGATGCCGCTATCAAACGCCTCGCCCAGCCAGCGCTGGAAGCTATCAAGGTGTGCCTTGATGGCGGCACAGTGTAAATCCGCCTGTGGCCAACTGCCGGGATTCGCCGGCTGACCGGAAAGGGGAGGGGAGACAGTGTCAGGTAAAGGGTTGCTCATTGCGTCACCATATGAAAAAACTATCGCCCATAAAAAATCGCCGGGAGCGATTTTTAACGTCGCTTGCGGCGGCCCGAAGGGTGACGGGCAGGAAGCCCGTCATAATAAACGCCGGGAGCGATTTTTAACGTCGCTTGCGGCGGCCCGAAGGGTGACGGCAGGACGCTTGTCATAAAAAAGCCGGCGGGCGCCGGCTTTTCGTTATGCGTCGTGCGAGATTATCGCCGGGATGGTGTCATCCTTGCGTAACGTCAGAATCTCACAGCCGTTCTCTGTCACCACAATAGTATGCTCGTACTGCGCAGACAAGCTCCGGTCTTTGGTTTTCACCGTCCAGCCGTCTTTCATGCTGCGGATCTCTTTTTTGCCGGCGTTGACCATCGGCTCGATGGTGAAGGTCATGCCAGGTTTGAGCACCACATTGGTTTCCGGGGAGTCGTAGTGCAGCACCTGCGGCTCTTCATGGAAGCCGCGGCCGATGCCGTGACCGCAGTATTCGCGTACGACCGAGAAACCTTCGGCTTCAACGAATTTCTGGATAGCGGCGCCAATCGCGCGCAGGTTGATTCCCGGCTTGACCATCTTCAGGGCCAGATACAGGCTTTCCTGGGTGATGCGGCACAGGCGCTCGCCGAGGATGGTCGGTTTGCCGACGATAAACATCTTCGAGGTATCGCCGTGGAATTCATCCTTAATCACCGTCACATCAATGTTGACGATGTCGCCGTCTTTCAGCAGTTTTTCGTCATCAGGGATGCCGTGACAAACGACCTCATTAATAGAGATGCACACGGATTTCGGGTAGCCGTGGTAGCCGAGGCAGGCTGAGATTGCTTGCTGGTTGTTGACGATATAATCGTTACAGATACGGTCCAGTTCGCCGGTGCTGACGCCCGGTTTCACGTAAGGTTCGATCATTTCCAGCACTTCAGCGGCCAGGCGGCCGGCCACGCGCATTTTTTCGATGTCTTCAGGTGTTTTAATAGATATAGCCATGGTGGATTCTGTCCAGCTGCGCCGATTTTTTCGACAATAATAGAGTAAGTCCTGTCAATGTTAACAGTCCGGGCGACCTGGTGCCAAATTGAGAATCATTAACAGCACGTGACGTCAACAAGAGTTGGTGTCCGGTCTGGTTTTGTGGTATAAAGCGCGCCGGACTTCCGTTCCATTCGAACTACACAGGATGGACTGAAGCGACAAATCTCATTTTGTGTAAATAACACACACGTATCGGCACATATTCCGGGGTGCCCTTTGGGGTCGGTAATATGGGATACGTGGAGGCATAACCCCAACTTTATCTATAGAGGTTTTAAACATGGCAACTGTTTCCATGCGCGACATGCTCAAGGCTGGTGTTCACTTTGGTCACCAGACCCGTTACTGGAACCCGAAAATGAAGCCTTTCATCTTCGGCGCACGTAACAAAGTTCACATCATCAACCTTGAGAAAACTGTACCGATGTTCAACGAAGCTCTGGCTGAACTGAACAAAATCTCTGCACGTAAAGGTAAAATCCTTTTCGTCGGTACTAAACGCGCTGCAAGCGAAGCGGTAAAAGAAGCTGCTAACAGCTGCGACCAGTTCTTCGTGAACCATCGCTGGTTGGGCGGCATGCTGACTAACTGGAAAACCGTTCGTCAGTCCATCAAACGTCTGAAAGACCTGGAAACTCAGTCCCAGGACGGTACTTTCGAGAAGCTGACCAAGAAAGAAGCGCTGATGCGTACTCGTGAGCTGGACAAGCTGGAAAACAGCCTGGGCGGTATCAAAGACATGGGCGGCCTGCCGGACGCACTGTTTGTTATCGATGCAGACCACGAACACATCGCTATCAAAGAAGCAAACAACCTGGGTATCCCGGTATTTGCTATCGTTGATACTAACTCCGATCCGGACGGCGTAGACTTCGTTATCCCGGGTAACGACGACGCAATCCGCGCAGTAAGCCTGTACCTGGGTGCTGTTGCGACTACCGTGCGTGAAGGTCGTTCTCAGGATCTGGCTTCTCAGGCTGAAGAAAGCTTCGTAGAAGCTGAATAATAAGGTCTATCCCTTATTTAGTACCGTGTATAAATAGGGGCCTATATTTGGCCCCTTTTTCACTTTTAAACCTGTCTGGTTCTGCGAACCGGGCAGGTCATCTCTCCCGAGGATTAAAGAATGGCTGAAATTACCGCATCCCTGGTAAAAGAGCTGCGCGAACGTACTGGCGCAGGCATGATGGATTGCAAAAAAGCGCTGACTGAAGCTAACGGCGACATCGAGCTGGCAATCGAAAACATGCGTAAATCCGGCGCGATCAAAGCAGCGAAGAAAGCAGGCAACGTTGCTGCTGACGGCGTGATCATCACTAAAATCGATGGCACCTACGGCATCATTCTGGAAGTTAACTGCCAGACTGACTTCGTTGCTAAAGATGGTGGTTTCCAGGCATTTGCTAACAAAGTTCTGGATGCAGCTGTTGCTGGCAAAATCACTGATGTTGACGTTCTGAAAGCACAGTTCGAAGAAGAGCGTGTTGCGCTGGTTGCTAAAATCGGTGAGAACATCAACATTCGTCGCGTTTCTGCTCTGGAAGGCGACGTTCTGGGTTCATACCAGCACGGTGCACGTATCGGTGTTCTGGTTGCTGCTAAAGGCGCCGATCAGGAGCTGGTTAAACAGCTGGCAATGCACATCGCTGCAAGCAAGCCTGAATTCGTTAAGCCGGAAGACGTTTCTGCTGAAGTCGTTGAGAAAGAGTACCAGGTTCAGCTGGACATCGCGATGCAGTCTGGTAAGCCGAAAGAAATCGCAGAGAAAATGGTTGAAGGCCGCATGAAGAAATTCACCGGCGAAGTTTCTCTGACTGGCCAGCCGTTCGTAATGGACCCGAGCAAATCTGTTGCTCAGCTGCTGAAAGAGCACAACGCTGACGTAACTGGCTTCATCCGCTTTGAAGTGGGCGAAGGCATCGAGAAAGTTGAGACCGACTTTGCAGCAGAAGTTGCTGCGATGTCCAAGCAGTCTTAATTTTCACAAGGAGCCGCCTGAGGGCGGCTTCTTTTTGTGCCCGTTTTGTAAATTCAGCGCAATGCTTATAGTGGCTGTGCTGAAAAGCGACATACAATGTCGCCAGAATTAACTCATCTCACTTGTCACCGTCTCAGGAAAGAAACATGGCTACCAATGCAAAACCTGTCTACAAACGTATTCTGCTTAAGTTAAGTGGCGAAGCTCTGCAGGGTTCGGAAGGCTTCGGTATTGATGCAAGCATACTTGACCGTATGGCTCAGGAAATCAAAGAACTGGTTGAACTGGGTATTCAGGTCGGCGTCGTGATTGGTGGTGGTAACCTGTTCCGTGGTGCTGGTCTGGCGAAAGCGGGTATGAACCGCGTTGTGGGCGACCACATGGGCATGCTGGCAACGGTGATGAACGGCCTTGCAATGCGAGATTCTCTCCATCGCGCCTATGTGAACGCTCGCCTGATGTCAGCGATTCCGCTGAATGGCGTGTGTGATAACTACAGCTGGGCGGAAGCGATCAGCCTGCTGCGTAACAACCGCGTTGTTATCCTGGCTGCGGGTACCGGTAACCCGTTCTTCACTACCGACTCTGCAGCCTGCCTGCGCGGTATTGAAATCGAAGCCGATGTGGTGCTGAAAGCCACCAAAGTCGACGGCGTATTTACCGCTGACCCGGCCAAAGATCCGACCGCAACGATGTACGAGCAACTGAGCTACAGCGAAGTGCTTGATAAAGAACTGAAAGTTATGGATCTGGCCGCCTTTACCCTGGCGCGTGACCACAAATTGCCGATTCGCGTCTTCAACATGAATAAACCTGGCGCACTGCGTCGCGTGGTGATGGGCGAAAAAGAAGGCACTTTGATTACGGAATAATTCCCGTCAGCGCCAAATCCGGGTAATATTCCGCTTTACTTTCGCGGGTGCATTGCCCGGTGATTTGCATTAAACCTGACTATACTTAGCTCACTTTTGCGGTGAGCGACCGTCTGGTCTGTCTGAGACAAGTTTTCAAGGATTCGTAACGTGATTAGCGATATCAGAAAAGATGCTGAAGTACGCATGGAAAAATGCGTCGAAGCGTTCAAAACCCAAATCAGCAAAATACGCACGGGTCGTGCTTCTCCCAGCCTGCTGGATGGCATCGTCGTGGAATACTACGGCACGCCGACGCCGCTGCGTCAGCTGGCAAGCGTAACGGTAGAAGACTCACGTACTCTGAAAATCAACGTGTTCGACCGCTCTATGAGCCCGGCCGTTGAGAAAGCCATCATGGCTTCCGACCTCGGCCTGAACCCAAGCTCAGCGGGTACCGACATTCGCGTTCCGCTGCCGCCGCTGACGGAAGAACGTCGTAAAGATCTGACGAAGATCGTACGCGCCGAAGCCGAGCAGGCTCGCGTGTCAGTACGTAACGTTCGTCGTGATGCCAACGACAAAGTAAAAGCGCTGCTGAAAGACAAAGAGATCAGCGAAGATGACGATCGCCGTTCTCAGGACGACGTGCAGAAAATGACTGACGCCGCCATTAAGAAAGTTGATGCGGCGCTGGCAGATAAAGAAGCGGAACTGATGCAGTTCTGATTCTCTGCTGAAGCGACCGCCGCGCATCGCTGCTGATGGGCTGCGGTCGTCAAGTCTGAAACGCCGTACAGAAGACCGAACGCGCAGTTCCTGGGATTGTGTTAAACGGGGTGCATTTGACGCTTATTAAAGCCGATCTTGTGCAAAACCGTTCCCATGTTACTGATGCGCAAGGGCTTGCTGGCGGCGTTTTTCTTTTTATCCTGTCTCAATTCTTCTGGACATCTCATGAAGCAATTAACCGTTCTCGGTTCGACCGGTTCAATTGGATGCAGCACGCTGGATGTGGTGCGCCATAACCCCGATCGCTTTTCCGTCGCCGCGCTGGTCGCGGGGAAAAATGTCGACCGTATGGTTGAACAGTGTCTGGAATTCTCCCCTGGCTACGCGGTCATGGACGATGCGCAAAGCGCGGATACGTTGCGCATTCGGCTGCGTGAAAGCGGTAGCCAGACTGAAGTATTGAGCGGCCAGCAGGCTGCCGCTGACGTTGCGGCGATGGACCATGTCGATCAGGTGATGGCTGCGATCGTAGGCGCCGCAGGGCTGGTGCCGACGCTGGCGGCAATTCGTGCCGGTAAAACGGTGCTGCTGGCAAATAAAGAATCTCTGGTGACCTGCGGGCGTCTGTTTATGGATGCGGTGCAGCAGTCCGGCGCGCGTTTGTTGCCCGTTGATAGCGAACATAACGCTATTTTTCAGAGTATGCCGGTAACTGTTCAACATAATCTTGGATACGCTGATTTAACGCAGAATGGCGTTTCGTCGATTCTGCTGACCGGTTCGGGTGGTCCTTTCCGGGAGACGGCAATAGCCGATCTGGCTGCAATGACGCCGGATCAGGCCTGCCGCCATCCTAACTGGTCAATGGGACGCAAAATTTCCGTGGATTCCGCCACCATGATGAACAAGGGGCTGGAATATATCGAAGCCCGCTGGTTGTTCAACGCCTCGGCCCGGCAGATGGAAGTACTGATCCACCCGCAATCCGTGATCCATTCGATGGTGCGTTATCTTGACGGTAGCGTGATTGCGCAGCTTGGCGAACCAGACATGCGCACGCCTATCGCCCATACGATGGGGTGGCCAGAGCGCCTCAATTCCGGTGTGCCGGCGTTAGATTTCTGTCAGTTGAGTCACCTGAGCTTTTCCGCGCCGGATTATGGACGTTACCCCTGTCTGAAACTGGCGATGGATGCATTTGAGCATGGTCAGGCGGCAACCACGGCGCTGAATGCGGCAAACGAAATCTCCGTCGCTGCCTTCCTGGCGCAAGAGATTCGCTTCACCGACATTGCCGCGATCAACCAGGGCGTGCTGGATCAACTGGCGCTGGATGAGCCTCAAAGCATTGAGGAAGTACTGGCGATCGACGCCCATGCCAGGGTGACCGCACAGCAACAGATTAAACGTCTGATAACGCGGGTCTGAACCTCAGCGACACGCTGTGATATTTGTGGGCGCTGGGCTTCAGTGATATAGTCTGCGCCACCCAATCGTTACATATTGATGTAATAGATTTCGGTGGCCGTGGAAAAACACGGCTTTTTTGCGTAAAGCTTTTGGTTGTTCTCTGCGATTAGCTGCAGCTTCGGCACTGGATAAAAATGCGTATACAGCGCTGACCTGTTGCTTGCGTTTAGTGGCTTGGCTAATCCTTATTATGGACTTAAAACGCATATATGTTGTCTGCTAATCACACTGTCAGCGAAGGGTCGCTTGCTCATGGCTGCCGTCATGTCGCCATTATTATGGATGGCAACGGTCGCTGGGCTAAGCAACAAGGAAAAATTCGCGCATTCGGCCATAAAGCCGGGGCGAAATCGGTTCGTCGTGCCGTTTCTTTCGCGGCGAACAATGGTATTGAAGCGTTAACGCTATACGCATTCAGCAGTGAGAACTGGAACCGCCCCGCGCAGGAAGTTACTGCATTGATGGAACTGTTTGTCTGGGCACTGGATAGCGAAGTCAAAAGTCTGCACCGGCACAACGTCCGTCTGCGGATTATCGGCGATACAACGCGTTTTAATTCCCGTCTACAGGAGCGTATCCGCAAAGCGGAAGCGTTGACGGAAAACAATACAGGCTTAACGCTGAATATTGCCGCGAACTATGGTGGGCGCTGGGATATTACTCAGGGTGTCCGCCATCTGGCTGAACAGGTACAGAAAGGGTTACTTCAGCCCGCACAGATCACCGAAGACATGCTGAGTCAGCAGGTCTGCATGCATGAGCTGGCACCTGTAGATTTAGTTATTAGGACCGGGGGAGAGCATCGCATCAGTAATTTTTTGATTTGGCAAATTGCCTATGCCGAACTTTACTTTACCGATGTTCTTTGGCCCGATTTTGCTGAACAGGACTTTGAAGGTGCACTTCATGCCTTTGTTAATCGAGAGCGTCGTTTCGGCGGCACTGAGCCGGGTGGCAATCATGCCTGATGGGGGTCACTTTTGCTGAAGTATCGCCTGATATCGGCTTTGGTCTTAATTCCCGCGGTAATTGCGGCGCTTTTTCTGTTGCCGCCGGCGGGGTTTGCTATTGTCACGCTGGTTGTCTGCATGCTCGCTGCCTGGGAGTGGGGACAATTTAGCGGTTTCACTTCTACCTCACAACGCATCTGGCTGGCGCTGCTTTGCGGCCTGCTGTTAGCGTTGATGCTTTTCCTGATGCCAGAATACCACTATGACGTACATCAGCCTTTGGTTGAGGGGGCGCTGTGGGCGTCGTTTGGCTGGTGGATTGTGGCGCTGCTGCTGGTGCTGTCTTACCCGGCATCTGCCGCGTTCTGGCGGAACTCTAAAGTTCTGCGCCTGATCTTCGGCATTCTGACCATCGTTCCCTTTTTCTGGGGCATGCTGGCGTTACGCGCATGGCACTATGCCGATAACCACTACAGCGGCGCACTGTGGTTGCTGTACGTGATGATTCTTGTCTGGGGTGCCGATTCCGGTGCCTATATGTTTGGCAAGCTGTTCGGTAAGCACAAGCTGGCACCTAAGGTCTCTCCGGGGAAAACCTGGCAGGGCTTCTTCGGTGGCCTGGTGACCGCCGCGGTGATCTCCTGGGCCTACGGTCTGTGGGCAAATCTCGATGTGACCCCAACGGTACTGCTGATTTGTTCTGTGGTCGCCGCGCTGGCATCAGTACTGGGTGACCTGACAGAGAGTATGTTTAAGCGAGAGGCCGGCATTAAGGATAGCGGTCATCTGATTCCCGGACACGGTGGAATACTGGATCGTATCGACAGCCTGACGGCGGCGGTACCGGTGTTTGCCTGTCTGCTATTGTTGGTCTTCAGGACGATTTGACGGAAGGTTTTATGCTAAGCGTACTCTGGAATTTGGCTGCCTTTATCATTGCGCTGGGCGTATTGATCACCGTGCATGAGTTTGGTCATTTCTGGGTGGCTCGTCGCTGTGGCATCCGCGTTGAACGCTTCTCCATTGGTTTTGGTAAAGCGTTATGGCGACGCAGCGACAAGCAGGGGACGGAATTCGTCATCGCGCTTATCCCACTCGGTGGCTACGTCAAGATGCTCGACGAACGCGTCGAGCCGGTGGCGCCAGAGATGCGCCACTACGCGTTTAACAACAAAACCGTGGGCCAGCGGGCGGCAGTAATCGCCGCCGGGCCTATCGCCAACTTCATTTTTGCCATCTTTGCCTACTGGCTGGTCTTCATTATAGGCGTCCCCGGCGTTCGCCCTGTCGTTGGCGAAATAGTACCCGATTCGATTGCTGCACACGCACAAATTGCAAAAGGAACGGAACTTAAAGCGATAGATGGCATCGAAACGCCTGATTGGGATGCCGTGCGTATGGCGCTGGTGACGAAGATTGGCGATGAGCAAACAATAGTTTCGGTCGCCCCTTTCGGCAGCAGCCAGCGTCAGGATAAAATCCTCGATCTGCGGCACTGGGCTTTCGAGCCGGATAAACAAGATCCGGTAGCGTCGTTAGGTATTCAGCCTCGCAGCGCGCAGATTGATACGGTTCTGGCGGAAGTACAGGCAAACTCGGCTGCGAAGAAGGCTGGTTTGCAAGCGGGCGACAGGATCGTTAAAGTCGATGGCCAGCCGTTAACGCAGTGGATGACGTTTGTTAATCTGGTGCGTGACAACCCAGGCAAGGCGCTGGTGTTGGACATTGAGCGACAGGGGACCCCCTTATCTGTTACGCTGACGCCTGATACGAAGTCCGCAAAAGGTAAGGCTGAAGGGTTTGCAGGAGTGGTACCAAAGGTCATTCCGCTGCCCGATGAATATAAGACAGTGCGTCAGTATGGGCCGTTTGCGGCCATTGCTGAAGCCACGGATAAAACCTGGCAACTGATGTCGTTGACGGTCAGGATGTTGGGTAAATTGATAACCGGTGATGTCAAACTGAACAACCTCAGCGGGCCGATTTCTATCGCCCAGGGGGCTGGAATGTCAGCGGAGTTTGGGTTGATTTATTATCTGATGTTCCTCGCGCTGATTAGCGTGAACCTCGGGATAATCAATCTGTTCCCGCTTCCCGTCCTGGACGGGGGACACCTGCTGTTTTTGGCAATTGAAAAACTGAAGGGCGGGCCGGTATCCGAGCGAGTTCAAGACTTTAGTTATCGCATTGGCTCAATACTGCTGGTGTTGTTAATGGGGCTTGCACTTTTCAATGATTTCTCTCGGTTGTAAGAGAGTTTGTTAGGAAGAACGCATAATAACGATGGCGATGAAAAAGTTGCTCATAGCGTCGCTGCTGTTTAGCAGCGCAACCGTATACGGTGCTGAAGGGTTCGTGGTGAAGGACATTCATTTCGAAGGCTTGCAGCGTGTCGCTGTTGGTGCGGCCCTCCTCAGTATGCCAGTGCGTCCTGGCGATACGGTAACCGATGATGATATCAGTAACACCATCCGTGCTCTGTTTGCCACTGGCAACTTTGAGGACGTCCGCGTCCTGCGCGATGGTGATACCCTGTTGGTGCAGGTGAAAGAGCGCCCAACGATTGCCAGCATCACTTTCTCCGGTAACAAGTCGGTGAAGGATGACATGCTCAAGCAAAACCTTGAGGCATCCGGTGTTCGCGTCGGGGAATCTCTTGACCGCACGACGCTTGCTGATATCGAGAAAGGGCTGGAAGATTTCTACTACAGCGTCGGTAAATACAGCGCCAGCGTAAAAGCTGTCGTCACGCCGCTGCCACGTAACCGTGTCGACCTGAAACTGGTGTTCCAGGAAGGCGTTTCGGCGAAAATCCAGCAGATTAACATTGTCGGTAACCATGCATTCAGCACCGATGAACTGATCTCAACATTCCAGCTGCGTGATGAAGTACCGTGGTGGAACGTGGTCGGCGACCGTAAATACCAGAAACAGAAACTGGCAGGGGATCTCGAAACTCTGCGCAGCTACTACCTGGATCGCGGTTACGCACGTTTCAACATCGACTCCACGCAGGTGAGCCTGACGCCAGATAAAAAAGGCATCTACATCACCGTCAACATTACAGAAGGCGAGCAGTACAAGCTTTCTGGTGTGCAGGTGACGGGCGATCTGGCAGGCCATTCGGCGGAAATCGAAGCCTTGACCAAGGTGGAGCCGGGCGAGCTGTATAACGGCGCCAAAGTGACCAAAATGGAGAATGATATTAAGAAACTCCTCGGTCGCTACGGTTACGCCTATCCGCGCGTACAGTCTCAGCCGGAAATCAACGACACCGATAAGACCGTGAAGCTGCACGTCAATGTTGACGCGGGCAACCGCTACTACGTGCGTAAAATTCGCTTCGAAGGCAACGACACTTCAAAAGACTCCGTTCTGCGTCGCGAAATGCGTCAGATGGAAGGGGCCTGGCTGGGTAGCGATATGGTCGATCAGGGTAAAGATCGTCTGAATCGCTTAGGCTACTTTGAAACGGTAGATACCGATACGCAGCGCGTACCAGGTAGCCCGGATCAGGTTGATGTTGTCTATAAGGTCAAAGAACGTAACACCGGTAGCTTCAACTTCGGTATCGGTTACGGTACGGAAAGTGGCGTAAGCTTCCAGGCTGGCGTTCAGCAGGACAACTGGTTAGGTACCGGCTATTCCGTTGGAATTAACGGCACCAAAAACGATTATCAGACCTATACTGAACTGTCGGTAACCAACCCGTATTTCACCGTGGATGGCGTGAGCCTCGGTGGTCGTATCTTCTATAACGACTTCGACGCGAACGATGCGGACCTGTCTGACTATACCAACAAAAGCTATGGTACAGACGTCACGCTGGGCTTCCCGGTTAACGAATACAACACCCTGCGTGCAGGCCTGGGTTATGTCCATAACTCCTTGTCCAACATGCAACCGCAGGTGTCGATGTGGCGTTACCTGAACTCAATGGGTCAGAACCCGGGCACGACGGATGATAACAACTCATTCAGCGCGAACGACTTCACCTTCAACTACGGGTGGACCTATAACAAACTCGACCGCGGCTTCTTCCCGACGGAAGGTTCGCGAGTCAACCTGAATGGTAAAGTGACCATTCCAGGTTCTGATAACGAATACTACAAAGCCACGCTGGATACCGCGACCTACGTGCCGATCGATAACGACCACAAGTGGGTTGTTCTGGGACGTACCCGCTTCGGTTATGGCGACGGTATTGGCGGTAAAGAAATGCCGTTCTACGAGAACTTCTACGCCGGTGGTTCAAGCACCGTACGTGGGTTCCAGTCGAACACCATTGGCCCGAAAGCGGTATATTTCCCGGCCAGCAATCGTCATGATGACGATGACAACTATGACAGCAACTGTAAGAGCACTGAATCTGCGCCGTGTAAATCGGATGATGCGGTGGGCGGTAACGCCATGGCCGTGGCCAGCCTTGAGCTGATCACCCCGACACCGTTTATCAGTGATAAATATGCTAACTCGGTCCGTACCTCGTTCTTCTGGGATATGGGTACCGTGTGGGATACACACTGGGATTCAAGCGCTTATGCGGGTTATCCGGATTACGGTGACCCGAGCAACATCCGTATGTCCGCCGGTATTGCGGTACAGTGGATGTCGCCGTTGGGGCCGTTGGTCTTCTCCTACGCCCAACCGTTCAAAAAGTACGATGGAGACAAGGCCGAGCAGTTCCAGTTTAACATTGGTAAAACCTGGTAATTGTCGGCAGCAAAGGAATGTAAGTGCAGTATAGCGCTGACTTTAGGCGATAACCGCGGTTATCGCCTGGCCACGCAAATAACGGTACCCCTGGGTACTCATGGGATGGTAAGGAGTTAATTGTGAAAAAGTGGTTATTAGCTGCAGGTCTGGGTTTGGCAATGGTAACTTCCGCGCAGGCGGCAGATAAAATTGCAATGGTTAACATGAACAGCCTGTTCCAACAGGTAGCCCAGAAAACGGGTGTTTCTAATACGCTGGAAAATGAGTTCAAAGGCCGCGCAAGCGAGCTGCAGCGTATGGAAGGCGACCTGCAGTCCAAAATGCAGCGTCTGCAGTCTATGAAGCCGGGTGCCGACCGTACCAAGCTGGAAAAAGACGTTATGGCTCAGCGCCAGACTTTCTCTCAAAAAGCACAGTCTTTTGAGCAGGATCGTTCACGTCGTTCCAACGAAGAACGTGGCAAACTGGTTAACCGTATCCAGACCGCTGTGAAAAGCGTAGCGAGCAGCCAGAGCATCGACCTGGTTGTTGATTCTAATGCCGTTGCATACAACAGCAGCGATGTGAAAGACATCACCGCTGATGTGCTGAAACAGGTTAAATAAGTAATGCCTTCAATTCGACTGGCTGATCTTGCGCAGCAGTTGGATGCAGAATTACACGGTGATGGCGATATCGTCATCACCGGTGTTGCGTCCATGCAGACTGCCAAAGCAGGCCATATTACGTTCATGGTTAATCCTAAATACCGTGAACACCTGGCCGCATGCCAGGCTTCTGCCGTCGTGATGACGCAGGACGATTTACCCTTTGCCCAAGGCGCCGCGCTGGTAGTGCGTAACCCCTACCTGACCTACGCGCGCATGGCTCAAATTCTGGATACTACGCCGCAGCCGGCGCAGAATATCGCACCCAGTGCGGTGATTGATAGCACGGCGAAGCTCGGTAAAAACGTTGCCATCGGCCCGAATGCCGTTATCGAATCTGATGTTGAGCTTGGCGATAACGTCGTGATTGGTGCCGGGTGCTTCGTCGGTAAAAAGACCAAAATTGGCGCTGGCTCCCATTTGTGGGCCAACGTGAGCGTTTACCATGAGATTGAGATCGGTGAGAATTGCCTGATCCAGTCCAGTACGGTGATTGGCGCAGATGGCTTCGGCTATGCCAACGATCGTGGTAACTGGGTGAAGATCCCACAGTTAGGTCGCGTGATTATTGGCGATCGCGTGGAGATTGGTGCCTGTACGACCATTGACCGTGGTGCGCTGGATGATACCGTCATCGGTAATGGCGTGATTATTGATAATCAGTGCCAGATTGCGCATAACGTTGTGATTGGTGACAATACGGCCGTTGCTGGCGGTGTGATCATGGCAGGCAGCCTGAAAATTGGCCGTTACTGCATGATTGGCGGCGCGAGCGTCATTAACGGGCATATGGAAATCTGCGATAAAGTCACCGTCACCGGAATGGGTATGGTGATGCGTCCTATTACCGAGCCTGGCGTCTATTCATCAGGTATTCCGCTGCAGCCGAACAAAGTCTGGCGTAAAACCGCAGCGTTGGTGATGAACATTGACGAGATAAGCAAACGCCTCAAATCAATTGAACGGAAGGTTAATCAGCAAGATTAACGCCTCTGTTACCACACACCATCATGCAAGCAGCATCGGGGCGGCTGCTACGGCTGACAACGATGTGGCTTAAGAGGTGGCGTGTAAAAATTTTCGGCCTGTTGCATTCATAAGATTGCAGCAGGCCGTGTTATTATTGCCTTTTAGTATATTTAGACAGGAAGAGTATTTTGACTACTGAAACTCATACTCTGCATATTGAAGAGATTCTGGAACTTCTGCCTCACCGTTACCCGTTCCTGCTGGTAGACCGTGTGCTGGATTTTGAAGAAGGCCGTTTTCTGCGCGCAGTAAAAAATGTTTCTGTTAACGAGCCGTTTTTCCAGGGGCACTTCCCTGGTAAGCCGATTTTACCTGGCGTGTTAATTCTGGAAGCGATGGCGCAGGCCACGGGTATTCTGGCATTTAAAAGCGTGGGTAAACTCGAACCTGGCGAACTGTATTACTTCGCAGGGATCGATGAAGCGCGTTTCAAACGTCCGGTAGTACCTGGCGATCAGATGATTATGGAAGTCACTTTCGAGAAAACCCGCCGTGGCCTGACGCGTTTCAAAGGTGTGGCGCTGGTTGACGGTAAAGTGGTTTGCGAAGCAACGATGATGTGTGCGCGTAGCCGGGAGGCCTGATACGTGATTGATAAAACCGCCTTTATTCATCCTACTGCTATTGTGGAAGAGGGCGCCGTTATTGGTGCTAACGCTCACATTGGCCCGTTTTGTATTGTTGGTGCTCACGTCGAAATTGGTGAAGGCACCGTACTGAAGTCTCATGTTGTTGTTAATGGCCACACCAAAATTGGCCGTGATAACGAGATCTATCAGTTCGCTTCCATCGGTGAAGTTAACCAGGATTTGAAATACGCTGGTGAACCGACTCGAGTGGAAATTGGCGATCGCAACCGCATCCGCGAAAGCGTCACCATTCATCGCGGTACAGTACAGGGCGGTGGATTAACGAAGGTGGGCAGCGATAACCTGCTGATGATCAACGCGCACGTTGCACACGATTGCACGGTCGGCGACCGCTGTATTCTGGCGAATAACGCCACGCTGGCCGGGCATGTTTCACTGGATGATTTCGTTATCATCGGTGGCATGACCGCCGTGCATCAGTTCTGCATCATCGGCGCGCACGTCATGGTTGGCGGCTGCTCCGGCGTCGCACAGGACGTACCGCCGTTCGTGATTGCTCAGGGCAACCACGCGACGCCATATGGCGTCAATATTGAAGGCCTGAAGCGCCGTGGCTTTAGCCGCGAAGCGATTACCGCGATTCGTAACGCCTATAAACTGCTGTATCGCAGCGGCAAAACGCTGGACGAAGTCAAACCGGAAATCGCCGAACTGGCAGTTCAGCATCCTGAAGTACAGCCATTTTTCGATTTCTTTGCCCGTTCTACACGCGGCCTGATTCGTTAATGTCTGCACAGCGTCCCCTGACGATTGCCCTTGTCGCCGGAGAAACCTCCGGCGATATTCTTGGTGCAGGTCTGATCCGCGCGCTCAAAGCTCGTATCCCCGATGCTCGCTTTGTTGGCGTGGCGGGACCGCTTATGCAGGCCGAAGGCTGTGAAGCCTGGTACGAAATGGAAGAGCTGGCCGTGATGGGCATTGTTGAAGTGCTCGGACGGCTGCGCCGCCTGCTGCATATTCGTGCCGATCTGACCCGACGATTTACCGAGCTGCAGCCCGATGTATTCGTTGGAATTGATGCCCCTGATTTTAACATTACCCTTGAGGGTAACCTGAAAAAGCAGGGTATCAGGACGATTCATTACGTCAGCCCGTCGGTGTGGGCATGGCGACAAAAACGTGTTTTCAAAATTGGCAGATCGACCGATCTGGTGCTGGCATTTCTGCCTTTCGAAAAAGCGTTTTATGACCGGTTTAACGTTCCCTGCCGGTTTATCGGCCACACGATGGCCGATGCGATGCCGCTGGATCCGGACAAAGACGCCGCACGTGACCGCTTAGGTATTGCGCGGGATGTCCACTGCCTGGCGCTGCTGCCGGGAAGCCGTGGCGCTGAAGTGGAAATGCTCAGCGCTGACTTCCTGAAAACCGCGCAAATTTTACGTCAGGATTACCCTGACCTGCAGGTACTGGTGCCGCTGGTGAATGCGAAACGCCGGGAGCAGTTTGAACGCATTAAAGCGGAAACGGCCCCGGAGCTCACGGTCCATCTGCTGGATGGGCAGGCGCGCGATGCAATGATTGCCAGCGATGCGGCGCTGCTGGCCTCCGGCACCGCGGCGCTGGAGTGCATGCTGGCCAAGTGCCCGATGGTAGTGGGCTATCGCATGAAGCCATTTACCTTCTGGCTGGCGAAACGGCTGGTGAAAACTGACTATGTCTCCTTACCGAATCTGCTGGCCGGGCGGGAACTGGTGAAAGAGCTGCTGCAGGACGAGTGCCAGCCGCAGTTGCTTGCCGATGCGCTGCGGCCATTGCTGGCTGACGGCAAGACCAGCCATGATATGCACGACACCTTCCGGGCGCTGCATCAACAGATTCGTTGCAATGCGGATGAGCAGGCAGCGGACGCAGTACTGGAGTTAGCAAAATGATTGAGTTTGTTTACCCGCATACCCACCTGGTGGCCGGCGTTGACGAAGTAGGCCGTGGGCCGCTGGTTGGCGCGGTGGTCACCGCCGCGGTGATCCTTGACCCGGAAAAGCCGATTGTGGGCCTCAACGACTCGAAAAAATTAAGCGAAAAGCGTCGACTGGCGCTGTTCGACGAAATCAAAGAAAAGGCGCTGTGCTGGAGTCTGGGACGCGCGGAACCCCATGAAATTGATGAGCTGAATATTCTCCATGCGACGATGCTGGCAATGCAGCGTGCCGTTGCTGGCCTGACTGTGGTGCCGGAGTTTGTGCTGATTGATGGCAACCGCTGCCCGTCGCTGCCTGTGCCTGCTCAGGCGGTAGTCAAAGGCGATAGCCGGGTGGCAGAAATCAGTGCAGCGTCTATTCTGGCTAAAGTCGTGCGCGATGCGGAAATGACCGCTCTGGATCTCGAATTTCCGCAATATGGCTTTGCGCAGCATAAAGGCTATCCTACCGCTTTCCATCTGGAAAAACTGATCGAACATGGCGCAACCGAACACCATCGGCGTAGTTTTGGCCCGGTAAAACGCGCGCTGGGCCTTGCGTCCTGATTCTTGTGTCGAGAAATAAGTAAACCGGAATCTGAAGATGTCTGAACCACGTTTCGTCCACCTACGGGTGCATAGCGACTATTCCATGATCGATGGGCTGGCAAAAACCGGGCCGCTGGTAAAAAAGGCGGCCTCACTGGGTATGCCTGCGCTGGCGATCACCGATTTTACTAACCTCTGTGGTCTGGTGAAGTTCTACGGCGCGGGACATGGCGCAGGGCTGAAACCGATCGTCGGGGCAGATTTTCACGTCCAGAGCGAGCTGATGGGTGATGAGCTCACCGAATTAACGGTTCTGGCGGCCAACAATACCGGTTATCAAAACCTGACGCTGCTGATTTCCCGTGCCTACCAGCGCGGCTACGGCGCGCTGGGGCCCTGTATCGATCGCGACTGGCTGATTGAACACCAGGAAGGGCTGATTCTGCTTTCCGGCGCCCGCAAAGGTGACGTCGGCATCAGTCTGATGCGTGGCAACATGCCGCTGGTCGAACAGTGCGTCGCTTTCTACGAAGAACATTTCCCGGACCGCTACTATCTGGAGCTGATCCGCACCGGCCGTGCCGATGAAGAAGCCTACCTGCATGCCGCTGTGCAACTCGCCGAAGCGCGCGGGTTGCCGGTTGTTGCCACCAATGACGTACGCTTTCTGGAAACCGGCGACTTCGATGCCCATGAGATCCGCGTTGCGATCCATGACGGTTTTACCCTCGATGATCCGAAACGCCCACGTAACTATTCGCCGCAGCAATATATGCGCAGCGAAGACGAAATGTGCGAGCTGTTCTCCGATATTCCCGAGGCGCTGGAAAATACCGTCGAAATAGCCAAGCGCTGCAACGTGACCGTGCGTTTAGGCGAATACTTCCTGCCGCAGTTCCCGACCGGGGAGATGACGACGGAAGATTTTCTGGTCCTGAAATCGAAAGAAGGTCTGGAAGAGCGTCTGGAATTCCTGTTCCCGGATCCGGCTGTCCGCGCGGAGAAGCGTCCCGCCTATGATGAGCGTCTGGACATTGAGCTCCAGGTGATTAACCAGATGGGCTTCCCCGGCTACTTCCTGATCGTCATGGAGTTTATCCAGTGGTCGAAGGATAACGGCGTGCCGGTCGGGCCAGGCCGTGGTTCTGGTGCCGGTTCATTAGTTGCTTACGCCTTAAAAATTACCGATCTCGACCCGCTGGAATTCGATCTGCTGTTCGAACGTTTCCTCAACCCGGAACGTGTCTCGATGCCCGACTTTGACGTCGACTTCTGCATGGAGAAACGCGACCAGGTTATCGAGCACGTGGCGGACATGTACGGCCGCGACGCGGTATCGCAGATCATCACCTTCGGTACGATGGCGGCGAAAGCGGTTATCCGTGACGTGGGGCGCGTGCTTGGCCACCCGTACGGGTTTGTAGACCGTATTTCAAAACTGGTGCCGCCAGATCCGGGCATGACGCTGGCGAAAGCCTTTGAAGCCGAGCCGCAGCTGCCGGAAATCTACGAAGCTGACGAAGAAGTTAAAGCGCTGATCGACATGGCGCGAAAACTGGAAGGCGTCACGCGTAACGCCGGTAAACATGCCGGGGGCGTGGTTATCGCGCCGACCAAAATTACCGATTTCGCCCCGCTGTATTGCGATGAAGCCGGGCTGCATCCGGTGACCCAGTTTGACAAAAACGACGTGGAATACGCCGGACTGGTCAAGTTCGACTTCCTCGGCCTGCGTACGTTGACCATCATCAACTGGGCACTGGAGATGATCAACAAGCGGCGGGAGAAGCAAGGCGAAGCGCCGCTGGATATTGCAGCGATCCCGCTGGATGACAAGAAAAGCTTCGATATGCTGCAGCGTTCGGAAACCACCGCGGTATTCCAGCTTGAATCGCGCGGCATGAAAGACCTGATCAAGCGCCTGCAGCCTGACTGTTTTGAAGATATGATCGCTCTGGTGGCGCTGTTCCGCCCCGGCCCCCTGCAATCGGGGATGGTAGATAACTTTATCGACCGTAAGCATGGCCGCGAAGAGATCTCTTACCCTGACGTGCAGTGGCAACACGAATGCCTGAAACCGGTACTTGAGCCAACCTATGGCATCATCTTGTACCAGGAACAGGTCATGCAGATCGCCCAGGAGCTTTCCGGCTACACGCTGGGCGGCGCGGATATGCTGCGTCGTGCAATGGGTAAGAAAAAACCCGAAGAGATGGCCAAGCAGCGCGGGACCTTCGAGGATGGGGCGAAGAAAAACGGCGTCGACGGCGAGCTGGCGATGAAAATCTTCGACCTGGTAGAGAAATTTGCCGGTTATGGGTTTAACAAATCGCACTCGGCTGCCTACGCGCTGGTTTCTTACCAGACGCTGTGGTTAAAGGCGCACTATCCGGCGGAATTTATGGCGGCGGTAATGACCGCGGATATGGATAACACCGAGAAAGTGGTCGGGCTGGTGGATGAATGCTGGCGCATGGGGCTGAAAATCCTGCCGCCGGACATTAACTCCGGGCTGTACCATTTCCACGTCAATGATGACGGTGAGATAGTCTATGGCATCGGCGCGATTAAAGGCGTCGGCGAAGGCCCCATTGAAGCGATTATTGAAGCGCGTAACGAGGGCGGCTATTTCCGCGAGCTGTTCGACTTGTGCGCCCGTACCGACATCAAAAAACTGAACCGTCGGATCCTGGAAAAACTGATTATGTCCGGGGCATTTGACCGCCTCGGCCCGCATCGTGCAGCGTTAATGAATTCGCTGAGTGATGCGCTCAAGGCCGCCGATCAACATGCGAAAGCCGAGGCGATTGGCCAGGCAGATATGTTTGGGGTGCTGGCAGAAGAGCCAGAACAGATCGAGCAGTCTTATGCCAACTGCCAGCCGTGGCCGGAGCAGGTGGTGCTGGACGGGGAAAGGGAAACGCTCGGTCTGTATCTGACGGGACACCCCATCAACCAGTATTTGAAAGAGATTGAGCGCTACGTGGGTGGCGTGAGACTCAAAGACATGCATCCGACCGATCGTGGTAAAGTGACCACGGCGGCGGGGCTCGTGATTGCCGCGCGGGTAATGGTCACCAAGCGTGGTAATCGTATCGGCATCTGTACGTTGGATGACCGTTCCGGGCGTCTGGAGGTGATGTTATTCACCGACGCGCTGGATAAATATCAGCAATTGCTGGAAAAAGACCGCATACTTATCGTCAGCGGACAGGTCAGCTTTGATGACTTCAGCGGGGGGCTTAAAATGACCGCCCGTGAAGTGATGGACATTGACGAAGCCCGGGAAAAATATGCTCGCGGGCTTGCTATCTCGCTGACGGACAGGCAAATTGATGACCAGCTTTTAAACCGACTCCGTCAGTCTCTGGAACCCCACCGTTCGGGAACTATTCCAGTACACCTCTATTATCAGAGGGCGGATGCACGCGCGCGGTTGCGTTTTGGCGCAACATGGCGCGTCTCTCCGAGCGATCGTTTACTCAACGATCTGCGTGGCCTTATCGGCTCGGAGCAGGTGGAACTGGAGTTTGACTAATACAGGAATACTATGAGTCTGAATTTCCTTGATTTTGAACAGCCGATTGCAGAGCTGGAAGCGAAAATCGATTCCCTGACTGCCGTAAGCCGTCAGGATGAGAAACTCGATATTAACATCGACGAAGAAGTGCATCGTCTGCGTGAAAAAAGCGTAGAACTGACGCGTAAAATCTTCGCCGATCTTGGTGCATGGCAGGTTGCTCAACTGGCTCGCCATCCACGTCGCCCGTACACCCTGGATTATGTCCGCCTGGCTTTCGACGAGTTTGACGAGCTGGCTGGTGACCGTGCTTACGCTGACGACAAAGCTATTGTCGGTGGTATTGCGCGTCTGGACGGGCGTCCGGTGATGATTATCGGCCATCAGAAAGGGCGCGAAACGAAAGAAAAAATTCGTCGCAACTTCGGGATGCCGGCACCGGAAGGCTACCGTAAAGCGCTGCGTCTGATGGAGATGGCCGAGCGTTTTAAAATGCCGATCATCACCTTTATCGACACCCCAGGGGCTTACCCGGGCGTCGGTGCAGAAGAGCGCGGCCAGTCTGAAGCGATTGCCCGTAACCTGCGCGAAATGTCACGTCTGAGCGTGCCGGTCATCTGTACCGTTATTGGTGAAGGTGGCTCCGGTGGCGCACTGGCGATCGGCGTTGGCGACAAGGTCAACATGCTGCAGTACAGCACCTACTCGGTTATTTCACCGGAAGGCTGCGCATCCATTCTGTGGAAAAGCGCCGATAAAGCCCCGCTGGCTGCCGAAGCGATGGGGATCGTAGCCCCGCGTCTGAAAGAGCTGAAGCTTATCGACTCCATTATTCCGGAACCTCTGGGCGGCGCACATCGCAACCCGGAAGCCATCGCGGCAAGCCTGAAGGCGCAGCTGCTGGCCGATCTGGCGGATCTCGATACGCTGAGCGAAGAAGAGCTGTTAAACCGTCGCTACCAGCGTCTGATGAGCTACGGTTACGCCTGATAATCGCCAGGCTTAACGCGATCAGGGGTCGGATTTTCCGGCCCCTTTTTTATGTGCGATACGCCAGCGCGATTGATATGATGCCTGACTTAGGTTAATTCCAGGAGGAAAGCGTGAATATCATCGCCATCATGGGGCCACACGGCGTCTACCATAAAGACGAACCGATCAAAGAGCTGGAAGCTGCCCTGCAACGGCAAGGCTTTCAGACCATCTGGCCGCAAAACAGCGCCGACCTGCTGCAGTTTATTGAACATAATCCTCGGATCTGCGGAGTCATCTTTGACTGGGATGAGTACAACGTCGATCTGTGCAGCGATATCAATCAACTGAACGAATACCTCCCGCTTTATGCCTTTATCAACGCGCACTCGACGATGGACGTCAGCAGCCAGGATCTGCGCATGACGCTGTGGTTCTTCGAATATGCGCTGGGTCTGGCGCAAGAGATAGCCACCCGCATCGCCCAGTACACCCGCGAATATCTGGATAACATCACGCCGCCGTTTACCAAAGCGCTGTTCAATTATGTGGAGGAGGGGAAATATACCTTCTGTACGCCAGGGCATATGGGGGGAAGCGCATACCAGAAAAGCCCGGTTGGCTGCCTGTTTTATGACTTCTTCGGTGGCAATACGCTCAAAGCCGATGTCTCTATTTCGGTGACCGAGCTGGGGTCGTTGCTGGATCACACCGGCCCGCATCTGGAAGCGGAAGAGTATATCGCTCGCGCTTTTGGCGCGGAACAGAGCTACATGGTGACCAACGGGACCTCGACCTCGAACAAAATTGTTGGCATGTACTCAGCGCCGGCTGGCAGCACGCTGCTTATCGACCGTAACTGCCATAAGTCACTGGCGCATCTGCTGATGATGAGCGACGTCGTTCCGCTGTGGCTGAAACCGACTCGCAATGCGCTGGGTATTCTCGGTGGGATACCGAAACGTGAATTTACCCGCGACAGCATTCAGCAAAAGGTCAACGGGACGGGGGGCGCAGCGTGGCCGGTGCATGCGGTGATCACCAACTCCACCTATGACGGCCTGCTCTATAACACCACCTGGATCAAAGAGACGCTTGATGTGCCGTCGATCCATTTTGATTCTGCCTGGGTGCCCTATACCCACTTCCACCCGATCTACCAGGGGAAGAGCGGAATGAGCGGCGATCGCATTCCCGGCAAGGTGATCTTCGAAACGCAATCCACGCACAAAATGCTGGCAGCGCTGTCGCAGGCGTCGCTTATTCACATTAAAGGTAGTTACGACGAAGATACCTTTAATGAAGCCTTTATGATGCATACCTCAACGTCCCCGAGCTATCCCATTGTCGCCTCGATAGAAACCGCGGCGGCGATGCTGCGTGGCAACTCCGGTAAACGCTTGATCCAGCGTTCGATCGAGCGGGCGCTCGACTTCCGCAAAGAGGTTCAGCGCCTGCGCGAAGAGTCTGACGGCTGGTTCTTTGATATCTGGCAGCCGGAAGATATTGAACAGGCGCAGTGCTGGCCGGTGGCAAGCGGTGAGCGCTGGCACGGTTTTAGCGATGCTGACGACGATCATATGTTCCTCGACCCGGTGAAGGTGACGATCCTGACGCCGGGTATGGATGAACAAGGCAAGATGGATGATGAAGGTATTCCCGCCGCGCTGGTGGCGAAATTCCTCGATGAGCGCGGCGTGGTGGTGGAGAAAACCGGCCCCTATAACCTGCTGTTTCTGTTCAGTATCGGCATCGATAAAACCCGGGCAATGGGGCTGCTACGCGGCCTGACCGAGTTTAAGCGTGCCTACGATCTTAACCTGCGGGTGAAGAATATGCTGCCGGATCTCTACGCAGAAGATCCTGACTTCTACCGCAATATGCGGATTCAGGATCTGGCGCAGGGGATCCACCGTCTGATCCGTCAGCACCAGCTGCCGCAATTGATGCTCAGCGCCTTTGATGTTCTGCCGGAAATGAAGATGACGCCGAATAAGGCCTGGCAGCGGCAAATTAAAGGTGAAGTGGAAACCATTGAGCTGGAAAATCTGGTCGGGCGGATCTCGGCAAATATGATCCTGCCGTATCCGCCGGGCGTGCCGTTGCTGATGCCAGGCGAGATGATTACCGAAGAAAGCCGGACGGTACTCGATTTCCTGCTGATGCTCTGCTCGATTGGCCGCCATTATCCCGGCTTTGAAACCGATATCCACGGGGCGAAGCGTGACGAGGATGGCGTATACCGGGTACGAGTCTTAAAAAATGACTAACGGCTTGCGCCGCGATGAGCGGCGCGAGTAACCTGGTCTGCAATAACAGAAGGAGTAGACATGCTGGGTTTAAAACGGGTTCACCATATTGCCATCATCGCCACCAACTATGCGCAGAGCAAAGCCTTCTACTGCGATATCCTGGGTTTTACGTTGCAGAGCGAGTTCTACCGCGAAGCGCGTGATTCCTGGAAGGGCGATCTGGCGTTGAACGGCGAATATGTGATTGAGCTGTTCTCTTTCCCGTTCCCGCCGGCCCGACCCAGCCGCCCGGAAGCCTGCGGCCTGCGTCATCTGGCGTTTAGCGTGGATGACATCGATGCGGCGGTTGCCCATCTGGAGGCACACGGCGTGGCCTGTGAAGCGGTGCGTATCGATCCCTTTACCGGTAAACGCTTTACCTTTTTTAGCGATCCCGACGGTCTGCCGCTCGAGATTTATCAACAGTAACCCTTGTCAGAGTAAGTCCTGCCCGGTAACGTGCCGGACTATCTCTCCCCAGCCAGCACTATCATGATGATGACGCCCGATATTGCGCAACGCCTTCAACCGTACCGCCAGTTTTTAGTCGCCTTCAGCGGCGGCCTGGATTCGACGGTACTTTTACATCAGCTGGTCTGCTGGCGTGAGCGGGACCCGACGCTGCAGCTCCGGGCTATCCATATCCACCATGGTCTGAGCGCCAATGCCGACAGCTGGGTGGCGCACTGCCAGCAGGTTTGTCAGCAGTGGCAGGTGCCGCTGGTGGTTGAGCGTGTGACCCTGACAGATGAGGGGCTCGGCGTGGAGGCGCATGCCCGACAGGCGCGTTATCAGGCTTTCCGGGCGGCGTTGCTGCCGGGCGAGGTGCTGGTGACGGCTCAGCATCTCGACGACCAGTGTGAAACCTTCCTGCTGGCGCTCAAACGAGGCAGCGGCCCGACCGGGCTGGCGGCGATGGCGGCATCCTCTGAATTTGCCGATACCCGGCTGCTGCGTCCGCTGCTGAACAGCCGCCGTGAGGCGCTGCTAGAGTGGGCCCTAAGCCATCAGCTCCAGTGGATTGAGGATGAGAGCAATCAGGATGATGCCTACGATCGTAACTTTCTTCGTCTGCGGGTGGTCCCGCAGCTAAACGCCCGTTGGCCTCACTTTAGCGAAGCGGTGGCCCGCAGCGCCGGGCTGTGCGGCGAGCAGGAACAGCTGCTGGATGAACTGCTGGCCGAAGATCTGGCCAGGCTGGTGGCCGCTGACGGCTCGCTGGCTATCGAACCGCTGGCCGCCATGAGCGCGCCACGGCGCGCGGCGCTGCTGCGGCGATGGCTGGCAGGACAGCACGCGCCGATGCCCTCCCGCGAGGTTCCGGAGCGTATCTGGCGTGAAGTGGCCCTGGCGCGCGAAGATGCGTTTCCCTGCCTGCGGCTTGGGGACTTTTGCGTACGTCGCTATCAGCAGCGTCTGTGGTGGGTGAGATACCTGCCTGGTCAGGCCGATCTCATCGTGCCGTGGCCCGATTATCGTCAGCCATTAGCGCTGCCGGAAGGCCTGGGCGAGCTGGCATTGCCAGGCGGCGGGCCATTGCGTAGGCCGCGCCCGGAAGAGGTGGTGACGGTGCGCTTTCGTGCCAGCGGCCATCTGCATATTGTTGGTCGTCACGGTGGGCGCAAGCTGAAGAAAATCTGGCAGGAGTTGGGTGTTGCTCCCTGGCGTCGCGATACTACGCCGCTGCTGTTTTACGGCGATACGCTGATTGCCGCGGCGGATGCACTGTTTGTCACCCGTGAAGGGGAAGTGAGGGAAGGCGAGGGGATGCAACTGATGTGGAGGAAAACGGGCGGCTGAGCCACCCGTTTTTATTCAGGACTCACTCACCACCACGGTACCGATTTCCGGGTGGCTGAAGCTGGCGATTTTATCCAGACGTAGCTCACGAGCATTCCCGCTCAGCTCCACCACCAGATACTCGATATTTTTGCGCGAGATAAGATCGGTGGCCTTAGCCTGCAACTGCTCGCCGTCTTTGAGCGTCAGAACAAGCACCAGATGGTGCTGGCAGGCAAGCTCGAGATTGTCATAATCATCACAGTTGATGGGTTGATAAGTATCATTCATTGACATAATCGCTCACCAGTAAGTTTGCTGCCGCATACGCGGCCTTTTCCCTGACTGACTCCGAAAGGGCCTCATCCGCCGCAATTTCATTCAATACTTTCAACACGCAACCCAGCGCATTCGGGATATACCCCAGGTCTCCGCTGGCTATTTCCGCATATCGCTTGCGTATTAACTCACAATATTGCTCCACATTCCCTCCTGTCAGTATGCTGACTCAACCGTGGGATGCAAGTTTAAGCCTACGAAGATACACTCTGTTTAGCAAGGTGACTATACCATAGTCATTTAAGCAATATCAGCAGGATGAAAAGGGGACCGCGGATTGTCGGCAGCCTTTTGTCGTGAGTTTCGCTACAATGTACGCCATTTTTTTCGGGAGTTTATTCATGGCGCTGAAAGCGACAATTTATAAGGCAACGGTGAACGTCGCCGATCTGGATCGCAACCAGTTTCTGGATGCCAGCCTGACGCTGGCACAGCATCCGTCGGAAACCCAGGAGCGCATGATGTTACGCCTGCTGGCGTGGATCAAATACGCCGACGAGCGTCTGCAGTTTACCCGCGGTTTGTCGTCTGATGATGAGGCGGAGCTATGGTTGCTCAACGATCATCTCGGCGTTGACCTGTGGATTGAACTCGGTTTACCGGATGAGCGGCGGATTAAAAAAGCCTGCTCGCGTTCGCAGGAAGTGGTGTTGTTTACCTACAATAGCCGGGCGGCGGAAATCTGGTGGCAGCAAAATAAGAGTAAAATGGCGCAGTTCAGCAAGCTGACGGTATGGTATCTGGATGATGCTCAGCTGGCCCAGCTCAGCGCATTTGCCGATCGCTCGATGGTATTACAGGCCACGATCCAGGACGGCAGCATCTGGTTATCGGACGCTAAGAATAATCTGGAAATTAATTTAACGGCGTGGCAACCGCCAGCATGATTATGATTAGCCGCAGCGTTGCTATTCCCGACGAAGAGGTGACCCTGTCGGGGATCCGCGCGCAGGGCGCGGGCGGTCAGCACGTCAATAAGGCGTCAACCGCCATCCATCTGCGGTTTGACATTAAAGCTTCAAGCCTGCCTGAGTATTATAAAGAACGCCTGCTGGCCGCCAGTCACCACTTAATTTCTGCCGACGGTGTGGTTATTATTAAGGCTCAGGAATACCGCAGTCAGGAAATGAATCGCGAAGCGGCGCTGTCTCGCCTGGTTGCGTTAATTAAAGAATTAACCGTAGTGCAAAAAAGCCGCCGTGAGACCCGGCCGACTCGGGCGTCAAAAGAGCGGCGCCTTGCCTCGAAAGCGCAAAAATCCTCAGTCAAAGCACTGCGTGGGAAAGTTCGTCAGTAAGCGCTATGGCGAACCGGTGGAATGGATTATAAGGAATTAACAGTGAAGAAAATCGTACTCTCAGTGGTAGCAGCGTGTTCGCTCTTTGCGCTATTTGGCTGTAACCATCGTTCGGATGTCGAGATGCTGCAGCCCGCACCGATGGAAGAGCTGAAGCCGATGCAGCAAAGCTGGCGCGGTGTTTTGCCCTGCGCTGATTGTGAAGGCATCGAAACCACGCTGTTCCTCGAAAAAGACGGTAGCTGGGTGATGAACGAACGCTATCAAGGGGTCAGCCGTGAGCCGTCATCATTTGCCTCATACGGCACCTGGGCGCGTACCGCGGATAAGCTGGTACTGACCGACAGCAAAGGCGAGAAATCCTATTACCGTGCGAAGGGAGACTCGCTGGATATGCTCGATCGTGAAGGCAATCCGATTGAGTCGACGCTGAACTATACCCTGACATCAGTCAAAGCCAGCCTGCCGACCACGCCGATGACCATGCGCGGCATGTATTTCTATATGGCGGATGCGGCGACCTTCACTGATTGTGCGACCGGAAAACGGGTTGCGGTGGCGAACAATGCGCAGCTGGAACGTGATTATGCAGCGGCTCGCGGCACACAAACGCGTCCGGTACTGCTGGTGGTGGACGGGCACTTTACCCTGGAAGCCAATCCTGACAGCGGCGAAATGGTGAAAACCCTGAAGGCGGATAAAGATATTAAATTTGTCCCGGGTAAAGACTGTAATCAGTAACCGGTCATGGCTGTAATACCGGTAGCACGGATATAAAAAAGGCCCCGCAGATGCGGGGCCTTTTACATTCATCAGCGGGATTAGCCTTTGATAGCGCGAACCAGATAGTCCACGATGTCACCGGTTTTAATCAGCTGCTTCTCGCCATTACGGCGATATTTATATTCGATATCGTCGTTGTCGAGGTTACGATCGCCGAGCACGATGGTATGCGGAATACCAATCAGCTCCATATCAGCAAACATGACGCCCGGACGCTCTTTACGGTCGTCCATCAGCACTTCAATGCCCTGCGCGCGCAGTTCGGCATACAGTTTCTCTGCCAGTTCCTGCACACGGTAAGACTTGTGCATGTTCATCGGCAGGATCGCGACCTGGAACGGTGCAATTGCGTCAGGCCAGATGATTCCACGATCGTCAAAGTTCTGCTCAATGGCTGCCGCAACGACACGCGTCACCCCAATACCGTAACAACCCATGGTCAGGACCTGGTTACGGCCATCTTCGCCCTGTACGGAGGCGTTCATCGCCTGGGAGTACTTGGTCCCCAGCTGGAAGATGTGACCGACTTCGATGCCGCGCTTAATCAGCAGCGTGCCCTGACCATCCGGGCTCGGATCGCCTGCGACGACGTTACGGATGTCTGCGACTTCCGGCGTGGTGACATCGCGATCCCAGTTGATGCCAAAGTAGTGTTTACCATCGATATTGGCGCCGGCAGCGAAATCGCTCATGACGGCAACGGTACGGTCGATAACCACGGGAATCGGCATATTCACCGGACCCAGAGAACCTGGACCGGCTTTAACGATGGCGCGGATCTCTTCTTCGGTCGCGAAGGTCAGCGGGCTGGCAACCTGCGGCAGTTTTTCCGCTTTGACTTCGTTCAGCTCGTGGTCACCGCGAACCAGCAGCGCAACCAGCGGGTAGCTGCCGCCTTCAACTGCTTTAACCAGCAGCGTTTTGACGGTTTTTTCAATCGGCAGATTGAACTGTTCGACCAGCTCGGCGATGGTTTTCGCATTCGGCGTATCGACCAGGGTCATCTCCTGGGTAGCAGCGGCGCGCGGCGCTTTTGGCGCGACGGCTTCTGCGAACTCGATGTTAGCGGCGAAATCAGAGCTGTCGGAGAAGATCACGTCATCTTCGCCGCTCTGCGCCAGCACCTGGAATTCGTGCGATGCGCTACCGCCGATAGAACCGGTGTCAGCCTGTACCGCGCGGAAATCCAGGCCCATACGGCTGAAGATTTTGCTGTAGGCGGCGTACATCGCGTCGTAGGTTTCCTGCAGAGATTCCTGAGAGGTATGGAAAGAGTAAGCATCTTTCATCAGGAATTCACGGGAACGCATTACGCCGAAACGCGGACGGACTTCGTCACGGAACTTGGTCTGAATCTGGAAGAAGTTCAGCGGCAGCTGCTTGTATGAGTTCAGCTCGTTACGGATCAGGTCAGTGATCACTTCTTCATGCGTCGGACCGAGGACAAACGGACGGTCGCCACGGTCAGCAATACGCAGCAGTTCCGGGCCGTACTGTTCCCAACGACCACTCTCTTGCCACAGTTCAGAGGGCTGAACTACCGGCATTAACACCTCGATTGCACCGGCGTTGTTCATCTCTTCACGCACGATGTTTTCGACTTTTTTCAGGACGCGCACGCCGGTCGGCAGCCAGGTGTACAACCCGGAGGCCAGCTTACGGATCATCCCGGCGCGCAGCATCAACTGATGGCTGATGACTTCGGCGTCGGCAGGTGTCTCCTTTTGTGTGGAGAGCAGGTATTGGCTAGTACGCATGTTGTTACGGTTCCATTTGGACGATCGGAACAGGCTGGGGACCAGCCTGAAACAAAAAAAGTGGTTTAGTTTACCAGTGTGGCAAAGATGCCAAAAGAGAGGAAAATAAAATTACCGTGGTTCAAGGGCAAAGACTTCAAAACCCGACGGGATAACACGCCAGCGGACGTTGAAATCAAGCAGCCAGACGGCATAGGTTTTTCCTGCTTCTTCCTCTTTACGATAGGCAGGACGCGGATCCTGCGCCAGCACCTCACGGATAAACGCTTTCAGGTGTGGATAGCGCTTTTCCAGTGCGACAAGCTGCGTGTCCAGTTCAGGCGTAAAGCTTACTGTCATTTCCGCCAGCGGCGCCTGCTGGGCATAGCTGGCGCTGGCATCCGGCAGCGCTTCGGCAAACGGCAGATAGGGTTTGATATCCACCACCGGGGTGCCATCCACCAGGTCCAGGCTCCCGAGCTGCAGGATAACCTGCTCTTTCTGGCAGCGGATGCCTTTGAGTTCGACCAGCGACATCCCGATGGGATTCGGGCGGAACGTTGAACGCGTGGCGAACACGCCCATCCGCGCATTCCCGCCGAGACGGGGAGGGCGCACGGTAGGGCGCCAGCCACCTTCCATTGTTTGATGGAAGACAAACAGCACCCACAGATGGCTAAAGTCTTCCAGACCGCGAACGGCGTCCGCCTGATTATAGGGCGGCAGCAAATGCAGTTCGCCACCACCATTTTTGACCAGCCCTGGCTGGCGCGGCACGGCAAACTTTTCTTTATAGGGCGAACGAATCACGCCTATCTGCGCGAACTGGAAAGCACTCATTGCGCCGAAACGTTAAGCGCGGAACCCAGACAAACGGCCTGACGATAGCATCCCGGTGTACCGCTGGTGACTTCACAGCTGTGCAGAAGGACCGCGTTAGCTTTCATTTTAGCGGCGTTAATTTGCAGACGCTTGCGGGCGGTCGGGATATTTGGCGGCGAATCCTGGTTGCTGGCCTGGCATGATTCGCCAGTCACTTCACCCAGATCGCGGAAAGGCTTGCCGACCAGTGCGGATGCATCGGTATAGATTCTTACCGGCGCCGGACGCGGTGCTTTCGGTTTTGCCGTTTCCGTTTTAGCGGGTGCCGTTGCGGTGCTTTGTACAGGTTCGACGGGAGATCTGCTTAGCATTGAACAGCCGCTTAACATGAGCGCTAACAAACAGACCGGTAAAGCACGCATAGGAATTCCTCAAAAAATAATCAAACAGGGCGCTATTGAATCAGGCGCTTGCATAAATGACAAGACGGGCATAAAGCCCGTCCTGAATGATATTACGGTGAAAAAAGATTACCAGCCTTTCACAGCACCGCCGTTAAAGATTTTGTTCGCCGCTTCGTAAACTTCATCGCTCTGGTATGCCTGAACAAATTTCTTCACATTTTCGGCATCTTTGTTGTCTTCGCGAGCAACAATCAGGTTCACGTACGGAGAGTCTTTATCTTCAACGAAGATACCATCTTTCGCCGGAGTCAGACCGATCTGGCTGGCGTAGGTGGTGTTGATCACCGCCAGAGAGATCTGCGCATCATCCAGAGAGCGCGGCAGCTGCGGTGCTTCCAGCTCAACAATCTTCAGGTTTTTCGGGTTTTCAACGATATCCAGAGAGGTCGGCAGCAAGCCAACGCCTTCTTTCAGTTTGATCAGACCCACTTGCTGCAGCAGCAGCAGGGAGCGGCCGAGGTTGGTCGGGTCGTTAGGAATCGCAATCTGAGAGCCCGGCTGCAGTTCGTCCAGAGATTTGATTTTCTTAGAGTAACCGGCAATCGGGTAGACAAAGGAGTTGCCGACGGCAACCAGCTTGTAACCACGGTCTTTAATTTGCTGATCGAGGTACGGCTTATGCTGGAAGGCGTTGACGTCGATGTCGCCCTTGCTCAGCGCTTCGTTTGGCAGAACGTAATCGTTAAAGGTCACCAGCTCTACGTCGAGACCGTATTTCTCTTTCGCCACTTTCTGGGCAACTTCAGCAACCTGCTGCTCTGCACCCACAATGACGCCGACTTTAATATGGTTCGGGTCTTTCTCGTCCTGACCACAACCCACCAGAGCCAGAGAACCGATTAACGCGCCGACCGCCGCAAAGGTTTTGAAATTAAAGGCCATGTTATTTCCTTTCTGTAAGAGTCTTTGTGTACACGAGTCATCAGACCGCCCAGAGACGGCCCGAATGATGGTGTGTTGTGTGTTATTTGTGAGTCACAGCCCGGACGATACGATCGCCAGAGAATTGGATTAAATAAACCAGAATAACCAGTAATACCAGTACCGTATTCATTACCGTTGCGTTGTAGCCGATGTAGCCGTACTGATAGCCAATCTGCCCAAGACCACCGGCACCCACCGCACCGCCCATGGCGGAATAACCTACCAGGGTAATCAGGGTGATGGTGGCGGCGTTCACCAGCCCCGGCAGCGCTTCTGGCAGCAGCACCTTGCGAACGATCTGCATCGGTGTTGCGCCCATTGCGCGGGAAGCTTCAATCAACCCGGTCGGGATTTCGAGCAGCGCGTTTTCCACCATACGGGCGATAAACGGCGCGGCGCCAACCGTCAGCGGCACAATCGCCGCCTGCAGGCCGATTGAGGTACCGACAATCACGCGGGTGAATGGGATCATCCACACCAGCAAGATAATGAAAGGAATAGAACGGAAGATGTTAACCAGCGCGGAGAGCGTCCGGTAAAGCTTCGCGTTGGCCGCAATCTGTCCTGGACGGGTCACGTACAGCAGCACGCCGACAGGCAGGCCGAGGACAAAACCGAAGAAGCCGGAGACAAACGTCATGGCCAGCGTTTCCCATACGCCGCGCAACAGCAGCCAAATCATTGCCTCAGACATAGCCCAGTACCTCTACTTTTACATGGTGTTCCTGCAACCAGGCGATAGCGGCCTGGGTATCTTCCTGCGTGCCGTGCATCTCGGTCAGCATAATGCCGAACTTCACGCCGCCGGCGTAATCCATCTGCGCGCTAATAATGTTGTTATTCACATTAAAGCGACGGGCGGTTTCAGAGAGCAACGGGGCATCAACAGAATGGCCGGTAAACTCCATGCGCAGCATTGGTACGCTATCCGGTTGCGCGGTTGGCTTCAGGCGGGCCTGATAATCGTCCGGAATATCCAGATGCAGCGTGGACTGAATAAACTGCTGTGCCAGCGGGGTCTTCGGATGAGAGAAGACTTCACTCACCGTATCCTGCTCGATCAGCTGACCGTTACTGATGACCGCGACGCAATCGCAGATGCGTTTGACGACGTCCATCTCGTGGGTGATCAGCAGAATCGTCAGGCCAAGGCGACGGTTGATATCTTTCAACAGTTCAAGGATGGAACGCGTGGTTGCCGGATCCAGGGCGCTGGTGGCTTCGTCACACAGCAGCACCTTCGGGTTGCTTGCCAGGGCGCGTGCAATCGCGACACGTTGTTTCTGCCCGCCGGAAAGGTTGGCCGGGTAGCTGTCATGTTTATCGGCAAGGCCGACGAGATCCAACAGTTCGGTCACGCGACGTTTAATTTCTGCCTGCGGGGTGTTGTCCAGCTCCAGCGGCAGCGCGACGTTGCCAAAAACGGTACGGGAAGCCAGCAGGTTAAAGTGCTGGAAAATCATGCCAATCTGGCGACGTGCGCGGGTCAGTTCTTTTTCAGAAAGCGCAGTCAGTTCCTGGCCGCCAACCTGAACGCTACCTTCTGTCGGGCGTTCAAGCAGGTTAACGCAGCGAATGAGCGTACTTTTACCAGCACCAGATGCGCCGATGACGCCATAAATTTGTCCGGCAGGGACATGCAGGCTGACATCGTTCAGCGCCTGTATGGTGCGATTCCCTTGCTGGAACACTTTGGTGATATTCGAAAGTTTAATCATCAGTTATTTATTATCGTTTAGCCGTTTGCCGTGGCATTTTCTTCTGCCGTGTCCAGGCGATGCCTGTCAATGAAATGGATGTTAAGGCATCCAGACGTCTAAATCAATCCAGCTGCTGAATAATGAGCACTTTCTTGCATAGCGAAACATGCGATACTAATCAGACTAGCCTTTATCAGGAGCATTACGGTGGCAAAGTCAGTACCCGCAATTTTTCTCGACCGTGACGGCACAATTAATGTCGATCATGGCTATGTCCACGAAATCGACAACTTTGAGTTTATCGATGGCGTCATTGATGCGATGCGTCAATTAAAGGAGATGGGATTCGCCCTGGTGGTGGTCACCAATCAATCCGGCATCGCGCGCGGAAAGTTTACGGAAGCGCAGTTTGAAACGCTGACGGAATGGATGGACTGGTCACTGGCCGATCGCGGTGTTGACCTGGACGGTATCTATTATTGTCCGCATCACCCGCAGGGGACGGTGGAAGAGTATCGCCAGACCTGTGATTGCCGTAAGCCGCACCCGGGGATGTTCGTCTCTGCGCGTGACTACCTTCATATTGATATGGCCGCTTCTTATATGGTTGGCGATAAAATTGAAGATATGCAGGCTGCAGCTGCTGCTTCTATAGGGACTAAAGTGCTGGTTCGTACCGGCAAGCCCGTCACGCCAGAAGCGGAAAATGCCGCTGATTGGGTACTGAATAGCCTGGCAGACCTGCCTGAAGCTATCAAAAAGCAGCAAAAATAAGCGTTACGTATAAAAGATGAGCGGTTGAAATAAAAATGCATTTTTCCGCTTGTCATTCCCGGCTGGCTCCCTATAATGCGCCTCCATCGACACGGAACAACGGCAAACAAGCCGCCGGGTTGAAAGAGAAAACTTCTGAAAATGAGGTTGACTCTGAAAGAGGAAAGCGTAATATACGCCACCTCGCGACAGAGCGCTAAGCGCCGTCGCACTGCTCTTTAACAATTTATCAG
>NZ_RKHT01000008.1:0-516947 GCF_003752615.1 Klebsiella sp. BIGb0399 | reverse complement strand
GGCAGCAGGAACGGCTTGTCAATCGCACGCTCTGGTTCCGGGATGTAAGAATCCAGGTAGCCAGCCAGCTCAACGATCTTAGCTTCCCACTCTGCGTCGCCTTCCAGCGCTTTCAGAGCAGAACCACGGATGATCGGAGTGTCGTCGCCCGGGAAGTCGTACTGAGACAGCAGCTCACGCACTTCCATCTCAACCAGTTCCAGCAGCTCTTCGTCATCAACCATGTCGCATTTGTTCAGGAACACGATGATGTAAGGAACGCCTACCTGACGACCCAGCAGGATGTGCTCACGAGTCTGCGGCATCGGGCCGTCAGTCGCAGCAACAACCAGGATCGCGCCGTCCATCTGCGCAGCACCGGTGATCATGTTTTTAACATAGTCGGCGTGGCCCGGGCAGTCTACGTGTGCGTAGTGGCGAGTCGGGGTGTCATATTCAACGTGGGAAGTGTTGATGGTGATACCACGAGCTTTTTCTTCTGGTGCGTTATCGATCTGGTCGAATGCACGAGCAGAACCACCGTAGGTTTTAGCCAGAACGGTAGTGATTGCAGCGGTCAGAGTAGTTTTACCATGGTCAACGTGGCCGATAGTACCGACGTTGACGTGCGGTTTTGTACGTTCAAATTTTTCTTTAGACACGGCTATATTCCTTACTATAGTGCTCTCCCCATCAGGAGAGAGCACGGGATTTTGGTTTTAACCCTACGGCTTATTTACCACGGGCTTCAATTACGGCCTGAGCAACGTTGTTCGGCGCGTCATCATACTTCAGGAACTCCATGGAGTAAGAAGCACGACCTTTGGTCAGAGAACGCAGCTGAGTTGCATATCCGAACATTTCAGACAGCGGAACTTCAGCATGAATCTGTACGCCAGTAGCGTTAGATTCCTGGCCTTTCAGCTGACCACGACGACGGCTAAGGTCACCGATGACATCACCAGTGTTCTCTTCCGGAGTCTCTACTTCAACCTTCATGATTGGCTCAAGCAGAACTGGTTTCGCTTTCTTAAAGCCATCTTTAAAGGCAATAGAAGCAGCCAGTTTAAACGCCAGCTCAGAGGAGTCAACGTCATGGTAAGAACCGAAGTGCAGACGCACACCGAGATCAACTACCGGGTAACCTGCCAGCGGACCAGCTTTCAGCTGTTCCTGGATGCCTTTATCAACGGCCGGGATGTATTCGCCAGGAATTACACCACCTTTGATGTCGTTGATGAACTCGTATCCTTTCGGATTTGAGCCCGGCTCCAGTGGGTACATGTCGATCACAACGTGACCATACTGACCGCGACCACCAGACTGCTTAGCATGTTTACCTTCGATATCGGTAACTTTAGAGCGAATCGCTTCGCGGTAAGCAACCTGAGGTTTACCGACGTTCGCTTCAACGTTGAATTCACGCTTCATACGGTCAACGATGATGTCGAGGTGCAGTTCACCCATACCGGCGATAATGGTCTGGTTAGATTCTTCGTCAGTCCATACGCGGAATGACGGGTCTTCTTTAGCCAGACGACCCAGAGCCAGACCCATTTTTTCCTGGTCAGCTTTGGTTTTCGGTTCAACAGCGATGGAGATTACCGGCTCCGGGAATTCCATACGCTCCAGAATGATCGGCGCATCTGGGTTACACAGGGTGTCACCAGTAGTTACGTCTTTCAGACCGATAGCTGCGGCGATATCGCCCGCGCGAACTTCTTTGATCTCTTCACGTTTGTTAGCGTGCATCTGTACGATACGACCGAAACGCTCACGTGCGGATTTCACGGAGTTCAGGATGGTATCACCAGAGTTAACCACACCGGAGTACACACGGAAGAAGGTCAGGTTACCCACGAACGGGTCGGTAGCAATTTTAAATGCCAGAGCAGCAAACGGCTCGTCATCGCTAGCGTGACGCTCAGCCGGAGTGTCTTTACCGTCGTCCAGAATACCGTTGATCGCAGGTACATCAACCGGGGATGGCAGGTAATCAATTACCGCATCCAGCATCGCCTGAACACCTTTGTTCTTGAACGCAGAACCACAGGTTACCAGGATGATTTCGTTGTTCAGAACGCGCTGACGCAGAGCTTTCTTGATCTCTTCTTCAGTCAGTTCTTCACCACCCAGGTATTTCTCCATCAGCTCTTCTGAAGCTTCTGCAGCGGACTCGATCAGGTTCTGGTGCCATTCATCAGCCAGATCCTGCATGTCAGCCGGAATATCTTCATAAGTGAAGGTAACGCCTGCGTCTTCTTCGTTCCAGTTGATGGCTTTCATTTTCACCAGGTCAACAACACCGGTGAAACCTTCTTCAGCACCAATTGCCAGCTGCAGCGGAACCGGAGTCGCGCCCAGACGGGATTTGATCTGACCAACAACTTTCAGGAAGTTCGCGCCCATGCGGTCCATTTTGTTAACGAACGCAATACGCGGAACTTTATATTTGTTTGCCTGACGCCATACGGTTTCAGACTGTGGCTGAACACCACCAACTGCGCAGTAAACCATTACTGCACCATCAAGCACACGCATGGAACGTTCTACTTCGATGGTGAAGTCAACGTGCCCCGGGGTGTCGATGATGTTAACGCGATGCGGTTCATACTGCTTAGCCATACCAGACCAGAATGCAGTAGTCGCTGCGGAGGTGATAGTAATACCACGCTCCTGCTCCTGCTCCATCCAGTCCATGGTTGCTGCGCCGTCATGAACTTCACCGATTTTGTGGTTTACACCGGTGTAGAACAGAATACGTTCGGTAGTAGTGGTTTTACCGGCGTCGATGTGCGCACTGATACCGATGTTACGGTAGCGTGCGATGGGTGTTGTACGAGCCATTTGATTCCTCGTTTGTTTCTTTAGGCGTTCAGTTAAGTTATCCAGTACGGGCGACTTACCTGAAGCGCCCGCCTGGTGACTATGACTCCGAAGGGATTACCAACGGTAGTGTGCGAACGCCTTGTTGGCTTCTGCCATACGGTGAACGTCTTCACGTTTCTTAACTGCAGTACCTTTGTTGTCTGCAGCGTCAGAAAGTTCGTTCGCCAGACGCAGAGCCATGGATTTATCACCACGTTTACGAGCAGCTTCTACGATCCAACGCATTGCCAGGGCATTACGACGAACCGGACGGACTTCAACTGGAACCTGATAAGTAGAACCACCTACGCGGCGGGACTTAACTTCGACGGTCGGACGGACGTTGTCCAGAGCGACTTCGAAAGCTTCCAGTTCATTTTTACCAGAACGCTGAGCCAGGGTCTCCAGCGCGCTGTATACGATTGCTTCTGCAGTAGATTTTTTACCATCTACCATCAGGATGTTGACAAATTTTGCCAGCAGTTCTGATCCGAACTTAGGATCTGGAAGGATTTTACGCTGACCAATGACGCGACGACGTGGCATGGAAATACTCCGTTGTTAATTCAGGATTGTCCAAAACTCAAAGAGTTTAGTTTGACATTAATATAAAACGTTTGGCCTTACTTAACGGAGAACCATTAAGCCTTAGGACGCTTCACGCCATACTTGGAGCGAGCTTGCTTACGGTCTTTAACGCCGGAGCAGTCAAGCGCACCACGAACGGTGTGGTAACGAACACCCGGAAGGTCTTTAACACGACCGCCACGGATCAGGATCACGGAGTGTTCCTGCAGGTTGTGACCTTCACCACCGATGTAGGAGGTGACTTCGAAACCGTTAGTCAGACGAACACGGCAAACTTTACGCAGTGCGGAGTTCGGTTTTTTAGGAGTGGTGGTATATACACGAGTACATACGCCACGTTTCTGCGGGCAGGCTTCCAGTGCAGGCACGTTGCTCTTTGCAACTTTGCGTGCGCGTGGTTTGCGTACCAGCTGGTTAATTGTTGCCATTAAATAGCTCCTGGTTTTAGCTTTTGCTTCGTAAACACGTAATAAATCGCCTCATATAATATGAGGACGCAGAATTTTAGGGCGGTGCCGAAAAGGTGTCAAGAAATATACAACAATCCCGTCATTACCAGGCCAATTGCCCGGGATGTTTGATCGACATTCTGACGAAATCAGTATAGCCAACCCTGACGACACTGTCTGAAATTTGACCAGTCAGCCCGCGGGCATCGATGTCATCTTGCAGAACATGAATGGTTATGGGGGCAGACTGCAACATTTCAAGGAAGCGGCTACCGGCGATGGCGGCAGTGACGCCATCCGATAACAGCAGCAGGTCATCCCCGGCGTTCATCAGACGGAGCATGGTGGCGATATCGGCATGCCAGGGAGAAACGCTTAAGGTGTGGAGCATCAGAACCTCAAAACCGCAGAATCACGTTGAAATCATCGAGCCGGGCGCGTAGCGCCTCGGGTTCCAGCCATTCAGCATCGACAATCCACGGTGTAGCTGCATCAAGACCACGGTCACGGACGGAAGCCGCACATATCCAGCAGGCGTCGATGTCATACAAAGACAGCAGCTTAAAGGTGGCGATATAGTCGCGGGCAAGCACCGCTGACGGGGTTTGCCCCGGCAACAGCTGAAAGACACCGTCGCCAACAAAGAAAACGCCCAGCTCATCGGTGAGTGCAGAGGTCGCCAGCAGTGCATCCAGACCTTCCCTGCCGGAAGCCGTGCCGTGCGGCGCGGAAGAAAAAACAAAGGCCACGCGTTTCATCAGAACTGCACCATCCGATCGCAGGTTAAAGACGCTTCGGCCAGCGCGCCCAGGCCGCTCAACGTAAACCCTGGCTGCAGATTATGGCCCGGCAAGCCTAGCTGCTGAGCTTCCCGCTCATCGGTTACGCCACGGCGCAGTGCAGCCGCAACACAAATGTGTAAAGCAACCGCATGTTCGTCATGCAAGCGTTGCCACGCGCGCACCAGGTCAAACTCATCGCTGGCAGGCGCCGTCAGCTGGTTAGCGTTATAGACACCTTCACGATAGAAAAAAATGCAGGCCAGTTCATGACCCTCTTGCAGAACCGCCTGAGCAAACTGCCAGGCACTGCTGGCCTGTTGTGTACCGTAGGCCGGGCCTGTCACCGTAATGGCAAAACGCATTACTTATCCAGCCCCTGGAAATCGCCGCTCTTAAACTGGCGAATGTAGAGGTAGACCGTATGTTTGGAAATATTGAGCCGATCGGCGACCTGGTTAATGGCATCTTTGATATCAAAGATCCCTTTCTCGTAGAGGTTCAGGACAATCTGGCGGTTTTTGGCATTGTTGGACACATTGCGGTCCGCATTGACTTCCTCAATCGTGAACTCAAGCGTTTGTGCGACCAGGTCATCAACAGACGATGCAAAGTTCACCTGCGAGTTCACCTCCGGCGTTTCCGGCGGAATAAAGGTGCTCATGATTTGGGAGAACGGAACATCGAGGTTCATGTTGATGCACAGCAGACCAATGACCCGATGCTCGCGGTTGCGGATAGCAATCGTGACCGACTTCATCAGGACGCCGCTTTTGGCCCGCGTAAAGTAACATTTGGAAACGCTGCTGTCGGCACCCGTCATATCGTGCAGCATCCGCAGCGCGAGGTCGGTAATAGGCGAGCCGATTTGGCGACCGGTATGTTCACCGTTGGCGATGCGGATAGCGGAGCATTTCAAATCCTGTAGGGAATGCAGCACGATCTCACAATGGGAACCAATGAGCATCGCTAACCCGTCCACCACCGCTTCATAGGATTTGAGGATATCGAAGTCGGTCTGGTCGAAAGGACGTTGATCCAGCAGGTCAAGCTCACTGGTTTCGTTGGTTAAAAGCGACCTGGACATGAAAAAAAGCACTCCTTTTCAGGAGCCTGTCATTTTTTACACCAAATCATTCAAGGTGCGTTGCGGCACAAGTCCAGGACAAATTCATCAGCAACGAATTTGACCAGCCAGAAGCTGGCTCAGTAAGAGGCACGACGTCTCTTATGATTCCCGGAGCTGACTCCGATGGTCACCGATATTAGCGGGTGCGGCCAACGTAGATGCAGCTTGAAGGATGAAGTGTAGCTCGTCAGGGCAGGCTCATCATCATTATTAAGCTATCTAAAGTAATACAGCGCTTGAGGCACTTTCCAGTTTTAATTATATCCGCCCCAAATAAAAAAGCCGCCGCCTTTGAGGGCGGCGGCTTAAACCAGATTACTTCTTGGCGTCTGCAGCCGGTGCTGCTGCTGCTGCGTCAGCCGCTGCTTCAGGCTTGGCATCGGCTTTCGGTGCTGGCTTGATATCCAGCAGTTCTACGTCAAATACCAGGGTGGAGTTGGCCGGAATACCCGGTACGCCTGTTTTGCCGTAAGCCAGATCCGGTGGGATGACCAGCTGGATTTTACCGCCTTTCTTGATATTTTTCAGGCCTTCAGTCCAGCCCGGGATCACGCCGTCCAGACGGAAGGAGAGCGGCTCACCACGGGTGTAAGAGTTATCGAACTCTTTACCGTCGATCAGCGTACCTTTGTAGTTCACGACAACGGTGTCGCTGTCTTTCGGTGCGTCACCGGTACCTTCTTTCTCAACTTTGTACAGCAGGCCAGATTTAGAGGTTTTTACACCCTTCTCTTTGGCGAAGGTGTCACGATAGGCTTTGCCTTTCGCGTCGTTTTCAGTCGCGTCTTTTTCCATTTTCTGCTGTGCAGCAGTTTTTACGCGAGTTTCGAAAGTCTGCAGTGTCTGCTCGATCTCTTGATCGGACAGTTTACTCTTGTTGGCAAACGCATCCTGAACACCGGCGATCAGCTGATCTTTATCCAGCTTGATGCCCAGTTTTTCTTGTTCTTTCAGGGAGTTTTCCATGTAACGTCCCAGCGATGCACCCAGCGCATAAGCAGATTTTTGATCGTCATTTTTAAATGCCGCTTTGCTTTCCGTCGCAGGTGCCGCCTTCGCAGCAGTATCAGCCGCAAAGGTCAGCGGTGCATTCAGGGCGACAGCCATTGTGGTCGCCAGCAGCGTTACTTTAAACAGTGATTTCATCCATTTCTCCAGGGCCGGGGCATCTCGCCCCAGGGTTATCGTAAAATGCAAAAGGGGTACTATAGAACGTTGCAGGATAAATCTACATACAGTCGTTCCTGAATATCACCCGTTTTAAGACTATTTTTGTATAAATTAGTTTCCTGCCTTACGCCAGGTTGCTGCACAACTGATGAAAATTCAGTAGAATCCGCCCGCGAAATCCGACAAAAGGGGTAACTCATGCACGATAATACACTGGAGACTCGCCTGGCGGAGTTGGAAAGCCGGCTGGCATTTCAGGAAATCACCCTTGAAGACCTCAACAAGACCGTTACCGCCCATGAGATCGAGATGGCGAAAATGCGCGAGCATATGCGTCTGATGGTCGAAAAACTGAAAGCCACCCAGTCATCGCACATCGCGTCACAGGCCGAAGAAACGCCTCCTCCACATTATTGAGACGTAAAAAAAGCGGGTTTCCCCGCTTTCTGTATCCGGTAGCAGCTATGCTACCGGATTGAATACCTTTAGAATTTCAAGCCACTATCTCGCGACATAGCGGTAACCTGAGAACACCCGACGTACCGGCGTTAACAGCGCGCCTGCGCTTGAAAGACGTCAGGTATTAGTGGCAGCCGCAACCACCGTTACCGCAACCACCTTTGCCATGTTCATGACCGTGGTCGTGATCGTGGCCGTGACCGCCGCAGCAACCATCATGATCGTGGTCATGATCGTGGCCGTGAGCACCGTGTACGTGACCGTGTTCCAGCTCTTCCGCCGTCGCTTCGCGAATCGCAACCACTTCAACGTTGAACTTCAGGTTCTGACCCGCCAGCATGTGGTTACCATCAACCACAACGTGCTCGTCATCAACTTCGGTGATTTCAACCGGTACCGGACCCTGGTCGGTTTCAGCCAGGAAACGCATGCCGACCTGCAGTTCATCAACGCCCATGAAGACGTCTTTAGGAACACGCTGAACCAGGTTTTCGTCGTACTGGCCGTACGCGTCGTTCGCGCCGACTTCTACGTCAAATTTGTCGCCCACTTCATGACCATCCAGCGCATTTTCCAGGCCGGAGATCAGGGAACCGTGACCATGCAGGTAGTCCAGCGGCGCGCTCACCGGAGACTCATCAACCAACACACCGTCTTCTGTACGTACCTGATAGGCCAGGCTGACCACCAGGTCTTTTGCTACTTTCATGATTGCTCCTGAGCATGGGAAGAATAGTGGCGCAGATTGTAACGGAATTCTGCAGCCGTGTACCCTCTAGCTTAAAAAAAGGCGAGCGATAACGCTAGTCCGGATGAAAAATGCCAATCACCTGTTCATCTTTGCGGACATGCTCTTTTGCCTCTTTATCCGCCTCACGCATCTGGTGCCCACACTTAACACACTCAACAATATCGACATTATTTTCACGCCACATCGCCAGTGAATCCTGAGCCTGGCACGTCGGACATTTTGCGCCAGCAATAAAACGTTTACGTACCGCCATCTTTTTATGACCCTTTATTCAAACTCATCCCAGCCATCAAGCTGTCTGCTCTCTTTCTGCATCTCGCGCTGGAAAATCTCCTCCAGCTCCCGGCGTGCTTCCCGCACGCGTGATATCTGCAGCGTATCAGTATTTACCGGCATTAACTCGCGCAGCATTCGCATATCCAGACGACGAAAGTGCAGTTGCGCACGTTGTGCCTGGTGCGGGTGCATGCCGACGGTAATCAGCGCTTTGCGCCCCAACTCCAGGGCGCTGGAAAAGGTCTCACGCGAAAACTGCACCACGCCGGCCTGCAGCAATTCATGGGCCTCAACGCGGCCCCGCGCCCGCGCCAGGATATTGAGATGCGGGAAATGCTGCTGGCACATCTCCACCAGCTTCATAGTATCTTCCGGCTCATTGCAGGTGATCACGATCGATTGTGCCGCCTCGGCCCCTGCCGAGCGCAGCAACTCCAGCTGAGTAGCATCACCAAAATAGACCTTGTACCCATATTTGCGCATCAGATTAACCGCGCTGATATCGCGCTCCAGTACGGTAATACGCATTTTATTGGCCATCAGTAAGCGGCCGATCACCTGCCCGAAACGGCCAAAGCCGACGATAATGACCTGCGGTTTATCATCCTCAACCCACGGCGCCTCATCTTCTTCTTCCGACTGATTAAAACGCCGGGAGAGCACGCTATCTATCAGGGTCATCAGGAGCGGCGTGGTCATCATCGACAATGTAACCGTCACCAGCAGCAGCGCCATCTGATCGTTTTCAAACAGCCGGAGTGAAGCCGGCAGCGAGAACAGTACAAAAGCAAACTCTCCACCCTGGCTCAGCACCCCGGCAAACTGCATTCGTTCCGAGCTTCGCAAGCCATACACTCTTGCCAGGATATACAGCACCAGGCTTTTTACCGCCACCAGCACCGCGACGCTTGCCGCCACCCACAGCAAATGGGTGTACAGCACGCCAAGATTCAGCGCCATCCCCACGGAGATAAAAAACAGACCGAGCAGAAGCCCCTTAAACGGCTCGATAGCGATCTCCAGCTCGTGGCGATATTCGCTTTCGGCCAGCAGCACGCCGGCAATAAAGGTGCCGAGCGCCATCGACAGGCCAAGGGCGTCCATAAACAGAGCCGACCCCAGCACCAGCAACAGCGTTGCAGCGGTGAATACTTCGCGCACACCGGAGCCGGCGATAAAGCGGAAAACCGGCCTCAGCAAAAAGCGGCCGCCAATCAGCATGCCGCCGAAAGCCAGCACCTTCATCCCGATCGTGACCCAGTCAAAATGGTCATCGCCGGGACCCGCCAGCAGCGGTACCAGGGCCAGCGCCGGGATCACCGCCAGATCCTGAAACAGCAGGACGGAAAACCCCAGCTGCCCGGATTCGCTCCGGCTCATTCCCTTCTCACGCATCAACTGTAGCGCCATCGCCGTGGACGACATCGCCAGCCCAATACCGCCGACCACCGCCGCCTGCCAGGAGAAGCCGGTCAGCACCAGCAGGCCGCCGAGAATACCCGCGCTGAGCAGCACCTGCGCCGCCCCCACGCCAAAGATCGAACTGCGCAAGCGCCACAGCTTAGACGGATTCAGTTCCAGCCCGATGATAAACATCAGGAACACCACGCCCAGCTCGGAGAAATGGAGGATCTCATCGACATCACTGATGAATCCCAGCCCCCACGGGCCAATCGCAATTCCGGCCAGCAGATAGCCTAAGACTGCACCGATACCGAGCCTGGCGGCCAGCGGTACCGCAACCACGGCAGCAAACAGAAATAAGACGCCGGCTAACAGCAGATCAGCTCCCGCCATAAATTCCTCCTGCCGTAATGGGATTGGCCAGCCAGTCACGGTAGGCGCGGGCATGACTTTTCAGATCGTCGGGCGATTGCCGGCGAGCCCAGTAGACAATAATCGGACTCATCCAGTGCATGCGACACATGCCGGCCGTCAGCTCAAAGGGCCGCAGAATATCGTTCATCGGATAGCGGTTTGCATCACGTCGGTAGGCACTTTCTGGCTCACCGGTGGTGATCACGCTGCGCCAGTACTTTCCCGCGAGCTGATTTCCTCCGGCACCGCTGGCAAAGCCGCGGCTCAGAACCCTGTCCAGCCACTCTTTCAGTAAGGCCGGGCAGCTCCAGGTGTATAACGGATGCTGGAACACAATCACCTCATGTTGGCGCAGGAGTTCCTGCTCATGGGCAATATCGATAAAAAAATCGGGGTAGTGCGCATAAAGATCGTGCACGGTGACATTAGGCAACTGTAAAGCCGGTTCAAGCAAAACCCGGTTGGCCACGGAATCCTGGGATTCTGGGTGGGCATACAGCAGCAAAACCTTCGCTGTCTGAGACATCATTCCCCTCCCGAATGTCTTTTGGCGGCCTCTAACATGGCTGCGTCCTGACGCAACCAGAATGACTTTGTCTATCGTCTTCGTTTTGGGCTACCATTGCGGCCCGGTGGAGCTATTTGCTACCACATTACATTATCATAATGACAAACTAACATAGTCAGAACATACGGCGCCTTATGATTGTTTTCTCCTCGTTACAAATTCGTCGCGGCGTACGAGTCCTGCTGGACAACGCCACTGCCACCATCAACCCTGGCCAGAAAGTCGGTCTGGTGGGCAAAAACGGCTGCGGGAAATCCACGCTGCTATCGCTTTTGAAAAACGAGATTAGCGCCGACGGCGGCAGTATGACCTTCCCGGGCAGCTGGCAGCTGGCGTGGGTTAATCAGGAAACCCCTGCACTTCCGCAGCCCGCTATTGATTATGTTATCGACGGCGATCGCGAATATCGCCAGCTTGAAGCGGATTTACATCACGCCAACGAGCAGAACGACGGCCACGCTATCGCCACGGTGCACGGCAAGCTGGATGCCATCGATGCCTGGACCATTCGCTCCCGCGCCGCCAGCCTGCTGCACGGGCTGGGGTTCAGCAACGAACAACTCGAAAGCCCGGTCAGCGACTTTTCCGGCGGCTGGCGTATGCGTCTGAACCTGGCGCAGGCGCTGATTTGCCGTTCCGATTTACTGCTGCTTGATGAACCGACCAACCACCTCGACCTCGATGCGGTCATCTGGCTGGAAAAATGGCTCAAAGGCTATCCGGGCACGCTGATTCTGATCTCTCACGACCGCGACTTCCTCGATCCGATCGTCGATAAAATCATTCATATCGAACAGCAAACCATGTTCGAATACACCGGCAACTACAGCTCGTTTGAAATCCAGCGCGCGACCCGCCTGTCGCAGCAGCAGTCGATGTACGAAAGCCAGCAGCTGCGTGTCGCGCATCTGCAGAGCTATATCGACCGTTTTCGTGCCAAGGCCACTAAAGCCAAGCAGGCACAGAGCCGTATCAAGATGCTGGAACGTATGGAGCTGATCGCCCCGGCCCACGTCGATAACCCGTTCCACTTCAGCTTCCGCGCCCCGGAAAGCCTGCCCAATCCCCTGTTGAAAATGGAGAAGGTCAGCGCCGGATACGGCGAGCGGATTATTCTGGACTCCATCAAACTCAACCTGGTGCCGGGTTCCCGTATCGGCCTGTTAGGCCGTAATGGCGCCGGTAAATCGACGCTGATTAAGCTGCTGGCCGGTGAACTCCAGCCGCTGCACGGTGAGATTGGCCTCGCCAAAGGTATTAAGCTTGGCTACTTTGCCCAGCATCAGTTGGAGTTCCTGCGCGCGGATGAATCGCCATTGCAGCACCTGGCTCGTCTGGCGCCACAGGAGCTGGAGCAGAAGCTGCGCGATTATCTCGGCGGGTTTGGTTTCCAGAGCGACAAGGTCAACGAAGAGACCCAGCGTTTCTCCGGCGGTGAAAAAGCGCGACTGGTGCTGGCACTCATCGTCTGGCAGCGCCCGAACCTGCTGCTGCTCGATGAACCCACCAACCACCTTGATCTCGATATGCGCCAGGCCTTAACCGAAGCGCTGATTGATTTCGAAGGCGCACTGGTGGTGGTATCGCACGATCGCCATCTGATCCGCTCGACCACTGACGATCTCTATCTGGTGCACGACGGCAAAGTTGAGCCGTTTGATGGCGACCTGGAGGATTATCAGCAGTGGCTCAGCGACTCGCAAAAGCAGGAAAGCCAGAGCACTGAAGCGCCGAAAGAGGCCGGTAACAGCGCCCAGGCCCGCAAAGATCAAAAACGGCGGGAAGCCGAACTGCGTACGCTGACTCAACCGCTGCGCAAAGAGATCACCCGCCTCGAAAAAGAGATGGAGAAGCTCAACACACAACTTGCCCAGGCGGAAGAGCTGCTGGGCGACAGCGAGCTGTATGACATCTCTCGCAAAGCGGAGTTAACCGCCTGCCTGCAGCAGCAGGCCAGTGCGAAGTCGGGTCTGGAAGAGTGTGAAATGGCCTGGCTGGAGGCGCAAGAGCAGTTGGAGCAAATGCTGCAGGAAGGCTAAAGCCGGGTATGCTAATAACAGAGGCGAAAATCCAGCGATGTGGTTTTATGGGAACGCATCGTGCTTCGCCTCTGTTAAAAACCGCATAACTCACCTGCAAGAGGAACTGCCATGGTTAAAAAAACGCTCCTTTCCCTCTCACTGCTGTGCGCCCTGACCCATACAGCCTTTGCCGCCTACACCGAGAGCGAATTAAAAAACAAAGAAAACGTCATCGCATTTTATAATAAAGCGTTGAACGATAAAGACTTTGAGGCCGCCAGCCCCTATCTCGGCCAGCAGTATATCCAGCACAACCCCGGTGCAAAGGATGGGCCTGAAGGCTTTCGCCAGTTTATCGCCTTCCTGAAAGATAAATACCCGGACTCCCGCAGCGAGATTAAACGGACGATCGTCGATGGCGACTACGTTGTCCTGCACGTCGCCACCACCGGACGCGAACCCGGAGTCACCCGCGCCATCGTGGATATTTTCCGCCTCGATGCACAGCACAAAATCGTGGAACACTGGGACGTTATTCAGACTGTTCCGGAAAAAACGGCCAGCGGCAACGGCATGTTTTAAATCCGTCACCCAGCCATCTGTAGTGCAAGGTGGCTGTTTTTCCTGCGTTATTCTCTGACCTCCCCTACACCTTGCTCTGTTTCCCCTCGTCATAACACTTGCGAATGTGTCTTGTTTAACCAATTTATTTACTTTACTGTAAAGTAAATAAATTGATGTGGATGCCGTAACATGACGCTGTACAAAAGGTGGGGTTATCTGTTGTTTTTCATGTTGTTATCGGCATTCAGCGCCGGAAATTCTGCGTCCGCACACCTTATTATCGCGCCGGTAGCGATCAAAATATCCGCCATCTGTCCGGCGCCCGCCGCCTGGACGCGCAGCGGCCTGCAACAGCGGTTGTTCAACCGTCAAAGTACGCTGGCAACGCTGCATCAACTGCGGGAAAAGTTGCAGCAAAACTCACTCAGTATCCAGGTCTATGACCGCCTGTGGACAGCATATCAGTGGAACCTGATGTTGCTTGAACTCAATCCACTCTGCGTCAACTACGCACGACGCGCCCTCTACTGTCCTGAAGCCTATCCCTCGCTTCTCCGGAAACTTTATCCCGCTGACTGACGAAAGGTTTGTGAATATGCTGGCACATTTTTTTGTTTCCCGACCCGTTTTTGCCGCCGTCATGGCAATTTGCATCATGGCGGCCGGCGCGCTCGCCCTGTTTACGCTACCCGTTGAACAATATCCCGATATTGCACCGCCTGGCGTCACCGTGACGGCAAACTACCCTGGCGCCTCTGCTGAAACGATCGAAGAAAGCGTCACTCAGGTGCTGGAACAGCAAATTAAGGGCATCGATGGTTTGCTCTATTTCTCCTCCAGCAGCAGCTCTGCCGGACAGGCACGCATCAGCCTCAGCTTTGCCCAGAATATCGATCCGGATATGGCGCAGGTCCAGGTCCAGAACGCCGTCAACCAGGCATTAACCCGTTTACCGCAGGAAGTACAACAGCAGGGGATCACGGTGACCAAATCGCAGGGAGACAGCCTGATGGTGGTCGCCCTGTACGATACAACCGGCCAGCTTACCAATATTGATATCAACGACTTCCTGGTCAGCACCTTGCAGGATCCGCTCAGCCGCGTCGATGGCGTCGGAGAAACCACGGTGTTCGGCGCCCAGTACGCCATGCGCATCTGGCTGAACCCGCACAAGCTCAACAGTTTCGGGCTGATGCCTTCTGATGTACGCGCCGCCATTGAGGCGCAAAACACGCAGGTGACCAGCGGGGAAATCGGCACGCTGCCGACGCTGGAGGGACAATACCTCAACGCGACCGTCACAATGCAGTCGCGGCTGGAAACGCCGGAACAGTTTGAAAACATCACGATTCGGACCAACCGCGATGGGTCCACGATCTATCTGCGCGACGTTGCTCGCGTCGAGGTCGGCGCCGAAAACTATCAGAACCTGACCACCCTGAATGGCTACCCGGCCGCCGGGATCTCCATCCAACTGGCCTCAGGGGCAAACGCGCTCAGTACTGCCGAAAATGTACGCGCTGAAGTCGAAAGATTAAGCCCTCAGTTCCCTGCCGGCATGGTGGCGGCCTACCCACGCGACAGTACGCCGTTCGTCACCGTCTCGATTGAAGGCGTGGTGCAAACCCTTATCGAAGCCATCATTCTGGTGGTGATCGTCATGTACTTGTTCCTGCAAAACTGGCGTGCGACGTTGATCCCAACGGTCACCGTCCCGGTCGTTCTGCTTGGCACCTTTGGCATCCTCAGCGTGCTCGGCTACAACATCAATACCCTGACGCTGTTCGCCATGGTTCTGGCGATAGGTCTGCTGGTCGATGATGCCATCGTGGTGGTCGAAAACGTCGAGCGGGTAATGGCTGAAGAGGGACTCGGCCCGGTAGAGGCGACGCTACGCTCGATGAATGAGGTCACCGGAGCGCTGATCGGTATCGCGATGGTGCTGTCGGCCGTCTTTGTTCCCATGGCCTTTTTTGGCGGCTCCGTTGGCATCATCTACCGGCAGTTTACCGCCACGATCGTGACCGCCATGAGCCTGTCCGCGCTGATAGCAATGACGCTGACCCCGACCTTGTGCGCGCATTTGCTCAAGCCCGGTCACGCGAAGCAAGGCCGCTTTTTCCGCTGGTTTAACCACGGTGTCGAAAAAAGCCAAAACCGCTATCTCATTCTTCTACAGCGCATCACCCGCCGGCCCTTACGTAACTGCCTGCTCACTCTCCTGCTGATCCTGTTGATGCTCTGGCAGTATCAACGCCTGCCAACCGGCTTCCTGCCGGAGGAGGATCAGGGGTCAGTCGTCATTCAGTTTACGCTGCCGTCCGGCTCGCCGATGTCGATGACCGAGCAGGCGGGAAAAGACATCTCAAACTATTTTATGACCGAAGAGAAAGACAACCTGAACGTCATTTTTATGGTCACCGGGCGTAATAACGCCGGCAGCGGGCAAAACGTCGGTATGGCGTTTGTCGAGTTAAAACGCTGGGACGAACGCCAGGGGACGGAAAACAGCGCCCAGTCGATTATTGCTCGCGCCAATCAGTACTTCAGGGCCTCGACCAACGCGACGATTAGCGTTTCCGCCCCGCCGGCCGTTCGCGGGCTTGGGCAGTCCAGCGGCTTTGAGCTGTGGCTGCAGGACCAGTCGGCGCAAGGGTATGACGCGCTACTGGCGGCGCAAAAAAACCTGCTGTCGATGGCAACAGCCAACAGCAATCTCGATGCAGTGAGGCTCAACAGCCTTGATGAAAAATCCCAGCTGCACATTGAGGTGGATCGTCAAAAGGCCGAATCCCAGGGGCTGGCGCAGGCTGACATCAACGAGACCATCGCCGCCGCCTGGGGGGGCGCTTACGTTAACGATTTTGTCGACCGCGGACGTATCAAACGTGTTTATATGCAAGGCGATGCCCCGTGGCGCTCCAGCCCCGAAAGTCTCGCCGCCTGGTTTGTACGCGGCAGTGAAGACAACATGGCCTCTTTCAACAGCTTCGCGTCGATGCAATGGACCACCGGGCCACAGATGCTGCAGCGATTTAACGGTCTGTCGGCGGTCCAGTTCCAGGGAAGCGCCGCCAGCGGTATCAGCTCCGGTAGCGCAATGAATGAGATGACCTCACTGGTGCAGGACCTGGATGGCTTCGGTCTGCAATGGAGCGGTTTGTCATACCAGGAACAGGCCTCATCGGGGCAGACGCTGTGGGTTTACCTTGCCTCCGCGATCTTTATTTTCCTCTGTCTTGCCGCGCTCTATGAAAGCTGGTCAATTCCGCTGGCCGTCATGTTGATCATTCCACCGGGCATATTGGGGGCCGTAAGCGCATCGACGCTGGCCGGTTTTGATAACGATATTTACTTTCAGGTCGGGATGCTGACCACCATGGGGCTGTCGGCTAAAAATGCCATCTTGATCGTTGAGTTCGCCCAGACGAGGCTGACGGCAGGCCAAAAGCTGGTGGAAGCCACCCTTGAAGGCGCGCGCCTGCGTTTGCGGCCGATCATAATGACGTCGCTGGCATTTGTTGCTGGCGCCATCCCTCTGGTACTCTCTAGCGGAGCTGGCGCGTCGAGCCGCACGGAAATCGGAACCGCGGTGATCGGCGGAATGCTTTCCGGGACACTCCTGACGCTGCTCCTGGTCCCGCTTTTTTTCATCCTGATCCAGCAGGGGATCCACTCCCTAAAAGGAAAACACAAAGGATAGCAATTGATGGCTAACCAACGCGGGCGTCCGATGACCGCACGCCCTCGCATTTTACATACCGCATGCGAACTGTTTTTAAAGCACGGGCTGGATGTCTCCCTCGACGCCATCGCCGCTGAAGCAGGAAGTTCCCGCCCCACGCTCTATAACCACTTCCCGGGTGGTAAAGATGCGCTGCTGCTGGAGAGCTTTACCTATTTAAACGGGAAAATGCAGCCGCCGCTGCGTCAGCTGCTGCAGGATAAGCAGCACGACCTGCCAGCGCTGCTGCTTGGTTTTGCCCGTGTCGTGCAGGCGCATTTTTACAGTGCGGAAAATATCCGTTTTCAGCGCCTGCTGATCCAGGTGCTGGTGCAAAAGCCCGAGCTATACGCGGCACTCGAACAACGCCCGGCGGGCCGGGTGTTGACCGTACTGGTTGAGATACTCAGCACGCAAAATGCGCGCGGCACGCTGACCCTGACGGAACCCGAGGTTCAGGCCAGATTGTTCCTTGGGTCGGTGATGGGTTACCCGTTACCGGCGGCGCTGATCTCGCAGCAGGCCCTTGATCCCGCCCAGTTGGAGCCGCTCGCTAAGTCCGCCGTCACCACTTTCCTCAGCGCCTGGCATTACCACTCCTGAGCCGCCGGACAGACGCCTGCCGGGTGCGATAATTTCCGGCAGCGCGTACTCCAGTCATCACCCGGACGCAATTTCGTGTAACCTATAGAGCTGGCCGTAAGACCACATATTGGATAACCGGCGCACCTCGTGCGCGGTATAGTGTTGTATTAGTTTATTAATTGCTCTGGTGCTATGGTTGAAATCACCCCCACAGAAATGACGCCCCCTGAAGACGATTCGCGCGAGTTTCATCCGATGCGCGGCGTGGGCAATCGTCATCTGCAAACCATGCTTCCGCGTCTGATCCGCCGCAAACTGGGCTTCACCCCCTTCTGGCAACGCCTCGAGCTGCCGGACGGTGATTTTGTCGATCTGGCATGGAGCGAAGCCCCCTCCCTGGCACGGCACAAACCGCGCCTGGTCGTTTTTCACGGCCTGGAAGGCAGCCTGCACAGCCCCTACGCCCACGGTCTGATTCATGCCGCCATGCAGCGCGGCTGGCTTGGCGTGGTGATGCATTTTCGCGGCTGTAGTGGTGAACCCAATCGCAATAACCGGATCTATCATTCTGGCGAAACCGAAGACGGCAGCTGGTTTCTGCACTGGCTGCAACGTGAATTTGGTACGGTCCCGACCGCCGCCGTTGGCTATTCACTGGGGGGGAACATGCTGGGCTGCCTGCTGGCAAAAGAAGGCGATAACGCCCCGCTGGACGCCGCGGTGATCGTCTCAGCTCCCTTCATGCTGGAAGCCTGCAGCTATCATATGGATAAAGGTTTTTCCCGGGTCTATCAGCGCTATCTGCTTAACCTGTTAAAGGCCAATGCGGCCCGTAAGCTGAAGGCCTACCCGGGTTCGCTGCCGGTCGATTTACGCCAGCTCAAAGGGATGCGCCGTATCCGCGAGTTTGACGATATGATCACCGCGAAAATCCACGGCTTCGCCGATGCGCTAGACTACTATCGCCAGTGCAGCGCGATGCCGCGATTAAGTGATATCACCACGCCGACGCTGATCATTCACGCGAAGGACGATCCTTTCATGGATCACCACTCTATCCCGCCGCAAGAACAGCTGCCGGCAAATGTCGAATATCAGCTGACCGAGCAAGGCGGCCACGTCGGGTTCGTTGGCGGCACGCTGCGTAAGCCGGAAATGTGGCTGGAACGACGCATTCCGGACTGGTTAACCCGTTGGTTGGGAGCATAAATATGATTATTCCCTGGCACGATCTGGATCCCGAAACGCTGGATAACCTGATCGAAAGCTTTGTATTGCGTGAAGGCACCGATTATGGTGAACATGAACGCTCGCTGGTGGATAAAGTCGCCGACGTCAAACAACAGTTAAAAAGCGGAGAAGCCGTGCTGGTGTGGTCTGAACTACACGAAACGGTCAACATTATGCCCCGCAAGCAGTTCCACGGCTAAGGCGGCACCACACCATCGTTTAATCTGGGAGTTGTTATGTCTGCCAAACATCCGGTGATTGCCGTCACGGGTTCCAGCGGTGCGGGAACCACGACCACCAGCCTCGCCTTTCGTAAAATTTTCGCACAGCTGAATCTGCGTTCTGCGGAAGTCGAAGGCGACAGCTTCCATCGCTACACCCGCCCGGAAATGGACATGGCGATCCGCAAAGCGCGCGATCAGGGCAAGCACATCAGCTACTTCGGCCCGGAAGCCAACGACTTCGGCCTGCTGGAAAATACCTTCCTTGAATACGGGCGCAACGGCAGCGGCCAGTCGCGAAAATACCTGCATACCTATGACGAAGCGGTCCCGTGGAATCAGGTTCCAGGTACCTTCACGCCGTGGCAGCCGCTCCCGGAACCAACCGACGTCCTGTTTTATGAAGGGCTGCATGGCGGCGTGGTCACCCCGCAGTACAACGTCGCGCAAAATGTCGACCTGCTGGTCGGGGTGGTGCCGATTGTCAATCTGGAATGGATCCAGAAGCTTATCCGGGATACCAGCGAGCGCGGCCATTCCCGTGAAGCGGTAATGGATTCCGTGGTGCGTTCGATGGAGGACTACATCAACTTCATCACCCCGCAGTTTTCCCGTACCCATATCAACTTCCAGCGAGTCCCCACCGTCGATACCTCGAACCCGTTTGCGGCGAAAGGCATCCCTTCACTGGATGAAAGCTTTGTGGTGATCCACTTCCGTAATCTGCAGGATATCGATTTCCCGTGGCTGCTCGCGATGCTGCAGGGATCGTTTATCTCGCATATCAATACGCTGGTGGTTCCGGGGGGCAAAATGGGTCTGGCGATGGAGCTGATCATGACGCCGCTGGTAGAGCGCCTGATGGAAGGCAGAAAGATCGACTAGGCATAAAAAACCCCGGACGCATAACGACCGGGGTTGTTCTCTGCTACCTGGCACTATCCTGCCGTCGGTTAGCCTTCAATGACTTCATAGGTGTGGGTGATGTTGACTGCTTTTTGCAGCATCAGCGCCACCGAGCAATATTTCTCTGCCGACAGATCCACCGCACGCGATACCGCCGCATCCTTCAGCTCTTTGCCGGTCACAATGAAATGCATGTTGATATGGGTAAACAGGCGCGGCGCCTCTTCCCGGCGTTCAGAGGTCAGCTTCACCTCACAGTTGGTCACATCGTGACGCCCTTTCTGCAAAATAGACACAACATCAATCGCGCTGCATCCGCCCGCCGCCATCAACACCATTTCCATCGGGCTTGGCGCTTTATCTCCGGAGTTGCCGTCCATCAGAATCTGGTGACCTGATGCGGACTCTCCGATGAAGGTTAACCCTTCAACCCATTTCACACGAGCTTGCATAAAATTTAACTCCGAGGTTGCAATTTTCCTGACAGATTACGCGCACATAACAATTCTCGCAACGGAAGGCGACCTACATCATGCTGAAGCGAGACACCAGGAGACATGCGGCAAAAGCTATGCTAAAACAGTCGGGATGCTACAGTATTACATTGATGTATTGCATGTATGCAGAGGAGTTCACATTACAGGCTGAAGAAAAATCACCAGCCATTTCCCAGGCATAGGGAAACAATACGATTGCATGCCCGGATGCCGTGTAGTGTCGGCACCCGGAGATAGCTTATAACAGAGGATAACCGCGCATGGTGCTTGGCAAACCGCAAACAGACCCTACCCTCGAATGGTTCTTGTCTCATTGCCATATTCATAAGTACCCATCGAAAAGCACGCTGATCCACCAGGGTGAAAAAGCAGAAACGTTGTACTACATCGTCAAAGGCTCTGTGGCTGTGCTCATCAAGGATGAAGAAGGTAAAGAGATGATCCTCTCTTACCTCAACCAGGGCGATTTCATCGGTGAATTAGGCTTGTTTGAAGAAGGCCAGGAGCGTAGCGCCTGGGTACGTGCAAAAACCGCATGTGAAGTGGCCGAAATCTCTTACAAAAAATTCCGTCAGCTGATCCAGGTTAACCCGGATATTCTGATGCGCTTGTCGTCGCAGATGGCTCGTCGTCTGCAGGTCACCTCCGAAAAAGTGGGTAACCTTGCCTTCCTCGACGTCACCGGTCGTATCGCTCAGACGCTGCTGAATCTGGCTAAACAGCCGGACGCCATGACCCACCCTGATGGTATGCAAATTAAAATTACCCGCCAGGAAATTGGTCAGATCGTCGGTTGCTCCCGCGAAACCGTCGGCCGTATTCTGAAGATGCTGGAAGATCAGAATCTGATCTCCGCACACGGTAAAACTATCGTCGTTTACGGTACGCGTTAAGTCGTTAAAACGGCGTGTTGCCCCCGCAATACGCCGTTTTTGTCTCCCCCTGATGTGGCGCAGGCTGATTTACCACCCGGAAGTCAACTATGCACTGCGGCAAACGCTGGTGTTGTGTTTGCCTGTCGCGGTCGGTCTTCTCCTCGGCCATCTGCAACAGGGTCTGCTGTTCTCCTTAGTACCTGCCTGCTGTAACGTCGCCGGTCTGGACACCCCGCACAAACGCTTTTTCAAACGCCTGATCGTGGGCGGTTCGCTGTTTGCCGGCTGTAGCCTGGTGGTCCAGCTGCTGCTGCAACAGGAGATCCCGCTGCCCCTGATCCTTAGCGGCCTGGCGCTACTGCTTGGCGTGACGGCAGAGATTAGCTCGCTCCATGCCAGACTCCTCCCGGCCTCGCTGATTGCGGCCATTTTTACCCTGAGCCTTGCCGGGAACATGCCCATCTGGGAGCCGCTGTTGATCTACGCCCTCGGCACCTTGTGGTACGGATTGTTTAGCTGGTTCTGGTTCTGGCTCTGGCGCGAACAGCCGCTGCGTGAATCCCTGAGCCTGCTCTACCGGGAGCTGGCTAACTACTGCGAAGCGAAATACAGCCTGCTGACTCAGCATATCGACCCGGCGACATCGCTCCCGCCGCTGCTCACTCGCCAGCAAAAGGTGGTGGACCTGATCACCCAGTGCTACCAGCAGATGCATATGCTGGCGGCGAACCAGCGCAACGATCACAAGCGCCTGCTGCGGGCGTTTCAGGTGGCGCTGGATCTACAGGAACATATCTCCGTCAGCCTGCATCAGCCTGAGGAAGTCCAGAAGCTGGTGGAGCGTAGCCATGCGGAGGCGGTGATCCGCTGGAACGCGCAAACCGTTGCCGCCCGTCTGCGGGTGCTGGCCGACGACATTCTGTACCATCGTTATCCGCAACGCTTTCATATGGATAAGCAGATTGGCGCGCTGGAGAAAATAGCCTGGCAGCACCCCGACAACCCGGTGGGACAATTCTGTGCCTGGCACTTTAGCCGCATCGCCCGGGTGCTGCGCACCCAGCGCCCGCTGTATGCCCGCAACCTGATGGCAGATAAAGAACGCCGCCTGCCGCTGCTGCCGGCGCTAAAGCACTATCTCTCATGGAAATCGCCGGCGCTGCGCAATGCCGCGCGTATCTGCGTGATGCTCACCGCCGCCAGCCTGATGGGCAGCGCCCTGCATCTTCCCAAGCCCTACTGGATCTTAATGACGGTACTTTTCGTCACCCAAAACGGCTACGGCGCGACGCGAGTACGCATCGTCCATCGAGCGGCCGGCACCCTCGCCGGCCTCGCCATTGCCGGGCTGACGCTGCACTTTCACGTTCCTGATGGCTATACGCTGACCGCACTGCTGATCATTACGCTGCTGAGCTACCTGATTATTCGCAAGCACTACGGCTGGGCGATGGTCGGCTTTACCGTGACGGCGGTATATACCCTGCAGCTGCTGACACTTAACGGCGAGCAGTACATTGTCGCCAGGCTTATCGATACGCTTATCGGCTGCCTGATCGCCTTTGGCGGGATGGTCTGGCTGTGGCCACAGTGGCAGAGCGGGTTGCTACGTAAAAACGCCCACGACGCGCTGGAGGCCGATCAGGAGGCCCTCAGGCTGATCCTCAGCGACGATCACCAGGCTCCGGCGCTGGCCTATCGCCGCATGCGCGTCAATCAGGCACATAACTCGCTGTTTAACTCATTGAACCAGGCCATGCAGGAGCCAGGGTTTAACTCGCATTATCTGGAAGATATGAAGCTGTGGGTCACCCACAGCCAGTTTATTGTTGAGCACATCAACGCGATGACCACCCTGGCCCGCGAGCACAACATGCTGACGCCGGAGCTGGCCCGGCGCTATCTGGAATCCTGTGAGATTGCGCTTCAGCGCTGTCAGCAGCGGCTGGACACTGACGGTCCCGGCAGCGCTGACGACGTGAATATTATGGAATCTCAGGACGTTGAAGTGAGTCGTGGCCCGCTAAGTACCATGGAGCAGCACCTGCAGCGGATCCTCGACCATCTGAACACCATGCACACCATCTCGTCGGTGGCATGGCGTCAGCGCCCACATCATGGCATCTGGCTGAGCGCGACTAAGCGCTAAGCACCTTCTGCACTGCCTGGGCAAAGCGCGCCATTCCTTCGGCAATATCCTGCTCATCGATCACCAGCGACGGCACAAAGCGCATGACGTCCGGCCCGGCGTTGAGCACCATGACGCCCGCATCCGCCGCGGCATACAGGAAATCGCGCGCCCGGCCTTGATGCTGCGGTTTGAGCTCTGCGCCAATCAGCAGTCCCATGCCGCGGATATCGCTAAACAGGTCGAAGCGAGCATCAATCTCCTGCAGATGTTGCACAAACAGCGCCCGCTTCGCGTTCACCCCTTCCAGCACATCAGGCGTGTTGATCAGGTCAAATGCCGCCCCGGCAACGGCGCAGGCCAGCGGGTTGCCGCCGTAGGTTGAACCGTGGGAGCCGGCGTGGAAGGCGCTGGCAATCTCGTTCGTGGTCAGCACGGCGCTGATCGGAAAACCGCCGCCCAGCGCTTTGGCGCTGGTGAGGATGTCCGGCGTCACGCCATAGTGCATGTACGCAAACAGCGAACCGGTACGCCCCATCCCGCACTGTACTTCATCAAACACCAGCAGCGCCTGATGCTCATCGCACAGCTCGCGCAGCCCTTTCAGAAACTCTGGCGTCGCCGCCATCACGCCACCTTCGCCCTGAATCGGCTCTACCACGATTGCGCAGGTGTGATCGTCCATCACCGCTTTAACCGCGTGCAGGTCGTTAAACGGCACGTGGATAATATCGGCGGGTTTCGGGCCGAAACCATCAGAATACTTTGGCTGCCCGCCCACGGACACGGTAAACAGCGAGCGGCCATGGAAGGCGTTATGGAAAGCGATGATTTTAGTCTTATACGGACTGTGGCGGGTAATGGTGTAGTGACGCGCCAGCTTGAAGGCCGTTTCGTTAGCTTCCGTACCGGAGTTCATAAATACCACACGCTCGGCAAAGGTGGCGTCCACCAGCTTGCGACCAAGGCGCAACGCCGGTTCGTTGGTAAAGACATTGCTGGTGTGCCACAGGGTTTCGCCCTGCTGCTGCAGCGCCGCCACCAGCGCCGGATGACAATGACCTAACGCCGTCACCGCAATCCCACCGGCAAAATCAATGTACTCTTTACCCTGCTGATCCCATACGCGGCTACCTTTACCCTTTACCGGGATGAATTCCGCAGGTGCATAAATCGGCAGAATAACTTCATCGAATGTGGCGCGGGTAATTACCGGTTGCTCAGTTGCCATGTCATGCCATCCTTCTTCGTTACGCAATCATTATTGTGATAATCTAATCACAAAATATGCATAAAAAATCAATCAATGGCAACTGTATCGCCAAAATAATTCGGGTTGTGAGGTGAAGCGACTAAGCGCTGGCCAGAAGGGTGAGCCTCACCATCAATGAGGCTCATACATCCAGGCAACTTGAAGGATGAAAGGTATAAATCATCGATTGAGGAAGTTTGCCAGCAGCTGATGCCCCTGCTCGCTGAGAATACTCTCCGGGTGGAACTGTACCCCTTCGAGATCCCACTCGCGATGGCGAATCCCCATAATTTCACCGCTCTCGCTACGCGCCGTTACGTCAAAGCAGTCGGGAAGCGTTGCAGGATCAATCAGTAAAGAGTGATAGCGGGTGACCACCAGCGGATTATTCAGCCCCAGGAAAACCCCGGTGCCGTTGTGGCGGATGGGGGAGGTTTTGCCGTGCATGACGGTGGCGGCGCGTACGATAGTGGCCCCAAAGACCTGCGCAATCGCCTGATGGCCCAGGCAAACCCCCAGCAGCGGAACCCGACCGGCGTAGTGCGCGATAACCGCCAGCGAGATGCCGGACTCATTCGGCGTACAGGGCCCGGGCGAGATAACAATTTTCTCCGGCGCCAGCGCCGCAATCTCCTCAAGCGTCAACTCATCGTTGCGCCTGACCAGCACCTCTGCCCCCAGCTCGCAAAAATACTGGTACAGGTTCCAGGTGAAAGAATCATAGTTATCGATAAGCAGGATCATGGTGGCTCCGGAAAAAACAAAACCGGGCTATTCTACTCAGATTATGGTGTTGCGCTTATCACTTTGCGAAACATCCGTGCAGAAGGGTCGGAATCGCCCTTTCCGCTGATACATAACGGGCGATAAGGCGCGGGCGATAATTACCCGCGCGGGAAGAAAAGCTTACGGCAGGACTTTCGCGGAGAGGATGACGACCGGTTTAGACGGAACATTCTGGTACGGCCCGACGTTGTGGGTCTGCACCTGAGAAATCTTATCGGCCACGTCCATGCCTTTCACCACTTTACCGAAGACCGCGTAGCCAAAATCACGCTGCCCGTGGTCGAGGAAGGCATTGTCAGCGATATTAATGAAGAACTGACTGGTCGCGCTGTCCTGATCGGCAGTACGCGCCATCGCGATGGTGCCGCGGGTGTTGCGCAGGCCGTTATCGGCTTCGTTTTTAATCGGCGGATTCGGCTGCTTTTGCTGCATCTGTTCGTTAAAGCCACCGCCCTGCACCATGAAGCCCGGGATTACGCGGTGGAAAGTGGTGTTGTTATAGAAACCACTGTTCACGTATTTCAGGAAATTATCCACGGAAATCGGTGCTTTCTGGCTATTTAACTCCAGCTCAATATTTCCCGCGGAGGTCGTCAGCAATACATGAGGATCGCCCTTCGCAGCCATAGCCGGAGAGAAAGCTGAAATGGCGACAACGGCAACCACCGCCGCCAGAGTTGATTTGAACATGGGAATTCCTTAACGGAGCAGAATAAAAAGCGAGTGCTTTGATTCTAAAGAGCCTTTGCATCCTGGGCCAGCGTTTTACCTAATTTTACGTAGCTGAAATAGTTGTTACGACACACGCATTAACCAGCAGGACATGCAAAACCGATCAACATCACACTAATCAATGCAAAAAAGAGTGCATTACATAATAAACGTTTGCTTACATCACGCGAATGAATAAAATCTGTTCGCCATCGCGCAGTCAATGCGTTTTACATTTCTATTCACAGGCCAGTCATGACTAACAGCAACCGTATCAAGCTCACATGGATCAGCTTCTTCTCCTACGCCCTTACCGGTGCGTTGGTGATCGTCACCGGAATGGTGATGGGAAATATCGCCGATTATTTCCACCTGCCGGTTTCCAGTATGAGTAACACTTTTACTTTCCTCAACGCCGGTATCCTGATCTCTATCTTCCTGAACGCCTGGCTGATGGAAATTGTCCCGCTGAAAACTCAGCTCCGTTTTGGCTTTATCCTGATGGTACTGGCCGTGGCCGGGCTGATGACCAGCCACAGCCTGGCGCTGTTTTCCGCCTCGATGTTCGTCCTGGGTCTGGTTAGCGGGATTACCATGTCGATCGGTACTTTCCTGATTACCCACATGTATGAAGGCCGTCAGCGCGGCGCGCGCCTGCTGTTTACCGACTCCTTCTTCAGCATGGCGGGGATGATTTTCCCAATGGTCGCCGCCTTCCTGCTGGCCCGTAGCATCGAGTGGTACTGGGTATACGCCTGCATTGGTCTGGTCTACGTGGCGATCTTTGTGCTGACTTTCGGCTGTGAATTCCCGGTTCTTGGTAAAAAAGCACAGCAGGACAACCAGCCTGTGGTCAAAGAAAAGTGGGGCATCGGCGTGCTGTTCCTCGCTATCGCGGCGCTGTGCTATATCCTCGGCCAGCTGGGCTTTATCTCCTGGGTGCCTGAATACGCGAAGACTCTGGGCATGAGCCTGGCCGACGGTGGTCAACTGGTGAGTGACTTCTGGATGTCTTACATGATTGGTATGTGGTCATTCAGCTTTATCCTGCGCTTCTTCGACCTTCAGCGGATCCTCACCGTTCTGGCGGGCCTGGCAACGGTGCTGATGTATCTGTTCATCAACGGTTCGCCGGAGCACATGCCGTGGTTTATCCTGACCCTGGGCTTCTTCTCCAGCGCGATTTACACCTCGCTCATCACTCTGGGTTCACTGCAGACCAAAGTGGCGTCGCCGAAGCTGGTGAACTTCGTTCTGACCTGCGGCACCATCGGCACCATGCTGACCTTCGTCGTCACCGGCCCGATTGTGGCAGCCAGCGGCCCACTGGCTGCACTGCACACCGCTAACGGCCTCTACGCCGTGGTCTTTGTGATGTGCCTGATCCTCGGGTTCGTCTCCCGCCACCGCCAGCACAACATGGCAGCGGCGTCTCACTAAGCCTTTAAGCTGTCGGCCCCTTGGCATCCGCGAAGGGGCTGTTTCTGGTAAAGAACAACTCCTCTCCCCCTCGGTCAGTCTGGATCCAGGTCTGTGCCAGCTGCGTCGTGGCAATCACCCGCCCCTGACGAATCGACCAGCGGACCGGTACCTGACAACGCACCGCTTCAAAACCATTCTCCGCCGGTAGAATAATCAGGTTGGCCGGGTTCCCCGGGACAATACCGTAATCCTGCAGACCGAAGGTGCGGGCGCTGTTGTCGGTGATAAGCTTCAGCCCGTCGTTAATCTGCTGATAACCCATCAGCTGACAGACATGTAACCCCATATGCAGCACCTGCAGCATGTTGGCGGTGCCGAGCGGATACCACGGGTCGAACACATCATCGTGACCAAAGCAGACGTTAATGCCCGCCGCTATCAGCTCCTTCACCCGGGTAATACCCCGGCGCTTCGGATAATCATCAAACCGTCCCTGGAGGTGAATGTTCACCAGCGGGTTAGCCACGAAGTTGATCCCCGAGAGCTTCAGCAGGCGGAACAGCCGTGAGGTATAGGCGCCGTTATAGGAGTGCATCGCGGTGGTATGGCTGGCGGTGACCCGCGGGCCAATCCCCTCTTTCAGCGCCAGAGCGGCAACGGTTTCGACAAACCGCGACTGCTCATCATCGATTTCATCGCAATGAATATCCAGCGGCCGCTGATACTGTTGCGCCAGACGGAACGCAATATGCAGCGATTCGACGCCATACTCGCGGGTAAACTCAAAGTGCGGAATGGCGCCCACCACATCGGCTCCAAGGCGCAGCGCCTCTTCCAGCAGGGCCTCTCCATTGGGGTAGGATAAAATCCCCTCCTGGGGGAAGGCGACGATCTGCAAATCTACCCACGGCGCTACCTCCTGCTTCACTTCCAGCATCGCTTTTAGGGCGGTCAGCGTCGGGTCAGAAACGTCAACGTGGGTACGAACAAACTGGATCCCGTTGGCAATTTGCCACTTCAGGGTTTTCCACGCCCGGGCTTTCACATCCTCGTGGCTCAGCAACGCCTTGCGCTCGGCCCAGCGCTCAATACCCTCAAACAGCGTACCGGACTGGTTCCAGTTTGGCTCGCCGGCGGTTTGGGTGGTATCCAGGTGAATATGCGGTTCAATAAACGGCGGAATAGCCAGCCCTCCACGGGCATTGAGCACTTCGTAACTTTCACTGCGCGCGTCACCCATCGGGGTGATATCGCCAAAACAGCCTTTATCTATCGCAATCTGCCATAACCCGTCGCGGTCCGGCAGACGTACGTTCTGAATTAACCAAAGCGGAACTGCTGTCATCGTGATGACTCCCGTTAATAATGCTGATTATTCACCCAGGCTATGAACATTTTCTCACCTCCAGTTTGTACACAAAAGCAACAGGAAGGAAAAGCCTGAGTTTTCCATAACTTATAAAAATCCATTAAAATCATGATCATACCCATTAAGTGGTAGGCGGGAGCGATCTTGATTTGTATCAATAAGTGCACTGGCTGAATCGTTAAGGTAGGCGGTAATAGAAAAGAAATCGAGGCAAAAATGAGCAAAGTCAGAATCGCTATTATCGGTAACGGCATGGTCGGCCATCGCTTTATCGAAGAGCTTCTTGATAAGGCGCCTGCCGGACAATTCGACATTACCGTGTTCTGTGAAGAACCCCGTATCGCTTACGACCGTGTCCACCTGTCGTCTTACTTCTCCCACCACACTGCGGAAGAACTTTCGCTGGTTCGTGAAGGATTTTACGAAAAACATGGCGTGAAGGTGTTGATCGGCGAACGTGCGATCACGATTAACCGTCAGGAGAAAGTCATTCACTCCAGCGCCGGACGCACCGTCTTTTATGACAAGCTGGTCATGGCAACAGGGTCTTATCCGTGGATCCCACCGATCAAAGGCGCGGAAACTCAGGACTGCTTCGTCTACCGTACTATTGAAGACCTCAACGCGATCGAATCCTGCGCCCGCCGCAGCAAACGCGGTGCGGTCATCGGCGGCGGCCTGCTGGGCCTCGAAGCCGCTGGCGCCCTGAAGAACCTCGGCGTCGAGACGCACGTGATTGAGTTTGCTCCGATGCTGATGGCCGAGCAGCTGGATAACATGGGCGGCGAACAGCTCAAGCGTAAAATCGAAAGCATGGGCGTGAAGGTCCATACCAGCAAAAACACCAAAGAGATCCTCCAGCAGGGCAGCGAAGCGCGCAAAACCATGCAGTTTGCCGATGGTAGCGAACTGCAGGTCGACTTTATCGTCTTCTCCACCGGTATTCGTCCCCGCGACAAGCTGGCGACCCAGTGCGGTCTGGCGGTCGCCCAACGTGGCGGCATCGTCGTGAATGATACCTGCCAGACCTCAGACCCGGATATCTATGCGATCGGCGAATGCGCCAGCTGGGACAACCGCGTCTATGGCCTGGTAGCCCCGGGCTATAAGATGGCGCAGGTGACCGTCGATCATCTGCTCGGCAACAGCAACGCCTTTACCGGCGCCGATCTCAGCGCCAAACTGAAACTGCTTGGCGTCGACGTTGGCGGCATCGGTGATGCGCATGGCCGCACGCCGGGCGCCCGTAGCTATGTCTATCTCGATGAAAGCAAAGAAGTCTATAAACGCCTGATCGTCAGCGAAGACAATAAAACCCTGCTTGGCGCGGTGCTGGTTGGCGATACCAGCGACTATGGCAACCTGCTGCAGCTGGTACTGAACGGTATTGAGCTGCCGGAAAACCCGGACTCGCTGATCCTGCCGGCCCATGCGGGCAGCGGCAAACCGTCGATTGGCGTCGATAAACTGCCGGACAGCGCGCAAATCTGTTCCTGCTTCGATGTCACCAAAGGCATGCTGGTTTCCGCCATCAACAAAGGCTGCCATACCGTGGCGGCGCTGAAAGCTGAGACCAAAGCCGGTACCGGCTGCGGCGGCTGTATCCCGCTGGTCACGCAGGTGCTGAACGCCGAGCTGGCGAAACAGGGTATCGAAGTTAACCACAACCTGTGCGAACACTTCGCCTACTCCCGTCAGGAGCTGTTCCACCTGATCCGCGTCGAAGGCATTAAAACCTTCGAAGAGCTGCTGGCGAAACACGGTAAAGGGTACGGCTGTGAAGTGTGTAAGCCGACGGTCGGTTCCCTGCTGGCCTCCTGCTGGAATGAGTACATCCTCAAGCCGCAGCATACGCCGCTGCAGGATACCAACGATAACTTCCTCGCCAACATCCAGAAAGACGGTACTTATTCAGTGATCCCGCGCTCCGCCGGCGGTGAAATCACCCCGGAAGGCCTGGTCGCCGTCGGGCGCATTGCACGCGAATATAACCTCTACACCAAAATTACCGGTTCACAGCGCATCGGCCTGTTCGGCGCGCAAAAAGACGACCTGCCGGAAATCTGGCGCCAGCTGATTGAGGCGGGCTTCGAAACCGGCCACGCGTATGCCAAAGCGCTGCGTATGGCAAAAACCTGCGTCGGCAGTACCTGGTGCCGCTACGGCGTCGGCGACAGCGTGGGCTTCGGCGTCGAGCTGGAAAACCGCTACAAGGGCATCCGCACGCCGCACAAAATGAAGTTTGGCGTCTCCGGCTGTACCCGTGAATGTGCCGAAGCCCAGGGCAAAGACGTGGGGATTATCGCCACCGAAAAAGGCTGGAACCTGTATGTCTGCGGCAACGGCGGGATGAAACCGCGCCACGCCGATCTGCTGGCCGCCGACCTCGATCGTGAAACGCTGCTCAGCTATCTCGACCGTTTCATGATGTTCTACATCCGCACCGCCGATAAGCTGACCCGTACTGCACCATGGTTAGACAACATGGAAGGCGGGATCGACTACCTGCGCAGCGTGATCATCGACGACAAGCTGGGCCTGAACGAACATCTGGAAGAAGAGCTGGCGCGTCTGCGTGCCGCCTTCGCCTGCGAGTGGACCGAAACGGTCAACACCCCGGCGGCGCAAACCCGCTTCAAACACTTTATCAACAGCAACCAGCGCGACCCGAATGTGCAGGTCGTTGCGGAACGCGAGCAGCATCGCCCGGCCACGCCGTATGAGCGTATCCCGGTGACGCTGGTGGAGGAAAACGCATGAGCCAGTGGATAAACATCTGCAAGATTGACGAGATCCTGCCCGCAACCGGCGTCTGCGCGCTGCTGGGCCAGCAACAGGTCGCCCTGTTCCGGCCCTACCATGACGATCGGGTGTTTGCGATCAGCAATATCGACCCGTTCTTCAACGCCAGCGTACTGTCACGCGGCATCATTGCCGAGCACGAAGGCGAGCTGTGGGTTGCCAGCCCGCTGAAGAAGCAGCGCTTCCGCCTGCGCGACGGTCTGTGCATGGAAGATGAAAGCCACTCCATCGCCCACTTTGAGGCGCGAGTCAAAGACGGCAACGTGCAGCTGAAAGCATAACGCCCTGCGGTTCCCTCCCACCCGGAGGGAACCCTATTTTTTTCTTATGACCACTAAGCGGTAGACACCAGAAAAGTCGTGTATTCCGTCAACCCTCTGCTGTTATGCTACGACCGCTTACCCTCTCCCACTGCTTTTCTGCGAGGATGTTCCGTGGACCACTTACCTATTTTCTGTCAGCTGCGCGGTCGCGATTGTTTACTGGTCGGCGGCGGTGATGTTGCCGAACGCAAGGCGCGCCTGTTGCTGGATGCCGGCGCCAGGTTAACGGTCAACGCGCTGGCATTCTCGCCGCAGTTCCAGGCGTGGGCGGATTCGCAGATGCTGACGCTGGTGAAAGCGCCCTTTGACCCCGTGCTGCTTGACGCCTGCTGGCTGGCGATTGCCGCCACCGACAATGAAGATGTCAATCAACAGGTCAGCGACGCCGCAGAAGCCCGTCGGATATTCTGTAACGTGGTGGATGCGCCGCAGCAGGCCAGCTTTATTATGCCGTCGATCATCGACCGTTCGCCGCTGATGGTCGCCGTCTCCTCTGGCGGTACCTCGCCGGTGCTGGCGCGACTGCTGCGGGAAAAGCTGGAATCCCTGTTACCACTCCATTTAGGTCAGCTCGCGCACTATGCGGGCCAGCTACGTTCGCGGGTGAAAAAACAGTTTGCGACGGTTGGCGAACGTCGCCGTTTCTGGGAAAAGCTGTTTATCAACGATCGCCTCGCGCAATCGCTGGCCAACCAGGACCGTCAGGCCGTGGCGGATACCACCGAGCAGTTGCTTACGGAGCCACTGGATCATCGTGGTGAAGTGGTGCTGGTGGGCGCCGGGCCGGGCGATGCCGGGCTGCTGACGCTGAAAGGGCTCCAGCAAATTCAGCAGGCCGACGTCGTAGTGTATGACCGCCTGGTCTCCGACGACATTATGAATCTGGTACGTCGCGACGCCGACCGGGTGTTCGTCGGCAAACGCGCGGGTTACCACTGCGTACCGCAGGAAGAGATTAACCAGATCCTGCTGCGCGAAGCCCAGAACGGGCGCCGCGTTGTGCGTCTGAAAGGTGGCGATCCCTTTATTTTCGGCCGCGGGGGTGAAGAGCTGGAAACCCTGTGCAACGCCGGGATCCCCTTCTCCGTGGTACCGGGGATCACCGCCGCTTCCGGCTGTTCCGCCTATTCCGGCATCCCGCTGACCCATCGCGATTACGCCCAGGGCGTGCGGCTTGTCACCGGGCACCTGAAAACCGACGGCGAGATGGACTGGGAAAATCTGGCTGCAGAGAAACAAACCCTGGTGTTTTATATGGGGCTGAGTCAGGCACCGGCCATCCGTGAAAAGCTCATTGCCCACGGTATGGCGGCAGAGATGCCGGTCGCCATTGTGGAAAACGGCACGGCGGTCAGCCAGAAGGTGGTCTCCGGGACGCTGGATCAGCTGGATCTTCTGGCACAGCAAATGGCCAGCCCGGCATTGATTATCGTGGGTCGCGTGGTCAGCCTGCGAGACAAACTGAACTGGTTCTCACATCATTGATTCAGGCTATGCCTGAATAGCAAAAGGGCGGGATAACCCGCCCTTCTCTGTTTGCCGAACGCTGACCGATTACGGCTTAGCGACAAAACCAATAGCGTCGTACACCGCTTTCAGGGTCTCAGACGCACGAGCGCTGGCCTTGTCGGCCCCGTCTCTCATCACCTGGTTCAGGAACGCTTCGTCGTTACGGAAGCGGTTATAACGCTCCTGCAGCTCCAGCAGCATGCCGGACACGGCATCGGCCACTTCGCCTTTCAGGTGACCATACATTTTGCCTTCAAAATGCTGTTCCAGCTCGGCGATGCTCTGCCCGGTTACCCCAGAGAGGATATCCAACAGGTTGGACACGCCGGCTTTATTCTGCTGGTCGTAGCGCACAACAGGCGGCTCGTCACCGTCGGTCATTGCACGTTTGATCTTCTTGACGACCGATTTCGGGTCTTCCAGCAGGCCGATCACGTTATTGCGGTTGTCGTCCGACTTAGACATTTTCTTGGTCGGCTCAAGCAGGGACATCACGCGAGCGCCAGATTTCGGAATAAACGGTTCAGGCACTTTAAACACGTCGCCGTAGATGGCGTTGAAGCGCTGGGCAATATCGCGGCTCAGCTCCAGATGTTGCTTCTGGTCTTCGCCGACCGGCACCTGGTTGGTCTGATACAGCAGAATGTCCGCCGCCATCAGCACCGGATAGTCGAACAGGCCGGCGTTAATGTTTTCTGAATAACGCGCCGATTTATCCTTGAACTGGGTCATACGGCTCAGTTCGCCGAAATAGGTGTAGCAGTTCAGCGCCCAGCCCAGCTGTGCGTGCTCCGGCACGTGTGACTGAACGAAGATGGTGCTTTTCTCAGGATCGATCCCGCAGGCCAGATAAAGCGCCAGCGTATCCAGCGTCGCTTTACGCAGTTTCTCCGGATCCTGACGCGCGGTGATAGCATGCAAATCCACGATGCAATAGATGCAGTGATAATCATCCTGCATGCTCACCCACTGACGCAGCGCACCCATGTAGTTGCCAATGGTCAATTCACCTGAGGGCTGTGCGCCACTAAAAACGATGGGCTTAGTCATTTTTCAATTCCTGAGTTTCACTGTTCGGTAGCCCGAAAGCGGGCAAGAGTTCATTAAATTGGTCGAAGATGTAGTCCGGTTCGCTGAGGGCAATCGACTCACCGTAGTTATAGCCGTAGGTCAGCCCGATGGAACAGCAGCCCGCCGCTTTTGCCGCCTGAATGTCATTGCGGGAATCCCCGACAAACAACAGCTCAGCTGGCGCCAGCGCCAGTTTCTGCGCTACCAACAGCAGCGGATCCGGATGCGGTTTTTTATTCTTCACATCATCGCCGCCAATAACGACGCTAAAGTATTTCGCGATGTCCAGCGCGTCGAGGATTGGCGCGACAAACGGCGTCGGCTTGTTGGTCACCAGCGCCAGCGGTAAACCTTTCGCGTGCAGGGCACCGAGGGTATCGGCAACCGCCGGGAACAGGAAACTGCCCTCTTCAGCGGCTTCGGCGTAGTAGCGGTCAAACAGCTTACGCAACACCATCAGTTGCTCTGCCTGCGGGATATCGTCATGATCGACAGACGGTTTACCCATTGCGGCACGCTGGGTGGCACGTTCCTGACGCGCCCAGTTGAGGGCCCGCTCCATCAGAACATCCGCGCCGTTGCCAATCCAGGTCACGACGCGTGGCTCACCGGCGACCGGTAACTCCAGCGCGTAAAGTGCGCTATCAACCGCGGCAGTCAACCCCGGCGCGCTGTCCACCAGCGTCCCGTCCAGGTCGAAGGCAATACCGCGAATGGCGTGTAATTTATCCATGACTAACCTTTGCTAATTCACTGCGCATTTGATCAATAACCTGCTGGTAGTCCGGCTGATCGAAAATCGCCGAGCCGGCAACAAACATGTCGGCACCCGCTGCTGCAATATCCGCGATATTGCTGACCTTGACGCCGCCGTCGACTTCCAGGCGAATGTCATAGCCCGAGGCATCAATACACTGACGAACTTCGCGCAGTTTATCCAGCGTCTGTGGGATGAAAGACTGGCCGCCGAAACCTGGGTTGACGGACATCAGCAGGATAACGTCCAGCTTGTCCATCACGTAATCGAGGTAGCTCAGCGAAGTGGCCGGGTTAAACACCAGACCGGCTTTACAGCCATGTTCTTTGATTAACTGCAGGGTACGGTCGACGTGCTCAGAGGCTTCCGGATGGAAGGTGATGATACTGGCGCCCGCCGCGGCGAAATCAGGAATGATGCGGTCAACCGGCTTCACCATCAGATGCACGTCGATCGGTGCGGTGATGCCATAGTTGCGCAGTGCTTTCAGCACCATAGGGCCGATGGTCAGATTCGGCACGTAGTGGTTGTCCATCACGTCAAAGTGCACAACATCGGCACCTGCAGCCAACGCTTTGGCGGTATCTTCACCCAGACGGGCAAAATCAGCCGACAGAATCGAAGGGGCAATCAAATACTGCTTCATCCGCATCTCCTTGAAATTATTTAGTCTTGGGCGGACGGTAAAGTGCAAGAAGCTCGTCCACCTTCTTTCGTGTACCACCGTTGCTGCTGATGCTGCGTCGCACTTTGACGACATGCAGCTTAGCCTGACGATACCATTCGCGCGTCAGCGCCGTATCGTGGTTGGAAATCAGAACCGGAACCCGCTGTTCGAGCAGATTCTCTGCCAGTTGCGCCAGGTGCGCCTGCTGTTCGGCATTAAAGCTGCTGGTGTGGTATGCCGTAAAATTGGCGGTCGACGACAAAGGGGCATACGGCGGATCGCAATAGACCACCGAAGACCCGTCCGCGCGTGCCATGCTGTCGGCATACGACTCGCAGTAGAAGTACGCATTCTGCGCCTTCTGGGCAAAATGATACAGCTCGGCTTCCGGGAAATAGGGTTTCTTGTAACGGCCGAACGGGACGTTAAATTCACCGCGCAGGTTGTAACGACACAGGCCATTGTAACCGTGGCGGTTGAGGTACAGGAACAACACCGCACGGCGGAATGGGTCCTGGCTCAGGTTGAATTCAGTCCGGAACCGGTAGTACTGCTCTGCGGCGTTATTTTCCGGCGTAAACATGTCACGCGCTGCGGCCACGTACTCATCAGTCTGCAATTTGACGATGTTGTAGAGACCGATCAGATCGCTGTTGATGTCCGCGAGGATATAACGAGAAAAGTCGGTATTAAGAAATACCGACCCGGCGCCCACAAAGGGCTCAATCAGACAATCACCTTGCGGCAAATGCTTTTTAATATCGTCAAGCAGGGGGTATTTCCCCCCTGCCCATTTCAGAAAAGCGCGATTCTTTTTCATGCTGCCTAACTAATTACACATTCTCCGGCTGTGGAGAAAGCTCCGACAGCACCCTGCGCTTAAGACTACACCGCGCTTATTTCAGGTCAGCTTGTACCTGATGCAGCGGTTTCGCCCACGGGTTTTTCGCCTGCACGTCCGCTGGCAGAGTGGTTACAGCACGCTTCGCTTCGTCTTTCGAGGCGTAGATGCCGCTGACCAGTACATACCAGGGTTGACCGTTGCGGGTGGTCTCATAGACAACATATTTTTCCAGCTTCTCTTTCTTCGCCCAGCTATTCAGGTTGTTGTAGTTGGAGGAGGAGCTAAGTTGCAGAGTGTAGTTGCCAGACGGTGCCGCTTTCATGGAGCTGACATCACCCGCTGTTTTACCACCGGCAGCTGCTGCCGGAGCCGCTGTCGCCGCCGTTGTGGCTGCTGCAGTGGCCGCTGGCGCGGTCGCCGTGGCTGCCGGAGCAGGTTTAGTCTGTGCTGTCGCAACAGGCTTGCTCGGCTGGGTAACAGGCGCTTTCACCGGGGCGGTTGCCGCAGTGCTTTCTACACGCTTAGGCTGTACTGGCTTCGCTTCAACCGGCGCTTTCGCAACGGGCTTCGGCTCAATAACCGTATGCTTACGCTCTGCCGGACGCTGGGTGGCGGCAGTCTGACGTTCGGTTGTCGCCTGACGCGGCGCGGTGCCATTGCGTACCGGAGCAACGGTGGCAGGTTCGGTCGGCAGTGTGGAGTTAGCCACAGCGCTGTCAATCTGGCCCGGTTGCTGAGTCAGTGCATTGTTCAGATCGCCCTGAACTTCAACACGCTGCTGCCCTTGCGGCTCAGTGGTCGTCTGGCCTTGAGTCGGGTTAGCGGCGATTGGCGGCAGAGAGACGTCCTGCTGCTGAGTGGTACCCGCAGTCTGACCCTGAGAAGCAGACGGCTCCTGAGAGGCTGGCTGAGCATTACCAGACTGATCGTCTGACAGGTTGATGCTCTTTTCACCTGATGCGGTTTGTTCGCTGGAAGAGGACGGCGACTTCAGTGCAGAACCGATGCCAACAATCAGCAGCAGCAGCACGAGGATCCCCACCCCCATCATAATATACTGGCGAGACGCTGGCTTTGAGGGCGCTTTCTTACGCTTACGCGGACGGCGCTCTACCTGCTGCTCTTCCTGCTCTTCGTCTTCTTCAGACTCTACGTCCTCTTCATACTCTTCTTCATCGCGCTCGCGGCGTGCTTTACTGGCACGTGTTGGACGGCTGTCATCCGCATCAAGATCGACATCATCAAAATTGATCTGCGGATCGCTATCGCGCTCGGAAGATTGACGGGAACGACCAGTACGACGATCGCTGCGATCGGCTTTCAGATCGTCTTCTGGTTTTAATTCATCCATTTAACACCCCACTAAAAGGCTTATGCTCACGACTTTTGCATGTCACCTGAAATGATAACGCCGCGCAAGCGCGGCTAGACCTTCTTATTGTTGCGCTAGCTGAGTATCAGCAATCGCGCCAAGAACAACATCATGCGGCACTCCGCCGCGTACTTCGCTTTTCCCTATAGCGAGCGGAAGTACCAGCCGCATCTCACCGGCCAGCACTTTCTTATCACGCATCATGTGGGGCAGATACGCTTGCGCAGACATCTCCTGCGGTCCACGTACCGGCAAGCCCGCACGCTGCAACAGCGTAATGATACGCTGAGTGTCCTGTTTGCTGAACTGCCCTAATCGTTCGGACGTATGCGCGGCCATCACCATACCGGCAGCGACGGCTTCGCCGTGGAGCCAGTTACCGTAGCCCATTTCGGCCTCAATAGCATGACCAAAAGTATGTCCAAGATTGAGTAAAGCACGTAACCCGGTTTCGCGCTCGTCAGCAGCGACAACTTCGGCTTTCAGCTCACAACAACGACGAATGCAATACGCCATGGCTTTCTCGTCAAGGGCCATCAGCGCATCGATATTGTCTTCAAGCCAGCTGAAGAATTCAGGGTCAAGGATAATGCCATATTTGATGACTTCGGCCAGTCCGGATGAGAGCTCGCGGGCCGGCAACGTCTTGAGACAGTTGAGATCGACGACCACGGAAACCGGCTGCCAGAAGGCACCAATCATGTTTTTTCCGAGAGGATGATTGACGGCCGTTTTACCACCGACCGAGGAGTCCACCTGCGACAGCAGAGTGGTTGGAACCTGGATAAAGCGCACGCCGCGCTGATAGCTAGCCGCAGCAAAGCCGGTTAAATCACCGACTACACCACCACCGAGCGCCACCAGCGTCGTATCACGGCCATGCGGTTTTTGCAGCAGGGCGGTAAAGACGGTATCCATCACTGCCAGGCTTTTGTACTGCTCGCCGTCAGGGAGAATGACACTGTCAACCTTAACACCCGCCAGCTCCATCACGGAGCGAACGTTATCCAAATAAAGCGGCGCCAGAGTCTCATTGGTGACCAGCATTACCTGATCGCCTGATTTCAGTGGCTGGAAGGAAGCTGGATCGTTAAACAAACCAGCCGCGATGGTAATCGGGTAACTACGTTCCCCGAGAGTTACAGTAAGCCTCTCCATAACGCGACGTCCACCTCAGTTGCTTTTACTCTGACGCTCTTTATTAAGCCAGAATCAATTGCTTTCCAGCATATGAATAATCTGGTTTGCCACGACTTTTGCGCTTTGATCGTCGGTACGGATAGTGACGTCAGCAATCTCTTCATACAGTGGGTTGCGTTCGTCGGCCAACGCTTCAAGAACTTCGCGAGGCGGCGCTTCAACTTGTAAGAGAGGACGCTTTTTATCACGCTGCGTACGGGCAAGCTGTTTTTCGATCGTTGTTTCCAGGTACACCACCACGCCGCGGGCGGAGAGACGGTTACGCGTTTCACGGGATTTCACAGAGCCGCCGCCAGTCGCCAGCACAATTCCCTGCTTTTCCGTCAACTCATTGATGATCTTTTCTTCACGGTCGCGGAAGCCGTCTTCACCTTCGACATCGAAAACCCAGCCTACATCTGCGCCAGTGCGTTTCTCAATCTCTTGATCAGAATCGTAAAATTCCATATTGAGCTGTTGGGCTAACTGGCGCCCAATAGTGCTTTTGCCGGCACCCATAGGCCCAACCAGAAAGATATTGCGTTTCTCTGCCATTTTTTCGGTACTACTAAGACTATTCGTTAATGGTAAACCCGCTTCGCAACTACCCGGCGCAGCAGGACATGAACTGAAACCTCATATGCAATAGAGCGAGAGTCAGACTGAAAATTATCTCAATACTCAGGCAGGTTTGGCAACTGAATATACTCTTCAATATTCAAACTACCCTGCCGTCGGCTGCACTTTTTCGCCTCCAGGTGCATAGTTATCTATGTTTCTGGGGGTAAATCAGCTTGCCGCCTTGATGCATCCTGAGTGATCTTGTTTAAATCACCGGACAAAAAAGAAGATTGATGCCGTACCCGACTCTCAAATCGGTACCCCTTGTATGCTAAATCCGTCCTCACGTCAAACACCTGAAACGTGTTTAGCAATAAAAGGGCTTAATGCACTGCCAGAATTCGTGGGGTGATGAAGACCACCAGTTCACGTCGTTCCTTCCCTTTACCATCGTGACGAAACAGCTGACCAAGCAAGGGGATATCGCTAAGTAAGGGAATACCATCGCGGGCTGATTTCTTTTTTTGTGAAAATATGCCGCCCAGCGCCAGCGTTTCACCGCTTTTCACTTCGACCTGGGTTTCAATTTCTTGTTTGTCGATCGCCAGCACTTCGCCATTCTCCTGTTTCAGGGCCTGGCCCGGCGTATTTTCGCTAATCCGTAACTTCAGGCGCACACGGTTTTGCTGCAGAACCGTTGGCGTGACCTCCATGCCTAACACCGCTTCTTTAAACTCCACCGAAGTCGCGCCGTTTTCACCCCGGGAAACCTGATACGGGATCTCGCTCCCCTGTTTGATACTGGCAGGCTGCATGTGGGAAGCCAGCAAACGGGGGCTGGCGATGATTTCCACCAGCTGCTTTTGTTCCAGCGCCGAGAGCTCCAGTTCCAGCAACCGCCCGCTGATGCGACCGATGTTAAAACCGGCCCGTGTATCGGCATGACTTACCGCCTGCTGACTGCTCAAGGTCGTTAGCTTGCCGAAACCTGGCGTATTGCTGGCCTCGGCCAGACTCCATTTCACCCCCAGTTCACGCAGGCTGGTTTCACTCATGGAAACAATATGCGCAGCCAGTTCGACCTGACCAACCGGGAGATCCATCTCCTGCGCCCACGCTTTCAGGATCGCAAGATGGCGGGCATCATCGCGCATCAGCAGGCGATTGGTGCGTGTATCCACCGTCAGGCTGCCACGAGCGCTGAGTAATTTATCCCCGACCTTCGCCAGCTCCGCCGCGTCGGCATAGTGCAAAGTCATGCTGTGCCGTTGTAACGGCAAGCTAAGTAATCGCTTCTCACGTTCCGCCTCCTGCTGTGCCTGCCGGGCGTTTTTCCAGGCCAGCGTGTGCACATAGAGAACCGTGCCCTGCTGGCTAAGCGTCAGTCCGGCGCTATCGATAACCGACCGTAACGCCTGCTGCCAGGGAATATTTTTAAGATGCAGCGACAGCGAACCGCTGACGTCCGGCGCGATAATCAGGTTTTTTTGCCGCATTTCTGCCAGGGTTTGCAGCACCTGAGCAACCGGCACATCATCAACCATCAGAGAAACTGGCGGCTCATTTTTTGCCGCTCCGCTCGCGGTAAGCGCCATTGCTGGTAGCAGCAGAATCAGCAGGCTTATCCATCGCATCATTTATTCCGACCTCCTTTCGCTTCCACGCCCAATGCAGGGGTTCGCATCCTGGCCCGGTAGTGATTTCAATGCGTTCCGCCGTCAGCGCAGTGACTTGCCAGCCAGAAGGCAAGACGTCATCCACCCGTACGCGGCGCCATTTCCCTGCGCTGTCCTGCAGGTAACCCACGTTCTGCTGCGCAGTACCCACCGCGCCGCCGTAATGCCATTGCGCCAGCTGCGCCGTCTGGCAGCGGTCTTCCACTGGCTCAAACGGATCGCGTTCGGCAGCCAGCCCCGGCAACGGAAGCAGACACAGCAGACACCACCCGTTAATCCGCATGCTCGGCCTCCAGCGCCAGCGTCATCTGCAACGATCCCTTGAGAGGATGAAGTGAAAACGCCGTGACGCGCATACTGCACTGCGCGAGCCACGAAAACAGAGGCGGTACCGCCTGCCAGCGGACATCCAGCACCAGTTCTCCCCCTCGCCCCACAGGACGCCAGGCCAGCAGTTTGCTGCCAGCACCGGGCAGATCCATCGGAGAAAAGCGCTGCGTGATGGGTTCTTCAACGCTATCCTGCTGCGCAGCGACCTGTAGCGGCATCAGCCGCAGCCACTGCTGGCGTATGCCGGGAGGCTCATGGCCTTCAACTGGCGCAGGTGGTAACGAGAACCAGAAATACCCCGCCACCAGCAATACCAGCACGATCGGCAGCGCCAGCTGGCCGCCGCGCCCGGTATAAAGCAGCCCGCTCCAGCGCTCAATGATGGCTCGCATCGGCGTGCTCTCCGGCAAGCGAAAAACTAAACTGCCAGTACCCCTGCTCACCGCGACGCGTTTCACCAGCCCTCGCGGGCCGGAACCCGGAAACCGCACTGAGAGCCTGCTCCAGCCCCGCTACGGCGTTCAGGTTCAAGGCCTGCCCGCTCAACGTCAGGGCATCACGCTGATACTCCAGCCGGGTTAACCAGACCTGTGATGGAAGCCGCGTGGCAATGGTCTGTAGACGCTGATGCCAGGCCTCGGTCAACGCTCGTCTGTGCTGCCGCTGGCGCCGTTGTTCCCACTGCTGTTGCCGCTCCAGCAGCAGGCTTTCGCGCTGGCTGAGGGCAGCAAGGAGCTGGTTGTCCGCCGCCATGCGTACCGCGACAGGTGCCTCGCCGGCGTCGCGTGCTGCCCGCTGAGCCACGGCGAGCGTCAGCAGCGTCAGTACCAGCCCGATGGCATACAGCATCCCGATGCGCACTCGCTGACGGCGGCGCACGTCACGCCAGGGTAGAAAATTGACCAGGGCAGCCATGGTTAACGCCCGCCTAACGCCAGCCCGATCGCCACGGCAAAGCCATCGCCGCCCTCTGGCAACGGGGGTTGCAGGCGGTAAATGACGCTCCAGGGGTCAAAGCAGGGTTCATCGCCGGAACCAGCAGCGCAATGCTGGAGTGACTCGGCGTTGATCTGCCGGGCAAGCTGGGTAAATGAAGCGGTTTCAGTGCAGGACGAGCAGCCCCAACCCTCTTGCGTGGCCCACAACCAGTTCTGGCCATGACGCCACCCCAGACCGTGCGATCCTGAAGGCAGCCAGGGGAAATAGGCGCTGAGAGCACTGGCATCCGGCACAATCTCTGCCACTCTTAGCTTCAGACGCACCGCGAGCTGGCGCAGCAGGTCGATCTCCAGGCGTTGCGCCGCCGTCACCCGCCATTCAGTCAGTGCCGGTGCGGCCGAATAATCGATGCAGAGTGAGGCGACGGGCATTTCCAGTTGCTGTGCCATAACGCTGGTTATCCATTGCGCGCGTTCACTTTCGCTGAGGGACAGCTGTGTTCGCGGCAGCCGCTTTTGCAGGGTTCGGCTGGCCGGAAAGGCAATGCTGACCTGGTGTTGCAGCGGCAACTCTCGCCGCCAGTGCCGTAGCTGCTGTGCCAGCCCGACAACGTCAACCACCATTCCATGACGAACGGTGCCGGGTGTCAGCGGGATACGCCACCAGCGACATAACGCCCAACGTGAGCGCGCGTAACGCAGCGCCACAAGCACGATTTCGTCCTGCTGGATATGCATCCCTATTCGCCAGTTGCTGAAAGCCATGCTTACGATCTCCTTGTCCGCCATTACGGCTCGACTCTATCAATGCACCAGGCTTGCCTTTATACTACCGCGCGTTTGTTTATAAACTGCCCAAATCAAACTAAATGGGAAATCTCCGGTGAAGTTCGTAAAGTATCTATTGATCCTTGCAGTCTGTTGCGTACTGCTGGGAGCAGGCTCGATTTTTGGCCTTTATAAATATATTGAGCCGCAACTCCCCGATGTCGCGACCTTGAAGGATGTGCGTTTGCAGATCCCGATGCAGGTCTATAGCGCGGATGGCGAGCTGATCGCGCAATATGGCGAAAAACGTCGTATTCCTGTCACGTTGCAGCAAATGCCGCCTGAACTGATCAAAGCGATTGTTGCCACCGAAGACAGCCGTTTCTATGAGCACCATGGCATTGACCCCGTCGGTATCTTCCGTGCCGTCAGCGTGGCCATGTTCTCCGGTCATGCTTCGCAAGGTGCCAGTACCATCACTCAGCAGCTTGCGCGTAACTTCTTCCTCAGTCCGGAGAAGACCCTGATGCGTAAGATCAAAGAAGCCTTCCTGGCGATCCGCATCGAGCAGTTGCTGAATAAAGATGAAATCCTTGAGCTGTACCTGAATAAAATCTATCTCGGCTACCGTGCCTACGGCGTTGGCGCCGCGGCGCAGGTCTACTTTGGTAAAAACGTCGATCAGCTGACGCTGAGTGAAATGGCGGTAATTGCCGGCCTGCCTAAAGCACCGTCGACCTTTAACCCGCTCTATTCGATGGATCGCGCTACCGCACGTCGCAACGTGGTTCTGGCGCGTATGCTGAGTGAAGGCTATATCACCCAGACGCAGTACGACAGCGCACGTAGCGAAAGCATCGACGCTCGCTACCACGCACCGGAAATTGCCTTCTCCGCGCCTTATCTGAGTGAAATGGTCCGCCAGGAAATGGTCCGCCGCTACGGCGAGCAGGCCTATGAAGATGGCTACCGCGTTTACACCACCATTACCCGTAAAAATCAGCAATCGGCCCAGCAGGCAGTCCGCAATAATGTGCTGGATTACGATATGCGCCACGGCTACCGCGGCCCGGCAAATGTGCTGTGGAAAGTGGGTGAAACCCCGTGGGATAACGCTAAAATTCTGGCGGAGCTCAAACGACTGCCGGGATACGGGCCGCTGACGCCTGCGGTGATCACCGCGGCGAACCCGCAGGAAGCCGTTGCACTATTAAACAACGGTACCGCCGTCACGCTGAATATTGATGCCGTCCGCTGGGCGCGTCGCTTTATCTCCGATACCCAACAGGGCGCTACGCCACGTAAAGTGACCGACGTACTGCAGGCCGGGCAGCAGGTGTGGGTGCGCCAGGTGGGTGCTAACTGGGCGCTCTCACAGGTTCCGGACGTCAACTCGGCGCTGGTATCCATCAACCCGCAAAATGGCGCCATTATCGCGCTGGTTGGCGGTTTCGATTTCAATCAGAGCAAATTTAACCGCGCGACCCAGGCGCTGCGTCAGGTCGGCTCAAACATCAAGCCGTTCCTCTATACCGCGGCGATGGATAAGGGCCTGACCCTGGCAAGTATGCTCAACGACGTACCGATTTCCCGCTGGGACGCCGGCGCCGGTTCCGACTGGCAGCCGAAGAACTCCCCGCCGCAGTACGCCGGCCCGATCCGCCTGCGTCAGGGGCTGGGACAGTCGAAAAACGTGGTGATGGTACGCGCCATGCGCGCTATGGGCGTCGATTATGCCGCGGAATATCTGCAGCGCTTCGGCTTCCCGGCACAGAATATCGTACGTACCGAATCGCTGGCGCTGGGTTCCGCTTCCTTTACGCCGCTGCAGGTGGCCCGCGGTTACTCGGTGATGGCGAACGGCGGTTTCCTGGTGACGCCTTTCTTTATCAGCAAAATCGAGAACGACCAGGCCGGTGTGATCTTCGAAGAACGACCGAAGATTGCCTGCCCACAGTGCGATGTGCCGGTGATTTACGGTGACACACCGAAATCCAACGTGCTGGAAAACAAGGATGTCGAAGATGTCGCCACCTCTGACACCGCACAGAATATTCCGGTACCGCCGCAGCCACAGCTTGAACAGGCTAACCAGTCTCTGGTCGCGCAAACCGGCACGCAGGAATACGCGCCGCACGTGATTAACACCCCGCTGGCATTCCTGATTAAAAGCGCGCTGAACACCAACATTTTCGGCGAACCAGGCTGGATGGGTACCGGCTGGCGTGCCGGTCGCGACCTGCAACGCAAAGATATCGGCGGTAAAACCGGGACCACCAACAGCTCTAAAGACGCCTGGTTCTCGGGCTACGGTCCTGGCGTCGTCACGTCGGTATGGATTGGTTTCGACGATCACCGCCGCGACCTGGGGCGGACCACCGCTTCCGGGGCGATTAAAGATCAGATCTCCGGCTATGAAGGGGGGGCAAAAAGCGCCCAGCCGGCCTGGGATGACTTTATGAAACGGGTGCTGGAAGGCGTACCGGAAGAGCCGCTAACTCCGCCACCTGGCGTGGTGACGGTGAATATCGACCGGAGCACCGGGCAGCTCGCGAGCGGGGGTAACAGCCGCGCCGAATACTTCATCGAAGGCACGCAGCCTACTCATCAGGCGGTGCATGAAGTGGGGACCACCATCACCGATGGCGGTGGCGAAACTCACGAATTGTTCTGACAAAAAAAGCGCCTGCGGGCGCTTTTTCTTTATCTCTGTGCTCGGATCGGCACCTGACTTTCGCGAACTACAACCGCCCCTGAGCCAGCAGCCATTCACGGACCAGGAACAACGCACTGACGTTGCGCGCTTCATTAAAGTCTTCTTCATCCAGCAGCGTCATCAGCTGCGATATCGGCCAGCGCACCTGCGGTAACGGCTCCGGCTCATCGCCCGGCAGCGATTCCGGATACAGGTCTTCCGCCACCAGAATATTCATCTTGCTGGAGAAATACGACGGCGCCATGCTCAGTTTTTTCAGGAACGTCAGCTGGTTGGCACCGAAACCGACTTCTTCTTTCAGTTCGCGGTTCGCCGCCTCCAGCACGGTTTCACCCGGATCAATCAACCCTTTGGAGAACCCCAGTTCATAGGATTCGGTGCCAACGGCATATTCACGAATCAGGATGAGGTGGTCATCAACAATCGGGACAATCATCACGGCTTCACGCGTAGAAGGACGCATGCGTTCATACACGCGACGCACACCGTTGCTGAACTCCAGATCCACACTTTCAACGTTAAAAAGACGCGAACGCGCTACTGTTTCAACATTAAGAATGGTGGGTTTTTGTAATGATTTGCTCATTGTTATCGATCTATGCTGTGATTCCAGAAGGCATTGTGCGATACGCGCCACGGTTTCGGCAATTCAATTCGCCACTAATTTACATAATTGCAACCTAAATAGCGGTAGGCGAACGCTGATTAAGATAAAAAAGTCAATAGTTTGAAATGTCTTTGAGAATTTACTGATTCCTGATTTTTTGCGTTTTTGATAAGCTACCAGGCAGCTGTATCGCATACTAATTTTTCCCGTATTTACACGACATCTGCCACGAGCAAACTGCAGGTTTGCGCAACGTGTTATGCAATCGACGAACCTGTAAGAAAAGAATAACTATGATGGGATGGGCATGGGCACCTTTCTGATTTCTGTCACAGCTCTGCTAATCTGCGCATTGCTCATCGGGTGGTGGTATCGCGTGCATGCCAGACGTCGCCGCCTCCCCCTGCTGCATGCCTTTAGTGACGCCGCGACGCGCAAGATCACGACGGATGAACAGCGGGCGGTAGAAAAATACCTCGAGGGCGTCAATCGCTCACAGCAGACGCCGGCATCCGGAGCCAGCGTGGCGCCGGCCGATCTCTCATTAACGCCTCAGAGCGATACCGTCTTTACCGTCACCCGCGCGATTACGCGCTACGGCATTACCACTGACGAATCGAACAAATGGCGCTATTTCCTCGACTCGGTAGAAGTTCATCTGCCACCGTTCTGGGAACAATATATCAATGACGAAAATAACATTGAGCTGATCCCTACCGAGAGCCTGCCGCTGGTCATTGCACTCAATGGTCATGCGCTCAGCGATTATCCGCAGGAGCATCGCAACTTCGCGCTTGAGCGGGTATCGGCCACCCAGGCCTCAATACGCGGGGAAGAGAGCGAGCAGATTGAGCTGCTGAACATTCGCCAGGAAAGCCAGGAAGAACACGCCCTGATTCGTCCTGACGGCCTTCGTGAAGCCGTCCTCATCGTCGCCTCGTTCCTGCTGTTTTACTTCAGCCTGATCAGCCCCTACGTGTTTACGCCGTGGTTGCTGGCTGGCGGCTTGCTGCTGCTGGCAGCAGGCCTGTGGGGGATCTATGCCCCGCCGCGTAAGACCTCGCTCCGGGAGATCCACTGCCTGCGCGGAATGCCAAAACGCTGGGGCCTGTTTGGCGAAAATGACCAGGAGCAGATCAACAACATCTCCCTGGGAATTATCGATCTGATTTACCCACGCCACTGGCAGCCCTGGATTGCCCAGGATCTCGGCCAGCAAACGGATATCGATATCTATCTGAGTCGCCATGTCGTTCGCCAGGGTCGCTTCCTGTCATTGCACGATGAGGTGAAACACTTCCCTCTGCAGTATTGGCTGCGCAGCGCGATTATCGCCAGCGGCGCGCTGCTGGTGGTGGTGATGCTGTGGGCCAGCGTGCCGCTGAATATGCCGTTTAAATTCACCCTCTCTTGGCTGAAGGGCGCGCAGACAATTGAAGCTACCACCGTCGCGCAAATGGAAAAGTCGCAGGTTCGCATCGGCGATACGCTCAGGTTGAAAGGCATTGGGATGTGTAATATCCACTCTCCCGACAGCTGGACGGCCAAAGAGAATTCGCCGTTTATGCCCTTCGATTGTTCACAGATCATCTGGAATGAAGCCCCGCCGCTGCCGCTGCCGGAGTCCGACATTGTCAGTAAAGCCACCGCGCTGATGCAGTCCGTTCAGCGCCAGCTGCATCCTGACCCGGACGATGATTCACGCGTCAGCCCGGCGCTGCGCTCGGCAATTCAGAAATCAGGCATGGTATTGCTGGACGACTTTGGCGATATCGTGATTAAAACCAATAGCCTGTGTTCGGCCAAAGATGACTGTACCCGGTTGAAAAATGCGCTGGTTAACCTTGGCAATACCCGTAACTGGGAAGCCCTGACCAAGCGCGCCAGTTCAGGCAAGCTGGATGGCGTCAACGTGCTGCTTCGCCCGGTCAGCGCCGAATCACTGGAGAACCTCGTCACCACCTCAACCGCGCCGTTTATCGTTCGCGAGACATCGCGTGCGGCACAGGCGCTGAACAGCCCGGCCCCTGGCGGCTTCGTGATCGCCAGCGATGAAGGCAGCGAGCTGGTCAATCAGCCGTGGCCCACCACCAGCCTGTATGACTATCCGGCCCATGAACAGTGGGGTGAACTGCAACGGTTGGCTGGCATGCTGATGCGTACGCCATTCCACGCCGAAGGGATCGTCACCAATCTGTTCACCGATGCCAACGGGACACAGCACATCAATCTGCATCGCATTCCTGACCGCTCCGGTCTGTGGCGCTATCTTGGCACCACCCTGCTGCTGCTGACGATGTTAGGCTGCATGTCGTGGCACGGCGTCCTGACGATTCGTCGCTACCAGCGCCATCGCCAGCGGATGGAAGATATTCAGAAATACTATGAAAGCTGCCTGAATCCGGTCCTCATCCCCTCGACGGATCATCAAGAGTAATTCCCGGCGCGATGGGTGTGATACCCTGTCGCGCATTTCCCCCCTCGCTGGAGACTCACCATGCACGTAGATATTGCCTGGCAGGAGGTCGATACCGTTCTGCTGGATATGGATGGCACGCTGCTCGACCTCGCCTTTGACAACTATTTCTGGCAAAAGCTGGTCCCGGAAACCTGGGGGGCCGCCCGCGGGCTCAGCCTGACAGAAGCCAAAGAGGCGATGCACCAGGAGTATCATGCGGTTCAGCATACGCTAAACTGGTACTGTCTTGATTACTGGAGCGAGCGTCTGAATTTGGATATTCGTGCGATGACCAGCGAGCAGGGGCCACGCGCTTCACTGCGTGAAGATACCGTGCCATTCCTTGATGCGCTCAAGGCCAGCGGCAAGCAGCGGATCCTGTTGACCAACGCCCATCCGCACAACCTGGCCGTTAAACTTAAGCATACCGGCCTCGATGCACACCTTGATTTATTGCTTTCCACCCACACATTTGGTTATCCGAAAGAGGATCAGCGCTTATGGCGTGCGGTCGAGGAAGAAACCGGCTTTGATGCGCGTAAAACGCTCTTTGTCGATGATAACGAGGCCATTCTGGATGCTGCCGCGCAGTTCGGTATTCGCTACTGCCTTGGCATCACCAATCCGGATTCCGGGCTGGCGGAAAAAAGCTATGCTCGCCACCCAGGGTTGAACGATTACCGGCGGCTGATCCCTTCCCTGACCCAACAGGAGAGGCCATGAAAGAAAAACCCGTCGATGCCGTCAGGCTGGACAAATGGCTGTGGGCGGCCCGCATCTATAAAACCCGTGCGCTGGCGCGCGAGATGATTGAAGGCGGTAAGGTGCACTACAACGGGCAGCGCAGTAAGCCTGGGAAAATCGTCGAGCCAGGCGCAATCCTGACCCTACGCCAGGGCAATGACGACCGCACGCTACTCGTCAAAGCGATCATGGAACAACGCCGGCCCGCCAGCGAAGCCGTCTCGTTGTATGAAGAGACAGCGGAGAGCATCGAAAAGCGCGAGAAAACGGCGCTGGCACGCAAAATGAATGCGCTGACCATGCCCCATCCCGACAGACGTCCGGACAAGAAAGAACGCCGCGACCTGATGAGATTTAAACACGGTGACAGTGAATAACCTTCTATATCCGTAGAAGCCACTGTGACCAGCAAGAGAGATAATTATGACTCAACACGATCAATTACATCGTTACCTGTTTGAAAACGTTGCCGTGCGCGGTGAACTGGTGACCGTATCAGAAACCCTGGCGCAGATTCTGGAGAATCACAGCTATCCGCAGCCGGTTAAAACCGTGCTGGCCGAGCTGCTGGTTGCCACCAGCCTGCTGACCGCAACGCTTAAATTTGCCGGTGATATTACCGTGCAGTTGCAGGGCGACGGGCCGCTGTCTCTGGCGGTGATTAACGGCACCAACCAGCAGCAGCTGCGCGGCGTCGCGCGCGTTCAGGGCGATATTCCGGAAGATGCGGATCTGAAAACGCTGGTCGGCAATGGTTATCTCGTCATTACTATCTCTCCGGATGAAGGCGAGCGCTATCAGGGCGTCGTCGGTCTGGAAGGCGACACCCTCGCGGCCTGTCTGGAAGATTATTTCCAGCGCTCTGAGCAGCTGCCGACCCGTCTGGTCATCCGTACCGGTGAACTTGAAGGTAAACCGATGGCGGGTGGCATGTTGCTGCAGGTGATGCCGGCACAGGATGCACAGGCGGCAGACTTCGAGCATCTGGCGACGCTGACGGAAACCATCAAAGCCGAAGAGCTGTTCACCCTGTCTGCGACCGACGTACTGTGGCGCCTGTATCACGAAGAAGAAGTGACCGTTTACGATCCGCAGAACGTGGAATTTAAATGCACTTGTTCTCGCGAGCGCTGCGCCGGTGCGCTGAAAACGCTGCCGGATGAAGAGATCGACAGCATTCTGGCTGACGAAGGCGAAATTGATATGCACTGCGATTACTGCGGCAGTCATTACCTCTTCAATGCGATGGATATCGCCGAGATCCGCAATAACGCCTCTCCGGCCGACCCACAGGTTCACTGATTTTCTTCCCCCGCCAGCGGGCCCGGTGTCGGTTTTCTGCCGCCGCCGCCGCTGGCGTGAAATTTTCCTTCGCGAGATGAATCGATTTTCACTGAAAGAGTTACGTAACTTTCTTTCAAGAAAGCGATTACATTCACATTTCAGCAGTTTCTTTAATTACTTTTTAACCAATAAGAAACATCTATCACCACCCATCGCCATTTTCCTGAGATAATCACGCACGCTTCGTGACAGGAGTCACCGTGTTTTTCGTAAGTAAGGCGTTTGTCGAGATACGTAAATCTATGAGCCTGGTCGCGGTCTATACCCCTAAAGAACCCCTACAATTTGAAGCAGTATATCTTAATGGCTAAGGAGCAGTGACATGCGCGTTAATCATGGTTTAACCCCGCAGGATCTCAAGGCTTATGGTATCAACGACGTCCAGGATATCGTCCACAATCCAAGCTACGAAACATTGTATCAAGAGGAACTCGATCCCAATCTGGAAGGGTATGAGCGTGGTACCCTCACCAGTCTCGGTGCGATCGCTGTCGATACCGGTATTTTCACCGGTCGTTCGCCGAAAGATAAATATATCGTTCGCGATGACACAACCCGCGATACCGTCTGGTGGTCAGATAAAGGCAACGGTAAGAACGACAACAAACCGCTGTCTCAGGAAACCTGGCAGCATCTGAAAGGTCTGGTCACCGATCAGCTTTCGGGTAAACGCCTTTTCATCGTTGATGCGTTCTGTGGCGCCAACGCCGACACCCGCCTGAGCGTGCGTTTCATTACCGAAGTGGCCTGGCAGGCACACTTTGTCAAAAACATGTTTATCCGCCCAAGCGAAGAAGAACTGGCACAGTTTACGCCAGACTTTATCGTGATGAATGGCGCCAAATGCACCAACCCGCAGTGGCAAGAACAGGGTCTGAACTCTGAGAACTTCGTCGCCTTCAACCTGACCGAGCGCATTCAGCTGATCGGCGGGACCTGGTACGGCGGCGAGATGAAGAAAGGGATGTTCTCTATCATGAACTACCTGCTGCCGCTGCAGGGTATCGCATCGATGCACTGCTCCGCCAACGTCGGCGAAAAAGGAGATGTTGCGGTCTTCTTCGGGCTTTCCGGCACCGGCAAAACCACCCTGTCCACCGACCCGAAACGCCGCCTGATTGGCGATGACGAGCACGGCTGGGATGACGACGGCGTCTTCAACTTCGAAGGCGGGTGCTACGCCAAGACCATTAAACTGTCGGAAGCCGCCGAGCCGGATATCTATCACGCTATCCGCCGCGATGCGCTGCTGGAAAACGTCGTCGTGCGCGCTGACGGTACCATTGATTTCGATGATGGTTCGAAAACCGAGAACACCCGTGTCTCCTACCCGATCGATCATATCGAAAACATTGTTAAGCCGGTCTCTAAAGCTGGCCATGCCACCAAAGTCATCTTCCTGACCGCGGATGCCTTCGGCGTACTGCCGCCGGTATCGCGCCTGACCGCTGACCAGACCCAGTACCACTTCCTCTCCGGCTTTACCGCCAAGCTGGCGGGTACCGAGCGTGGTGTGACCGAACCAACGCCGACCTTCTCAGCCTGTTTCGGCGCGGCGTTCCTGTCGCTGCACCCGACGCAGTATGCGGAAGTGCTGGTAAAACGCATGCAGGCATCCGGCGCCCAGGCCTACCTGGTCAACACCGGCTGGAACGGCACCGGCAAACGTATCTCGATTAGAGATACCCGCGCCATTATCGACGCTATTCTCGACGGTTCGCTGGACGATGCAGAAACCTTCACCCTGCCGATGTTTGATCTGCAGATCCCGACCTCGCTGCCGGGTGTGGATACGCATATTCTCGACCCGCGTAATACCTACGCGTCGCCGGAGCAGTGGCAGGAGAAAGCCGAGCAGCTGGCGAAGCTGTTCGTTGAGAACTTTGAGAAGTACACCGATACGCCGGCAGGCGCAGCGCTGGTGGCCGCAGGCCCGAAACGCTAACCCTCAGTCGCTAGCGTGCTGCTATCGCGGCACGCTATCTCGGTGACAGGCAGCAAATAAAGAAAAAGCCGGGCGTTCGCCCGGCTTTTTACGTTTATCACTACTCACAGCCTGGGTAGATTAACTCTCTTTCCCTGGCTTCGTAGGCGCCTGTACGCGCTGGAACGGCACCGGCAGCCACGCACGAATCAACAAGCCACCGCGTTCACTGGAGCCAATCTCCAGGCGACCGTTATGGTTATCGATAATACGCTGCACAATCGCCAGCCCCAGTCCGGTTCCGCTGGTGCTTCGGGCGCTGTCGCCGCGAACAAACGGCTGGAACAGATGCTCGCGCTGCTCCGGTTTGATCCCCGGACCATCATCCTCAACCTGGAACCACGCGCTGTTGGCTTCGCTACCGCTGCTCACCTTAATCCAACCGTTGCCATAACGCGCGGCGTTAACCACCATATTGGCCAGCGCACGCTTGATCGACAGCGGATGGATCCGCAGGGGGATTTCGCCTGGCTGCAGGTTAGTCGCGATTTCCCGCTCGTAGCCGCTCTCTGCCGCGATAACCTCACCCAGCACCGAGTTCAGGTCCGCCAGCTCCATCGGCATCTCCTGACCGGTACGCAGGTAGTCGATGAACTGCTCGATGATGGCGTTACACTCTTCGATATCTTTGTTGATCGATTCGGCGAGGTAGCCGTCCTCTTCGCCCATCATCTCCGTCGCCAGACGAATACGCGTCAATGGCGTACGCAGATCGTGACTGACGCCGGCCATTAGCAGAGTACGGTCGTCCGCCAGCTGTTTGACGCCGGCGGCCATATGGTTAAAGGCCCGGGTCACCGATCGCACTTCAGAGGCACCGTACTCCCGCAGCGGTGGCGGAATAATGCCGCGTCCAACCTGCAACGCTGCATGCTCCAGGTCAACCAGGGGTCGGTTCTGAATACGGATAAACAGCCAGGCCCCGCCAATCGCCAGCAGCATAATCGCCAGGGTATAGCGGAACAGCGGCGAGAAGTCGCCCTGATGGATTTCCGTCAGCGGTACGCGCACCCAGATATTGGGTGACAGCCAGGTTTTCAACCACACCACGGGAGAGCTTTTATTCACCTCAACCCGCACTTCGGTTGGCCCACCTAGCTGGTGCGCCATCTGCTGACTTAAGAACTCATAATGCTGCGCCCAACGCAGACCTGCATCTTCCGCCGCTTCGTTGGAGTACAGCGAAATCCCCAGCTCGCGGTAAATCTCGCGCCGAAACGCCGGCGGCACCACCAGTTGGGTACCGTCCTCCAGCTGCAGCTTATCGGTCATCAGCATACGCACTTCGTATGCCAGTACCTTATTAAACTGCTGGAGGCTCGGCAGGATCGCAAAGTTCAGCACCACCAGATAGGTCGTCACCAGGCTGACAAACAGCAGAGTGACGATCAGCAACAGGGTGCGGGCAAACGAGCTTCGCGGCGAGAAGCGCAGGCGTTTCATGCCTTAGCGCCGTCCGGCACAAATACGTAGCCAAGCCCCCACACGGTCTGGATATAACGCGGGTGGGCCGGGTCTTCTTCCACCATGCGACGCAGGCGGGAGATTTGCACGTCGATGGAACGCTCCATCGCCGAGTATTCGCGACCACGGGCCAGGTTCATCAGCTTGTCACGGGAGAGCGGTTCGCGCGGATGGCTGACCAGCGCTTTCAGTACCGCGAACTCGCCGCTGGTGAGCGGCATTGGCTCATCTTCACGGAACATCTCACGGGTGCCGAGGTTCAGCTTGAACTTGCCGAAAGCGATTACCGCTTCTTCCTGCGACGGCGCGCCCGGCAGCTCATTCGCCTGACGACGGAGCACGGCACGGATACGGGCCAGCAGTTCACGCGGGTTAAATGGTTTCGGAATGTAGTCGTCAGCACCGATTTCGAGGCCCACGATACGGTCAACTTCTTCCCCTTTCGCCGTCACCATGATGATCGGCATCGGGTTGCTCTGGCTACGCAGACGACGGCAAATGGACAAGCCATCTTCGCCCGGCAGCATCAGATCAAGCACCATCAGGTGGAACGATTCGCGGGTTAACAGACGATCCATCTGTTCAGCGTTGGCGACGCTACGAACCTGGAAGCCTTGCTCGGTCAGATAACGTTCGAGCAGCGCACGCAGACGCATGTCATCATCGACAACAAGAATCTTATAATTCTCTTGCATTGTTTATACTCCCAAAGGTTCACTGCATTTGTCAGTGCGTATTCTCAAAAAAGCCCGGCTCGCCCACCAGCTAAATCTGGTATATATTCCAGGCTAAATTGTTACAAAGCATATTTAACAGCAGCTTAAGCATACATTTAATCATAAGACACATTATTTATCCTGTCGGTATTATTACGCACTACGAATTGTGCGCAACCGCACATCCCCACGTGCAATACCGGTAACCTGAAGGTAGATCGATGAATGAAAACGCCGCTGATCACCCGTGAAGGGTATGAAAAACTTAAAAAAGAAATGGACTACTTGTGGCGTGAAGAGCGTCCGGAAGTGACGAAGAAAGTCACCTGGGCTGCCAGCCTCGGTGACCGAAGCGAGAATGCGGATTACCAGTACAACAAGAAGCGTCTGCGCGAAATCGACCGCCGGGTACGCTATCTCACCAAATGCCTGGAGCATCTGAAGATTGTCGATTACTCCCCGCAGCAGGAAGGCAAAGTGTTCTTCGGCGCGTGGGTGGAAATCGAGAACGACGACGGCGATACCAAGCGTTTTCGCATCGTGGGCTACGATGAAATCTTCGGGCGCAAAGACTACATCTCCATCGACTCGCCGATGGCTCGTGCGCTGTTGAAAAAAGAGGTCGGCGACCTGGCGGTGGTCAATACCCCGGCAGGCGAAGCCAGCTGGTACGTGAACGAGATTGAATATGTTAAATAGCGCGTCCGGAACATTCTGAGAGCCTCGTGCGGCGACTGGCATTTTACCGTGCCAGCCCGTATAACTATCCCCTGATTTTCGATCCACAAGATGAAATAGACATGATGAATGATTCGCTCTGCCGCATTATTGCGGGTGAACTTCAGGCCAGGTCTGAACAGGTAGAAGCTGCCGTTCGCCTGCTTGATGAAGGGAATACCGTGCCGTTTATTGCACGCTATCGTAAAGAAGTCACCGGCGGTCTGGATGACACGCAGCTGCGTAATCTGGAAACCCGTCTCGGTTATTTGCGTGAACTGGAAGACCGCCGTCAGTCGATTCTCAAATCGATCGGCGAACAGGGCAAGCTGACCGAGGCGCTGGAAAAAGCCATCACCACCACCCTGAGCAAAACCGAGCTCGAAGACCTCTACCTGCCGTACAAACCCAAACGCCGCACCCGCGGGCAGATTGCGATTGAGGCCGGACTGGAGCCGCTGGCAGACCTGCTGTGGAACGAACCGTCCCACGATCCGGAGACGGAAGCCGCCAGATTTATCGACGCCGACAAAGGTGTCGCCGATACCAAAGCCGCCCTGGATGGCGCACGCTACATTCTGATGGAGCGTTTCGCCGAAGACGCCCAGCTGCTGGCAAAAGTACGCGACTATCTGTGGAAGAATGGCCACCTGGTCGCCACCGTCGTGACGGGTAAAGAAGAAGAAGGCGCCAAGTTCCGCGACTACTTCGACCATCACGAGCCGATCGCTACCGTCCCTTCACACCGTGCGCTGGCGATGTTCCGTGGGCGCAACGAAGGCATACTGCAGCTGGCCCTCAATGCCGACCCGCAGTTCGACGAGCCGCCGAAAGAGAGCCAGTGCGAGCTCATTATTATCAATCACCTTGGCCTGCGCCTGAACAACGCCCCGGCAGACAGCTGGCGTAAAGGCGTGGTGAGCTGGACGTGGCGCATTAAGGTGCTGATGCACCTCGAAACCGAACTGATGGGCACCGTCCGTGAACGCGCGGAAGACGAAGCAATCAACGTCTTCGCCCGCAACCTGCACGATCTGCTGATGGCGGCGCCTGCTGGCCTGCGCGCCACCATGGGCCTCGATCCGGGTCTGCGTACCGGGGTGAAGGTCGCGGTTGTCGATGGCACCGGTAAACTGGTAGCCACCGATACCATCTACCCGCACACCGGGCAGGCCGCCAAAGCGGCGGTTGCCGTGGCTGCGCTGTGTGAAAAACACAACGTCGAACTGGTGGCGATCGGTAACGGCACCGCTTCCCGCGAAACCGAGCGTTTCTTCCTCGACGTGCAGCAGCAGTTCCCGAAAGTTACCGCGCAGAAGGTGATCGTTAGCGAAGCGGGCGCCTCCGTCTACTCCGCCTCCGAACTCGCGGCGCTGGAGTTCCCGGACCTCGACGTCTCCATTCGTGGTGCGGTATCTATCGCACGTCGCCTGCAGGACCCGCTGGCCGAGCTGGTTAAAATCGACCCGAAATCCATTGGCGTGGGCCAGTATCAGCACGACGTCAGCCAGTCGCAGCTGGCGCGTAAGCTGGATGCGGTCGTCGAGGACTGCGTAAACGCCGTCGGCGTAGATCTGAACACCGCCTCCGTACCGCTGCTCACCCGCGTGGCCGGTCTGACCCGAATGATGGCGCAGAATATCGTCGCCTGGCGTGATGAAAACGGTCAGTTCCAGAACCGCCAGCAACTGCTGAAAGTGAGCCGCCTCGGGCCAAAAGCCTTTGAACAGTGTGCCGGCTTCCTGCGCATCAACCACGGCGATAACCCGCTGGATGCCTCTACCGTGCACCCGGAAGCCTACCCGATCGTGGAGCGCATTCTGGCCGCCACCCAGCAGGCGCTAAACGACCTGATGGGCAACAGCAGCGAACTGCGCAACCTGAAAGCCGTCGATTTCACCGATGACAAGTTTGGTGTGCCAACGGTATCCGACATCATCAAAGAGCTGGAAAAACCGGGGCGTGACCCGCGTCCAGAGTTCAAAACCGCGAAGTTTGCCGACGGCGTCGAGACCATGAACGACCTGCTGCCCGGCATGGTGCTTGAAGGGGCGGTCACCAACGTCACCAACTTTGGCGCCTTTGTCGATATCGGCGTTCACCAGGATGGCCTCGTGCATATCTCATCGCTGTCGAATAAATTCGTCGAGGACCCGCATACTGTGGTCAAAGCCGGCGATATCGTGCAGGTGAAAGTGATGGAGGTCGATCTGCAGCGCAAGCGTATCGCCTTAACCATGCGCCTGGACGAGCAGCCAGGTGAGAGTAACGCCCGACGCGGCGGCGGCAGCGAACGCCCGCAGGGCAACCGCCCGGCAGCGAAAGCAGCAAAACCTCGCGGCCGCGAAACGGCGTCAGCCGGTAACAGCGCCATGATGGACGCGCTGGCTGCGGCAATGGGCAAAAAACGTTAATACCTTCCCGGCCCCTCGTTATGAGAGGCCGTTTTCTTTCCTGCAACGCTCGCCATTCCCTTTCCCTCTGCCAGTAATCTCTGAGTGTTTATATATTCTCGTAACCGGTTAATTACCGTTAATTACGGTCAATAAAATGAGTAAATATTCTCCGCATAAAGATTTCATTTTGTTAACCAATGAAACCTTAATTAAACATTAACGACAGCGGCTCACTTTGGCCTTATTTTTCGCCACACCACAGACCTTGCGTCATATCAAAAAACCGGCAAATTTGCCGGGCTAAGTTGATTATTACACCGCTTATGTATTGATGATAAAAACCATTATCATTATCATCATTTATAGTCAGTATATATTTTCTCCGTTGGCGATGCTCCCCGGCGCGGTGTAGCTATCGCATGCAATCCGTTCTCATTGACTTAGCGATGACAAGTAGGCCCTATGCAATTCACTCCTCATAGTGCGTGGAAAATCACTGGTTTCTCTCGCGATATTAGCCCGGCTTATCGTCAGAAACTGCTGTCTCTTGGAATGCTGCCGGGCTCTTCTTTTAGTGTGGTTCGCGTCGCACCGCTTGGCGATCCCGTTCATATCGAAACCCGGCGCGTGAGCCTGGTATTACGTAAAAAAGATCTCGAATTAATCGAACTGGAAGCGGTTGCACAATAACGCCAGCCCGGCACTCAGAGTCTGAAATATGAAAAAATTAACCATTGGTTTAATTGGAAATCCTAATTCCGGTAAAACAACGTTATTCAACCAGCTCACCGGCGCCCGCCAGCGCGTAGGCAACTGGGCCGGGGTGACCGTTGAGCGCAAAGAAGGGGCGTTTAGCACCACGGACCACCAGGTCACGCTGGTTGACCTGCCGGGAACATACTCGCTCACCACCATCTCTTCGCAGACCTCTCTGGATGAGCAGATTGCCTGCCACTATATCCTCAGCGGCGACGCCGACATGCTGATTAACGTGGTCGACGCCTCGAACCTGGAACGTAACCTCTACCTGACGCTCCAGTTACTGGAACTAGGGTTCCCCTGCATCGTCGCCCTGAATATGCTGGATATCGCCGAGAAGCAAAAAATCCGTATCGACGTTGATGCGCTTGCGGCCCGTCTCGGTTGCCCGGTGATCCCGCTGGTTTCTACGCGCGGCCGCGGGATCGAAGCCTTAAAAATGGCGGTCGATCGCCACCAGCAAAATACCGCGCTCGAACTGGTGCACTATCCGCAGCCGCTGCTGCGCGAAGCCGATATGCTGGCCCAGGAGATGGCGCAGGAAATCCCGGCACGTCAACGCAGCTGGCTGGGTCTGCAGATGCTGGAGGGCGATATTTACAGCCGCGCTTACGCCGGTAATGCCGAGCATAAACTGGAGTCCGCTCTCGCCAACCTGAGCAACGAGATTGACGACCCGGCGCTGCATATTGCCGACGCCCGCTATCAAAGCATCGCCGCCATCTGCGATGCGGTCAGCAACACCCTGACCGCCGAGCCGAGCCGCTTCACCGCCGCGATGGATAAAATCGTCCTCAGCCGCGTGCTGGGGCTGCCGGTGTTTCTGTTTGTCATGTACCTGATGTTCCTGCTGGCGATCAACATCGGCGGCGCGCTGCAGCCGTTCTTCGACGCCGGTTCCGTGGCTATCTTTATCCACGGTATCCAGTGGCTGGGCTACACCCTGCACCTTCCGGACTGGCTGACCGTTTTCCTGGCCCAGGGGATTGGCGGCGGTATCAATACCGTCCTGCCGCTGGTGCCGCAGATTGGCATGATGTACCTGTTCCTCTCCTTCCTTGAGGACTCCGGTTATATGGCGCGCGCGGCGTTCGTCATGGACCGCCTGATGCAGGCGCTGGGTCTGCCGGGCAAATCCTTCGTGCCGCTGATTGTCGGCTTCGGCTGTAACGTCCCGTCGGTGATGGGGGCGCGCACGCTGGATGCACCGCGTGAACGCCTGATGACTATCATGATGGCGCCGTTTATGTCCTGCGGCGCACGCCTGGCGATCTTCGCCGTCTTCGCCGCCGCGTTTTTTGGTCAGAACGGTGCGCTGGCGGTGTTCTCGCTGTATCTGCTTGGCATTGTGATGGCGATCCTGACCGGTCTGATGCTCAAGCACACCATCATGCGTGGCGAAGCCTCGCCGTTCGTGATGGAGCTTCCGGTCTATCACGTTCCGCATATTAAGAGCCTGATTATCCAGACCTGGCAGCGCCTGAAGGGCTTCGTGCTGCGCGCGGGTAAAGTTATCGTCATCGTCAGTATCTTCCTCAGCGCCCTGAACAGCTTCTCGCTCAACGGAAAACTGGTGAACAACATCAACGATTCGGCGCTGGCGTCGGTCAGCCGGGTGATCACCCCAATTTTCAAACCAATCGGCGTGCATGAAGATAACTGGCAGGCGACCGTCGGGCTGTTTACCGGCGCAATGGCCAAAGAAGTGGTGGTCGGGACGCTGAACACGCTCTACACCGCGGAAGATATCCAGAATGAAGCCTTTAACCCGCAGGAGTTCCACCTTGGTGACGAGCTACTGGCGGCGGTAGACGAGACATGGCAGAGCCTGAAAGATACCTTCAGCCTGAGCGTGCTGGCTAACCCTATCGAAGCCAGCAAAGGCGATGGTGAAATGGAAACCGGCGCCATGGGCGTGATGGGCAGCAAGTTCGGCAGCGCTGCGGCCGCCTACAGCTACCTGATTTTCGTTCTGCTCTATATTCCGTGCATCTCGGTGATGGGGGCTATCGCCCGCGAATCCAGCCGCGGCTGGATGTCATTCTCCATCCTGTGGGGGCTGAACATCGCTTATTCGCTCTCGACGCTGTACTACCAGACCGTCAGCTTCAGCCAGCATCCACGCTATAGCCTGGTGTGCATCCTGTCGGTGATCCTGTTTAACATCGTGGTCTTTGGTCTGCTGCGCCGGGCGCGGAGCCGGGTGGATGTCTCGCTGCTGGCCACGCGTAAAACACCGTCATCCTGCTGCCAGAGCCCGGCAGGGGATTGCCACTAGGAAACCATGATGGCGTCACTGATTGAAGTCCGCGATATGCTGGCCCTGCAGGGACGGATGGAGGCGACGCAGCTCAGCGCTCGTCTCCATGCGCCGCAGCCGCTGGTTGACGCCATGCTGAGTCGCCTGGAAGCCATGGGAAAAGTCGTGCGCATCAAGGAAGACAAAGACAGCTGCTTGTCCGGTAGCTGCAAAAGCTGCCCGGAGGGCAACGCCTGTTTGCGGGAGTGGTGGGCACTGCGCTGAGCGCCATGACGGCGCGAAGAACAAAGCGAAGCGGGTCCTGAGACCCGCTTTTTGCTTATTTGTAGACGTCGGCGTTAGCGTGCACGGTTTTCTCGTTTTTCTCACCGGCAATAACCACAAAATACTTGCCGCCCAGCTCATCCGCTTTCTTCGACAGATCGCGTTTTGCATCCATCGGGGATGTCGTTTTAGAGGTGGTAATGCTTCCGACTTTCGTCAAATTCATCGATGCAACTTCATCTTTTTGAATCTCTTTCGCCGCAAAAACGCCAAAAGACAAGGATCCAATAACCAGAGATGCAGCAATACCCGTAATAAGTTTCATAGCCTAACTCTCCATCAGGTTGTTTTTATAGGACGCGGTGATGACTGAAATTCACCTTCTCCGCGACAACCTAAGTATTGCGTTGACCGGGATTTTTGCCACAGCCGGCTACAAATAATTGCTCAGGCGGTTATTCAGCGCCACCAGCGGTTGGCAAAACGCCTGCGGGTGCGAGATAAACGGCGCATGGGCGGCTTTATCAAAGACGATAGATTCGCTCTGCGGCCATAAGGCGTCCAGCAGGGGCACAATTTTGCGCGGCACCAGGCCATCCAGTCGGCCATACAGTCTGATAAACGGCATGGTTAACGCCGCCAGCGGCAGGCGCAGGTCCGTGGTTTTGAGGATCTCCAGGCCACCGTTCAATACATCAGTGGAGGGCATCGGCAGCGACAGGACCGTGCTTTTCAACGCCCGGGCGTCCTGACGCGCGCTTTCGGTACCCATGGTCTGCAGTGCCAGAAAACGCTCAACGGTGCGCTGAAAATCCTCGCTCAGCTGCTGCTGGAAGCCGCTCAACACCTCCGCCTTGATACCCGGCCAGTCGCCATCGGCGCCAAAACAGGGGGAAGAGGCAACGGTCACCAGCCCCAGCACCCGCTCAGGATGCTGCAACGCCACCTGGCTGGCCACCAGCCCGCCAAGGCTCCAGCCCAGCCAGACCGCCTTTTCAGGCGCTTTTTCTGCTACCAGCTGCGCCATGGCGTCCAGCGACAGCGCGCCAAAACCGCGACTGCGGCCATAACCCGGCAGATCGACCAGATGCAGCGTAAAATGCGAGGCCAGTTCCGACACGACGCCATCCCATACTCCGGCATTCAGCCCCCAGCCGTGCAGCAGCACAAGATGACAATTTCCTTCGCCCGTGGTTTGCCACCAGATGTCGTTCATCAGTTACTGTTCTCTTTCCATCACTATGAGGTGAAATATGCTAACAGCACACAGCTTATGCTGGCTATGCCAAATGCCGCTGGCGCTCAGCGGATGGGGGATCTGTTCGCGCTGCACCAGTGCATTACTGCACCCGCAACCGCTGTGCCCACAGTGTGGACTGCCGGCCATCACCGGCCTGCTGCCCTGCGGACGCTGCGTGCAAAAACCGCCGCCGTGGCAACGGCTGGTGGCGGTCAATGATTACCGGCCACCGCTGAGTCGTCTGGTGCATCAGCTGAAGTTTACCGCGCGCCCGGAACTGGCCCCGGCGCTGGCGCGCCTGCTGCTGTTACGCCTGCGCCAGAGCGCGGAATTACCCCGGCCGGACCGGCTCGTCAGCGTCCCGCTCTGGCAGCGGCGCCACTGGCGGCGGGGTTTCAATCAAAGCGACCTGCTCTGTCGCCCGCTGGCGCGCTGGATGCACTGCGCCTGGCATCACGACGCTCTGCGCCGCCACCGGCGTACCGCAACCCAGCATCAACTCTCCGCCCGATTGCGCCGGCGTAACCTGAAAAATGCCTTTCAGCTTGAAATCCCGGTTCAGGGTCACCATATCGCCATTGTGGATGATGTCGTCACAACCGGAAGCACCGTCGCCGAGATATCCCGCCTGCTTTTGCGAAACGGCGCCGCGACGGTTCAGGTATGGTGTATATGCCGTACCTTGTAGACCCCTGCTGATGGGCGTATTATAACCCAGTAAAATAGTCAACTATTAGGCCAACGCTATGATCCGTATTTCCGATGCTGCACAAGCGCACTTTGCCAAACTGCTGGTCAATCAGGAAGAAGGGACACAAATTCGCGTATTTGTGATCAATCCCGGCACCCCTAACGCTGAGTGCGGCGTTTCCTACTGCCCACCGGATGCGGTGGAAGCCACCGACACGGCGCTGAAGTTTGAGCAACTGACCGCCTATGTCGACGAACTCAGCGCGCCGTACCTCGATGACGCTGAAATTGACTTCGTAACCGATCAGCTGGGTTCTCAGCTGACGCTGAAGGCGCCGAACGCCAAGATGCGTAAAGTCTCCGACGACGCACCGCTGATGGAGCGCGTGGAGTACATGCTGCAATCGCAGATTAACCCGCAGCTGGCCGGCCATGGCGGGCGCGTCACGCTGATGGAAATCACCGAAGACGGCCTGGCGATCCTGCAGTTCGGCGGCGGATGTAACGGCTGCTCCATGGTCGATGTGACCCTGAAAGAAGGGATCGAGAAGCAGCTGCTGAACGAGTTCCCGGAACTGAAAGGCGTGCGCGATCTGACCGAACACCAGCGCGGCGAGCACTCCTACTACTAAGCCTCCCCTGCTGCCTCATGCCCGGCGGTGTTTCACCTGCCGGGCTGCTTTTCTGACGCCCCCGCACAGCATTTCCCGCTACGCTATCCGGCTAAAACCCGGAAAAGAGTATGACTTAAGTCTCATATTTAAAATTTACCCCCGCCAGGTGATTCTCAACCTGCGCATGTTACCCGTATCATCTGTTTCAGGCACCGCTGCTATAAAAATAGCCAGCTATCCTTTATTACAGGAGTGATAGTCGATTTTATGGCGCCGCACCGCTTACCACCCTCGCGGGAGCAAGCGAAAAGAGATTGAAATTTGACGTTACCCATAACAAATGAAAGGCCAGGTAAATTATGCCATTAGTCATCGTTGCTATCGGGGTTGCCCTGTTATTACTGCTGATGATCCGCTTCAAAATGAACGGATTTATCGCGCTGGTTCTGGTGGCTCTCGCCGTCGGACTGATGCAGGGTATGCCGCTGGATAAAGTCATCGTATCCATTAAAAACGGCGTGGGAGGCACCCTCGGCAGTCTTGCGCTGATCATGGGCTTTGGCGCCATGCTCGGTAAGCTGCTGGCGGATTGTGGTGGCGCCCAGCGTATCGCCACGACCCTTATCGCCAAATTTGGCAAAAAGCACATTCAGTGGGCAGTGGTACTGACTGGTTTTACCGTCGGCTTTGCCCTGTTCTATGAAGTGGGCTTTGTGCTGATGCTGCCGCTGGTCTTTACCATCGCCGCGTCTGCTCGTATCCCGCTGCTGTATGTCGGTGTCCCGATGGCGGCCGCGCTCTCCGTTACCCACGGTTTCCTGCCTCCGCACCCGGGTCCGACGGCGATCGCCACCATCTTCCATGCCGACATGGGTAAAACCTTACTGTACGGTACGCTGCTGGCTATTCCGACCGTGATTCTGGCCGGTCCGGTGTATGCCCGCTGCCTGAAGAACATCGATAAACCGATTCCGGAAGGCCTGCATAACCCGAAAACCTTCACCGAAGAAGAGATGCCGGGCTTCGGCGTCAGCGTCTGGACCTCGCTGGTCCCGGTGGTGCTGATGGCGATGCGCGCCGTGGCGGAAATGGTGCTGCCAAAAGGTCACGCCTTCCTGCCGGTTGCGGAATTCTTTGGCGACCCGGTGATGGCAACGCTGATCGCGGTCTTAATCGCTCTGTTCACCTTCGGTCTGAACCGCGGCCGTTCGATGGATCAGATCAACGAGACGCTGACCTCATCGATTAAAATCATCGCCATGATGCTGCTGATCATCGGCGGCGGCGGCGCCTTCAAACAAGTGCTGGTAGATAGCGGCATGGATAAATACATCGCCTCTATCATGCATGAATCCAACATGTCTCCGCTGTTTATGGCCTGGTCCATTGCCGCCGTGCTGCGTATTGCACTGGGTTCGGCGACCGTTGCGGCCATTACCGCGGGGGGCATTGCGGCTCCGCTGATCGCCACCACCGGCGTCAGCCCGGAACTGATGGTTATCGCCGTAGGCTCAGGCAGCGTGATCTTCTCTCACGTTAACGACCCAGGCTTCTGGCTGTTTAAGGAGTACTTCAACCTGACCATCGGTGAGACCATCAAGTCCTGGTCGATGCTGGAAACCATTATTTCAGTCTGCGGCCTGGTGGGCTGTCTGCTGCTGGGGATGGTGGTGTAACTCAGGCACCGTGATAAAAAAAGGCCGGGTCCGCTTGCTGCGACCCGGCCTTTTTATTGTGGCGTAACCCGGCATACAAGTGCTGCCGGGTAAACGACAGAACTAACGTTTCTTCGCCACGGCTTTACGGCGCTTATCCAGATCCTTAATCAGCTTATTCACCCGTTCATCGGCAAACATCTGCTCAAGGGTCACCGACAGCTTGCGCCGCCAGTTCGGATACTCGGTGCTGGTGCCCGGAATATTGACCGGGGAGGCCATCTCCAGCCAGTCTTCCGGCTGTAACCCCAGCAACGCGCTGTTGCTGTCGGCAATATAACGCTGCATCCCGCGATTCAGGGTCGAGCTCATCGCCATCAGCGAGGCGTGATGCCCGGCGCGTTTTGGCAGGCAGCCGTATTGATGCAGGGCGTCCAGCAGCCCCTGCTTCGCCAGCTCGCGATCCTGATACAGACCGCGCAGTACCACTTCATCCGGATACAGGCCTAACGATTTACCCAGCGTCAGATCTCCGCTTTCCCAGTAGCCGCGCAGCGTCGGCAGGTCATGCGTTGTTGCCACCGCCATTGATTGCACCGGATACGTCTGCGGCGCGCGGAAAGTCTTCTCGTGGTCATTTTCGAAATAGAGCACTTTGTAGGAATAAACGCCGCTCTTACGCAGCTTGCCAACAATCTCTACCGGCACGGTACCGAGATCTTCGCCGATCACCATGCAGCGCTGACGTTGACTCTCCAGCGCCAGAATCGACAGCAGATCATCCACCGGATACTGCACATAGGCCCCGTGGTCGGCGGTTTCGCCGTACGGGATCCACCACAGACGCAGGACCGACATCACGTGATCGATACGCAGCGCGCCGCAGTTTTGCATGTTGGCCCGCAGCAGTTCGATAAACGGCTCATACGCCCGGGAGACGATGATATGCGGATCCATCGGCGGCAGGCCCCAGTTCTGTCCCAGCGGGCCAAGAATGTCCGGCGGTGCACCAACGGAGGCTTTCAGGCAGTACAGTTCACGGTCACACCAGGTTTCCGATCCCCCTTCCGCCACGCCGACCGCCAGATCGCGGTACAGGCCAATCGGCATTGCATCGCGCTGGCTGGTCTGCCAGCAGTCGGCAAACTGTGACCAGGCCAGCCACTGCAGCCAGAGGTAGAAACTCACCTCATCAGCATGTTCAGTGCAGAAGGCTTTCACTTCCGGGCTGGTGATGTCCTGGTAGGCTTTTGGCCACGCCGGCCAGCCCCAGCGCAGCGGGTCCTGCTGAACCTGCCAGGCATGCAGCGCATCAAACGCCGCCTGCCAGTACAGGCTTTCGCCTTCGCGCAGCACGAACTGACGAAACGCCGTCATGGCCTCATCGTTGCGGCCAGAAAAACGCTGCCAGGCCATACGCAATGCGGTCATTTTCAACGCGGTGACCGCGGTGTAATCCACATCTTCAGTCTGACGCGCCGCCTGTAAGGCCTGCTGTGTATCTGCCGAGTGCCACCAGGCCTGGGCTTCTTTGTTCAGACGAAAATCATCGACCGCATTGACGTCGATATAGATAACGTTCAGCCAGCGCCGCGAAGACGGGCTGTAAGGGCTGGCGCTTTCCGGGTTTGCCGGGTAGAGCGCATGAATCGGGTTAAGACCGATAAACGCCCCGCCGCGCTGAGCAATTTGCGGCAGCATTGCGCGTAAATCGCCAAAGTCGCCCACGCCCCAGTTGTTCTCTGAGCGCAGGGTGTAGAGCTGCACGCAGGCGCCCCACAACTTTTGGCCCTCTTTCAGCGCCTGAGGTTCATAGCAACGTACGGGCGCGACAATTGCCCGACAGTGCCAACGCTCTCCCTCCTGGGTGAGCGTCAGCGAGTGATAGCCTTCCGGGAGTTTCACCGGCAGCGGCAGCGTATCGCCGCCGCTAACCTTGCCCTGATACTGCTTCCCCTCTTCGGTGGTGAGGATCCACTGGTATTCACCGCTGCCGGCAACCGGCAGCGACATTTTTTTCCCGTGGGTGAATACCTTCACCGCCGGCAGGGGATCGACCGCCACTTTCGTGGCAGCCGTGGTCCGATGCATCGCATCAAGCAGACGCTTTTTCGTCGCCGCAGCAATAGACTGCGGCTTACCATGCGCATTGATGTAGTCAGGGCTTATCCCTGCCGCCAGCGCGGCGTTATCAAGGCGTTGAGTCTCCATAGGCCCGTCCTTAGCGTTTTGCCTGCCAGATACGTTGTTGATAATCGCGGATAGAGCGGTCGGAGCTGAACATGCCGCAACGCGCGGTATTCAGAATGGTCGCGCGCGTCCAGGCTTCCTGGTCACGGTACAATTCATCCACCTGCTTCTGCGCCGCCACATAGGCTTCGAAGTCAGCCAGCACCAGGTACGGGTCGCCGCCTTTCAGCAGGCTGTGCAGCATCTGGTCGAAGGCGTGTTTATCGCCATCGCTGTACTTACCGCTTTCCAGCTCTTTCAGCACCGCATCCAGCAGCTTGTCTTTCTTACGCCATTTCAGCGGGTCATAGCCTTTCGCCTTCAGCGCTTTCACTTCTTCGACGGTGTTACCGAAGATAAAGATGTTTTCCTCGCCGACCTGTTCAGCGATTTCAACGTTCGCGCCGTCCAGGGTGCCGACGGTCAATGCGCCGTTCAGCGCCAGCTTCATGTTGCCGGTACCGGAGGCTTCTTTACCTGCCGTGGAGATCTGCTCAGAGATATCCGCCGCTGGGATCAGCATTTCCGCCGCGGAGACACAATAATCCGGCAGGAACACCACTTTCAGCTTATCGCCCACCAGCGGGTCGTTATTTACCGCTTCCGCTACCTTGTTGATAGCGAAAATGATGTTCTTCGCCAGGTAGTAGCCCGGTGCCGCTTTCGCGCCAAACAGGAATACGCGCGGTACACGGTCTGCCTGCGGGTTTTCACGAATTTCTTTGTACTGCGCCAGGATGTTCAGCAGGTTGAGGTGCTGACGTTTGTACTCGTGCAGACGCTTGATCTGGATATCGAAAATCGCCTGCGGGTTAATCTCGATACCGGTACGCAGCTTAACGAACTCTGCCAGACGGACTTTGTTCGCCAGCTTGATGTCACGATACGTTTTACGGAACGCCGCATCATCGGCATATTTCTCGAGATTAATCAGCTGATCGAGGTCGTTGGCCCACTCTTTCTTCAGCGTCTTATCCAGCAGCGCGGCCAGAGCCGGGTTGCACTGTTTAATCCAGCGGCGCGGCGTGATGCCGTTGGTGACGTTATGGAATTTGTTCGGCCACAGCTGGTGATATTCCGGGAACAGATCCTTCACCACCAGATCGGAGTGCAGTGCCGCCACGCCGTTCACCGCGAAGCCGCTGACCACGCACATGTTCGCCATCCGAACCTGCTTGTCATGCACCACCGCCAGTTTCGCCCATACCTGCTTATCGCCCGGCCAGGTTTTCTCAACCAGGGTTTTAAACTGTTTGTTGATCTCGTTAATGATCTGCATGTGGCGCGGCAGCAGCGCTTTGACCAGCTTCTCGTCCCAGCACTCCAGCGCTTCAGGCATCAGCGTGTGGTTGGTATAGGCGAAGGTTTTGCTGGTAATAGCCCATGCATCGTCCCAGCTCAACTGGTGCTCATCGATCAGCACGCGCAGCAGCTCAGGGATGGCAATCGTCGGGTGCGTGTCGTTGAGCTGGATCACTTCGTAATCCGCCAGCTCGGCCAGCTTGCGGCCTGCCAGATGATGACGACGCAGAATATCGGCAACCGAACAGGCGCACTGGAAGTACTGCTGCATCAGACGCAGCTTTTTCCCTGCCTGGTGGTTGTCGTTCGGGTAGAGCACTTTAGTCAGTTTGGCCGCGTCGATACCCTGCTGTTCAGCACGCAGGAAATCGCCGTCGTTAAATTTGGTCAGGTTAAACGGATGCGCGTGGGTCGCCTGCCATAAACGCAGCGGCTGCGCGACGTTATTGCGATAGCCCAGTACCGGCAGATCCCAGGCTTCACCGGTAATCACAAACGCCGGCTGCCAGGCACCGCTCTTGCTCACCTTGCCGCCCAGCCCGACCTGTACGTCCAGCTGTTCGTTATGGCGGAACCATGGGTAGCGACTACGCCCCCAGTCATCCGGCGCTTCAATCTGCTGGCCATCGTTGAAAGACTGGCGGAACAGACCGTATTGATAATTGAGGCCATAGCCGGTTGCCGACTGGCCTACGGTCGCCATGGAGTCGAGGAAACAGGCTGCCAGACGGCCCAGGCCGCCGTTACCCAGTCCCGGATCGATCTCTTCTTCCAGCAGGTCGGTCAGGTGGATGTCGTGCGCTTTCAGCTCATCGCTCACCCCTTGATACCAGCCGAGGTTCAGCAGGTTGTTACCGGTCAGGCGGCCAATCAAAAACTCCATCGAGATGTAGTTGACGTGGCGCTGTCCTTTCGCTGGTTTCGCGATCGGCTGAGCCGATAACAGCTCGGCCAGCGCGCCGCTCACGGCGTGCCACCACTGACGCTGCGTCATCTCAGAAGCGGACTGTAAGCCAAGATGCTGCCACTGACGGGTCAGTGCAGCCTGAAACTGATCTTTATTAAAAGAAGTCTGTGACATAAGAAATCCGGGTCCTTTACTAAAACGTTGGCGTTAGTGTGCCGACCTCCTGCAACAACGTCCTCATCCCGAAGGGGATTAGGCAGGGAGGAGCAGCAGGGATGAGCGAAAAGTGTGATCGTGGCCACTATAACGGTAGCTCTCTGAGAAAAATTTGCTGAATAAATCACCACGCCGGGGGGCGATAGAGGGACAAAATCTGTTACAGGGCGAAACATGGTGCTCAACCCAATACCCTTGCGCAATTATCACCAAATAAAAATAAACATTGTGTAAAAATAATCCTCTCCGGGACGCTCAATACGTCAAAACGCTTATTTCTAAGAATTTGCTGACATTAATTTAATAAAAACATGCAACTACAAGAAAATGCAGTGAAATTCATTTCATCGCCGCTGAAAGTGCGATCAAACCCAGGCTCCACGCCCACTGGTACCGGTTTTACCATGCGAGTGATTTAATGAGGAATTTGTGACCTGGTGCAAATTCAAGAGCATAAAATTCGGACATAACTTGCAATAACTTTCATAATCGCCGACCTTAATAGTCATTAATTACGAAGCGCAAAAAAAATCGCAAACCTCTCTTGCACAGCGAAATGATTAACTATGTTGATTCCGTCTAAATTAGGTCGTCCAGTCCGCCTTGAACACACTGTGGTTCGCGAGCGATTACTGGCGAAACTTTCCGGCGCGAACAATTACCGTCTCGTGTTGGTCACCAGCCCGGCAGGCTATGGCAAGACCACGCTCATCTCACAGTGGGCGGCGGGGAAAAAAGAACTTGGGTGGTTCTCGCTTGATGAAGGCGACAACCAACAGGAACGTTTTGCCAGTTATCTGATCGCCTCCGTTCAGCAGGCTACCGGTGGGCACTGCGCCGCCAGCGAGGCAATGGTGCAGAAGCGCCAGTACGCCAGCCTCCCCTCGCTCTTCGCGCAGCTGTTTATTGAACTTGCCAGCTGGCAGCATCCGCTGTACCTGATCATCGATGACTATCATCTGATCAACAACCCGGTGATTCATGATGCGATGCGCTTCTTCCTGCGCCACCAACCCGAAAATATGACCCTGGTGGTGCTCTCGCGTAACCTGCCGCAGCTTGGCATTGCCAACCTGCGGGTCCGCGATCAACTGCTGGAGATCGGCAGCCAACAGCTGGCGTTTACCCATCAGGAAGCCAAACAATTTTTCGACTGTCGCCTGACGTCACCGATTGAAGCAGAAGACAGCCGCCGGCTGTGTGACGATGTCGCCGGCTGGGCAACCGCACTGCAGCTGATTGCCCTCTCGGCGCGCCAGAACAACTCCTCCGCCCACCACTCCGCCCGACGTCTGGCCGGCATTAACGCCAGCCACCTGTCCGATTACCTGGTGGATGAAGTGCTGGATAATGTTGATGCCCGCACGCGCAATGTGCTGCTGAAAAGCTCGCTGCTACGTTCAATGAACGATGCGCTTATCGTGCGCGTAACCGGGGAAGATAACGGCCAGATGCAGCTGGAGGAGATCGAACGTCAGGGTCTGTTCATGCAGCGGATGGACGATTCCGGTGAATGGTTCCGCTATCACCCTCTGTTCGGCAACTTCCTGCGACAGCGCTGCCAGTGGGAACTGGCAACCGAACTCCCTGAAATTCACCGCTCCGCCGCGGAAGGCTGGATGGCGCTCGGCTTCCCGAGCGAAGCTATCCATCATGCACTGGCGGCTGGCGACGCGAAAATGCTGCGCGATATCCTGCTCAATCACGCCTGGGGCATGTTTAACCACAGCGAGCTGGGGCTGCTTGAGCAGTCACTGGCGGCGCTGCCGTGGTCAAGCCTGCTGGAAAATCCGCGCCTGATTCTGTTGCAGGCCTGGCTGATGCAAAGCCAGCACCGCTACAGCGAAGTCAATACTCTGCTGGCCCGCGCCGAGCAGGAGATGGATATTAAGCTGGATACCGCCATGCACGGCGATTTCAACGCCCTGCGCGCGCAGGTGGCGATTAACGCCGGCGATCAGGAAGAGGCTGAGCGGCTGGCAATGGTCGCCCTCGACGAGCTGCCGCTGGCCAGCTATTACAGCCGCATCGTCGCCACTTCGGTGCACGGTGAAGTGCTGCATTGCAAAGGCCTGCTTAGCAAATCGCTGGCGGTCATGCAGCAAACGGAGCAGATGGCCCGTCGCCATGATATCTGGCACTACGCGCTGTGGAGCATGATCCAGCAAAGTGAAATTCTGTTTGCTCAGGGCTTCCTGCAGGCCGCGTGGGAAGTTCAGGAGAAAGCCTTCCAGCTGATCCGGGAGCAGCATCTCGAACAGCTACCGATGCATGAGTTCCTGCTGCGTATTCGCGCGCAGCTGCTGTGGGCATGGGCGCGTCTGGACGAAGCTGAAGTCTCAGCTCGCAGCGGGATGGAAGTCCTCGCGACCTATCAGCCGCAACAGCAGCTGCAATGTCTGGCCTTGATGGTCCAGTGCTCGCTGGCGCGTGGTGACCTGGATAACGCCCGCAGCCATCTCAACCGTCTGGAAAACCTGCTCGGCAACGGTCACTACCATAGCGACTGGGTATCGAACGCCGACAAGGTCCGGGTGATCTACTGGCAGATGGTCGGCGACAAAGCCGCGGCGGCCAACTGGCTGCGCCAGACGCCAAAACCAGAATTTGCCAATAACCACTTCCTGCAGAGCCAGTGGCGCAACATTGCCCGGGCGCAGATCCTGCTGGGCGATTTCGACTCGGCGGAAATGGTACTGGAAGAGTTAAACGACAACGCGCGTTCGCTGCGCCTGATGAGCGATATCAACCGCAACCTGCTGCTGCTCAATCAGCTTTACTGGCAGGCGGGGCGCAAAGGCGAAGCGCAAAAAGTGTTGCTTGAAGCGCTGGCCCTCGCCAACCGTACCGGGTTTATCAACCACTTTGTGATTGAAGGCGAAGCCATGGCGCAGCAGCTGCGTCAGCTTATTCAGTTAAATACGCTGCCGGAGCTTGAGCAGCACCGCGCCCAGCGCATCCTGCGCGATATTAACCAGCACCATCGCCATAAGTTTGCCCACTTTGATGAAGGCTTTGTCGAGCGGCTGCTGAGCCACCCGGAAGTTCCGGAACTGATCCGCACCAGCCCGCTGACGCAACGCGAATGGCAGGTATTAGGGCTTATCTACTCCGGCTACAGCAACGAGCAGATCGCTGGCGAGCTGGACGTAGCGGCCACGACGATCAAAACCCATATTCGTAATCTGTATCAGAAGCTGGGAGTCGCACACCGCCAGGATGCCGTTCAGCATGCCCAGCGGTTGCTTAAAATGATGGGATACGGCGTCTGACGCCGTTTAGCACAGTTCCAGCTGAACGTTATTCTCGCTAATCACCTTCAGCACTCCTGCCGGCGGCATCACATCGGTGTAGACTGCATCGACCATGCTGATGCTGCCCATATTCACCATCGCGTTACGGCCAAACTTCGAGTGATCCACCACCAGCATCACATGGCGCGAGTTTTCAATGATCGCGCGCTTGGTCCGCACCTCATGGTAATCGAACTCCAGCAGTGAACCATCGCTGTCGACGCCACTGATGCCGAGAATGCCGAAATCAAGGCGGAACTGGGAGATAAAATCCAGCGTCGCTTCGCCAATAATGCCTCCGTCGCGGCTGCGCAGTTCGCCACCGGCCAGAATAATGCGGAAGTCCTCTTTCACCATCAGCGTGGTGGCGACGTTGAGGTTATTGGTGACGATACGCAGATCGTTATGCTCCAGCAGCGCGTGCGCGACGGCTTCCGGGGTGGTGCCGATATCGATAAACAGCGTGGCGCCGTCAGGGATTTGGCTCGCCACCTTGCGGGCGATGCGCTCTTTTTCCTGCGTCTGGGTGGCTTTTCGGTCATGCCACGAGGTGTTCACTGAACTCGACGGCAGCGCCGCGCCGCCGTGATGACGCAGGATCATCTTCTGTTCAGCGAGGTCATTCAGGTCACGACGAATGGTCTGCGGGCTGACGGCAAACTGCTCGACCAGCTCTTCCGTACTGACATATCCCTGTTTTTTTACCAGCTCGATAATCGCGTCATGACGTTGTGTTTGTTTCATGAAATATCCCTGGGATTATAAGACTCACTTCACAGAGAGCCCGGTGAAGAGGCTCTATGTTCGCTTTCGCACATGCTGCGTATCGACAAACGCCATCGCCAGCCCGGTCAACAACCCAGCCACGTGCGCGCCGTTGGCGATCGACATGCCAAAAACATCAAACCATCCAGCCACTAACCATACTAATGAGAAGAGGATCAGGCCGCGCTGTAAATAGACGCCGCTTTGCGGATCCCGCTCGCCCCGCAGCCAGACATAGCCCATCAGCGCATAGACTACGCCGGACAAACCGCCAAACCAGGGGCCGCTATATTGATGCTGGATAAACCCGCTCAACAGGGCGCTAATCACGGTAATGACCACCAGCTTGCCGGTGCCAATACGCTTTTCCACCGCGCCGCCGAGGTACCACCACCATAGCAGGTTAAACAGAATATGCATCAGCGAGAAGTGCATGAAAGCATGGCTAAAGTAGCGCCAGGCCTCAAATTTCAGCGACGGGTCATACGGCCAGGCCAGCAGCAGCATCACCGGCTGGTCGCCGATAATGTTTTGCAGCACAAAGACCAGAATACAGGCGATCAGCACCGCCCACGTAAAGGGACCGGCGTTACGACGCAGGGTGGCAAAAAAGGGAAAGCGCTGGTAGCGCAGGCCGCTGTTGGTGTGCCCGGATTGCCAGCTGGCCGCCAGATAGCGCGGGTCGGCCGGGTTTTCCAGAAAGCGAGCCAGTTCAGTCTGCACCCGCCCGGCCTGGCTCTCATCAGCCAGCCAGACATCGCTCTGCTCATGCTGCTGAATGGTCAGGATAATGCCCTGCGTCGCCATGTAGTCGACAAACGCCTGGGCCACACGCGGGTTAGCAAAAGAGGTAATCATTAACATACAGCGGGTCGCTTATTCCACACAAAGGGGGCTAGTATATACACTAAACCCGTCGAGTTGCAGGAGATGTACGCCGCGGACGCCACCGGGCCGTCGCGCTAATGGCCCTGAGACGGCATCAGGCGGCAAGAGAGTGCCCAACGGCATCGACCAGCCGACGGCTGGCCAGGATACAGACGCTTACAGCGCGCCATGCTCCACTTCCGCCGGGAAGTGGCGATGCCACGCATCGAAACCGCCATCCACACTGTAGACCTTGTCATAGCCCTGCTGCAGCAGATACTGCGCGGCGCCTTTGCTGCTGTTGCCGTGGTAGCACATCACCATCACCGCGGTTTCAACATCGTTATCACGCATAAACGCGCCCAGCGTATCGTTGGTCAGATGAAACGCGCCCGGCGTGTGCCCCATCGCAAAGCTCTGCGGGTCGCGAATATCCACCAGCACCGCCATCGCCTGATGCAGTTTCTGGTGCGCTTCTTCTACGTTGATACATTCAAAGTGGTCCATGTGCTCTGTTCTCTATATATAGCAGGGGGTTTTTACGGGCGGTAACCGGCCATGATTCTACTGCTTAGTTTACCGTCAGACGGCAATTAAACACCAATATGTTACATGCATCACTCTGAAATGTTTTTTTGATGTTACCAAAGGCGCGTTTGTTTGCTATATTGAGCGATATCGAACATTTGTGAGCTTAAACGAAAGTGCCAGAGGTAGCGAACGTGGAAACCAAAGATCTGATTGTGATAGGGGGAGGCATCAACGGTGCCGGTATCGCGGCAGACGCCGCCGGGCGTGGTTTATCCGTCCTGATGCTGGAAGCACGCGATCTCGCCTGCGCCACCTCCAGCGCCAGCTCAAAGCTGATTCACGGCGGGCTGCGCTACCTTGAACACTACGAATTCCGCCTGGTCAGCGAAGCGCTGGCCGAGCGCGAAGTGCTGCTAAAAATGGCGCCGCATCTGGCCTTCCCGATGCGTTTTCGCCTGCCCCATCGCCCGCACCTGCGTCCGGCCTGGATGATCCGGGTAGGTCTGTTTATGTACGATCACCTCGGCAAACGCACCAGTTTACCCGGCTCAACCGGGTTGCGATTTGGCGCAGAATCAGTACTTAAACCTGAAATTGTGCGCGGTTTCGAATATTCCGACTGCTGGGTCGACGATGCGCGGCTGGTACTGGCTAACGCACAGATGGTGGAACGCAAAGGTGGCGAGGTCCGTACCCGTACCCGGGCTATCTCGGCGAAGCGCGAAAACGGTCTGTGGATTGTGGAAGCCCAGGATATCGATACCGGCGAGAAATTTACCTGGCAGGCCCGGGGACTGGTCAACGCGACCGGCCCGTGGGTCAAACAGTTCTTTGACGATGGCATGCAGCTACGTTCGCCGTACGGCATCCGCCTGATCAAAGGCAGCCACATCGTGGTGCCGCGGGTGCATACCCAGAAGCAGGCCTACATTCTGCAAAACGAAGATAAACGTATTGTCTTCGTCATCCCGTGGATGGATGAGTTCTCGATCATCGGCACCACCGACGTGGAGTACAACGGCGATCCGCAAAAAGTGGCGATCGATGACAACGAGATTAACTATCTGCTGAAGGCCTACAACGCCCACTTCAAGAAGACGCTGTCGCGCGACGATATCGTCTGGACCTACTCCGGCGTCCGTCCGCTGTGTGATGACGAATCGGATTCACCGCAGGCCATCACCCGCGATTACACCCTTGATATCCATGACGAAAATGGCCAGGCGCCGCTGCTGTCGGTGTTTGGCGGCAAGCTGACCACCTATCGCAAGCTGGCCGAACACGCGCTGGAAAAACTGACGCCCTACTACAAAGGGATCGGCCCGGCGTGGACCAAAACCGCCGTGTTACCCGGCGGCGATATCGGCGGTGACCGGGACGATTACGCGGCGAAACTCCGCCGCCGCTTCGCCTTTATCAGCGAATCCATGGCGCGCCATTATGCCCGCACCTACGGCAGCAACAGCGAGCTGATCCTCTCAGGAGCGACCTCGCTGAACGATCTGGGGGAAGACTTTGGTCATGAGTTTTATGAAGCTGAGCTGAAATACCTGGTGGAGCATGAATGGGTACGCAGCCTTGACGATGCCATCTGGCGTCGGACGAAACAAGGGATGTGGCTGAACGCCGGACAGCAGGCGCAGATTGAGACCTGGCTGGCGCAGCACGCGGGAAAGTCTGAGCTGTCGCTGGCCTCTTAAGCGACTGACCGGACCCGCAATAAGCCAAAAAAATGCTGGTCACCTTAGGTGACCAGCATTAGGACCAACCTGCCCCGGATGTTTTAGTGCACTAGCGGCTACAGCCGGACGGGGTCGATATGCCAGATATGCTCGGCATACTCCTGAATCGTACGGTCAGAGGAGAAATAGCCCATATTGGCGATATTGAGCATCGCTTTCATGGTCCACTCTTCCGGATGACGATACAGCTCATCGACTTTATCCTGGCAATCCACGTAGCTGCGGTAATCCGCCAGCACCTGATAGTGGTCGCCAAAGTTAATCAGCGAATCCAGCAGGTCACGATAGCGCCCCGGCTCTGAAGGACTGAACACACCGGTGCCGATTTGCGTCAGCGCCTGATGCAGTTCCGGATCCTGCTCGTAGAACTCCCGCGGCTTATAGCCACTCCGACGCAGCGCCTCCACCTGTTCTGCGGTATTGCCGAAGATAAAGATATTCTCCTCTCCGACGTGCTCCTGCATCTCGACGTTGGCGCCGTCCAGGGTTCCGATAGTCAACGCGCCGTTCAGGGCGAATTTCATATTACTGGTCCCGGAGGCTTCGGTTCCCGCCAGCGAGATCTGTTCGGAAAGATCGGCTGCCGGAATGATCACCTGCGCGAGGCTGACGCTGTAGTTCGGGATAAACACCACTTTCAGCTTATCGCCAATCTGCGGGTCGTTGTTCACCACCGCCGCCACGTCGTTAATAAGATGAATGATGTGCTTCGCCATGTAGTAGGCCGATGCGGCTTTCCCGGCAAAGACATTCACACGCGGCACCCACTCGGCGTCAGGATCGGCCTTGATGCGGTTGTAGCGCGCAATCACGTGCAGCACGTTCATCAGCTGGCGCTTGTACTCGTGGATACGCTTGATTTGCACATCAAACAGCGCTTTCGGGTTCACCACCACGTTCAGATGCTGGGCAATGTAGTTCGCCAGCCGCTGCTTGTTCTCCAGCTTCGCCTGACGCACGGCGAGGTTCACCGTCGGGTAGTCGATATGCTGCTCCAGCTCTTTCAGCTGGCTCAGATCGGTACGCCAGGTGCGGCCAATATGCTCATCCAGCACCTTCGATAACGGCGGGTTCGCCAGCGCCAGCCAGCGTCGCGGCGTCACGCCGTTGGTGACGTTGGTGAAGCGCATCGGGAAGATTTTCGCGAAGTCGGCAAACAGAGACTCTACCATCAGCCGCGAGTGCAGCTCGGAAACGCCGTTCACTTTATGGCTAATCACCACCGCCAGCCACGCCATACGCACCTGGCGACCGTTAGATTCATCGATGATCGACGTCCGGCTCAGCAGCACGGTATCGCTGGGGTACTGCTCCTGAAGCGTCTTCAGGAAGTAGTCGTTGATCTCGAAGATAATCTGCAGATGTCGCGGCAGGATTTTCCCCAGCATATCGACAGGCCAGGTCTCCAGCGCTTCGCTCATCAGGGTATGGTTGGTGTAGGAGAACACCTGGCAGGTGACTTCAAAAGCCTCATCCCAGCTGAATTTGTGCTCGTCAATCAACAGGCGCATCAGCTCCGGAATCGACAGCACCGGGTGGGTATCGTTGAGGTGAATCGCAATCTTCGCCGCCAGGTTGGCGTAGGTTTTATGCAGCTGATAGTGCCGGCTGAGAATATCCTGCACCGTGGCGGACACCAGGAAATACTCCTGACGTAAGCGCAGCTCGCGTCCGGAATAGGTCGAGTCGTCCGGGTACAGCACCCGGGAGACGTTTTCCGAGTGGTTTTTATCTTCTACCGCAGCAAAGTAGTCGCCCTGGTTAAATTTACCGAGGTTGATCTCGCTGCTGGCCTGCGCGCTCCATAGCCGCAACGTGTTGGTGGCGTCGGTGTCGAAGCCCGGGATAATCTGGTCGTAGGCTTCCGCGAGGATCTCTTCGGTTTCTACCCAGCGGGATTGTTTACCTTCCTGCTGAATGCGCCCGCCAAAACGCACTTTGTAACGGGTATTGTGGCGTTCAAATTCCCACGGGTTGCCGTATTCCAGCCAGTAGTCGGGGGACTCTTTCTGCCGCCCGTCCACGATGTTTTGCTTAAACATCCCGTAGTCATAACGGATACCGTAGCCCCGCCCCGGCAGACCTAAGGCCGCCAGAGAGTCGAGGAAACAGGCCGCCAGGCGCCCCAGGCCACCATTGCCGAGGCCCGGGTCGTTCTCTTCATCAATCAGCTCTTCCAGATTGAGCCCCATCTCCTCCAGCGCATTGTTCACATCCTCGTAGATGCCCAGTGACAACAACGCGTTAGAGAGGGTACGACCGATCAGGAACTCCATCGACAGGTAGTAAACCTGGCGAACTTCCTGAGAAAGCTGCGCGCGATTGGAGCGTAACCAGCGCTCAACCATCCGGTCGCGGACGGCAAACAGGGTGGCGTTGAGCCACTCATGTTTATTGGCGATAGCCGGATCTTTGCCGATGATAAACATCAGCTTGTAGGCAATAGAGTGCTTTAACGCCTCAACGCTCAGCGTGGGTGATGCATAGCTAAAGGGTACATTCATCGCAATGACTCCTGTGGTTACATCAAGCGTTGATAAAGTTCGCGATAGGAGTTCGCGGCAACCTGCCAGCTAAAATCCATATTCATCGCCTGGCGTTGCACGTAACGCCACAGCGACGGGCGCGACCACAGCACGAAGGCGCGTCGAATGGCCCGTAATAGCGAAACGGCATTACTGTCTTCAAACACAAAACCGCTGGCCACGCCATCGGCGAGGTTTTCCAGCGAACTGTCGGTGACGGTATCCGCCAGGCCACCGGTACGACGGACCAACGGCAGCGTGCCGTACTTCAGGCCATACAGCTGCGTTAAGCCGCAGGGTTCAAAACGGCTGGGAACCAGAATCACGTCGGCGCCGCCCATAATGCGGTGGGAGAAGGCCTCGTGATAGCCGATCTGCACGCCAACTTTCCCCGGATGCTCCGCCGCCGCGGCCAGGAAACCTTCCTGCAGTACCGGATCGCCTGCGCCCAGCAGCGCCAGCTGTCCGCCCTGCTCCAGCAGGCCTGGCAGCGCTTCCAGCACCAAATCCAGCCCTTTCTGGCTGGTCAGACGGCTGACGACGGCAAACAGAGGGGCTTTGTCATCGACTTTCAGCCCCATCGCAATCTGCAGCTGACGTTTGTTTTCTGCTTTCTCCTCAAGGCGGTCACGGTCATAGCGCGCGGCCAGCAGCAGGTCGCTTTCCGGGTTCCAGATACGGTCGTCTACCCCGTTAAGAATCCCCGATAGCCGCCCTTCGTGCTGACGCTGACGCAGCAGCCCTTCCATGCCGTAGGCATATTGCGGCTCGGTGATCTCGCGCGCGTAGGTCGGGCTCACCGCCGTAATGTGGTCGGCATAATAGAGTCCCGCTTTCAGGAACGAGATCTGCCCGTTGAACTCGAGGCCATGCATGTTATAGAACGACCAGGGCAGTTCGATATCATTCATGTGCCAGGAGTAGAACATTCCCTGATAGGCCAGGTTATGTACCGTAAAGACCGATTTCGCCGGGTGTCCGCGTGCCGCCAGGTAGGCGGGCGTCAGCCCCGCATGCCAGTCATGGGCGTGCACAACATCAGGGCGCCAGAAAGGATCCAGCCCGCTGGCCATTTCACTCCCGACCCATCCCAGCAGGGCAAAGCGCAGCACGTTGTCGGTATAAGCATGCTGATGGGTATCGTGGTAAGGGCTCCCTGGGCGGTCGTAGAGATGCGGGGCATCAATCAGATAGATCCCCACGCCGTTAAAATGGCCGAACAGCAGCGTCATACGACCCGCGAAGGTATCCCGGCGCGTCACTACCTGCGCATCGGTCACTCCACGACGGATATCAGGGAAGGCCGGTAACAACACACGCGTGTCGATACCTTCCGCGATTTGTGCCGCAGGCAGCGCGCCGAGGACATCTGCCAGGCCGCCGGTTTTTAACAGCGGAAACATCTCCGAACATACGTGTAAGACCTGCATTAGCGCTCCTGTTTATGCCCCAACTTCCGCAACATATCACGCGTAACCAGCACGATACCTTCCTCTGAGCGGTAGAACCGACGCGCATCCTCTTCCGCATGTTCACCGATCACCATCCCTTCAGGAATGACACAGGCGCGATCGATCACACAGCGGCGCAGACGGCATGAGCGCCCCACCCATACTTCTGGCAATAAGACTGACGAATCAATGTTACAGAATGAGTTCACGCGCACGCGCGGGAACAGCACCGACTGCACCACCACGGAACCGGAGATAATACAGCCGCCCGACACCAGGGAGTTCAGCGTCATGCCGTGGCTGCCGGAACGGTCCTGCACAAACTTGGCCGGTGGCAGAGACTCCATATGGGTGCGAATTGGCCAGTTCTGGTCATACATATCCAGCTCCGGCGTCACCGAAGCCAGGTCAAGGTTCGCTTTCCAGTAGGCCTCCAGCGTTCCCACATCACGCCAGTACGGTTCCGCATCCTGGTCAGACTGCACGCAGGAGAGTGGGAAAGGATGTGCATAAGCCATGCCAGCTTCGGTGATCTTAGGAATAATATCTTTGCCGAAATCGTGGCTGGAATTTTCGTCGTTATCGTCTTCCGCTAGCAGCTCATAAAGATAATCCGCATCAAAGACATAGATCCCCATGCTGGCCAGCGATTTAGTGGCATCACTCGGCATGGCCGGCGGGTTGGCCGGTTTCTCGACGAACTCGATGATTTTGTCGCTCTCATCCACCGCCATCACGCCGAAGGCGGATGCCTCTTCGATGGGCACCGGCATACAGGCAACGGTGCAGCGCGCCCCTTTTTCGACATGGTCGATCAGCATGCGGGAATAGTCTTGCTTGTAGATATGGTCGCCGGCGAGGATCACCACATATTCCGCTTTATAGCGGCGGATGATATCGAGGTTCTGCGTCACAGCATCCGCGGTGCCGCGGTACCAGTTTTCGCCATGCACACGCTGCTGTGCCGGCAGCAAATCGACGAACTCGTTCATCTCTTCGCTAAAGAACGACCAGCCACGTTGAATATGTTGTACCAGCGTGTGGGATTGATACTGGGTGATCACGCCGATACGGCGAATACCTGAGTTAATACAGTTGGATAACGCGAAGTCAATGATACGAAACTTACCGCCAAAATGGACGGCCGGTTTTGCACGTTTGATTGTTAAGTCCTTAAGCCGGGTACCGCGCCCCCCCGCCAGAATCAACGCAACGGTTTTGATCGGCAGCTGACGCGCCAGCATCAATGGGTCATTCTTTTCAAGCCTAACCATGATTAACTCCTTTTTACATCCCGGTCTTCCCGTCCTTCTCACCGCGCAGCCGCCGCGAGTTCAACCGGAAGCTTCAGGGCTTACGACCTTTGAAATACGCACACTCCGTGCGCGGGCCCATGCCAGACAGCTATGACGACCGGATTATCCTCTCCGGCGAAAGGAGGAACGGCGTGCCACTCCCCCTCAGGTAATTCCATTGGCGCCACCTCCGGGGTGGCGTTCAGCGTCACCAGCCAACGATCCGAGAGCAGAATTTGCAGGCGTGGAATGCCATGCTGCCACTCGTCAGCGGTTAATGGTTGCGCATTCTGGTTTAGCCACAGCACGTTGCCGTCTCCTTCCTGCCACCATGCGTTCCCGGTTAAGGCCGGTATGCTGCGGCGCAGATGAATGAGCGCGGCGGTAAATGCGGTCAGCCCACCGTTGGCCTGACTCCAGTCAAGCCAGGTCAGGGCATTGTCCTGACAATAGGCGTTATTATTGCCATGCTGGCTATGACCATGCTCGTCACCTGCCAGCAGCATCGGCGTACCTTGTGCCAACAGCAGCGTGGACAGCAGGGCATGAACGCTGTCCCGACGCCGCTCCATCACGTCGAGACTGCCACCTAACCCTTCTATACCATGGTTGCTGCTGTAGTTATTGTTAGTCCCATCGCGATTCTCTTCACCGTTCGCCTCATTGTGTTTCTGATTGAAACAAACGCAGTCGCAGAGGGTGAAGCCGTCGTGGGCGGTAACCAGATTGACCGCTGCGGCGGGCAGCCGTCCGTTATGCTGAAACACATCGCTGGAGGCGGCAAAACGCCGGGCGAACTCGCCCAGCGACACGTTGTTATGCAGCCAGAAACGCCTTGCGACGTCGCGGAAATGATCATTCCACTCGGCAAACAGCGGCGGGAAATTCCCCACCTGATATCCCCCGGCACCAATATCCCAGGGCTCGGCAATCAGCTTGACGGCCGAAAGCTGCGGATCGTGGCGAATTGCCTCAAACAGCGGCGCATCCTGGCGAAATTGCGGGGTGCGGCCCATCACCGAGGCCAGGTCGAAACGGAAGCCGTCGACGTGGCACTCATCGACCCAAAAGCGCAGACACTGACGGGCAAACTCCACGGTTCCAGGCTGGCTCAGATTGAGGGTGTTGCCGCAGCCGGTCCAGTTGTAGTAATCCCCGTCGTCCCTTATCCAATAATAGTAACGGTTGTCGATTCCGCGAAAACAGAAGGTCGGCCCTTCAAGGTCAATTTCCGCACTGTGGTTCAACACCACGTCGAGGATCACTTCGATGCCCGCAGCATGCAGCGCTTTCACCGCGTCACGAAACTCGTCGAGCGCGCGCTCCGGCTCGCTGGCGTAGCGCGGGTCGAGCGCGAACATCGCCATCGGGTTGTAGCCCCAATAGTTGCTCAACCCCATTCTCTGCAGCCGCGGTTCACTGGCGAACTGCGCCACCGGCATCAGCTCCAGCGCCGTGATCCCAAGGGTGGTGAAGTAGTCGATCATCACCGGATGCCCCAACGCTTTATAGGTGCCGCGGATGGCCTCCGGCAGCGCCGGGTGCAGCCACGTCAGCCCTTTCACATGGGCTTCGTAGATGACCGTCTGCCCCCAGGGCGTCCGGGGCGGCGCATCGTTGTGCCAGTCGTAGTGCAGATCCACCACCTGCGACTTCGGCGCAATCGCCGCACTGTCCCGGTGATCCGGCATATGGTCGCCGCCGTGGAGCAGCTCGTCATCGGGCAGCCCCCCCGCGACCCGATGACAACAGGGGTCGAGCAGCAGCTTCGCCGGATTGAAACGGTGCCCCTGTGCCGGGTCCCACGGGCCGTGGACACGGTAACCGTAGCGTAAGCCCGGCCCGGCATCCGCCAGCCAGCCGTGCCAGACATCCCCGCTGCGCGCGGGTAAATCAAAGCGCTGCTCATTGCCCTGCGCGTCAAAGACGCACAGTTCTGCCCGCTCAGCGTGGGCGGATAAGAGCGTAAAATTCACGCCCTTTCCATCATAGCTCGCGCCTAACGGTGAGGGTTTTCCGGCGGCCAGCATCGTCATTGTGCCTCCCGTACCAGCCAGACGGTCGCCAGCGGCGGTAGCGTAATTGACAGCGAATATTCACGGCCGTGGCTGGCGATAGCATCACTTTCCACGACGCCACCGTTGCCGGTATTGCTACCGTGGTAGTGCATCGAATCGGTATTCAGCTCCTCACGCCAGCGCCCAGGCTGGTTGATCCCGAAACGGTAGTCATGGCGCGGAACCGGGGTGAAGTTGCTGGCAACGATAATCTCGTTACCGGCTTTATCGCGGCGCACGAAGACAAAGACCGAGCGTTCGTGATCATCCACCACCAGCCATTCAAAGCCGTAGGGGTCAAAATCGAGTTCGTGGAGCGCTTTATGGTGGCGATAGGTATGGTTCAGATCGCGCACCAGGCGCTGAACCCCGTGGTGCCAGTTATCGCCGCCTTCCAGCAGATGCCAGTCCAGGCTGCCATCGTGGTTCCACTCCCGCCCCTGGGCAAACTCGTTACCCATAAACAGCAGCTTTTTGCCCGGGAAGGCAAACATCCAGCCGTAGTAGGCGCGCAGGTTGGCGAACTTCTGCCACGCGTCACCGGGCATGCGGTCCAGAATCGATTTTTTGCCATGCACCACTTCATCGTGGGACAGCGGCAGCACGAAGTTTTCGGTGTAGTTATAGAGCATCCCGAAGGTCATCTTGTCGTGATGATGACGGCGATGGACCGGATCGAGCTTCATGTAATCAAGGGTGTCGTGCATCCAGCCGAGGTTCCATTTGAACCAGAAACCGAGGCCACCGGTCGACGAAGGCCGTGACACGCCGGCGAAATCGGTGGACTCTTCCGCCATGGTGACCGCCCCCGGCGTCTGTTCGCCGAGCACGCGGTTGGTATTGCGCAGGAACTCAATCGCCTCGAGGTTCTCCCGACCGCCAAACTCGTTTGGCACCCACTCGCCCTCTTTACGGCTGTAGTCGCGATAGATCATTGACGCCACCGCATCGACCCGCAACGCATCGATCCCGAAGCGTTCAATCCAGTACAGCGCATTCCCGACCAGGAAGTTGCTGACTTCGCGGCGACCGTAGTTATAGATCAGGGTATTCCAGTCCTGGTGATACCCTTCGCGCGGGTCGCTGTGTTCATACAGCGAAGTACCATCAAACGAGGCAAGCGCGAAGTCATCGGACGGAAAGTGGCCGGGAACCCAGTCCAGAATCACATTCAGCCCAGCGGCATGTGCGGCATTGAGGAAGTAGCGGAAATCTTCACGGGTACCAAACCGGCGGGTCGGCGCGTACAGCCCGGTGGGCTGATAGCCCCAGCTGCCATCAAACGGATGTTCGTTAACCGGCAGCAGCTCCAGATGGGTAAAGCCCATCCATTTGGCATAAGGCACCAGTTGGTCAGCCAGCTCGCGATAGCTCAGCCAGAAATTGTTATCGGTATGGCGGCGCCATGAACCGAGGTGAACTTCATAAATCGAAATCGGCGCATCAAACTGGTTAGCCTGGCGACGCGCTTCCGGCTGTTCGACTTTTTCCGGCAACCCGCAGATAAGCGAGGCGCTGTCCGGGCGCATCTGTGCTTCAAAGGCATACGGGTCAGATTTCACCCGCAGATGACCGTGGGCGTCGATCAGTTCGAATTTGTACAACTGGCCGTTGTGCGCGCCGGGGATAAACAGCTCCCAGATACCGGACTCTTTTCGCAGGCGCATCGGGTGGCGGCGCCCGTCCCAGTAGTTGAACTGGCCGACGACGGAAACCCGGCGGGCGTTCGGCGCCCAGACGGAGAAGCGCGTCCCGGTGATCCCGTCCATCGTGTCAGCATGCGCGCCCAGCGTCTCATACGGGCGCAGATGGGTCCCCTCAGAGAGCAGCCAGACGTCGAGATCCTGCAGCAGCGGGCCAAAACGGTAAGGATCATCAATCAGATTTTGTTGACCATGCCAGGTCACCGCCAGCTGGTAGCGGAAGGGATTTTTTCGACGCGGCAGAACGCCGCTAAAGAACCCGCGTGCATCGAGGCATTCCAGTTTGCCTACTTTGCGCCCGGTTTTCGGCTCAATAACCCATACATCAGTAGCATCGGGTAATAACGCACGTACCTCCAGACCGGCATCCGTTTGATGCATGCCAAGCACGGAAAAAGGGTCCGCAAAATGGCCAGAGATAAGCGCATTAATCACGTCTCTATCGATACGATTAGACATGGTTTCATCCTGTTGTAAGTGCCGTCATTTCCTGTATCTGACGACTTTTTTTGACCTGAACGGTGCAGCACTCTGTGCATCCTTCTGCTCCGTCCCACCTTCAGGTAAGGCAACGTTGTCGTTCCTTACTTAAAGCATAGCCAAGGCTGACTTACCTCCGTTGGAAAAAATCTAACATCCGCGTTTACTCCTTGTATTACGCAAAAAAAAGGGGGTGTTAAACACCCCCTTTCCCGTTGTTGAGTCGGATATTAAGCCAGCTGGCGCAACATGCGTCGCAGCGGCTCCGCAGCGCCCCACAGGAGCTGGTCTCCGACAGTGAAGGCCGAGAGATACTCCGGCCCCATATTCAGTTTGCGCAGGCGACCGATTGGGGTGGTCAGGGTGCCGGTAACGGCAGCCGGGGTCAGCTCACGCATGGTAATATCACGATCGTTTGGTACCACTTTGGCCCACGGGTTGTGCGCCGCCAACAGTTCTTCAACGGTCGGGATAGAGACATCTTTTTTCAGTTTGATGGTGAACGCCTGGCTGTGACAACGCAGGGCACCCACACGAACACACAGACCATCAACCGGAATCACTGACGGGGCGGCGAGGATCTTGTTGGTCTCTGCCTGGCCCTTCCACTCTTCACGGCTCTGGCCGTTATCCAGCTGTTTGTCGATCCACGGGATCAGACTGCCCGCCAGCGGCACACCAAAGTTATCGACTGCCAGCTCGCCGCTGCGCGTCAGCGACGTCACTTTGCGTTCAATATCCAGAATCGCGGAAGCCGGGTCCGCCAGTTCTGCCGCGACATGGGTATGCAGCTGGCCCATCTGGGTCAGCAGCTCGCGCATATGACGCGCGCCGCCGCCGGAAGCGGCCTGATAGGTCGCCACGCTGACCCACTCAACCAGGTCCTGTGCAAACAGGCCGCCAAGGGACATCAGCATCAGGCTGACGGTACAGTTACCGCCAACAAACGTTTTCACGCCGTTGTTCAGGCCTGCGGTAATCACATCCTGGTTAACCGGATCGAGAATAATGATGGCATCGTCTTTCATACGCAGCGACGAAGCCGCATCAATCCAGTAACCCTGCCAGCCGCTCTCACGCAGCTTCGGATAAACATCGTTGGTATAATCGCCGCCCTGGCAGGTCACAATAATGTCCAACGCTTTCAGTGCTTCCAGGTCAAATGCATCCTGAAGCGTACCGCCGGTGCTGCCACCGAAGGAAGGAGCAGGCTGCCCCAGCTGAGAGGTGGAGAAAAAAACAGGGCGAATGGCGTCGAAATCGCGCTCTTCAACCATGCGTTGCATGAGTACAGAGCCGACCATTCCGCGCCAGCCGATAAAACCAACATTTTTCATAACGTATTTCCTGGGAGATGTGTGCTGTTTGTGTCAAGCCAGTTTCCTACTGGATCATCCCCCACATTACAAAATGCTGCTAAAGTCGCAAGTGAAATTAATCAATGATTGCGCGGCAATCAGAAAAGCAGCTTATTATTCACGCCACCTCTGTTGCCAGCAGCATCCAGGAAACCCTAAAGATTATCGGTATATTGCCCGGGGAAGGGAATATTTTCTGCCGCTGATTTATTGATCTGGGTTATGAAATCGTCCGGAAATGGGGTGACGGGCATGCGGCGGGAGAGTTCGCACAAAACCAGAGCTGGTGCGGCCTTACGGGGTTAATACGTTTTTCGCAGCGCTCAGCAGGAAGGAAATATCGGGTGATAGCAGAGGGAAATATCGCCCGGCGTGGCATCGCTCAGCCGGGCGAGGTGACCCACGTTTAGCTCAGCAGCGTAAACGCGATCATACCGACGATGGCACCGGTGGTGCCGAGGATAGTTTCCATCATCGTCCAGGTTTTCAACGTCTGCGCTTCGGTGGCGCCGGTAAATTTACCGAACAGCCAGAAACCCGCGTCGTTGACGTGACTCACCACGATGGAGCCGCCGGCGATACAGATGGACAGCGCCGCCATTTGCGCACCGCTGTAGTTCAGCTGCTCAATCACCGGCATCACCAGCCCGACGGCGGTTAAGCAGGCGACGGTCGCAGAGCCCTGAATAATACGCACCGCGGCCGCCAGCACGAAGCAGGTGACGGCAATCGGCAGACCCATACCGGTCAGCGCTTCACCCAGTGCCGGGCCCACGCCGGAATCCACCAGCACCTGTTTAAAGACGCCGCCCGCCCCGATAACCAGCAGGATAATCCCCGCCGGCTGCAGCGCGTGACCGCAGATTTCCATGACCCGGTCTTTCGCCATGCCCTGACGAACCGCCAGACCATAAATCGCCACCAGACAGGCCACCAGAATCGCGGTGAACGGATGGCCGATAAATTCGAACCATTCATAAGTCGTAGAGCCTACCGGCACAAAGCGTGCGGCGACGGTTTTCAGCCCAACCAGCACCAGCGGCAGCAGAATCAGCGACAGGCTAAAGCCAAATGACGGCATCTTGCCTTCGCCGAGGCTCGGCTCACTGATATCGTCAGGAATGTGCAGCTCAACGTAGCGGCTGATAAAGTTGCCCCACAGCGGACCGGCGATAATCATCCCCGGAATAGCGGCGCACAGACCAATCAGGATCATCCAGCCGAAATCGGCGTGCATCTGCGATGCCAGCAGCATCGGCGCCGGCCCTGGCAGCAGGAATGCCGCCGCGGCGGCAACGCCGGCGAACAGCGGGATCACCAGCTTCACCAGGTTGGTACCGGTATGACGCGCCATAGAGAAGGCAACGCTGATCAGCAGTACGATAGCCACTTCGAAAAACAGCGGCAGCGCACAGATCAGCCCGGCCAGACCAATCGCATAATGGGCGCGGTTATGGCCGAAAGATTTCAACATCTTCACGGCTATCTGATCGACCGCGCCGGTCTCATGGAGGATCTTGCCAAACATCGCCCCGAGCGCCACGACAATCGCCAGGAAGCCCAGCGTACCGCCCATCCCTTTTTCCATGGTCGCTGCAATCTTATCCAGCGGCATACCCGAAAAGAGACCGGCACCAATAGAAACCACCATCAAGGCCACGAAGGCATGCATACGTGCCTTCATGACTAAAAACAGCAGCAGCAAAACAGAGCCGACTGCGGTTAAAACAAGCGTTAAAGTACTCACTAGTTACTGCCTTTGTTGATCACCTCAATGGTGCTCGCGACCACGCCTTCCAGCGATTGATCAATATCGACGATTAAGACATCGCCTTCGTCTGCGCCTGGCTCCTGCAGCGTTTCAAACTGCGTCACCAGCATCTGGGTTTTGAAGAAGTGGCCTTTACGCGCCTTCAGACGGCTTTCGATCAGGTCAAAATCCCCTTTCAGGTAGACAAACGACAGGTTCGGGTTGCCTTTACGCAGAATGTCGCGATAGCTCTTTTTCAACGCGGAGCAGACAATCAGCGAAACTTTATTGGTGCGCTGCATAGCAAAAGCGGCGTCGTTCAGCGCCTGAAGCCACGGTGTACGGTCGTCGTCATTTAACGGCTCACCGGAGGCCATCTTATTGATATTGCTGCGCGGATGCAGAAAGTCGCCATCAAGAAACGCGGCATGCAGTTGATGCGCCACTTCGCTGGCGACAGCGGATTTACCACTGCCGGAAACGCCCATCAGGACATAGACGTGGTGATCATGGTTAGTCGTGCTCAAAGCTTCCTCCCACTGGACACATATGCGAGGCCGCGCAAGCTGCGGAATACAGCATGGAAGGCTCGCATACAGATTGATTGTTACGGGTAACTGTTATCGGTAACATTGTCATGCCGGACTAAGGGATAAGCAATCACCATTCGTGCCAGAAATGAATATGTGTGATCTACTTCAAACTTGTCGGATTAAATAGATCCGCCCGGTGACAATGTGAAACCTAAATCTAACATCTTAGGCGTAACGGTTTCACCACGGATCCGCGCCAGCAGCCGTTCGGCGCCAATGCGGCCCATGCGCTCACGCGGGGTCAGCACGCTGGCAAGCCGCGGCTCCATCACCTGACCAATATCATGGCCGTGGAAACCGGCAATCGCCATATCATCCGGAATTTTTAATCCCAGGCGCTGGCACTCAAAGGCCGCCCCGACCGCCAGGTCATCGTTGGTACAAAAAATACCGTCGAGCTGTGGGTATTCCCGGCGTGCCTGACGCATCAGCTCAATCCCTGACGAGTAGGACGACGACTGCTCAACCATCACGCTGTAGGGCGTCATGCCGGCATCAAACATCGCCTGCTCGTAACCCTTCTGTTTGATGATAGTACGTTCATCGAGGCGCGCGCCAAGATAAGCCACATGACGATGCCCACGGGCAATAATCGCGGCGGTCATCTGTCGTGCGGCGTCGAAGTTGTCAAAACCCACGGCGATATCGAGGCACGGCGACTGGCTGTCCATCAGCTCGACCACCGGAATACCGGCCACTTCGATCATCTTCAGCGTGCGGGGAGTATGGGTACGTTCGGTGAGGATCAGGCCATCAATGTTCCAGGAGAGCATTGATTCGAGACGTTTCTCTTCCATCTCCGGCTTATAGCCGTAGTGCGCCAGCATCGTTTGATAGCCGAAGGCATCGGTGACGCTTTCAATGCCGCGCAGCACTTCCGAGAAGACCTGGTTGGTTAACGACGGCAGCAGCACGCCGATGGCGCGACTGGTCGCATTGGAGAGAATATCAGGCGCACGATTGGGGATATAACCCAGTTCATCGAGAGCAACGGCAATCTTGCCACGCAAAGCCTCGGAAACCTGCTCCGGGTTACGTAAAAAGCGACTGACCGTCATTTTGGTCACGCCGACAAGATCGGCTACATCCTGAAGTACGGGTCTTTTCTTTTTCATCGTCCTGACTGTGATTCCTGGCTGTGATAACGGGGAGACATTATCTCAGTTTATCACGGACGAAGCGCAACCTTCCCAAACATCCGGGAAGGTTGCGCAATTTATTTAAACATCTTCAGAACGGCATCAGACCGGCGGCAGATCGAACAGCAGGATTTCGCTATCGCTGTCGGCGTGAACAGAAATCGCCTGCTCATCCCAAATCGCCAGGCCATCGCTGGTAGTGGCTTTGGTCCCGTTGATGGTCACTTCGCCCTTCACGACCTGGATCCAGACGCGGCGTTCAGCGGCAATCTGATGCACCGACTGTTCGTCTTTCAGCAGCGCCCAGCGGTACAGTTCCATATCCTGATACACCTTCAGGGAGCCTTCACGCGCATCCGGCGACAGCACCAGCTGTTTGCCCTGTGCCGCATCAAAGCGACGCTGTTCGTAGCGCGGTGTGATTCCGTTTTCCTGCGGCATAATCCAGATTTGATACAAACGCAGACGCTCGGTGCTGCTCGGGTTGTATTCCGAGTGGCGAACACCGGTACCGGCGCTCATGATCTGGAACTCACCGGCAGGCACCTGCTCTTTGTTACCCATGCTGTCCTGGTGTTCAACCGCCCCTTCCAGCACATAGGTCAGGATTTCCATGTCTTTGTGCGGGTGGGTACCGAAGCCCTGGCCGGCGTCAATCACGTCATCGTTGATGACGCGCAGCGCCGAGAAGCCCATAAAGTTCGCGTCGTAATAGTTGGCGAAAGAGAAAGTATGCCAGGAATCCAGCCAGCCGTGGTTAGCGTGACCGCGTTCGTTAGCTTTGCGTAAGTAGATCATGTTGCACCCCCGTATGTTTTCGATGGAGTCAGTGTGGACTCATTCCGCTGACGATCATAGAGGGTGAAAATTGACTCCTCTGTTCAAAAAATATGAATAAGAACCGAGGAGCCAAAAAAGCTTATTTCATGAGGGTTACTACCGACGGAGAAGGTTGTTCAAAGCCGCGTTCGAGGATCTCCATATTGGTGAGAACCTCAGATTCATTGACGTAATTTTCGCGACCATTCACCAGGGTGTCGTACAGCGCATCATAGACCCGGCCATAGTCACCCGGCTCCACGCCAATCTCCTCACGCACACTGACGCCGCTGTCATCAACGTATTCCAGCACACCAATGCTGTCATCCGCGGCAAAACCTGCTTCCCCCGGCATGATATTGGCTTTCAGGCTGGTCTCCTGCTGATCGATGCCGTACTTAATAAACGACCCACGATGGCCGTGGACGATAAACTTCGGATAAGGCAGCTTCACCAGATGGCTGGTTTTGACGATGGCTTTCATGGTGCCGTAGAACAGCTGGGCTTCGAAGGTATCATCCGGGTTGGCTTTATTACGCACGCTGCGGATGTCATAGGCCACGTGATCCGGGCGACCAAACAGCGAGATAATCTGATCCATCGTGTGCACGCCAAGACCGTAAAACGCGCCGTCCTGCGGCAGTCCCGGTTTGCCACCGTCCACCGGACGATAGTTGTCAAAGTGGCTCTCAATTTCGACGATCTCGCCGAGTTTGCCGCTCTCGATGACCTTTTTCATCGTCAGGAAGCAGGAGTCAAAGCGGCGGTTCTGGTACGGCGTCACCGTCAGGCCTTTGCTCTTCGCCAGCGCAAACAGCGCCTTCGCTTCAGCCATCGTTGGCGTGAACGGTTTTTCCACCAGCACGTTTTTGCCCGCCTCCAGCGCCCGTTTTGCATAGTCAAAATGGCTATCCGCATGGGTACAGACAATCACCAGCTTGACCTGCGGGTCATTGAGCACGTCATCAAGATCGCTGGTGAAGTGGATATGCGAGTACTGCGGCCCCTGTTCTTCGGGCTTCGCGCTGCGGCGATAGATGTGCGCGACGTGCCAGCGGTCTTTGCGGTGCAGAACATAGGGCAGATGGTAGCGGGTGGTACTTTTACCGAAGCCGATAAATGCACAATGCAGAGTCATAATAACGTCCTGTGTTGAGGTTTCTGCCGTTAACCATAGCGCACCCCGGCAAGGAACTTAACTCTTTCCCGTCCCGTAGTTGCAGAAATTTATCTGCAGAATACTTTAATCATTACACATACGAAACATTTATAACTCAATGATAAATAATGTTATTTTAAATTAAAGTGCTATCAAAGCCTTGTTCCTTGCGTGTAAAGTCGAGAGACACGAATCCTGAGCGGATGAGGTTTACGCCACCCCGTTTCCGGAGCAAATCTCCACCGTCCACGCAGACAAGGAAGCACCACCAATTCACATGGAAAGACAATATCTCGCGTTAAATAGCGCGCTGCTTTTCTGGTTCCTGGGGCTGGTGGCCTGGTGTTTCAACGCCTTATACCTGGCAGGCGCCGCCGCCGCACTTTCCATTACCGCGTTCATCATTCATTTCCAGTACCAGCAGGTTAAACTCATGTTCAAAAAGAAGAATACTCCCCGGACTTCCGCCTCCTCTTGCGATGAAGCCACCGTGCATGACCAACACGGGCAGTCCGAACCCACCGTGGTTGCCAGCGGCGTCAATGTGGAAGGCAATATCGTTGCCGACGGTAACGTCGATATTTATGGCTCGCTGACAGGCAATATCGATGCAAAAGAGGGCCAGATTACGATCAAACGCGACGGACATGTCGAAGGCAATATCACCTGTCGCACCCTAATTATCGACGGCAGCGTGACCGGCCAGTGCAACAGCGACAGCATTGAAATAGCGGAAAACGGCCGGGTGACCGGGACTCTGGCTTACCGCACTCTGGCGATGATTAAAGGTGCTGTATTCTGCGGCAAAGCGGAGATGCTGCCGGCACTGAGCGACAAACCTGAAGCGTGAGGGCCTGAAAAAACGCAAAAAAAAAGCCAGCACCTGGCTGGCTAAAGTAATACTGGAAGCAATGTGAGCAATGTCGTGCTTTCAGGCTTTCCGCAAGGGTCTCCCTGAATGCAGGACAATAATAATCATTCTCATTCGCACTTGTCTACCCCTTTTTGCAAAAATTAGCCGTTGACGCCTTTTTTAAAGTCAGGGATGTTGAAAAGAACCATTGAGCACACAAAGCCTGATATTCAGGTACAAGGGAGAAGAGGAATGAGTGAGATTGTGATACGCCATGCTGAACCGCGCGATGCAGAACCTTTACGCCAGCTGACTGCGCACCCGGAGGTCTATCACGACACGCTACAGCTCCCGCATCCATCAATGGAAATGTGGCAGGAACGGCTAAAACCCCGGCCACACGGTCACCACCTGGTTGCCACGATCGACGAGCAGGTCGTCGGCCACCTGATGCTCAGCGTCGAACCCCGGCCACGCCGATGCCATGTCGCCACTTTCGGGATGAGCGTGGCGGCACCGTTCCAGGGTCGCGGCGTTGGCAGCGCCCTGATGCGCGAAATGATCGGCCTGTGCGATAACTGGTTGCGGGTTGAGCGGATCGAACTCACGGTGTTTGCCGATAACGCCGCTGCGGTTGCCGTCTATCGCAAATATGGTTTTGTCGTTGAAGGGACCGGACGGAAATTCGCGCTGCGTAACGGCGAGTACGTCGATGCGCACTTTATGGCGCGCCTGAAGTAAAGGTTAAGACAGGGTTACAGGCCGGGCACACGCCGTGCTGCCCGGCCGTTGACTCAGTATCCGGCGGTTAAATCGCCCGGCGAGCGTGGGTCGGAAGCGCCGTACAGCGTCCCGTCCGGGCCAACCATAATGCTCTGCGTGCTGCCCATCGCCTCCTTCAGCACCACTTTTTGTCCCTTCTGTTCCAGCAGTTTCAAGGTATCCGGGCTAAAGCCCTTCTCCACCCGCAGCTCATCCGGCAGCCATTGATGGTGGAAGCGCGGCGCGTTGGTGGCTTCCGCGACGTTCATGCCGAAATCAATCGTATCCACCACCATCTGCAGGACGGTGGTAATAATGCGGCTGCCGCCCGGGCTGCCGGTCACCAGCCAGGTTTTGCCCTCTTTCACCACGATGGTCGGCGACATCGACGACAGCGGACGTTTTTTCGGCCCGACGGCATTGGCATCGCCGCCCACCAGCCCGTAGACGTTCGGTACGCCCGGTTTTGCCGAGAAATCATCCATCTGGTTATTCATCAGGATCCCGGAGCTACCCGCAACAATCCCGGTGCCAAATACGGTGTTCAGCGTATAGGTAACCGCCACCGCATTGCCGTCTTTATCCACTACCGAGAAATGAGTGGTCTGGTTGCTTTCATAGGGTGCCAGCTTGCCGGGACGGATCTGGCTGGAAGGTTTGGCTTTGTTGATATCAATCTGATCGGCAATCGATTTGGCGTAAGCCTTATTGGTTAAGGCCTGCCACGGCACGCTGACAAAGTCCGGGTCACCGAGATACTCCGAGCGGTCAGCATAGGCATGTTTTTCGGCCTCCGCCATGACCTGCATGGCATCTGCGCTGCCGAAGCCATATTTCTGCATATCGAAGTTTTCGAGGATATTAAGGATCTGTACGATGTGGATCCCACCGGACGACGGCGGCGGCATCGAGAACACCTGATAGCCACGGTACTCGCCGGCGATCGGCGTACGTTCGACCGCCTTGTAGCCCGCGAGGTCCGCCCGGGTTATCAGACCACCGTTTTTCTGCATCTCTTCGGCTATCTGATCGGCAATCGCCCCTTTATAAAACGCGTCCGGGCCATGCTCGGCGATCAGCTCGAGGCTTTTCCCCAGCTGTTTTTGTACCAGCTTGTCGCCCTTCTTCAGCGGCTCGCCGTTTTTCCAGAAGATGGCCTTGCTGTTCGGGTGCTGCGGGATCACTTCGCTCCCGTAGGTTTTCAGGTCATCAGCCAGCGCATCGTTAACCGTGAAGCCCTCTTCTGCCAGCTTGATCGCCGGGCGCATCACCTTGTTGAGCGGCAGCGTGCCGTATTTTTCCAGCGCTAATGAGAAGCCAGCAACGGTGCCCGGTGTACCGGAGGCCAGATGCGAGGTGAGCGATTTTTTACTGTCCGGGTTGCCGTGGTCATCGAGGAACATGTCCCGGGTGGCCTGCTCCGGCGCCATTTCGCGAAAATCTATCGCCGTGGTGTGCCCGTCTTTGGTCCGCAGCATCATAAACCCGCCGCCGCCAATGTTACCGGCCTGCGGATGGGTGACCGCCAGCGCATAGCCCACCGCCACCGCGGCATCAACGGCATTCCCGCCCTGGCGCAAAATATCGACCCCAACCCGGGTGGCCAGCGCGTCCACCGAGGCCACCATTCCCTGCTGCGCGCGAACCGGATGAAAGACATCCGCTTCGACACCGTAAGAAACCGGCGACGGGGCGGGATTTGCCGCGACGGTAAAACTACCGCCGGCCAGCAAAGCAGCGATGACCACCTGACGCCATAAACGTTTTGTTATCATTGTCTTACTCCTGAAATGTATTTTTATCCCCATATACACCCAAAATAATTCGAGTTGCTTGTACGTTGGCGGCAACGAGAATTATTCAGGGTTTAAGCCTGGCTGATAAGTCTTAAAAAATCATTGTTATGCCGGAAAGGAGGTACACTTAAGTGATCCCACACACGGGAGGAGAGAACGATGAAAGCACTATTTTTTCTGGCGGCGCTGATGCCGCTCAGCGTCCTGGCGCAGCCGCTTAACACCACCAACAACCCTAACCAGCCGGGGTATGTCGTCCCCAGCCAGCAGCGGATGCAGAACCAGATGCAGGTCCAGCAACAGCAGCATCAGAGCATGCTGAAGCAGGATATGCAGAACCAGACTCGCGCCCAGCAGCAGCATCTTCAGACCCAGCTCAACAATAATCAGCAGCGGGTAACCCAGAGCGGGAATTTGAATTCGTCACAGCAGATGTTGCCGAACAGCAACGGGGGAATGCTGCATCAGCAGACGACGCCATAGGCGCCGCCTGCAGTCAGCTCAGGGCTGAAAATCAGGGCCGATAACGTCGATGGCGTCGGTGCAGAGGCAATCGACGCCCCAGCGTAACAGCTCTGCCGCCCGCTGGGGTTGGTTCACGGTATACACGAGGATGTGCAGGCCAGCCGCTTTCAGGCTGGCGACGCGCGCCGCATCCAGCAGCTTGTGGTTGAGGTGAATCGACACGCAGCCCAGCCGGGTGGTCAGCTCGCGCCAGTCCTCACGCCACTCATCCAGCAGCAGCCCGCGCGGTAGCTCGGGCACCGCGTGCTGGGCGGCTTCCAGCGCATCAATTTCAAACGACGATAGCAGCGGCGGGGTCATGCCCTGCCACAGCTCGCGGGCCGCCAGCGCCACCGTTTTGCCGGTCAGCGGTCCGGTGCCGGTGGTCGGCTTAATTTCGATATTCGCCATCATGCCGTGCTGACGACAGCGGTCGGCTACCTCGGCCAGCAGCGGCAGCGGCTCACCTTTGAATTCGGCGCTGTACCAGCTTCCGGCATCGGCTTTCAGCAGATCGCGCCACGGCAGTTCTCCGGCAATGCCCCAGCCGTTGCTGGTGCGTTCCAGATTGTCATCGTGTAGCAAAAAGATCTCGCCGTCTTTCGACAGCTTGGCGTCGAACTCGATCATCGTATGACCAAATCGCGCGCCAACGTCGATGGCCGCCAGGGTGTTTTCCGGCGCCAGTTTCCCGCCGCCACGATGGGCGACGATGTGGGGATAAGGCCAGTGACTCATGCGCGTTGTCCTGTTTCACCATCAAAGAGGTGCAGATGTTCCCTGGGCAGCTGCAGCCACAGCGTGCAGCCCGCCGGCGGACGCTGCTGGTGTGGCAATCTGACCACCAGCTTCTGTTCGCCCCAGCGACCGTGGGCCAGGTTATCGGCACCTAAAATTTCCAGCGTATCCATCACCAGCGGTACGCCACCTTCCGCCTGGGAGCTTAATGCAAAATGCTCCGGGCGGATACCCAGCGTCATCTTACGCCCGGCGTACTGACGATGCCCGTTATTCAGCGGCAAACGCATGCCGCCCTCCAGCTCAAAGTCATTCCCCTCGGCGCTGACGCGCCCTTCCAGCAGATTCATCGCCGGGCTGCCGATAAAGCTCGCGACAAAGCGGCTGGCCGGTTTTTCGTAAACTTCCACCGGAGTGCCAATCTGTTCGGCAATCCCTTTATTCATGACCATCACCCGCTGGGCAAGGGTCATCGCTTCTACCTGATCGTGGGTAACGTACAGCGAGGTGGTTTTCAGGCGACGATGCAACTGCTGCAGTTCGAGGCGCATCTGCACCCGCAGCTTGGCATCGAGGTTGGACAGCGGCTCATCAAACAGAAACACTGCCGGGTCGCGCACAATCGCGCGGCCCATCGCCACGCGCTGACGCTGGCCGCCTGAAAGCTCACGGGGACGGCGTTGCAGCAGGCCATCGAGCTCCAGGATACGCGCCGCTTCCTGCACCCGCTCGGCGATCAACCCTTTACCCATCCCGCGGATCTTCAGTCCCCAGGCCATATTCTCTTCGACGCTCATGTGCGGGTAGAGGGCGTAGTTCTGGAACACCATCGCGATACCGCGATCCTTCGGCTCCATTTCGGTGACGCGCTTGCGGTCAATCCAGATATCGCCGCTGCTCACGCGCTCAAGACCGGCCACCATGCGCAGCAGCGTTGATTTTCCACAGCCGGACGGGCCGACCATCACGATAAATTCGCCATCCGCGACGTCCAACGTCAGCGGTTGGATCACCTGGGTTTTGCCATCCCAACTTTTAGTTACTGCCTGTAGTTTTAAACCAGCCATTTTATTTCTCACTGTCGACCAGGCCACGCACAAACGCGCGCTGCATGGTTAAAACGATAACAACCGGGGGAATAAGCGTGAGCAGCATCGCCGCCATCACCTGGTTCCACTGGGTGGTGCCCTCGCCGGTGGCGATCATGCCTTTGATACCCGCCACCGCGGTGCCAAGATTGACGTCCTGGATAATCAGCAGCGGCCACAGATACTGGTTCCAGCCGTAGATAAAGGTGATCACAAACAGCGCCGCGAGATTGGTTTTCGACAGCGGCAGCACGATGTCGCGGAAAAAGCGCATCGGCGAAGCACCGTCGATGCGTGCCGCTTCAATCAGCTCATCCGGCAGCGTCATAAAGAACTGACGGAACAAGAAGGTGGCGGTCGCCGAGGCCATCAGCGGTAACGTCAGCCCGGCGTAGCTGTCGAGCATTTTCAGGTTGGCGATGACTTCTACCGTCGGAAAAATACGGACCTCAACCGGCAGCATCAGGGTGATAAAAATCATCCAGAAGAACAGGTTACGCAGGGGAAAACGGAACCAGACGATGGCGAATGCCGAGAGCATCGACACCACGATTTTCCCCACCGTGATGCCGAATGCCATGATGAAGCTGTTGAGCATCATCAACCAGAATGGCGCGCTGTTCGCCCCGACGCCCTGGGTCCAGATGGTGGCCATGTTATCCAGCAGGTGTCCGCCGGGGATCAGCGTCATCGGCGTCTCAAACACCGCCTTGTTATCCAGCGTCGCCGCAACAAACGCGACATACAGCGGGAACAGGATCACCGCAATCCCCACGATCAGCATGGTGTGGCTGAAAATCGTCAGCCCGCGACGGTTCTCAATCATTGGTAGCGCACCTTACTTTCAACATAGCGGAACTGAACCACCGTCAGCACAATCACCAGCAGCATCAATACCACCGACTGAGCCGCGGAAGCGGAGAGGTCAAGACCGGCGAAGCCTTCGCGGTAAATCTTGTAGATCAACGTGGTGGTCGCCTGTACCGGGCCACCGGCGGTAGCCGCATCGATCACCGGGAAGGTATCGAAGAAGGCGTAGACCAGGTTGACCACCAGCAGGAAGAAGCTGACCGGCGCGATCAGCGGCAGCGCCAGCTTAAAGAAACGCCGCACCGGCCCGGCGCCATCAATGGCGGCGGCCTCGACCAGCGATCGCGGAATTGACTGCAATGCCGCGAAGAAAAACAGGAAGTTGTAGCTGATCTGCTTCCAGACCGACGCAAAGACCACCAGGAACATTGCCTGGCCGCTGTTTTGCGCATGGTTCCAGTCGTAACCCATCTCGGCGAGGAAGTGAGTAATCAGCCCACGCCCGGGATTAAAAAGGAAAATCCACAGCACCGCCGCCACCGCCGGCGCCACCGCATAGGGCAGCAGCATCAGGGTCTGATAAAAGCGGCTGCCGCGCACGACGTAGTCCACCAGGGCCGCAAAGAACAGGGAGATGATCAGGCCGCTGAAGGTCACCAGCGTGCTGAACTTAATGGTGGTCCAGAACGAGGCCAGATAGTACGGGTCATGGACCAGGGTCATGAAGTTGTCCAGACCAACGAACTGACTGGAAAGGCCAAATGGATCAACGCTTTGTAGCGAATACCACAGCGCTTCACCCGCGGGCCAGATAAAGAAAATAACGGTGATAATCAGCTGCGGCGCGACCAGCACATAGGGCAACCAACGCGAGCGGAATACCGGACGGGATGATGACATAAGGGAACTCTTCTTCAGAAAACGCCGGGAGGCGACATGCGCCCGACCCGGCCTACAAAATCTCGAACGACAGGCCCGGTCAGCATCACGCCGCCGGGCACAGGGTTAAGACTTCGTCGACTGCTCGAAACGGCGCAGCAGCTGGTTACCACGTTCAACCGCTGAATCCAGCGCTTGCTGTGGCGTCTTCTTGCCGGTCCACACGCTCTCCAGTTCCTCATCCACAATGGTGCGGATCTGCGGCATGTTGCCCAGACGCAGGCCTTTGGTGAACGGCAACGGCGGCTTGTTCAGCATCTGGCGAGTGGCGATATCCGCGCCCGGATTTTTCTCGTAGAAGCCTTGCTGACGGGTCAGGTCATACGCGGCGGTGGTGATCGGCAGATAGCCGGTTTTCTGGTGCCACTCCGCGGCGATTTCCGGTTTAGCGAGGTATTCGAGGAATTTCGCCACGCCGGTGTAGGTTTCTTTGTCTTTACCTTGCATCACCCACAGGCTGGCTCCGCCAATAATGGCGTTCTGCGGCGCGCCTTTCACGTCGGCGTCGTATGGCATCATGCCCACGCCGTAGTTGAATTTGGCGTACTGACGAATATCTGCCAGCGAACCGGAAGAGGCGGTGGTAATGGCGCAGTCACCGTTATAGAACTTCTCGGTGGACTCGTCTTTACGCCCGAAATAGCTGAAGTCGCCCTTCTTGTTCATCGCTTCCAGCATGGCGATATGCTTCACCTGCTCCGGCTTGTTGAACTCCAGTACCGCGTCGGTGCCGTCGAAGCCGTTGTTTTTGGTCGCCACCGGCAGGCCATGCCAGGCGCTGAAGTTTTCAATTTGGATCCAGCCCTGCCAGCCGCTGGCGTAACCGCACTTCATGCCCGCCGCTTTCAGCTTATCGGTATAGGCGGCCAGCTCCTGCCAGGTTTTTGGCGGTTGCTCCGGGTCTAAACCGGCTTTTTTGAAGGCATCTTTGTTGTAGTACAACACCGGCGTAGAGCTGTTAAACGGCTGGGAGAGGAGATGGCCGCTTTTTGAATCGGTGTAGTAACCGGAAACGGTCGGCACGAACTGCGATTCATCGAACTTAATGCCCGCATCACTGAACACCTGATACACCGGCTTAATGGCTTTCGAGGCCATCATCGTCGCGGTACCGACTTCATACACCTGCAGCAGCGCGGGCGCGTTACCGGTACGGAACGCCGCGATACCGGCGCTCAGGCTCTGCTCGTAGTTGCCTTTGTACACCGGCGTAATTTTGTAATCCGGATTGGCCGCGTTGAAACGTTGCGCCAGAGAATCAACTTCTTTACCCAGTTCCCCTTCCATCGAGTGCCAGAACGGGATGGTGGTGACTGCCAGCGCCTGACCGGCACATGCCAGACTGAGCGCCAGACCTAAAGCTGTATGTCGTAACGATATCATCGGTTATCTCTCTTGTTGTTCCAGATGCGCGATTTCACGCGTTTTATGTTCGCGGGGGTAACATGACATGCTCGAATTACAGAAAAATAACTTTTTTATTACAAAAAAAAGATAGTAAGGCGTCAAAGAGATGGCAAGACGATGAAAGATCGGAGACAGGAAAGTGGGAGCTGTGACACGAATAGATGTGATACCCCCCCGGGGTCGGCGCCAGCGCCTCGCCCGGGCTACGGTGCGGGAATCATTTTATTGAACACGCACAAGGGTAGCCCGGCCAGGCGTAGCGCCGCCGGGGACGTTTTAACCGCCCAGATAGGCGCTGCGTACCGCCTCGTTGGCCAGCAGTGCGTCGCCGGTATCTTCCAGCACCACGTGGCCGTTTTCCAGCACGTAGCCACGGTCGGCCAGCTTCAGCGCCTGGTTGGCGTTCTGCTCGACGAGGAAAATGGTCATCCCCTGCTCGCGCAGCTGTTCGATAGTGTTGAAAATCTGCTGAATGATAATCGGCGCCAGCCCCAGGGACGGCTCGTCAAGCAGCAGCAGACGCGGCTGGCTCATCAGCGCACGACCGATTGCCAGCATCTGCTGTTCGCCGCCGGACATGGTGCCCGCCCGCTGAATACGACGCTCAAGCAGGCGCGGGAACAGCTCGTAAACCCACTGAATGCGGCTCTGGAACTGATCGCGGTCGGCAAAAAAACCGCCCATCGCCAGGTTCTCTTCTACCGTCATCCGCGAGAAGACGCGACGCCCTTCCGGCACAATCGCCACCGCTTCACGCATGATTTTCGCGGTCTGCCAGTCGGTAATATCTTTACCATCAAAGACCACCTTGCCGCTGGAGGCGCGCGGGTCGCCGCACAGCGTGCCAAGCAGCGTGGTTTTACCCGCGCCGTTGGCGCCAATCAGAGTGACGATCTCTCCCTGATTGATGTGCAGACTGACGTTATGCAGCGCCTGAATCTTGCCGTAGTGGGCGCTCACGTTGTCAAAAGATAACATCACTTTTTCCATACTTATGCCTCACCAAGGTATGCGCGGATCACGTCCGGGTTATTGCGGATCTCTTCCGGCGTACCGTTAGCTAACGGCGTGCCCTGGTTAACCACATAAATACGATCGGAAATCCCCATCACCAGCTTCATATCGTGCTCAATCAGCAGGATGGTGGTGTTGTGATGACTACGCAGCTCGGCGATCAGCTCGTCCAGCTCTTTGGTCTCTTTCGGGTTCAGACCCGCCGCCGGTTCATCCAGCATCAGAATTTCCGGCTGGGTCACCATGCAACGGGCAATCTCCAGACGTCGCTGGTCGCCGTAGGCCAGGTTACTGGCCTGACGGTTGGCGTGCTCCAGCAAGCCGATGCGCTCCAGCCAGGTGGCAGCGCGGTCCAGCGCTTCGCTCTGGGCGCGGCGGAAGGACGGCGTTTTCAGCAGCCCGGAAAATACGCCGGTTTTCAGCTGCTGATGTTGTGCCACCAGCAGGTTTTCAATCACCGTCATTTCACGGAACAGGCGCACGTGCTGGAAGGTCCGGACCACGCCCATGCGGGCAATCTGCTGACCCGGCAACCCTTCGAGATGCTGATCGCGCAGTTTAATGGTCCCGCCAGTCGGTTTATAAAAACCGGTCAGGCAGTTGAAGACCGTGGTTTTGCCGGCGCCGTTAGGGCCAATCAGCGAGACGATCTCCTGCGGGCGCAGCTCAAGCGACACGTTGTTGACCGCCAAGAGGCCGCCGAAGCGCATCATCAGGCCGTTGACGGATAATAATGGCTGACTCATGCCTGCTCTCCTTTCGCCTGAACTTTTTTCAGCTTCAGCTGCGGGCGTGTCATCGGCAACAGTCCCTGCGGACGCCAGATCATCATCAGCACCATCAAACCACCCAGCATCAACATGCTGTATTCGTTGAAATCACGCATCAGTTCGCGCGATACCACCAGCAGCACCGCCGCAAGGATCACCGCAAACTGCGAGCCCATGCCGCCGAGCACCACAATTGCCAGCACGAAAGCCGACTCGGCAAAGGTGAAGGATTCCGGGCTGACAAAGCCCTGACGAGCGGCAAACAGCGTCCCGGCAAAACCGGCAAACGCGGCACTGATGGTAAAGGCGGTCAGCTTGATGCGCGTCGGGCTAAGGCCCAGCGAGCGACAGGCAATTTCATCTTCACGCAGCGCTTCCCACGCGCGCCCCAGCGGCATGCGCAGCAGGCGGTTAATCACAAACAGCGACAGTACCACCAGCAGCAGCGCCACCAGATAGAGGAAAATGACCCGGTCAGCCGGATCGTACTTCATACCAAAGAAGTTACTGAAGGTATCCCAGCCGCCTTCACGGGCGCTACGGCTAAACTCAAGACCAAACAGCGTCGGCTTAGGGATCTGGCTGATACCGTTCGGGCCGCCGGTCACTTCGGTGTTGTTGAGCAGCAGGATACGCACGATTTCGCCGAAGCCCAGCGTCACGATGGCCAGATAGTCACCGCGCAGGCGCAGCACCGGGAAGCCCAGCAGGAAGCCCGCGGCGGCAGACACCAGGCCCGCCAGCGGCAGACAGGTCCAGAAACCGAGGCCGTAATAGTGGTTCAGCAGCGCAAAGGTATAGGCGCCGATGGCATAGAAACCGCCGTAGCCCAGCACCAGCAGGCCTGACAGCCCCACCACCACGTTAAGCCCCAGCCCGAGAATGATATAAATCATCGTCAGGGTGGCAATATCCACCGTGCCGCGCGACACCATAAACGGCCACGCCACGGCGATCACCAGCAGCGCCACCAGGAACAGCTTCTGTTTCACCGTCGACCCGTCGATGGCCGGCATAATAAACTTCGGCCCGGAGACATTCTTCAGGGTTTTCTGGAACAACGGACGCATCAACTGGAAGAAGAAGACCACCGCGGTACCGATAAAGATCCACTGCCAGCGGATATCGGCGGCGGTGTCCACCACCAGCCTGGTGCCGTCCAGCTCCAGCTGCACGCCCATAAACACGCCGGCCAGAACAAAGAACATCGCCGCAGACAGCAGCGACATCGCAATATGCATTGGTTTCATACTTTCTCTACCTCCGGACGACCCAGAATGCCGGTAGGCATCACCAACAGCACCAGAATCAACAACGCGAAGGAGACCACGTCTTTATATTCCGTGCTGAGGTAGGCAGAAGAGAGCGCTTCGGCGATGCCGAGGATCAGCCCGCCGATCATCGCGCCAGGGATACTGCCGATGCCGCCCAGAACCGCAGCAGTAAAGGCTTTCATCCCGGCCATAAAGCCGATATACGGGTTGATAACGCCATAGAACTGACCCAGCAGAACGCCCGCTACCGCCGCCATTGCCGCGCCGATAACAAAGGTCAGGGCAATCACCCGGTCGGTGTTAATCCCGAGCAGGCTCGCCATTTTCAGGTCTTCAGCACAGGCGCGACAGGCGCGGCCCATGCGGGAGTAGCGAATAAACAACGTCAGTGCCAGCATCGCCACAAAGGTCACGACCCAGATCACCAGCTGCATGGTGGTGATGGTCGCAGAGAAGTTTTCGCTGCTGCCCACCGTCCACTGGCCATTGAACAGGCTCGGCAGCGCCACGTCGCGCGACCCTTCCGTCAGGCTGACGTAGTTTTGCAGGAAGATAGACATCCCGATGGCGGAGATCAGCGCAATCAGGCGCTTGGAGCTACGCACCGGCCGGTAGGCCACGCGCTCGATGCTCCAGCCGTAGGCGCTGGCGATCACAATCGCCCCGACAAAACCCGCGGCCACCAGCAGCCAGCTGGTATCAATCCCCATCATCATCAGTGCGGCAATGATCATGAAGGAGACGTAGCTGCCAATCATGTAGACCTCGCCATGGGCGAAGTTAATCATGCCGATAATGCCGTACACCATCGTATAACCGATGGCGATCAGCGCGTAAGTACTGCCCAGCGTGACGCCGTTGAACATCTGCTGCAGAAAGTAGAGAAACTGCTCGGACATAAGGTAACCTTTTTCATGCCGCCCGTTTTACGCGGGCGGTGGGATAACGCATCTTATTTTGCGACAGAGGATGATCCATCCGCATGCCACTGGAAGACACCAAACTCAAATCCCTTCAAATCGCCTTTTTCGTCCCAATTCAGCGGCCCAATCACGGTTTTCGCCCCGTGAGCTTTCAGATCTTTAATTAAGTCCAGCGGCTCCTGGCTCTTACTTCTGTCCATTGCCTGGGCTAACGACTGCACGGCAGCGTAGGTAATCCAGACATATGGGCCACTCGGATCTTTTTTCTCTGCTTTCAGCGCCTCGACGATAGCGCTGTTCGCCGGGTCCTGGTCGTAGCGTTTCGGCATTGTCACCAGCATGCCTTCTGCGGCTGCACCGGCGATGTTAGACAGCGATGCGTTACCCACGCCTTCCGGTCCCATAAACACGGTTTTCAGGCCCACGGAGCGTGCCTGGCGCAGCATCTGCCCCATTTCCGGGTAGTAGCCACCGTAGTAAACGAAATCGATATTCTCTTTTTGCAGGCGGGCCAGCAGCGCCGAGAAGTCTTTCTCACCGGCGGTAATGCCGTCGAAGAAGACAATGTTGGCATTGGCTTTTTTCAGGCTATCCTGGACGGAACGCGCCAGGCCTTCACCGTATTGCTGTTTGTCGTGGATGATGGCGATGCGCTGCGGCTTCACTTTTTCCAGAATGTATTTCGCGGCGGTCGGCCCCTGAGAAGAGTCCAGACCGGCGGTGCGCATGATGTACTGGTAGCCGCGCTGCGTCAGTTCCGGGTTGGTGGCGCCCGGGGAGATCATCAGAATGCCTTCATCTTCATAGATATCAGAGGCCGGCTGGGTGGAAGAAGAGCACAGGTGACCGATGACGTACTGGATGCCTTCGTTAACAATTTTGTTCGCTACCGCGACGGCCTGTTTCGGGTCGCAGGCATCGTCAAATTCAACGCCAACCAGCTTATCGCCCTTAATGCCGCCCTGGGCGTTGATGTCTTTGATTGCCTGACGCGCGCCGTTGAACTCCATGTCGCCCCACTGAGCGACCGGACCGGACATCGCGCCGACAACCGCAACTTTAATATCTTTGGCCATAACCGTGTGCGACATCGCCAGTGCGACAAATCCCGCAATAATCGTTTTCGCGTTCCTGTTCATGCTGCAGAACCCCGTTCGTGATGTGGTGTATACCCGTCATACTTCAAGCTGCATGAGTGTTGGCTGTACTCGTTCACCCCAGTCACTTACTTCAGTAAGCTCCTGGGGATTCTCTGCGTCGCCGCCTTCCTGCAACTCGAATTATTTAGGGTTTATATATTTTGTATTTTTATGGTTAAAAAGCATTCTGTGCTTTTATTAAACAACGCTACTTTTACCATTGTCTTTAAGGGTTTAGCGAAGTTTTTACCTGATTTTAGCGTAAAATCTCTATATTTCAGGCTATTAAGCGAAGATAATATTCTGAAATAAGTCGAAGATAAACAAAAAAAGTCCCGTTCCCAGCATAATATAACGATACATAAGGCGGAATAAAACGCTGCACATTAGGTTAAAATTCTGCTTATTTTTCGATCCATGACGCATTGCGCTACTCTGATTACCTCAGGAAAACGAATCCCCTAATGAACAGGAAAAAAACAGCACCCTGCCTGACGGCAAATTTGGGTACACTGACTCCTTCATTTTGACGGGGCAAGCTGTGCATGAAACTGACCATTATTCGATTACCGCTCTTCGGCGAACAGGATCGCATCGACTTAGGGAAAATTTGGCCGTCACAGGATCTCGACGCGATCCCGCTGGACGACCATCACCGGGTTTACGCCGCCCGCTTTAACGAGCGCCTGCTGGCTGCCGTGCGTGTGACGTTAAGTGGCGATGCCGGCGAGCTCAGCGCGCTCTGCGTACGCGAAGTCACCCGTCGACGCGGCGTCGGGCAGTATTTAGTGGAAGAGATCCTGCAGGATAACCCGGAGATCGGCCGCTGGCGGGTCAACGCAGCCGGCGTAGAAGACAAGACGGTGATGTCGGCATTTATGCAGGCGCTGGGCTTTAGCGCACACCAGGACGGCTGGGAAAAACGTTAAAAACATCCCGGATGGCGGCGCATCGCGCCTTATCCGGGCTACCAAAAGCAGACACCTGTAGCCCGGTATGCGCAGCGCCACCGGGGAAAGCGTAAACCACCCTCCCGGTTATCCCCGGGAGCTTACATCAGTAAGTGACCGGGGTTGAGGAGCGCAGCCAACACACCTGTAGCGTGAAAGGCTGTCAGCTTATTTAACCAGGAATTTCATGCTACAGGCAGGCGGCAAACGTCGAAATCCCCGGGAGCTTACATCAGTAAGTGACCGGGGTTGAGCAGCGCAGCCAACACACCTGTAGCGTGAAAGGCGAAGGTTAAATTATTTGGCGTCGGTGGCGGTGCCATCCGCGTGCCAGGTAAACACGCCGAACTCGAAGCCTTTCAGGTCACCCTTCGCATCCCATGACAGCGGCCCCATCACGGTATCAACCGAGTTTGCCTTCAGGTATTTCACGATTTCTGCCGGGTCTTCGGACTGATTCAGACCAGCGTCCAGCGACTGGATTGCCGCATAGGTGGTCCAGACGAACGCGCCGCTCGGATCCTGTTTTTTAGCTTTAATCGCGTCAACAATCGGTTTGTTCGCCGGTACCTGATCGTAGTTCTTCGGTTTCGTGACCAGCATGCCTTCAGCGGACTGACCGGCGATGTTAGACAGAGAAACGTTGGCCACGCCTTCCGGTCCCATAAACTGCGTTTTCAGGCCGGCGGCACGAGACTGGCGCAGAATCTGCCCCATTTCCGGGTGGTAGCCACCGTAGTAAACGAAGTCGATATTTTCTTTCTTCAGACGCGCAACCAGCGTGGAGAAGTCTTTCTCACCGGCGGTGATACCGTCGAAGAAGACGATGTTCGCGCCGCCTTTCTTCAGGCCATCCTGTACCGCGCGGGCCAGGCCTTCACCATACTGCTGCTTGTCGTGAACGATAGCGATGCGCTGCGGCTTCACTTTCTCGATAATATATTTTGCCGCCGTCGGACCCTGGTCAGAATCCAGGCCGGTGGTACGCAGAATCATTTTATAACCACGCGCGGTCAGCTCCGGAGCCGTCGCCGCTGGCGTAATCATCAGAATGCCTTCGTCTTCATAGATATCGGATGCTGGCTGGGTAGAAGAAGAGCATAAGTGGCCGATAACGTACTTAATGCCATCGTTGACCACTTTGTTGGCAACCGCTACCGCCTGTTTCGGGTCGCAAGCGTCATCATATTTAACGATCTGCAGCTTATTGCCTTTGATCCCGCCTTTGGCGTTGATATCAGCAACCGCCTGCTCGGCACCGGTAAACTCCTGGTCGCCATACTGCGCTACCGGACCAGACATCGCGCCAACCACGGCAATTTTGATGTCTTCTGCCAGCGCGGCATTGCTCATAATCAAGGCGATACATCCTGCCAGTAACGCTTTACCCTTCATGTTCATCCTGAGGCTCCCCATTATTATGGTTTTTGCATTTGTTGTGATGTTGTTTGTTAGCGCATTATTCTAATTTGAGTCATAAGAAAAGCATATGACGCCTATTTTAAGGTCTGCCGCCTGCGCTTTTGCAGCACACTATGCTAAACATACCGTCATTCAGGAGAATTTGAAATGACAAAATTGTGGGTTATGTAACAGATAAGTGACAAATAAAAAACCGCGCCAGGATCAACCGGACGCGGTGGAGTCAAGACGCCAGATTACCAACCGGCGGGCAGGTAGCCCAAAGCGGAAGCAATTGCGTAAACGGCGCTACAAAGATACAGCAACACAATGAAGGTCTGGATAAACGGATGGGTTATCGCCGCCGGACACACCCAGCCCGGGGTAATATCCCCACGCTGGCGAGCACCTTTGAGCATCAGAATCGGCATGATGGATAAAATCACCCCGCTAAACACCCCGGCGAAATAGAGCGCATTCACAAACGACACCATTCCGCTGTAGGCCAGAACAAATGGCGGAACCGCCACCACCACCAGCACCATCAGGCGCTTAAGCGGCTGTTCGTCGTTCCCGAGGCGGAACTGGTCGAAAATATTGGTCAGGAAACTGCCCCCCAGGCCCCAGTAGGAAGTCAGCATGGCGCACAGGGCAAACAGGTTGGCAGAGAAAAAGGCCCACTCACCGAGCGCCCGTCCCCAGGAGATGGTCGCGACATCGGAAATATTATCCAGGCCATTGAGCGCAATCACCGATAGCGGAACCAGCGCCAGCAGAACAAAGGTCAGCCCCATCCCGACCATAATGGCCTTTGGCAGCTTCTCCGGCTTATCGGCGAAGCCACGGGCCATTTCCGGGACAATATATTGCGCCGAGAAACAGAAGGCGACGACGTTGAACACCGGCACCATGTAGAGCCAGTTACCGTCGAGCAGATAGCTGATCTGGGTCGTATCTTTGAGCAAGGTGGCGGCAACCAGCACGGCAATCATCACCACCATGCCGATACTAATAAACTTCTCGCCGCGACCAATCGCTTTCAGCCCCAGATAGAGCACGCCAGCCGCCGGGATAAAAAACAGCACGCTGCCGAGCGCCGGGGAGATGCCGAACAGCGAATGCAGCAGCTTGCCGCTGCCGGTCATATAGGCGGTCAACGCGCCGACGCTGTTCACGCACACGGACAGGAACATCATCAACGCCCCGAAGCGCCCGACATAGCGGTGCGACAGTCCGCTAAGCTGCAAATGTTTGCGGGTACGCAGGGTCGATTCGGCGACATAAAGCATGGTAATGGTGGTCAGGCTGCCGACGATGATCAGCCAGAACAACAACGGTAGAAAACCGGCCTTACTGGAGGCATAGGCGATGGACAATACCCCGGCACCGATGTTGGTCCCGACGATCATCGACACCCCTTCAACGAAGCTGAGGGACTTTGCAGGTACAGCAGTACGTTCCCGGTTCGTCAGAACCGAGGAAAAGGTGGAATTTTCAGACATAATATTTTCCGTTTTATTCCGGCGATCTGCGCCGCCGGAAAAAAGGTGATATCAGGGTGATAAACCACTGACGCTGAGTAAAACCCCTGTGCGGCATCCTGTTTTATTCGGCTTCCCTGCCGCCGCACAGGCGTGTGGCGTGTTATCCCTTGAGGATACGCGCCAGAATATCCAGCGCTTTAGTAAACTGCGCGTCTGGAATAGTTAACGGGTACAGGAAACGAATCACGTTGCCATAGATGCCGCAGCTCAGCAGCAGCAGACCATTTTCCTGGGCTTTTTGTTGGATCTGGCGGGTAAACTCTGGTGACGGTTCGCCGGTCTGCGGATCGTTAAACTCCACGGCCACCATCGACCCTTGACCACGAATATCAACAATCGCCGGGCAATGTTGACGCGCCTGCTGCAGCACCTCTTTCAGATGGCTGCCGAGTTGCTCCGCGCGCTGGCACAGCTGCTCTTCGTCAATCACATCGAGGACCGCATGGGCTGCCGCCACCGCCAGTGGGTTACCGGCATAGGTGCCGCCAAGTCCACCCGGCGCCGGCGCATCCATTACGTCGGCACGGCCAACGACGCCCGAGAGCGGGAAACCGCCGGCGAGGCTTTTCGCCATCGTCATCAGGTCCGGTTTCACATCGTAATGCTGCATGGCAAACAGCTTGCCGGTACGCGCAAAGCCCGTTTGCACCTCATCGGCAATCAGCAGAATGCCGTGGGTATCACAGAGCGCACGCAGCGCCTGCATAAACTCTGGCGGTGCAACGTTAAACCCGCCTTCGCCCTGAATCGGCTCAAGGACAATCGCTGCCACCTGGTCCGGGCCAATATCGGCTTTAAAGATGCGCTCCAGGCTCTTCATGGCGTCAGCCGTGGTAATTCCATGGGCGGCATTCGGGTAGACCCCGTGATACACCGAGCCTGGGAACGGCCCAAAACCGATTTTGTACGGTGCGACCTTGCCGGTCAGCGCCATGGTCATAAAGGTACGACCGTGGAAACCGCCACCGAAGGTGATCAACCCCGGGCGGCCGGTGTAGGCGCGGGCAATCTTCACCGCGTTTTCTACGGCTTCAGCGCCGGTGGTGAAGAACGCGGTTTTTGCCGGGCCATCGATCGGTGCCAGCTCGTTAATACGTTCGGCCAGAGAGACATAGCTTTCGTACGGGACAATCTGATACGCGGTGTGGGTAAAAGCCTGCAGCTGCTGTGCGACGGCCTCAACGATTTTCGGGTGACGATGGCCGGTGTTGAGCACGGCAATACCGGCAGCAAAATCGATCACCTCGTTGCCTTCCACATCCCACAGCGTGGCGTTTTCTGCTTTCTCAACAAAGTAGTTGCACATTACGCCTACGCCGCGCGGCGTCGCCTGCTGGCGACGTTGATTCAGTTCTGAACTTTTCACCCTCGAATCTCCTGTCATGTGTGTCACGTTATCGCAACAATTTCGAAACTATGTCGTTTATTTACACAGGAGTTGGCCCTATAATCGAGTACCAATTTAGATTATCTGAGGGATCCAATTGCGTTCACTCGTCGGCGACCTGGTGCTGGTCAGATTGCAGGAAGAGTCAGACCCACTCCTGCATAAACGCTTATATAACGCGGTCCGCCGCTCGATTCTGGACGGTTCTTTACCGCCCCACAGCCGCCTGCCACCCTCGCGAGATCTGGCCGGGGAACTCGGCGTTTCAAGAAACACCATATTAACAACTTATGAACAACTCCTGGCGGAAGGATATGTTATCTCCCGCCGGGGAAGCGGTACATTTGTCGCAAAAATAGGCCATGATGCCTCGCATTCTGTTGATAAAACCGATGTAAACAGCAGCACCCCGGCACCGACGCCCTACCTATCCCGTCGCGGTCAGCGTCTGCTCACGCACGTCAGCGCCAGCCCGCGCCAGTGGGGAGCTTTTATCCCCGGCGTGCCGGACGTCAACGCCTTTCCCCATCCGCTGTTCAGCAAGATTCAGGCCCGCATCAGCCGCCGCCCGAAGCCTGAGCGATTGAGCTACAGCTGCAATGGCGGCACGCCGGAATTGCAGCAGGCGCTTGTCGAATACCTCAGGGTATCCCGAGGTGTGCATTGCCAGGCAGATCAAATTCTTATTACCGAAGGGATCCACCAGGCGATTGACCTGGTGACGCGCATGCTTTGTGACAGCGGCGACCTGGCCTGGGTGGAAGAGCCATCCTACTGGGGGATACGCCACGTGCTGGGAATGAATGATGTGCGGATCGAGCCGGTTACCGTTGATGCCAACGGCTTGTGCCCTCCGGAGACGGTTGAGGAGGCGCCGCACCTGATTTTTGTCACCCCGTCGCATCAGTATCCGCTGGGGGCGGTGATGACGCTGGCGCGCCGTCAGCGCTTGCTGGCACTGGCTCGTCAGCACGGCAGCTGGATCGTCGAAGACGATTACGACAGCGAGTTTCGCTTTTCCGGCCAGCCAATCCCGGCGCTGCAGGGGTTGGTCGCCGATGCGCCGGTGGTCTACATCGGCACCTTCAGTAAGACCCTTTATCCCGGGCTACGGCTAGGCTATGTGGTGCTGCCGCGACCGTTGATTGGCGATCTTAAAAACGCCCATGCCGAGCTCTACCGCGGCGGCCATTCGTTGATTCAGATGGCGCTGGCGGAGTTTATTAATGCCGGTCACTACTCCGCCCATATTCGCCGCATGCGCCTGCTTTACAGCCGCCGCCGCGCCTGCCTGACGGAACTCATCCAACGCTACTGCAACCCGCAGGCGCTGTCAGATTTCAGCGATAATGCCGGTCTGCATCTGATCCTCAATCTTCCGGACGAAGCGGACGATGTGGCGATCGCCAAAATGGCCAATGCCCGGCATATTCTGGTGCGCCCGCTGTCGCGCTACTACCTGACGGCCCGGCGTAAAAAGGGATTGTTGATGGGGTTTGCCAGCCTGCCAGAGACGCAAATGGAGCCGGCATTCCAGGTCCTGCTGGAGTGCCTGCAGACGTTATGTCCCGAGGTGCTGGCCAATGGAGATGGTGCAGAAAAACAAAACGCCCCAACGTAATGTGGGGCGTTATCAGGTGCCTGCGAAGAGGCGGGTGTTCACACGGTCGCGTTATGCTTCGATAGCCATACGCAGTTTCTTCATCGCGTTCTTTTCCAGCTGGCGTACACGCTCAGCCGACACGCCGTAACGATCGGCCAGTTCCTGCAGCGTCGACTTGTTGTCTTCGTCCAGCCAGCGGGCGCGGATGATGTCCTGGCTACGCTCGTCCAGACCCTGCATCGCATCGGTCAGCTTGTTGGCCGCCTGCTCTTCCCAGTTATCATCCTCAATGCCGTCGGCAAAGTTAGAGGTTTTATCCTGCAGATAGAGCACCGGAGCCATCGGCTGGCTATCGGACTCGTCGTCCGACGACATGTCAAAGGTCATGTCCTGCGCCGCCATACGGGATTCCATCTCACGCACGTCTTTGCTCGACACGCCCAGCTCGCGGGCCACCATTTCGACTTCATCCTGGTTAAACCAGCCCAGACGCTGCTTGGTTTTACGCAGGTTAAAGAACAGCTTACGCTGTGCTTTGGTTGTTGCGACTTTCACAATACGCCAGTTACGCAGGACATATTCGTGAATTTCAGCCTTGATCCAGTGCACGGCGAAGGAAACCAGACGCACGCCCACTTCCGGGTTGAAACGACGCACGGCTTTCATCAGGCCGATGTTGCCTTCCTGAATCAGATCCGCCTGCGGCAGGCCATAGCCCGAGTAATTACGAGCAATATGAACAACAAAGCGCAGGTGAGACAGAATCAGCCTTTTCGCTGCTTCCAGATCGCCCTGGTAATGCAGCTTTTCAGCAAGCTCCCGCTCTTCATCAGCCGACAACATCGGCCAAGTGTTCGCAGCCCGGATATACGATTCCAGGTTACCAACGGGGGCTAAAGCTAAAGTTTGCATATCTTTGGTCATTCAAATCCTCTCAATCGATATCGTCTGGCGCGGTGGCTTCCCATCACATGGGCAACAAACATGCCAGCATTTATGAGCAACGAGAATATCACCCACATTAGTATCAGACAGTGATTTTATCCACAAGTTCCATGCAACGATGTGAATAGATTACGCACAAAATGTGACATGGATATGAAGCGTAGGGAAGAGACAACAGGGACTCTTTCCCTGCAGAGAGACATTCATCAGTGCAGGGAAAGATTATACCAGACTTTTTTTAATCGGGGGTAAAGTGACGTAAATGTTGGACGGTAGCCAACCAGGCCGCAACCCAGCCAATCATCGAGCAGACGATCAGCATCAGCAGACACTCGTCGAAGCCTAAACCGCTGAGCTCAAATTTCGTCCCGAACACCTGCGCCACTTCGGTCACCGCTGACGACAGACGCATCACCATGATTTCCGACAGAATCAGCGATAAGAAGGCACCACAGAAGCCCAGCAGCGCCCCGCCGTACAGGAACGGACGCAGGATGAAGCCATCAGTCGCCCCGATCAGCTTCTGCACGTTAATAGTATCGCGGCGCGCAAAAATGCTCAGACGCACGCTGTTGCCGATCACCAGGAACACGGCGGCAACCATTAACACGCCAATCAAGGCTGATACGCGACCCACTAAGCCGGTTAAGGAAGAGAGGCGCGCGAACCAGCTGTCGTCCATACGCACTTCATCAACGCCCTGAATACGCGTCACCCGATCGCGTAACGTATTCAATGCCTCGGTTCCCTGGAAGTCCAGCTTCGGCACCACAATCGCCACCGCCGGCAGCGGGTTCTCTTCCAGCATATCCAGCGCACCGCCAAAGCCAGACCAGTTGCGGAACTCCCCTAGCGCTTCATCACGCGACAGGTAGTTAACCTTCTCAACGCCTTGCTCAGCTTGCAGCTGACCGACCACCCGCGCCGCCGCATCGTCATCCAGCGTTTTCTCGAGATACACGGTGATCTGCGGGGTAGGATAATACTGCGCTGCCGCGGTATTGACGTTTTTGTACACCATGTAGCAGACGCTCGGCAGCGTCAGCGAGATGGCGATAACCATGATCGTCAGGAAGGTCGCGAGCGGCGTGCTTTTCAGATCCTGAACCGCGCCATGCCAGGCATAGCGAACCTGTTCGTTAAAGACGTTGCTCTTACGGGAAGCCGGGGCTGGCGTCGCTTTGGGCCGCTTCGGCGCATTGCGCCCGCCACCACCGCCCGCACCAGCACCGTTACGCAGGCGATCGAACCTGTTGCCGAACTGGCGAATTTGATTTATTGCGTCACGCTTATTCACCCCAGTGGCCTCCATGCATATGACCGTCGCTCAGGGTCAGCATGCGATACGAGCGGCTGGAGATCAGCCCCAGGTCGTGCGTCGCCATCAGAACCGTTACCCCTACGCGGTTGAACTCCTCAAACAGACGTAAAATCCCTTCCGAGAGCGCCTCATCGAGGTTACCGGTAGGTTCGTCCGCCAGCAGCACCGCTGGCTTATTCACCACCGCGCGGGCAATCCCTACGCGCTGCTGCTCACCACCGGAGAGTTGGATGGGAAGGTTTTTCGCTTTGTCCAGCAGCCCGACTTTATCCAGCGCCGCTGACACGCGGCGACGAATATCATCGCCGCTGGCGCCGGCAATAATCAGCGGGATAGCCACATTATCAAACACCGTACGATCCATCAGCAGGTGATGGTCCTGGAAAATCATGCCGATCTGGCGCCGTAGGAACGGCACCTCCCGGCTCTTCAGACGGCTAATATCATGGCCGCCGAATAAGATTTTCCCGGCGCTCGGCCGCTCGATACCGCAGATAAGCTTAAGCAGGGTACTTTTCCCCGCGCCGGAGTGGCCGGTCAGAAATGCCATCTCGCCCGACTGCAGGTGAAAGTCCACCCCCTGCAGCGCTTGTCTCCCACCGAGATAGGCTTTGCTGACTTGTTCAAAGCGAATCATGATTAATCCTCTCGGGCAAAAAGTGCCTCAATAAAGTCGCCCGCATTAAACGGACGCAGATCCTCAATACGTTCACCGACGCCAATGTAGCGAATCGGAATACCAAACTGGTCGGCGACGGAGAAGATAACGCCCCCCTTCGCGGTGCCATCCAGTTTAGTCAGCGTAATACCGGTCAGTCCAACGGCTTCATGGAACAGTTTGGCCTGGCTAATGGCATTTTGCCCGGTGCTGGCATCGATGGTCAGCATGATCTCATGCGGCGCATCTTCATCCAGTTTTTTCATCACGCGGACGATTTTCTTCAGCTCTTCCATCAGATGCGATTTGTTCTGCAGACGGCCGGCGGTATCGGCAATCAGCACATCGACGTTGCGCGCCTTCGCCGCCTGAATGGCATCGAAGATAACCGATGCGGAATCCGCGCCGGTATGCTGGGCAATGACCGGAATGTCGTTCCGCTGGCCCCAGACCTGCAGTTGCTCGACCGCCGCGGCACGGAAGGTATCGCCCGCCGCCAGCATGACCGATTTACCCTGCTGTTCGAACTGGCGCGCCAGCTTGCCGATGGTGGTGGTTTTGCCAACGCCGTTGACGCCAACCATCAGAATAACAAACGGTGTTTTCCCTTCAACATTCAACGGCTCATCGACTTTCGCCAGGATGCCGCCCATCTCTTCTTTCAGCAGGCCATACAGCGCTTCTGCGTCGCGCAGTTGCTTGCGGCTGGCGCCTTCGGTGAGATTGGTAATGATCTTGCGGGTCGTTTCCACGCCAACATCGGCAATCAGCAGCTGCTCTTCCAGCTCTTCAAACAGATCATCATCGATTTTTTTACCGCGGAACAGACTGATAAATCCGGAACCGAGGTTCTGTTTGGTTTTAATCAGGCTGCGTTTCAGTCGGGCGAAGAAGCCCTCTTTGGTCGGTTTTTCCTGCTCCTGCTGGACAGGTTCTTCCGCCTGGGTCTCTTCTTCTTCGTGGTCGGCATCAACAGGCTGTGACGCCAGCGCCAGGGCTTCCAGTTCTTCATCAGACAGCGCTGGCTCAGGCTCGATGACCGCATCGTCGGCAACGCTGACGTCCGGCTCAGCCATCACCTGTTCCGGCGCGAGGTCGGCTACTGCTTCCGCCACAACCGGCTGGGCAAGACTCGCCTCAACCAGCGGCTCGGTAACAGTAACGTCTTCAACCCGAGGCGCTTCAACCACAGGCTCTTCAACCACAGGTTCTTCGACAACCACGACTGCTGGCTCTTCAACCACCGGAGCTTCAACAACCTCGACTGCTGGTTCTTCAACCACAGGTTCTTCAATCGCAGGTGCTTCAATCACAGGTTCTTCAATAACCGCGACTTCTTCAACCACCGGCGGCAGCTCGCGCTCAACCACCTGCTCAGTGACCTCCACGACGTCAGCTGCAAAGGTCTCCGGGTCCGCTTTTTCTACCGCAGGTGCGTTAACCGCATCCGCTTCTGGCGTCGCAACCGTCTGCTCAGGCAGCGTCTCTGTCGGATGCTGCCCGACAACCTCGTCCTGCCCTTCTACTTTTTGTTCGCTTTCGGTTTCCTGCGCCTGTTCTTTTTGTCCAAAGCCCAGCCAGGAAAAGAAGCCACGTTTTTTCTCTTTTGCCATTTGCGACGACACTCCCGCTGTTTATTCATGGCACAGCTTCGGCATATCACGCGCGGAAGCTGAAAAATGATGAAATTAGTCGGATAGTCTATCACTTAACTTAACTCGCATCACCGCCCCCGGATTAAGGTTTCGTCATCCGCGTTCGATCGCTAGAATAGCGGGCTGAAAGTGGAGACCTGAGCAAAGAGATGAAGAAACCAAACCACGCAGGCAGCGGCCAGATCCGCATTATTGGCGGACAATGGCGAGGCCGAAAATTACCGGTGCCGGAGAGCCCGGGTCTGCGCCCGACCACCGACCGGGTTCGCGAAACCCTGTTTAACTGGCTGGCGCCGGTCATGGCGCAGGCGCACTGCCTCGACTGCTTTGCCGGCAGCGGCGCCCTGGGGCTGGAAGCGCTCTCGCGCTATGCGGGAAGTACCACGCTGCTGGAAATGGAGCGCGGCGTCGCCCAACAGCTGCAAAAAAACCTGGTAACGCTGAAAGCGGCGAACGGCAAGGTGGTCAATACGAATACGCTCACCTACCTGAATCAGCCCGGCACGCCGCACCAGATCGTGTTTGTCGACCCGCCGTTCCGCAAAGGACTGCTGGAAGAGACGCTGCGCCTGCTGGAAAATAACGGCTGGCTCGCCGATGAAGCGCTCGTCTACGTCGAGAGCGAAGTCGAAAATGGCTTACCGCCGGTGCCGGTCAACTGGCATCTGTATCGTGAAAAAGTGGCCGGACAGGTCGCCTACCGTCTCTACCAACGTGAGGCACAAGGAGAAAATCATGCTGATTAATTTTGGCCGCGTGCTGATGCTGTGCGTGTGGGCGTTTTTGCTGTTAAACCTGTTTCAGCCTTTCCCGAAACCGCTGAATATTTTCGTTAACGTCGCGCTGATCTTTATGATCCTGATGCACGGCCTGCAACTGACGCTGCTGAAAGCCACGCAGCCGAAAGACGCCCCGCCGCTGGGACGCTTTGAGCAGGTGCGCATTTTTGTCTTTGGCGTGTTTGAACTGGTGGCCTGGCAGAAAAAGCTCAAGGCCACGCTGCGTAAGAAGTGACAGACCGGCTCAGGGTTCTGGCGTAAACGCGACAAACCTTGAGCCCTGATAGCTCAGCATCCCCCGGTCGCCGACGCTCAGCGCATGATATTGCGCGGCCTCAAGCCGAAAATTGACTTCCAGCCCGCCGGTCTCTGGCCGGAAGCTGGCCTCATAGCGAATATCGCTGCCGGCAGGCGCCACGGTCTGCTGGCGCGAACGGCGATCGTTGATCACCTTTTCCCGCTTGTTACTCACCACCACCCGCTTTTGCAGTACGGGCGCGGCGTCATTATTCATATTTTCCCGTCGCTGCTGCACATAACGCAGCGAGGCGGCCACCACAATAATGGCGACGACGACGATAAAAAACAGCGGTACCTTACTCATTCATCTAACCCATAAGAATTCTCAGGAATAAGCATACCGCGCCTTGATTAACATTGTCATCTGCCGCTCCGAACCACTACACTAGAATTCAGTACCGTCAATACACCAATCACTTAATAATAACAGATACAAGGACTTACTATGCTTTGGTCGTTTATTGCTGTCTGTTTCTCCGCGTGGCTTTATGTCGATGCATCCTATCGCGGCCCCACGTGGCAACGCTGGGTTTTTAAACCCGTCACCCTGATCCTGCTGCTGCTGCTCGCCTGGCAGGCACCGATGTTCAATGCCATCAGCTATCTGGTGCTCGCCGGACTGTGCGCGTCGCTGCTGGGCGATGCGTTAACGCTGCTGCCACGCCAGCGGATCATGTATGCGGTCGGCGCCTTTTTCCTGTCGCACCTGCTCTATACCATCTGGTTTGCCAGCCAGATGACAATGTCATTTTTCTGGCCGCTGCCGCTGGTCCTGCTGGTTATCGGCGCGCTGCTGCTGGCGGTGATCTGGAGCCGGCTTGAAGAGCTGCGCATGCCGGTGTTTACCTTTATCGGTATGACGCTGGTGATGGTCTGGCTGGCCGGCGAACTGTGGTTCTTCCGCCCGACGGATACCGCACTTTCTGGCTTTGCCGGGGCGTCATTCCTGCTGCTCAGCAATATCGTCTGGCTGATCAGCCACTATCGCCGCCGCTTCCGCGCCGATAACGCGATTGCTGCCGCTTGCTACTTCGCCGGTCACTTCCTGATTGTCCGCGCTCTGTACCTGTAATTAATCGCTTGACTCTGGAGTCGACTCCAGAGTGTATCCTCCGGGTAATGAGAAAATTATCATTACCCGGAGGGTCTCATGTCGACTCCAGAAGCTCAGGATAAAAAAGTCCCGCAATTCTCGTCATTCAAATTAAAGCCGGTGACTGCGCAGGCTGACAACTGCTGCACGGAGTCCACCTGTGCCACCGCCACGCCGCCTGAAAGCACGCCTTTAAACGAAGCTCGTTACCGTTGGTTAGTCGAAGGGATGGACTGCGCCGCCTGCGCCCGCAAGGTAGAAACTGCTGTGCGCCAGGTCGAGGGCGTCAGCCAGGTTCAGGTGGTGTTTGCCACCGAGAAGCTGCTGGTGAACGCCGATGGCGACGTCCGCGAGCGCATTGAAAGTGCGGTACGCGCAGCAGGCTATACGCTACGCGATGAAAGCGCCCCGGCGCCGAAAGTCTCACGTCTGCGCGAAAACCTGCCGCTGGTAACGCTGCTGCTGATGATGGCGCTGAGCTGGGGTCTGGAACAGTTCAACCATCCGTTTGGCGAGCTGGCGTTCATCGCCACCACCCTCGTGGGCCTGTGGCCCGTCGCCCGCCAGGCCGTGCGCCTGATCCGCAGCGGCAGCTGGTTTGCCATTGAAACACTGATGAGCGTTGCCGCCATCGGGGCACTGTTTATCGGCGCCACCGCCGAGGCGGCGATGGTGCTGCTGCTGTTTCTGATTGGCGAACGCCTTGAAGGCTGGGCTGCCAGCCGCGCCCGCCAGGGCGTGAGCGCGCTGATGGCCTTAAAACCCGATACCGCCATTCGCTTGCGCAACGGTGAACGGCAAACCGTCGCCCAGCGCGATCTGCGTCCCGGCGACGTGATTGAAGTGGCCGCCGGCGGCCGTTTACCCGCCGATGGTCAACTGCTGACACCGTTCGCCAGCTTCGATGAAAGCGCCTTAACCGGCGAATCCGTTCCGGTCGAACGTCGCTCTGGCGAGCGCGTAGCGGCAGGCGCCACCAGCGTCGATCGATTAGTGCAGCTGACGGTGATGTCCGAGCCGGGCGACAGCGCCATTGACCGTATTCTGAAGCTGATTGAAGAGGCCGAGGAGCGTCGGGCGCCGATTGAGCGGTTTATCGATCGCTTCAGCCGGGTCTATACGCCAGCCATTATGGTCGTCGCCCTGCTGGTGGCGATTGTCCCGCCGCTGTTCTTCAGCGCCGCCTGGCTGCCGTGGATCTACAAAGGCCTGACGCTGCTGCTGATCGGCTGCCCCTGCGCGCTGGTGATTTCCACCCCGGCGGCAATTACCTCCGGACTGGCGGTCGCGGCCCGGCGCGGGGCGTTAATTAAGGGCGGTGCGGCACTGGAACAACTGGGGCGGGTACGCCAGGTCGCCTTTGACAAGACCGGGACGCTGACCGTTGGCCAGCCGCGCGTCACCGCCATCATCGCGCTGAACGAAGAGGATGAAAACAGTCTGCTGGCGCTGGCGGCAGCGGTAGAGCAAGGCTCCAGCCATCCTCTGGCGCAGGCGATTGTGCGGGAAGCGCAGCAGCGCCAGCTGGCGATCCCTTCGGCCCGCAACCAACGCGCGCTGGCAGGCTCCGGGATTGAAGCCGACGTCGACGGCCAGCAAATCTTGATTTGCGCGGCGGGTAACGGCAGCGCGCCGCAGCATGAGGCGCAGATTCAGCAGTTGGAGAACGCCGGGCAGACGGTGGTGCTGGTACAGCGCGAGCAGGCGCTGCTGGGGATTCTGGCGTTGCAGGACACGTTACGGGATGACGCCCGTCAGGCGGTCGACGATCTGCATCGTCTGGGCGTCAAAGGGGTGATCCTCACCGGGGATAACCCACGCGCGGCGGCGGCGATTGCCGGAGAGCTGGGGCTGGCGTTCCGCGCCGGGCTGCTGCCAGCCGATAAGGTCACGGCGGTGACGGCGCTCAACGCCGAGGAGCCGCTGGCGATGGTTGGCGACGGGATTAACGACGCCCCGGCAATGAAGGCCGCGACCATCGGCATCGCTATGGGCAGCGGGACCGACGTGGCGCTGGAGACCGCCGACGCCGCCTTGACCCATAACCGGTTAACCGGTCTGGCGCAGATGATTGCCCTGGCCCGCGCCACCCACGCCAATATCCGACAAAACATTGCCATCGCGCTTGGGCTGAAGGGGATTTTCCTCATCACCACCCTGCTCGGATTAACCGGGCTGTGGCTGGCGGTGCTGGCGGATACCGGCGCGACGGTGCTGGTCACCGCGAACGCCCTGCGACTGTTACGTCAGAAGTAAGCGTCAAGCCCCGGGGGCGGCGCTTGACGCGCCTTGCCCGGGCTACAGGCTGGCGGATACCGGCGCGACGGTGCTGGTCACCGCGAACGCCCTGCGGTTGTTACGTCAGAAGTTAGCGGAAAGTCCCGGGAGCGGCGCTTGACGCGCCTTGCCCGGGCTACAGGCAAATACAGGCTGGTAGCCCGGACAGGTGCGCAGCACCGCCTCCGGGGCAGCCTGAAGCAGATCAGTGGCTTTTGCGGATCAGGTAACGGTACGGCAGCGCCTCGGTTTCCTGCGCCAGCAGCTCGTGTTCCATAAAGCGGCAAAACCCAGGAATATCGCGGGTGGTCGCCGGATCGTCGGCGATAATCAGCAACGTCTCGCCCACCGGCATCGTACGTACTGCCTTGCGCACCATCATTACCGGTTCCGGGCAGCGCAGACCCTGAGCATCCAGCGTGTGGTCAGGACTGGAGAAAAGTTCGGTCATTTTCATCTCACATCAACAAAACGGCCCTAGTTTACCCCCACTTTTGCGCCGCGCAAGTCAGGTTAACGTTTGCGCGAAAAACAACCGTTGCATTACGCACGCAACGCAGTATCATGCAGCCGTTTTTATTGGGTTCCCTCACCCCAACCACTAAAAAGGTCACAATATGAGTCCCTTTACTACCGTACAGCGTACAAAAGCGCTGGTCTGGCTTTCGCTTTTCCATTTGCTGGTGATCACCTCCAGCAACTATCTGGTGCAGCTCCCGATCTCCATTTTCGGTTTTCATACCACCTGGGGCGCGTTCAGCTTTCCGTTTATTTTCCTTGCCACCGATCTGACGGTGCGGATTTTCGGCGCTCCGCTGGCGCGACGCATTATCCTGGCTGTGATGATCCCGGCATTGCTGATCTCCTACGGCGTCTCCTCCCTGTTCTATATGGGCGAGTGGCAGGGTTTCGCCGCGCTGACCCACTTTAACCTGTTCGTCGCCCGTATCGCGGCCGCCAGCTTTATGGCCTACGCGCTGGGTCAGATCCTTGATGTCCACGTCTTTAACCGCCTGCGTCAAAACCGCCGCTGGTGGCTGGCGCCGACCGCCTCGACCCTGTTCGGCAACGTCAGCGATACGCTGGCCTTTTTCTTTATCGCCTTCTGGCGCAGCCCGGATCCGTTTATGGCGGCCAACTGGGGAGAGATTGCGATTGTCGACTACAGCTTCAAGGTGCTGATCAGCATTGTCTTCTTCCTGCCGATGTATGGCATGCTATTGAATATGCTGATGAAAAGACTGGCAGATAAATCTGATTTATCGGCATTGCAGCCAGGTTAAGAGTACTCACAGGTTGATGTGATAAGATACACGGATGAGCCGTTAATGGCCGTTTATCGAAAGGAAGATGTCAATGCGCAATTTGGTTAAATATGTCGGTATTGGCCTGCTGGTTGTAGGTCTTGCGGCCTGTGATAACAGCGATTCAAAAACGCCAACCGAAGGGGCTGCTGCACAGAGCAACGCCAGTGGACAAACCGTGAGCCTGCTGGATGGCAAGCTGAGTTTCTCCCTGCCGGCGGGAATGACCGATCAGAGCGGCAAGCTGGGCACTCAGTCCAACAACATGCACGTCTACTCTGACGTCACCGGGCAAAAAGCGGTGATTGTGATTGTCGGCGACAGCACCAATGAAGAGTTAAGCGTGCTGGCCCAGCGTCTGGAAGAGCAGCAGCGCAGCCGCGATCCGCAGCTGCAGGTGGTAACCAATAAATCGGTTGAGGTCAAAGGCCACACCCTGCAACAGCTGGACAGCATCATCTCCGCCAAGGGTCAGACCGCGTGGTCTTCCGTACTGCTCGGCAAGATTGACGACAAGCTGCTGACCCTGCAGATCACCCTGCCAGCAGACAACCAGCAGCAGGCGCAGACTGAAGCAGAAAGCATCATCAATACCCTCGCCATCCAGTAACTACTGGCCCGGCGTCGCGGCCTCCGGTTCTACCACCGGGGGCCGTTTTTTTAACTGCCAGCCTAACACCAGCGCCACCGCCACCAGCCCTGCAGCCACCAGATAAATCGCCGATATTCCAACCCACGCCATCAGCAAGCCCGCCAGCGGCCCGGTTACCCCTAACGAAAGATCCATAAATACCGTGTAGGTCGCCAGCGCCGAGCCCTGATTCTGCTGCGGTACCGCCTTCACCGCCACTACGCCCAGCGCCGGGAAGACCAGCGAAAAACCGGCGCCGGCCAGGAAGGTACCGATTTTCGCCATCAACGACGTTTCTGCCAGCCCCACCAGCAACAGCCCGACGATCTCCACGCTGAAGCACAGCATCGCTACGTTCAGTCCGCCCAGACGCTGAATACCGTTGGGGAACAGCAGACGGGTGCCGACAAACGCACAGCTAAACAACGTCAGCGCGAACGCCGCGCCATCCCAGCCTTTGGCATCGTAAAACAGCGTGATAAAGGTCGCGATGGCCCCAAATCCGGCGGACGCCAACGCCAGCGCCATGCCATAGGGCCAGACCCGGCCCAGCACCGCGCGAAACGACATAGCCTTGCCCCTGGTCGCCTTGACCGCCGCCTTGGGCAGCGCGCAGAGAATCGCCACCAGCGCCACGGCCATAATCGTCAACGCCAGCCCTTTCAGCCCCACGAGGGAATAACAGAGCACGCCAAGCGGTGCACCAATCGCCATCGCCCCGTAGGTCACGATGCCGTTCCACGAAATCACCCGTCCGATGTGCAACGAGCCGACGACGCCCACGCCCCACAGGGTCGAGCCGGTACCGGCAAAGCTTTGCCCAATGCCGAGAATCACGCGTCCCAGGCACAGCAGCGTCAGGCTGATCAGCGGCCAGTCGTCGCCAACCGCCGCCAGCAGATAGCTCAGGCCGCTGAGGAAGCAGCCGCACAGCCCGAAGACCACAATCTTTTTTGGCCCCAGCAGATCAGCGTAGCGCCCGGCATGCGGGCGACTGAGCAGCGTGGCAAAGTATTGCAAACTGATCACCAGCCCCGCCCAGAAGGCGCTGAACCCCATAACATCGTGCACATAGCCGGGCAGTACCGCCAACGGCAGGCCAATCGTCAGGTAGCTGGCAAAATTAAACATCACAACTGAAACAATCCGCAGATTGAGGCGCAATCCATTCAGCGCCGGTTCGTCAACGGCTTCGGGCATTGGGTTCACCAGATTTTTACAACAGTGTTTCACTATTACCACGTCCCCCACACAAAAGCAGCCTGCTGTGCATAAAATCACGTTTCAGCGGCGTACCGGCGGCGTATGGGAAGAATAGGTTTGTCTATATTTAAATAACTCAGGCGCTGTGGTTAAATATTGCGGATTATTAACTTGCCGGAAAAAATAATGTTAGCGTTCTGAGCAAGATAAATTGCCGTTGCCCGGATATAGTGCACGTTCAGCATCATCCGAGGCCAGTATCGCCCTGTTCGCACGTTTTTATGATCAACACGACCCGACAGAAAACAACGTTGAATTCGAGATAGCTATTTGCCTGGGGTTTTATTTTGACTGAGGATATTCAAGACCTGTGGCCATACTTCATGAGTAAGTACTCAAGCACTCATTCTGACTGAAAAATAGGGGCGGCGAGAGTGAATTCGGCATTCTCCTATGTATTCATCTGCCTGCCGCGGCAATTTGTGGCGCAAATGTCAGAGAGTAGTCATCGGCCTGTTGATGGAATAACGGAATATCGCTATCAGCTGCGAATAATTGCCATAATAAATTGCACTGGCATGCGAAAATAATGAAAATACGCGCTGACTTCACCACCTAATTTGCCAGGCGGTGAATATGCCTGCCGCTATGCCCTCACTCTGCACTGAGCAGCAGATATCCGGTCGGCAGAAAAAGCGGAGCGCTAAAAATCCTGGCTGGTAAAACGCCGTTGGTTCAGACGTTAGCCATACTGTATTCGCGGGCCAGAAGAAAATACAAAGCGGCGTTCAAAAAACGTAGCTGGAATCACCGGTTTATCGCGGATGCGCGTTGATGAAATTCTCACTAAACATAGTTGACTGGCAGGGCAGAGCCCCTGGGCTTAGCGAAACAGCGCAGTGGCAGCAATGGTCACGGCAGCCGCACGCCATCGATCCGGCAGCGCCGCAGGCAAAATTAAGTGAATTACCGATGATGGCCGCCAGACGACTCAGTTCGGGGAGCAAGCTCGCCGTGGAGTGTGGACTGGCAATGCTGCGCCGTCATCACATCGACGCCGTGCTGTACACCAGCCGCCACGGGGAACTGGAGCGCAATTATCGCCTCCTCCACGCTCTGGCGACGGGGCAGGATATCTCCCCTACCGACTTCGCGCTTTCGGTACACAATTCAGCGGTGGGCAATCTGACCATCACCGCTCAACACCCGATTACCTCCTCTTCGCTCTCCGCCGGACGGGACTCCTTCCAGCAAGGGTTATGCGAAGTGATGTGCCTGCTGAGCGCCGGTTATCAGCGGGTGCTGATGGTGGATTTCGACGGTCACCTGCCGGAGTTTTACCATCCGCAGCTGGCCCCTACCATGCCCACCTGGCCCTACGCGCTGGCGCTGGTGATTGAGGCCGGTGACGCGTGGCGCTGCGCCACGACAGGCGACGTGCGCGACGAAGAGCCTGACCTGCCGCAAAGCCTGCTGTTTTTACAGCACTATTTGCAAGACCACGCCGACTTTACCCTGCCGGGCGAACGCCTGCAGTGGCGCTGGAGTCGCGCATGAGCGGCATTATGCAGGGCGTAAACCGGGTCTGGCGCGGCGCCATGACCGGCGTCTGCTTCGCCCTGTTTGGCCTCGGTGGATTAGTGCTGTCCCTTATCTGGTTCAACCTGCTGCTGGTGGTGGTGAGGAATAAAGCCCGCCGCCGCCGTCTGGCACGACGCAGCATCGGGGCCAGCTTCCGCCTGTTTTTAACGGTGGTCCGAGCCGTCGGCGTGCTGGACTACCGCATTGAGGGCGAGGCGATTCTGCGTCAGGAACGCGGGTGCCTGGTGGTCGCCAACCATCCCAGCCTGATCGATTATGTGATGCTGGCGTCGATCATGCCCGAGACCGACTGCCTGGTGAAAAGCGCCTTACTCCACAACCCCTTCGTAAGCGGCGTGATCCGCGCGGCGGACTATTTGATCAACGACCAGGCCGATTCGCTCCTGCCCGCCAGCCAACAGCGGCTGCAGCAGGGCGATACCATCCTGATCTTTCCTGAGGGCACCCGTACCCGCCCCGGTGAGAAAATGACATTACAACGCGGCGCGGCCAATATTGCCGTGCGCTGTGCCAGCGATGTGCGGATCGTGACGATCCGCTGCAGCGAGCACATGCTCGGTAAGCAGTGCAAATGGTACGATGCGCCGCCAACCAAACCGCTGTTTACCATCGAGGTACGCGAGCGGGTAGATATAAGCCAGTTTTACGATGCCAACCTGCATGAACCGTCCCTGGCGGCCAGGCAGCTAAACCGGCATCTTTTGCTCCAGTTACAATCAGGGACTACGCCTGGTTCAGGAATTAATGATGCAAGCGCTCTATCTTGAAATTAAAAAACTCATAATAACTACGCTGAATCTGGACGAACTGTCGCCTGACGACATCGACACCGATGCAGCACTCTTTGGTGATGGACTCGGTCTGGATTCGATTGATGCCCTGGAGCTGGGGCTGGCGGTGAAAAACCAGTATGGCGTTGTGCTCTCTGCCGAAAGCGACGAGATGCGCCAGCACTTTTTCTCCGTTGCTACCCTGGCCGCCTTTATCCACGCTCAACGAACCTGAGGCACGTACCATGACTGAATCCCAAGATATTTATGCAGAAGTCTCGGCACTGCTGGTCAAACTGTTTGAAATCGATCCCGAAGACATCACGCCGCAGGCGCGTCTGTACGAAGATCTCGAGCTGGACAGCATTGACGCGGTCGACATGATCGTCCACCTGCAAAAGAAAACCAGCAAGAAAATTAAGGCCGAAGAGTTTAAAGCTGTGCGCACCGTACAGGATGTTGTTGATGCGCTAGAACGTCTCTCCCGAGAAGCCTGATCCGCATGTCGGAGGCCTTTTCGCGTCGGGGGATACCGCTGCTGACGAATCTGCTGCTGCTCGCCTGGCCTGGGTTAATCTGGCTGGGTCTGGCGCATAACAGTCTGCACTGGCTGCTTCCGGTGATGGCGCTACTGCTGTTTTTACGCTTCTATCAGACCCGGCGTCAGGCCGGGCCTCTGCGCATCGTCACCCAGGTCGTGGCGCTGGCCGGTATCACGCTGTGTACGGCCAGCTATGTGCTGAAAACGCATCAGCTGCTGCTGTTTTACCCGGTGGTGGTCAACGCTGTGATGCTGACCATTTTCGGCGGCTCGCTGTGGTCGGCGATGCCGATCGTTGAACGCCTGGCGCGCTTCCAGGATCCTCAGCTTCCCGCCGCGGCTATCCGCTATACCCGCCGGGTCACGCAGATCTGGAGCCTGTTTTTTATCGCTAACGGCAGTATCGCCCTGTTCACAGCGCTGTATGGCGATATGGTGCTGTGGACCGCGTGGAATGGCATGATCGCCTACCTGCTGATGGGAACGCTGATGGCGGGAGAGTGGCTGGTACGCCGCCGGGTCATTAAGCGAGACGCCGCATGAACGCGCCGCTGCCCATCTCCCGCTGGCTGAGCGCCCCGCGCTCCGCCGATACCCTCATCGCCTGGCAAGGCCAGCAACGCTGGACGGTCGACCACCTGCGCCACGATGTCGCGCGTTGGGTAACTCACCTGGACCAGCAGCAGGGCCAGCGCTGGGCGCTGTGTTTCGACGACAGCTACCTGTTTCTGGTGGCGCTGCTGGCCACCCTGCACGCCGGCAAAACACCGGTGATGCCGGGGCACAGCCGGGTTTCGCTGCTGAATGAACAGCGGGCGCTGTTTGATGGCCTGCTCAGCGATAAACCCCTCGGCTGGAACGGCCCGGCGCTGACCATCAGCAGCTTGCCGCAGGACACGACGCAATCCAGCGCACTACGCGATATCGCCGATGACGCCTGCGTGGAGCTGTTCACCTCCGGGTCAACAGGACAGCCAAAGCGAGTGATCAAGCCGCTGGTATGCCTCGACCGCGAAGCCGCCCTGCTGGCCGCGCACTTTGGCGAACGGCTGGCCGGCTGCCGCATTGTCGCCTCGGTAGCGCCCCAGCACCTGTACGGCCTGACCTTCCGCCTGTTTTTACCGATGGCGCTTGGCCTGCCGCTGCACGCCACGACGCTGAACTACGCCGAACAGCTTAGCGCCCTCAACCCGCAGCATCGTTATGCGTTTATCAGCAGCCCGGCGTTGTTAAAACGTCTGGATGCCCGGCTGACGCCACCGCCGGTGGAGCTGATTGTCTCCGCCGGGGGCCAGCTGGCGTGGCAGGATGTTACCCGCACGGTCGAGTGGCTTAAACGCTGGCCGGACGAGATTTACGGCAGCACCGAAACCGGCGTTCTGGCCTGGCGTTTTCGCGATCGGCCAGACGGTGACTGGCAGCCGCTGCCCGGCGTCAGATTTATGCCACATAACCAGGCATTCCGCGTGTTTTCGCCGCTGATAGCCGAAGAAGACGGCCTGTTACTCGATGACAGCCTGCAGTTCACCGCCAACGGCCATTTCCAGCTGGCAGGCCGCCGTGGACGGGTCGTGAAGATAGAAGAAAAGCGCATTTCGCTCAGCGACATTGAACAGCGCTTGCTGGAGCTGGAAGGCATTCGCGACGCGGTCGCGCTGCTCGTGACCCGCGGCGGTCGCCAGAATATCGGCGTCCTGCTGGTGCTGGATGAACACACCCGCCAGACGTGGCAACACGCCAGCAAAGCCCTTGAACAAACGTGGCGACGGGCGCTGCGCCCGACGCTGGAGCCGGTTGCCATCCCCCGCTACTGGCGCGTTACCGACGATATTCCGGTCAACAGCATGAACAAGCGTGTCTATGCGCAATTACAGGAGTTGTTTCTTGAAACCCCGTGAAATTGAACGCCATCAGGCACAACCCCAGCAGGTGGAGATTGTCCTGCATCTCGACCCGGACCTGCAGTGGTTCCGCGGTCATTTTGCCGTCCAGCCGCTGCTGCCCGGCGTCGCCCAACTGGACTGGGTGATGCATTATGCCACCACGTTGCTGGCGCCAGGCTGGCGGTTCCAGAGCATTCAAAACGTTAAATTTCAGGCGCCGCTGCTGCCGGAGAGCACCGTCACCCTCAGCCTCAGCTGGCAGCCCGAACGCCAGATACTGGCCTTCAGCTATCAACGCCACGATGGCGAGGCGCGTCATACCGCCAGCAGCGGGAAGATCCGCCTATGTCGCTAGTCTTCAAGCCCTGCGTGGTGATCCCCTGCTACAACCACGGTGCCATGATGGCGCAGGTGATTGCCCGCCTGCAGCCTTTCGCGCTGCCCTGCATCGTCGTCGATGACGGCAGCGACGCGGCAACCCGCGAGGTCCTGGCGCAGCTGGCCCTGCAGGAACCGAACCTGACGCTGATCCGCCTGGCGGAGAACGCCGGCAAAGGCAGTGCGGTGATCCGCGGTCTGCAGGCCGCCGCCGACGCCGGGTTCAGCCATGCCGTGCAGGTGGATGCCGATGGCCAGCACGCCATTGAAGATATTCCCCGGCTGCTGACGCAGGCGCAGGCGCACCCTACCGCGCTGATCTCCGGCCAGCCCATTTACGACGACTCCATTCCCCGCTCGCGGCTGTATGGCCGCTGGATAACCCATATCTGGGTGTGGATTGAAACCCTCTCGCTGCAGCTAAAAGACAGCATGTGCGGCTTTCGCGTCTACCCGATTGGCCCGACGTTGCAGCTGGCGCAGCGCGTGGCGCTGGGCAAGCGGATGGATTTCGATACCGAAGTCATGGTGCGCCTCTACTGGCAGGGCCATGACAGCTATTTTGTCCCGACCCGGGTCACCTATCCCGCCGACGGGCTGTCTCATTTCGATGCCCTGAAGGACAACTGCCGCATCTCGTGGATGCACACCCGCCTGTTCCTCGGCATGCTGCCGCGTATCCCTTCCCTGTTGCTGCGCCGCCGGGCGACCCACTGGGCGCGCCAGGATGAGGTCAGGGGATTATGGGGAATGCGTCTGATGCTGCTGGTGTGGCGTCTTCTGGGCCGCAACGTATTCTCATGGCTGCTCTATCCGGTGGTCGGCGTGTACTGGCTGACCGCACATCGCGCCCGTCGCGCCTCGCAGGACTGGCTGGCCCGGGTCCGCGCGCAGCTGACCGCCCGTCGGCTGCCGCTGCCGGCGCATCTCACCAGCTATCGCCATTTCCTGCGTTTTGGCGACGCGATGCTCGATAAAATCGCCAGCTGGCGCGGGGAGCTACGTTTCGATCGCGATGTTGTGTTCGCTCCCGGAGCCGAAGCCGCACTCAATAGCGGCGCCCCTACCGGCAAACTGCTGCTGGCCTCGCACCTCGGCGATGTCGAAGCCTGTCGGGCACTGGCGCAACTGCAGGGCGGTCAGGTCATTAACGCGCTGGTGTTTAGCGAGAACGCCCGCCGCTTTAAGCAGATCATGGAAGAGATGGCGCCGCAGGCCGGGGTGAACCTGATACCGGTCAACGATATCGGCCCGGAAACCGCCATGTTGCTGAAAGAGAAGCTGGAGCGTAACGAGTGGGTGGCTATCGTCGGCGACCGCATAGCCGTAACCCCCCAGCGCGGCGGCGAATGGCGCGTCTGCTGGAGCGAATTTATGGGCCAGCCGGCCCCCTTCCCGCAGGGGCCGTTTATTCTGGCCGCCATTCTGCGTTGCCCGGTACAGCTTATTTTTGCGCTGCGCCAGCAGGGCAAGCTGCATATTCACTGCGAACCTTTTGCCGATCCGCTGGCGCTGCCGCGGGCTGAACGCCAGGCGGCCCTGCAGGAGGCGGTCGATCGCTACGCGCAGCGCCTGGAACACTATGCGCTCCAGTCACCATTGGACTGGTTCAATTTTTTCGATTTCTGGCAGTTGCCGGATGCCAAAGAGAAGGAGTAAAGGGTGCTTAACGATCCCCGTTTTACTACCGAGGTAGAGCTGACCATCCCGTTTCACGACGTCGATATGATGGGCGTGGTGTGGCACGGTAACTACTTTCGCTACTTCGAGATTGCCCGCGAGGCGCTGCTCAACCAGTTTAACTATGGCTACCGGCAGATGAAGGAGTCCGGCTACGTCTGGCCGGTGGTGGACACCCGCGTAAAGTACCGCGATGTGCTGACCTTTGAACAGCGTATCCGCGTGCGCGCCCGGCTCGAAGAGTATGAAAACCGGCTGCGCATCGGCTATGAGATTTTCGCCGCCGACAGCGGCAAACGCACCACCACCGGCTACACCATTCAGGTGGCGGTCCACGAGCAGAGCCGTGAGATGAGCTTTGTCAGCCCGGATATTCTGTTCGAGCGCATGGGGGTGAAGCCATGAGATGGTGGCCTCTGCTGGCGCTGCTGCTCAGCCCGCTGGTCAGCGCCCTGACGCTGGACGATCTTCAGCAGCGCTTTACCGAACAGCCGGTGATCCGCGCCCACTTCGATCAAACCCGTACCATTAAGGATCTGCCGCAACCGCTGCGATCCCAGGGGACGATGTTGATCGCCCGCGACACCGGTCTGCTGTGGGATCAAACCACGCCGTTCCCGATGCAGCTACTGCTGGATGATAAACGGATGGTCCAGGTGGTCAACGGCCAGCCGCCGCAAACCATCACCGCCGAAAACAACCCGCAGATGTTCCAGTTCAACCACCTGCTGCGCGCCCTGTTCCAGGCCGACCGCCGCGTGCTGGAGCAGAATTTCCGCGTCGAATTTAGCGATAAGGGCCAGGGACGCTGGACCCTGAGCCTGACGCCGCTCACCACGCCGCTGGATAAGATCTTCGCCACCATCGATCTGGCCGGGCAGACCTATCTCGACCACATCCAGCTCAATGATAAACAGGGCGATCGCACCGACATCACGCTATCGCAACATCAACTGACTCCCGCGCACCTGACCGATGACGAACGACAACGATTTACCGCACCGTAACCGTCGGAGCATTGCGCTGCTGTGGGGACTCGTCTGCCTGCTGATGCTGGGGGTGTTGTTGACGCTGCTGCCGCAGTCGCGCATCAACAGCAGCGTGCTGGCCATGCTGCCGAAACAGACCCTCGGCGCCATTCCGCCGGCGCTCAACGAAGGCTTTACCCAGCGCCTTGACCGGCAGCTGGTCTGGCTGGTTAGCTCCGGCAAGCAGGCCGACCCGCAGGTGGCGCAAGCGTGGCTCAGCCTGCTGCAACAGTCCCACGCGCTGGCGGAGGTCAAAGGCCCGATGGATGCCGCCAGCCAGCAGGCCTGGGGCAGCTTCTTCTGGCAGCACCGCAACGGGATGATCGACTCCGAGACCCGCGCCCGTCTGCAAAACGGCGGCAGCGCGCAGGCGCAGTGGGTGCTCTCCCAGCTCTATTCCGCCTTCTCCGGCGTCAGCGGCAAAGAGCTGCACAGCGATCCGCTGATGCTGATGCGCGGCTCGCAGCTGGCGATGGCAAAAAGCGGCCAGCGCCTGCAGCTGAAAGAGGGCTGGCTGGTCACTCAGGATGCTCAGGGCAATCACTGGTATCTGATCCACGGCGAACTGGCCGGTTCCTCTTTCGATATGCAGCAGACGCACCGTCTGGTGACCACCCTTTCCGGGCTGGAGCAGACCTTCAAAGCGCGCTACCCGCAGGCGCAGCTGCTGTCACGCGGGACGGTCTTTTACAGCGACTACGCCAGCCAGCAGGCGAAGCAGGACATTTCCACGCTCGGCATCGCCACGATACTCGGCGTGATGCTGCTAATCATCGTGACCTTCCGCTCGCTGCGACCGCTAGTGCTGTGCCTGATTTCCGTGGGTATAGGCGGGCTGGCGGGTACCGTCGCCACGCTGCTGCTGTTCGGCGAACTGCATCTGATGACGCTGGTGATGAGCATGAGCATTATCGGCATCTCCGCCGACTATACGCTCTACTATCTGACGGAACGGATGGTCCACGGCCACGAGAGCACGCCGTGGCAAAGCCTGGCCAAAGTACGCAGCGCGCTGCTGCTGGCGCTGCTGACCGCGGTGGTGGCCTATCTTATTATGATGCTCGCCCCGTTCCCCGGCATTCGCCAGATGTCGGTATTTGCCGCCGTCGGGCTGAGCGCCTCCTGCCTGACGGTGATTTTCTGGCATCCGCTGCTGTCTCGCGGATTGCCGGTTCGCCCGGTTCCGGCCATGGTGCCGATGCTGCGCTGGCTGGCGGCATGGCGGCGCAGTAAAAAACTGTACCTCGGCCTGCCGCTGGCGCTGGCGCTGGTGTCGCTGGCCGGTATCGCCACGCTGCGTATCGATGACGATATTTCGCAGCTGCAGGCGCTGCCGCCGCAGATTCTGGCCCAGGAAAAGGCCATCGTGGCCTTAACCGGCCAGAGCGTCGACCAGAAATGGTTCGTTGTCTACGGGGCGACCCCGCAGCAAACCCTGGAGCGGCTGGAGGCCTTTGTCCCGGCGCTTGAACAGGCCAAAAAACAGGGGACGATCGCCGGGTATCGCACGCTGCCGCTCAATTCGCTGGCCCGCCAGCGCCAGGACCTGACGCTGCTCAAGGCCGCAGTCCCGGCGGTCAGCCAGGCGCTGCAGCAGGCCGGCGTGCAGACGGTTAATGTCGATCTTAACGCCATGCCGGTCACGGTTGAGGACTGGCTTGCCAGCCCGGCCAGTGAAGGCTGGCGCCTGCTGTGGCTGACCCTGAAAAGTGGGGAAAGCGGCGTCCTGATCCCGGTTGACGGCGTGAAAGAAAGCGCGGCATTGCAGGCATTGAGCGAGAAGCAGCCCGGCGTGGCGTGGGTCGACAGAAAAAGCACCTTTGACGGCCTGTTCGCCCTCTATCGGCATATTCTGACGGGGCTCCTGGCGGTAGCGCTGGCGGTGATCGCCTGCGGCGCGATACTGCGGCTCGGCTGGCGCAGCGGGCTGAAAAGCCTCGTGCCGTCGGTGCTGTCGCTCGGCTGCGGGCTGGCGGCGCTCAGCCTGAGCGGCCACTCCGTGAATCTGTTCTCCCTGCTGGCGCTGGTGCTGGTGCTGGGGATTGGCATCAACTACACGTTGTTTTTCAGTAACCCTCGCGGTACGCCGCTGACGTCGCTGCTGGCGATTATTCTGGCGATGATGACCACCCTGCTGACCCTGGGCATGCTGGTCTTCAGCGCCACCCAGGCCATCAGCAGCTTCGGCATTGTGCTGGTCAGCGGTATTTTCACCGCCTTCCTGCTGTCACCGATGGCGATGCCCGGTAAAAAAGAGAAAAAAAGACGATGATCACGCACAGACTGTGGCGCGCCGCCGCGCTGGTTGCCACCCTTATCCTTGCCGGGTGCAGCCACTCGCCAAAACCGCAGGACGGCCGTCCCCAGGCCTGGCTGGAGCCGGGGACCCGCGTTACCTTGCCGCCGCCGGGGATCGCGCCGCCGCTGAGCGCCCAGCAACTGCTGACCGGGCGTTTTCACGGCCAGACCCAGTCACTGCTGGTGATGCTCAATGCCGACGACCAAAAAATCACCCTCGCCGGCCTCTCGTCGGTGGGGATCCGCCTGTTTCTCGTCACCTACGATCAACGCGGACTGCGCGCCGAACAATCGATCGTGGTGCCGCAGCTGCCGCCCGCCAGCCAGGTGCTGGCGGATGTGATGCTCAGCCACTGGCCAATAGCCGTCTGGCAGAAGCAGCTTCCGGCCGGCTGGACCCTGACCGACATCGGCGATCGCCGGGAACTGCGTAACGCGCAGGGCAAGCTGGTCACGGCTATCGTCTATCTGAACCGCCAGGGAAAACGCATGCCCATCAGCATCGAGCAGCTGGCCTTCAAATACCACATCACCATGCAATATCTGGGTGACTGAGATGATCTATATTTCTGCTGTCGGCATGATCAATGCGCTCGGCAACGACATGGACGAGATCGCCGCGAACCTGACGCGCGGCGTGGCGCCGGGGATGCAACCGCGCGCCGGTTGGCTACGGGGAGTCCCTGAGGCCGTATTCGGCGGCGTGGACGCCACCCTGCCGGCGATCCCGGAGCGCTTTGCCGCCCACCGCTCGCGCAACAACCAGCTGCTGCTGGCGGCGCTGGCGCAGATCCGTCCCCAGGTTGATGAGACCATCGCCCGCTTCGGCCACGACAGAGTGGCGGTGGTGCTCGGTACCAGCACCTCCGGGCTCGACGAGGGGGATATTCACGTTGACCGCACCCTCAACGGCCGCGCCAGCAGCGACTGGCAATACCCGCAGCAGGAGCTGGGCGACCCGTCGCGCTTCCTGAGCCACTGGCTGGCGCTGGACGGCCCGGCGTTTACCCTCTCCACCGCCTGCTCCTCCAGCGCCAGGGCCATCATCAGCGGACGACGGTTGATTGAAGCCGGGCTCGCCGACGTTGCCATCGTCGGCGGCGCCGATACCCTGAGCCGGATGCCGGTGAACGGTTTTCACAGCCTCGAGTCGCTCTCTCCCACGCGGTGCCAGCCGTTTGCCCGCGACCGCAACGGGATCACCATCGGTGAAGGGGCGGCGCTGATGCTGCTCACCCGCGAGCCGCAGCCTGTTGCGCTGCTGGGCGTCGGCGAGTCAAGCGACGCTCACCATATTTCGGCCCCGCATCCTCAGGGCGAAGGGGCGATCCGCGCCATTACCATGGCTCTCGACGATGCCGGCATCAGCGCGGATGACGTGGGCTATATCAACCTGCACGGCACCGCGACTCCGCTGAACGATCGGGTGGAGTCGCAGGTTGTACAGGCGCTGTTCGGGGATCGCGTGCCGTGCAGCTCCACCAAACACCTGACCGGGCATACCCTCGGCGCCGCCGGGATTACCGAAGCGGCCATCGCGATGCTGATTTTGCAGCGCGACCTGCCGTTACCGCCCCAGGACTTCACGCTGTCACCGCGCGACCCGGCGCTGGCAGACTGCGGTCTGATCACCACCGCGCAGCCACTCGAGCGCCCGGCGATCCTCTCCAACTCATTTGCCTTTGGCGGCAATAACGCCAGCATTCTGCTCGGGAGATGTTCATGAGCCACTATCTGCCCCCCGGCGACTATCTGCCCCATGACGCGCCGATGCTGCTGCTCGAAGAGGTAGTGGAAGTCACCGAAGAGACCGCCACCTGCCGCGTCGGGGTGAACACCGCAGGGGTGCTGGCGCCGTTTGTCGATAGCGATGGCAACCTGCCCGGCTGGTTTGCGCTGGAGCTGATGGCACAGACCGTCGGCGTCTGGTCAGGCTGGCATCGCCATCAACACCAGCAGGAGAGCATCGCCCTTGGGATGGTGCTCGGCGCCCGGGAACTGGTCTGCGCCGCCGGTATTTTGCCTGCCGGATCCACGTTGACGATCGCCGTCACGCTGTTAATGCAGGATGACCGTTTTGGCAGTTTCGACTGCACTATCGCTGATGGGGATACCACGCTGGCAACGGGCCGTGTAAACACCTTCCAGCCTACCCCAGACGAGTTAACGACGCTGTTTAATCAGGGAGAGAAACCATGAGCCGTTCCGTATTAGTGACCGGTGCCAGCAAGGGCATCGGCCGGGCCATTGCCTGCCAGCTGGCGGCTGACGGCTTTGTCGTCGGCGTCCATTACCACCGCGATGACCAAGGGGCGCAGGAGACGCTGGAGACAATCCTCGCCGCCGGCGGTGCGGGCCGCCTGTTGAGCTTTGATGTCGCCGAACGCGAGCAGTGCCGCGAGGTGCTGGAGCAGGATATCGCCGCCCACGGCCCGTGGTATGGCGTGGTGAGCAACGCCGGTATCACCCGCGACGGCGCCTTCCCGGCGCTGAGCGACAACGACTGGGATGCGGTGATCCACACCAATCTCGACAGCTTTTATAACGTCATTCAGCCCTGCATTATGCCGATGATTGGCGCCCGCCAGGGTGGCCGGATTATTACGCTGTCGTCGGTATCCGGGGTGATGGGCAATCGCGGGCAGGTGAACTACAGCGCCGCCAAAGCGGGTATTATCGGCGCTACCAAAGCGCTGGCCATTGAGCTGGCAAAACGCAAAATTACCGTCAACTGCATTGCCCCCGGCCTGATTGACACCGGCATGATCGCCATGGAAGAGGCCGCCCTCAAAGAGGCGATGTCGATCATCCCCATGAAACGCATGGGCCAGGCCGCAGAAGTGGCCGGACTCGCCAGCTATTTAATGTCGGATATCGCGGGCTACGTCACGCGCCAGGTGATTTCCATCAACGGAGGCATGCTATGACTCGCCGCGTCGTGATTACCGGTATGGGAGGCGTAACCGCCTTTGGTGAAAGCTGGCAGGCGGTGTCTGCCCGGCTGCGCGCTTACAAGAACGCCGTGCGCGCCATGCCGGAGTGGAAAATCTATGACGGCCTGCATACCTTGCTCGGGGCGCCAATCGATGATTTCAGCCTGCCGGAACACTATACCCGCAAGCGGATACGCGCCATGGGCCGGGTGTCGTTGATGTCCACCCGCGCCAGCGAACTGGCGCTGGAGCAGGCCGGACTGATTGGCGATGCGGTGCTGACCAACGGCGAAACCGGCATTGCCTACGGCTCCTCCACCGGCAGCACCGGTCCGGTCAGCGAGTTCGCCACCATGCTGACGGAAAAGCACACCAATAACATCACCGGCACCACCTACGTGCAGATGATGCCGCACACCACCGCGGTCAACACCGGCCTGTTCTTCGGCCTGCGCGGGCGAGTGATCCCGACCTCCAGCGCCTGCACCTCTGGCAGCCAGGCGATTGGCTACGCCTGGGAAGCCATTCGCCACGGCTATCAGACGGTGATGGTCGCCGGCGGCGCGGAAGAGCTGTGCCCGTCTGAAGCCGCGATCTTCGATACCCTGTTCGCCACCAGCCAACGCAACGACGCCCCGGCCACCACGCCGTCGCCGTTCGACGAGCAGCGCGACGGGCTGGTGATTGGCGAAGGCGCCGGTACCCTGATTCTCGAAGAGCTGGAGCACGCCAAAGCCCGGGGAGCGACCATTTACGGCGAGATCGTCGGCTTCGCCACCAACTGCGATGCCGCGCATATTACCCAGCCACAGCAGGAAACCATGCAAATCTGCATGGAGCAGTCGCTCAGAATGGCGGGCTTAGACGCCCGGGACATCGGCTACGTCTCCGCACACGGCACGGCAACCGACCGCGGCGATATCGCCGAAAGCCAGGCCAGCGCCGCAGTGTTTGGCAACAACGTGCCGATCTCGTCGCTGAAAAGCTATTTTGGCCACACCCTCGGGGCCTGCGGGGCGCTGGAGGCGTGGATGAGCCTGCAGATGATGCGCGAAGGCTGGTTTGCCCCGACGCTCAACCTGCGCCAGCCGGACCCGCAGTGCGGCGAGCTGGATTACATTATGGGAGAAGCCCGCCCGCTGGACTGCGAGTTCCTGCAGAGCAATAACTTCGCCTTTGGCGGGATCAATACCTCCATCATCATTAAGCGCTGGCCCTGATATGTATCAACTGTACCTGCGGAAAATCTCGCCGCTCAGCGCCCAAACCCTGCCGCCTGAGATCGTGGCTCAGGCGCCACAGGGCGCGCGCCGCGCAAGCTGGCTGGCCGGTCGCGCCCTGCTGGCGCAGGCGATCTCACCGCTACCAGATATCATCTACTCCGCGCAGGGCAAACCGGGCTTCGCCGGCACCGCCACGCGCTGGTTTAACCTCAGCCACAGCGGCGATGATATTGCGCTGTTGATTAGCGATGAAGGAGAAGTGGGCTGCGATCTCGAAGTGATTCGCCCACGCCAGAACTGGCGCCGGCTGGCGAATGCGGTCTTTAGTATGGATGAGCATGCGGAGGTGGAAGCGGAACCGCCGGAGCAGCAGCTCAACGCATTCTGGCGGATCTGGACGCGGAAAGAGGCCATGGTGAAGCAGCGCGGCGGCAGCGCCTGGCAAATCGCCAGCGTCGACAGCACCCGCCACCCAACGTTGTCGATCAGTCAGATTCAGCTGGATGGCCTGAGCCTTGCGGTATGCACGCCGACGCCGTTTGTTGTGGATGCCGCGCTTATTCTTTGAGAGACGCCGGGCGTTTTAGCGGCCAGAAGATGGTCAGCACCCCGGCGATGATCAATAGCACCCCCACCAGCGCCCGCCAGTGGAACGGTTCATGCCATCCGGGAAGCCAGATTGCCGCCGCCCACACCACAATGTAGCTGAGGCTCAGCAGCGCATAGGCTTTGGCGAGCGGCAGCCGGTGCAGGGCAAAGTACCAGCAGACCATCGACAGCAAATAGCCGCTCAGCCCCAGCAGCAGGCTCCAGGTGCCGGGGCGCAGATGGAGCAGATGACTGAGAAACGCCATCAGGTCGCTCAGCGGCGGCAGCGCAACCATCGCGCCGCGCAGCAGCAGCTGCGCCACGCTGACCAGCCCGACGCTGAATAATGCCCAGATTAACCCCATCAGACGCTGCTCCCCAGGATCACGATCCCGACGACAATTAACCCCACGCCAGCCCAGTGACGCGGCGCCACCGGTTCACGCCAGAGCCCCCAGGCCGCTAACGTCACCCAGACAAAATTGAGGCTCAGCATCGGATAGGCCACGCTCACCGGGATGGATTGCAGGACGCTCAGCCACAGCAGCATCCCGCCGCCAAGCGCCAGCAGCGCCAGCCCCAGCCAGCCGAGAATATGGCGACCGCGCCGCCGGGATTTCGACGGGCGCGTCGCCTGTTTCTGGCACAGCTGGCCTGCACAGCTCAGCAGGCTCGCCAGTGCCAGACAGATCCAGGTACTCATTGCGGCAAATACTGAAGAAACACGACCCGCTCTAACACATACACATTGTCAGGTTTCGGGAGGGGTAAATCGGCCATGTTCTCTCCTTTATCCATCAGCAGCACCAGCGAAACCGGCCCTTGCTGACGATGGGTTGCCAGCCAGCCGGCAAACTCACTCTGGCTCACAAAGCTATTTTTGGCATCCGCCCAGCTTAAGCCGTACTTCAGCTCGCCCTGCTTGCCATACATGATGATATCGCTGCGCTTCAGCTCCCACGCCAGCCCTGCGGCAATGCCGACGTTATTACTCAACACGTAGCGGCTGGGCGCCAGCGACTCGCCGACGATATCCACCATAAACTGCGGCTGTTTGCTATCGATCACCCGGTCCGGGATCGCGAAGCCAATCAACAGCGCCAGCCCCAGCGGACAGCAGGCGGCTAAGGTCCAGCGACGACCGTTATCTTTCATCGCCAGCCAGCCCATCGCTGCCCAGACCGCAAACGCGATGGCCGCCAGCAGGCATTTATACAGCTCAATCTGGCTCCAGACCGGCTTATGCATGACGCCCCACGGCGACACCACCAGCACCGCCACCAGACCCGCCAGGCCGAAAATCAGGTTGATGAGGCCGTTAATCCGTAGCGCTTTGGCCCCGGCTTTCGCCGCATCCAGCCCATAGCGCGCCATCAGGATCGACAGCGGCGCGAAGCACGGCAGGATGTAGGTCGGCAGTTTGCCTTTCGCAATGCTGAAGAACAGCAACGGCATCACCACCCAGCCGAGCAGATACAGCGCCCCGCGCGCCTCATCGCGCTCGCTCCAGCCGCGCTTTAACGCACCGGGCAGCAGCGCCAGCCACGGCAGGCTACCGGCAATCAGGAACGGAATGTAATACCAGAACGGTGCCTTATGCTGGGCGTCTTTCTCGGCAAAGCGCTGAATATGCTCCACCCAGAAGAAGTAGCGCCAGAAATCCGGTTCGCGGTTGGCGATAGCCAGCCCCCAGGGCAGCACCATCAGAATGCAGACCCCGACCGCCAGCCAGCCGTAGGTCAACACCTCACGCCAGCGTTTGCGCGCAATGATCCACGGTAAAACCCCGATAACCGGCACCGCCAGCGCAAGGAAACCTTTGGTCATCACCCCCATGCCGCAGGCCACTCCCAGCAGCGCATAGCCGGCGATTTTGCCGCCTCGGGTCTGCGCCTGAGCGGCGCTCCAGAAACTGCACATCGCCAGGGCCATCCACAAGGTTATCATCGGGTCCAGCACCGCATAGGTACCAATGCTGTATACCAGCAGCGCGGTCAGGAAGATCACCCCGGACAGTATCGCCACCCGCTTATCCCGCCAGATGCGCCACGCCAGCCACGCCACCAGCAGCGCGGTGACGCTAATCGAAAATACCGCCCCAAAGCGCACGCCGAAGTTATTGTGACCAAACAGCCACTGCCCGATGCTGTTCATCCAGTATCCGGCAATGGGTTTTTCAAAATAGCGTAGCCCAAGAAAATGCGGTACCACCCAGTCACCGGATGCCAGCATTTCACGGCTGATTTCCGCATAGCGCGTTTCATCCGGCTGCCAGAGCAGGCGGAAATTGAGCGGAAGTAAATAATAGAGCGCAAATAGCACCCCTAAAACGACGCTATAACGAAGGCTTTTCATACGTCCTGACTCAATAATTGTTCACGCCCAAGCCAGCCTTCCCGGCCAGCCAGTTCACCACGCACCACTTTACCTAACGGCAGCGCGCTAAAATCAGCGGGCAGCAGCTGGCTCAGCGGGCAAAACTGGATTTCCTCTTGCGCGGCCATCGTCAGCAGTTCATCAAACTGTTGTGCAAAGGCAATGCCTTCCACTTCGGCATGAATGGTGTAGACCGGCGTGCCGCGATCCTGGTGGATCCTGTCCAGAAGATAGCGGTTGAAACCCGCGGCGTCGACGCGACTGCCGACCACTTCATCCCAGGTGGGCAGCGTCACTGGGATCTGCACGGTGCCCGTCGCCTTGTCGCCCAACAGCGGCAGGAACGGTCGGGTTCCCCGACAGTCGCTGTTGTAGAGAAAATTGCATGACTCTTTGGCTTTGACCACCCGCTGATCCGCCCGCCAGCCCGCAACGGCGGAACAGGTGACCGAACGGCCGATGATCCTCTCCAGTTCCAGCAGGCCGCGTTCAACCTCCAGCGCCAGACGTTCCTGCGGCCAGACGCCGCTCCATGCCTGCCAGCTGTAGTGGTCCCAGGCATGCAGCCCCACCTCATGATCCTGCGCTGTCGCACGGATCACTGCTTCATTCCCCGCGCCAATCCGCCGTCCGGGCCAGGCAGTCCCGGCCAGCAGAATATCCCAGCCGTACAGCGAGGCGGCGTTGGAACGCAGCATCTTCCACAGAAACTTCGGTTTAATCAGGCGCCATAAATGACGCCCCATATTGTCCGGCCCCACGCTGAAAAAGAAGCTTGCCTGAATCCCATGCTGTCCCAGCAGGCTCAGCAGGCGCGGCACCCCGTCCCGGGTACCGCGAAAGGTATCGACATCTATGCGTAAGCCGACCTGTTTCATGATGTCTTGTCGTCCACCAGTTCAACGGTGCGCAGGAAGAAGTCCAGCGTATGTTCCACGGTTTCTTCCATCGGCACGGCTGGCGCCCAGTTCAGGCAGCGTTTCGCGTTGCGAATGCTCGGCTTGCGATGCTCAACATCCTGGTAGCCTTTGCCATAGTAGTCGCTGCTCTCGACATCGCGGAAACCGGCGAACGGCGGGAAGTTGCTGCGCAGCGGATGACGCTCGAAGCATCCCAGCAGCATCTCCGCCAGCTCTTTGATACTGGCTTCGTTATCCGGGTTGCCGATGTTGATAATCTGCCCGTCGCAGTGGCCGTCTTTGTTCTCGATAATACGGAACAGGGCTTCAATCCCGTCGCTGATGTCGGTAAAGCAGCGCTTCTGCTTCCCGCCTTCGATAAGCTTAATCGGCGAGCCTTCAACCAGGTTAAGGATCAGCTGCGTGATGGCGCGGGAGCTACCGATACGCGCGGCGTTAAGGTTATCCAGACGCGGCCCCATCCAGTTGAACGGACGGAACAGGGTGAAGCGCAGGCCGGATTTGTCGCCGTAAGCCCAGATCACGCGGTCAAGCAGCTGCTTCGAAACCGAGTAAATCCAGCGCTGTTTGTTGATTGGGCCAACCACCAGAGTCGAGCTGTCTTCGTCGAAGTTTTTGTCGGTGCACATGCCGTACACTTCGGAGGTCGACGGGAAGATGATGCGCTTATCGTATTTCACGCAGTCGCGGATAATCTTCAGGTTCTCTTCGAAATCCAGCTCGAACACGCGCAGCGGGTTGCGGGTGTATTCGATCGGCGTCGCGATAGCCACCAGCGGCAGTACCACGTCGCATTTCTTAATGTGATATTCGATCCACTCGGAGTGAATGCTGATATCGCCCTCCACAAAATGGAAGCGCGGGTTGCCGAGGAAACGGCTGATGGCGTCAGAACCGATATCCAGGCCATAGATTTCGTAGTTGTCGTCGGCGAGCAGGCGTTCGGTCAGGTGGTTACCGATAAAGCCGTTAACGCCGAGGATCAGCACCCGGGTACGGCGTTTGATTGCCACCACCGGTTTGCTGCTCAGCACCGCGCCGCAAACCAGCCCCAGCACCTGCGCCAGCTGGGTACCCTGCATGTAAACGCCGCGGTCGGTTTGCCCGGTCAGGATCTCCAGCGCACCATCCTGACAGGCTACCACCAGCGGAGAGGTGGATATCACCGTCCCCGGCTTCGCGGCGGCCAGATCGTGGCGCACGCGGGATTTCCAGACGATAAATTTGTTGGCCCCGGCGTAGCCGAAGGCGCCCGGCCACGGGTCGGAGACGGCACGCACCAGGTTATGCAGCGCCAGCGCCGGCTGCTCCCAGTCGAGACGGCCATCTTCCGGCGTGCGGCGGCCCACGTAGGTGGCCTGACTCTCATCCTGCGCCCGCGCCTCAATATTGCCCGCACGGATCGCCGGCAATGCCTGGCCCAGCAGGTCTGACGCCGCAGAACACAGCTTGCGGTGCAGGGTCAGCGCAGCGTCATCGGCGCCAATCGCCACCGCCTGCTGCGCCACGATATCGCCCGCATCGGCACGATTGACCATCCGGTGCAGGGTGACGCCGGTTTCGGTTTCACCGTTCACCAGCACCCAGTTCAGCGGCGCGCGGCCACGATACTTCGGCAGCAGGGAACCGTGCAGGTTGAAGGCCCCTTGCGGCGCCAGGCTGAGGATCTCATCGCTCAGCAGATTGCGGTAGTAGAAAGAGAACAGCACGTCCGGATTCATGGTACGGATACGTTCAATCCACAGTGGATGGTTAACATCTTCTGGAGCCCACACCGGGATACCTTGCTCAGCCGCAATACGCGCCACCGAGCCAAAGAAGTGGTTTTCGCCAGGGTTATCCGGATGGGTAAAAATAGCGGCGATGTCATAGCCAGAATCCAGCAGAGACTGAATACCGGCACACCCCATATCGTGATAAGCGAAGACTACGGCTTTCATGAACGATCTTCCTCTTGAGACGCCGTTTCCGGCTGACGAATAACACGTTGAATAAAGTAACGGGGACGGGCGCGGACATCGTTATAGATGCGGCCGATATACTCCCCGAGCAGGCCCATGCCGACAAACTGCGCGCCGATAAACATAAACAGCACAGCAAACAGCATGAACACCCCTTCCGCCGCCCACTGCGGGCCAAACACCAGCCGCAAGAAGACCAGCAGGAAGGCAAAAGCAAAGCCCAGCAGGGCGATGACGCTGCCAAAAACGCTCAGCAGACGCAGCGGCGTGGTGGTTAAACAGGTCACCAGGTCGTACATCAGGTTAATCAGGCGCATAAAGCTGTATTTCGAATCGCCAAATTCGCGTTCCGCGTGCATCACCGGGATTTCAACCGCCCGGCGGGCAAAGGTATTGGCCAGAATCGGAATAAAGGTGCTGCGCTCATGGCAGTTGAGCATTGCGTCGATAATGTGGCGGCGATAGGCGCGCAGCATGCAGCCGTAGTCGCCCATCGCTTTACCGGTGGTGCGTTGGATCAGGCGGTTGATCATCTTCGAGGCGCTTTTGCGAAAGAAGGTATCCTGGCGATTCTGTCGCACCGTACCGACCACGTCGTAGCCTTCATCGGCCTTCGCCACCAACCGCGGGATCTCTTCCGGCGGGTTTTGCAGGTCGGCATCAAGGGTAATAATCAGATCGCCGGTGACATGGCTGAAGCCGGCCATGATCGCCGAGTGCTGGCCGTAGTTGCGGTTAAGCAACACCGCCACTACGTGGCTGCCTTCGGCTTCAGCGGCGTCGGTCAACATGCGGGCTGACTCATCGCTGCTGCCATCGTCCACCAGTAAAATTTCATACTGGCGGCCCAGCGTCGCGCAGGCGGCATCGGTACGGCGAATCAGCTCGGGCAGGCTTTCCTGTTCGTTATAAACCGGAATGACGACCGAGACCTTTTTCACGGGAGGGTAAGTAAACATATCAACATCCTGACAGCTGGTGCAGCGCGGAAATGACGCGGGTCACATCGTCATCGGTCATATCCGGGAACAGAGGAAGCGAACAGATGCGCGCGCTGTTCCATTCCGTATTCGGTAAGGACAACGTCGGGAATCGTTCACGGTAGTACTTTTGGGTGTGCGCCGCCCGGAAGTGCAGACCGGTGCCAATCCCCATGGCTTTCAGTTGTTCCATCAGGGCATCGCGGCCGATCCCGCAGGTGGCCTCATCCACGCGGATGATAAACAGATGCCAGGCGTGCTGGTGCTGCCACGCGGGGACCATCAGCGGTTCGAATGGCGTATCCGCCAGCTCGCGCAGGTAGCGTTGGGCAATCTCGGTACGACGCTGGTTGGCATGGGCGAGTTTATCCAGCTGAACCAGCGCCAGCGCGGCGTTGATATCGGCCAGGTTGTATTTGAAACCAGGGGAAATGACTTCCGCCTGCGGCGCCCGGCCGTGGGTCTGGCGGTCATAGGCGTCCACGCCAAGACCGTGGAACTTCAGGCTGCGAATACGTGCGGCCAGTTGCTCATCATCGGTGACAATCAGCCCTCCTTCGGCGCAGGTCATGTTCTTAATGGCATGGAAGGAGAAGATCGCGCAGCCGCGCTCCCCCACGTGGCGACCCTTGTAGTAGGTCCCCGCCGCATGCGCGGCATCTTCGATAACCGGGATACCGTGGCGCGCCGCTACCGCGCGGATGGCGTCGATATCGGCGGGCGCTCCGGCGTAATGCACCGGAATAATCGCTTTGGTCTGCGGGGTGATCGCCGCCTCAACGGCCTCCGGGGTAATCATCAGGTTGTCGCGGTCGACGTCAATCATCACCGGCGTCGCCCCCAGCAGACAAATCATGTTCAGCGTGGACACCCAGGTCTGTGACGGGGTGATCACTTCATCGCCCGGACCAATACCCAGCGCCATCAGCGTGACGTGCATGCCGCCGGTCGCCGAACTGACCGCCACCGCGTGACGGTTGCCGGTTAACGCGCAGAAGGCCTCTTCCAGCGCCTGGTTTTTCGGCCCGGTGGTGATCCAACCCGATTGCAAAACTTCACGCAGCGCAGCCAGCTCTGCGTCACCCATCGACGGGCGCGAAAACGGCAAAAATTCGCTCATCATTTTCCTGTTCGGTATATGACCCATCGCTGATTGCGGGTCTGATAGAAAAAATATCCTGCGCCAGCGGACTTAAACAAAATGAAAATGGACGCATTTAAATGCCACATTTCATTCCAGGGTATTCGATATTATTAAATCTAGACGGGGTTGCTTAGGATAATATTAAGAAATTAATATTATTTGATGTGATATGTATAATTCATTGTTTTTAAATGAAATATATATATAAAAAATGGAAAGGGATAACAACGAAACGAGACGCCTGCCTGCACCAGAAGCAGACGCCTGTCGGTATAAAGTAAACAAACATTAAACGGCGAAACAATAGATGAGGTTTAATTCTCAGTCCGTGGAAAATAAAGTTCAATCAGATCACAAATTTATTTCCAGGGGATTACAAGTTTGCAGGAAAATCAGCAGGTAATTCACTCGCCGGGCAATTAATCACGCTGTCATTATCCGCACCGCAATCACGCACAAAGGTAATCGTGGCGAACTCATCAATCACTTCGGTCGGGTAGGCCGGACCGGCGGCGCGGTAGGATTCCATCAGCGGAATATGATCGTTCTGGAAGCAGACGGTTTTTTCCGGGTTATTGATCACCCAACGTGGGAAAAAGATGGTGCCGTGAAACAGTTTATCGCCGAGGTTAACAATCAGGCTGACGTCGGTACCGGTCGGTTCGGTCCACGAAATTTTATAAATGCTCGCCCCCACCCGCACGATGTACGCCTGCTGGTCTTTTACCCAACGGTTGGCGACGATACCGCTGTGAATACGGTAATCCAGCGTGTGGCCGTTTTTGACATAAATCTCGTAGTTCCAGCCATTATCGTAGGTATAAACCAGATGTTTGCCGATAAAGCCGCTCAAGTCGTGTTTATCAAAAGTGTTCATAATGTCTTCTCCTTTGCTGTTGAGACTCAGCATACGGCTTTAAAAAATGAATGAATAACGCTATGTTTGGATGAAATACATTCATTTTTTAGATGAGTTATGCACAAGACAACGCTGGAACAATGGGCTTTGCTGGAGAGAGTGATCGAACTGGGCAGCTTCGCCAAAGCGGCGGACGAGACGCACCGTAGCCAGTCGTCGGTCAGCTATAACCTCGCCCTGTTGCAGGAGAGGCTCGGGGTCGCGCTGCTGCAGCCCGCCGGCCGCCGCGCGGTGCTGACCCCTGCCGGAGAGCTGCTGCTGAGCCAGGTGAAGCCGCTGCTGCAGGCGTTTTCCTATGTGGAAACCCGCGCCGCCACGCTGCATAACGGCGCGCGCACCCGGCTGGATCTGGTGGTGGACAGCATTTTTCCCCGCGAACGGCTGTTTGCCATTCTGCGCCAGTTCCAGCAGCAGCACCCTCAGACCCAGGTCCGGCTGACCGAAGTGCTGGAGAACAGAAAAGAGGAGAGCGAGGCCTTCAGCGAAGCCGATGTGATGGTCTTAACCCGCCGTCAGGATATTACCGGGCGCGGCGAGTGGCTGATGAATATCGATTTTGTCGCGGTGGCCCACCAGCATCACCCGCTTGCCGCGCTGAGCGGCCCGCTGGACGACAACGCGCTGGCCCCCTGGCCCCTCGTCCGCATCGCCGATCGCAGCGACGATCCGCAGGCCAGCCGGGATGCCTGGACCTTTTCCACCATCGATGCGGCCATTGACGCGGTGCTGTATCAGGTTGGTTTCGGCTGGCTCCCGGAAGAACGCATCCGCGACCGGCTGCAACAGGGGACGTTGAAGATTCTGCCTCTCGCCCATGGCACCCGCCGCGCCACGCCGCTGCACCTGATCGTCAAGCGCGATCTGGCCCCCATTGATAAGCCGCTTGCAACATTGCTGGCGCTGTTCAGAACGCCGTGATCCGCCGAATATCGCTGAGGAGCACGGGTGTAGCCAGGGCCTGTGCCGCCTGAAACAGCACGGTTATATAGGATTTTCTTATACTTTCCGGCCCTACATTGATCCAGATTACTCCTTAAGTATGATGAATTATTAAAATCATCATACTTTCCTGTCCGTTGAGATCATGACCTTGTCTATTTTCCGCTCCACACTGCTGGCGCTGCTCGCCTGTGTTCCTCTGCTGGCCCCCGCCGCCTCACACACCATCACAACCGCCTGGCCGGTGAATGTCGGCCCTCTGAATCCCCATTTGTATACCCCCAACCAGATGTTCGCCCAAAGTATGGTGTATGAACCACTGGTAAAATATCAGGCCGATGGCTCGGTCAAGCCGTGGCTGGCGACCCACTGGAGCCACTCCGCGGACGGAAAAGTCTGGACCTTTACCCTGCGTGACGACGTGCAGTTTTCTAACGGCGAACCGTTTAACGCCCAGGCGGCGGTTGCCAACTTCCAGGCGGTGCTGGCGAATCGCCAACGGCACGCCTGGCTGGAGCTGACCAACCAGATCACCGACGTTCGCGCCCTGAGCGATACCCAACTGCAAATTACCCTCAAAGGCGCCTACTACCCGTTCCTGCAGGAGCTGGCCCTGCCGCGGCCGTTCCGGTTTATCGCCCCGTCGCAGTTTGTCGAGGGAGGCACGCTGCACGGCATCAAAGCGCCGATCGGCACCGGACCGTGGGTGTTAAAAACGTCGAAGCTCAACCAATATGATGTGCTGGTGCGCAACGAGCGCTACTGGGGAGAGAAGCCGACGATCGACCAGGTCACGGTGAAAGTCATTCCGGACCCGATGACCCGCGCCGTCGCCTTTGAGACCGGGGATATCGATCTGCTGTATGGCAACGAGGGCCTGCTGCCGCTGGATACCTTCGCCCGTTTTAGCCACAACCCGGCTTACCGCACCCAGCTTTCGCAACCGATTGAGACGGTGATGCTGGCGCTGAACTCCGCCAAAGCCCCGACCAACGAACTGGCGGTGCGCGAGGCCCTGAACCACGCGGTCAACAAAAAATCTCTGATCGACAATGTGCTGTACGGCACCCAGCAGGTTGCCGACACGCTGTTTGCCCCGAGCGTTCCCTACGCCAACATCGGCCTGACGCCGCGGCAGTACGACCCGCAGCAGGCCAACCAACTGCTGGAAAAAGCCGGCTGGGTCCGCCCGGCAGGCAAAGAGATTCGCGAGAAGAATGGCCAGCCGCTGCGCATTGAGCTGTCGTTTATCGGTACCGATGCACTGAGCAAATCGATGGCGGAGATTATTCAAGCGGATATGCATCAGGTCGGCGTCGAGGTGACGCTGGTCGGGGAAGAAGAGAGCAGCATTTATGCCCGCCAGCGCGATGGCCGTTTTGGCATGATCTTCAACCGCACCTGGGGCGCACCATACGACCCCCATGCATTTATGAGCTCGATGCGCGTGCCCTCCCACGCCGATTACCAGGCGCAGCAAGGGCTTGCTGACAAACCGCTGATTGATAAAGAGATTGGTCAGGTGCTGGAGACCAACGACGAGACCCGGCGCCAGGCGCTGTATCGCGATATTCTGACCCGTCTGCATAATGACGCGGTCTATCTGCCGATTAGCTACATCTCGATGATGGTGGTGGCGAAACCTGAGCTGGGGGCCATTCCCTACGCTCCGATTGTCGCTGAGATCCCGTTCGAACAGATCCAGCCGGTGAAACCCTGATGCGACGTTATCTGCTACGGCGCATTCTGCTGCTGATCCCGATGATTTTTGCCGCCTCGGTGATTATCTTTCTGATGCTTCGCCTCGGCACCGGCGATCCGGCGCTCGACTACCTGCGGCTGTCGAACCTGCCGCCGACGCCGGAGATGGTGGCATCCACCCGGATCATGCTCGGCCTCGATCAGCCGCTGCTGGTCCAGTACGGCAGCTGGCTGTGGAAGGCGCTGCATCTGGATTTTGGCCTCTCATTTGCCACCCAGCGTCCGGTGCTGGATGACGTGCTGCACTTCCTGCCGGCGACGCTGCAGCTGGCAGGCGCGGCGCTGGTGCTGATCCTGCTGACCTCCGTGCCGTTGGGGATCTGGGCCGCCCGCCACCGCGAGCAGCTACCGGATTTCATCGTGCGCTTGATTGCATTTCTTGGCGTATCGATGCCGAACTTCTGGCTCGCCTTCCTGCTGGTGCTGTTCTTTTCCGTCTATCTACAGTGGTTGCCTGCGCTGGGCTACGGCGGCTGGCAGCATATCGTTCTGCCTGCCGTCTCGATTGCGTTTATGTCGCTGGCCATTAACGCCCGCCTGCTGCGTGCCAGCATGCTGGACGTCGCCGGGCAGCGCCATGTTACCTGGGCGCGCCTGCGCGGCCTGAACGACAAACAGACCGAGCGTCGCCACATTCTACGCAACGCCTCGCTGCCAATGATCACCGCCGTGGGGATGCATATTGGCGAGCTGATCGGCGGCACGATGATTATCGAAAATATCTTCGCGTGGCCGGGCATCGGACGCTATGCCGTCTCCGCCATTTTCAACCGTGATTATCCAGTGATTCAGTGCTTTACGCTGATCATGGTGGTGGTGTTCGCCCTCTGTAATCTGGCAGTTGACCTGCTAAACGCCGCGCTGGACCCCCGCATTCGTCGCCACGAAGGAGCGCACTCATGAACGTCTTCTGCTCCGCTCGCGGATCGGTGCGTGTGGCGATGGTCATTATCGGCCTGCTGATGCTGATCGCCCTCACCAGCCAGTGGTGGCTGCCCTACGATCCGCAGGCCATTAATTTGCCCGCCCGTCTGCTGTCGCCGGACGCGCAGCACTGGCTGGGCACCGACCACCTGGGCCGCGATATTTTCTCCCGCCTGCTGGCGGCGACGCGGGTCTCGCTGGGGGCGGTGATGGCCTGTTTACTGCTGGTGTTGGCGATGGGGATTATCGTCGGCGGCTGCGCCGGATTGCTTGGTGGGCGGGTCGATCAGTTCACGATGCGGGTGGCCGATATGTTTATGACCTTCCCCACCTCGATCCTCTCATTCTTTATGGTCGGGGTGCTGGGCACCGGGCTGACCAACGTCATTATCGCCATCGCCCTGTCGCACTGGGCATGGTATGCCCGAATGGTCCGCAGCCTGGTGGTGTCGCTACGCCAGCGCGAGTTTATTCTCGCCGCCCGACTCAGCGGCGCCAGCCGCTGGCGGCTGTTTGTCGACCATCTGGCCGGGGCGGTGATGCCATCGTTGCTGGTCCTCGCGACGCTCGATATCGGCCACATGATGCTGCACGTCGCCGGGATGTCATTCCTGGGCCTTGGCGTCAGCGCGCCGACGGCAGAATGGGGCGTGATGATTAACGACGCGCGCCAGTATATCTGGACCCAGCCTCTGCAGATGCTCTGGCCCGGCCTGGCGCTGTTTATCAGCGTGATGGCTTTTAATCTGGTGGGCGATGCGCTACGCGATCGTCTCGATCCACACCTGATCGCGGAGCACAACCACTGATGCCTCAGAAGATCCAGTTAGAACAATTAGCCCTGTGCGCCGGCCAGCCGCTGGTCACGGACCTGTCGCTGACCTTGCGCCGTGGGCAGGTGCTGGCGCTGCTGGGCAGCAGCGGCTGCGGCAAATCGCTGACCTGCGCGGCGGCCCTCGGCGTGCTGCCGCCTGGCGTCCGGCAAACCGCCGGCCGTCTGCTGCTGGACGGCATTCCGGTGCACGGCGAGCAGCTGCGCGGTGGCACCGTCGCCACCATCATGCAGAACCCACGCAGCGCTTTTAACCCGCTGTACACCATGGCCACCCACGCGCGGGAAACCTGCCGTGCCAGCGGCCAGCCCACGGATGAGGCGACGCTCATCAACGCCATGAAAGCCGTGGGGCTGGACAACCCCTCACAGCTGCTCAAGCGCTACCCCTTCGAGATGAGCGGCGGCATGCTGCAGCGCATGATGATCGCCCTCGCCCTGCTGAGCAAAGCGCCGTTTATTTTTGCCGATGAACCCACCACCGACCTCGATGCCGTCGCTCAGGGCCGTATCCTTGACCTGCTGGAAGAGATTGTCGCCACCCGCGGCCAGGGTTTGCTGCTGGTGACGCACGATATGGGGGTGGTTGCGCGGCTGGCACATGAAGTGGCGGTGATGGACAGCGGGCGCATTGTCGAGCGTTGTGACGTCGATACCCTGTTCAGCGCGCCGCTGCATCCCGTCAGCCAGCGCTTACTGGCAGCGCATCTGGCGCTGTATGGAATGGAGTCCCCGGTATGAATCTCCTGAACGTCACCAACGTCAGCCACGATTATCCACATCACCCAGGCGTGCTGCGCGAAGTCAGCTTCAACATCCAGGCCGGTGAGACCATGGCGCTGCTTGGCCGCAGCGGCTGCGGCAAAAGCACCCTGGCGCGCATGCTGGTCGGTCTGGAAACCCCTGCTCATGGCGACATCCGCTGGCAGCAGACCCCGCTGAACGCCTTAAAAGGCGAGGCACTGCGGGCGTTTCGCCGCGATATTCAACTGGTGTTTCAGGATGCGCACAGCGCCGTGAACCCACGTAAAACGGTGAACGAGATTATCAGCGAGCCGCTACGCCATCTGTTTCGCTACTCGCGCGATGAACGCCAGGCCCAGGTAGAGGCGATGATGCAGGCGGTGGACCTGTCCCCGGCGCTGCGCGATAAGCGCCCGGTGCAGCTCAGCGGCGGGCAGCTTCAGCGCGTGTGCCTGGCGCGGGCGCTGGTGGTGCAGCCGCAGCTGTTGATTCTTGATGAGGCGGTGTCGAACCTTGACCTCGTGCTGCAGGCGGAGATCGTTGCGTTACTCAAGCGTCTGCAGGTACAGTTTTCTACCGCCTGCCTGTTTATCACCCATGACCTGCGGCTGGTTGAGCGTTTTTGCCAGCAGGTGATGGTGATGGAGAACGGGCAGCTTATCGAGACGACACCGGTCCACGCACCGCTTCGTCTTCAGTCAACGGCGGGCCGGGCGCTACAGCGCGCGGTGCTTCCCGCTTTTCCGGCCTCCCTTGCTAAAGAGAAACGACCATGCAGCGCGTAACCCTGACTCTTGATGACGATCTTCTGGCGACCCTCGACGCGTTAAGCGCCCAGCGTGGCTATCACAACCGCTCGGAGGCGGTGCGCGATATCCTGCGTAACACCTTGATGCATGAACATTCCCAGCAGGGCGGGCAGCACGGCTATGCGGTGCTCTCCTACGTGTACGAGCATGAAAAACGCGAGCTGGCGAGCCGGCTGATCGCCACTCAGCATCACCATCACGACCTGTCCGTTGCCACGCTGCATGTGCATATCAGCCATGACGACTGTCTGGAGATCGCAGTGCTGAAAGGTGAAATGGGCGAAGTGCAGCATTTCGCCGATGAGGTGATTGCCCAGCGCGGAGTCCGCCACGGCCATTTGCAGTGCCTGTCTAAGGAAGGATAAAACCACACATACCGGATAAGGCCAGGCCCTTATCCGGTACCAGACGGTTATTATGCTTGCTTCAGACGTTCGCTAAGCGTCTCAATAATCCAGGTATTGACTGATACCTGTTCTTCCGCAGCCGCCGAGCTGAGACGTTCGCCGAAAGACTCCGGGTAGCGCAGGGTAAATGTTTTCAGTTTCTCTGGATGAACGTAGGGATCAATTCCCGCCTCCCGGCAATCCTCGAGATATTCTCGCAGGGAAATTTCGCCCTCTTCTTGTAGCCCCTGAATACTGTCAGAAACAAAATCGCAGTAGCCAGACAACCCAAGGAACTTGCCGCGAAAGGCATTAAGTTCAGGCACATAGTTGATGACCGCGGGCTGCCCGGCGATCTCCATTGAGTTAGGCGTTTTAGGTTTGATCATGGTTTTACTCCTATGCTTGTTAACCAGTCGCGCACACTCTCCACTGCGCCTTTATCGGTATTCGGTGAAGGATGAGGCCGATGAAAATTGGCAATGCTCTGGTTTAGTAAAAATTTGCATCGCGACCCGCGCCCTTCTTTGATCTGCCCACCTAACGCTTTTATCAGCGACTCAATATCCGTCCATTTAATACCTTGCGGCACGGGAGTTTTGAAGAGTTGCTCCAGCGTGTTGCGCTGCTTTTTGCGTAAGGATAATACCTGCTGCTCCATCGCACCTCCTACGACTTCATCCTTTGAAGTCACATACTATGATAGCGTAGAATGAAGTCAATCCCTACCTCTTCCGGTATTTCTCAACCATTAATAAACCATCTGAATTATACGCTTGGTTAATTATTTCCCTTCGCTAATAATCACGTCTCATTTAACGATCTCGTTATGGCGAGGCTCCTGCATAAACATAAGTTACCGCCCTGCTGGTATCGAGAGAGACCACTCAGGGAAATACAGGCATCCATCGAATCAAGGTGTTGCCAAGGTAACTTCTGGCGGTATTTTCCGTTCAGATACGTTGTGCAGTGCTAAACCCAGGACGTAGGGATCTGCCTGTGCGCACCCTGTCTTGTTCGCCCCTATGAGTGATTTTCTTAGGGTATATCTCATGTCATCTATTCAGCACTGCACCGCGCATCTGCCCGCTGCCAACTTTGACGGCGATGCTATCGCGCAATACATGCGTACCGATTTTATCACCCTGCCTGAGCACCTCAGCGTCTCTGAAGCGCGGGAACTGTTTATCTCCCGGCTCGCCAGCGATGAGATCCCCGGCCAGGTTTTTGTGGTGGCCGGTAAGAAGCTACGCGGAAGCTTATCAATTAAAAAACTGCTTCAGGAGAACGAGACGGCGCAGCCCATTCGCTACCTGATGGACAGCTGCCTGTTTCGCGTCAGGCCCGATGACGAGCGCCAGCAGGTGGTGGCGGAACTGACCGAACGCGGGCTCGATCTGGTGCCGGTGGTCGACAAAGGCGAACTGGTGGGCTGTCTGATGGAAAAAGAGATTGCCCATCTGCTGGAGGATGACGTCACCGAAGATGTTCACCGCCAGGGGGCAATGCTGCCGTTGGATCAGCCTTATCTGGAGATCAGCCCGTGGGCGCTGTGGAAGAAGCGAGCGGTATGGCTGCTGCTGCTGTTCGTGGCGGAAGCCTACACCAGCAGCGTGCTTCAACACTTTGGCGAGGCGCTGGAATCCGCCATTGCGCTGGCCTTTTTCATCCCGCTGCTGATTGGCACCGGCGGCAACAGCGGTACGCAGATCACCTCCACGCTGGTGCGCGCCATGGCGCTGGGGGAAGTCCGGTTACGGGATATGGGACGGGTGATCCGCAAAGAGGTGACCACATCGCTGCTGATTGCCATTACCCTTGGGCTGGCGGGATGCATCCGCGCCTGGATGATGGGCATCGGCATGGAAATCACGATGATCGTCAGCCTGACGCTGGTGTGCATTACCCTGTGGAGCGCGGTGGTGTCGTCGGTGATCCCGATGGTGCTCAAGCGCGTCGGGATTGACCCGGCGGTGGTCTCCGCACCGTTTATCGCCACGCTGATCGACGGTACCGGGCTGATTATTTACTTCAAAATCGCCCAGCACTTTCTTGGCCTGAATTAAAGATGTCGGGGCGCGCCAGAATGATGCCGAGAACTATGCCGAGAGCCAGCGCATTCCTGCGGCTTTCATGTCTCGCTCCTGGTCGCTGCCCCGGGTAGCAAACACGCGCTGTACCGGAAAACCACTCTGCTCTAGCAGATAACCAAGCGCGGCGTATTCACGCGGGTATTTTGCGACCAACGAGGAGTCAATCTCCGTGGGTCCCTGCGGGAAAGTGAAGGTTCCCATATCGTAGATACTCTGGCGATGGAACAGTCTCCACACGCCGTCGCGCTTTTCAGCCATATCATAAAAACGGTTATGGCACTCACAGCCGATATTCAGCCGGGTGTTTTCAGCAATAATCACCGCGCAGGTTTCGAGAATAGCCCGGCTGCCGTCATCGCTGAACTGCACGACGGGTGACGCGATAAGGTGACGGGTGCGCAGCTCAGAGGCGCCCATGCGGATCGAACCATCGATAAAATCGCTGGCCAGCCCTTCAAACCAGGTGATTTCTATCGTCCCGTCCGGGTGAAACAGGCCACGTAATTTATCCCATTCGCTCAGGTCACGATGGATCCAGCCGGTCATCAAGTCATTAAGCTGCTGACGGTCTTGTAATTGGCTATGCATGTTGGTCTCTCCGATTAGTGAACCGGGTGTAGTTTGTGCCCGCGATACAATAAACTCAAATATACAGATTTCATCAATCAATCACTTTTAGTGATTAATGAGGCTCTATGGAACTTCGTCATCTACGCTACTTTTTGGCCGTCGCCGAGGAGAGCCATTTCGGTCGCGCCGCGGAACGTCTGCATATCGTGCAGCCTGCGCTGAGTAAGCAGATTAAAGATCTGGAAAATGAGCTGGGTGGCGCATTGTTTATCCGCTCAAGCCGCCGGGTGATGCTTACTGAAGCCGGGAAGCTGCTGCAGGTTCAGGCACAAAATATCCTCGCCCAGACTGAGCATAGTCGCTTAATGGTCGAGCGTTCACTCAAAGGAGAAATGGGCCAGGTACGCGTCGGTTTTGCCGGTAATGCGGTGCTCAGCGGCCTGCTGGTTGCCGATATGCGGCTTTTTCACCAGCGCTATCCGCAGGCCGAACTGACGGTGCAGGAGCTGGAACCGCATCAGCAAATTGATGCGATTCTTAATGACCAGCTGGATATTGGCTATCTGCCGGACTTTCAGGGAGCAAGCCACCCGGCGCTGCGCTGCGAAGCCGTCGGCAGCTGGCAACGGTTTGTGGCGATGAGACAGGATAACCCGCTGGCCGCTCACCCGCAGCTGACCGTAGCAATGCTGGCGGAGGAGCCGCTAATCCTCTACGCCAGCCACGATGCAGATGCGCAGCTGGCGTCTGCTTTGCAGGCGCTCAACCCAGGTCACCCCCAGCGCATATCCCGCGCCTCGGGGACGCTGAGCGTGCTGGCAATGGCCGGTGCCGGACTGGGGGTGGCCCTGGTCCCCGAACCGGTGGTGCAGGTTGGCATTCCGGATATTGTCTACCGTCCCCTGAATGACCCGGCGCTTTGCGCCAGTCTGCTTCGGGTGAGCCGCAAAGAGGAGATTAACGGAGCTGCCCGCGCCTGGCAGGCGCTATTCCGTCACGCTTCAGTTGCAGAAGACTAATCCGCCAGCGCCTGCGCGCAGGCCCAGGCGGAAGACCACGCCCACTGGAAGTTATAGCCGCCCAGCCAGCCGGTCACATCCATCACTTCACCGATAAAGTAGAGTCCCGGCGCCTTGCGGGCTTCCATGGTACGTGACGACAGTTCGTTGGTATCTACGCCGCCGAGAGTCACTTCCGCGGTGCGGTAGCCTTCGGTGCCGTTCGGCTGGACGCGCCAGGCGGTCAGCGTCTCCACCAGCAGCTCCTGATCGCGCAGGTTCAGCTGTTTCAACGTGACATCCGGTATCTGTCCCAGCAGCTGCAGACACTCCACCAGCCGCTTCGGCAGCTGCATGGCAAGGGTATTTTTCAGGCTCTGGTTGGGGTGCTCGCGGCGCTGCTCGTTGAGAAAATCATCGAGATGGCAGTCCGGCAGCAGATTGATACTGACAAACTCACCCGGCTGCCAGTAGCTGGAAATTTGCAGCACCGCCGGCCCGGAAAGCCCACGGTGGGTAAACAGCAGGTTTTCACGGAACAGCGTGCCGTCCTGCGCCGTAATGGTTGATGGTACCGAGACGCCGGAGAGCACCTGCAGCTGTTCCAGCAGCGGTTTGTGCAGGGTGAAGGGCACCAGGCCGGCGCGAGTAGGCAGCACCTTGAGGCCAAACTGCTCGGCAAGCTTATAGCCGAACGGCGAGGCGCCCAGCCCCGGCATCGACAGGCCACCTGAGGCTACCACCAGTTTTTTCGCCGCCACCGCGTCGCCGTTCAGCTGCAGGGTGTAGCCCTCATCGTCGCGTTCGACGCTGATAATCTCGCTGCGCAGGCGGATCTGCACCGCCCCTTTTTCGCATTCGGCCAGCAGCAGGTCGACAATTTGCCCGGCGGAATCATCGCAAAACAGCTGGCCGAGGGTCTTCTCATGCCAGGCGATGCCGTACTTGCCGACCAGTTCGATAAAATCCCACTGGGTGTAGCGCGCCAGCGCAGATTTGCAAAAATGCGGATTTCGGCTGAGATACGCCGCCGGTTCAATATACATATTGGTAAAGTTGCAGCGCCCGCCGCCGGACATCAGGATCTTACGACCCGGCTTTTTGCCATTATCCAGCAGCAGCACACGCTGCCCTGCCTGGCCCGCCAGCGCTGCACAAAACATTCCCGCCGCACCGGCGCCGATTACAATGGCATCAAACCTTTCCACACAACTTTCCTCATATCCCGATTGTCGGGAATTGTAAATTTTTCACTCTGGTCGCACCAGCACGAAAATCCATGTATTTAGATACATCATTGAAAGATATAAGATTAATCTCAAGGGAGTGAAAAACAGACAGGAAGAAAATCAAAAAAAGTCTATATTTCACTTTGCCCGCGCCGCTAAAGTCCCTGATAATGCGCCGCGTTCATGTCCTCAAAATGGCGTAACGTCCTATGCTACATTTATTTGCCGGTCTGGATTTACATACCGGACTATTACTATTGCTTGCTTTAGCTTTCGTGCTGTTTTACGAAGCGATTAACGGTTTTCATGATACCGCAAACGCGGTTGCAACTGTGATTTACACACGCGCAATGCGGTCGCAACTTGCTGTTGCGATGGCGGCCCTCTTCAACTTCTTCGGCGTGCTGTTAGGTGGCCTTAGCGTCGCTTATGCCATCGTGCATATGCTGCCGACCGACCTGCTGCTTAATATGGGTTCCGCACATGGCCTCGCCATGGTGTTCTCTATGTTACTGGCCGCGATTATCTGGAACCTCGGCACCTGGTATTTTGGTCTGCCGGCCTCCAGTTCACATACGCTGATCGGCGCTATCATCGGTATTGGTTTAACCAATGCGCTGATGACCGGCACCTCAGTGGTTGACGCGCTGAATATCCCGAAAGTGATCGGAATTTTCGGTTCGCTTATCATCTCGCCGATCGTCGGCCTGGTGGTCGCTGGCGGGCTGATTTTCATTCTGCGTCGCTACTGGAGCGGTACCAAAAAACGCGCCCGTATCCACCTGACCCCGGCGGAACGTGAAAAGAAAGACGGTAAGAAAAAGCCGCCGTTCTGGACCCGTATCGCGCTGATTCTGTCAGCCATTGGCGTATCGTTTTCGCACGGTGCCAACGATGGCCAGAAAGGCATTGGTCTGGTCATGCTGGTGCTTATCGGTGTCGCCCCGGCGGGCTTCGTGGTCAACATGAACGCCTCCGGCTACGAAATCACCCGGACTCGTGATGCGGTCAACAACGTGGAAACCTTCTTCCAGCAGCGTCCTGAGCTGTTGAAGAAAGTCACCGGCGTTGATCAACTGGTGCCGTCTCCGGACACCGGCGCGACGCCAAACGGTGAATTCCATTGCCACCCGGCGAACACTATTAACGCGCTGGATCGTGTGAAGACCGCGTTGACCGGTATCGAAAGCTATGACGCCCTCTCGGTCGATCAGCGTGCTCAGCTGCGCCGCATTATGCTGTGCATCTCCGATACCACCGACAAAGTCGCGAAGCTTCCGGAAGTGAATGCAGACGATCAGCGCCTGCTGAAGAAACTGAAAACCGATATGCTGAGCACCATCGAGTACGCGCCAATCTGGATCATTATGGCGGTTGCTCTGGCGCTGGGTATCGGCACCATGATCGGCTGGCGCCGCGTGGCGACCACTATCGGTGAGAAAATTGGTAAGAAAGGCATGACCTACGCACAAGGTATGTCAGCCCAGATGACCGCCGCCGTTTCGATTGGTCTGGCGAGCTATACCGGTATGCCGGTTTCGACCACCCACGTGCTCTCCTCCTCTGTTGCGGGGACGATGCTCGTCGATGGCGGTGGCCTGCAGAGAAAAACCGTCACCAGCATTCTGATGGCGTGGGTTCTCACCTTACCGGCCGCGATTCTGCTCTCCGGCGGATTGTACTGGCTCTCGCTGAAGCTTATCTAACGCGGGTATCAGCACATGATAAAAACGGGTCAGGAAACTGGCCCGTTTTTTTTATCTGACCACCGGTCAGTGCCAGATCAGCAGCGCAATCAGACTCACCACCACCAGGCCACACAGCGCGCTGGTCAGGATAAATTGCCGCCGTACCCGCTCGCAGCGACGAATAAACTCATCATCATGATGATCGCGATAACGCTGGCCGTAGATATACCAAACCAGACGCATCTGTTTACCCGGCTGCCCATGCGAGGTGAAAAAGCCGCCACCATCGACATATTGATAAAGCAAGGGATCGCAACCACGTAGCACAACCAATAACGCACGCAGCGAAGAGAAGTAGCGTGCCATATTCACCACACAAACGATACACAGGGCCCAAAACAGCGCAATAGTGCTGATCATACTTCCTCCCCGGCGACCCACCCTCGGAGACGTCTCCGGGGCTAGCGCTCCCCAATACCCAACCCAACATACAATACGAGAGTGAGATACCGATCACGTTTATTTATCCGATCGGCTCATTAAATAGTGTAGGAGATCAGTCAATTTTTTTACCACAAGGTTAATCGTTATCAATACGTAAGACGGATATATTTGTTTAACTTTTGATGGACCAGGTGCATTGACGGAGCGCGAGGGGCGCTATAAGGTAGAAATATCTTCTACAATTAAGTCCTTAACAGGATGAACCCCCGCGGATTAGCGCGCAGGACGCGGGCGAAGCGACAGCACCAGCTGTCTGGTCCAATGGTCATCGACAACTTATGGAAGGAGTAACACTATGGCTTACAAACATATTCTTATTGCAGTAGACCTCTCCCCGGAAAGCAAAGTGCTGGTAGAAAAAGCCGTTTCAATGGCCCGACCTTACAATGCCAAGGTTTCTCTGATTCACGTGGATGTGAATTACTCCGACCTCTACACCGGCCTTATCGATGTCAATCTGGGCGACATGCAGAAACGCATTTCTGAAGAGACCCACCACGCGCTGAGCGAGCTGTCCACCAATGCGGGCTATCCGATTACCGAAACCCTGAGCGGCAGCGGCGATCTCGGCCAGGTGCTGGTTGATGCGATTAAAAAATACGATATGGACCTGGTGGTCTGCGGTCACCATCAGGATTTCTGGAGCAAGCTGATGTCCTCCGCGCGCCAGCTGATCAACACCGTTCATGTCGATATGCTGATTGTTCCGCTGCGCGACGAAGAAGACGAATAACCGTCGCACTGTAGACCTTCAGAATGCCAACGCCCGCCATCGCGGGCGTTGTTGTTTTTAGCGGTCGTGAACCGGCCTGAGCCACATTATCCCTGGTATTTCACCCTCGCCTCCCCCTCGCAAGAGAGACAGAATAACAATCCACAAAATTATTAATGATTAGTGTGATCAACCAATTATAAGAAATATAATTCGTATAATAATCTACAAACATAGCAAATGACCGAATCATTGCGCTTAAGAATACTTTTTCAGCGCGTTCTGGCATACGCGTTCATACTTTTTTGGGATAGAACTTTAAGGCGAAGGAATATGAAAACTACTGCACCTACTGGGTTGTTGCAGCAACCACGGCCGTTCTTCATGATTTTTTTTGTGGAATTATGGGAGCGATTTGGCTATTACGGCGTCCAGGGGATTCTGGCCGTCTTCTTTGTTAAACAGCTCGGATTTTCTCAGGAACAGGCGTTTATTACCTTTGGTGCCTTCGCGGCGCTGGTGTATGGCCTGATCTCGATCGGTGGCTATGTCGGCGACCATTTGCTCGGCACCAAACGCACGCTGGTGCTCGGCGCGGTGGTGCTGGCGCTGGGCTACTTTATGACCGGGATGTCGCTGCTCAAGCCTGACCTGATTTTTATCGCTCTGGGGACTATCGCCGTCGGTAACGGCCTGTTTAAAGCCAATCCCGCCAGCCTGCTGTCAAAATGCTATCCGCCCAAAGACGCGCGTCTTGATGGGGCCTTCACCCTGTTTTATATGTCGATTAATATCGGCTCGCTGCTGTCGCTGTCGCTGGCGCCGGTGATCGCCGAGAAGTTTGGCTATGCCGTCACCTATAACCTGTGCGGCGCGGGGCTGATTATCGCGCTGCTGGTCTATTTCGCCTGCCGGGGAATGGTCAAAGATATCGGTTCTGAACCGGACCATCGTCCCTTAGTGCTGCGTAACCTGCTGTATGTTCTGGTGGGTACGGTGGCGATGGTGTTCCTCTGCGCCTGGCTGCTGCATAACGTTAAAATCGCCAACCTGGTGCTGATTGTGCTCTCCATCGTGGTGATCATTTTCTTCTTCCGTGAGGCCTTCAAACTCGATAAGACCGGGCGCAATAAAATGTTTGTCGCCTTTATCCTGATGCTGGAGGCGGTGCTGTTTTACATTCTGTACGCGCAGATGCCGACCTCGCTCAACTTCTTCGCCATCAATAACGTCCATCACGAGATCCTCGGCATCACCATTAACCCGGTGAGCTTCCAGGCGCTGAACCCGTTCTGGGTAGTGGTAGCCAGCCCGGTACTGGCGGCGATCTACACGCGGCTGGGCAATAAAGGCAAAGACCTGACCATGCCGATGAAGTTTACCCTCGGGATGTTTTTATGTTCGCTGGGATTCCTGACCGCCGCGGCCGCGGGGATCTGGTTTGCCGATGCCCAGGGGCTGACGTCGCCGTGGTTTATCGTGCTGGTGTATCTGTTCCAGAGCCTCGGGGAATTGCTGATTAGCGCCCTCGGCCTGGCGATGGTCGCCGCGCTGGTGCCGCAGCATTTGATGGGCTTTATTCTCGGGATGTGGTTCCTGACCCAGGCGGCAGCTTTCCTGATGGGCGGCTATGTTGCGACCTTCACCGCCGTGCCGGAAAATATCACCGACCCGCTGCAAACCCTACCGATCTACACCAACGTCTTCGGCAAGATTGGCCTGGTGACCTTGGGAGTAACGATAGTGATGGCGGTTCTGGTGCCGTGGCTCAACCGGATGATCAATACGCCGACCAGCGACCAGTAACTCGGTGGTTAACCTCAGCGGGCAACACCGGCTGGGGTTAACCTTTGCGCGCGGCAATCCAGTCCTGTACTTCGATAACAAACTCGTCCGGCGCTTTGCGGTACATCTTACGCGCCAGGTCCAGAATGGTATGCTGCCCTAAGGCCTCTTCCATGCGCTGCTGGGCCATATCCATCACCGATCGCACGCCGCAGATCCCTTCGCAGGCCCATTCCGGCGGACGTTCGTCAAACACCGCCAGCCGCTGGCGAATTTCCCGACACTCAAAAATGCGCTTATCGCCATCAATGGCGTTCACCACATCGAGTACCGTGATATGTTCCGCCGGCTTCGCCAGCTGGAATCCGCCGCCCTTGCCTTCCGTGCTGCGCACCAGGCCGGCCTTCGAAAGGCGGGTAAAGATTTTGGCCAGGTAATCGTAGGGCACGCTTTGCAGATCGGCGATTTCGCGCACGCTCATATCGCGGGCGTCGCCTTTGCTGTCCACCATACACATCAGGCTATGGATGCCGTACTCAACACCGGAACTGTAGAATGCCATGCTCTTATCTCAGCCAAAATAAATCTGAGTTATTGTAGCTTTTTCGCCATAGCCTTACCACAAAGATAAAATATCCCGTCGTCCATAAAAGTTTTAAACTTTTTATTATCAATTAGATAAATACAAATCAACCCAGCCAAACCGCTCTGCGTTGCAAATCAGATTGCAATTACATACTACGACAAATAAAATCCGAGTAAACATATCGTCGTTAACAGTGAGTGAAACCATCATGGGTAAACAAATTCTGGTAGTCGGTGCCGGCTTTGCGGGAATGTGGGCCGCGCTTAGCGCTGCTCGCCTCGCCGATCAACATCAATCACAGGCCGTAGAGATCACGGTGATTGCCCCGCAGCCTGAACTGCGGGTGCGTCCGCGCTTTTATGAAAATGCCGTCGAGACCCTGGTAGCGCCGTTGCAGCCGCTGTTTGACGTGACTGGCGTGCGCTTCCTGCGCGGGACGGTTTCCCGGATCCTTCCGGCCAGCAAAACCGTGACCTGGACTGATGCCAACGGCGTCATGCAGCAGCAGAGCTACGACCGGTTAGTTCTGGCCAGCGGCAGCCACGTCAACCGTTCACTGGTGGCCGGCGCCGATACCCACGCCTTCGATCTCGATCAGCTGGAGAGCGCCAGCGAGCTGGAATCGCACCTGAAATCCCTTGCTCATGAGGCCGACAGTGAGTCACGCAATACCGTGGTGGTATGCGGCGGCGGTTTCACCGGTATCGAGATGGCGCTGGAGCTGCCCGGCAAATTGCGGGAGATCCTCGGCTCGAATGCTAAGACCAGAGTAGTCGTAGTTGAGCGCGGGCCGCAGCCGGGTTCACGCTACAGCGAAGCATTACGCGAGGTTATCGTCCAGGCCTCTGCAGAGCTTGGCGTTGAATGGCGGGTGAATACCGAAGTAGAACGCGTGGATGCCGACGGCGTGATGCTGAAAGACGGCCAGTACATCGCCTCCCGGACCGTTATCTGGACCGTTGGCGTCGAGGCCAACGGCCTGACGGCGCAGATTGATGCCCCGCGCGATCGCCAGGGCCGCCTGCATGTGAATACGGCGCTTCAGGTGGTGGGCCATGACGATATCTATGCGACCGGTGACGTGGCCTATGCGGCCACCGATGACAAAGGTAACCATGCGTTGATGACCTGCCAGCACGCAATTTTGCTGGGTAAATTTGCCGGTAATAACGCGGCTGCCAGCCTGCTCAACGTGATGCCGCTGCCCTATCGTCAGGAAAACTACGTGACCTGTCTCGACCTCGGGGCGTGGGGTGCGGTCTATACCGAAGGCTGGGATCAGCAGGTGAAGCTGACCCGGGAAGAGGCGAAGAAGCTGAAGATGTCCATTACCCAGGAGTTGATCTATCCGCCAAAGGCCGAGAAAACCGCCGCCTTTGAGATGGCCGACCCGCTGGCACCGTTTGTTTAATCCGTCACTCTCAAGGGATCTCCCGGAGGCGGTGCTACGCACCTGTCCGGGCTACAACATCCCCAACCGCATGGACCCGTAGCCCGGTCAGCGCATCGCCACCGGGGGAGTTTCCCGGAGGCGGTGCTACGCACCTGTCCGGGCTACAACATCCCCAACCGCACGGACCCGTAGCCCGGTCAGCGCAGCGCCACCAGGGAGTCTCCCGGAGGCGGTGCTACGCACCTGTCCGGGCTACAACATCCCCAACCGCACGGACCCGTAGCCCGGTCAGCGCAGCGCCACCAGGGAGTCTCCCGGAGGCGGTGCTACGCACCTGTCCGGGCTACAACCTCCCCAACCGCATGGACCCGTAGCCCGGTCAGCGCATCGCCACCGGGGGAGTTTCCCGGAGGCGGTGCTACGCCCCTGTCCGGGCTACAACATCCCCAACCGCACGGACCCGTAGCCCGGTCAGCGCAGCGCCACCGGGGAGTTTCCCGCAGGCGGTGCTACGCCCCGTCCAGGCGACAACATACTAAACCGCATGGACCCGTAGCCCGGTCAGCGCAGCGCCACCAGGGAGTCTCCCGGAGGCGGTGCTACGCACCTGTCCGGGCTACAACATCTCAAACCGCATGGACCCGTAGCCCGGTCAGCGCAGCGCCACCGGGGAGTTTCCCGCAGGCGGTGCTACGCACCTGTCCGGGCTACAACATCTCAAACCGCATGGACCCGTAGCCCGGTCAGCGCAGCGCCACCGGGGAGTTTCCCGCAGGCCAGGCGGTGCTACGCACCTGTCCGGGCTACAACATCTCAAACCGCATGGACCCGTAGCCCGGTCAGCGCAGCGCCACCGGGGAGTTTCCCGCAGGCGGTGCTACGCCCCGTCCAGGCGACAACATACTAAACCGCACGGACCCGTAGCCCGGTCAGCGCAGCGCCACCGGGGAGTTTCCCGGAGGCGGTGCTACGCACCTGTCCGGGCTACAACATCTCAAACCGCATGGACCCGTAGCCCGGTCAGCACAGCGCCACCGGGGAGTTTCCCGCAGGCGGTGCTACGCCCCGTCCGGGCGACAACATACTAAACCGCACGGACCCGTGGCCCGGTCACGCCGTTCCAGCGTAGATATCGAAACGGTGGCCTTTGGTGACCACCGCGTTCGGCGTGGCGACTTCGGCCAGCGGCGGCGCGTAATCCGGGCGTTTCACCACCACCCGTTTGGTTGCCAGCTGCCGTGCCGGCGCCAGCAGCCCGTCGGCATCCAGATCCGGTCCCACCAACGACTGAAACACACGCATCTCTTTCTTCACCAGCGCGCTTTTCTGCTTGTGCGGGAACATCGGGTCCAGATAGACCACCTGCGGACGCGGCGTAATATCCGTCAGCGCCGTCAGGCTGGAAGCATGAATCAACTGCAAACGCTCGCGTAACCACGGGCCGATTTCCGGGTCGGCATAGCCGCGTGCCAGCCCGTCATCGAGCAGGGCCGCCACCACCGGATTACGCTCCAGCATCCGCACCCGGCAGCCGACCGCCGCCAGCACAAAGGCATCCCGCCCCAGTCCCGCCGTCGCATCCACCACCTCTGGCAGGTAGTCGCCTTTCACGCCAACGGCTTTCGCCACCGCTTCACCGCGACCGCCGCCAAATTTACGCCGGTGGGCCATGGCCCCGCCGACAAAATCAACGAAGATCCCGCCGAGCTTCGGCTCATCGCGCTTGCGCAGCTCCAGATGCTCCGGGGTCATCACCAGCGCCATCGGGTTGTCATCATCCTGTTCCAGCCCCCAGCGGGTCGCAAGAACAGATAAGGCGCCGTCTCCGGCGCCCGTTTCATCGACTAAGCAAATTTTCACGAAACGCTTAGCCCTTGATCCCGTAATGATCGAGCATCGCGTCCAGCTGCGGCTCACGCCCACGGAAGCGTTTGAACAGCACCATTGGCTCTTCGGAACCACCGCGGCTCAGGATGTTATCGAGGAACGACTGACCGGTTTCGCGGTTGAAAATCCCCTCTTCTTCAAAGCGAGAGAAGGCGTCTGCCGCCAGCACGTCGGCCCACAGATAGCTGTAGTAACCTGCCGCATAACCACCGGCAAAGATGTGGCTGAAGGCGTGCGGGAAGCGGCCCCACGACGGCCCTGGCACCACGGCCACCTGCTTTTTGATTTCCGCGAGGGTCTCGAGAATTTTCGCCCCTTGCTCCGGCTGGTATTCTGCATGCAGACGGAAGTCGAACAGGCCAAACTCCAGCTGACGCAGGATGAACAGCGCCGCCTGGTAGTTTTTCGCAGCCAGCATTTTGTCGAGCAGCGCCTGCGGCAGCGGCTCACCGGTTTCATAGTGGCCAGAGATAAACGCCAGCGCTTCCGGCTCCCAGCACCAGTTTTCCATAAACTGGCTCGGCAGTTCGACCGCATCCCACGGCACCCCGCTGATGCCGGAGACCCCGGCGGTATCAATGCGGGTCAGCATGTGGTGCAGGCCGTGGCCGAATTCGTGGAACAGGGTAATCACTTCGTCGTGGGTAAACAGCGCCGGCTTGCCGTTCACCGGGCGGTTGAAGTTACAGGTCAGGTAGGCGACCGGTTTTTGCAGCGAACCGTCGAGTTTACGCATCTGGCCAACGCAATCATCCATCCACGCCCCACCGCGCTTGTGCTCACGCGCGTACAGGTCGAGATAGAAGCTACCGCGCAGCTCGTTGCTCTCGTCATACAGTTCGAAGAAACGAACCTCCGGGTGCCAGACGTCGATGTCCGTGCGCTCTTTCGCGGTAATCCCGTAAATGCGCTTAACCACTTCGAACAGGCCATTAACGGCTTTGTTTTCCGGGAAGTACGGACGCAGCTGCTCATCGCTGATGCTGTAGAGATGCTGTTTTTGTTTTTCGCTGTAGTAAGCAATATCCCACGGCTGCAGTTCGTCGACGCCATATTCGGCTTTGGCGAAGGCGCGCAGCTGGGCCAGCTCTTTCTCGCCCTGCGGACGCGCGCGTTTTGCGAGGTCGGTCAGGAAGTCGAGCACCTGCTGCGGATTTTCGGCCATTTTGGTCGACAGCGATTTAAAGGCATAGCTTTCAAAGCCCAGTAATTGGGCCAGCTCGTGGCGCAGCGCGAGGATTTCCGCCATCACCGGGCTGTTATCCCATTTACCGGCATTCGGACCCTGGTCTGACGCACGGGTGGAGTAGGCACGATACAGCTCTTCGCGCAGCGCCTGGTTGTCGCAGTAGGTCATCACCGGCAGATAGCTCGGGATATCCAGGGTCAGCAGATAGCCTTCCTGTTCTTTCGCCTGAGCCTGGGCCTGAGCCGCCGCCAGCGCGCTTTCCGGCATCCCGGCCAGCTCGGCTTCGTCGGTCACCAGCTTGCTCCAGCCCATGGTGGCGTCGAGGACGTTGTTGCTGTACTGGTTGCCAAGCTCAGACAGGCGCGCGGCAATCTCGCCGTAACGCTGCTGTTGCTCTTTGGCGAGGCCAATACCGGACAGTTCGAAATCACGCAGCGCGTTATCGACCGCTTTCTTCTGGGCGGTATTCAGGGTGGCGTAATGGTCGCCATCGCGCAGGTCGCGGTAGGCTTTGTACAGGCCTTCGTGCTGGCCAACCCAGGTGCTGTATTCCGACAGCAGCGGCAGGGTTTGCTCGTAGGCTTCACGTAGTTCAGGGCTGTTTTTCACCGAGTTCAGGTGGCTGACCGGGGAGAAGATGCGTCCCAGTACGTCATCCACTTCAGCCAGCGGCTGGCAGAGGGTTTCCCAGCTGTACGGCGCGCCTTGCGCCACCACGCTTTCTACCGATGCCCGGCAGTCGTCCAGCGCTTTGCTGACCGCAGGGACGACATGTTCCGGCTTGATCGCAGAAAAAGGCGGCAAAGAAAAAGGCGTCAGTAATGGATTGGTCATAAGCGCAGTCCTGTTGAAAAGGGTAAATGAAGCGCGCGTTCCGGCGCTTTAGCATGAGATCTAGAATGGGGGATCATTGCGGGAATTTCAATGTCACGCCGTGCCAGGCGCCGGGTATTACTGCAATAAGCCCGGCCGTTGAGCAAAATCCCGGCTGGCACGATGCTTCGCCGGGCTGTGTGAGATCAATGCGCTTTCTGCGCCATCTGATAAGCCGCCGGCAGATTCAGCCGCTGCCAGAACTGCTGGTCGGCGCTCTCACCCGACAGCGGGTAGCCCGCCGGTAGCGCGGTTTTCACCATCAATGCCCGACGCTGCGCCCCTGAAAGATGAGGCAGTGCGGTCTCCAGCAGCACCTCCGCCCCTTCAGGCGCCGTCAGCTCGGGCTTCTCGCCCTTCTGCTGCGCCAGATTATAGGTCATGGTGAACTGGTAAAAGGCGTTCATGGCCGGGTCGCGGTAGGGATCGTCTTTCCCGGCGGATTTTGCACACTCGGCAAGCGACGTGCCGCACTCTTTTTCCAGCGCCGCGCGCAGTTGATCGCGCGCCTCATTGAACAGCGCGTGATACTTCGCGTCGTTGAGGTAATGCGCAACGTTACGTTGCGCCACCATCCGCGACCCCATCACATCCAGCGGATAATGCACGCCGAGCACGATGCGGGAGTATCCATAGCGCGCGCCGCGCGTCACCAGGGCATCAAAGCGCTCCGGGATCATTTCCGCCATCAACAGCGCATCGGTATAGCCGGTGTTGGTGTGTCCGCTGGGGAACGAGCCGCCGTCGGCGGTATAGGGCTGGTTATCCTTGACCACCACGTCGTCCGGCACCAGATGAATGGTATTGCCCTGGATCAGGAACGGGCGCGGGTAGTTAAAATGCTTTTTCGCCGCCCCGGTGCTGACTTCACTGGCCTTAATCAACGCCGCCGCTTTACCCAGCTCGCCTTTATCGTAAGCGGTGAGGAAGGCTTTCCCCAGCCGCGGGCCCAGCGCATCGCTGAGGAAGTAGAGATAGCTAATCCCTTCCGCATCCGCCAGCGCCTGATGACGGGTCGCCTGAGTCGCATCGCGGTTAATGGCGGTCACCGTTGCCAGGTTGGCCTTCACCACCGCATCCGGGAGGGTGCTGAAAGCGGCAAGCAGCGCAATGCCCGCCTGTTGGTTTTCTTTCCCCTGAAAATCATAACCGCTGGCCTTCAGCCAGGCCTTATCTGCCTGGGTTTTATTCTGTTTCGCGTGCTCCAGTTGGTCGCGGGTGAGGGTCGCGGCATCACCTTTCAGCGCCGCGCGTAGCCGGCTCAACGCCTGACTTTCAAGGTCGTCAAACGCCGGGCTGGCCGCCGCGGGCGTGACGCTACCGGCGATTGCCGCCGCCTGATTTACCGGTACCGCGTGCGCCAACGCCGGCAGCGCCAGGATCAATGCTGATGTCAAAAGTGTGATTTGCAGTTTCATTATTTTTCCTTTTATTCAAACAATTACCTTGCCTGCAGGCGACGCTAGCGCAGATTTTTGACACTTTTATGACCCATTCACGTTTTGCAATCCTTTCACCACGATTGAAACAGCGTGGCGCCGCAGCGGTAATCCGGGCGGATCTGCGGTAAACTATCGGTAATCTTGTTCAATTCCCGGAATCTCTGCATCCATGCTCAGTTATCGCCACAGCTTTCACGCAGGCAACCACGCCGACGTCCTTAAACACACCGTTCAGAGTCTGATCATTGAATCGCTGAAAGAGAAAGAAAAACCGTTTCTCTACCTGGACACCCACGCTGGCGCGGGTCGCTATCAGCTGAGCGGCGAACACGCCGAACGCACCGGTGAATACCTCGAAGGGATCGCTCGCATCTGGCAGCAGGACGACCTGCCGGCCGAGATGGAAGCCTATATTTCCGTGGTCCAGCATTTCAACCGCAGCGGTCAGCTGCGCTACTATCCGGGTTCTCCGCTGATTGCCCGCCAGCTGCTGCGTGAGCAGGACAGCCTGGATCTGACCGAACTGCACCCGAGCGACTTCCCGCTGCTGCGTTCTGAATTTCAGAAAGATAACCGCACGCGGGTGGCTAAGGCCGATGGCTATCAGCAGCTGAAGGCGAAGCTTCCACCCGTCTCCCGTCGCGGCCTGATTCTGATCGACCCGCCGTATGAAATTAAAAGCGATTACCAGGCCGTGGTCGCCGGGATCCATGAAGGCTATAAACGCTTTGCCACCGGCACCTACGCGCTGTGGTATCCGGTGGTCCTGCGCGCGCAAATTAAGCGCATGATCAAAGAGCTGGAAGCCACCGGTATTCGCAAAATCATGCAAATTGAACTCGCCGTGCGTCCGGACAGCGACCAGCGCGGCATGACCGCTTCCGGGATGATCGTTATCAACCCGCCGTGGAAGCTGGAACAACAGATGAACAACGTGCTGCCGTGGCTGCATAAGAAGCTGTCGCCGACGGGAAATGGCCATGCCACCGTCAGTTGGATCGTCCCTGAGTAATCGCAACCATCGGTGGAACCTTTTACGCCTCGCGCTACAATCGCGGTCAATCAACGATTAAGAGCCTGCTCGGACAGGCTCTTCTAAGGATATACGCTATGAGCAAACATTATGACTACATCGCTATCGGCGGCGGCAGCGGCGGTATCGCCTCCATCAACCGTGCGGCAATGTATGGCCAAAAGTGCGCGCTGATTGAAGCTAAAGATCTGGGTGGCACCTGCGTGAACGTCGGCTGCGTACCGAAGAAAGTGATGTGGCATGCGGCGCAGATTCGCGAAGCGATTCACCTGTATGGCCCGGATTACGGTTTCGACGCCACCATCAATCACTTCGACTGGGATAAACTGGTCGCCAGCCGTAGCGCGTATATCGATCGTATTCATACCTCCTACGACAACGTGCTGGGCAAAAACAAGGTCGATGTAATCAAAGGCTTTGCCCGTTTTGTCGACGCGCACACCGTGGAAGTAAACGGTGAGACCCTCACCGCCGATCATATCCTGATCGCCACCGGTGGCCGTCCGAGCCATCCGTCGATTCCGGGCGCTGAATATGGCATCGACTCCGACGGTTTCTTCGAGCTGCCGGCACTGCCGAAGCGCGTTGCCGTGGTCGGTGCGGGCTATATCGCCGTTGAGCTGGCGGGCGTGATCAATGGTCTGGGTGCCGAAACCCACCTGTTCGTGCGTAAACACGCGCCGCTGCGCAGCTTCGATCCGCTGATCGTCGACACGCTGGTTGAAGTGATGAACGCCGAAGGGCCGCAGCTGCACACGACTTCAATCCCGAAAGCGGTAGTGAAAAACGCGGACGGCAGCCTGACGCTGGAGCTGGAAGATGGCCGTAGCCAGACCGTCGATTGCCTGATCTGGGCTATCGGTCGTGAACCGGCGAACGATACGATCAACCTGGCAGCCGCTGGCGTAAAAACCAACGACAAAGGCTATATCGCGGTCGATAAATTCCAGAACACCAATGTGGCAGGGATCTACGCCGTCGGCGACAACACCGGTGCGGTAGAACTGACACCAGTAGCGGTAGCCGCGGGCCGTCGCCTGTCCGAACGCTTGTTCAACAACAAGCCGGACGAGCATCTGGACTACAGCAATATCCCGACCGTGGTCTTCAGCCACCCGCCGATCGGCACCGTCGGTTTAACCGAACCACAGGCGCGCGAGCAGTATGGCGATGACGCCGTGAAGGTCTATAAATCCTCCTTCACCGCCATGTACACCGCCGTTACCTCACACCGCCAGCCGTGCCGCATGAAGCTGGTTTGCGTCGGTCCGGAAGAGAAGATTGTCGGCATTCACGGCATCGGATTCGGCATGGATGAAATGCTGCAGGGCTTCGCGGTCGCGCTGAAAATGGGCGCCACCAAGAAGGACTTCGACAACACCGTGGCGATTCACCCGACCGCAGCGGAAGAGTTCGTCACCATGCGTTAATCCTCCCGGCCCCGTGTTCTCACGGGGCTTTTTTTATCGGCTCCTGGTTTTGCAGGATCGCGTGGCCGATGTAGTTACTCCAGTTAAAGCTGTTTTGCAGCACCACCACCGCATTCTGATGCGCTTTATCGAAACCGATATAGCTGGCATAGCCGCCGATATACCCCACCTGATAGGTAATTTTCTGCTCGCCAAGGGTATCGGTCACCCAGGCAATATTGGCCGCCTCTTTTTCCCGCGCATAGTACTCGACGCTGACGTCGGCAAAAGCCTTATCCAACGCAGCATGATGGGTCGGCGAGAAATGGGCGCGGGCGTATTCAATCAGGTCGCGGGCGTTGCTGTACAGACTCGCCGCCCCCACCATATTGTTGCTGAACTGCCAGTCCGGGGTCAGCGCGCCGCGAGATTTAAACTTCGGCTGGTCCCCCGCATGACCAAGGGCCCGCTGCGGATAGCCGCGCAGCGTCTGCGGCGCGTAGCTGGTATTGCGCATTGCCAGCGGCTGAAAAATCATCCGCGCCGCCAGGGTTTCCACCGACTCACCGGTCTGATAGTTGAGGATGTAGCCGAGGATCGCGTAGCCCAAATTGGAGTATTCGGGTTCACGGCTCGCGGGGGCGTTAAAGGTGCGCAGATAGCCCAGCACCTTGTCGCTATCCAGCTCATGGTAGAAGTTTTCGCCGTCGCTCAGATAGGCCAGCAGATGTTCCAGCGACAGCAGGTTCATCGGCTGGCGCGGCAGGCCGGAAGTGTGGGTCACCAGCTGTAACAGAGTGATTTTTTTGGCATCGTTGCTCAGCGGCGTGCCCGGCGGCAGCAACGTCAGCAGCGTATCATCCCAGTGCAGCCGACCCTCGTTCACCAGCAAGGTAATCACCTCGGCGGTGGTTCCTTTACTCAGAGAGCCCAGCGCAAAAAGCGTGTCCGGGGCGATCGGGTACTGGTTTTTGCTGTCGGTTACCCCATAGCAGTGAAACTCTGCCGGGCCATTATGCTGGATGATCGCCACCACCACGCCGCTGACCTGCTTTTGCTGCATATAGCGGGTGACGAAGGCATCGACGGGCATCGGTTGCCCGTTTTGCGCAACCAGCGTGGTGGCATCAGAGGGAACGCTCATTTGCGAGAGCGTTCCGGAGCATCCTACAAGCAGCAGTGACGCCAATAACACAGGGCTCAGCTGCCTGTTCAAACCACACCTTCCTGCCGTACTGAAACCAATGGGGAGAAGCCAAGAGGCCTGGATCGTAACGGCTGTCAACGATCATTGCAAAGCGAACAGGCTGAAAATATCACCGTTTTTATCCAATTCTGGATAATCACGCCGTACCATTATTGCCATGACGCATAAATGCCGGACGTTGGTTCAGCGCCATATACCAGTGCTCCACTGCCGGCATCTCCGGATGGGCAAACGGGGTCATTTTCCAGCGATGTACCGACAGGCCAAGCACAATATCCGCTAGCGTAAAATGCGCCCCCGTGACCCAACCACCGGTGTGCTGAAGCTGCGACTCGACGATCTGTACGCAGCGGGTCCACGCCGCAATGCTCTCTTTGAGCGCCACCGGATCCTGAAAACGCGGGTCTTTGCGCACCAGGCCCATAAACGCATAGCGCCAGGCATTGTTGAACTCGGTGGCCTGCCAGTCCATCCAGCGTTCAACATCCGCTGCCTGTCGTGGCGCTACGGGCAGCAGATCTTCCCGTCCGGCTTTGCGCGCCAGATACCGGCAGATGCTATTGGACTCCCACAGAACCATATCGTCATCCAGCAGCACCGGCACCAGACCGTTAGGGTTGAGGGCGAGAAACGCCGCCGTGTCGGTCGGCTGGAAGCCGCTGCCGTAATCCTCCTGCTGATATTCCAGCCCTGCTTCCTCGCAGGCCCATAACACTTTACGCACGTTAATTGAGGTACGTTTACCCAGTATGCTTAGCATTGTGAATTCCTTTAGCGATGAGACGTCTCTTTCACCCTACTCTAACAGGCAGCTTGTCGGATAATGTGTATAGTTGATTTCAGCCTTTTTTGCTGACACAGGAACCCGCCATGCTGACTCCGTTTAACGTTTTAACGCCGGGCAATATCCGTTTTGGTCGCGGTCTTGCCGGGAGCGCCGCCCCCTGGCTGGCGCAGCATACCGCTCAGGTCCTCCTGATCCACGGCGCCAGCCCGCAGCGGGCGCAGTTTTTACTGGACGCCCTCCATGCCCAGGAAATCCACGTTGTCACCCTGTCTATCACCCGCGAACCGTGTCTGGAAGATATCGAACAGGGGGTACGTCTGGCGCGTGAACAGGGCATCGGCGCGGTGGTCAGCCTCGGCGGCGGTGCGGTAATCGACGCGGGGAAAGCCATTGCCGCACTGGTGCCGGCATCCGGGCCGGTGATTGATTATCTGGAAGTCGTGGGCAACGGGCGGCAATTAGAAGCGCAGCCGCTGCCGTTTGTCGCGATCCCGACCACCGCCGGCACCGGCGCGGAAGTCACGAAGAATGCGGTGATTAACGTCACCCAGCAGCAGCGCAAAGTCAGCCTGCGCGATGACCGCATGCTACCGGACCTGGCGATTGTCGACCCGGCACTCACCGATAACGCCCCGCGCTCGGTAACGCTCGGTTCCGGCCTTGACGCCATTACCCAGCTTATCGAACCCTGGCTGTGCACCCGGGCGAATCCCTTTACCGATGCGCTGTGCCGGGCGGCGATTCCACGGGGGATCAGGGCGCTCAATACGCTGATGGCAAGAGAGTGTCCGGACAGCCGCGATGAGATGGCCTGGGTCAGCCTGTGCGGTGGCCTGGCGTTAGCCAATGCCGGGCTTGGCGTGATTCACGGGCTGGCTGGCCCGTTGGGCGGCCTGAGCCCCGCCTCGCACGGCGCACTCTGCGGCAGCCTGCTGCCTTACGGGCTCGCGCTCAATGAGTCACAGATTAGCGATCCTGCCATACTCGGGCGCTTTGCCGAGGTCCGGCAGTGGCTGGCTGACGGGCTGAACATCGAGGCGGAGACCGCCTGGGACAGCCTGCGCGACTGGAGCCGCCGCGCCGGGCTGGGGAATCTGCGCGATCTGGGGGTGCCGCACGAGGCCCTGGAACCCGCGGCGCTGGCCGCCAGCAGCTCTTCATCAATGAAAGCCAATCCCGCACGCCTCGATAGCGAGCAGCTGCTGGAAATGCTGGAGGCGGCCTGGGAGTAATTTCCCCATCCCATCCGCCATAATTAGATTTTGTTGCAAAAACAATGGCGCCGCAGCCGGATGCTCACGGCGGCGCCATTGAGAATATTTTATGTTTAAAATCAAAGCATTGTAAAAACAGCGTTTTCTTCCCTCGCTGATAACTGTGACGCGACGCACAGTTTTTCTCCCGAACACCGAAGCGAATGACTACGCTTATTAATCAGGCCGGGAGAGGCCCGGCGTCCTGAACTGACGCGATCCGGAGGTCCGTATCACTATGTCCAGCCAGACATTACGCAACGATAATAGCAGCGCGCTGCCGATCGAAGACGAACTGCGCTACGGCGTCGATCCGTATGAGTTAAAACTGGATGAAATGTTCGATGCCGAACCGGAGCCGGAGATCATTGAAGGCTTTCCGGCTTCGGATGCCCTGACGCCCGCAGACCGTTATCTGGAGCTGTTTACCCACGTCCAGCGCTCGCGCATCTTTGCCGACAGCAAAACCTTCCCCGACTGTGCGCCCAGGCAGGATCCGCTGGATATTTTGATTGCCTACCGTCGGCAAAAGCGGATGCCGGAGTTCGATCTGCGGCAGTTCGTCGAAGATCATTTCTGGCTGCCGGATCATCGGGCGGAAGATTACATCTCCGATCCAGACCGATCGCTAAAAGAGCATATCGATCACCTTTGGCCGTTCCTCACTCGCGAGCCGCAGGATCATATTCCCTGGTCGTCGCTGCTGGCGCTGCCGCAGTCGTATATCGTGCCCGGCGGGCGCTTTAGCGAAACCTACTACTGGGACTCCTATTTCACCATGCTGGGGCTGGCGGAAAGCGGCCGCGAGGACCTGCTGAAATGCATGGCGGATAACTTTGCCTGGATGATCGAGACCTACGGGCATATCCCCAACGGCAACCGCACCTACTATCTCAGCCGCTCGCAGCCGCCGGTCTTTGCCCTGATGGTGGAGCTGTTTGAGGAAGATGGCGTGCGCGGGGCGCGGCGTTACCTTGATCATCTGAAGCTGGAGTACCAGTTCTGGATGGACGGCGCCGACTCGTTAATCCCCAACCAGGCCTATCGCCATGTGGTGCGTATGCCGGACGGCTCGCTGCTGAACCGCTACTGGGACGACCGGGATACGCCGCGCGATGAATCCTGGCGAGAAGATGTCGAAACCGCAAGGCACTCCGGGCGCCCGGCCAATGAGGTCTATCGCGATCTGCGCGCCGGTGCTGCCTCCGGGTGGGACTATTCCAGCCGCTGGCTGCGCGAGATGACCCGGCTGGCGAGTATTCGCACCACCCAGTTCATCCCCATCGATCTGAACGCGTTCCTGTTCAAACTGGAAAACACCATCGCCAACCTGAGCGGGCTCAATAGCGACCGGGAGGCGGAAACCGCTTTTCGCCACAAGGCCAGCGAGCGTCGGGCCGCGGTAAACCGCTATCTGTGGGATGAGGAGAGCGGCTGCTTCCGCGACTACGACTGGCGACGTGAGCAGCTGGCGCTGTTTTCCGCCGCCAGCATCGTGGCGCTGTATGTCGGGATGGCGACCCACGAACAGGCTAACCGGCTCGCCGCGGCGGTTCGCGCCCGCCTGTTAACCCCCGGCGGGATCATGGCCACCGAGTACGACAGCGGTGAGCAGTGGGATAAACCCAACGGCTGGGCGCCGTTACAATGGATGGCGGTGCAGGGCTTTAAAATGTATGGCCAGGACGCGCTCGGCGACGAAATCGCCCACAGCTGGCTGCACACGGTGAACCACTTCTACAAGCAGCACCACAAGCTGATTGAGAAATACCATATTGCCAGCAGCGTTCCCCATGCCGGTGGCGGTGGTGAATATCCGTTGCAGGATGGCTTCGGCTGGACCAACGGCGTGGTGCGTCGGCTGATCGGGCTTTACGGCGAACCCTTATAACCAGGTGCTATTCCGCCCGCTCCGGTCCTGTTATCGTCATACAACAACTCCTCGCAGGAATCGCTGTATGACCGAACTGATTACGCCACGACTGCACTGCACACCGCTGAAGCTGGAAGACTGGTCTTTTTTTCTCACTCTGCAGCGGGACCCGCAGGTGATGCTCTATATCGCCGATACCCGCCCGCTGTCAGAAATCCGAGAGGCCTTTGATTCACGCATTCCGCCGTGGTCGCCAGGGGCAAAACAGTGGCTGTGTCTGGTCGTGCGCAATCTGGAAACCGGCGTACCGCTGGGTCTGACCGGCTACCGGCACCTCGAGGGCGATTGTGCGGAAGTCGGTTTTTTATTTACCCCCACCGCGCAGGGTCGTGGCTATGGCTATGAATCCCTGCGGGCGCTCTGCGATTTCGCCTTTCACACCGGCGGCATACGGCGCCTGACCGCCACCGTCACCGTCGGCAACATCGCCTCTCGCAACCTGCTCCAGAAGATGGGCTTCCTGCAGGAAGGCGAGCTGCGCGAATGCTACTGGCTGAACGGCCGCTGGCACAATGACTGGCTGTTTGGCCTGCTGCGCCGCGATTACCACCCGCCGGAGTGAACGGCCGCCCTGGCCGTCCGCATCCCACGCGAGGCGTTGGATGATTACAGGAACATCCCGCCGGAGACTTCCACACGCTGGGCGTTCATCCATCCCAGGTCATCGCTCAACAGCGCAGCGATAGCATCGCCAATATCATCCGGTAAACCAACCCGTCCGAGGGCCGTTTGCGCCGCAATATGCTGATTAAGCTGCGCATTATCACGCACCGCGCCGCCGCCAAAATCGGTCTCAATCGCGCCAGGAGCAATAATATTCACCGAAATGCCGCGCGCCCCCAGCTCCTTCGCCTGATAGCGGGTCAGCACCTCCATCGCCCCTTTCATCGCCGCATAGGCGGAAAAGCCCGGCAGGGCAAAACGAGCCAGCCCGCTCGACACATTGAGGATGCGACCCTTATCCGCGATCAGCGGCAGCAGGCGCTGGGTCAGAAAGAACGGGCCTTTAAACTGGATGTTCATTAATTCATCAAACTGCGCTTCGCTGGTCTCAGCAAAGGGCACGTTCAACCCCACGCCAGCGTTGTTCAATAAATAATCAAAGGTGTCACGCCGCCAGCGCTGCTTCAGCACATCCGCCACGTTTTGCGCAAAGCCTTCGAAGCTCGCCGTATCGCCGACGTTTAGCGCTAATGCTGCCGCTTTCACTCCTTTTAGTTCAATTTCCTGCACCACTTCCAGCGCAGCCTGCTGGTTACTGTGGTAAGTGAGAATAATGTCGGTTCCCTTCGCCGCCAGCTTCAGCGCTGCATTTTTTCCCAGTCCACGGCTGCCACCGGTCACTAAAGCAATACGTTGTGTCATCAGAAAACCCCTTCTCGGTTACGTTTGTCTGGTTACAGAGCTTATTAGCTGCAAGTAAATCAATAAATACGCTAAATTACGTTTTACTGTTTCAATCTGAACAACAATAGAGTATCGGTATGGATAAAATTCACGCAATGCAGCTGTTCATTCGGGTGGCAGAACTGGAGAGTTTTTCCCGCGCCGCCGATACCCTGAGCCTGCCGAAAGGCAGCGTCTCGCGCCAGATTCAGGCGCTGGAAAACCACCTCGGCGTCCGCCTGCTGCACCGCACCACCCGCCGGGTACAGCTCACGCAGGATGGTATGGTCTACTACGAACGCGCCAAAGACCTGCTGAGTAATCTCGACGAGCTGGACGGCATGTTTCAGCACGATCCCTCCAGCACCAGCGGCCGCCTGCGGGTGGATATGCCGGTTGGGGTGGCCAAAAAACTAATTATTCCGCGCCTGCCGGCGTTTTTGCAGCAGTATCCAGGGATTGAACTGGAGCTCAGCAGCAGCGACCGACTGGTGGACGTGATTCGCGAAGGTTTTGATTGCGTGGTGCGCGTCGGCACGCTGAAAGATTCCGGCCTGGTTGCCCGTCCGCTGGGCAAGCTGACGCAAATTAACTGCGCCAGCCCGCAATACTTATCCCGGTTCGGTTACCCGACCACGCTTGAAGATCTGGCGGATCATGCCCTGATCCACTATGCGAGCACCCCCGGCGCGCGGCCGCTGGGGTTTGAAGTGGTGGGTGACGGCGTGGTCCGCTGGGTGAAAACCGGCGGGGTGCTCACCGTCAACAGCACCGAAACCTATCAGGCCGCCTGCCTGGCAGGGCTGGGGATAATTCAGGTTCCGCGCACCGGCGTGCGTGAAACGCTACGCACCGGCGAGCTGATTGAAATTCTGCCGCAGTATCGCGCGGAGCCTCTGCAGGTGTCGCTCATCTACCCTCACCGCCGCAACCTTTCCCGGCGGGTGCATCTGTTTATGGAGTGGCTGGGAGGCGTCATGAAAGAGTACGTCGATTAAGCGCCGCAGCGCTTTATGCAGTGGTCTGACGGTGCCGGATTGGGTGCAAGGCAAGCCCCTCGCAGGTTTTACGTATATATACCCGTCATACTTCAAGTTGCCTGGGTGTTGGCTGCTCCCGTTCACCCAGTCACTTACTTGAGTAAGCTCTTGGGGAGTTACGGTCTTGCCGCCTACAAGCAACTCGAATTATTTAGGGTATAATTTTGTAGAACCTCGTTGTAAAAAAAGGAAGAAATAACGAATGACACCGGAAAACGACAGTAAGCGCCCACCCCAGGAGCCGGGCCAGTCGCCAGAAAAAAGCAAAAGTAAGCTGGCAGCTATCAACGATTCTGCCGTGGCGCAGAAGGCCAATCAGGCGTTGAAGAGCGTAACCGGGACCGCCGAGAAAGTGCAGCGCAACCCGATTATTGCGCACCTGCTGCGTGCCGCCGAACGCTTCAATGACCGAATGGGAAACCAGTTTGGCGCGGCCATCACCTACTTCTCGTTCTTGTCGATGATCCCCATTCTGATGGTCTCCTTTGCCGCCGCCGGTTTTGTTCTGGCCTGGCACCCGACGCTGCTGCAGGATATTTTCGATAAGATCCTGCTCAACGTCAGCGATCCCACCCTGGCAGCGACCCTGAAAAACACCATTAATACCGCCGTGCAGCAGCGTACCGCCGTCGGCCTGGTGGGTCTGCTGGTGGCGCTGTATTCCGGGATTAACTGGATGGGCAACCTGCGTGAAGCCATTCGCGCCCAGTCGCGCGACGTGTGGGAGCGCACGCCGCAGGACCAGGAAAAAATCTGGGTGAAATACTTCCGTGATTTTATCTCGCTGATTGGCCTGCTGGTGGCGCTGGTGGTCACCCTGTCGATCACCTCGGTGGCCGGCTCGGCGCAGCAGATGATTATCTCGGCGCTGTATCTCGATTATATCGAGTGGTTAAAACCGGCCTGGCGGCTGATCGGTCTCGCCATTTCTATCTTCGCCAACTATCTGCTGTTTTTCTGGATCTTCTGGCGTCTGCCGCGCCACCGTCCGCGGCGTAAAGCGCTGATTCGCGGCACCCTGATCGCTGCCATCGGCTTTGAGATCATCAAGATGATCATGACCTGGACGCTGCCGGCCCTCGTGAAATCGCCGTCCGGCGCGGCATTTGGCTCTGTACTGGGGCTGATGGCCTTCTTCTATTTCTTCGCCCGTCTGACGCTGTTCTGCGCGGCCTGGATTGCCACCGCCGAGTACAAAGACGACCGCCGGATGCCGGGAAAAACGCACGATTAACGCCGCCATCGGACTGAGTAAAGACGCAAAATTCAGTCCGATTCATCATTTCAGCAGATAAATCCAACGTGTAACTTTTATTTAACTTAAAACTGGTTTTATCTGCTATTTTTTTATTTATGTTAAGTGTTTCATAGAAGTTATTTTTCTGGCGTAAAAATTATCCGCTTTTTGCCTGTTTTTTAGCCTCCGGCAGGCTCTGTTACAGATTGAAATGTCCCTTTTGCTGTGGCTATATGACCTTTCGTCCGCAAAAAATAAGAAAGATTTATGCAAGCCACAGCCACCACACTCGACAATTCGCAGGAAACCGCACCGGTTAACTCGCGCAACAAAGTCGTCGTCGCGTCACTCATCGGTACCGCCATTGAGTTCTTCGACTTCTATATCTATGCCACCGCCGCGGTAATCGTTTTCCCGCATATTTTCTTCCCGCAGGGCGATCCTGCTGCCGCGACGCTCCAGTCGTTGGCGACATTCGCCATTGCCTTCGTCGCACGTCCGATTGGCTCCGCGCTGTTCGGCCACTTCGGCGACCGCGTCGGGCGTAAAGTCACCCTGGTGGCCTCTCTGCTGACCATGGGGATTTCGACGGTCATTATCGGCCTGCTGCCTGGCTACGAGAGCATTGGTATTCTGGCTCCGATGCTGCTGGCGCTGGCGCGCTTTGGTCAGGGTCTTGGCCTCGGTGGTGAGTGGGGAGGCGCTGCGCTGCTGGCGACCGAAAACGCCCCGCCGCGTAAACGTGCGCTGTACGGTTCTTTCCCGCAGCTGGGCGCGCCTATCGGCTTCTTCTTTGCTAACGGGACCTTCCTGCTGCTCTCCTGGCTGCTGACCGACGAGCAGTTTATGGAATGGGGCTGGCGCGTGCCGTTTATCTTCTCCGCCGTGCTGGTCATTATTGGGCTGTATGTCCGCGTTTCGCTGCATGAAACGCCGGTATTCGCCAAAATCGCCGCGGCGAAGAAACAGGTCAAAATCCCAATGGGTACCCTGCTGACAAAGCATGTGCGCGTCACCGTGCTGGGTACCTTCATCATGCTGGCCACCTACACCCTGTTCTACATCATGACCGTCTATTCCATGACGTTCAGCACCGGCGCGGCGCCGGTCGGTCTTGGCCTGCCGCGTAATGAAGTGCTGTGGATGCTGATGATGGCGGTCATTGGCTTCGGCGTGATGGTGCCGGTTGCCGGCCTGCTGGCGGATGCGTTTGGTCGTCGTAAGAGCATGATCGTCATTACCTCGATGATTATCCTCTTCGCGCTGTTCGCCTTCAAACCGCTGCTGGGTTCCGGCGAGCCGATCCTCGTCTTCGCCTTCCTGCTGCTGGGCTTAAGCCTGATGGGGCTGACGTTTGGCCCGATGGGCGCGCTGCTGCCGGAGCTGTTCCCGACCGAAGTCCGCTACACCGGTGCCTCGTTCTCTTATAACGTGTCGTCGATTCTCGGCGCCTCCGTTGCACCGTATATTGCGGCCTGGCTGCAGGGTCACTACGGTCTGACGGCGGTGGGCATCTACCTGGCGGCGATGGCCGGGCTGACGCTGATAGCACTGCTGTTAACCCACGAAACGCGCCACCAGTCACTGTAATCACCTGCTGCCCGGCGCATGTCGTCGGGCAGCACATTCTCACGCCAGCCCCGTTGTTCCCCACTTCTGCTGCGATTGCCTGTACCTCACGTCGATGAACAATCCTGTCGGGATCGCCATTTTGCACTGACAAATGCGTTTTTCGTCACATTACGCGCGTCAGGTCAAAAAAATAATGGAACATTGTTTTAATATAATTGACCATAAAAACGGCACAGCGCACACTAGCGTTAAATTCGATTCCATCTCAGGTCATGACTATGTCTAAAAAAATTGCCGTCATTGGCGAATGTATGATTGAGCTGTCAGAGAAACACGCGGCGGTAAACCGCGGATTTGGCGGCGATACCTTAAACACTTCCGTCTATATTGCGCGTCAGACCGATGCCAGCGATCTCGCCGTTCACTACGTGACCGCGTTAGGTACGGATGCATTCAGCCAGCAGATGCTGGACGCCTGGCAGCAGGAAAACGTGCAGACTGACCTGATTCAGCGCATGGCTGACCGCCTGCCGGGGCTGTACTACATCGAAACCGACGAGACCGGCGAGCGGACCTTTTACTACTGGCGCAACGAAGCCGCCGCGAAATTCTGGCTGGAAAGCGAGCACTCCGCCGCCATCTGCGAAGAGCTGGCGACCTTTGATTACCTCTATCTCAGCGGGATTAGCCTGGCGATCCTCAGCCCCACCAGCCGTGAGAAACTGCTGACCCTGCTGTGCGAATGTCGCGCTAACGGCGGCAAGGTTATTTTTGACAACAACTACCGCCCGCGTCTGTGGGCCAGCAAAGAAGAGACGCAGCAGGTCTATCAGCAAATGCTGACCTGCACCGATATCGCCTTCCTGACGCTGGATGACGAAAACGCGCTATGGGGTGAAAAGCCGGTCGATGAGGTGATTGCCCGTACGCATGCCGCAGGCGTGACCGAAGTGGTGGTAAAACGCGGGGCGGACTCCTGCCTGGTGGCCGTTGCGGGTCAACCGTTGCTGGACGTACCGGCCGTGAAATTGCCAAAAGAGCAGGTGGTGGATACCACGGCGGCCGGGGATTCCTTCAGCGCCGGTTATCTGGCGGTGCGCCTGACCGGTGGCGATGCTGAGTCAGCCGCCAGACGTGGGCACCTGACCGCCAGCACGGTAATCCAGTATCGTGGGGCGATTATCCCGCGCGAAGCAATGCCGCTGTAACTTACCGTCGTGAATGGCGCGATTCGGGGAGGTTTCCCGGTCGCGCTGCGCTGACCGGGGCTATCTGTGAGGTTGCCGTTGTGATGTTGCAGGTGGCCCGGGAAAGCTCCCGGGCCTGCGGGCGCATTACTGGGCCGGTGGAATGTCGGTAACGTCGCTATGCACTTCCCCGGCGCTGTCAGCGCTGGTTGCCGCAGCAGGAGGCGGCACCATCAACCGTTCCCACGTCGCCTTCAGTTCCTTCATGTCATATTCCGGTTCACCCTGCGGCTGCTGCAATACCAGCGCCATATCCTGCGACAGCTGCTGACGCAGATACTGGTTCAGCATGTCGACGGTCAGCGAATCAAGGAACTCCTGACGCAGCTTCTGATACTGCTCCGGCGCGATATCGACCACCTGATTTTGCAGCGAACGCGTACGTTGGCTAATCAGGATATCGGTGTCGGTACGCGCATAGGTGGCAAACAGTTTCTGCAGCTCCAGGTTTTTCTGGGCGATCAGGGCGTCAAACTCTTCTGCCGGCAGGCCGTTATCACGCACCTTCGCCAGCTCGCGGGAGACCGCGCTCAGGTTAGCGTTGAGTTTATTGCCCGGCGATTCGATATTGATGGCGCACTGTGCGCGCTGATAGAGCACCCGGCAGTCGAAACCGAGGCTCACGTCTTTGACGTTGCCACGGCTCAGGCTCTGCTGAACATGCCAGAACAGCGCCTCACGCGCCAGGTCATCGCGCCAGTAGCGTTGCAGCGCGACCGAATCACGGATCGGCTGCCACGGTGCATCCCACATGATAGACAGCTTATCCTGGCGCACCGAGTTGCTCATGATACTGACCGGCGTGGTCGGCAATGGCGCCAGCGTCGGCACCGCCGCAGGCGTTTCACGCTTGCCCTGCAGTTCGCCGAAGGTTTTATTGATTTGCTCCGCCACGCTGCGGCTATCGACGTTACCCACCACAATCAGCGTCATGGCGTCCGGGGTGTACCACTTCTTATAAAACGCCTTCAGCTGCGCCGTATCGACCGGCTGTTTCAGCGGCGCGGCCGGGTCGTGGCCGAGCATCGTGGAGCCTTTCAGGCGATAGCGCCACCAGCCATCTTTGGTATCAAGCGGCCAGGTCGCCACCATATCATCGCCCTGCAGAGCGTGATTCACCGATTCCGGCGTGACCACCAGTTTGCCGCTGGCATCGGAGAGCCAGTTCAACGCCTCTTTGAGCAGGTCGTTACGGTTGTTTGGCAGACTGAGATTAAACATGGTGTAGCTGTACGAAACCAGCGCCGGCGGCATAGGACGATTAGGATCGATGCTTTGCTGCCACAACGAACGCGCCTGCATGGTCGGCAGGCTGCCGCTCTGTGTTAAGGCCAGACGCGGGATAAAGCGGGTGAAGCCGCTCTGCTGAGTGCTTTCACTCAACGAGCCAATATTCACGAACAGACGGACTTCAATACGATCGCTGGGACGCTGCGGAGTGGCTAAAACCTGCCACTGGAGTCCGTTGGCGAGAGTCCCCTGTTGCCAGGCCGGGTCCGGCTGGAGCGCTTCTGCTTGCACATAACCGGCCGCTGCCATCATCAGCAAACCACCCGTTAACAGTCGAATTTTTGTGCCCTGCATGTGAACCCCTGATGAACATTCCTGGTTACAAAAGCAACCCGCTCGCGGGCTGCCAAAAAGAGAGTGAGCAAAGTACGTCGTTTAGACCACGTGGAGATGAAAATGTCACACGGAGACGTAAAATAAACATAAGGCATCGTCCCCCGTTGCCAGGGAAGGATGCCTAATTATGCGCAGGAGCCCGGAGTCCAGCAAGGACAACGGGCTTAACAGAAGGATTTAAGAGGATAATTCGTGCGATTTGTTGGCCGGCGTGCGGTTATTCAGGACATCATCCAGCTGTTGGGTGTCCAGTTCCTTGACCCATTTTGCCACCACGACGGTTGCAACGCCGTTACCCACCAGGTTGGTCAGCGCACGCGCTTCTGACATAAAGCGGTCAATCCCAAGAATCAGCGCCAGGCCGGCAACCGGTAAATGGCCCACCGCAGAAATCGTCGCCGCCAGTACGATAAAGCCACTTCCCGTCACGCCCGCCGCCCCTTTCGAGGAGAGCAGCAGCACCACCAGCAGGGTGATTTGATGGAAGATATCCATATGGCTGTTGGTCGCCTGAGCAATAAAGACCGCCGCCATCGTCAGATAGATCGACGTCCCATCAAGGTTAAAGGAGTAGCCGGTTGGAATGACCAGGCCGACCACCGATTTACGGCAGCCCAGCTTTTCCATTTTATCCAGCATGCGCGGCAATGCCGATTCAGACGACGAGGTGCCGAGAACAATCAGCAGTTCTTCACGAATATAACGGATAAATTTGAAGATGCTGAAGCCGGTAATCCGGGCGATAGAACCCAGTACCACCACCACAAAGAGAATACAGGTGATGTAGAAGCAGATGATCAGCTGGCCCAGTTGCACCAGGGAGCCCACGCCATATTTACCGATGGTAAAGGCCATTGCCCCGAAGGCACCGATCGGCGCCAGGCGCATGATCATATTGATGATGCCAAAGATCACCTGCGAGAAGCTCTCAATGACGTTGAAAATGAGCTGGCCCTTGCTGCCGAGGCGATGCAACGCAAAGCCGAACAGCACCGCAAACATCAGCACCTGAAGGATGTTCCCGCTGGCAAACGCGCCAATCACGCTGCCGGGAATGATATCCAGCAGGAAGGCGACAATCCCCTGTTCTTTGGCCTGCTCGGCGTAGACCGCCACAGCATGTGCATCGAGCGTAGCCGGGTCGACGTTCATGCCAGCGCCGGGTTGCACAACGTTAACAATGATCAGCCCGATAATCAGCGCGATGGTACTCACCACTTCAAAGTACAGCAGCGTCACCGCACCGGTGCGGCCAACGGCCTTCATGCTTTCCATCCCGGCAATCCCTGTCACGACCGTACAGAAGATAACCGGGGCGATCACCATTTTAATCAGTTTAACGAAGGCGTCGCCAAGGGGTTTCATCTGCGCGCCAAGTTCCGGGTAGAAATGGCCCAGCAGAATACCGATCGCGATGGCAGACAAAACCTGCACATAGAGGCTTTTGAACAGAGAGGTTTTCATAGGGTGTCCTTAGGTATAACCACAGACATTGAGGGGTCATATGGCGTCTGTGGCCTAAAAGTAACACCAAGGAAACATTTCAGAAATAACTAACCGCAATAATGCAACGGAATTGTTAAAAACTTTGAACTGACACGCACAAGTTTACTCTGGTTTTACAAACTTGCACCCTCTTCACCCTGACGCAGATACTTGCCGCTAAACGCGTCTTGCGCTACCGCATCGCCGGAAAGCTGTCCTTGAACGACATCGACACCGGATGCCTGCAACCAACGATACTGCTCCTGCTTATCGACCCCTTCGGCGACAATGCGCAGATTCAGGCCGCGCGCCAGCTGGATAATCGCCGGGACCATGCTGGTATCCTCGGGCAACATATCAATAAATGCCTTATCGATTTTCAGAATGTCGACCGGCAGCGATTTCAGGTGCTGAAGCTGACGCAGCCCCGCATACCCCATGCCAAAATCATCCAGCGCAATGCGCACGCCAGCATCACGCAGCGGGCGCAGCAGCGAGACCACCATCTGCGGGTCGTCCAGCCGACGGCTGTCGGTAATCTCGAGGATCAGCGTGCCCGGCGCAATACGGTAGCGTTCGAGTAGGGTCAGCATTTCAGCGCCACGGTCGTGATGCAGTAGCTGCAGGAGCGAGACGCTCACCGACAGCGGCAACATCATACCGGCACTTTGCCACGCCGCGAGCTGGCGACAGGCGGCTTCCAGCACCCAGTAGCCCACCGGCACCGTCAGGCCACAGGCGTCGATACGCTCAAGCAGGTTCGGCGGCAGCGACCAGCTGCCATCGGCCTGATGCTGGCGTAGCAGCACTTTCGCCCCGCAGACCTCGCCGCTGGCGGTATTCACCTGCGGCTGAAGCCAGATAGCAAACTGATGGTTATCCAGCGCCGCCAGGATATCGTGCTCTTCCATCAACCGGCGCTGGGCTTTTTCCATCTGGGCGGGGTCGAAAAACTCAATCTGGTTTTTCCCTTTATGGCGTGCGGCAACGGCGGCAGAAAATGCCCGGCGGTAGAGTTGCTCCGCCGTCAGCTCGCCATTGAACATCGCAATCCCCACGCTGGCGCAGGGGCGCAGCTGGATACCGTGCAGCGGCAGCCGTTCATTAATAACAGTAAGTACTTGCTTACTTAATGTCACCGCATGCCAGGGCTCGCTCATTCCCTGGGCCAGAATCGCGAAGTCATACCCGCTGATTTGGGTCAGCACCATCCGCGGCGGGATAATACCGCGCAGTTTTTCCACCAGCGTCAGCAGCAGGATCTCGCGCTGGGTCTCTTTCAGCACGCCCGCCGTGTCCTGCAGGGTTTCACAGGCGATCACCAGCAGGGCTGAGGTTTGCGGTCGGGCCACCGTCTGCTCGAGCAGCGCCATCAAAAAGGCTTTATTGGGCAGCTCGGACACCGGGAAGCGGGTGGATTGCAATGCCAGCTCGTCGTGCTGACGCAGCAGGGTTTGCTGGTTGCGGTTGTAGCTGCGCACCAGCAGGCCCAGTTCATCATCATGGTGCAGCCGCGGCAGGGTTAACTGATGGCCCAGCCGGTCCTGCTGCGCGACATCGTTAAGTTCACGGGCGATTTTACGCAGCGGGCGCACAATCAGGCGGTTGATACACCATGTAATGGCGACCGTCAGTATCAGCACCAAAAGGAAGTAAGCGGTCACTAACGTAGAGAGCACGCTCATGATGAATTTGTAGGTCTGCCAGGAGTCAGCCTGCAGCACCAGGTAGGCAATCGGCTGTGGATTAGCCGGCCTTTCCAGCGAATAGACCGGGAGCGATATCTGAATCGGCAGCTCGAAAATACGGGTGATGGTCACCGGCACAGGGCGTTCAGGGATAAAGCGCATCCGCAGCGCCTGGAATTGATTCGGCAGCACCACATCGGCCCGGCTGACAATGCCAGCAGGCTGAATACGACTGAGGATGGTTTCCGCCTCCGGAATATCCCCCTTCAGGATGGCCGAAGACAGCGGTTCGCGAACCGCACGAGCGATACTTTCTAAGTGCGTGGCCGTCGAAAAGCGATTCTGTTGCACAAAGTGAAACAGCAAAATAGAGCAGAAGACCAATACAAATGCCATGGACACGCCCGCGACCATCGCCATTTGTTTAATTGTAAGTGAACGGCTGACGCGCAACTGGGTTCTCCACTGATACACTGATACCTGACACATACCCGGTTTAGATCCATCAAACCGGTCTTTTTCAGGCTGATTATATACTCAACGCCCGCCAGCCTGTAGCCCGGTCAGCGTAGCGCCGCCGGGGGAATGAACGACCCATGTAGCCAAAGACGGACGAAGTGTGACGAGTATACGCGAACGGACGGGTGGAGTGACGTCCGAAAGCGTAATTCAGGCGATTCTGTTACCAGTCAGCATAGGGAACGAGCGGCTGCGGCGGCATGTCCATATCGCCCTGCCAGCCAGCGGCGGAGTAGCGGACGTAGAGCAGCGCATGGCTCGGGGTGTAATCCTTCGCCTGCTGAATATCCACCGCCGCGCCGACAAACCAGTTGCTGGTGACCCGACGCTCAACCAGCGCCCGGGCGGTATAACCAAAGCCCTGGCTGCTGCTGCCTTCTTCCGTCAGCTGACTGGCGTCAGCACGGTATTCTGAGGGGATCAAATTCAACAGCGGATAGCGCGCCTGGGTTTTGGTCCGTGAATGCGACCAGGAGACGGAGCCCCCCAGTTCCCACGACCAGTTCTCCGTGCGCTGACGCCAGGTCACCGGCACCGCGAACGAAATATACTCCTGCGGACTGTAGTAACCGCCTTGCCCCAGGGTATAACCGCTCAGGTCCTTGTCGTAGTGCCAGAGCATATTGTTCAGGCCTACCGTAACACGGCGATTATCCTCATTGATGACTTTATAGTAGTAGCCGGTCATCCAGCGCACGCGCCAGTTGTCCTCGACGTTTTTCCCCGTGAGCTGATCGACGCCCAGCGAAGACCAGACCCCGTTGGCTTCACCTTTGTCGTAGCTCAGGCTCACGCCACCGCCGTCAGCACGCACGCCGCCCCAGGTTGTCCCGGTATGGCTGCTGCTGTCTTTCTGCCCGCCAAAGGCCAGCAGCGAGCTGGAAATCGGTCGACGATGCATATTGACGGTATAGCCGATCGGCCCGAGGTCGTTGCTGTAGCTGAGTCCACCCACCACATCGACGACGTTAAAGCCCATCGGCGTAGTGCCGATATCCCCGCTCCAGGTATCGTTCTTCCAGCCCACCGCAATACTGGCCCCGCCGTCACTCTGGTTCTTGCTGCCGCTGGTACAGGCAATTTCGCCGCAGGTCCCCCAGCTCGGCGAGTAGCTACCGTCGCTGTTAGTGGAGAAACTCCCGGCGTCCATATTGACGAGGTCGGTACGGAAGAACATCCGCCCGTCGGCAAGCGGCGCATCCACGTGCAGCATGGTGGTGTGCGCTTTCAAATCGGAATAGCCGCCGGTACCGCTGGAGCCCCAATAGTCATGCTCCAGGGTTACGTTGAGATCCTGCTGACGATAGAGATCGGCAGCATCGCTGCGGACCCCACGTTTCAGCCAGTCATCGCTGCTGTCGTTGCGGGTCAGGCGGGTAAAGGTGTCGTTATCCTGCGGGCGGACAGGAGTCACACCCGCGGCCACCATCGCATCTTTGTAACTCTCCAGCGCCTGCTGCGGCTCGCCGTTTTCGGCCTGGAAACGGGCCGCATCGCGCAGTACCAGCGCGCTTTCCATCGACGGCGGCTGGGATTTCGCCTGCGGAATAATGCGCTCAAAAATCTGCTGCGCCTGGGCGGTATCGCCAAATCCTGCCGTCGCCAGGGCGATCCGCCGCTGCATATTGATGGAGTCGGTTTCGTCGCCCTTCAGCTTGCTGACCTGCGCGCGGGCAGCATTTTTATCACCCTCGGCAAGATACACTTCCGCCAGTCCCAGACGCGCATCGCCGTTGTCCGGCTCTTTACCCAGCGCGTCATTGTAGCGGGCGATCGCCGTCTGGTTATCGCCACGCTGCTGCGCCCAGTCCGCCAGCGTCAGATCGTAACGGATCAGCGGCGGCTGCTGTTTAATCAGGGCGATCGCCTGGGCTTCCTGGCCGCTATCACGCAGCTGGTTGGCCTGGCGAATCACTTTGTCGCTTTGCAGACGCGCATCCAGCTCCCGGATATTATCCGTCCATTGGCTCTGCGGCAGCGCGTTAATCTGCGCCAGCGCCCTGTCATCCTGATTATTACCGGATAAATAGAGTCCGTAGGCATACACGCGGTCGGCATCGCCAGGTTTACGGTTGACCATATCGCGCATCAGCGTATCGGCTTCCGTCTGCTGGCCTGCGCTCACTAAATCGCGAGACAGGCGGTAGGTGATCCACACGCTGTCCGGGTCAAGCGCCAGACGTCGGCGCTGAACTTCCGCCGCCTGCGCCCAGTTCCCTTTGCTCTCCAGGGCTTCGGCTTGTTTTTCTAACCGTTCATTGGCCAGGCTGCGTTCAATATCGTCGATGCTGCGGCGCTGGCTCGGCGATAGCGTAGCAATATAGGCGCTGGCTTTTTCCGGCGATTCGGTTCGATAGAGGTTAGCCAGTCCGCGGACCGCCAGGCTGTTACCGCGATCCATCCGCAGGGTACGCTGATAATAGCGCTCCGCCGCGGCCGTATCTTTGCGCGCTGCCGCTACATCGCCAAGTCCGAGAACCGCATAGCTATCGGTATTGTCGACCCGCTGCGCCTGTGCATAGGCGTTTTGCGCCTGATCCAGCTGCCCGGCTTTCAGCGCGTTATCGCCCTGCTTGATCAACAGCCAGTAGCGGTTGGTCTGCAGCAGGCTGTCCCATTTATCGCGACTCGGACTTTTGGGATCCATCGCGATCGCTTTGTTCAACTGGGCGACGGCCCGGGCTCTGTCACCACGCTGCGAATAGGCCTGACCCAGCGCCCCCACCGCGTCGCTGTCCCTGGCATCGGCCCGGACGGCCTGTTGTAAACTGGCAATCGCCTGCGCCGGGTTGTCGTTTTTCACTGCCGCCAGCCCTTCGGATCGTTCGCGGAACGCCGGATCCTGGAGCTGTGCCTGCTGCTGAGCCAGCAGCACCCGGGCATTTGCTGCCGATTCGCCGGTTTCGAACAGTGTCAGAAAACGCTGCAGCTCCTGTACGCTGCCCTTGCTGACCGGCATGTCCTTGATTTCGCTGAGCCACATATCCGCCGCAGTGCCGCGGCCGGCGGCCGAGCGCGACATCTGCTCTAAATAGGCAAACCCTTCCGCCGGCTTGTTGTCGGCAAACATCTGTTTAGCCAGTGTAGCCTGCAGATCGGGGTTACCAGGCGCTCTGGCATCCAGTTTTTTCAACTGCGCGACCGCTTCTTTATGGCGGGCCGGAAGCCGCGCTACCAGCGCCCAGTATTCGATCGCCAGCGAAGGATCGGGCGGCACGCCGCCGAACAGCTTGTCAAAAGCAGCAATGCCCTCTTCCACTCGCCCGGAGACCCCTAACAGGCGTGCCTGCTGCAGCTCCTGACGCCCGTCACTGGTGCTGAGGCTCATTTCGCTACGCGAAGATTTCAGCTCCGCGGAATCCGGGGCCACCTTCGCTAATTTTTCGAGCTGTTTTTTCGCACCGGCGGTATCGCCCTGGCGCAACAGATAGCGCATGTGCGCAGCCACATAGGCGGGATTATTCGGGTCAATCAGCTCCAGTCGGTATAAGGATTGCTTCACCAGATCTTCACGATGGCTCGCTTCACCCAGCCGGACTTGCTCCAGCAGATGTTCCTGAGCGGGCGTTGTCGCCGCCTGTACCGCCGGCAGCAGCACGATGCCCAGCGACAGCGTGATAACATTTAGTCTGAACTTGCGCATTCCTTGTTCCAGTCAGGTCGTAATTCGCCTTCCACAGAGAAGCGAAAACGATGTTGATCCCATCCCTGGCCAAAAAGAGTCAGGACCGCGTTGTAGTAGGCATCTGCGCCGGGATAGTGGTCTGCGACGCGTTGGCGTTGCACGGCCCGGATGTCATCATTTTGCAGGAACGGCAGCAGCGACGCCGAGAAGCCAACCGGGCCGTTGCCGGTGGTTTTCCCGGTAGCAATATTCACTTTCTCCGGCGGTACGCCGAGGTGAATCGTCTGCGCCTCCATCGGCGCAAAGCGGGACAGCAGCTGTGCTTTCTGTTTATCACCGTCATCCAGCATCCCGGCCCATAAATAGACCCGAATCGCGTCATAGCTGCCAATAATCGGTTTGTCGGCTTTCAGCTGCCAGCCTTTGCCTTTTTCGTAACGTACCCAGTCAGGGGAGAAGCCTTTTGGCGCCGTCTCCAGCAGCAAACGTAAGTTGCTGTCGCGCAGCGCCGGCCACGGGGCGTCAAAACGGGCAAAGTAGCTGGCCAGCTGCGGTGGAAGATAGCTAGGGTTAAAGCGCCAGCCTTTATCGTCAGCAAAGCCGACTTTTCCCGGCAGCACCATTGGACCCAGCCCAGGTACGTCCACCACTTCTTCATCGGCGATACGGGACAGCAGCGCCTTGCCCACTTCCGTGTACTGCGGCACCTGCCATAAACGCCCGGCTTCCAGTAGCGACCAGGCTATCCATAAATCGGAGTCAGAGGCCGAGTTGCTATCCAGTACCGTCCACTCTGCTTCGCTTTTCTTACCCCACAGCCAGCCCGGCAGGTGCGCACGCAGGTCGCCCTCTGCCAGGTTGTTCTGCGTCCACTGAAACAGGGTATCGAAGCTCTTGCGATCGTTGGCCGCCAGCGCAAAGAACAGCGCATAGCTTTGCCCTTCAGAGGTCGTTATTTTCCGGGCATCGCTGGGGTCAACCACGCGTCCTTCGGTGGTCACAAAATCCTTCTTAAACTGATCCCAGGCCGGCCACTGGCACGCGGCATTCACCTGCGCCGCCGCCAGCATTAACACCGACATGATTGCTCCACGTACCGCTTTCATCATGGTTTACTCGTCATCAAGATGGAGGCGACGACGGCTGACAATACGCAGCATCCGCCACAGCACCCACGCCAGCAGCACGATACTCACGGCCGCCAGAATCGCCAGCAGCACCGGATGGCTCGACAGCGCAAACCAGATGCGCTCGAACCACGGCAGGTGGCCGACATAATAAATATCGCCCACGCGCAGGCTGTTGACGCCCGATTCACGAATCACCGCGGCGGAACCAAACATCGCCGCCCGCTTACCGGTATCGTTCAGGGCGCCGTTCAGCAGTTCGTTACCGCGGGCGCTATCCGCCAGCAGCGCGACCACGCTACGTTGATCATAGTACGGCGACTGGAAGCTGATAATGGCCGCCATCGGTCCGGAAGAGGTGATATCCGTACGGGTGTTCGGCGTTCTGGCTTCGTCATCCGGGTAAATGCTCGGCAGGTCGTAGTGACGCATCGGCATTTTCACCCAGCTTTTGGTCGCTTCAACCAGCAGGTTGATTTTACTTTCGTCTTTCAGCTCGGGCGGGATCGCGCCAATCAGCAGCAGGTCGGCGTCTTTGCCCTTAAGCTTGCTGCCATCATCGGTGACCTGCATGTTGATCGCGGCGAGGCCCGTCTGGGCGCCAATACCACCAACAGAGCTCAGCAGCGTTGCCACCTGACCTTCGGTCGGCGCTTTCGGAACCACGATCAGGGTGTCGGTGAGGTCGGCCATCCGGCTATACGGGAAGCCGGCATTGGCAAAGACGCGCAGGTCCGGCATCGCGATAAAGTGGTAATACTTCGAGAAGTCGATAGTCGAGTCATCACCGATCACCACGTGGTTGCTCACCGGCTGGAAGGTAATACAGTTATCGATAGAGCCACCCGGCATCGGGTTCATGTACTGGAAATCAAAGCGCAGCTGGTTCATCGCACCCAGGCGCAGCGCCGGGATCGTCATTTCTGACTTGCCGTCCAGCAGCCCTTGCAGCACCGGCAGACGCAATATCAGTTTACTCACTTCCTGAGTACTGCTGAGGCTGAACGATTGCAGGAACTGGTCGTTGAGGCTGACATCCATGCGCGAACTGTCCTTGATCGGCGGCATGGTGTAGCGATAGTTCAGATTCATATCAATGCCGTTGGCGCGCAGCAGATAGAGATCCGGCGGCAGGTTCAACGCCACGTTGATGGAGTCCGGCACCAGACCGCTGGACTGCAGCTGCTGCTCATAGGTTTTCAGCTCGCCAAAGGTCACTTTACGGTCAGTACGTACCCAGTTCGGCGCATCGTATGGTTTACGCTCCTGCAGCTGTTTGACGCCATCGACTTCGACGCTGCTGCCACGGAACAGAATATTGCCCTGGGCGATGCCCTTGGCCGCCAGCAGCAGGTCTTTGTCATCGCGCCCGAAGACCACCAGCAGTTTGACGTAAGGGTTATTCGGGTGGTCGATCATTTCGATGGTCGGCGCCTTCACCGGCGGATGCTCACGCAGGAAGTCCGGGCGCTTGTCGTTGGTGGCAAACACGATGGCGTTGCGTTCCGGCAGTTGGTTAAACAGCACCGGGAAGGTCTGGCCACGCCAGCCGGCTTTGCTACCAAACCACGACGCCACGATTGCCGCCGCATGCTGCTGCTGTGCATCCGGCGAGGAGGCAAAGACCATCGGCAGAGTCAGCGGACGGTTGTCACGCGGATCGTAGAACGGGACCGGGAAGTGGGACAGGTCGTTACGCACCGCCAGCGCCTGATAGGTCAGATCGAGGTTACTGTTACGCCCGACGTCCAGCCACAACGTGCTGCTGGCCGGGTTCTCACAGACATCGCGATAATGGCCAACAAACTCCAGCCGCACGCGGTTAAAGTCGGTGATATACAGCGGATCGATAGGGATCTGCGCGTTGATTTTTTTACCCAACTGCTCTTTGGTGACCGGCAGGACGCCCATCAGCTCATCGTTGAGGTACACCTTCAGCTGCGACTGCACCGGCAGTAACGACGGCGACGGCGTGTAGTCGAGATTAAGCACCGCTTTAGTCACGACTTCATCGCTGCGCATGCCAAATTCAACCGCGCCGTCAGGATGCGCGCCGCGCAGTACCATGCTGCCCGGCGCCGGGGCGATAGTGGCAAATGACAGTTTCACGTCGCGGCTCGGCACGTTTTCCACCACCACCGGCGCGGCGGCGGGATCCACCACGGTCGCCGTCGGTTGACCTTCGGCGACAACCGGCGCGGGGATCGCCAGCGGATCCGTCGCCGTAGCAGCCGGCGTTCCCGGAACGGCAGGGGCCGCCGGAGTCGGGGCTGCCGCAATCGCGGTCGTGGGTTCCGATAAAGTCGCTAAGGGATACCAGCCAGCTATTCCCACCGCTACTGCACAAATTAAAGAGAGTTTTCTTTTCATCGCATTATCATCATTGTTGAGCCATTTCTGGTTCTGAAGAGAGTATCGCTGCGGCGCGTTCAGGCCGGCGAGGAACAAACGAAACTATCCAGGCAACCAGCATGGTGAGCGAGCGGAAAATAACCTTCACCGACGGCGGGGAGAACTCCGCCAGGTGACGATATCCACGGAACCCCAGTTTCAGGATATCCAGCAGGCTTTCCATCGGTTTATCTTCCGGGAAGCTATCCTGCCAAAGCGCCCACGTATCAGCGCGGGCAAACGTACACTGTACAAAATCAATATGTTGTTGATTGGTCAGCGGCATTAACTGCAAACCAACCTCACTGCCATTCACGCGCGCGACCCGTACCGGGAAGGCATACTCCTGTTGCCCGCGTTTCAGCAGCAGTTTCACCTGCTGCCCTTCCAGCACCTGCGCCTTACCGTGAATTTTGATCCCCAGTCCGCCATCAGAATAGTCATGAACGGTACAGGAGAACAGATGACCATCTTCGCGGGCAATTGCCGCCGGCATGCTCATTTCCACGCGGTGCGAGCGTCGAACCTGCTTACTCTCCACCGATACCGCCACTGCGCCACCGAGGATAATCAGGTTGTAGAACACCCAGACAATACTGACCCAGACGGTGAGGACTTCGTTTTCCGGGCCGTAGAAATGACGCCAGATCCCCACCGCGACCCCCACCAGGTTCAGCAGCACCAGGTAGATATAGGGTCGTGAAATCACCCAGTCGACATATTCGTCTTCGACCAGGCCACCCTTCGCCGTCACGTTGAACTTGCCTTTATGCGGGTTAATCAGCGCGACAAAAGTCGGCGGCGCGATGTACCAGGCCAGGGTGGTTTCGTAGATTTCACTCCAGAAAGAGTGGCGATATTTGCCCTGGATTTTCGAGTTCGTCAGGCTGGCGTGAATCATATGCGGCAGAACGAACAACGCGATCATCAGTGCCGGGGCATAGATGATGTAGGCGTGCAGCAGGAGAAATGCCAGCGGGGCGACCAGGAAGATCAGCCGTGGAATACCGGACAGGAAGTGCATCATCGCGTTGACATAACAAATCCGCTGCGCGAACTTCAGCCCTTTACCAAACAATGGGTTATCAAGACGGAAGATCTGCACCATCCCGCGCGCCCAGCGAATACGCTGGCCGATATGCGCCGACAGACTTTCGGTTGCCAGCCCGGCGGCCTGCGGAATACGCATATAGGCCGAGGTGTAACCGCGACGGTGCAGACGCAGGGAGGTGTGGGCATCTTCGGTAACCGTTTCAACGGCGATACCGCCAATTTCATCCAGCGGACCGCGACGAATCACCGCACAGGAACCGCAGAAGAAGGTGGCGTCCCACATATCGTTGCCATCCTGCACCAGACCGTAAAACAGCGTGCCTTCGTTGGGCGTTTTGCGGAATCGACCGAGGTTACGTTCAAACGGGTCCGGGGAGAAGAAGTGGTGCGGCGTCTGCATCATCGCCAACTCTTTCTCTTTCAGGAACCAGCCCATGGTCATCTGCAGGAAGGAGCGCGTCGGGACGTGGTCACAGTCAAAAATGGAGACGAATTCGCCTTTGGCGTATTTCAGCGCATTGTTGATGTTCCCGGCCTTGGCATGCTCATGGGTAGTACGGGCGATGTAGTGCACCCCGACATCTTTGGCGAACTGACGAAACTCTTCGCGCCCGCCGTCATCGAGGATCCAGATGTTGACTTTATCTTTCGGCCAGTCGATACCCTGCGAGGCATAGATGGTGTTTTTCACCACGTTAAGGTCTTCGTTATAGGTCGGCACGAAGATATCCACGGTTGGCCATTCGGCCATATCTTTTGGCAGCGGCACCGGCTGGCGATTGAGCGGCCAGACCACCTGGAAATAGCCCAGCACCAGCACCAGCCAGGCATAGGTTTCGGCAAATAACAGCACCAACCCGCACACCAGACTGACCGGATCATTCCAGTTCAACGTCGAGGTGTAGCGCCACCAGATATAGCGACAGGAGACGGTCAGCGAGAGGACAATCAGCATCAGGGCGGAGAAACGCCCCGGAATACGGCGTACCAGCAGCGCCACGCCCCACAACAGCAGCAGGAAAATAAACTGCGACAGCGGGTTAAACGGCTGCGTGATACAGAGCAGAGCCAGTATCAGCGAGAAGACCACCACCACGCCGAGGATAGCCTTACGCAGTTTCGGGTTCAGGTGCGCCAGCTCTTTTTGTTTATTCAGGTGGTTGGTTCGGGTGTTGACTCGTTCGGGAAGCGTCTCCATCCATTGCGTATAGCGCCCGTGAACGCCTTCGAGGGCGACAAAGGCCCGCCAGTTAGCCTTTTTCTCAGGTTCCGGTGCCTGCGTCACCAATAGCCACAGAGACTGCAACAGATAGCGCAGCGGATCCAACAGACGCGGGCGATGGGGATTAATATGCGGAAAATAGTCGCGATGGTTATTCAGAATGGCCTGCCAGCGTGGGGTTTCCAGCGGCATCAGCGCCCAGACGATTGACGCCCACAGGCAGCCCATCGCCGCAGCCAGCCACGAGGCGCCGTGCTGACGATAGTCACGGTAGCGTTCGCTCAGTCTTTCCGCCACCGGAGGCGCCAGCAACAAGGCGCTCAGGCGTATCATGGAGCCTCCACGCGGGCATAGTGCAGTAAACACCAGCTGGCGAGGGTCAGGATCTCTTCCGCGGCCAGCGAGTCCTGGCGATATTCACCGAGCGGCTGCTTCGACGCCAGGCACTCCGCCATCGCTTCGTCACGATGAATAGTGACAGGCAGAATACGGCGCTGGCTCTCCAGCCACAGCTGGTATAAGTCTTCCTGCAGCTGGCTACCGACACGCAGATCGTTGATCAGCACATCGCCGTTAACCGGGAGCGCCTGCTGATGCAGGCGAATATGGCAGTTGCCATCGGGATGCACCACCACCAGCGCGCGGTCGCAGGCGCTAATCAACGCGCTGGACAGCGAGGAATACCCTTCGGGTAAATCCAACAGCACCCAGCGATGGTCGCCCTGCTGCACCAGTTTTTCGACGATCTCGGCGATCGGTTCCAGCGTCGGATAGAGCGAATCAACATGCTCTCTCTCGCCTGGGGTGAGCTGACCAAATGGCAGAATATCAATATGCGAGGTATAGCGAATACCGGCATCACGCCAGTCACGTCCGTCAAGCAACGAGCGCGCCCAGCCATCCTGATGGGATGCCTCGACGTTAAAGAAAAACCGCAGCATGTTGTCCGGGCTGGCATCGACCACCAGAACCGTTTCACCAAGCAGCTGTAACGCCCAGGCCAGCGCCGCGGTAATCGACGTGGTGCCCACGCCACCGCGTATGCCCTGTAATCCAAGAATAGCCATCGGCAGCGTCCTTACTTTTTCTCTGCGAATTCAGCCAGGAGTGGCCAGCGTTTCAGCGCCGCGGCCAACTGCTCGCGCCGGGAAATGTCATGGTAGTCAATTTCAGGCAAAGAAAATGCCCGGCTTAGCGCCAGGAAATCATTTTGAAAGGTATAGCCTAGTGTGGCATCAGAAGGTCCTACAGGCTCTTTTCCCGGCATTTTACTTTCCATTCACAAATAACACATAAATAAAGCCCAGGGGCAAAAGGCTTAATCTCAAATAACCTATACCCAAAATAATTCGAGTTGCTTGTAGGCGGCAAGGCCGTAAATCCCCTGGAGCTTACTCTAGTAAGTGACTGGGGTGAACGGTTGCAGCCAACACCCAGGCAACTTGAAGGATGAAGGGTATATATATGCTAAAACTGATACCCTTTAATTTCAATGTTAGGTTTACTCTGCCGCTTTCGCTAGTAAACTATTCTAGTGTAAATCAGTTCTCGCGAGGGACGCCGTGGAAAACGTATATACTTTGGGCATTTCATCATTGTGGGATGAAGTCTGCCATATGCCCGTAGGCGGCGTATGGTGGCTTAACGTTGATCGCTACAAAGATGCGGTAAGCCTGCTCAATCAGACGCTTGCAGCACAAGATAAAGACTGCAAAGTCGCGGCCATCGTGATGGGAAATACACCGAGTAAAATCATTTCAGTCGATCCTCAGCGCGGTCCGGCAAAAATTGCGGCGTTCACCATGCCGGATAGCACAGAAGCGCTGGAAGAATTGCATCGCGATTTACTTTGTAGCCTCGATCCGGATAACTATCTCTTTATTCTGCTGGCTTCAGAAAATGCCTGGCAGAATATCAAAAAAGAACAATTATGCCGTTGGGCTGAAAAATCTCACCGATGGACCAAATATCATCATTGTTCATTGTTAGTGCTTAATTCCGGTCAGGATGTTGATAAGCAACTTTCCCCCCTGCTAAATGAATACCGGTCGCTTTCCGGGCTCGCCAGCCTGCGCTACCAGGGCGATAGTTTTTTATTTGATATTGCTTTCTGGGGCAGCGAAAAGGGAATGAGCGCGCAGCAGCAGCTGACGGTTTTACACGGCGACGACGGCTGGCACCTGGCGCAAGATGAAGAGACGCTGGTGCAACCGCGCAGCGATGAGAAGGTGGTACTGAGCAACCTGCGGGTGCTGGAAGGTGCGCCTGCGCTGTCCGAGTACTGGACGCTGTTTGATACCAACGATGCCGTCTTTAATGCCGCACGCAAATCACAGGCGGCCACCCTGCTGTTCTCCATCACCCAAAACGAACAGATTGAGCAACTGGGCCGCTATATCCATATCTTGCGTAAGCAGCGCGGCAGCGCCTTGAAAATTGTCGTACGCGAGCAGACGCCAAGCCTGCGCACCACCGATGAACGGCTGCTGTTAAGCAGCGGCGCGAATATGGTGATCCCCTCCAGCGCCCCGCTTTCCCGCTGCCTGACCTTAATAGAAAGCGTGCAGAAGCAAAAATTCACCCGCCATATTCCAGAAGAGTTTGACACCCTGCTGAGCTGGAGCCAGCCGCTCAATCTGCGCGGTTTCCAGAAGTGGGGCGATTTCTGCACGGCGGTGCACAACATCATGACGAACACCATGCTGCCTGAAGACAGCAAAGGGGTGATGGTGGCGTTACGTCCGGCGCCGGGCCTGCGGGTCGAGCAGGCGTTAACGCTGTGTCGCCCGAATCGTATGGGCGATATCATGACCATCGGTAATAACCGATTAGTGCTTTTTCTGTCGTTTTGTCGCGTGAATGACCTCGACACCGCGTTAAACCATATTTTCCCGTTGCCCACCGGCGATATCTTCTCTAACCGTATGGTTTGGTTCGAAGATAAACAGATCACCGCCGAAATTCTGTTGATGCGCGGAATCGATCCATCTCAATGGAATACGCCGTTGCCGATCTCGGTCGAGAAAAATGTCACCATCAATGCCACCCATGATGGACGCCACTGGCGACGGTTCCCTGAACCGCATCGTCTGTCCACTGACAGGGAGAAAACGTCATGATGTCCATCAGTGATATTATTCAGCTGGTCGTACTATGCGCCCTGCTTTTTTTCCCGTTGGGATACCTGACGCGCCATTACCAACGCCGTATTCGCACCACCTTACGGTTGATGTTCTTTAAACCCCGTTATGTCAAACCGGCTGGCGTCTTACGCCGGGAAGCAACAACTCAGCAAGGCAAACTGAATAAATGACGAATGAAAAAACTAACGCTACGCCGCTTCCGCTCTGGCAGTACTGGCGCGGCCTGGCCGGTTGGAATTTTTACTTTCTGGTAAAGTTTGCGCTGCTTTGGGCGGGGTATCTTAACTTTCACCCGATGTTAAACCTGGTGTTCCTCGCCTTTTTGCTGGTACCCCTGCCAAAGTACAAGCTCCACCGCCTGCGCCACTGGATTGCCATTCCCCTCGGCATTGGGCTGTTCTGGCATGATACCTGGCTGCCGGGACCGGAAAGTATCTTTAGTCAGGGTTCACAGTTAGCAGGCTTCAGCGCCGATTACATCTGGGACCTGGTGACCCGCTTTATTAACTGGAATATGGTCGGCGCCTTCTTCCTGCTGCTGGTGCTGTGGCTGTTCATCAGGCAGTGGTTGCGCGTCACGGTATTGGTCTCCGCCATTATGATCTGGCTGACCATCAGTCCGCTGCTCCCGGCCTTTACGCTGTGGCCTGCCGGCCAGCCGACAACTGCGGCCGCCACCACCGCGCGGACCAACAATAACGCCGCTTCAGCCGCCAGCACGACGGCGGCCAACGGCGATATTCCGGCGCAGACCGAACCGCCAACCTCCGCCAATTTAACCAACTGGCTGAACACCTTCTATGCTGCGGAACAGAAACGCAAAACGCCGTTCCCGGAACAGCTGCCGGCGGATGCCCAACCGTTTGACCTGCTGGTAATCAATATTTGTTCGCTGTCGTGGTCGGATATTGAAGCGGCGGGGCTGATGGACCATCCGCTGTGGAAGCACTTTGATATTGTGTTCAAAAACTTCAACTCGGCGACCTCCTACAGCGGCCCGGCGGCGGTACGTCTGCTGCGCGCCAGCTGCGGTCAGCTGTCACACTCGAACCTGTATCAACCGTCGGGGAGCGACTGCTACCTGTTCGAAAACCTGGCAAAACTCGGCTTTACCCAGCAGCTGATGCTCGGCCATAACGGTCTGTTCGGCGACTTCCTGAAAGAGCTGCGCAGCTTAGGCGGCATGCAAAGCCCGCTGATGGATCAAACCGGGCTGCCGGTAAGCCTGCAGGCCTTCGACGGTTCGCCGGTGTATGACGACTTAGCCACCCTGAACCGCTGGCTGGAAAAAGAGAACAAAGAGGGCGACGCGGCCCGAAGCGCTACCTTCTACAACATTCTGCCGCTCCACGACGGCAACCACTTCCCGGGTCAGAGCAAGACGGCGGACTACAAAGTACGTGCGCAGAAGCTGTTCGACGAGCTGGATAACTTCTTTACCGAGCTGGAAAAATCGGGCCGTAAAGTGATAGTTGTGGTGGTTCCGGAGCACGGCGGTGCGCTGAAGGGTGACAAAATGCAGGTGTCTGGCCTGCGCGACATCCCAAGCCCGTCGATCACCAACGTGCCAACCGCGGTGAAATTCTTCGGCATGAAGGCACCGCACCAGGGCGCGCCGGTCATCATTGACCAGCCGAGCAGCTACCTGGCAGTGTCTGAACTGGTGGTTCGCGCGCTGGATGGCAAGATGTTCACCGAAGATAACGTTGACTGGCAGCAGTACACCGCCGGCCTGCCGCAAAGCGCGCCGGTGTCAGAAAACGCCAACGCCATTGTCATGCAGTACCAGGGTAAACCGTACGTTCAGCTGAACGGCGGAAGCTGGGTACCGTACCCGCAATAACCTGACTCGCGGCCGCAGAGGGAAACCCTGCGGCCGCGCTTTCGCCCCCCGGTTCTTCTCCGTTCTTCCCCTTATCCAGCCCCTTGTTCTGCCCTGTCCCCGCGGCTTTGCGGTCTTCTGCGCGGTTCCCTTCGCCGTTGATGCGGGCAAAAACGCCGTGACAGCCGTCGTTTCAAAATATACGATGTATATATGAATCATTACGGAACATATATATGGGCATTGTAAAAATCACTGACCTGCTGCACGACGACATTCGCGATGCCAGCAAGGCCATGTCACGTTCGGTGAACGCGCAGGCGGAATACTGGATCCGTCTGGGCATGATGAGCGAGCTCTATCCGGAGCTGAACCATCAACAAATTAAGATGATGATGCTGAAATCCGGTTCCGACCGTTTGCTGGAGGTGATCAATGCCATCAATTCGCATTAAAACCGCCGATGAGCTTGCCAGGCAGCGCCACGCCGGGGAGCTGTTAGCCTCGGTATTTGACATGCTGGATGCCTTTATCCAGCCCGGCGTCACCACCATGGCGATTAACGATCGGGTGGAAGATTTTATCGTTAATCAGCTGCACTCCCGCCCCGCCAGCAAAGGGCAGTACGATTTTCCGTATGTGCTGAACACCTCCATCAATGAGGTGGTCTGTCACGGGATACCGAAAGAGGCGGAGCACCTGAAATCCGGGGCCATTGTTAACGTCGATATCACGCTGGAAAAAGAGGGGATGATCGCTGACTCCAGCAAAATGTATCTGATTGGCGAAGTCTCCCCGCTGGCCCGTCGGCTGGTGAAGAAAACCTACGAGGCGATGTGGAAAGGCATTCACGCCGTCAAACCCGGCGCGACCCTGGGGGATATCGGCCACGCGATTCAGAGCCATGTTGAAAGCCATGGCTACAGCGTGGTGCGAGAGTATTGTGGCCACGGGATCGGGCAGGAGATGCATGAAGACCCGCAGGTACTGCACTACGGAAAACCGGGCGAAGGCACCGTTCTGAAAGAGGGGATGGTCTTTACCATCGAACCGATGGTCAACCAGGGCGACAGCCGGATTAAGGTCAAAAAGGACGGCTGGACCGTGGTGACCCGCGATAAGAAATTGTCCGCGCAGTGGGAGCACACCGTGGCCGTCACCGCCGACGGCGTTGAAGTCCTGACGCTACGCCAGGGCGAAATTATTCCGCATTGATCCTAGCGAGGCGTCCGACGGCTAACGCGACTGGTCGTGGCTGGCCAGCCAGACCAGCAGTTTCAGGCTGGCGGAGTAGTAATCATCCTGCGCGGTGATTTGCGGGTCACCCTGCGGCTCCCCCATAGTCAGGTCGCGCACCGCCAGCAGGCCGCCGGTCATAAACCATGACGGAACGTTGTCGTTGCTGACGTTGATCCAGGCCGGCGTCTGCAGACGCGGATAGCTGTTGAACCAGTTTTTCCATGGCGTCAGCAGGGCGCTGCGCGGATCAGCCCAGGAGAGATACAGCGGGATGCGAATCGCGTCATAGCTCATGCGTGGTGGCCACTCTTTCGCCGGCTCCATCCTGCCGTCCGCTTTCAGCGCGACCCAGTCGGTAGGCAGTTTTGATTTACCCCAGCCCATTTTCCCCAGCAGCGTCAGACCATCGCTTTGCAGCTTGCGCCAGGCGGTCAGATGGGTGTGCTCGGCAAACGCCTGCCAGGCCGGGAAGATAAAGTAGGACGGGTTAATATTAAGATGATCGTTGAGGTTGAAGCCTTTCGCACCAGGCAGCATCACCTGATAACCGGCGAAGGTCACCACCGTATTTTTCAGCAGTGCCGCAGTAATCGCGTCGGAAGCCGCACCGTAGGACTTGTCGCCCCACTGCTTCTGGGCGCGCAGCAGCGCCCAGGCAATCATGGTATCGCCATCGGTGGCGTCGTTCTTATCCGCGATCGGGTTCGGCGCGATGGGGTTATAGCGCCAGTAAAACAGGCCATTGTCTTTATTGCGCAGCGTTTTATCGGTCCATTGCCACAGCTTGTCGAAGGCGGGACGATCGTTTTTCGCCACCGCCAGCAGCATCGCGAACCCCTGTCCTTCGGTATGAGAAATACTCCCGTTGCCGGTATCAACGATTCGCCCGTCGGCCATCATAAAACGTGATTTATAGCTTTGCCACGCGTCATCAGCCCACGCACGAGGAAGCACCATCATCGCCACTATGACCGCTATTACTGCACGCAAAGACATAAGGTCACCCGTTATGGATGGAAGTAGAGGAACTGAACATCCGAGACCGAGAACAGTCTTTCACGTTGCAACACCACGTGCGTACTGCCGCCCTGCCCCTGTAGCCAGCGAGAATAAAGCCCCTCGAGTATGGCACAAAATGCATTACACCAGCGCACCCGGTGCGCGTCATCGCGACTCACCGGCAGCGCGCGATGGCGCAGTCGTAACCCGTCGTCACCCACATCGACGCTGACCACGCCCCACTTGAAGCGGCTCAGCCACTGGTTGATATTGGCTTCCAGCTGGCCCACGGTTTCCGACTCGGGCAGCGGGTAGCGATCCGCCAGCATCTCCCCCATCTGGCGTAAGAAGGGCTGACTTTCCAGCTCCCCGGCGTTGTTCAACATGCCATCGACCATGATCAGCAGCAGGTCAAACCATCCGGCTGGCGTCTGCTGCTGTTGAAACCAGGTCATGACTTCCGCGTTGTTATTCTCTGTCATGATCAGTTGTCTCCCAACATATAGCGGATATAGAGACCCGCGGTGCTCTCGTTATAGTCACCGAAGGTGTCGTAGCCAATCTGGCCGCCCAGCGTCATCTGCTTGTTCACTTTGTAATCGGCCCCGGCGCGCAGCGTATAGCCAATGCCGTTCTTCGAGGTCGCCGAATAGTAAGCTTCCTTCGCAAAGCCGTTGCTGACCGCGGTCTCCAGAGTTTGCTGCCATTCAGAGTTGGTCGGGAAGTAGGCGCTCTTATCCTGGCTGTAGGATTGATAACCCACTGACCCGCCCAGCTTCATCGTCCAGTTGTCATACTTCTCGGTCAGGTTAACCGGCAGCGAGACGCTCACGTAGTTCTGCGGGCTGAAGTAGCCGCCCTGACCATAAGTGAAGTAGCTGAGGTTTTTCGAGTAGTCCATATAGCTCATACTCAACCCGGCCTGCAGCTGGCGATAATCATCGTGATAAGGCCGCAGATAGACCCCGGCGTTAGCGTTAACGCTGGTGTTGCTGGCGACGTTGGAGCCAATGTAGCTGTAGCCGCCGCCGCCCACATAGAAACCGGCATCGCCATCGTCATAGCTCAGCTGCAGGGTGCCGCCGTTTTTGGTCACCTGCCCCCAGGTTTTTCCGGAGTAGGAGTCTTTCAGGCCGACGTAGGAGAGCAGGCTATCGGTCAATGAGCGGCGCTCGCCGGTGAAGATCAGCGACAGGTAGTTGGTCAGCTTCGGCGACCATTTCACGCCCCCGACCACGGTATTAAGATCCTGGCCCAGCGGGGTGCTGCCAATATCGACACGATAATTATCGCCGCTCAGGGCCATGGCCAGCTCAACGCCATTAGCCTTCTGGGAATCCGTTGAGCCGCTGGCCTGATCGACGTTCGGTTTCAGGCTGGATGACGCCAGATAGCTGGCCACCTGGCCGGAATCGTAGGTACCGAGTTTCGCCAGATTCTCCATCCCGCTGCTGGTGGTGGCGTTAAAGTCGGAGGCGTTCAGCGTCCCCAGAGTACTTAATGCCTCAGCCCCAGGATTGCTGGCAAAATAGGTTTCCTTTTCCGTATCGGTCATCGCGGCAATCGCCGCCTGCTCGCTGGTGGCGGTGGAGATCATATTGGAAACCGCATTGGAGAGCGGGTTCGCACCGTATCGCCGCCAGGCATCGCCGGTGGCGGTGCCGGCATTCAGCGTGATCGGCGTGACGGTAAAGTCAAAACGCGAGTCGCCAAACGGCGATGAGGACCACGTCAGCGGAGTTTTCATCTCCGTCAGCTTACTGGTACCGGATTCGCCATCACGCCCACGCACTTCCATGCCGCCCTGCAGCCAGGTGCCGGTTTTTTCCTGTAACGCTTCCATCATGCTGTCTACCTGACGCAGCGTACGGGTTTGCGCGGTCTCTACCGGCAGGTCGGGACGCTGGATCCCCGGCAGGGTCGTGCCGGGTCCGGTCGACACCTGGGCGACCTGCCACGGCATATACTGTCCATAAGCCGATGCCGTCCGCGTCGGGGTGGTGGTGCGGGAGACGCCCACAAAGGGGTTATCCGCCGCCAGCACGCCGCCAACGGTTGGCGTCTGAGCGCTGTTGCTGCTCTGCAGCCCCAGCAGCTTGCCGCGCGCGCTGCGCAGATAGGTCATCGCCTGCTGGTGGTGTCCCTGCGATTCCGCCACGCGCGCCAGCAGTACCAGGCGATCCGGCGAGTTATCCGGACGCAGTCCGCCAGCCAGCTGTTCGGCCCGGTCGTTGTTGCCTTCCGATAGCGCAACGTCAATCGCGCCGGTACGCGCCGCCTGGTCCGGCGTGTCGCGGGTCATCAGATAGTCATAGACCACGCCCGCTTCTTTGTTCATTTTTCCGCTCTGATAGAGTCGCGCCATGGCGAACATCAGGTCGGTATTTTGCGGGTCGCTTTGTATCGCCCCCATCAGTTTGTCGTAAGCCCCGGCATAGTTGCCCTGTTCGCGCAGCCGGTCCGCTTCGTTGATCACGTAGCCGTTGCGGATGCTCGCCAGCTGCGTCGGCGTACTGGTGGCCTGCAGCTGCGGGTTGGTCAACAGTGCCTGGGCTTCGTTGGTCAGCCCCGCCTGATTGAGCACCGAGACCTGATCGGCATAATCGCCGGCATTGCCGGTGATACCGCCGCTGATATTATTGCGCACCAGCGTGACGGCCCCGGAGACATCGCCGCTCTGGGCCAGCATGCGCGCCAGCTTGCCGACGTCCGCCGGTGATTTTGGCGGCGTCGCGGCCATCGCTCTCAGGGTATTCGATGCCGCGACTGTATTCCCTTGCGCCAGGTAGTTCTGCGCGGTCACCAGCTGCAGGTTGTAGTTCACCCGCTGGCGTAAATCGCGCATCTGGCTGGTCTGACTGGCGGCGGGGATCCGCCCCAGCAGCGTCTGCGCCTGCTGCCAGGCACCGTTTTCACTGGCAAACAGCGCGGCGGCGTACAGCGAATTGCTGCTGGCGCCAGGCCGATAAGCAGCCGCCATGGTCGACGCGGCTTCGCTCTCATTGCCCGATTTTTGCAACAGCCGGGCGAGATCCAGACGCATCCAGGCATCGTCCGGGTAACGGGATACCCCCTGACGCAAGGTCGCGATTGCCGCCGTGACGTTACCGCTGTTGGCCTGCTCTTGTGCCTGACGACGCAGTGAATCTCCCGGCATCCCGGTCACCACGCGAGGCTGCAGCTTCTGCTGCATGCTGGCCGGCAGCGTGCGCAGCATCTCCTGCGCCTCCGCCGATTTATTCTGCTCCCGCAGGACGTAGTACAGGTTCTCGCGCGCCGGGCCGTTTTGCGGCTGGTCGTTGAGCAGCGAGCGCAGGGTTTGCTCCGCCTGAGGAAGGTCTTTGTTATGGCGCAACACATCGGCACGGAACAGTTTTGCCGACGCGCCACGCGTGCCGCTCTGCTGAGCCAGCGGCGCGGACAGCGCCAGCGCCTGGCTGATGTTGCCCTGTTTGTAGGCCTGCTGCGCCTGCGCCAGTTGGCCGTAGAATAAGGCATCAGCCGCCTGCTCGCGGCGGGCGGCTGAGTCAGCGCCGCCAAGATCCGCGGCCCGACTTAAATATTGCGACGCGGCCTGAAAGTCCCCGTTACGTTGCGCGATATAGCCCATCCCGGCCAGCGCATCGGCATCCTGCGGGTTGGTCTGGAGCACCTGTTCAAACTGCTCTTTCGCGGCGGTGGTATTGCCGCTATTGAGGTTAACAAACCCCTGACCGCGCGCCTGACCGCTGATCCGCTGACGGTAGTAATTCTGGACTTCAGTATCCTGCGGGTGACGCTGCATCCAGGTATCGTACATCGCTTCATCGCCAGCCTGCGGCCCCAGCCACAGCAGCGCCTGACGCAGGCCGCTGTCGACCTCTTTGCTGCCGCTGGCCATCGATTCCAGCATCGAGATCCCTTCCCGGCGGGTGTCCTCCCGCCAGGTCAGCGCTTTGCCTAACGCCACGCGGGCGGCGTTCTCCTGCGGATGCTGCGCCACGTACTGACGCAGTTCGCCGACCGCCTGCGGGTAGAGCGATTTGTCGCTGGCCATGGTCATGTAATATTCGGCAGCCAGGCTTGATGGCGGGGTATTGCCATTAAACATGCCCCGCCAGGTCGTTAATGCCGCCGGAATATTGCCGCTGCGCGCCTGCTGTCTTGCGAGGCTGAGCTGCCCCTGCGGGACCTTGGCCATTTTCCTGGCGTTATCCAGCTCCTGCAGATTGGGGCTATCAGGCGAGACCTTCGCCAGCCGGGCGCGCCACTGCACTGCCTCCTGAAGATTCCCGCCCTGCTGCGACCACAGCGCCATCAGGTACATGGCCTGAGTATTATTGGCATCGACCAGCAGCACTTTTTGCAGCGACTCCTTCGCCAGCTCATCGTGCGATTTTTCATGCCAGTAGTTTGCCTGGGCAAACAGCGCCTGCAGCGCGGCATCATTGCCGGCGGCGAGGGCATCACCGAGTGCGCCAAATGTCAGCGCGCCTGACAGGCAAAGGGTGGATAATTTACGGGTCGACCGGCGATTCATTTTAATCACTCTTTTCATTGGCTTTCCCCCGAATTCAGACGCTTGCGAGCATGGCGTTTAAACATTGCGGTGAGCGCCAGACCAATCATCGAGGTGGCGAACAGTCCCAGCAATGCCAGCAGTCCAGAGTGCTGGCTGGCATACCACACCGCGATCATGTACCACGGCATCTGACCGCTCGGGAAAGGCGTGTTGACCTGGAAGCTGCGCACGCCATTGTCGCTGGTGATGATTGCCGTATCGCCCCGGATACCGGCGTTGATGTGCGGTGAATCGAGGTCGACTTTCAGTCTTGCCAGTTGGTCATCGTTGCTGGCCATCGCCACCACCACCGTGCGCTGAGAGCTCCACGGCGAGCGGTAGCTAATAAAGCCGCGCCAGGCGTTGCTGGAAGAGAGATAGCGATCGGCGTCGACGCTGGCGGACGTCCAGTCGCCGCTCAGCCAACGCTGCACTTTTTCTCCCAGCCCCGACTCGCGCACACCCAGCTGGTTATCCGCCTGATAATAGGGCGAGTCCGCCAGCAGGCTTTGGTTAAATGTTTTCTGATCGAGGCCGCTGACCGCGAGGACATCGCGTTCGCGCAGATACTGCAGGCCCGCCCCACCGCTCGGAACGCCCAGCACCACCCGGTTGTTCGCCAGCGCCGTTCCGGTCGCATTCCCCGAACGGGCCGCCAGGTTGAGCAGCGTTGCCACCTGGGTTTCTGACGGTTTTTCTGCCATCAGCAACACGGTTTGCGAGTAGTCCGCGAGGCGTGAGAACGGGAACGACGCCCCGACGAAATAGGAGAGGTTTGGCAATAGCGAGAAATGGCGCGTATTGCTTAAATCAATCCATGAATCATCGGTAATGCGGCTCTTGATGTTGTTATTCATCACCACCGCACAGGGCGCGTTGTCTTTCGGCACCACGTTAAAATAGAGCGACAGCTGGTTATCCCCGTAGATCAGGTACGGCGCCAGCGGGATGGTAAACTGCTCCTGACGGGCATCGCCCCCCAGGCGGCGCCACAGTTTCTCCAGCGGCCCTTGCTTGTTCAGCGGTAAATTGTGCAGGAAGGTGTTGTTGAGCGTGACGCTCAATAACGACTTATCTTCGTTGATCCAGTTTTCCGACGGGAAGCGGTAGCCAATCTGCAGCGGAATAGTTTCGCCATCCCAGAGGTACAGGTCCGGTGCCGCGCGGAATGCCACCCGCAGCGGCTCATGCCAGACGCCGTTGACTGTCATACTTTGGTCTTTACGCAGCAGCTCGCTGATTTTTACCGGCCGATCGGTGGGGATCCAGCGCGGCGCATCATACGGTTTGCCGACCGGGATCGCCTGCGGATCCACGCTCAGGCTGGCGGTCTGCGGGGCAATGTTGCCACGGGTCAGACGCCAGGCCGCGGCGCGCAATGCCGCATCGTTTTGCCCGACGATCAACAGCAGTTTGTAGGTCGGGTTACCCGGGTTATCAACAATCTTCAGCAGCGGTTTGTCGGTTTGCGGCAGGGTGATCCCGCCCACCTGGTCGCCCGGATGACCGATAATAATGCCGTGGCGCTCCGGTAAACGATCGCGCAGCGCATTGAAGGAGATACCGCGATAGTCCGCCTGAATCCCCAGCCAGGAGGAGATTAACGCCGCGGCGCTATAAACATCCGCGCCGGCGTTTTCCGGGAAGGCCACGGCGATATCTGCAGGGGTCATCTGCATGTTGTCAAAGAACGGCCGCGGGAAATGGCTTAAATCATTGCTCAGATTCAGCGGCTGGCTTTCCCAGCTGAAGCGCGACGCCGCGAGAATGGTGACGCCCGATGTATCCTGGCTATTGAGCAGGCACTGCATGTTGTCGCCATCATTCACCTTAAAGCTCAGGTTATTGCTGGAAACCATCAGCGCCGCCGGAATATCCAGCTGGTAGTGGGAAATATCGGCCCCGTCGGTACCCAGCGGCACCGTGCCCAGCGGCTGGCCGTTAAGCATCAGCTGCAGGGTGGCATTACGGGTCGCCATTTCTGGTGACACCCGCACGTCCAGCATCAGTTCAGCATGGGTCACGACCTGGTCCGAAGGCAGCGTAAAATCCGCGCCCCCCTGACGTTGCCCGCCGCTGAGGATAATGCCGTCCGGCATCCCCATTTGCGCCAGATTAAGCGTGCCGCTAACGACCGGCGTTAACGGTACGGCCACTGGCGCAGGGGTGTTAACCGGCGGCGGTAGATCAGGCAGCGAGGCCGCCGCCGGATCCGCTGCGGTTGTGGCGTCGTCGGCCGTCGTCGCGTCAGTTGCTGGCGCGGGTGCGCCTGCAGAGGTCGATTCTGGCGTTGCCGTTGGGTCCGGGGTCGTCGCGGCATTGTCGGCGGTCGTTCCATCGACAGCAGCGCCCGGCAGCGGGAAGTTCAGCGTCGCCGTCGGTTCGGCAGGCGTCTCTTCACCGTGCAGCGCAGGCACGGAAAAGATCCCGGCCAGCAGCGCAAGCGTGGTCAATCGCTTCATAGTTGGCCATCCTCCTGCGCGGGGCTCGCAACAGGTTTCTGCCGACGGCGGGCGCCGCGGGTTTTCCAGGACAGCCAGAACAGTTCAAAGACGCAGCGCAAGATGGTCACGAACGAGCGGAACGGGTTGTCCTGCGGACGCGGCGGGTTGATCCAGGCATCCGCACGCGCCAGCACCACACGCACCAGCTCGCGGCGCAGCGATAGCGGGATATTTTCATCAAACTTGAGACGAATAAATTGCTGGTCGGCGGTCACCTGCTCTGCCGGAATACAAATGGCCCCGGATTGCAAAATCAGTTCAATCTCTTCGATATCGTCCTGCAGATGGCGGTCATCGGGCACCGCAATACGACAGCCGCCCATCGACAGGTCAGCGGTATGGCTACGTGAAACCACGCCGCTGGCGTAGTGAATCAGCACCGGAATATCCACATCGATACGGATAGTCTTACGTACCTGCCGGGTTTCGCGCGCCACGGCAATCGCTGCCAGCAGGAAGATCAGGCTGTAGAGTCCCCAGCCCACGTTCAGGGCGATAACGTTGGGGTCAGAACCGAAGTAGTCATGTCCAATGGCGCGAACGATACCGACAATGACGCCGACGCCCAGTAAACAGGCCACCACCAGATGCGGCCTGACGACGGTAAAGTCGAAGTAACCGACATCCAGCAGCCCGCCTTTATCGGTCACGTTGAACTTGCCGCGTTTCGGGAAAATCATCGTCACCAGCGTCGGCAGCACCAGGTGGAAGGCCAGCACGATGTCGTAGATTTCACCCCAGAAGCTGTAGCGATAGCGGCCGTTCATCCGCGAACCGACGTAGATCGCGAGGAACAGGTGCGGCAAGGCATACGACACGATCAGGCTCGCCGAGGAGTAGATAATATTCAGGTTAAACAACAGGTAGGCTAACGGCGCGGTGACGAACACCACCCTCGGTAACGCAAACTGGTAGTAGAGCATGGCGCTGAGGTAGCACAAGCGCTGCTGGATAGTCAGCCCCCGTCCCAATAGTGGGTTATCGAGGCGGAAAATCTGGGTCATGCCGCGCGCCCAGCGGGTTCGCTGAATCACGTGTACCACCAGACGTTCGGTCGCTAAACCTGCCGCCAGCGGAATATCGAGAAACGATGATTTCCAGCCCAGACGCTGGAATTTCAGCGCAGTGTGCGCATCTTCGGTGACGGTTTCAACCGCAAACCCACCGATATCTTCCAGCGCTTTCCGGCGGATCACCGCGCAGGAGCCGCAGAAAAAGGTCGCGTTCCAGTTGTCGTTGCCCTGCTGAATCGGGCCGTAGAACAACATCCCTTCGTTGGGAATATTGCGTCCCACCGAGAGGTTACGTTCAAACGGGTCCGGCGAGTAGAAGTAGTGCGGCGTCTGGACCAGCGCCAGCATCGGATCCTTGAGGAAACCGCCGACGGTCGCCTGCAGGAACACGCGGGTAGCCACGTGATCGCAGTCGAAGACGCAAATCAGCTCGCCCTTGGTGAGGGTCATCGCATGGTTCAGGTTGCCCGCTTTGGCGTGCTTATTGTCGTTTCGGGTGATATATCCCACCCCGACATCGGCGGCGAACACCGCAAATTCGTTGCGTTTACCATCATCCAGGAGATAAATTTTCATCTTATCCGCAGGGTAATCAATACACTGCGCAGCCAGCACGGTATCACGGACCACGTCCAGCGGTTCGTTATAGCTAGGAATATAGATATCGACCGTCGGCCAGGTGCTCATATCATCCGGCAGCGGGACGATCTCGCGCTTAAGCGGCCAGACCGTTTGCAGGTAGTTCAGCAGCAGCATCACCCAGATATAGACTTCCGCCAGAAACAGTCCCATCCCCAGAACCGTCTCGATACCGGAGTTAAAATGCAGGGTTTGCGTCAAGCGGAAATACATATAACGGGTCGACATCAGCAGCGAAGTCACGACCATAATGACCGAGATGCTGCGTTTTTTGCTAAACCCCATTAAAAACAGAATACCGATACTCAACAGACCAAAAAGATACTGCTTTTGGCTGTCCATCGGCGTAATAACCACCAGAACGGCAACGGGCGATAGCACCAGTACCAGCAACCAGAAAAGAGACTTTTTCATTCAGCAGCCCTGCAATAAGTTAAAGCCCTGACATGCGAGGCTGGCTGTGCACCGTGCCGTCGCCAATTTTGATACCCAACAGCGCAGAGATTTTTTTTGCAATGATTTCAATATCAAAGGCGGCTGCAGAGGAGGAGCTAAAGTCGAGAACCGACTTCTGGGACGCATTCGCCTCCACCACGCTTTCGTCACGGTGGATGATGCCCAGCAACCGATCGCCCAGTTTGTCCTCCATCAGCGCGGTCACGTCGCGGCTGACCTGGCGACGATTATCACTCTGATTCAGCACAAAATAATGCCCGAGTTTGTTGTTTAACTTACTGCCCGTCAGACGCTGTTTTTCCACGTGCGACAGGGTCGACATCGATGCGGTATCCGCCAGCAGCGGCACCAGGTGGAGATCCGCCAGCGACGTCAGCGCCGTGAGCGCTGGCGACGGGCCAGGGGGCAGGTCGGCGATGATAATCAGCCCGGGATAATTCAATAACGCCGCCAGGCCCCGGGTCAGAAAGTGAGGGTCAGTGGCCAGGTGTTGATCAAACGCCTGATGCTGCGCCTCGCTGACATCGCCATATGGCAGGACAAAAATATTGCTGCCAGCACTGAGTACGCACTGGCTCCAGTCATGAAGTTCCAGCGCTTTCGCGACATAGCCGCGTTCATCGCTCAGCGGGACGCCAAAATGCAGGCGCAACGCATTCTGAACGTCAAAATCGACCACCAGAACTTTGCTACCCGCGCGCGCCAGGGAATAGGCAAGATTAGCCGCGAGGGTCGTTTTTCCTACGCCGCCTTTTGGAGAACACACGCAGATCAACGGCATGTCGCAATCCTTTCTAAAAGTGATTTCAGCGGCTGATCTTTATTTTTTGCCGCCGGTTCAGCGGCTTTTGCCGCAAATAAATGTGCAAAGCCGTCGTTGGTCTGTGTCGGTGTTACCGCCGGACGCGGCGCCATTCGCGGTGCAGGTGCCGGTGCTGCGGCGATGGCTGGAGCGGGTTCCGCCATGACCGGCGGCGCCGTTGGCGTCACCAGCGGTGGCGGTTCAACAGGCGCAGCAGCAATCACCGGGGATACAAGCGGCTCAGGCGTCGGGAACGTAGCCGCCTGCTCTACCACAGGCGTCGGCGCAGGAGATGGCACAGGTTCTGCTTCCACCCAATGGAACATATCCGCTGGCACGGGTTGTGGTATGGGTAGTGATACCGATCCCCCCATCGCCAGAGACGTTTCTTTCTCTTCCCCAGGGGTTAGCTGATTGAGAATAATCCAATCGCCCTGTTCCCGGGTGGGTGCCTGTGATGAGAGGTCCTTGAAATGTAGACTTTGCGTACGAGTCTTTTCCTTGAAGCGCTGCAAATCATCATAATGGTTCATGGATAACCTCATGATTTTAAATACATAATATTTAATCTGTTATTATTTTGACACTACGTCTTTAGAGCATAGTTTATTTTATTGTTTTCATTAGCTTAAGTTGATCAGCATGACCAACAATACAATGACTTTGTATAGGGATATTGGTCAAGGCGGTGTAATTTATTGATAGCTTTGGGATTACCCTACCATTTCTTATACTAAATGATAGCTCCATTTTTTAGGAGGTATCTGTAGGCAAAACCTGAAACTACCTGATTACCAAAAAAAACCAGGATTTTATCTGGTTATTATTAATAATAATGAAGTAAAAAAATAACTATTACCGCGACTGGAATAGATTTTATATCTTTTTTTCATCGTTATATAAATAGGTCAAACTGCTTATTTAAGTGACAAAATATCAGGCGGGTTGTGCAATTGCGGCCGCTGTCTCATCGACAGCGGCGCAAACGATCAGGCGGGGTGTTTTTCCGGGTTTTCGTCCTGGTCAACGGCAAAGCAGGCCACCAGTTGACCACCATAGTTCTTCAACTGCGGCTGCAGCTGGGTGCAGGGGCCAAAGCGACGACGGCAGCGGGCGTTGAATGCACAACCCGGCGGCGGGTTCAGCGGACTCGGCAGCTCGCCGGTCAGCTTAATACGCTCGCGACGATCGTCCGGGTTCAGACGCGGCGTCGCCGACAGCAGCGCCTGAGTGTACGGGTGCTGCGGGTTGTTGAAGATCTGATCCTTGGTGCCCTTCTCCACGCAGCGTCCGAGGTACATCACCATCACTTCATCGGCAATGTGCTCGACCACCGACAGGTCATGGGAGATGAACACGTAGGACAGCCCCATATCCTGCTGCAGGTCCATCATCAGGTTTAACACCTGCGCGCGCACCGAGACATCCAGCGCGGAAACCGGTTCGTCAGCAATCACCACGTCCGGGTCCAGCATCAGCCCGCGGGCAATGGCGATACGCTGGCGCTGACCGCCAGAGAACATATGCGGATAGCGATCGTAGTGCTCGGTTTTGAGCCCCACTTTCGCCATCATTGCCAACGCTTTCTCCCGGCGCTGCTCTTTGTTCAGCGTGGTATTGATCTGCAGCGGTTCTTCAAGAATCTGCCCCACTTTTTTACGCGGGTTTAACGACCCGTAGGGGTTCTGGAAGACGATCTGGATTTTCTGACGACGCAGCTTTTGCGCATGCGGATCGTGCTTAAGCAGGTCTTGTCCCTGGTAGTAAAGCTCACCCCCGGTCGGGATTTCAATCATCGTCAGCAGGCGGCCCAGCGTCGATTTACCGCAGCCGGATTCCCCCACCACCGCCAGCGTTTTCCCGCGTTCGAGGGTGAATGAGACGCCGTCCAGCGCTTTCACCAGGCGCTCAGGCGCGAACAGCCCCTTCTTCACCGGGTAATATTTTTTCAGGTCGATGGCCTGCAACAAAAGCTGTTGCGTGGTGGCCTCATGGGTACTCATAGCGTAGGCCTCCCGGCATCATCCAGTGGGTAGTGACATTTCGACTGACGGCCGCCGTCAACGTGGTTCAGCGTCGGCTCCTCGCTGCGGCACCGGTCGGTGGCGTACGGGCAGCGCGGGTTTAACAGACAGCCGTCAGGACGGTCATATTTCCCAGGGACCACACCAGGCAGAGAGGCCAGCCGCGCTTTATCCTGAGCAAACTCCGGCAGCGCACGCAGCAATGCCTGGGTATACGGATGCCGCGGGGCGCGGAAGATATCTTTCGCATCGCCCGCTTCGACGACCTGACCGGCATACATCACAATAATCTTGTGTGCCGCCTCAGCCACCAGCGCCAGATCGTGCGTGATCAGCACCAGCGCCATATTCTCTTTTTGCTGCAGCTCCAGCAGCAGCTCAATGATCTGCGCCTGAATCGTCACGTCCAGCGCCGTGGTCGGCTCATCGGCAATCAACAGCTTCGGCCGACAGGCAATCGCCATGGCAATCATCACGCGCTGGCTCATCCCACCGGAGAGCTGGTGCGGATAGACATCAAGCCGCGATGCCGGGTCCGGAATGCCCACCAGCGTCAGCAGGTCGATCGCCCGCTGGATGCGGGTTTTCTTATTGCCGCCCTGGTGCACCTTAATGGCTTCCATGATCTGGAAGCCGACGGTGTAGCACGGGTTAAGGCTGGTCATCGGGTCCTGGAAGATCATCGCCACTTCTGCGCCTACCAGCTGGCGGCGCTCTTTTTCTGAAATACGTTTCAGATCGCGACCATTAAATTCCAGCTTATCCGCCATTACGCGACCGGGGTAATCAATCAGGCCCATAATCGCCAGCGAGCTGACCGATTTACCGGAACCCGACTCGCCGACAATCCCGACGACTTCGCCCTGGTTAACGCTGTAGCTCACGCGGTCTACCGCGCGAAACGGGGTGCCTTCGTCACCGAAGTGCACCGATAATTTATCTACATTCAATAACGCCATCTCGAACCTCTTACTGCTTCAGTTTGGGATCGAGCGCGTCACGCAGACCGTCACCCATCAGGTTAAATGCCAGCACCGTGAGCAGAATGGCTACCCCCGGGAAGGTGACCACCCACCAGGCACTCTGCGCGAACTGCAACACGTCGGAGAGCATCGTGCCCCACTCCGGTGTCGGCGGCTGCGCACCCATGCCAAGGAAGCCAAGAGCGGCCATATCGAGAATGGCGTTAGAGAAGCCCAGCGACGCCTGAACGATCAGCGGCGCCAGACAGTTAGGCAGAATATTGATGAACATCTGACGCATGGCGCCCGCGCCCGCAACCCGCGAAGCCGTCACGTAATCACGGTTCACTTCCACCAGCACCGCCGCGCGCGTCAGACGCACGTAGTGCGGCAAGGCGACAAAGGTCAGCGCTATTGAGGCGTTCACAATCGACGGGCCGAAGATGGCCACCAGTACCAGCGCCAACAGCAGGCTTGGCAGCGCCAGCATAATATCGACGATACGCATAATGATGGAGTCAATGACGCCGCCGAAGTAGCCGGCCACCAGGCCAAGCACCACGCCGAGGATCAGCGACAGCACCACCACCAGACAGCCCACCAGCAGCGATAAACGGGCGCCGTACATCAGTCGCGACAGAATATCGCGGCCGACATCATCGGTGCCCAGCAGGTGCGCAAAGCTTCCCCCTTCCTGCCAGGCTGGCGGAGCCAGCAGCACGTCGCGGAACTGATCCGCCGGGTTGTAGGGTGCCAGCACGTTCGCGAACACGGCGATAATAATCATGATCGCCACGTAGACCAGGCCAACGACCGCCCCTTTATTGCGTTTGAAATAGTGCCAGAACTCCTTCATCGGGGTCATTGGCACCGGTGCGGCGACAACTTTATTTTCAGTAACTTGTGACATGATGGCCCCTTACTTCTTATGCCGAATACGCGGGTTCACCACGCCGTACAGCAGGTCGACCAGCAAATTGACGAGGATAATCATCGTCGCGACCAGCAGTACCCCACTCTGCACCACCGGGTAATCACGGCGTTGCAGCGCATCGATCAGCCAGCGCCCTAAGCCTGGCCAGGAGAAGATAGTCTCGGTCAGGATGGCGCCCGCCAGCAGCGTCCCCACCTGTAAACCGATCACCGTCACTACCGGCAGCATGGCGTTGCGCAGCGCATGGACCACAATTACGCGCATGCGGGTCAGACCCTTAGCGCGCGCGGTACGAATGTAATCCTCGCCCAACACTTCCAGCATCGACGAGCGCGTCATACGGACGATCACCGCCAGCGGGATAGTGCCCAGCACTACGGCAGGCAGGATCATGTGCATCACCGCGTCGATAAAGTCGCCGGGCTCACCCCAGATAGCGGTGTCGATCAGTATAAAGCCGGTGAGTGGCAGCGTATCGTCGAGGAATACCGTGTCGCTGATTCGCCCGGAAACCGGCGTCAGGTTCAGCTGCACCGAGACCAGCATAATCAGCATCATGCCCCACCAGAAGATAGGCATGGAATAGCCGGTCAGCGCGAGGCCCACGGAGGTGTGATCGAAGATAGAACCGCGTTTTACCGCAGCCAGTACCCCTACCGGGATACCGACGGCGACGGCGAAAATCATCGCACAGACGCCCAGTTCCATCGTCGCTTTAAAGCGCGGCACGAACTCCTGCCACACGGGAATACGGCTTTTCAGCGAAATGCCTAAATCGCCATGCAGGACGCCCCAGATATAGTGGGCATACTGCTGCCACATCGGCTTATCAAGGCCCATTTCAGCCAGCAGCTGAGCATGACGTTCAGGGGAAATACCACGTTCGCCCGCCATAATCATCACCGGGTCACCGGGGATCATATGGACGAAAGCAAAGGTGAGAAGGGTAATACCGATAAATGTCGGGATGACAAGTCCCAAACGTCGGAGAATGAACTGCAACATAACCCGGATTCTCTCTAGTGACGACCCGCCTGGTGACGGGGCGTCTGTATTGCTCACAAATGTCAGTTCCCTCTCCCCAAGGCGGGGAGAGGGGAAACACGCTGTTATTATTCGATAGAGACGTTATCGAAGTGGTGTTTACCTAATGGATCGACCACGTAGCCTTTGACTTCTTTACGCACCGGCTCATACACAGTGGAGTGCGCGATGATCAGAGCCGGAGCCTGGTCATGCATCACTACCTGCGCCTGTTTGTACAGCTCGATACGCTTGTTGTGGTCGTCGGTAGCACGTGCCGGCTGAATCAGATCTTCAAACGGCTTGTAGCACCAGCGAGAGTAGTTAGAGCCATCTTTTGCCGCCGCGCAGCTGAACAGGGTCGCGAAGAAGTTATCCGGATCCCCGTTATCACCGGTCCAGCCCATCATGACGGTCTGGTGTTCACCGGCTTTCGCACGCTTGAGGTATTCGCCCCACTCGTAGGTCACGATCTTCGCCTGGACGCCAACTTTGGCCCAGTCGGCCTGGATCATCTCAGCCATACGGCGTGCGTTCGGGTTATACGGACGCTGTACCGGCATAGCCCACAGGTCGATCGAGAACCCTTTTTCCATTCCGGCTTCTTTCAGCAGCGCTTTCGCTTTTTCCGGATCGTATGTGTAGTCTTTAACGTCGTCGTTATAGCCCCACATGGTCGGCGGAATCAGGTTTTTCGCGGACTGACCGGCACCCTGATAAACGGCTTTGATAATCGCTTCTTTGTTCACCGCGTAGGTCAGCGCCTGGCGGATCTTCACGTTATCCAGCGGTTTTTTCTCGGTGTTGAACGACAGGTAACCGACGTTCAGGCCCGGCTGCTCCATCAGGTTAATGCTCTTATCTTCCTTCATGCGCGCAATGTCGGCCGGGTTCGGGTACGGCATCACCTGGCACTCATTTTTCTGCAGTTTGGCGTAGCGCACGGAAGCATCAGGCGTGATAGAGAAGACCAGACGATCGATCTGCGGCTTGGTGCCCCAGTAGCCCGGGAAGGCTTTATAGAGAATACGGGAGTCTTTCTGGTACTGCAGCAGCTGGAACGGACCGGTACCGATTGGGTTCAGATCCACTTTTTCCGGCGTGCCGGCTTTCAGCATGTTGTCAGCATATTCTTTGGACAGAATAGAGGCGAAGTCCATCGCCAGGTCTGCGAGGAACGGCGCTTCCGGGCGAGTCAGAACGAACTGGACGGTCTTATCATCCACCTTCTTCACTTCGCTAATCAGGTCCGGCAGGCCCATGCCTTCGAAGTATTCGTAGCTACCGCCAGATACTTTATGGTACGGGTTTTGGGCATTTTTCTGGCGATCGAACGAGAACACGATGTCATCGGCGTTCAGGTCACGGGTCGGTTTAAAGTCTTTGTTGTCCTGCCACTTCACGCCCTGACGCAGGTGGAAGGTATAGGTTTTTCCGTCAGCGCTGACTTCCCACTTTTCGGCCAGGCCAGGAATAACTTCGGTGGTACCGGTTTTGAATTCGACCAGGCGGTTGTAGATTGGCACCGAGCTGGCGTCATAGGTGGTACCAGAGGTGAAAAGCTGTGGGTTAAATCCTTCCGGCGAACCTTCAGAACAATAAACCAGGGTTTTCGCCTGAACGCTTGCGGCAACAGTCAGGGCGACCAGGCTCAGACCAAGCTTCAGCATCCCTGACTTTTTCAAGGAAATACTCATTCTTCTGCTCCAAATGTGATGATGTTGTTTTGCATATATCCGCCAGGCCTTTATTTATTTTTATTCGTCATATTTCGGGCTACGAATGCGTTGGCTACGCTTGCTAACCTCAATCACATCATTATCTGTGCGTCTGGAGATTCTCAAGCTTGCCGCGTTCCCGCAGCTCGAACTATTTAGAATATACCCGGTCCGGTCGGTGGTGCCCGAAGGCGTAGAGAGAGATGGGGATTCCTTTCACAAAAACGACTGAGTTGCAGTGCGGATTCTCCATGAAATGCCCCTCATGCCCTACAATCTGTCAACAGAATGCGTAAACGTCAATACAGCCAACCTGGTTTTACATCCGGGGTGAGAATCCGCAGGCAAAGATTAAAAAAACTTCATGCCGGCATTTTCAGCAGAGAAATTTATGCTACCGGCAATTTGGCAGCACAACCGTCTTAATACCTTGCAACATCTAGTGATAAGCAATTCTGGTAAATGGTGAAAATTTATTGCGATGTGGCCAATATGTGAGCGATTAATAGCGCGAACGTTAAAACGCACAGCGGAAAATGCTGAAGTTATCCATAAGCTTCGCGAAATAAGAACTAACCAGAGATAAAAAAATACAATGGAAGATGTCACAAAATGGTTAACAGGCGCTTGAAAACGGGGATTAATGGTTTTTTGGTAACTTTGGTTAACGGGCTGTGAGGCAGTCCCGGCGTCGCGCTGCTCGGCCGGGCTACCGGGAGCGTGCCGAAGCCAGATGCTGGTGTCAGGCTACAGATGCAAAAAAGCCTGCTCGTTGAGCAGGCTTTTAAATTTGGTCGGTGATAGAGGATGATTCGCCACGTTGTGGCTCACCCTACGGGCCGTTGCTGAAGCAACGTTCCCTCGCTGCGCTCGGGTCGAACTTCTTGCCCCCGGAGGTTCTCATCCTTGTCGGCTACAGATGCAAAAAAGCCCGCTCGTTGAGCAGGCTTTTAAATTTGGTCGGTGATAGAGGATGATTCGCCACGTTGTGGCTCACCCTACGGGCCGTTTCTGAAGCAACGTTCCCTCGCTGCGCTCGGGTCGAACCTCTTGCCCCCGGAGGTTCTCATCCTTGTCGGCTACAGATGCAAAAAAGCCTGCTCGTTGAGCAGGCTTTTAAATTTGGTCGGTGATAGAGGATGATTCGCCACGTTGTGGCTCACCCTACGGGCCGTTGCTGAAGCAACGTTCCCTCGCTGCGCTCGGGTCGAACCTCTTGCCCCCGGAGGTTCTCATCCTTGTCGGCTACAGATGCAAAAAAGCCTGCTCGTTGAGCAGGCTTTTAAATTTGGTCGGTGATAGAGGATTCGAACCTCCGACCCCTTCGTCCCGAACGAAGTGCGCTACCAGGCTGCGCCAATCACCGAATGCGGGGCGCATCTTACTGCTGAGATACACACCCGTCAATGGCTTATTATGAAAAAATCACTCAAGCGGCGAGAAACTCGCCACCCGGCTATTTCTTCGGTGCCGCAGAGGCATCAGGAACGTGGCACCAGTTGTTATGCTGGTTAATCCCGCCGTCCGGCGAAGTATAACCAAGGCATCCCATAATGGTGTCATACAGCTCCACATGACGACGCGGTACCTTCATCGCCGCTTGCTCTTTAAGGTGGGCGAAAGAGGCTGCATGGTCAGGTGATTCCAGATACTTATCCGACATCCATACCATCATCGGCACGCGGAACTGCTCCGGCGGCGCCATCTTACGCGGCGTACCATGCAGGTGCTCGCGCTCGTTGATCGACTCACCGTGATCGGCGGCATAGAACACAATCGCCTTCTTATCCCGCAGCTGATCCAGCACGCTCACGATAAAGTGATCGACATAGGTCACGGTATTATCGTACGAGTTAATCAGCTCGGCCTTGGAGCATTTGTTATCCACGCCCACGCACTCCGGCTGCCATTTGGCAAAACTGCGCGGATAACGCTGGGTGTAGTTAAAGTGCGACCCTTTCGTGTGCAGAATAATCAGATGCTTACCACGGGTATTCTTCGCCAGCGAGCGCTGAACCTCATCCACCAGCAGCATGTCATCCACGCTCTTGCCACGGTTACGCGGCTCGGCGCCAATCTGCTCGCGATAGGCAATATTGTTCACCATGGTATTACTGTAGAACCACATCTCGCTCTGCATCGCGTACAGATCGCCGCTAAAGCCCATCTGATGCAGAACCGAGAACACGTTTTGCTCTTTCAGCGTCCGCTGTGGGTTATCATCCGCCCCGCCTTCCCGCACGAACATGCAGCGCAGAGAGAGTTTGGTGGCCGTATCACAGGAATAACCGCGGAAGGCGACCAGGTTTTTCTCCTGCGCCAGCTTCGGGGTGGTATCCCGGTTGTAGCCTAAAATCCCCATATGATCCCAGCGGGTCGTCTCGCCGATAATGAACACCACGTAGGTATCATCCAGCCCTTCTGGGGCCACATAGGTGAATTTTTTTGCCGGATTGATTAACGACTTGTTGTCGGAGGATTCATCCACCTGCGCCCAGGCATACAGCCCCAGTGCAGAAAGCCAGTTCGACGGCAGATACGAGTTGGCAATGACCCCGCCGTAGCTTGGCATATCAACCTCGGAACTGCGCTCAACGTTCTTCTGCCGCACTTCCAGCAGGCGAATCGGGCCCCAGACCATTAACCCGGCCAGCACCACGATAGTAATATTTTTCAGCCGCTGGCCCGGCGTGCGAATTTGCCGCAGCAGCGTATGGCGACAGCGGTTATTCCAGATCAGCAGGAGCGGAGGCGCGCTGACCAGCACCATCCATAGAATCAGATACCAGCCCACCACTTCCTGAGAAAGGTCGATATCTGTCGTCATGACCGACGCAATAATGCCGTAACCAATGACCACGTTCAGGAAGGTCATGTAATAGCTGGCGGCGGCAGAGAAAATCACGACCAGTGTGGCTAATATTCGCCAGACACGTCTGCCCAGCAGCGACAGCAGACGCAGCAGGAAAAACGTCACCAGTACGGTTGCAACCAATTCCACAATCCCGGAAAGCCCTTTCCAGAGGGTAAACTCCTGCGCATAACCATCAAGCCGACGGTAAAGCACAGCGACGTTCATAAACCAGCCGATGTACAGCGCCAGCCAAAAACTGAGCTTCTGCTGTGTCATCGTTCTAATATATTTCATGCATGAAACCTGGAAAAAGAAGAGATAAAACCGCCTTGCTTACGCAATATAAGTGGGCAGGTTAATGGGGTGCGTTCAGGTTGTTTAACTACTCAAACCCATTCGAGATGCCTTGCGGCGACGGGCTCGCGAATCCTCCGGAACTGACTTAAGTCAGTGACTGAAACATGCGAGCGCAGTCAACAATAAGGTCATTTGAAGGACGGAGAGTATAAGAAACCTCTTTAAAGCGCGCTAAGTAGACCACAGAGAGAGGAAAAAGTACCGGGAGGGAATGTGATCCAACCAAACATTTACAAAACATTTGGTTGGACTGGCACAATTTGCTTAGGAGGCTAGCGCTTCAAGCCGGGATGGCCGTGCCTTCAGGCGTGCGCTTCGCTATAAACCTCGCCTTTCGGTTGGCGAATGGTGGTGGACAGCGCCAGCGAAATAATCAGTAGCGCGAATATAACGCAGAAGGTGACATAGAACCCGCCGAACAGCGAGGCAATCAGCGACCCGCAGATACTGCCGATACCGAAGCCGAGGTAAATCACACCGTAGTTTTTCGCCAGGTTGTTCAGACCGAAGAATTCGCTAATCAACGATGGGAACACGGTAATGGTGCCGCCGAAGTTGAAGGCCACACAGGCGATAGCGGCAAAGAAGGTCATCGCGTTCAACGGAGCGAACAGCAGCGCCGCCATCCCAATCAGGGATACCACCTGACCAATCGTAATCACGCGGATGCGGGAGATTTTATCCGACAGGATGCCCAGCACCAGACGTCCGCTCAGGTTAGCGATAGAGATAACGGTGACCGCATTCGCCGCCGTTGCGACATCCAGATGTACCATCCCCTGAGCGATATCTTTCGCCACGCCAATCACATACAGACCACTCATGCAGGCGGTCAGGAACATCACAGCTAACATCCAGTACTGCGGTTTACGCATCGACTCAGCCAGCGTGAAGTCATTTTCCACCACGCCGTTGTGGGAAGTCGCGGTATGTTCTGGCGCATCTTTCATTAATGTCGCACCGAAGACAATCATCACCAGGACGATGGCACCCCAGATAATGAAGGTTTTCTCCAGCCCGACGGTAGCCAGCAGATGGGTATCAATAAACTTAAAGCCAAGGCTGCCGAGACCGTAAGAACCAATGGAGAAGGCAGAAATCAGCCCCTTACGTTCCGGGAACCATTTCACGCAGTTGGAGAGCGTCAGCAGGTAGCCCGCGCCGTCCGCCAGACCCACCAGCAGACCCGCGCTCAGCCACAGCATTAACAGGCTGTTGGAGTGGGCGGTGAGGAAAAAGCCGAGGCCCAGCAAAATCCCGGACGCCATCGTGACGCGTTTGACGCCAAAACGTTCCTGTAATTTACCGGCAACGGAAGAGGATAGCGCCAGACCGAGACTTAACAGACCGAAGGAGAAAGCCACCTGGCTGACCGGTTCATCCAGTTTTGCGGAAAGGGAACTGTTGAACAAACTCCATGTATAAACCGATCCCAGCGCGAATTGTGTAACGATCGTGCCGGCTAGCGTAAGCCAGCGGGTATATTGACTGTTTGCAGCGTTCATAGCAGATATCCTGAAGAATTAACTGCCGCCACAATAGCGAAGTCCCCTGACCGCCAGGTTAAAAAAGGCATGAAATGCCATCAGCATGGAATGAAATGCATGCAGGCAGGAATGAATGACATTGGAAAAGCGATGGCGCATGAAAACATCGGCAATATGTTAGTGTTTACTATCTTACAACCCTGCGCCATTACTGTATTTTTTAGGTAACAACTACGTTTCCAGGATGCTACAAAAACGCTAAAAGTTAGCGCTGACACCCATCACGTAGAGATAATTTGCGCCCGTCGTCGGATTTTCCGCCTGGGATAATGCCGCCCATGCCGCAAGGTGTGAATTGAGCGACATGTCTGCCCCAAAGGTCACATCGCGCCAGGCGGCATCCTGCCCGCGGTTTGGCCCAATCTGTTCCGACGACAGCGGTTGGTTATAGCTCACCTGCGCCCACGGGTGCACGCCCCACAGCTCCTGGTAGTCCATACGCCAGCCGAGCGTATTGACCCATGGATTGTCGGTCGCCCGACGCGCCGGCGGGGTCGATACCACATCGCTACGCAAGCTCGCCACCGGCCCGGAGGTCACGCCGTTGGCCAGGGCAAAATTCCAGCCCACGCTCATCCCGTGGCTGCTGTCCGGCGGTGCGACGGCCTGATTCAATGCCATGCCGGGAAGATCGCCGGAGGCATTCATCCGCTCAGCCAGAATATCTTCATAACGTGGTTGGTGATCGCTATCCCACGTATAGCGCTCAGAGGTATTACTTTTAGTATCGTTAGCGATATATTCCTGTTGCCAGGCATACGCACCAGTAACCAATGAGGCCCAGACGGCCACACACGCCGGAAGCAAGCGCCCCCGAATGCCATAGCTTTTCTTTATTATCATTAATGCGACTCCAGAGAAGAGCCAAACCAGTATTATTGCTGTGTTTTTATGGGATCGGCTTCCCGTGAATACCCGGAATAATGTGACTGGACGAGCGAATGCTGCCAATGCACATGCAACCTGAATAATGGCGGGTATATTTGAGAGTGGTATCCCTGTATTAACTATTATCTTTATCTTTCAGCCGTCAAGGTGAACGCGTAAGTTTTATTGCTAAAGGGAGAGAGACATGCAACGTTGCGGATGGGTAAGCCAGGACCCGCTTTATATCGATTATCATGATACCGAGTGGGGCGTTGCGCAAAGAGATGCCCATAAACTGTTTGAAATGATCTGCCTTGAGGGCCAGCAGGCCGGGCTGTCGTGGATAACGGTCCTGAAAAAACGCGAAAATTATCGCCAGGCCTTTCATCATTTCGACCCCGTTCGCGTCGCAGCCATGGACAACGCCGATATTGAACGGCTGGTGCTGGATGCCGGTATTATTCGTCATCGTGGGAAAATTCAGGCTATTATTGGCAACGCGCGCGCTTTCCTGGAAATGGAGCAAAGTGGCGAGCCTTTCAACGATTTTGTCTGGTCTTTCGTCGACAATCAGCCACAAATTTCCCATGCCGCCACCCTGGCGGAAATCCCGACCACGACCCCAGCTTCCGATGCGCTCTCAAAGGCGCTGAAAAAACGCGGCTTTAAGTTTGTCGGCTCCACAATCTGCTACTCCTTCATGCAGGCCTGCGGTCTGGTCAACGATCACGTGACGAGCTGCTTCTGCTACCCGGGAGGCGATGATGATCCGCAAGTGGGACGCTAACGATACCGCTCCGCTGCTCACCCTGTGGCTGGAAAGCACCATTCATGCGCATCCGTTTATCCGTGAAGCATACTGGCATGAGAGTCTCGCGGTAGTGCGCGATGTCTATCTGCCCGCCGCCAGCAGCTGGGTGTGGGAAGAGCATGGCGTGGTCAAAGGGTTTGTCAGCGTCATGGAAGCCCGCTTTATCGGTGCGCTGTTCGTCGCCCCGGATGCCATTCGGCGGGGCATCGGCAGCGCGCTGCTGGAGGAGGTCAAACAGCATTACCTCTGGCTAAGTCTGGAGGTGTATCAGAAAAACGTTGAGGCGGTGAATTTCTACCATGCGCAAGGCTTCCGGATAGAAGACTGCGCATGGCAGGATGATACCTTACAGCCGACCTGGATTATGCATTGGCCGGCGGATCAAACGCTGTAAGCGTCAGCGCGGGACCATCATATTTCTCCAGCCACGCCAGCGCCGTATTTCCGGCGCAGCCGTTGCCCAGCCGCGAGGTCGGGATATCTTTGGTCAGCATGTTCACCGCGCCGTTTTTGCAGATGCCCGCCTGCGGGTCAATATCAGGCCAGGCGCCTTCGTGCAGGCAGATAACGCCCGGACGAATGCCGTCGGTCACCACCGCGCCGGCCAGCACCTGGCCCCGCGCGTTCCAGACCCGCACCACATCACCGTCGGCAATATTGCGCGCCTGCGCATCCTGCGGGTGTATGGTCAGCGGTTCACGGCCGGCAACGGCGTAACGTTCACGTAGCGATGTGTGGTTAAGCTGGCTGTGCAGACGATGCGCCGGGTGCGCCGAGAGAACCTGCAGCTGCCCGGCCTGCGCGTTACCGTGCCACTCATCCGGTGCCAGCCACATCGGGTGTGGCGGACAGTCGGGATAGGCAAAACCGGCAATCGTCGGGGAGTGGATCTCAATTTTTCCGCTGGCGGTTTTCAACGGATGGGCCTGCGGGTCGGCGCGGAAGTCGGCGAAGCGGGCAAAGCGCGCATTCTCCGGGTTCTCCGGCATCTCTATCAGCTGGTTAGCCTGCCAGAATTGCTCAAACGGCGGCAGGGTGACCTGCTGGCTCGCCCCGCGTTGCGCCGCAATCTGGTAGAAACTCTCCAGCCACTGTAGATCACTTTTCCCTTCCGTAAAGCGCTCACGGCCCCCGGCTTCCCACCGCTCGCTGAGATCGGCAAAGACGTCAAAATCATCCCGCGCCTCATCGCGCGGCGCCACCACGCGCTTCATCGGGACCAGATGCTGGTTGCTGTAATCCCCGGTCATCGTCAGATCGTGACGTTCAAACGAGGTAGTCGCCGGCAAAACGATATCGGCATGACGAGCGGCGGCGGTCCAGAAGCATTCGGAAATCACGATAAGCTCCGGCTTCTGCCACGCCTGGATCAGGCGGTTGGTATCCTGGTGATGGGTAAAGTTGGCGCCGCCCGCCCACCAGACGAAACGGATATCCGGGAAGTGGCGGTCCATCCCGTTATGCTGATACGCGGCGCCGGGGTTTTCCAGCGCTTCGACGATACGCGCCACCGGGATTTTATCAACGGCGTCAGTGCCGCCCGCCACGCTGCCCTGCATCGATGCCAGCACCGCCGCCCGTCGGGTGGGGTTGCCGCCATTGGAAAAATGGTAAGAAAGCCCGAAGCCACCGCCAGGGGTACCAATCTGCCCCAGCATCGCGGCGAGAGTCACCAGCATCCAGTGTTTTTGCTCACCGTACTGCTGGCGCTGCATTCCCCAGCCGGACATCAGCATGGTGGTATTTTCGTGGAATAACGCCGCCAGTTCACGGATCTTAGCTGCGCTAACGCCGCAGATATCGGCGGCCCACTCGGCACTTTTCGGTGTGCCGTCGCTCTCGCCGGTCAGGTAGCGGGCGAAAATGTCATAGCCGCTGGTGTAGCGCGCAAGAAACGCCGTGTCCTGCCAGCCGTTTTCCACCAGCGTATGGGCGATCCCCAGCATCATCGCCACGTCCGTGCCCATATGGGGCGCGATCCACTCGCCGTCCTGGCCGAAGAAATCCACGGTTTCCGATCGCATCGGATCGATACAGATCACCCGCTTGCCGCTTTTGCGCAGCCGGTCAAACCATTCGATCCCCTGCTCATCGGAAGCGTTCCAGGCAATTTTTAGCGTATTCAGCGGGTTGGCGCTCCACAGCACCACCACATCGCTGTGCTCCAGCACCATCGGCCAGCTGGTTTGCTGCTGATACACCTCATTGCCACCCACGACATACGGCATAATCGCCTGCGCCGCCCCGGTGGAATAGTCACCCAGGTGGCCGGTGTATCCCCCCGCCAGGCTCATATAGCGTTGCAATAACGTCGCCGCTTTGTGCAGGACGCCGTTAGAGCGCCAGCCGTAGGAACCGGCAAAAATCGATGCGGGCCCGTAACTTTCCCGGATCCGTCGGTGCTGGGTATGGATAAGATCCAGCGCCTGCTGCCAGCTCACCCGGACAAACTCATCCTGGCCACGAACACCCTGCGGGTGCTCCGGCGAGTCCAGAAAACCTTTCCGTACCATCGGATAGCGCACGCGGGTTTTGCTATGCACTTGCTCGCGCACGGCGGTTTGCAGCGAGTTGGCGAAAGAGGTCTCCAGCGCGCCGCGAGACGAGAGGACATTTTCTCCATCCGTTTCAACCAGCATTGGCCCCCAGTGGGCTGCGGTTAAGATGGTTTCGGTTGCAGATGAGGTTGGCAAAGCAGGCTCCTGGTCAGCGAATGCAGGTGTGGTGACGGTCTGTTACGCGACCGTTCAATGTTATTTACAAAAAGAGATGTTATCCGGGGAATTTTCTACGCTTTTGGGCGTCATAATCAACCGTCACGCGCGCTGTGACAAAGAATAAAAAGGATTAAGGAAATAACATGAAAAAAAGCGTACTCATGATTGCGGCGGTAGTTAGCGGCACCCTGGCCATTTCTGGCTGTACCACTAACCCGTACACCGGCGAACGCGAAGCGGGCAAATCCGGGATCGGTGCCGGCATCGGCTCACTGGTCGGCGCGGGCGTAGGCGCCCTCTCCTCGTCGAAAAAAGATCGCGGTAAAGGTGCGTTGATTGGCGCAGCAGCCGGGGCGGCGCTGGGCGGCGGTATCGGTTATTACATGGATGTGCAGGAAGCAAAACTGCGCGAGAAAATGCAGGGAACCGGGGTCAGCGTGACGCGAAATGGCGATAACATCGTGCTGAACATGCCGAATAACGTCACTTTCGACAGCAGCAGCGCCAACCTGAAACCTGCCGGCGCCAACACCCTGACCGGCGTGGCAATGGTTCTGAAAGAGTATGAAAAAACCGCGGTGAACGTCGTGGGCTATACCGACAGCACCGGCGGTCAGGATCTGAATATGCGTCTGTCACAGCAACGTGCCGACAGCGTCGCCAGCGCGTTGATCACCCAGGGCGTTTCCGCAAACCGTATCCGCACCAGCGGACTGGGCCCGGCGAACCCGATTGCCAGCAACAGTACGGCAGAAGGCAAAGCGCAGAACCGTCGCGTGGAAATCACCCTCAGCCCGCTCCAGTAATCCCGCCGGTCATTGCACCGATTGCGGTTTCCTCCGCCCGGCAACGCTCACCTGCCGGGCAAAATGCTTGATATAGCCAATTTTCGCGCTAAGGTGTTCTCCAGATTTCAGCAAAGGATGCCATCATGGCGAAAGCGGCGCGAGCAACTATTAGCGATGTGGCGAAAGCCGCAAAGACCGGAAAAACCAGTATTTCACGCTATCTCAATGGCGAAAAACACCTGCTTTCCGATGACCTGCTGGCCAGAATTGAAGCCGCAATTGCTGAACTCAACTATCACCCCAGCCTGATGGCGCGCGGGCTGAAGCATGGCCGGACCCGGCTTATTGGCCTGATTATCGCCGACATCACCAACCCCTACTCCGTCAATGTCCTCAGCGGTATCGAAGCCGCCTGCCGGGAGAAAGGCTTTACCCTGCTGGTGTGTAATACCAACAACCAGCTCGACCAGGAGCTGCACTATCTCGACCTGCTGCGCAGCTATCAGGTTGAAGGTATCGTCGTCAATGCGGTGGGGATGCGTGAAGAGGGGCTGAATCGCCTGCAACAGTCGGCGCTGCCGATGGTGCTTATCGACCGCAAAATTCCTGATTTCGCCTGTGACGTCGTCGGTCTGGACAACACCCAGGCCGCGACTACGGCGACAGAGCATCTGGTAGAGAAAGGCTTCGAGGCCCTGCTGTTCCTGAGTGAACCGCTGGGTTCGGTGAACACCCGCCGCGAGCGCCTGAGCGCGTTTCGCGCCACGATCCAGCGCCACACCGGCATCGTCGCGGAGAACGCCGAAGTCCAGCTTAACGACGGCGCGATGCTGGATACGGTGCTGCGCCAGTTCCACTCCCGGCATCGCGGCATGCGCAAGGCGCTGATTTCCGCCAACGGCGCGCTGACGCTGCAGATTGCGCGCGCACTCAAACGGGTCGACCTGATTTGGGGCAGCGATATTGGCCTGCTCGGTTTCGATGAGCTGGAGTGGGCGGAGCTGGCTGGCGTGGGCATCACTACCCTGAAACAACCCACGTGGCAGATTGGCTATGCCGCCGTTGAACAGGTGGTTCGGCGTATTGAAGGCAGCAACGATCCTGTCTGCGAGCGGGTATTTTCCGGCGAGCTGATCGTGCGCGGCTCCACCTCCCGCTAATCATCCTTCGTGATGGTGATCATAAATCAGACATCCTTCGCTTTCCTTTGGAACCGGTACCATCTAGCGTTATAGAAAGATTCGCTACAGTGCTACCGGGAGTTTGTCAGATGGCCAGAAAGATTATTGTCGTGACTGCCGCCTATGGTCACGATCGCATTAAGGAACTGGGTGGGCAATCCGCCGTACTGCCGTTTATCGCCGGCTCCGGCGCCGACGGCGTGGAAATCCGCCGTGAATTATTCAGCGCGGACGAGCTCAATCAGCTGCCCGCGCTGGCGGCGGACATCGAGCGCCATAGCCTGTTAGCCTGCTATTCCGCGCCGGAAGCCCTGTTTGAAGCCAATGGCGCCCTCAACCCGCGCCTGCCGGCGCTGCTGCAGGAGGCGCAAACCCTCAACGCCCTGTGGTTGAAACTGTCGCTGGGCCACTTCACCCATCACCAGGATCTGGAAACGCTGCGCCACACTTTGCAGGAGAGCGGCATGGCGCTGGTGGTGGAAAACGACCAGACCGACTGCGGCCAGCTGGCGCCGATGCTGCGCTTTCAGTCCGCCTGCCGGGTGAAACAGCTGCCGGTGACCCTGACCTTCGATATGGGGAACTGGCTGTGGGTTGGCGATTCGCCCGAAGAGGCCGCCCGCCATCTGGCGCCCACCGTCAGCTATATCCATGTCAAAGCCGCAGAACCTCACCTGGAAAACTATCGCGCCGTTCCCCCTGATGAAGCGCCGACGCGCTGGCTGGCCCTGCTCGATAACCTGCCCGCCGATGCCCCGCGCGGTATCGAATTTCCGCTGGTTGGCCACGATCTGACGGCCGTGACCCGCCGCTACGTCAATTTGCTACGCGAGGAGTAAGCCATGGAAAACAAGGTGATAGAAAGCTCGAACACGCAAACCCCATTAGATGTCATCACCATTGGCGAAGCGATGGCCATGTTTGTCGCCACGCAAACCGGCGATCTGGCCGACGTCGAGCACTTTATCAAACGCGTGGCAGGGGCGGAGTTAAACGTCGCCACCGGTCTGGCTCGTCTGGGGCTGAAAGTGGGCTGGGTCAGCCGCGTCGGCAAGGACAGCTTCGGCCGTTTTGTCCTGCGTTCACTGGCAAAAGAGGGCATTGATGCGCGCGGCGTTAGCGAAGACAGCCGTTACGCAACCGGCTTCCAGCTGAAATCAAAAGTCGAAAATGGAACCGATCCCATTGTGGAGTACTTCCGTAAAGGCTCCGCCGCCAGCCACCTCTCGACGGATGATTTCCACGCCGATTACTTCGCCAGCGCCCGCCATCTGCACCTCAGCGGCGTGGCGGCGGCACTGTCAGAAAGCTCATATACCCTGCTGGATCATGCGGCCAGCACCATGAAAGCCCAGGGGAAAACGATCTCTTTCGATCCTAACCTGCGCCCGGTGCTGTGGAAGAGTGAGGCCGACATGGTCGAGAAGCTTAACCAGCTGGCCTTCCAGGCCGATTGGGTTCTGCCGGGCCTGAAAGAAGGGATGATCCTCACCGGCCAGCAGACCCCGGAAGGTATCGCAGATTTCTATCTGACGCGCGGCGTGCAGGCGGTGATTATTAAAACCGGCTCCGACGGCGCCTGGTTTAAAACCGCCGCGGGTGAGCAAGGGGCGGTCGCCGCCGTCACCGTCGACAACGTGGTTGATACCGTGGGCGCTGGCGATGGTTTTGCCGTCGGGGTGATCAGCGCCCTGCTGGAAGGTCACGCGCTGCATCATGCGGTGCAACGCGGGAACCGCATCGGCGCGCTGGCGATTCAGGTCCAGGGCGATAGCGAAGGATTACCGACTCGCGAGGCGCTGGGCGAATAGCCCAGGCTGGCGAACCATAACAGCCTCTTCTGTACCCTACATACAGCGGCGGCATCATAAACCTCAACTTTAGAGGCAAGCCTATGAACAGCTCAACCAATGCAGCAAAACGTTGGTGGTACATCATGCCTATCGTGTTTATCACGTACAGCCTGGCGTACCTCGACCGCGCAAACTTCAGTTTTGCTTCGGCAGCGGGCATTACTGAAGATTTAGGCATTACCAAAGGGGTGTCGTCGCTCCTGGGGGCGCTTTTCTTCCTCGGCTATTTCTTCTTCCAGATCCCGGGGGCGATTTACGCCGAGCGCCGCAGCGTGCGCAAACTGATTTTTATCTGTCTGATTCTGTGGGGTGCCTGCGCCTCGCTGACCGGCATGGTACACAATATTCCGGCGCTGGCGGCTATCCGCTTTATTCTGGGCGTCGTCGAAGCGGCAGTGATGCCGGCCATGCTGATTTACATCAGTAACTGGTTTACCAAATCTGAACGCTCGCGGGCCAATACCTTCTTAATTCTGGGGAACCCGGTCACGGTACTGTGGATGTCGGTGGTATCCGGCTACCTGATTCAGTCCTTCGGCTGGCGTGAAATGTTCATTATTGAAGGCGTCCCAGCGGTGCTTTGGGCCTTCTGCTGGTGGGTGCTGGTAAAAGACAAACCGTCACAGGTCAACTGGCTTGCTGAAAGCGAAAAAGCGGCGCTGCAGGCGCAACTGGAAAGCGAACAGCAGGGCATCAAAGCCGTGCGTAACTACGGCGAAGCCTTCCGTTCACGTAACGTTATTCTGCTGTGCATGCAGTATTTTGCCTGGAGCATCGGGGTGTACGGTTTCGTCCTGTGGCTGCCGTCGATTATCCGCAGCGGCGGTGTCAATATGGGCATGGTGGAAGTGGGCTGGCTCTCTTCCGTACCGTACCTGGCCGCAACTGTCGCGATGATCGTAGTGTCATGGGCGTCCGATAAAATGCAAAACCGTAAACTGTTCGTCTGGCCGCTGCTGCTGATTGGCGGGCTGGCCTTTATCGGTTCCTGGGCGGTCGGCGCCAACCATTTCTGGGCTTCATATACCCTGCTGGTGATTGCCGGTGCAGCGATGTATGCCCCTTATGGCCCGTTCTTCGCCATTATCCCGGAAATGCTACCACGTAACGTCGCCGGCGGCGCGATGGCGCTGATTAACAGCATGGGTGCGTTAGGTTCGTTCTTTGGCTCGTGGTTCGTGGGTTACCTGAACGGCAGCACCGGCAGCCCGTCCGCCTCATACATTTTCATGGGGGTGGCGCTTTTCGTCTCGGTATGGCTTACTTTAATTGTTAAGCCTGCTAATCATCAAAAACTTCCGCTTGGCGCTCGACACGCCTGACCTTTATCACCAGGGAGATCCGCATGAAGCCGTCCGTTATTCTCTACAAAACGCTTCCCGACGACCTGCTACAACGTCTGGAAAAACACTTTACCGTGACTCAGGTTAAGAATCTGAGCCACGACACTATCCAGCAGCACGCCGATGCCTTTGCCAACGCGGTAGGGCTGCTGGGATCGAGCGAAAAAGTTGATGCCGCGTTACTGGAGAAAATGCCCAGGCTTCGTGCTACCTCAACCATCTCCGTCGGCTACGACAACTTCGATGTTGCGGCGCTGAACGCGCGTAAGGTGCTTCTGATGCATACGCCGACCGTGCTCACCGAAACGGTGGCCGATACGGTGATGGCGCTGGTGTTAAGCACGTCGCGTCGCGTCGTCGAAGTGGCGAATCGCGTGAAAGCCGGGGAGTGGACCAAAAGCATTGGTCCGGATTGGTTCGGCACCGATGTGCACCACAAAACGCTGGGGATCGTCGGCATGGGCCGCATTGGGATGGCGCTGGCACAACGGGCGCACGCCGGTTTCGGCATGCCGATTCTGTACAATGCCCGCAGCCGACATCCACAGGCGGAGGAGCGCTTCAACGCGCGTTACTGCGATCTGGATACGCTGCTGCAGGAAGCCGATGTGGTCTGCCTGATCCTGCCGTTGACCGCGGAAACGCATCATCTGTTCAACGCCGACAAATTTGCCCTAATGAAGTCCTCCGCCATCTTTATTAATGCCGGACGCGGTCCGGTCGTTGATGAACAGGCGCTGATCGCAGCATTACAGCAAGGCGAAATCCACGCGGCGGGGCTTGATGTTTTCGAGCAGGAACCGCTGGCGAAAGACTCTCCGTTGCTGAGTCTGCCGAATGTCGTCGCGCTGCCGCATATCGGTTCCGCTACCCATGAGACCCGCTACAACATGGCGGCCTGTGCGGTAGATAACCTGATTGATGCGCTGAATGGTCAGGTGGACAAAAACTGCGTTAACCCGCAGGTAAAGTGAAGGGATAAGCTGATACTACCCGGCAGCATACGGCCGGGCAGTCTCCCGGGTCGGCCTCAGAGCCAGACCCGGGGTGGCAAACCGATTAACGCGTTGCGTTAACTGCCGCCGTCCACGCCTGGTTGAAAGCCTGATGCTGGGCAGCCAGCGGGCCAATCAGGGTGTTGTACTGGCTGGCCTGCTGCGACGTCGGGAACTGGATCCCGTTCGCCACGAAGCTCACCTGAGTATTTTGCTGAGCGATGAAATCACCCACCTGTACCAGCTGCTGCGTGAAGACCTGCGCGGCAGGGATCAGCGGCTGCAATGCATTGGCCGGAGTGGTCACGACTTTATTGTAAACCTGGTCAAAGACCGGCTTCAGATCGTCACCCTGCTTCAGCGCGCTATGTGCGCCATCGGCCTGCATTTTTGCATTTTCCAGCTGCTGGCTCAGCACGCCCAGCGCACCGTTTGCCTGGCGCAGCGGTTCACGCTGAGTCACATAATCCTGGGGAACGCGAATCGCGCCCACGCTATCTACGACCGGACGCAGACCTGCATCCATCGCCTGACTTACCTGCTGTGAATAGCCGTAAATCACCGCGTAATCGGAGACAAAAGGACCGAACTGTTTTTTCTGATCGGCAGTCAGCGTCGGCAGACGTTCGCCGCTACGCATTGCCGTATTTTGCAGGAAATCGATAAACGCTTTGCGCTGATCGCCTTCTTTATCAAAACACCCACTCAGGCTAACCACCATCAATAAGGCCGCAATAGCCGCAAACCAGCGAGAGCAGGACTTTCCTGTCGCCATTTTTTTACTCCTTTCAGCCAAAAAAAGCGCACACAGACACACACGTGCCAGACGCTGACAAGGATAGTCCAGGTCGGCCCGGCAGGATACTCTTTCCTGACAATCTCCGCAGGAAAAGCACGGTTCCCGGCGTTTTATCGCCAGAGGCTGGCGTATGTTAAGCCCATCACAATTACCGCCATCATTCATCGGTCGCTAAAAAACAACAACTTCATGATTTAACTAATATTTAAAAAACACACTTTCTGCCCGACGGCGAAAGCGAACGATAATCGCACGCTTCCTGGCGTGCCTGCGTTGCCTGGGTAGGCGTTCGGTGATTTGATAAACGAGCGATTAACGGCAACTCGTTCGATTATCGCACAAATTATCTCAACGACAGCGAGGGAGTGAGTCATCACCCTGCCCCGCTCTGGCTGCCAGGAATGCCGTATGAATAAGACAACCATCGATATTCAGGCTTTTATTAATGAACATCCGTTTACCAGATATCAGTGGATGATTCTGGCCTTATGCTTTATCACCGTCGCGCTGGACGGGTTCGATACCGCCATTATCGGTTTTATTGCCTCTGACCTGGTGCAGGAATGGGGCGTGGAGAAATCCGCCTTAGGCCCGGTGATGAGCGCCGCGCTGGTCGGTCTGGCGGTTGGTGCGCTGACCGCCGGCCCGCTGGCTGACCGCATTGGTCGCAAGAAAGTCCTGCTCATGTCGATTGTGGTTTTCGGCAGCTTTAGTCTGTTGACCGCCTTCGCCACCAGCCTCAACCAGCTGGCGCTGCTGCGCTTTTTGACCGGCCTGGGACTTGGCGCCGCGATGCCTAACGCGGCCACGCTGTTGAGCGAATATGCCCCTGAACGCCGTCGCGCGTTGCTAGTGAACCTGATGTTCGTCGGCTTCCCGATGGGTTCATCGCTGGGCGGCTTTCTCTCGGCCTGGATGATCCCCCATTACGGCTGGCAAAGCGTGTTGATCCTCGGCGGCGTCATGCCGCTGCTGCTGGCGGTGGCGCTGGTGTTCTTATTGCCGGAGTCGGCGCGCTATATGGTCGTCAAACGCCAGCCAGCGCCACGTATTGCGGCGATTCTCCGGCGTATCGCGCCGCTGCCGGAGCAGGTTGACTTTACGCTGCATGAAGCCGACCAGGTGAAAGAGAAATCGGCGCTGGCGGTGATTTTCTCGCCGCGCTACATCGTCGGGACCGTGATGCTGTGCATGACCTACTTTATGGGGCTGCTCATCTTCTATTTACTGACCAGCTGGCTGCCGCTGCTGATTCGCGAAACCGGCGCATCGATGAGCCAGGCATCAATCATCACCGCGTTGTTCCCGCTGGGCGGCGGTATCGGGGTACTGATCCTCGGCGCGCTGATGGACAAGATAAACCCCAATAAAGTGGTGGCTGTGGGCTGGCTGTTGACCGGTATTTTCGTCTGCCTCGTGGGCTTCTCTACCAGCAGCCTGGTCTTGATGGGGGTGATGGTGTTTATTGCCGGCAGCATCATGAACGGCGCGCAATCCTCAATGCCCGCCCTGGCCGCCGGATTTTATCCGACCCAAGGTCGGGCGACCGGCGTGGCATGGATGCTGGGTATCGGCCGATTTGGCGGCATCCTTGGTGCCTTCAGCGGTGCGTTCCTGATGCAGGCTCAGCTCTCCTTCGAGACCATTTTCACCCTGCTGTCGATTCCGGCGTTCTTATCTGCCGGTGCGCTGCTGGTGAAATATAAGATGAGCAAGCAGCAACAGGCATCGCCTCAGACCCAGGCAAAAAGCATGCAAAAAGCCTGATCCTCAGGCCAGCGGGAAGCCGCTGGCCTGACCGTTTTCATCAGCGTTTACAAAAATTTTCCATAGCCGATCGACTGATGATTAATCATCACCTTACCTGCCGTTTTCCTCTGCGTATCGCCGCTCAAACGATAGCCTGCATGCACATAATCACCCACGTGATCATTATTTGCCTTTTTTCTGACTATTCTTAATAGGCTAAATAAATCTACCCTTTTGCTGTGTGATAAAAGGAGTTCTCAATGGAATATAAAGATCCCGTGTTTGAACTGCTTAGCAGCCTGGAACAAATTGTTTTTAAAGATATTTCGCCGACTAACGCCCAGCCCAGGAAGCAGACCGCATTCAGCGAGTTTGAGCGGCTTCGTCAAGGCAGCGGCCTGCAAATTGATGATTTTGCCAATGCCATGGGCGTCAGCGTGGCGATGGTACAGGAGTGGGAATCAAGACGGGTGAAACCCTCTTCCACCGAGCTCAAATTAATGCGCCTGATTCAGGCAAACCCTCAGCTTTCAAGGCAACTTCTCGACTAAAGTTCTATAATGAAGTGAGGGTCTGACTACGGTCCTGATACGGGACCGTTTTTATTTGTGTGAAAAAAAGGTTTGCTATCGCTACGCAAAAATGAGTTAATGCTCGCAGGTTTGATGTACAGACCACAGAGCATTGGTATAGAGTAGTCCTTGAGCGGTTATCATAGATACCCCGGTAGTGAACTTTCCCTTTATAGCTTCAAATCTGTAGTCCAGACCTTATCGCCGAAAGGTTCATTTATTATTTAAAGGTATTTCGCTATGTCCGGTAAAATGACTGGTATCGTAAAATGGTTCAACGCTGACAAAGGCTTCGGCTTCATCACTCCTGATGACGGTTCTAAAGACGTGTTCGTACACTTCTCCGCTATCATGAACGATGGCTACAAATCTCTGGATGAAGGTCAGAAAGTTTCCTTCACCATCGAAAGCGGCGCTAAAGGCCCGGCAGCTGGTAACGTAACCAGCCTGTAAGCTTAAATTAAGCTCAGAATTCAAGATCCCTGCCTCACGGCGGGGATTTTTTTATCTGTAGATCAACAACCGCCGTCTTCACAGAGGGCGGTTTTTTTGTCTTCACAGCGCTGAAAAATGCCAGCCTTCCATGCGCCACTCCAGCGAGTGGGTCAGCCGCAATCCCTGGAGAAAATCATCGTCATGCGACACGACAATCATCGCCCCAGGAAACGCCGCTAATGCCGACTCAATAGCCCGGGTGGACACTAAATCAAGATGGTTAGTTGGCTCATCTAACAACAGAAGCTGCGCCGCTTCACGCCGCCACAGCACACAGGCCAGCGCGGCTTTTAATCGCTCGCCGCCGCTCAATGCCGACAACGGCAGATTAATTTTATCCGCCCCCAGTTGCAGTTGGGCAAGACGGCTGCGTAATGCGCCCGCCTCCAGCGGCGTATCATCAAGATTAAGGTGCGCCATGACCGACAGCGACAAATCCAGCTGCGACAAGTTCTGATCCAGCCAGGCCGCATGCACCGATACCCGACACTCGCCGGATAAAGGTGCCACCAGACCCATCAGCGTTTTCAGAAGCGTGGTTTTCCCGCAACCGTTAGGGCCACGCAACGCCACGCGCAGCGGTCCGTCAAGCCGCCAGTCAAGCGGCAGAGTGTCAGAAAATGCCAGCTGTAAAGCGTCGAGGACTAATACCTGTTTGCCGGCGGAAATCTGACTCCCCGGCAAGGTAAACATCACCGCCGCCTCTTCTTCAACCCGCTCACGCGCCTGAGCAACCGCAGCGTTTAGTGCGCTATTTTGTTCCCGGTGCTGGCGATGCACTGTACCCGGACGCTCCTTCGCCGCCCCTTTGTATTTCACCCGCTCAAAGGAGGCGATATTCAGCGTATCAACCACTCGCAGTGTCTGAGCAGAGCGTCGCTGGCTGGCGTCATGTTCCTTTTGCATCCGTATACGCGTACGACGGCGCTCGGTTGCAGCATGTTCCAATGCCGAACGTGCCGCCTGCTGCTCCACATCACGCTGCTGCTGATAATCGGCGTAGTTGCCTCCGTAGCTGCGCAGCGCGCCGGGCGTGAGTTCAAGTATGCGCGGCATGTTAGCCAACAGCGCACGATCGTGACTCGCTATCAGCGCCCCTCCGGGCCAGCGTTCAAGCTGTTGATACAACCAATCGCGTCCTTGTCTGTCCAGATGGTTAGTTGGCTCGTCCAGCAATAAATAGTCCGCGCCTGACAGAAAGGCCCCGCACAGCAACGCTTTCACCCGCTCCCCGCCGCTCAGTGAAGATGCGAGTCGATCGGGGGAAAACGCTGGCAGATCAGCAGCTTCAAACGCCGTACTCAGGCGATCGCGTAGATCCCAGAAACCTTCCAGGCTATCGACGTCATCAGGCAGCCCTTCACCGCACTCAAGCCGCCGCAAAGCAGAAAATATGGACTCATAGCCCAACAGGGCAGCCAGCGATGTGCTGGAGGTGATAGCCGGCTGTTGGGCAACATAGGCCAGTGAGGTACCGCGTTCGATATGTCCACCAGAGGGAGAATCTATGCCCGCCAGCAGGCGCAGCAGCCGGGTTTTCCCGACGCCATTTCGCCCGACCAGACCGCAGAGTGAACTCTCCAGCGCGATATTCAGCGGACCAAAAAGCATTTCTCCCGTCGCAAACTGACAGGTGACCTGATGCAAAATAAAAGAGGGGGATTGGGCACAATGGGCCATAAGCACTCCTGAATGAAATCAATACATCCCCTGCTGACGCAGTGCGCTAGCAAGGATCCGAATTCAGCAGGCGTGTTTGTCCATTTCAGTGTGCTCTCAGTGAGACGAGGGATTCGTCGGGGCATAGAATAGCCATACCCCCGCCCTTATGACAAGGTTAATTTTCCAACAACCGTGATCAGGCTAATCGACTCTCCCCGCTAGCAGATGCAAAACACTGTCGATATCGCTTAATTTTTATCGCTCAATTTTCATTCTAATTTTTTGACAGAGATGAGCAAATTGTTCTGATTTTAATCAGTCGTCAATGGTCCTATTATTTATCACATCAGAGCAACAACGCGCTCTAACACACAAAACCACTTAAGGAATATGACCATGAAATCTATCAAAACTTTAGCTGTAGTTTCCGCTCTCTCCCTGATGTCTTTCGGTGCGTTTGCCCAGAGTATCAGCACCACCGCCTCCACGCTGGACCGCGCAGAAGCGAAAATTGCCGCTCAGGCAGCCGAACAGGGTGCGTCATACAAAATCACCAGCGCCCAGTTTAACAACCGCGTGCATATGACTGCCGAACTGACCAAATAAGTCGTCCCCGTTTTTGCCGGGCCGCCGGACGTGAACCAGACAGGCGACAACGACAACACGATGAAGAAGGAATACAGAATGAAAAATATCAGCGTGATCACCGCCCTGTTGCTGGCTGCTTCACTCTCCTCTGGCGTGATGGCCGCAGAGCGTCAGCCTGCACAGCCGGAAGCCGGTTCGAACATTGATACCTCAGTGCATCAGAATCGTATCAACGTCAGCCACGCGTTTGATAAAGAGAACCTGACTGCAGGGACTCTGCAATAAATCAGAAGGGCCGAACGGCCCGTAGATGAGCTAATCCATCGCTTAGCGCATAAAAAAACCTGCCATCGGGCAGGTTTTTTGTTTTGCAGACGCAACCGTTACTGCAGCAGAGAGATATCCGCAACCTGCAGGAACAGCTCGCGAAGCTTCGACAGCAGCGTCAGACGGTTGATACGCACGTCTTTATCTTCGGCATTCACCATCACGTTCTCAAAGAACTCATCCACCGGCTCACGCAGGGCGGCCAGCTCGATCAGCGCTTCCTGATAACGACCTTCGGCAAAGTACGGCTGCAGCTTATCGCGCAGTACGACCAGGTTTCTGGCGAGGTTCATCTCAGCATCTTCCTTCAGCACCGAGGCGTGAACGATGTCGTTCAGAACTTCGTCGGACTTCGCCAGGATGTTGGAAACACGCTTGTTGGCCGCGGCCAGTGCAGACGACGCTTCCAGAGTACGGAAGTGCGATACCGCCTTCATGCGGGCATCGAAATCTGCCGGACGGGTCGGACGACGCGCCAGTACCGCCTGAATGGTGTCAACGGTGTAGCCTTCATCCTGATACCAGGCGCGGAAACGACCGAGCATGAAGTCGATAACATCATCGACAACCTTCGCGTTGGTCAGCTTGTCGCCGTACAGACGCACCGCTTCTTCAGTCAGCGTCTGCAGATCCAGATTCAGGTTCTTCTCGACGATGATGCGCAGCACGCCCAGCGCGGCACGACGCAGCGCAAACGGGTCTTTATCACCTTTAGGATGCTGGCCGATGCCAAAGATACCCGCCAGGGTGTCCATCTTGTCGGCAATCGCCACGGCACAGGCTACCGGGTTGGACGGCAGGTCATCACCGGCAAAGCGCGGCTGATACTGCTCGTTCAGCGCGACGGCAACGTCTTCGGCTTCGCCATCATGGCGCGCGTAGTGCATCCCCATGACGCCCTGAGTATCGGTGAACTCGAAGACCATATTGGTCATCAGGTCGCACTTCGACAGCAGGCCTGCACGGGTCGCGTGGTTAACGTCGGCGCCGATCTGACCGGCAATCCAGCCCGCCAGGGCCTGAATACGGTCGGTTTTGTCGCGCAGCGTGCCCAGCTGCTGCTGGAACAGCACGGTCTGCAGACGCGGCAGATGATCTTCCAGACGCTTTTTACGGTCGGTATTGAAGAAGAACTCCGCATCCGCCAGGCGCGGACGAACCACCTTCTCGTTACCGGAGATGATCTGCTGCGGGTCTTTAGATTCGATGTTAGCCACGAAGATAAAGTTCGGCAGCAGTTTGCCGTCCTCGGCATACACCGGGAAGTACTTCTGGTCACCTTTCATGGTGTAAACCAGCGCTTCAGACGGTACCGCGAGGAATTTTTCTTCGAATTTCGCTGTCAGGACTACCGGCCACTCGACCAGCGAGGTGACCTCTTCCAGCAGGCTTTCGCTGAGATCGGCTTTACCACCAATCTTCTGCGCCGCAGCTTCTGCGTCGGCTTTAATCATCGCTTTACGCGTTGCGTAATCCGCCACCACTTTGCCGCGCTCCAGCAGAATCTGCGGATACTGATCGGCATTGTCGATGGTGAACTCCGGCTCGCCCATAAAGCGGTGACCACGAATCACGCGGTCGGAAGCGATACCCAGAATCGTTGCCGGGATCACTTTATCACCCAGCAGCAGCGTCACGGTGTGGACCGGACGGACGAAGTGGACGTCAGAGTCGCCCCAACGCATCAGTTTCGGGATCGGCAGTTTCGCGAGTGAGGTTGCTACCATGTTTGGCAGCAGCGCTTCGGCGCTTTCGCCCGTCACATGCGCACGATACAGCAGCCATTCACCTTTATCGGTAGCCAGACGCTCGGCCTGGTCGACGGTGATCCCGCAGCCACGCGCCCAGCCTTCGGCCGCTTTGCTCGGTTTGCCTTCTGCATCAAACGCCGCAGAGACTGCCGGGCCGCGTTTTTCGACTTCGCGATCCGGCTGAGATGCCGCCAGGTTAGCGACTTTCAGCGCCAGACGACGCGGTGCAGCAAACCATTCAACGGCGCCGTGGGCGAGGCCAGCAGCATCCAGTTCCGCGGTAACATTCGCAGCAAAGGATTCAGCCAGGCTGCGCAGGGCTTTTGGTGGCAGCTCTTCGGTGCCGATTTCCACCAGGAAAGTTTTATCAGACATGGCCGCCTCTTATTTGTTTTTGTTGCACATCGGGAAGCCGAGGGCTTCACGGGAAGCGTAGTAAGCTTCCGCCACTGCTTTGGTCAGGGTGCGAATGCGCAGGATATAGCGCTGACGCTCGGTGACGGAAATGGCTTTACGTGCATCCAGCAGGTTGAAGCTATGGGCGGCCTTCAGAATACGCTCGTAGGCAGGCAGCGGCAGCGGGTTTTCCAGCGCCAGCAGCTGCTGTGCTTCTTTCTCATACTGCTCGAAGCAGGAGAACAGGAAGTCGACATCCGCGTATTCAAAGTTGTAGGTCGATTGCTCGACTTCGTTCTGATGGAACACGTCGCCGTAGGTGGTTTTACCCAGCGGGCCGTCGCTCCAGACCAGGTCGTAAACGCTGTCTACGCCCTGAATGTACATTGCCAGACGTTCCAGACCGTAGGTGATCTCACCGGTAACCGGTTTGCATTCCAGGCCACCCACCTGTTGGAAGTAAGTGAACTGCGTCACTTCCATGCCGTTCAGCCACACTTCCCAACCCAGACCCCAGGCACCCAGCGTCGGGTTTTCCCAGTTGTCTTCCACGAAGCGAATATCGTGAATGGTCGGATCCATACCCAGCTCTTTCAGAGACCCAAGGTACAGCTCCTGAATGTTGTCCGGCGATGGCTTAATGACCACCTGGAACTGGTAATAGTGCTGTAAGCGGTTCGGGTTTTCGCCATAGCGACCGTCGGTCGGACGGCGGGAAGGCTGCACATAGGCGGTCGCCATCGGCTCTGGCCCCAGCGCACGCAGGCAGGTCATCGGGTGAGAGGTGCCGGCGCCGACTTCCATGTCCAGTGGTTGAACAATGGTGCAGCCCTGACGAGCCCAGTAATCCTGTAAGGTCAGGATCAGGCCCTGGAAGGTCCTGGTATCAAACTTTTGCATATTATTTCGTGCTGGATACGTGTGGATTTAAAGGAAGGGATCAGTATACCCGCTGGATGCGAGATATACAGTACGAAACGGTGTTGTTTAAACAAAATTGCGGAAATTAGCGCCATCATGGGGCATCAGAGCCCGATTTACCGCATAGAAAGATGTAAAAACTGCCCGTCTGGGTCAAAAGAACAGATAAAGTGCTCATTCTTCGAGGTCAGGCCAGAGAGCTCGTAGCTCCCCTGGAACTGCTCGAAACGGCTGACGTCCACCATTCGGGTTCCGGTACTATAGCGTTTCGCCGCCTGATCCTTGCACAGTTGCTCCATATTAAGGGTAATTTGCGGCGTAATACGCGCACGCTGCGCTTTTTGCACCGGCTGAGCTGGCGACTGGCTGCAGCCCGCAAGCAGGAGCACTAACAGACCAGAAAATAAATATTTCATCACCATTTTTTCCAACCGTTTTGTTAGCAAATTGTTATCTTGCAGGCTACGTGAAATCACCGGACCATTGTGCGAATCTCTCCACATCCCGACAAGAGTATTGCGGGAAACTCGGAATATTCCATTGCGACACCCTCCGATAAGGGAAGTCAGACTCTCTTTAAGCAGGAGCAACTGAGGCACTGATGCAGGAAAAAATACGCTGGATTACACATTTGCGCGGTATCGCATGCCTGATGGTGGTGATGATTCACAGCACCACGTGGTACATCACCCATCCCCATACGATTAACCTGCTGGACTGGGATATTGCCAACCTGCTTAACTCCGCGTCCCGGGCCAGCGTCCCGCTGTTTTTCATGATGTCAGGTTATCTGTTTTTCGGTGAACGCAGCGCCCAGCCGCGGCATTTCCTGCGTATCGTCCTGTGTGTACTGTTCTATAGCGCGCTGTCGCTGCTCTACATCACCTTGTTCACCCACATCAACGTGCTGCTGTCGCTGAAGAATCTGCTGCAAAAACCGGTGTTCTATCACCTGTGGTTTTTCTTCGCCATCATCGTCATTTACCTGCTCTCTCCGCTGCTGCAGGTGAAACAGGTGGCGCCCAAAATGCTGCTGGTCCTGATGCTGGTCATCGGCCTGCTGGCGAACCCCAACATGGTGTCGGTTAAAGCCGGCGGCATCGAATGGCTGCCGCTCAACCTCTACATCAACGGCGATACGTTTTACTACGTCCTGTATGGCGTGCTGGGCCGGGCAATAGGCATGATGGAGACGGAGAAAAAATGGCTCACGCTGCTGTGCGCCGGGCTTGTTGCCACGGCTGTCTGGGGGATTTCACGCGGGACTCTGCACGAGCTGGCGTGGCGGGGCGACTTCGGCGATACCTGGTATTTATACTGTGGACCGGCGGTGTTTATCTGCGCGATAGCCCTGTTCACGCTGGTGAAAAACACGCTGAACCAGTGCCAGATCCCTTTCCTGACGCTGATTGCCCGTCATTCGCTGGGGATCTACGGCTTTCATGCCCTGCTCATTCATGCGCTGCGGGCCAGCGGCCTGGTGCTGACCCGCTGGCCGCTGCTGGATATTTTGTGGGTGTTTGGTGCGGCGTTGTCGGGCAGCCTGCTGCTGTCGATACTGCTACAGCGCCTGGATACCCGACGTCTGGTCAGCTAATCCCCCGGATTTATGACGACATCAGCGGCAACAGCTGCTGATAAATCTGCCGGAAGGTTTCCCGGCGCGGCGCATAACGGGCAAAACGTTCGGCGTCGGGTCGGTGCGCCTGTTCCAGCGGCAATTGCGGCAGCAGGTCTGAGAACGCCACGCCTTTATGCAGCGCCAGCTGCGCCAGACGAGCGGCCCCAAGGGCTGGCCCGACGTCACCGCCGGTGCGGAAATCAAGCTGCTGACCGCTGATATCCGCCAGCATCTGCCGCCACCAGGGACTGCGCGCCCCGCCGCCAATCAGGGTGATACTTTCCGGTTTCACGCCGCAGGCATGCACCACGTCCATGCCGTCCGCCAGCGCATAACCCACGCCTTCCAGCACCGCGCGCGCCAGCTCCGCCGGGCCATGCTGATGAGTCAGGCCGAAAAATACGCCTTTGGCGTGCGGGTTGTTGTGCGGGGTACGCTCGCCGGAGAGATAGGGTAAAAACCAGACCGCATCGCTATGCTCATTCGCCGATTCCGCCGCGGCGATCAGCGCAGACACGGTGCCAAGACCGGTCAGTTTTGCAGCCCAATCCAGGCACGAAGCGGCGCTTAGCATCACCGACATCAAATGCCAGCGACCCGGCAGGGCGTGGCAAAAACTGTGTACCGCGCTTTCAGGTTTGCTAAGAAAGCCGTTGCTGACCGCGAAATAGACCCCGGAGGTTCCCAAAGAGAGCATGGCCTGGCCCACGTCCGCCATCCCCACGCCGACCGCGCCGGCAGCGTTATCGCCGCCGCCAGCCACCACCAGCGCCTGCGGCATATTCCAGGCCTGAGCGACCTCGGCACGCAGCGTCCCCGTCACCTCACAGCCCTCAAACAGCGCGGGCATGTTATCGCGGCTCAGGCCGCAGGCGGCGAGCATCTCATCGCTCCAGTCGCGTTTTTCGACATCCATCCACAGGGTGCCGGCGGCATCTGACATATCGCTGGCATAATCACCGGTCATCCGCAGACGGAGATAATCTTTCGGCAGCAGGACTTTATCGACCTGACGGAAGATCTCAGGCTCATGGTGCTGAACCCAGAGTAATTTCGGCGCGGTGAAACCCGGCATCATCAGGTTGCCGGTAATCTGCCGCGAGCGCCCCACGGCCTGTTCCAGCTCGGCACACTCGTCTCCGCTACGCCCGTCATTCCACAAAATCGCCGGACGCAGAACCCGCTGTTGTTTATCCAGCAACGTGGCGCCGTGCATCTGCCCGGCAATACCGATGGCTTTGACGTCGCGCAGCGCGTGCTGTGCGCCCAACGCCTGCATGGCGTGGTCTGTCGCCTGCCACCATTGCTCGGGGTCTTGTTCAGACCACAGCGGGTGTGGGCGCGATACGTTGAGGGGCGCGGTGTGCGACGCCAGAAGCTCACCCTGCTCATTGAGCAGAATGGCCTTCACGCCCGAAGTGCCTAAATCAATCCCGATGTACATACGGACTCTCCTTAATCGCGCGCCACGGCTAAGAGCCTATCCCAGTAGGCGTAGATGTTGCAGCCAGTTTGGGCACGGACAGCGCGGAACCACCGGAGCGTACACGCAGTACGTGAGGATGGTGAGCACTGCCCAGGGCCAAAATGGCAAATAAAATAGCCTAATGGGATCGGCTCTAAGCGTGGCGCGAGAATGCATGCTATTGCAACGCCCGGCAGTGCCGGGCGTCATCATTACTTATCAAAGAGATAATAGTTAACCAGATTCTCCAGTTGCTCCTGATGGCCGCTCTGGTGCTGCGGCGCCAGATTATGCTGCGCCGCGTACTGGGCGATCTCCGTCAGGGTCATTTTCCCGGACAGGATTTGCTGGCCCAGATCGCCGTTCCAGCCGGCGTAGCGCTTCGCGACGCGCTTATCCAGCTCTCCCTCTTCAATCATGCGCGCCGCCACTTTCAGCGACAGTGCCATGGTATCCATCGCCCCAATATGACCATAGAACAGATCGTATTTGTCGGTGCTCTGGCGACGCACTTTGGCATCAAAGTTCAGCCCGCCGGTGGTAAAACCGCCCGCTTTGAGGATTTCATACATCACCAGCGCATTCTCTTCCACGCTGTTCGGGAACTGGTCGGTGTCCCAACCCAGCTGCGGGTCGCCGCGGTTGGCATCGACGGACCCAAACAGCCCCAGCGCAATGGCGGTGGCAATTTCGTGGTGGAACGAGTGGCCGGCCAGGGTCGCGTGGTTGGCTTCAATGTTCAGTTTGATCTCTTTTTCGAGGCCGAACTGCTTGAGGAAGCCGTAGACGGTAGAGGCATCGTAATCGTACTGATGCTTGGTTGGCTCCTGCGGTTTAGGTTCAATCAGCAGCGTGCCCTGGAAACCGATTTTATGTTTGTGTTCAACCACCAGCTGCATGAAACGGCCAATTTGCTCACGTTCCTGGCGCAGGTCGGTATTCAGCAGGGTTTCGTAACCTTCACGACCGCCCCACAGGACATAGTTTTCCCCGCCCAGTTTGTGGGTCGCATCCATGGCGGTCACGACCTGAGTCGCCGCCCAGCTAAAGACTTCCGGATCCGGATTAGTCGCAGCCCCGGCACCGTAGCGCGGGTTGGTGAAGCAGTTTGCTGTGCCCCACAGCAGCTTCACGCCGCTTTGTTCCTGCTTCGCCGCCAGCACATCCACCATCCGGGAGAAATTCTCCAGGTACTCTTTCAGCGAGGCGCCTTCCGGAGAGACGTCCACATCGTGGAAGCAGTAATAGGGGACGTTCAGCTTGTGGAAAAACTCAAAGGCGACATCGGCTTTACGTTTGGCCATTTCCAGCGCATCGCCCGGCTGCTGCCACGGACGGTTAAAAGAGCCCACGCCAAACATATCGGCCCCGTTCCAGCAGAACGTATGCCAGTAGCAGGCGGCAAACCGCAGATGCTCTTCCATACGTTTGCCCAACACCAGCTCGTCCGGGTTGTAGTGACGGAATGCCAGCGGGTTAGTGGTTTTCGGGCCTTCATAACGAACGCGATCGAGTTGATCGAAATAGGTCTGCATAATGAACTCCATATTCAGGGATGCGGCGGGTAATATCTCTGACCTCAATATAGAATCGCTGTTTTACTTTCCTCAATTACGTTATTTCACACCACCATTGAGAGAATCCACAAACGTGCGCCAGATCCCATAACGCGATATTAATAACCACACCGCCACTTTCCCTTCAGAGACATATCAATGATATAGCGCAAACCATCATTTTTAAAAATAAGATCGTGGTCATAAATCAGCAAACAAACGAAATTTCGTAACCGCAAAATAAGCACAGATAATTGCCAGCGGTCCTTTGGCTGTTAAGAATCTACTAAGTACCAGGCCGTTTCTTTACCCCGTTCGTCTTATCCTGCACCCTACAAAAAAGGCGTTATTATTATGAAGATAAAGAACCTTTGCCTCACGCTCTGTGCTTCACTCCTGCTCACCAGCATGGCGGGTATGGCTAAAGAAGTTAAGATTGGTATGGCCATTGACGATCTCCGTCTTGAACGCTGGCAGAAAGATCGTGATATTTTTGTCAACAAAGCCGAATCATTAGGTGCGAAAGTATTTGTGCAGTCCGCCAATGGTAATGAAGAAACACAAATGTCGCAAATCGAAAATATGATAAATCGCGGCGTCGATGTTCTGGTTATTATTCCCTACAACGGTCAGGTATTAAGTAATGTCATTAAAGAAGCGAAACAGGAAGGGATTAAAGTCCTGGCCTATGACCGCCTGATCAACAACGCCGATATCGATTTCTATATTTCATTTGATAACGAAAAAGTTGGCGAAATGCAGGCCCAGAGTCTGGTTGATAAAACCCCGCAGGGGAATTATTTCCTGATGGGCGGCTCTCCGGTCGATAACAACGCCAAGCTGTTCCGAGCCGGGCAGATGAAAGTCCTCAAGCCGTATATTGATGAAGGCAAGATTAAAATTGTCGGCGACCAGTGGGTCGACGGCTGGCTGCCGGAAAATGCGCTGAAAATTATGGAAAATGCGCTCACCGCCAACAATAACAAAATCGATGCTGTTGTCGCGTCTAATGACGCTACCGCCGGCGGCGCCATTCAGGCATTAAGCGCCCAGGGCCTGGCAGGCAAAGTGGCGATATCCGGTCAGGATGCCGACCTTGCCGGCGTGAAACGTATTATTGCCGGAACCCAGACCATGACCGTCTACAAACCGATCACCACCCTGGCCACCACCGCGGCGGAGATCGCCGTCGAGTTAGGCAACGATAAGCAACCGAAAGCCGATACCACGCTGAACAATGGGCTGAAAGATGTCCCGGCCCGGCTGTTAACCCCGGTTGAAGTGAATAAAGACAATATCGAACAAACGGTGATCAAAGACGGGTTCCACAAAAAGAGCGAATTATAATTTTTGGCGCCCCTGCCGGGGCGCTATTTCTGTCCAGCCGGATATCGCTTATGCGGAGCATCTATGACCTGGTTACTCGAAATGAAAAACATCACCAAATCCTTCGGCACCGTCAAAGCGCTGGATAATATCAGCCTGCGGCTCAGTGCCGGGGAAATTGTCTCATTATGTGGTGAAAATGGCTCGGGCAAATCCACCCTGATGAAAGTCTTGTGCGGCATTTATCCTCACGGCAGCTATCAAGGGGAGATCGTTTTTGCCGGTGAAACCATCACGCCCCATCATATTCGTGACACTGAACGCAAAGGCATTGCCATTATTCATCAGGAGCTCGCGCTGGTAAAACACCTGAGCGTGCTGGAGAATATTTTCCTTGGTGCGGAAATATCCCGCCATGGCCTGCTCGATTATGAAACCATGACCCTGCGCTGTCAGAAATTGCTGGCCCAGGTTAATTTAGCCATTTCACCCGACACCCGCGTCGGCGATTTAGGCCTCGGTCAGCAGCAGTTGGTTGAAATTGCTAAAGCGCTCAATAAGCAGGTCCGTTTATTAATTCTCGATGAGCCTACGGCGTCATTAACCGAGCAGGAAACGGCGATTCTGCTGAATATCATTCGCGATCTCCAGCATCATGGGATCGCCTGTATTTACATCTCCCACAAGCTGAATGAGGTGAAGGCCATCTCCGACACCATCTGCGTCATTCGCGACGGTCAGCATATCGGCACCCGCGACGCCAGCGGCATGAATGAAGATGACGTGATCACCATGATGGTAGGCCGCGAACTCACCGCCCTCTACCCCAACGAACCGCACGAACGCGGCGATGAAATTCTACGCGTCGAGCATTTAACCGCATGGCACCCGGTGAATCGCCATATTAAGCGGGTCAACGATGTCTCCTTCTCGCTGCATAAAGGCGAGATCCTCGGCATTGCCGGGCTGGTCGGTGCCGGGCGCACCGAGGCCGTGCAATGCCTGTTTGGCGTCTGGCCGGGGCGCTGGCAGGGGGACATTTTCATCGACGGACAACCGGTTGCTATTCATCACTGCCAGCAGGCTATCGCCCACGGTATCGCCATGGTGCCGGAGGATCGTAAAAAAGATGGCATCGTCCCGGTGATGGCGGTCGGAAAGAACATCACCCTGGCGGCGCTAGACCAGTTTACCGGCCCGCTGAGCAGCCTGGATGATGCCGCCGAGCAGCACTGCATTCAGCAATCCATTCAGCGGCTGAAAATCAAAACCTCCTCGTCGGAGCTGGCCATCGGTCGTCTGAGCGGCGGCAATCAGCAGAAAGCGATTCTGGCCCGTTGCCTGCTGCTGAATCCCCGCATTCTGATCCTCGATGAGCCAACCCGCGGCATCGATATCGGCGCGAAATACGAAATCTACAAACTGATTAATCAACTGGTGCAGCAGGGTATCGCTGTCATCGTCATCTCTTCCGAACTCCCCGAGGTGCTGGGGTTAAGCGATCGGGTGCTGGTGATGCATGAAGGCAAGCTGAAAGCCAATTTAGTCAACCACGATCTGACCCAGGAACAGGTGATGGAAGCCGCGCTGAGGAGCGAACCCCATGTCGAAAAACACGTCGTCTGAGATTAAAGTTATCCCGCCCGCCCCTGCTGGCCTGCCTGGATTCAAGGGGCTGAACCTGCAGGTTTTCGTCATGCTCGCCGCGATCGTGGTGATTATGCTGTTCTTCACCTGGGCCACCGAGGGGGCCTATTTAAGCGCGCGTAATATTTCCAACCTGCTGCGACAGACGGCGATCACCGGGATTCTGGCGGTCGGCATGGTCTTCGTGATTATTTCCGCGGAGATCGACCTCTCCGTTGGTTCGATGATGGGCTTGCTCGGCGGTGCGGCGGCGATTTTTGACGTCTGGCTTGGCTGGCCGCTGCCGCTGACCATCGTGGTCACACTGGTCATGGGGCTGCTGCTTGGTGCCTGGAACGGTTGGTGGGTTGCCTATCGCAAAGTCCCGTCGTTTATCGTGACCCTCGCCGGGATGCTGGCGTTCCGCGGTATTCTCATCGGCATTACCAACGGCACCACCGTCTCCCCCACCAGCCCGGCGATGTCGCAAATTGGCCAAAGCTATCTGCCCGATGGCCTGGGCTTCGGCATCGGGGTGATGGGCATGGCGGCCTTTATCGTCTGGCAGTGGCGCGGTCGCCTGCGTCGCCAGTCGTTGGGATTAACCACGCCGGCTCCCACCTCTACGGTGGCGCGTCAGAGCATTACCGCAGTTATCGTGTTAGGCGCCATCTGGTTATTAAACGATTATCGCGGCGTGCCGACGCCGGTGCTGATTCTGGCGGCTCTGCTGCTGGCAGGCATGTTTATGGCGACCCGCACCGCGTTTGGCCGCCGGATCTACGCCATTGGCGGTAATCTGGAAGCCGCGCGTCTGTCCGGCATCAGCGTCGAGCGCACCAAACTGGCGGTCTTTGCTATCAATGGCCTGATGGTGGCGATCGCCGGCCTGATTCTGAGCTCGCGTCTGGGAGCCGGTTCGCCTTCCGCCGGGAACATTGCCGAGCTGGATGCCATCGCCGCCTGCGTTATCGGCGGTACCAGCCTGGCCGGCGGCGTGGGGAGCGTCGCAGGAGCGGTCATGGGGGCCTTTATTATGTCGGCGCTGGATAACGGCATGAGCATGATGGACGTCGCGACCTTCTGGCAGTACATCGTCAAAGGCGCCATTTTGCTGCTGGCGGTATGGATGGATTCAGCCACCAAACGTCGCGGGTAGGTCCGTTAAGAAAATAATGCCCGAATTATTTGCGCTACCGCCAGATTTGCGCATAAGACGCTTGTCATGATTCGGGCATTGGCCGGTATTGTATGGCCAGTCAGAAAGACCAGGGAACAACACTATGTTTGCAAAGCGCCACCGTATTACGCTGCTGTTCAATGCCAACAAAGCCTATGACCGGCAGGTTGTCGAAGGGGTTGGTGAATATTTACAGGCATCGCAACAGGAATGGGACATCTTCATTGAAGAGGATTTTCGGGCGCGAATTGAGAATATCAGGGAGTGGTTGGGTGACGGCGTCATTGCCGATTATGACGACCCGGAAATTGAAAAACTGCTCGCGGGGGTCGAGGTGCCGATTATCGGCGTGGGCGGCTCCTACCACCATCCCGACGACTATCCTCCGGTGCACTATATCGCGACGGATAACGCCGCGCTGGTTGAGAGCGCCTTTCTGCATTTGAAAGAAAAAGGCGTGCAGCGTTTCGCCTTCTACGGCCTGCCGACCTCCAGCGGCAAGCGCTGGGCGGTGGAGCGCGAGCATGCGTTCTGTCAGTTGGTCGCGAAAGAGAAATATCGCGGCGTGGTCTATCAGGGACTGGAGACCGCGCCGGAGAACTGGCAGCACGCCCAGAATCGCCTGGCCGACTGGCTACAGACGCTGCCTCCGCAAACCGGCATTATCGCGGTGACCGACGCCCGCGCCCGCCATGTGTTACAGGCCTGCGAACTGCTGCATATTCCGGTGCCGGAGAAGCTGTGCGTCATTGGGATTGATAACGAAGAGCTGACCCGCTACCTGTCGCGCGTCGCGCTCTCCTCGGTGGCCCAGGGAACCCGCCAGATGGGCTACCAGGCGGCAAAGCTGCTGCATCGTCTGCTGGATAATGAGCCGCTGCCGCTGCAGCGTCGGCTGGTTGCGCCTATGCGTGTCGTCGAGCGCCGCTCAACGGACTACCGCTCGCTGAGCGATCCCTCGGTCATTCAGGCGATGCACTACATCCGCAATAACGCCTGCAAAGGCATTAAGGTCGAACAGGTGCTGGATGCCGTCGGCATCTCCCGCTCCAACCTCGAGAAGCGCTTCAAAGAGGAGGTGGGCGATACCATTCACACCATCATTCATAGCGAGAAGTTAGAGAAGGCCCGCAGCCTGCTGGTCTCCACCACGCTGTCGATTAACGAAATCTCACAGATGTGCGGCTATCCGTCGCTGCAATATTTCTATTCGGTGTTTAAGAAAGAGTACGACGTCACGCCGAAGGAGTACCGGGACCGGCACAGTGAAGTGATGATGTAGGGCATGTAGCAGAGACAGACGCAGGGAAAAGTGCAGAAAGAAAAATGCCCGGGCTTGCGCACCGGGCATTTTCAATTACATATGAGCAGCAATTAAGCGCTGATTGTCCTGATACATCGCGAAGAGATAGTTGTTGTAGCTCGACCCTTTGGTCGAATAGCCCTTCAGCTTATGAATCATGGTGCTGGCCGTCACTTCCTGATCCGTTTTACGCAGCTGCGCGCGGGATTTGCGGAAGGATTTGTAAGCCGGGTGCGTGTTCAGGTTAGTCACATACGCCTGAACCGACTGCTCTACAGAATCAAACTGCGAATAGCCTTTCATGGCACCCTGGCAATTACCGCCGCCACATTTCATACCAAACAGGTTGTTGTTCACACGCGCCAGTTTGGACGTGCCCCAACCGCTTTCCGCTGCCGCCATCGTCGCGACCATACTGTTTGGAATGATATCAACGCGGTCCATCAGCGTGTTCCATGGAATGTGTCGGGTATTACCGGACCATTTCACTTTATAGCGTGACGCAATGTCCTTCAGACGTGTACGCTCTGTCGGTGACCAGCGCGAGTCGTACTGCTTAGTAACAAGCCAGTTGCGATCGGCGGTAATCACCTGATTTTGTTTAGTAATATAAGGCATTACTGTCCGGAGAAACGCTTTTTTCCTTGGTGTCCCGGAAGGGTATTTTCGCAAATCAGGAAGTGAACTGCTCTTTACACTATTGCGAGAATACTCTTGTTTACTGCTTACCTTAACTTGACTACTTTTTGTAACTTTTGAGGCTTTATGACTCGTTGTTGCCGTGTGGGTTGTTGCCAACACACTACCTGAAAATATGCAGGTAAGTAACATGAGTATCGCCGCCCCATATCGTCGCATGGGAATCGATATCATTAGATCTCCTGGTCGGATTTAATCATTCCAACACCTTGTTTTACGCAAAAAAACGTTAATTGAGTCGCGAATAGTATCAAAAATACCCAGTGAGAGCACTAACAGAAATAGTCCAATTCCTAAATGCTGTCATCTGAAATCGGTTTCGGTGCCGTTACGAGGGTGCAAAAATGCTAGCGCCGTCTCATTTTTTGTCTATTTTTTGACCTCTGTCACTCACCCCTTTTCGTCATCCCTGCAAAAGCCTCGGCGGGATGAGTTCATCCCTGAATTTGCCGGGCACACTAGGTAAAAACCGCTCACAGGACTCCGGAATGAAACTCGCTGCGCTTGCGTCGCTGTTGTTGCCTGGGATGGCGTTCGCCGCCTGGACCACCACTGATTTTCCTGCCTTCACTGAAGAAGGCAGCGGCCGATTTATCAGTCAAAATGAGGTGGCGAAGGGTACACGTCCTTTACACATTAATTTTGACCAACAGTGCTGGCAGCCCGCCGGAGCCATAAAACTCAACCAGATGCTGTCGATGGAACCCTGCCACGGTACCCCTGCACAGTGGCGGGTTTTCCGCGAAGGTCTGTACACTCTGGCGGTGGATACCCGTTCCGGTACGCCGACGTTGATGATCTCGCTGGAGGAAAAAGAGCCGGTGACGGCGTCGGCCACGCCGCTGCGCCAGTGCCCGAAATGGGACGGCAAGCCGCTGACGCTGGACGTCAGCAAAACCTTTGCCGAAGGCAGCCAGGTCCGTGATTTCTACAGCGGCAACATCGCCACGGTCAGCGGCGGCAAAATCACCCTGCAACCGGCGCACAACAGCAACGGCTTACTGCTGCTCGAGCAGGCAAAAACCGCCGCCGACGCCCCGTTCAACTGGCATAACGCCACCGTCTATTTCGTCCTGACCGATCGCTTTGTCAACGGCAATCCGGCGAACGACAACAGCTACGGGCGCCACAAAGACGGCATGCAGGAAATTGGCACCTTCCACGGCGGTGACCTGCAGGGCCTGACCAGCAAACTGGATTACCTGAAAACATTAGGCGTTAACGCGCTGTGGATAAGCTCGCCGCTGGAGCAAATACACGGCTGGGTCGGCGGCGGAACCAAGGGTGACTTCCCCCATTACGCTTACCACGGCTACTACGCCCAGGACTGGACCAAACTGGATGCCAATATGGGCACCGAGGCGGATTTACGCCGTCTGGTCGACGAAGCCCACAAACGCGGCATTCGCATCCTGTTCGACGTGGTGATGAACCACATCGGCTACGCCACGCTCGCCGACATGCAGGAGTTCAAATTCGGATCGCTGTACCTGCAGGGCAACGAGTTGAAAAAGACGCTTGGAGAGCACTGGACCGACTGGAAACCCGGCCCGGGCCAGAGTTGGCACAGTTTTAACGACTACATCAACTTCAGCGATAAAGCCGGCTGGGAAAAATGGTGGGGGAAAAAGTGGATCCGCACCGATATTGGCGACTACGACAACCCCGGCTTTGACGATCTGACCATGTCGCTGGCCTTCCTGCCGGACCTGAAAACCGAATCGACCACCGCTTCCGGGCTGCCGAACTTCTATCAACAGAAGCCGGACACCGCGGCAAAAGCGATCCCCGGCTACACGCCGCGCGATTATCTGACCCACTGGCTGAGTCAGTGGGTGCGTGATTATGGCATCGACGGTTTCCGCGTCGATACCGCCAAGCACGTGGAACAGGCCGCGTGGCAACAGCTGAAAACCCAGGCCACCGCGGCGCTGGCGGAATGGAAACAGGCCAACCCGGACAAAGCGCTGGATAACGCCCCGTTCTGGATGACCGGCGAAGCCTGGGGTCACGGCGTGATGCAGAGCGATTACTACCGCCACGGTTTTGATGCGATGATTAACTTCGACTATCAAGACCAGGCGGCGAAGGCCTCAGGCTGTCTCTCCGGGATTGATCTGACCTGGCAGCAGATGGCGGATAAACTGCAGACCTTTAACGTCCTGAGCTACCTCTCCTCTCACGATACCCGCCTGTTCCGTGAAGGCGGCTCGTCGGCGGCAGAACTGTTGCTGCTGGCGCCAGGAGCGGTACAGATCTTCTACGGCGATGAGTCCGCCAGGCCGTTTGGCCCTACCGGGTCCGATCCGCTGCAAGGAACCCGTTCCGATATGAACTGGCAGGATGTCGAGGGTAAAGCCGCCCTCAGCGTCAGCCACTGGCAGAAGCTCGGCCAGTTCCGCGCCCGCCACCCGGCGATTGGCATGGGTAAACAGACCACCCTCTCGATGCCGCAGGGCTATGGCTTCACCCGCGAAAGCGGCGATGACAAAGTCATGGTGGTGTGGGCTGGCCAGCGATAACCCGCCTTCTGGAGGCTCCTCCGTTCCTGGAGGAGCCTTAACAGAATAAATAACTGCAGAACAAAATAATCAAAGAATAATCGCGATACCTTTGTCGATCCTGCCGATTTGCACCGCGCTAACGCTGGCGTTATGGTTACCCACTTTCCAGGAAGACCGATAGATTATCCGCGATGACATTTTCACTTTTCGGCGACAAATTCACCCGTCATTCGGGCATTACCCGCTTGATGGAAGACCTCAATGACGGCCTGCGCACGCCAGGCGCCATCATGCTGGGCGGCGGTAACCCCGCGCAGATCCCAGAGATGAATGACTACTTCAACAATCTGCTGGCCGATATGCTGAGCAACGGCAAAGCCCTTGATGCGCTTTGCAATTACGACGGCCCACAGGGGAAAAGCGAGTTGCTGACTCTGCTGGCGGAGATGCTGCGGGACGAACTGGGCTGGGAGATTGAACCACAGAATATTGCACTAACAAATGGCAGTCAGAGTGCATTTTTCTACTTATTTAACCTCTTTGCCGGGCGCCGTGCGGATGGCACCACCCGTAAAGTCCTGTTCCCGCTGACGCCGGAATATATCGGCTACGCCGACTCGGGCCTCGAAGAGGATCTGTTTGTCGCCACACGACCGAATATCGAGCTGCTGCCGGAAGGCCAGTTTAAATATCACGTCGATTTCGAGCACCTGCAGATAACCGAAGAGACCGGCATGATTTGCGTCTCTCGCCCCACCAACCCCACCGGCAACGTCATTACCGATGAAGAGCTGATCAAGCTCGATGCGCTGGCCCATCAGCACGGGGTGCCGCTGGTGATTGATAACGCCTATGGCGTGCCGTTCCCGGGCATTATCTTCAGCGATGCCAGACCGCTGTGGAACCCCAATATTGTGCTGTGCATGAGCCTGTCAAAACTGGGGCTGCCGGGCAGCCGCTGCGGCATCATCATCGCCAATGAAAAGATCATTACCGCCATCAGCAATATGAACGGGATTATCAGCCTGGCGCCAGGCGGAATGGGCCCGGCGATGATGTGTGAAATGATCAAACGCCATGACCTGCTGCGGCTGTCAGAAACGGTGATTAAGCCGTTCTATTACCAGCGCGTACAGGAGACGATCGCGACCATTCGCCGCTATCTTTCCGAAGAACGCTGCCTGATTCATAAACCGGAAGGGGCGATTTTCCTCTGGCTGTGGTTTAAAGATCTGCCGATCTCCACCGAACTGCTGTATCAGCGTTTGAAAAAGCGTGGCGTGCTGATGGTGCCGGGCGACTATTTCTTCCCGGGGCTGGATAAACCCTGGCCGCACACCCATCAATGTATGCGTATGAACTACGTACCGGACCCGGAAAAAATCGAAGCGGGCGTGAAAATCCTCGCCGAAGAGATTGAGCGGGCCTGGAGTGAACAGGGCGCGTAACCAACCCGTCGCCCCGGCAGGCGCGCCAGCGCTGCCTCCGGGGAATACGCTACATCGCCAGCGCCATGCGCTGGCGACGCTCGGCGCTTAGTCTTTCCAGCTCGATCGGTTCCATGCAGTGCAGCGCCTGGGTCGGACAGGCCGCCATGCAGGCCGGACCTGCCTCGCTGTGGCTGCATAAATCGCATTTCAACGCCTGCACCCCTTCCCCGGTCATCATCACGCTCATCGCCCCATACGGGCAAGCCACCATACAGCTTTTACAGCCGATACAGCGGCGCTGGTCGACGCGCCAGACCCCACGGTCGCGCTGGATAGCCTCAACCGGACAGACATTGGCACAGGGGGCATCTTCACATTGCCGGCACAGGGTGGCCGTAGACAGCGCATCGCTTTTCACCACGCGAATGCGCGGCGCAAACTGAGTCGCAGAAACCGTCGAACAACTTTGGTCGTGCTGATGGGAGACCACGCAGGCCACTTCACAGGTACGGCAGCCAATACACTTCTGCGCATCCGCGATGATAAAACGGTTCATCAACTGCTCCATTGGGGATAAAACGGCAGCGTGCCAGAAAAATCCTCCTGCGCGCCTTGATCCTGAATGGAGTCAGCGGTCTTTTTTTCGCTACGTCAGCGGAATTTGGTCATCTGCCTTAGTTTTCTCTTACGGCAAAACCCAGCTCACGGGAAATCGCCTCTGCGGTATCGCGCAGCGGTTTCAGCAAGTTCTTTTCGCCCACCTGCTTCAGGCGCGAGGTCGACAGGGAGATAGAGATCGCATAAGGCACCCGGCGATGGATATCGAACACCGGCACCGCCAGGCAGGAGACGCCCAGCTCGTTCTCTTCCCGGTCCATCGCCATATTACGCTCGCGGATCTGCGCCAGCTCATCATGCATCGCCGGCAGCCCGGTGATGGTATTTCGGGTCAGCGGCTGAATAATATCCTGGTGAGTTTCCCAGTAGCTCTCGACATAGTCAGGGTGACCAAAAGCCATGTAGATCTTGCCCATCGCCGAGCAGTACAGCGGCATATGCTGGCCGATATAGGCCCGCGTGCGCAGCATCCCGGTGGTGGGTTCCAGCTTGTAAATCAGAATGGCGTGATCATCTTCCCGGCTGGAGAAGTTCACCGTCTCGCCGGTGACCAGGTTCAGCGTCTCAAGGTGCGGCGCAGCAACGTGGATGATATTCAGTGAGGAGAGCGCTTTTTGCCCCACCGCAATGAACTTGGTGGTCAGCCGATAGCTACCGGCCGCGGGTGCGGGCGTCACATAGCCACAGGACTGGAGCCCCTGCAGCAGGCGATGGACGGTGCTTTTGTTCAAGCCCGCCAGCTCCGAAAGGTGCGCCAGCGGGCAACCGTTCGGATAGTTACTGAGGATTTCAATCAGCATCAACCCGCGGAACAGGCTCTGGCTTCCCGCAGGCCTTTCTTTATCTTGCGTCATTTCTCTCTCTTTTGTGTCCATCGCGTCAGCTCCCCTTTTCGACCCGCTCTGATGGTAGCGCAAAGTGTGTTTCACTTCACGATCTGAACAGAAATTTTGTAATTATATGATTTTATTGAATTTCAAAAACAACCTCACCGATTGCTTTGTCAAATCATGATCGATATATTTGAAATCAAATTTCGCATAGTGAAATTTATAGCGTGCAAAACGTTCTTTCCCACGCATCGGGAGGTCACCTTAAATGGCAGAAGCAGCAGTGTTGTCTCCGTTGTTATCCATGCGCCACATTATCAAGCGCTTTGGTGGAAACGTGGCGGTCAATAACGTCAGCCTGGATATTTATCCGGGCCAGGTTGTAGCGCTGCTGGGAGAAAACGGTGCCGGTAAATCGACGCTGATTAAGGTGCTGGCGGGCGTTTATTCCCGTGATGGCGGAGAGATCCTGTTTCGCGGGCAGCCGGTGGATTCCGCCGCCGCGTTACGTCAGGGCAACGAACAACCCATCGCCTTTATTCATCAGGATTTAGGCCTGGTAGAGTGGATGACCGTCGCCGAAAACATGGCGCTGGTGATGGGTTTCCCCCGTCGCTTCGGCCTGATTGACTGGGCGGCCACCAAACGCCAGGCGCAAAAAGCGCTGGAAGATATCGGCATTCAGCTCGACCCGGATGACCGCGTGTTTGACCTTTCCCGCACCGAAAAATCCCTGCTGGCGATTGCCCGCGCGGTGGCCGTTGATGCCTCGGTGCTGGTGCTCGATGAACCGACAGCCTCACTGCCTGCTGACGATGTCCGCCACCTGTTCCGCGTGATGAACATCCTGCGCGAGAAACAGGTCGGCATGATTTACATCACCCACCGCCTGGATGAGGTGATGGAGATGGCTGATACCGTGTGCGCAATGCGCGACGGCTGCTACGCCGGGGGCGGCGATATCGGTCGCTATAGCCTGCGTGGTCTGGTCGAACTGATTGTGGGTGAAAGCCTCCGCGACGATCAGCGTCAGGCCTTACCCGATGCCACCGCGCCGGTGCTGTTGAAAATGGACAACGTCAAAGTGGGCGATACCGGGCCGGTCTCCTTCGAGCTGCGTGCCGGTGAGATGGTGGCACTCGCCGGTCTGCGTGGCGCCGGTCAGGAAGAAATTGGACGTTTACTGTTTGCCTGCAGGCCGCAGGAGAGTGGACAAATCACCTTAAGTGGCGTGCCGTTTACGGCGACAACACCAGGGGAGGCGATGTCCGCAGGCATCTCTTTTGTTGCCGGCGACCGTCTTCATGAAAGTCTGATCCCGGGCATGATGGTGCGTGAAAACCTGTTTATGAACCCGTGTAAACACGGTCACGCGCTGCTTTCCCGCTATAACGAAAAAAGCGAAGCGCCACTGAGCTGGGAGAAAATCCGCCAGTTCGACGTGCGTCCTGCGCAGATAAATATTGAAATCAGTGCACTGTCGGGCGGCAACCAGCAAAAAGTGGTCATGGCGCGTTGGCTCTCGCTCAATGCACCGTTGCTCATCCTGGAAGATCCTTCTGCCGGCGTTGACGTAGGCGCACGCGCAGAAATTTACGATTTACTCAATCAGGCGCTGCAAAACGGCGTTGCCATTCTGGTCATCTCCAACGACCTGGAAGAGGTGGCGCACATCTGTAACCGGGCGCTGGTGTTTAACCGCGGGCAGATCGTCGGCGAACTTCTCAACCAGGATGTCACCTTTGCCAGATTGCTTGAGCTGGCATCGGGCAGCGGCACCATACATTAAGTCGGAGTGCGTTATGGCTAAAACATCAATGAAATCGACGGCCCTGGAATCACGCGTATCACTTCATGAACACGGTGCGGCCACCTGGCTTGGACAATTGACCACTCGTTACGGTTTACCCGCGATCTGCGTGATGCTGGTTATCGTTTTTTCACTGACAACGCCTTCGTTTGCTTCCCTGTTGACGCTGCAGGCGATTCTCGACAGCAAATCGAAAATCGCCCTGCTGGCGCTGGCAGCCACCATCCCGATGATTGTCGGCAAAATCGACCTGAACGTCGGCTTCGGCATCGTGCTCTGGCACATCCTCGCTATTACGTTGCAGGTTGAATATGGTTTCTCCTGGCCCGTCGCTGTGGCGATCGTGCTGGTGCTCTCTGCGCTCTACGGCTTACTGAACGGGATTCTGGTGGCGCTGGCGGATATCGACAGCTTTGTTGCGACCCTGGGTTCCGGTACGGTGCTGTACGCCATCGCGCTCTGGCACTCTGGCGGTCGGCAGATCGTCGGTGACTTGCCGGATGCCTTTATCGCTCTGCATCACTCCGACCTGTTCGGCATTCCGGTGGTGGCCTTCTACGTCCTTATTGCCGCCGTGGTGCTGTGGATTATCACCGAACATACCCCGATCGGCCGCTGCATGTATGCGGTGGGCGGCAACCCCGTCGCCGCAGCGCTCAACGGCATTTCCGTTAATCGTTACATCATCGGGGCATTCATTACTTCCAGCACCTTAACCGGCTTTACCGGGGTGATCATCGCCGCCGAACAGGGCGTGGGCCAGGCCAGCGTCGGGATGGATTATCTGCTCCCGGCTCTGGTGGGCGCCTTCCTTGGCAGCACCACGATTCGTCCCGGCCGGGTGAACGTCTGGGGCACGGTGGTCGGTATTGCGGTGCTGGCGATTGGTATTGCGGGTATCCAGCAGTTCGGCGGCGCGTTTTGGGTCGAACCGCTGTTTAACGGCGCGACGCTGCTGCTGTCGATTACCCTGGCGGGCTACGCCCAACGCCGTCGGGCATTAAATAAAAAACTGGTGCAGCGGACACAATCGCCAGCATCAGGCTCCTCCGTTACCCAATGACTCTCGCGTAAGGAACTGAAAATGAATAACAAAATAGTTCAATGCTGTCTGGCTGCCGGGTTGATGATGGCAAGTGGTTTCAGCCTCGCCGACGATGCCTTTGTTCAGCAAGCGAAAACGGCGATTGCCAAAGCAACCGCGCCAGTCACCACATGGGACGGCCCAACCCAGGGCCCGGCGCTGCAGCCGAATAAGAAGATCATTTTCATCGCCTCGGACATGAAAAACGGCGGCGTACTGGGCGTTAAAGAGGGTCTGGAGGAAGCGGCGAAAACCGCAGGCTGGCAGCTGGATGTGCTGGATGGAGCAGGTTCGGTGAAAGACCAACTGGCGGCGCTGAACCAGGCGATCGCCCGTAAACCGGACGGGATCGTCATTGGCGGCTGGAACCCGAACGTCGCCAAAATTCCGCTGAAAAAAGCTGTAAAAGAGGGCATCGTGCTGACCGCATGGCACGCGGTTCCCGCGCCTGGCCCGGTTCCGGCTTACAACATTTTCTACAACGTGACCTCCGACTCGAACGACGTCTCGCGCATGGCGGCGCTGTATGCGGTGGCGAAATCCAACGGCACCGCCAGGGTGCTGATTTTCACCGACTCGCTGTACCAAATCGCGCTGGATAAAGCCAACGCGATGAAGAAGGTGATCGAGCAGTGCAGCGGTTGCCAGGTGGTGGAGTTTATTGATACTCCGCTGGCCGATACCTCCAACCGCATGCCGGGCATGACCTACAGCCTGATCCAAAAATATGGCGACAAATTCGAATACTCGCTGGCGATTAACGACCTGTACTTCGACTTTATGGCCCCAGCCCTGCAAACCGCGGGTAAAGGCAGCGGCGATAAACCACCGTACAACATCTCCGCTGGCGATGGTTCCGTCACTGCCTACCAGCGTGTGCGTGAAGGCAAAGCGCAGATCGCAACCGTCCCAGAGCCGCTGAAACTGCACGGCTGGCAGCTGCTGGACGAATTTAACCGCGCCTTCGCGGGCAAAGCGCCGTCTGGGTATGTCACTCCGGCACATCTGGTGACCAAAGACAATATCGCCGCCGATGGCGGCCAGAACAACGAATTCGACCCGGACAACCATTATCGCGATCGCTACAAAGCCATCTGGGGCGTGAAGTGAGATGTTAGCCGTCACGGGAAGTGTTGAACGCCTGTGCTCACCGGCGATCTGGGCGGAAGGCCCGGTGTGGCTGGCAGACCAGCAGTGCCTGATTTTCAGCGATGTGAAAGGCAACAGAATGTTCCGCTGGGATGGGCAAAATGGCGTCAGCGTGTTTCGTGCCGAATCCCACTTTGCCAACGGCAACGCGCGGGACTTGCAAGGGCGTTTGTTGACCTGCGAGCACGGTCGGCGCGGGATCAGCCGTACCGACGCCGCTGGCAATCACACCCTGCTGGTGGATAAAGTCGACGGGCTGCGTTTTAACTCACCCAACGATATCGCGGTGCGCCAGGACGGGTCGATTTGGTTTACCGATCCGCCCTACGGCATCGTCGGTGACGAAGAGGGCTATCGCGCCGCCAGCCAGGTCATTGGCTGCTACGTCTACCGCTTTGATGAAACGCGTCACCAGGTCGCGATTGCCATCAGCGATACCCAGCGCCCCAATGGGCTGGCCTTTTCGCCGGATGATAAATGGTTATACGTAGCAGATATGTCGGTTATTGATTTTCCGAGCCAGGGTCGCCGGGAAATTCGTGCTTACCGTCTTGAAGGCGATAACGCGCTATTTTCCCACGTCGTCACCCAGGTCAAACCGGGTATTCCGGACGGATTCTGCGTCGATCAGGACGGGAATATTTACTGCAGCTGCGAGACGGGGATTTTGATTTTCTCCGCCGCAGGCGAATTACTGAACACGATTGCGGTCCCCGAGCGCGTCTCTAACTGCACCTTTGGTGGCCCCGACGGGAATACGCTTTTTATTACGGCGACGACCTCGCTGTACCGGGTGACCCTCACCCCATCCCGCCTTCAGGGATAAACCGGAGTAATACCGAAACGCACCGGCCCTGCCGGCGTGTTTTTGCAACCTGACACTATTTAGTGGAATCACATTCCACTATGTGAAACACAAGCTGTAATGGAGAAAAGGTATGTTACTGAGTTTTTCTGACCTTAAAAATGAGTTTACCCGTGTCCTGCTGGCACGCGGCGTGGCGGCTGAAACCGCCGATGCCTGTGCTGAAATGTTCGCTCGCACCACCGAGTCAGGCGTCTATTCCCACGGCGTAAACCGCTTCCCGCGCTTTATTCAGCAACTGGAAAACGGCGATATCATCCCGGAGGCCCAGCCAAAACGCACCACTTCGCTGGGGGCGATTGAGCAGTGGGATGCCCAGCGTTCAATCGGTAACCTGACGGCGAAAAAAATGATGGACCGGGCCATTGAACTGGCTTCTGACCACGGTATTGGTCTGGTTGCTGTGCGAAACGCCAACCACTGGATGCGCGGCGGCAGCTACGGCTGGCAGGCGGCGGAAAAAGGCTACATCGGTATCTGCTGGACCAACTCCATTGCCGTGATGCCGCCGTGGGGTGCCAAAGAGTGCCGCATCGGAACCAACCCACTGATCGTCGCCATTCCGTCAACGCCGATCACCATGGTGGACATGTCGATGTCGATGTTCTCCTACGGCATGCTGGAAGTGAACCGTCTGGCGGGCCGCCAGCTGCCGGTTGACGGCGGCTTTGATGACGAAGGCAACCTGACCAAAGACCCGGCGCCGATCGAGAAAAACCGCCGTATTCTGCCGATGGGTTACTGGAAAGGTTCGGGCCTCTCCATTGTGCTGGACATGATCGCCACCCTGCTTTCCGATGGCGCTTCCGTCGCTGCGGTAACTGAAGACAACAGTGACGAATTCAACATTTCACAAGTCTTTATTGCTATCGAAGTGGACAAGCTGATCGACGGTGCCACCCGCGACGCCAAGCTGCAACGCATCATGGATTACATCACCAGCGCCGAACGTGCCGACGAAAACGTGCCGGTCCGTCTGCCCGGTCATGAGTTTTCCCGTCTGCTGGAAGAGAACCGCCGCAACGGCATCACCGTTGATGACAGCGTGTGGGCAAAAATCAAAGCGCTGTAAGGAATATCATCATGATTTATGGACATATTTCTCAACCCAACGCCTGCCGGTATCCGGCGGCGATTGAAAAGGCACTGGAATTTTTGCGCACCACGGACTTCGGCAAACTGGAGACCGGGGTGGTCGAAATCGAGGGGCGCACGATCTTCGCGCAGATCCTCGACCTGACCACCCGCCCGCACGATGAATTGCGCCCGGAAGTACACCGCCGCTACCTGGATATCCAGTTTTTATATTCCGGTGAAGAGCAGATCGGTGTTGCTATCGATACCGGCAATAATGTCGTCAGTGAAGAATTACTTGAGCAGCGGGATATTATTTTCTATCACCACAGCGAAAATGAATCGTTAATAGAAATGAGGCCGGGGAACTACGCCATATTTTTCCCGCAGGATGTTCACCGACCAGCCTGTAATAAACACCGGGCAACGGCAATCAGGAAAATAGTGGTTAAAGTTGCTATTTCCGCTTTAGATTAATCCGTAATTTATTTGTCGCACGGCGATAAATAAAAGGAGTGAAAAATGGAAAGAAATGACGCCGGTTATATCATCGGCGCATACCCTTGCGCGCCTTCATTTCACCAAAAGAGCGAACAAGAAGAGACGGAATTCTGGCGCTTACTCGCGGACACGCCCCACATCCGTGGGCTCGAGCAGCCATGCCATGAGAACTTTCACCCCTATGGCGATGAGTGGTTGATCCAGCATACGCCGCAGGAGTGGAAGATGGTGGTGACAGCCATCCCGGAAACGATGCGGCGCCGCGGCGGCGGCAACACGGCTTTCGGCCTGGCCTCCAGCGATGAAGAACAGCGCCTGGCATGCGTCGAATTCCATCGTCATTTACGCAACAAAATCAATGCGCTAAACAAACGTTTTGCCGGCAAGGTTATCTCCCTGGAGCTGCAGGCGGCGCCGCTTGCAGGCAATACGAACGTTGGGCAGGCAACCGATGCTTTCGCGCATTCCATCAAAGAGATAGCGGCGTGGGACTGGTCATGCTCACTCGTGCTGGAACATTGTGATGCCATGAACCAACCGGCGCCGCGCAAAGGCTTTCTGCCGCTGGAAAACGTGCTGGAGGTCCTGGCAGGTTACAACATCGATATCTGTATCAACTGGGCGCGTTCGGCGATTGAAGGGCGTAATACCGCCCTGCCGCTGACGCATGCTCAGGCGGTACATGCCGCAGGCAAACTGGGGGCGCTGATGTTCTCTGGCACCGCAACCCAAGGGCCGTACGGCGAATGGACTGACCTGCACACCCCGTTCGCCCCGTTCTGCCCGCACAGCCTGTTAACGGCGGCGCACGCACAAGAACTATTTAATGTGGCTGATTCAGCAAAATTACAGTTTGCCGGTATTAAGTTACTGGAAATTGATGAGAATGCTGATGCGAATCATCGCATAGCCATATTACGCGATGGCATTAACGCGTTAAACCTAGCCCAACAATAAATATAAAGCGTCAATTTAATCGCAACGTCAGCTACTTTAAACACGAGATTAATATGAACACTTCCTCTTACGCTACAACCGCGGATATTCCGCGCCAACGCTGGTTAAGAATTATTCCCCCTATTCTTATCGCGTGTATTATTTCCTATATGGACCGGGTCAACATTGCTTTCGCCATGCCCGGCGGGATGGATGCTGAACTCGGTATTTCTGCCACCATGGCGGGGCTGGCGGGCGGGATTTTCTTTATCGGCTATCTGTTTTTACAGGTGCCGGGCGGAAAAATCGCGGTCCACGGCAGCGGCAAGAAGTTTATCGGCTGGTCGCTGGTTGCCTGGGCGGTGATTTCGGTCCTGACCGGTTTAATCACCAACCAGTATCAGCTGCTGGTCCTGCGCTTCTTACTGGGCGTCGCCGAAGGAGGCATGTTGCCCGTGGTGCTGACGATGATCAGCAACTGGTTCCCGGATGCTGAACGTGGCCGTGCCAACGCGATTGTGATTATGTTTGTCCCGATTGCCGGCATTATCACCGCCCCGCTCTCCGGGTGGATCATTACCATCCTCGACTGGCGCTGGCTGTTCATTATTGAAGGCTTGCTCTCGGTGGTGGTGTTGGCGTTGTGGGCCTATACCGTCTACGACCGTCCGCAGGAAGCCCGGTGGATTTCTGAAGCCGAAAAGCGCTACCTCGTCGATACCCTCGCCGCCGAGCAACGCGCCATCGCCGGAACCACCGTCAAAAATGCGTCCCTCAGCGCCGTTCTGGCCGACAGAACCATGTGGCAACTGATCGCCCTGAACTTCTTCTATCAGACCGGTATTTACGGCTACACCCTGTGGCTCCCCACCATTCTCAAAGAGCTGACGCACAGCAGCATGGGGCAGGTTGGGATGCTCGCTATCCTGCCGTACGTCGGGGCGATTGCCGGGATGTTCCTGTTCTCTTCCCTCTCTGACCGTACCGGAAAACGCAAACTGTTCGTCTGCCTGCCGCTGGTTGGCTTTGCCCTGTGCATGTTCCTGTCGGTGGCGTTGAAGAACAACGTCTGGCTGGCCTATGCCGCGCTGGTGGGCTGCGGCTTCTTCCTGCAGTCCGCGGCGGGGGTGTTCTGGACCATTCCGGCCCGTCTGTTCAGCGCTGAAATGGCCGGCGGCGCCCGTGGCGTCATCAACGCCCTCGGCAACCTCGGCGGCTTCTGCGGCCCATACGCGGTGGGCGTACTGATCACCCTCTACAGCAAAGACGCCGGGGTTTACTGCCTGGCGATCTCCCTGGCGCTGGCTGCGCTGATGGCCCTTCTGCTGCCGTCAAAATGCGATACCGGCGCAGCCCCGGTAAAGACGATGAGCCCACGTAAACACGCGGCGTAAACCCTGCCGGGGGGTCTGCGCCTCCCGGCAACAAAGAGAATGCAAAGATGAGTGAGAAAAAGACCTTCTGGCTCGGTATCGATTGTGGTGGTACCTATCTGAAAGCCGGTTTATATGACGCCAAAGGTCATGAGCATGGCATTCATCGGCAGTCGCTGCAGACGGCGTCGCCATTGCCAGGCTATGCCGAACGTGACATGCACCAGCTCTGGCAACAGTGCGTGGCGACCATCGCCGGGCTACTGCAACGCACCGGCGTCGTGGGCGAACAGATTGCCGGGATCGGTATTTCGGCGCAGGGCAAGGGGCTGTTTCTCCTGGATAAACAGGATCGGCCGCTGGGCAATGCCATGCTCTCTTCCGATCGCCGGGCGCTGGACATCGTCCAACGCTGGCAGCAGGACGGCATCCCTGAGCAGCTGTATCCGGTCACCCGCCAGACGCTGTGGACCGGGCATCCGGCCTCGTTGCTGCGCTGGGTAAAAGAGCATGAGCCTCAGCGTTACGCGCAGATCGGCAGCGTTATGATGGGGCACGACTACCTGCGCTGGTGCTTAACCGGCGTCAAAGGCTGCGAAGAGAGCAACATCTCCGAGTCCAACCTCTACAACATGGCAACCGGCCAGTACGACCCACAGCTGACCCGCTGGCTGGGCATCAGTGAAATCGATAGCGCGTTACCGCCCATCGTCGGTTCAGCAGAAATATGCGGGGAAATCACCGCTCAGGCAGCCGCTATTACCGGTCTGGCGGCGGGAACCCCCGTCGTCGGCGGTCTGTTTGATGTGGTTTCCACCGCACTCTGTGCAGGGATCGAAGATGAGTTCACCCTCAATGCGGTGATGGGGACCTGGGCGGTGACCAGCGGGATCACCCACGGCCTGCGCGACCACGAGGCCCACCCTTACGTTTACGGGCGCTACGTCAACGACGGGCAGTACATCGTTCACGAAGCCAGCCCGACCTCTTCCGGCAATCTCGAATGGTTCACGGCCCAATGGGGCGATCTCTCTTTCGATGAGATAAACCGGGCCGTCGCCGGGCTGCCGAAAGCCGACAGCCAGCTCTTTTTCCTGCCGTTTCTCTACGGCAGCAACGCCGGGCTGGAGATGACCTGCGGGTTTTACGGTCTGCAGGCGCTGCACACCCGTGCCCATCTGCTGCAGGCGGTCTACGAAGGGGTGGTCTTCAGCCATATGACCCACCTGAACCGCATGCGTGAACGCTTTACCGATGTGCACGCCCTGCGCGTCACCGGCGGCCCGGCGCACTCTGACGTCTGGATGCAGATGCTGGCCGACGTCAGCGGTCTGTGCATCGAACTGCCGCAGGTCGAGGAGACCGGCTGCTTCGGCGCGGCCCTTGCCGCCCGCGTCGGAACCGGCGTCTACCGCACCTTCCACGACGCCCAGCACGATCTACAACATCCGGTACGCACGCTGCAGCCCGACATGGCCGCGCACGCACGCTACCAGCACAAATACCAGCAATACCAACATTTGATTCAGGCACTACAGGGCTACCACGCCCGCATTAAGGAGCACGCACTATGAGCCGTCCATTACTGCAACTGGCGCTCGACCATACCCATCTTCAGGCGGCACAGCACGATGTCGCCCTGTTACAGGACCACGTCGATATCGTTGAAGCCGGCACGATCCTGTGCCTTGCCGAAGGGCTGCGCGCGGTGACCGCCCTGCGCGCCCAGTGTCCGGACAAAATTATCGTCGCCGACTGGAAGGTGGCGGATGCCGGCGAAACCCTGGCACAGCAGGCGTTTAACGCCGGTGCCAACTGGATGACCATCATCTGCGCCGCCCCGCTCGCCACGGTAGAGAAAGGCCACGCCGTGGCGCAGGCCTGCGGTGGAGAAATTCAGATGGAGCTGTTTGGCAACTGGACGCTGGAGGATGCCCGCGGCTGGTATCGCACCGGGGTTCGTCAGGCGATCTACCACCGCGGACGCGACGCCCAGGCCAGCGGACAACAGTGGAGTGACGCCGACCTGACGCGCATGAAGGCGCTGTCGGATATTGGCCTCGAGCTGTCGATTACCGGCGGCATCACCCCCGCCGACCTGACGCTGTTCCGCGATATTAACGTCAAAGCGTTTATTGCCGGACGCGCATTGTCAGGCGCCGCCCACCCGGCACAGGTTGCCGGTGAATTCCACGCACAGATTGACGCCACCTGGGGAGAACAGCATGCGTAATCATCCATTAGGTATCTATGAGAAAGCGCTGGCCAAAGATCTCAGCTGGCCAGAGCGGCTGGTACTGGCAAAAAGCTGCGGGTTTGATTTTGTTGAAATGTCGGTGGATGAGACCGACGACCGCCTGTCGCGCCTCGACTGGAGCCCCGCTCAGCGCGCCTCGCTGGTGACCGCCATGCTGGAAACCGGGGTGGCCATTCCGTCGATGTGCCTCTCCGCCCATCGCCGCTTTCCTTTTGGCAGCCGCGATGAGTCCACCCGCCAGCGAGCGCGGGAGATCATGACCAAAGCCATCCGTCTGGCGCGCGATCTGGGTATCCGCACCATTCAGCTGGCGGGCTATGACGTCTACTACGAAGAACATGATGAAGGCACCCGTCAGCGCTTTGCCGAAGGGCTGGCGTGGGCGGTGGAACAGGCCGCGGCAGCGCAGGTGATGCTGGCGGTGGAGATCATGGATACCGCCTTTATGAACTCTATCAGCAAGTGGAAAGCGTGGGATGAGATGCTCTCTTCTCCGTGGTTCACCGTTTATCCGGACGTCGGCAACCTCAGCGCCTGGGGTAACGATGTGGCCGCCGAGCTGAAACTGGGTATCGACCGCATCGCCGCCATCCATCTGAAAGACACCCAGCCGGTCACCGCGCACAGCCCAGGGCAGTTTCGTGACGTGCCGTTTGGCGAAGGCTGTGTCGATTTTGTCGGCATTTTCAAAACCCTGCACGAGCTGAACTATCGCGGCTCGTTCCTGATTGAAATGTGGACGGAGAAAGCCAGCGAACCGGTGCTGGAAATTATCCAGGCGCGGCGCTGGATTGAATCGCGGATGCAGGAAGGAGGATTTACATGTTAGAACAACTCAAAGCCGAGGTCCTGGCCGCCAACCTGGCGCTGCCGGCACACCACCTGGTGACGTTTACCTGGGGCAATGTCAGCGCGGTCGATGACACCCGCACGCTGATGGTCATCAAGCCTTCCGGCGTCGAGTACACGGTGATGACCGCCGACGATATGGTGGTGGTGGAGATCGCCAGCGGTAAGGTCGTTGAAGGCAGCAAAAAGCCGTCTTCCGATACCCCGACCCATCTGGCGCTCTATCGCCGCTATCCGCAGATCGGCGGGATCGTGCACACCCATTCCCGCCACGCGACGATCTGGTCGCAGGCGGGCATCGACCTGCCGGCCTGGGGCACCACCCATGCGGACTATTTCTATGGTGCCATTCCCTGCACCCGCCTGATGACCGTCGACGAAATTAACGGCGAATATGAATATCAGACCGGCGAAGTGATCATTAAAACCTTCGAAGAACGCGGGCTGGATCCAGCGCAGATCCCGGCGGTCCTCGTCCATTCGCACGGCCCGTTCGCCTGGGGCAAAGACGCCGCCGATGCGGTGCATAACGCGGTGGTGCTGGAGGAGTGCGCTTACATGGGGCTGTTCTCGCGCCAGCTGGCCCCGCAACTGCCGGATATGCAGTCTGAACTGCTCGATAAACACTATCTGCGTAAACACGGCGCCAATGCCTATTACGGGCAAAACTGACGTCTGCCGCTTGACGCGCCTGTCCGGGCTACCGACGCGATCCGGTAGCCCGGACAGCGCAGCGCCACCGGGGTAGTTTTTGTATGAACCGCTAAATCCTACGCCGAATTCACGTGCTCTTTACAATAGCGTCGCTTCCAGGCCGCCGGGGTCAGACTGGTGTGCTTGCGGAAAATTTTGCGGAAATAGCCCACATCGTTAAACCCACACTTCAACGCCACGTCGGTCAACGACAGCGAATCGCTGATCAGCAGCTTTTCCGCCGCCCTCACCCGCTGGCGATGCAGCGCTTCGGTGAGCGTCAGCCGGAAAGCATGGCGATAGACCCGCCCAAGATAGTCCGCGTTGCAGTGCAGCTCCTTCGCCAGCGTGGAGGCGGAAATCGGCAGATGAAACCGGGTCAGGATGATTTGCTGCGCTTTCCACGCCAGCGCGGTACCGGGGCTATCGGCGGGCTGCTCGCTGGCCGCCGCCGCAATCTGCTGCAAAATCAGCAGCAGGATCAGCTCCAGCGCGACGCTACGATGAATATTTTCCTGTTCGTGCAAGAATTGCCTGAACAGGGAGATTATATATTGCGGCTCGCTCACCCGCGTGTGCTGGGGCACCGCCAGCAGCGCTTCTGGCAGCAACGCGGCCTCGTCTGATATCACTTCGAAATGCAGCCAGTAGAATTTTAAATCCGCCGGAAATTGCCCTACCCCAACATGCAAACGCTGCGGCCACAGCAGCAAACTTTCCCCGGCATTTACGCTAAATACCTCGTTATCTTCGCGAATCGTTAATGTCCCTTTTTCAACGAAGATAATTTCCCAGGAGCGAAGCTGTCGTGCCGGATGGCTACCAATACCGCGAGAAATAAATAACCCGCCATTTTGGACTCTAATCGGTAAAGACATGGATAATTCAAGCATAGATATGAAAATTCCCGCTATTTGCATCACCAGATATTCGCTTTACCTTTGATTATTCACGATAAAACAGCATGATTCAGGATCGCAATCACACTTTTATCATGAAGTCGGAATCGTCACCTTTTTATACTTTTCCCTTCCCTTGTTAGCCCAGGTATTTAGTGCAGAATAAATAACGTACTTTGCAAATGACAAATAAAAGCCCGCACTTCAGCGGGATATTATTCCGCACATCATCTCCGGGAGTTATTTATGACTTCGGCTCCGATTACGACAAGTGAATTAGCACAACGCACCCAGGACGATTCCCTCACGCTCCGTGAAAAAATCGGTTATGGCCTGGGCGATGCGGGCGGGACAGTCATTACCTGCCTGATCATGAACTTTTTAACCTTCTTCTATACCGACGTCTTTGGACTGACGCCAGCGCTGGTCGGGACGCTGTTCCTGGCGCTGCGCGTGTTTGACGCCATCTCCGACCCGATTATGGGCGTGCTGGCCGACCGTACCCAAAGCCGCTGGGGACGCTTTCGCCCGTGGCAGCTGTGGATAGCGCTGCCCATCGGCATCATCGGCGTTCTGACCTTTACCGTGCCGGATGCCAGCATGGGCGTAAAAATCGCCTGGGCTTTCGGCACGTATCTGCTGCTGTCGGTGAGCTATACCGCGATTAACGTGCCCTACTGCGCGCTGATTAACACCATGACCACGCGCCACAGTGAAGTGATCTCATGCCAGGCGTGGCGTTTTGTACTGTGCGGCGTGGCAGGGTTCCTGGTATCCGTTGGGCTACCGTGGCTGGTGAAGGCGCTCGGCCAGGGCAACACCGCGCAGGGTTATCAGTATGGCGTCGGCGTACTCTGCGCCATCGCGGTGGTGATGTTCCTGTGCTGTTTCTTCTGGGTTCGCGAACGCGTCTCGCTGGACATGATGGGCAAATTCACCCTGCGCGAGCATATCGCCGGGCTGCGCCAGAACGACCAGCTGCTGCTGATGCTGGTGATGTCGTTCCTGCTGATCAACGTCTTTAATATCCGCGGCGGCGGCTACATGTACTTCATCACCTACGTGTTGGGTGGCTCTACCGGCTATACCTCGCTGTTCTTCACCATGGTGACCTTCGCCTCGATTGGCGGCTCGGTGATTATCAACCTGCTGTCGCGCCGCTTCGATACCGTCAAACTCTACTACTACACCAACCTGGTGTTAGCCGCGATTGCCTTCGCGATGTGGTTTTTGCCGACCGGCCCGGCCTACCAGACCTTGTGGCTGGTGGTGATCCTCGGTAACGGCATTATTCTCGGCTTCACCCTGCCGCTGCACTTCTCGCTGATGGCCTTCTCCGACGACTACGGCGAGTGGAAGACCGGCGTGCGCTCTTCCGGCATGAACTTCGCCTTTAACCTGTTCTTCATCAAGCTGGCGTGGGCCTCCAGCGCCGGCATTATCAGCCTGGTGTTTATCTATGTGGCCTATCAGCCGGGCGCGGAAAACCAAACGGCATCATCGCTGGCCGGTATCTCCTCCATGGAGACCCTGCTGCCTGCCCTGTTCCATCTGCTGCTGGCCTTCACCATTCGCGCCTGCAAGCTTAATAATCCTATGATGGCGCGCATTGCCAGCGACTTGCGCACCCGTCACGTTCAGTCTTAAGGAGTCCGTCATGTCTGTTATGGAAGTCGATCTGCACAAACTGAAAATCAGCGACCCGTTCCTCGGCCAGTACCAGCAGCTGGTGCGCGATGTGGTGATCCCATATCAATGGGACGCGCTGAACGACCGCATTGCCGAGGCGGACCCGAGCCATGCGATAGAAAACTTCCGGATTGCCGCGGGGCAGCAGGAAGGAGAATTTTACGGCATGGTCTTTCAGGACAGCGACGTGGCGAAATGGCTGGAAGCCGTTGCCTGGTCGCTGTGCCAGAAGCCGGACGCCGAACTGGAAAAAACCGCCGACGAGGTGATTGAACTGGTGGCGGCCGCCCAGTGCGAAGATGGCTACCTGAACACCTATTTCACGGTCAAAGCCCCGGCGGAACGCTGGACCAACCTTGCGGAATGCCATGAGCTGTACTGCGCGGGCCACATGATTGAAGCGGGCGTCGCCTTCTTCCAGGCCACCGGCAAACGCCGCCTGCTGGAGGTGGTCTGCCGTCTCGCCGACCATATCGACAGCGTGTTCGGCCCCGGCGAGAACCAGCTGCACGGCTACCCCGGCCACCCGGAAATCGAGCTGGCGTTAATGCGTCTTTACGATATCACCCAGCAGCCGCGCTATCTGGCGCTGGTGAACTACTTCGTCGAAGAGCGTGGCACCCAGCCGCACTTTTACGATATCGAATATGAAAACCGGGGCAAAACCTCCTACTGGAACACCTACGGTCCGGCCTGGATGGTGATGGATAAGCCCTACAGCCAGGCGCATCAGCCGATTGCCGAACAGCCCGTCGCCATCGGCCATGCGGTGCGTTTTGTCTACCTGATGACCGGCGTTGCCCATCTCGCCCGCTTAAGCCAGGACGAGGGGAAACGTCAGGACTGCCTGCGCCTGTGGAACAATATGGCCCAGCGCCAGCTGTATATTACCGGCGGCATTGGTTCGCAGAGCAGCGGCGAAGCCTTCAGCAGCGACTATGACCTGCCAAACGACACGGTTTACGCGGAGAGCTGCGCGTCGATCGGGCTGATGATGTTTGCCCGCCGGATGCTGGAGATGGAAGCCGACAGCCAGTATGCCGATGTGATGGAGCGCGCGCTGTATAACACCGTGCTGGGCGGGATGGCGCTGGATGGTAAGCACTTCTTTTACGTTAACCCGTTAGAAGTGCACCCGACATCGTTAAAATTCAACCATATCTATGACCATGTGAAGCCCGTGCGTCAGCGCTGGTTTGGCTGCGCCTGCTGCCCGCCAAACATTGCCCGCGTGCTGACCTCGCTGGGGCACTATATCTACACGCCGCATCAGGATGCGCTGTACATCAACCTGTATGTGGGGAACAGCGCGGAGATCCCGGTAGGGGATGAAACTCTGCGCCTGCGTATCAGCGGCAACTATCCGTGGCAGGAGCAGGTGAAGATCGCGATCGACTCGCCGACGCCGGTCAATCACACCCTGGCGCTGCGCCTGCCGGACTGGTGCGATGATCCGCAGGTGACGCTCAACGGCAAGCCGGTGGCGCAGGATGTGCGCAAGGGGTATCTGCATATCAGCCATCGCTGGCAGGAAGGCGACACGCTTCTGTTAACACTGCCGATGCCGGTGCGCCGTCTTTACGGTAATCCGCTGGTGCGTCATCAGGCCGGCCAGGTTGCCGTTCAGCGCGGTCCGCTGGTGTACTGTCTGGAGCAGGCGGATAACGGCGAGCAATTGCATAACCTGCAGCTGCCGCGCGACGCCCGGTTCAGCGCCTTTGAAGGGAAAGGGATTTTTGCCCACAAGGTGATCCTGCAGGCGCCGGGTTATAAGCAAACGGCGGAAGAGGCCGGTCAGCAGGCGCTGTGGCATTACGACCGCGCACCGACAACCCGCCAGCCGCAGACCCTGACCTTTATTCCGTGGTTCAGTTGGGCTAACCGTGGCGAAGGTGAGATGCGCATCTGGGTGAAAGAAGCGGAGGCATAAGCGCGAAGGCTGTCGCTGAACCACCGGCGGATTCACATTTCCCGGTGGCGCTGCGCTGACCGGGCTACGGGTCGGTGGTCCGGGCTGGTTTCCCGGTGGCGCTACGCTGACCGGGCTACGGATCGGTGGCCTGGGCTGGGTCCGGGCTACGGGTTGGTAGCCCGGACAGGCGCGTCAAGCGCCGCCTCCGGGATTTCCCTGGCTACAGGAACAGCGCCTTATCGCGCAGGATATGGTCGTTGCCGCGTCGGCGGGTAAAACCAATCCGGTCGAAATATTCCAGGATCTGAATCGCCAGCTTGCGCCCGACGTTCAGGGTATCGCGGAAATCGGCCGCACAGGTGGATCCGCGCGCCAGATCCAGCTCGCGGATCATCCTCGCGAACGCCACAATCCGATCGTTACGGTAATAACGATCTTTGACGATCGCCGTAATCATCCCCTGCTGCGCGGCCTGACGTAACACCGCACGCATAACAGGCTCTTCGACACGGGCCTCCCGTGCCAGATCGCGCACCCACCAGGGCTCATCGGCAAACAGCCCGGCAACCCGCTGCCAGATGACCTGCTGCTCATCGGTAAAGCCCGCGGTATGCTCCGGCAGATGCAACCAGCCGTGATGGCTGCAAACAATCCCGCTGTCGCGCATCTGCTCGATCAGCAGCAGCACCAGCGCTTCGTCTTCCATCGGTAACGCAATACGTCGCAAACGCTCGCGGCCCGGACCCGGCTCGTCGCGATGCTGGTCATGATAACGCGCCAGGGCGTCGAGCAGCTTGCGCTGCCAGCGCGCGGCCAGCGGGGCACTGAGCAGACTGTTGCCCGCCTGCAGGTAATCCGGGCGATTGATCAAGGCGTTCAGGCCTTCATCGCTGAGCTGACGCGCCCAGGCAAAATCATCAAGGCGAACCGCATCGCGTTGCAGATGAATATCCAGCGCCTGAGCATCATCGCGCTGCGATGCGGCCAGCGCCGCCAGCCACTGTAAATATTCGGGCTTACGCTTGCCGCGACGCGGCGGATCCAGCGCCACCACCCGCGCGCCGGCCAGGGTGACGCGGGCGGAAATATCGCGCAGCACCAGCCGATCGTTATCCGCCAGCCACAGCGGCGTATCCAGCACCAGCTCCGCCAGCGCCCCCTCCAGCAGCGATACGCGGCCGGTAATGTGGCTGGCAGCATGGTGAATATGCAGCGGTTGCCACTGGCTCAGCGGCGTGTGGCACTGCAGTTCAACAATCACCCGTTCCGAGGCTTCCGGCGGCCGTGTCGAGAGCAGCCAGTCGCCGCGATTCAGCGCCTCTTTTTGCGCATCGCCGACAATATTCAGCGCAATGCGTTGGCCTGCCCAGGCCTGTCCAACCGCCTGGTTCTGCGCGTGCAGACCGCGCACGCGCATCGGTTTATCGACCCCGGTCAGCCACAGCGTATCGCCCACATTGACCTCGCCCGACAGCGCCGTGCCGGTGACCACCAGCCCGGCACCTTTAACCGTAAAGGCCCGGTCGATCGCCAGACGAAAGCGCTGGTGCTGCGGGTGCGCACGGGCAGACAGCTGCAGTAAATGCTCACGCAGTTCGGCGATCCCCTGGTTTTCAGTGGCCGCGGTGGCAAACAGCGTGGCGTCGGTAAAACCAAATTCTGCCAGCACCGCCGTCACGTCGCCACGCACCTCTTCAACGCGTTGCGCTTCGACGCGGTCCGCTTTGGTCAGCGCGACGGTCAGCGTCGGCTTGCCCGTCAGCTGGAGGATCGCGAGATGTTCGCGGGTCTGGGCCATGACGCCATCGTCACAGGCCACCACCAACAGCGCGTGATCGATGCCGCCCACCCCCGCCAGCATGTTGGACAAAAACTTTTCATGACCGGGCACGTCGATAAATCCCAGCACCCGCCCATCGGGCTGCGGCCAGTAGGCGTAGCCGAGGTCAATCGTCATGCCGCGTGCTTTTTCTTCCGGCAGGCGATCGGCATTGATGCCGGTAATGGCCTGCAGCAGCGTGGTTTTGCCGTGGTCAACGTGCCCGGCGGTGGCAATAATCATCTCAGTAGCATCTCCATAAACCCGGATTCATCGTCAAGACAGCGTAGGTCCAGCCACAGGCGCCCCTCATAAACCCTGCCGATAACCGGCACCGGCAGCAGGCGCCAGCGGGCCGCCAGCGCGTCGAGTTGGCTGCCGCGGCCGTCGCGTGGGCTGAACGTCAGCGCCGCGCTGGGTAAACGGTCCACCGGCAGCGAGCCGCTGCCAATCTGCGACAGGCACGGCTCTACCCGCAGCGCAAAGTCGGGATAATGTGCCGCCAGGGCGCTCAGCATGCGCTGGCCCTGCTCGGCAATATCCTCCGCCTGGCGGGTCAGCAGGCGTAGCGTCGGCAGACGGTCGGCCAGTTTTTCAGGGTGCAGATACAGACGCAGCGTGGCTTCCAGCGCCGCGAGGGTCATCTTATCGACCCGCAGCGCGCGTTTCAGCGGGTGGTTTTGCAGGCGGGCGATCAACGCTTTCTTGCCGACAATAATCCCCGCCTGGGGACCACCCAGCAGTTTATCGCCGGAGAAGCTCACCAGGCTGACGCCGGCGGCAATCATCTCCTGCGGCATCGGCTCTTTCGGCAGGCCGTACTGGCTTAAATCGACCAGTGAACCGCTGCCAAGGTCAACCACAACCGGCACATTCATCTCCTGCCCGAGGGCCGCCAGTTCGGTTTCATCGACCACCTTCGTAAAACCTTCAATGCTGTAGTTGCTGGTGTGGACTTTCATCAACAGGCCGGTATTGTCATTCACCGCCTGGCGATAATCTTTCGCGTGGGTACGGTTGGTGGTGCCGACTTCATGCAGCACACAGCCGGCCTGGCGCATCACGTCGGGAATGCGGAACGCGCCGCCGATCTCCACCAGCTCACCGCGCGAAACGACCACCTCTTTGCCCGCCGCCGTCGCCGCCAGCATCAGCAGCACCGCCGCCGCGTTATTGTTAACGATACAGGCATCTTCCGCACCGGTTATCCGACACAGCAGCTCAGCCAGCGCGCGATCGCGGTGGCCGCGCCCGGCATCATCGAGGCTGTACTCCAGCGTCACCGGTGCCCGCATCGCCCGCACTACCGCCTCGACCGCCGCATCGGCCTGTACGGCACGCCCTAAATTGGTATGCAGTACGGTGCCGGTCAGGTTGAAAACCGGACGCAGCGCGCTTTGCCCGGTTTGCGCCAGCCGCCGCGCGGTCTCTTGCGCCCAGTCGTCACACCAGGCCGGCAGCGCCTGCGCCTGACGAACAGATTCACGGGCCTCTTCCAGCATCTGACGCAGCAGCGCCACAACCTGAGCATGGCCATACTCGGCCAGCACGGCGGAAAACGCGGGATCGCGGAGCAAACGGTCGGTAGCCGGAAGGCGGGTGTAAAGCGCACGAATATCGGTAGTCATGAATGGACCTGGCGGTAGGTTATTTTCCCCCCTCCCGACGGGAGAGGGAGTCAACAAATCAGCAGTGATTGTAACGTCTCCAGGGGGAAACTGTTACCTGTCTGGGTCAAGTCCTTGGCGGTTCGGTACGGGCAAAACTGGCGCGCTGGAACAGCGTATCGACCAGTTTAATGAGCCTGGGCCGCGTCGCGCACCAGCCGGGGGCCACCCGACGGAAGTTAAGGTAGGCAATGGCGCACGCCGCCGAGATCGAGGCCAGATTGACCTCATCGGTACGCAGGCTGCCGTCGGCAACGTGAGCCTCGAGGGCATCGAGGCCCCGGGCCACCTTCTCCCGCTGGCGCAGCAGTTCGCTTTCCGACTGCTGCGCCGGAGGACGGGCCTTTTCACGCACCAGCGCCTGTGCCGCCTCCATCACGCCATCGGCCAGGGCTTCCATCTGGCGCATTTTTAGCGCCGCCTGCGGGTCCGCGGGCAGCATCGCCGGTGCGACGCCGAGCAGTTCAAGATATTGCGCGATAATGGGCGAGTCGAACCAGCACTCGCCGCCGTCGGTGACCAGCACCGGCACTTTGCCTAACGGATTGAATTTACCGACCCCGTTGACCTCCTGGTAGGGAAATTCATTGACGAATTCAAAGGGGAGATTTTTCTCCAGCAGAATGACGGAGATTTTGCGCACAAAGGGACTGGTGTAGCTACCGATCAGTTTCATTGCCTGCTCCTTTCGCCAACAAAAGTAGAAGCCTAATGGGATAGGTTCTATACCCTAAATAATTCGAGTTGCAGGAAGGCGGCGACGCAGAGAATCCCCAGGAGCTTACTCAAGTAAGTGACTGGGGTGAACGAGGACAAATTCGTCAGGAACGAATTTGAACGCTGCTCGCAGCGCCCGTAGGGCGAGGCCCAGGGATGGGCCGAGTATTGCCAACGCCCATGCAACTTGAAGTATGACGGGTATAAGTATGGTTCAGGCACAGACAAATAGCAGACTGACGTTGCGTCAGTCTGCCGCGGTTTGAATTAATGATCGAGATAGAGGTAGTGCATCCAGCTGGTCATGCGCAGCAGCACCTTCCTCATCACCGAGACATGGCTGAAGTGATCGGAGTAGACCGCCACCTGGGCATAGATGCCATCCGGCAGCGAATCCACGTCGGCGTTGGCATCAAGCTCGATGGTCGCCAGCACGCCATCGGTCCCCGGCAGGACGCTCAGCGACTGCAACGCCCCCTGCGCCTGGTAGGAACCGCCGGGCACGACCGGAAGAATGCTGGTCAGCTTGCCATGAAAAACCTGGCCCGGCAGAGCGTTGAAGACCGCTTCGGCATCATCGCCAGGTTTAAGTCGCAGCAACGAGTTCTGGCGGAACTGGGCCACAATCTGGCGCTTTTGTTCCGGAATAAAGACCATCACCGGACGCAGCGGCAGCGCCGCCGCATAGGTGCCGGGGCGGATCAGCACCTGCGTCACGTAGCCGTTGCTCGGGGCACGAATGACCGTCTGGTCGAGGTTATATTTCGCCTCTGCCAGTTGGGCACGCAGGCTGACAACCTGCGACTGTTCGCCGCCCACCGTACTGTCTAACTGACTCTGAACCTGCGCCTGATCAGCGATCGACGCTTTCACTAACGCATCCTGCGCCAGATAGTTTTGCCGGGCGTTATCGATATCGCTCTCGGAGAACGGATTGACTCTCGCCTGGCTGCCCTTCAGGTAACGCTGATAATCTTTGTAGAGCCGATCGCGCTCGGCGGAAACGCGAACCGTGTTGGCCTGTGCTTCCGAAAGCTGCGCCTTCAGCGTATTAATGCTGTGCATGGCGGTCACCAGATCCGCCTGCAGCCGATCCACCCGGGCCTGATAACGCGCCGGGTCGATAGTAAACAGCACATCGCCTTTGTTAACCCGCTGGTTGGTTTTATCCGTGACGGTACTGACAATCCCGGTCACCTGTGGGGTAATCGGAATAGAAATAACCGCTTTTTGTGCCGTAAAGGTATAAGGGTGGTTATAGTTCATTAATAATATGAGGGCACCGACCAGAAATATACCGCCCAGCGTTGCCGTGGCCAATGTCCACTGATTAACCGGAATACGGAATATTTTAAACACGGTCCATGCAAGCGCGACATAGGTCAATACAATAAGCAGATCCATGATTAGCGCTCCGGCGTCTCTTTATCTGTGGAGGGGGACACCGCCCCTAGTCGTTTTTCCAGCTCGGCAACGCGTTGCGATAGTTGATCAACGCTGGGATCGCGCTCGGGAGGCGGGATATGGGATTTCATTCCCCACCCGCGTTCAGGTTGATAGAGCGTGGCCCAGATCCACAGAAATGGCCAGATAACATGCAGCGTAAACAGGCTCACCCATCCAGCGGTATGGATGGCGTCAGCGTGGGGGTGATTACGTTTTTTAGCCATTAGATATGGAATATCGTGGATCGCGATGATGCCATAGAAAAGAACCAGAAAAACAAAAATCAATACACCCAGTGCAAAGTAGTTGAGAAACATATGTGCCTCACTAAATACGATGTCAAATCGTCAATGATTTAAAATGCTAAGCAATCAAATTAATTAATTAATTAAATTACAAACGGCGTGTATTTATAATTTAAGGTCGGGGAGTATTGGTTTTCGCTATTCTCCTTGCAAGTTTTTAAGCGTGACAAAATATATCTTGAATAACAACATACTTAACTTTACACGTTGAGCTTAAGACAGATCTTTACTTTTTTCCATGTCGGGTTTTGATGATGTTTTTTCATTCAGTTCGTCAGTCGTGGCTGGCGCAAGCGGTGACGGCCAGATGGAATTTGTGGTGGATCACAGACGGAAAAAACAGCGCACTTTTTATTGTGATTAACATCACATTATCAAAACAAACAACAAACCATATTTCGTGACATATCTCACATTAATTATCCGAAATGGCCTATTTTTGACCTGCTGCATTTTTTTTGCACAGCCATTTTGTGATGCACATCACTATAAATGACCGTCGAATGCCTATATTCACGTGACTCAGATCACATAAAAAGCCACCGACTGGACAGTTTTACGATTCGGTGCCAAATTCGCTTCATCAAACAGGGTCCGGCGACCTCTGCCGCCATATTAACAACAAGCCTCAGGCTTTTAGCCTACGCGATAAGCTCAACAGAAGAAGGGGTGTTTTATGTCATCCGATATCAAGATCAAGGTGCAAAGCTTTGGTCGTTTCCTCAGCAATATGGTGATGCCCAACATCGGCGCGTTTATCGCGTGGGGTATCATCACCGCACTTTTCATACCAACGGGATGGTTACCAAGCGAAACGCTGGCGAAGTTAGTCGGTCCCATGATCACCTATCTGCTGCCACTGCTGATTGGTTACACCGGTGGTAAGTTGATTGGCGGCGAGCGCGGTGGCGTGGTTGGTGCCATTACCACCATGGGCGTCATTGTCGGTGCCGATATGCCGATGTTCCTCGGCGCGATGATCGCCGGTCCGCTGGGCGGCTGGGCGATTAAACACTTTGATAGCTGGGTAGACGGTAAGATCAAATCCGGCTTCGAGATGCTGGTCAACAACTTCTCCGCCGGCATTATCGGGATGATCCTCGCCATCCTGGCCTTCCTCGGCATTGGCCCGGCGGTTGAAGTCCTGTCCAAAATTCTGGCAGCGGGTGTTAACTTCATGGTTGTCCATGACATGCTGCCGCTGGCATCCATCTTCGTCGAGCCGGCGAAAATCCTGTTCCTGAACAACGCGATTAACCACGGTATCTTCTCACCGCTGGGTATTCAGCAGTCTCACGAACTGGGCAAATCCATCTTCTTCCTGATTGAAGCTAACCCGGGTCCGGGGATGGGCGTCCTGCTGGCCTACATGTTCTTTGGCCGCGGCAGCGCGAAGCAGTCTGCAGGCGGTGCGGCAATCATCCACTTCCTGGGCGGTATCCACGAAATTTACTTCCCGTATGTGCTGATGAACCCGCGTCTGATCCTCGCCGTTATCCTTGGCGGTATGACTGGCGTGTTCACCCTGACCATCCTCAACGGCGGTCTGGTTTCTCCGGCGTCTCCGGGTTCTATCCTGGCGGTACTGGCGATGACCCCGAAAGGTGCCTACTTCGCGAACATCGCAGCGATTGTTGCGGCTATGGCGGTCTCGTTCGTGGTCTCCGCTATCCTGCTGAAAACCAGCAAAGTGAAAGAAGAAGATGATATCGATGCCGCGACCCGTCGCATGCACGATATGAAAGCCGAATCCAAAGGTGCTGCAACGCCGCTGTCTGCCGGGAACGTCGCTAACGATCTGAGCCACGTACGCAAAATCATCGTTGCCTGTGATGCCGGTATGGGTTCCAGCGCCATGGGTGCCGGCGTACTGCGTAAGAAAGTGCAGGATGCGGGACTGAGCGCAATCTCCGTTACCAACTGTGCAATCAACAACCTGCCGCCGGATGTCGACCTGGTGATTACCCACCGCGACCTGACCGAGCGGGCGATGCGCCAGGTGCCGCAGGCCCAGCATATTTCGCTGACCAACTTCCTCGACAGTGGCCTGTATACCAGCCTGACCGAACGTCTGGTTGCCGCGCAGCGCCATGAAGATAACGAAGTGAAAGTACGCGACAGTCTGAAAGACAGCTTTGATGCCAAAGACACCAACCTGTTCAAACTCGGTGCCGATAACATCTTCCTCGGCTGCACAGCGGCAACCAAAGAAGAAGCGATCCTCTTCGCCGGTGAACAGCTGGTCAAAGGGGGCTACGTTGAGCCGGAGTATGTGCAGGCGATGCTGGACCGTGAAAAACTGACCCCGACCTATCTGGGTGAGTCCATTGCGGTACCGCACGGCACCATTGAAGCCAAAGACCGCGTTCTCAAGACCGGCGTGGTGTTCTGCCAGTATCCGCAGGGCGTCCGCTTCGGTGAAGAAGAAGATGACATTGCCCGTCTGGTCATCGGTATCGCGGCCCGCAACAACGAGCACATCCACGTGATCACCAGCCTGACCAACGCGCTGGATGATGAATCAGTTATTGAACGCCTGATTCATGCCACCAGCGTTGACGAAGTGCTGGCGCTGCTGGCGGGGAATAAAGCGTAATTTAACCCAGGCCCTCTCTTCCTGAACGGGAGAGAGGGTTCCGGTGAGGGACAAGCCTCACCCGAACCCTCTCAGGTAAAAACATTAATGAAGGTTAATACTATGAATGCATTACATTTTGGCGCAGGTAATATCGGACGTGGCTTCATCGGCAAACTGCTGGCTGATGCGGGACTCGCATTAACATTCGCCGATGTGAATCAGGTCGTCCTGGATGCCCTGAATGCCCGTCATAGCTATCAGGTCCATGTTGTCGGCGAGAACGAGCAGGTGGATACCGTTTCCGGCGTCAATGCTGTCAGCAGCATCGGCGACGAGGTGGTTGACCTGATTGCCCACGTCGACCTGATCACCACCGCCGTCGGCCCGGTGGTTCTGGAACGCATCGCACCGGCTATCGCGAAAGGGCTGGCGCAACGTAAAGCTCAGGGGATCGCCACCCCGCTGAACATCATCGCCTGTGAGAACATGGTGCGCGGCACCACGCAGCTCAAAGGCCACGTGTTTAAGGCCCTGGCAGAAGAAGACAAAGCCTGGGTTGAGGCCAACGTCGGGTTTGTCGATTCCGCCGTTGACCGGATTGTGCCGCCGTCCGCCTCCGCAACTCACGATCCGCTGGAAGTGACGGTGGAAACCTTCAGCGAGTGGATCGTCGATAAAACCCAGTTTAAAGGTGCGCTGCCCGAGATCCCAGGAATGGAATTAACCGACAACCTGATGGCATTTGTCGAGCGTAAGCTATTCACCTTAAACACCGGACATGCTATAACCGCCTACCTTGGAAAACTGGCCGGTCACCAGACAATCCGCGACGCGATTCTCGATGAGCGCATTCGCGCGGTGGTCAAAGGGGCCATGGAGGAGAGCGGTGCGGTGCTGATCAAACGCTACGGCTTTGATGCACAGAAGCACGCTGCCTACATCCAGAAAATCCTCGGCCGTTTCGAGAACCCGTACCTGAAAGATGACGTGGAGCGCGTAGGTCGTCAGCCGCTGCGTAAACTGAGCGCCGGCGATCGTCTGATCAAACCGCTGCTGGGCACGCTGGAGTATGCACTGCCGCACGTTAATCTGGTGAAAGGGATCGCTGCCGCGATGCACTTCCGTAGCGAAGACGATCCGCAGGCGCAGGAACTGGCTGCGTTGATTGACGAGAAAGGCCCACAGGCCGCACTGGCAGAAATTTCTGGCCTCGATGCAGCAAGCGCCGTGGTAGCGGAGGCCGTTCTCGACTATAACGCGACCAAATGATGCAAGATCTGGCGCGGTATGAACCGCGCCCATTACCACCCCTGTCAGATATGCAGGCAATAATGGAAGAAACACAGGCATTTGAAAACCGCGTGCTTGAGCGTCTGAATGCTGGCAAAACCGTACGAAGCTTCCTGATTGCGGCCGTCGAACTACTCACGGAAGCGGTCAATATCCTGGTGCTTCAGGTCTTCCGCAAAGACGATTACGCGGTGAAATACGCAGTGGAACCGTTGCTGGATGGTGACGGGCCGCTGGGCGACCTTTCTGTACGCCTGAAGCTGATTTACGGCCTTGGGGTGATAAGTCGCGCCGAATACGAAGACGCCGAGCTGCTGATGGCCCTGCGGGAAGAGCTCAATCACGACGGTAATGACTACAGTTTTACCGATGATGAGATTCTTGGGCCGTTTGGCGAGCTGCATTGCGTCGCCGCCCTGCCGCCGTTGCCGCTGTTCGATGACAGCGACGATGAACTGCTGGCAATGCAGAAACTGCGCTACCAGCAGGTTGTGCGTTCAACGATGATGCTGTCTCTGACTGAGCTGATTTCCCGAATCAGCTTAAAAAAAGCCTTCCAGAAATCAACGCTCTGATCCGGACTCTACCTGTTCATCAACAGGCCGGTAAAGCTGCCGGTAGTACTCCAGACGACTCAGATACAGCGCCTCTTTATTCTGCGGAATATCGCGCGGCACGCGCTGTATGCGCGGGGATTTTTTCAGATACTCCATAAATGCCTGGCTTGAAGCCATAAAATCAACCGTCTTGTCGATAATACGCGGTACGCCGTCACCGATTTTTGTCATCATGCCCTCCTCTTTTTCATGGATAAATCTTATAAAGGATCGGATAAAAGCAGGGGGTTGTTTGAGGAAAACGTGCGGTATTACCGACGAACTTCACAGAGATGAAATTCAGGCGAACATTAGTCATAATATTATTTATATTCAAATAATTAAGATTCATCACTTCTGATGCTCGCGCGGAAAAAACGCCGCATTTTTGATAAATAACTACCCACAATACCCGTCACAGCCCATACTATATGACGTCGAAATCCCTTTATTAATAGATTAAGTCACCATGAAAGAAGTCGAAAAGAATGAAATTAAGCGTTTGAGCGACCGTCTCGACGCCATCCGCCACCAGCAGGCGGACCTGTCTCTGGTTGAAGCGGCGGACAAGTACGCCGAACTGGAAAAAGAAAAAACCACCATCGAAGCTGAGCTCGTTCGCCTGCGCGACGTGCAGGGCCAGAAACTGAGCAAAGAAGCGCAACAGTTGATGAAGCTGCCGCATCGCCGCGCGATCACCAAAAAAGAGCAGGCCGATATGGGCAAGCTGAAGAAAAGCGTGCGCGGGCTGGTGATTGTCCATCCGATGACCGCGCTCGGCCGCGAAATGGGCCTCAAAGAGATGACCGGCTTTTCAAAAACCGCGTTCTGATCTTTAGCTCCTGAGCATTCCCCCGGTGGCGCTACGCTTGCCGGGGCGACCTGATTCCTCCCCCGCATTATTGGCCCTACCAATTATTTCTTAAACCGTCCAGCAGTTCACATATCCATCATTTTTGGTCACAGATATATTGCCTGGTAATAACATTTGGTTAACCATTCGTTGTCGTTAATCCTACAACTGAATTTGGCTGGGCCAATTTTACAAATAATGTGACCTGCAAGGAGCGCAGACTCAGCACCACATTATGATGGCCCGATGGAGACCTGCATGAACCTCTGGCAACAAAACTACGATCCGGCCGGCAATATCTGGATCTCGAGTCTTATCGCATCGCTACCGATTCTGTTTTTCTTTTTTGCCCTGATTAAGCTCAAACTCAAAGGGTACGTCGCGGCAACCTGGACCGTCGCCATTGCGCTGTCGGTCGCGCTGCTGTTCTATAAAATGCCGGTCGACCGCGCGCTGACGTCCGTGGTTTACGGCTTCTTTTACGGCCTGTGGCCTATCGCGTGGATTATTATCGCCGCGGTGTTCGTCTATAAGATCTCGGTCAAAACCGGGCAGTTCGACATTATTCGCTCATCGATTCTCTCGATTACCCCTGACCAACGTCTGCAGATGTTGATTGTCGGCTTCTCCTTCGGGGCATTCCTGGAAGGGGCCGCGGGCTTTGGCGCCCCGGTGGCAATTACCGCCGCGCTGCTGGTTGGCCTGGGCTTTAACCCGCTGTATGCCGCCGGGCTGTGCCTGATCGTCAACACCGCGCCGGTCGCCTTCGGAGCGATGGGGATCCCGATTCTGGTTGCCGGTCAGGTGACCGGGATTGATAGCTTCGCCATCGGCCAGATGGTGGGTCGCCAGCTGCCGTTCCTGACCATTATCGTGCTGTTCTGGATTATGGCGATTATGGATGGCTGGCGCGGCATCAAAGAGACCTGGCCGGCCGTGATGGTCGCCGGTGGCTCTTTCGCTATTGCCCAGTATCTCAGCTCCAACTTCCTCGGGCCGGAACTGCCGGATATCATCTCCTCGCTGGTGTCGCTGGTCTGTCTGACCCTGTTCCTCAAACGCTGGCAGCCGGTGCGCATTTTCCGCTTCGGCGATATGGGCGCGGCACAGGTCGATCAAACGCTGGCCCGCACCCACTACAGCGCCGGACAGGTGGTTCGCGCCTGGTCGCCCTTCCTGTTCCTGACCGCCACCGTGACCTTATGGAGCATCCCGCCGTTTAAAGCCCTGTTCGCCCCCGGCGGTGCGATGTATGACTTCGTCATCAATATCTCCGTGCCGTTCCTCGATAAGATGGTCGCCCGCATGCCGCCGGTAGTCAGCGCAGCGACCCCTTACGCCGCGGTGTATAAGTTCGACTGGCTGTCCGCCACCGGCACCGCCATCCTGTTCGCAGCGCTGCTTTCTATCGTCTGGCTGCGCATGAAGCCAAAAGATGCGCTGGTCACCTTTGGCAGCACGCTGAAAGAGCTGGCGCTGCCGATTTACTCCATCGGTATGGTGCTGGCGTTCGCCTTTATCTCTAACTATTCCGGGCTCTCTTCGACGCTGGCGCTGGCCCTGGCGCATACCGGACACGCGTTTACCTTCTTCTCGCCGTTCCTCGGCTGGCTGGGGGTATTCCTGACCGGTTCGGATACCTCATCTAACGCCCTGTTCGCCGCGCTGCAGGCCACCGCAGCCCAGCAAATCGGCGTCTCCGATATCCTGCTGGTCGCGGCTAACACCACCGGCGGCGTCACCGGCAAGATGATTTCACCGCAGTCCATCGCCATTGCCTGTGCGGCGGTCGGCCTGGTGGGTAAAGAGTCGGATCTGTTCCGCTTCACGGTGAAACACAGCCTGATCTTTACCTGCATGGTTGGCGTCATCACCACGTTGCAGGCCTATGTATTAACCTGGATGATCCCATGATAGTGATGCCCCGGCGCCTTGCAGACGATGTGGCTCGTCGTGTGCGAGCGCTGATTGAAGAACAACATCTGGAGGCGGGCATGCGATTGCCCGCCGAGCGCCAGCTGGCCGCACAGCTTGGCGTTTCACGTAACTCACTGCGTGAAGCGCTGGCGATGCTGGTCAACGAGGGTCTGCTTGTCAGCCGCCGCGGCGGCGGGACCTTCCTGCGCTGGCAGCATGAGGCGTGGTCGGAACAGAACATCGTCCAGCCACTGAAAACCTTGCTCGCCGACGACCCCGATTACAGCTTTGATATTCTGGAAGCCCGCCACGCCATCGAAGCCAGCACCGCCTGGCATGCGGCGCTGCGGGCGACCGATGCCGAAAAAGAGCGTATTCGCCTGTGCTTTGAAGCCACCCAGAGCGAAGACCCGGACCTCGCCTCGCAGGCCGACGTCCGCTTCCACCTGGCGATTGCCGAAGCCTCACATAACGTTGTGCTGCTGCAAACCATGCGCGGCTTTTTCGACCTCTTACAATCCTCGGTCAAGCAAAGCCGCCAGCGGATGTACCTCGTCCCGCCGGTATTCGCCCGCCTCACCGAGCAGCACCAGGCCGTGATGGAGGCCATTTTCGCCGGTGACGCCGAAGGCGCACGGCAGGCGATGATGGCGCATCTCGGCTTTGTCCACGCCACGATTAAACACTTTGATGAAGACCAGGCCCGCCAGGCGCGAATTACCCGCCTGCCCGGTGACCATAATGAAAATGCCAGGGAGAACCCGTGATGATTATTTCAGCCGCCAGCGACTATCGCGCCGCCGCCCAGCGGATCCTGCCGCCGTTTCTGTTCCATTACATTGACGGCGGAGCCTATGCCGAACACACGCTGCGCCGCAACGTTGAAGACCTCTCAGACGTGGCGTTACGCCAGCGGATACTGAAGAACATGTCGGATCTGAGCCTGGAGACCTCGCTGTTCAAAGAGACCCTCTCCATGCCGGTTGCGCTGGCGCCGGTTGGGCTGTGCGGCATGTACGCGCGTCGCGGTGAAGTGCAGGCGGCAGGGGCGGCGGACGATAAAGGCATTCCGTTTACCCTCTCCACCGTTTCGGTCTGCCCGATCGAAGAGGTTGCGCCGACCATCAAGCGCCCGATGTGGTTCCAGCTGTACGTACTGCGCGACCGTGGCTTTATGCGCAACGCGCTGGAGCGTGCCAAAGCCGCAGGATGTTCAACCCTGGTGTTTACCGTGGATATGCCGACGCCTGGCGCACGCTATCGTGATGCCCATTCCGGCATGAGCGGCCCGAATGCCGCTATGCGCCGCTACTGGCAGGCGATGACCCATCCGCAGTGGGCATGGGACGTCGGCTTAAACGGTCGCCCGCACGACCTCGGTAATATCTCGACCTATCTGGGCAAACCGACCGGTCTTGAGGACTATATTGGCTGGCTGGCGAATAACTTCGATCCGTCGATTTCGTGGAAGGACCTTGAGTGGATCCGCGAGTTCTGGGATGGCCCGATGGTGATCAAAGGGATCCTCGACCCGGAAGATGCGCGCGATGCGGTGCGCTTTGGCGCCGACGGGATTGTGGTCTCCAACCACGGCGGCCGCCAGCTCGACGGCGTCCTCTCCTCCGCCCGTGCCCTGCCGGCTATCGCCGATGCGGTGAAAGGCGACATCACGATCCTTGCCGATAGCGGTATCCGCAACGGCCTTGATGTGGTGCGGATGATTGCGCTGGGTGCCGATAGCGTACTGTTGGGTCGCGCCTATCTGTACGCCCTGGCCACCCACGGTAAGCAAGGGGTCGCTAACCTGCTGAACCTGATTGAGAAAGAGATGAAGGTGGCGATGACCCTGACCGGGGCGAAGAGCATCGGCGAAATCAGCCGTGATTCGCTGGTGCAGAGCGCCGACGCGCTCCAGACCTTCGCGGCCCTCAAGCAGGGTAACGCGGCGTAATCTGCCCGCCCGGCGCGCGCCCGCAGGGGTGAGCGCCGGGCAAATATCTGCTATTCTGCCCCCCGCGATCAAGAGCCTAATGAGACAGGGCAGCATGCTGAACATTGTATTATTCGAACCAGAAATCCCGCCGAATACCGGCAATATTATCCGCCTGTGCGCCAACACCGGCTTTCGCCTGCATATCATCGAGCCGATGGGATTCACCTGGGATGATAAGCGCCTACGCCGCGCCGGGCTGGATTACCATGAGTTCACCGCCGTTCAGCGTCATCACGATTATCACGCCTTTGTGGAAAGCGCAAAGCCGCAGCGCCTGTTCGCTCTGACCACCAAAGGTACGCCGGCCCACAGCGCGGTCAGCTATCAAGAGGGTGATTTTTTGATGTTTGGCCCGGAAACGCGCGGCCTGCCGGCCAGCATTCTTGATGCTCTGCCCGCAGAGCAGAAAATCCGAATCCCAATGATGCCGGACAGCCGCAGCATGAATCTGTCAAACGCCGTGTCGGTGGTGGTATATGAGGCGTGGCGCCAGCTGGGATATGCTGGCGCAGTATTGCGTAGTTGAGTCCCGGACAGCGCTCGGTTTTGTCGCCCGGATAGATGCGCAGCATCTATCCGGGAAATCAATCAAATCCCGTCACCGTATTCGAAAGTATGGTGTATCCCGTTGAAGTGCTGGTCCATATCCATCGCCGGTTTGTCGCTCTCCGGCTTCCCGACGATACGCGCCGGCACGCCCGCCGCGGTGGTGTGCGGCGGCACTGGCTGAAGCACCACAGAGCCGGCGCCGATTTTCGCGCCGCGCCCGACTTCGATATTGCCGAGGATCTTCGCCCCGGCGCCAATCATGACCCCTTCGCGAATTTTCGGATGACGGTCACCGCTGGTTTTACCGGTACCGCCCAGGGTTACGGACTGCAGAATGGAGACGTCGTCTTCAATCACCGCCGTTTCGCCGACAACAATGCCGGTGGCGTGATCGAGCATGATCCCGCGGCCAATTTTAGCCGCCGGGTGGATATCGACCTGGAACGAGACCGACACCTGGTTTTGCAGGAAAATCGCCAGCGCGCGACGCCCCTGCGCCCACAGCCAGTGACCAATACGGTAAGCCTGCAGCGCGTGGAAGCCTTTCAGGTACAGCAGCGGGGTTGAATATTTATCGACTGCCGGGTCTCGGGTGCGCACGGCCTGAATGTCACAGGCGGCGGAGGCAATCATTTCCGGGTCTGCGGCATAGGCCTCTTCCACCACTTCGCGAATGGCGATGGCAGGCATAATCGGTGATGCCAGCTTGTTGGCCAGCATATAGCTCAGGGCGCTGCCCAGATTTTCGTGCTTGAGTAGCGTTGCGTGGTAAAAACTGGCGAGCATTGGCTCACAGTCAGCTAAAGCCCGAGCTTCGGCTTTAATATTATTCCAGACGATATCCAGTTCTTCACACGGCATTGCTGACTCCAGACGATATAATAATGACCGGCCAGTTCTTTGCTGGCCGGGTCATTCAGGTGATCCAGGTTCCATCGCAGTTAGTTGCTACGCTCGTCCTTGCGTGCACGACCTAATAAGCTCAATGCTGCCTCGCGCGCATTTTTTCCGCAATACAATACCTGATAAATTTGCTCAGTTATTGGCATTTCGACACCTAAACGCTGTGCCAGAACGCGAACTTCCTTGGTATTGCGATAACCTTCGACTACCTGGCCAATCGTATCCTGTGCGCCTTGTACATCCATGCCCTGACCGAGCATCATGCCAAAGCGACGGTTACGCGACTGGTTATCGGTGCAGGTCAGCACTAAATCGCCGAGTCCCGCCATGCCCATAAAGGTTTCCGGGTCTGCGCCCAGCGCGGCGCCGAGACGAGACATTTCCACCAGGCCACGGGTAATCAGCGCGGTACGCGCATTGGCGCCAAAGCCGATGCCGTCAGACATCCCGGCGCCGATAGCGATGACGTTTTTCACCGCGCCGCCAAGCTGCACGCCGATAAAGTCCGGGTTGATATATACCCGGAAGCTTTTGCCGCAGTGCAGCAGGCGTTGCAGATCGTCAGCAAACTGCGGATCCGTTGCGGCCAACGAAATGGCCGTCGGCAGCCCCGCCGCCAGTTCTTTGGCGAAGGTGGGGCCAGAAATGACCGCCAGCGGGATAGTGTCGCCCAGCGCTTCGCGCGCGACATCCTGCAGTAAGCGGCCGGTTTCCGCCTCAAGCCCCTTGGTCGCCCAGACCAGGCGCGCATCAGGGCGCATCAGCGGTTTAATCTGACGCAGGACCTGGCCAAAAACATGGCTCGGCACCACCACCAGAATGTCACGGCTGGCGGCCAGTGCGGCAGCAAGGTCGCTTTCAAGATGCAGCGTGTCAGGGAACGGAACGTCAGGGAGGAACGCCGCATTGCAGCGATCGTGCTGCAGCGTCGCGATATGTTTCGGGTCATGGCCCCAGAGTACGACATCGTGGCCATTTCTTGCCAGGGTGATGGCAAGAGCGGTGCCGTAAGAGCCGGCACCGATCACAGTCATTGCAGCATTAAGTGCGTTCATCAGGCATCCTGATGTTGTTCGGCACCTTCGCCAGCCTGCTGCTGCAGATAGTTCATAAACAGCGCATCAAAGTTCACTGGCGCAAGGTTCAGTTGCGGGAAGGTACCGCGAGAAACCAGGCTGGTGATGCACTCACGCGCATACGGGAACAGGATGTTCGGGCAGTATGCACCGAGGCAATGTGCCATCTGGTTGCCGTCAATGCCTTCGATGGAGAAAATACCGCCCTGCTGTACTTCGCACAGGAATGCAGTTTCTTCGCCCAGCGAGGCGGTTACGGTCACACGCAGCACCACTTCATAAACGCCTTCAGCCAGTTGGCTGGAAGCGGTATCCAGATCAAGTTTAACCTCTGGCTGCCAGTCTTTCTGGAAAACTTGCGGCGCGTTCGGCGCTTCAAAGGAGATATCCTTGGTATAAATACGTTGGATCTGGAACGTCATTTCGGTGCTGTTTTGTTCTGACATAGTAAAACCCTTTCGTGTTGTCCTTAAATACGTCTATCCGAGGTGGATGGACGCAAAATTAGCGCAGCAGGGGATCAAGTCCACCACGTGAATCAAGCGCATACAAGTCGTCACAGCCGCCAATGTGCTGTTCATCAATAAAAATCTGCGGAACCGTCGTCCGACCGCTGCGCTGGATCATCTCTTCACGCTTTGCGGCATTGCCATCGATCGGCAGTTCATTGAAGGTTACGCCTTTGCTGTTCAGCAGCGCTTTAGCACGCACGCAGAACGGACAGGTCGCTTTGGTATAGATATCAATATTGGCCATGACTTCACTCCTGTTTTTACCCTGAGGATTTTACGCCGCAGACAAGGCGCCCCCCGGCGGTTCAGCGCAATGGGGGACCCGGTCACGCCATAAAGACGCGGGGTAAATTATTTGCCGCGTACCAGCGGAAGGTTCTCGCCGCTCCAGCCAGCGATGCCTTCTTTCAGTACAAAGACTTTCTCGAATCCGGCTTTATTCAGCGAGCTGGCTGGATCTTGAGCCTGCATACCGGAACCGTCTACCACTATAATGGGTTGTGCTTTGTGCTTTTCCAACTCACCCACGTTATTTGCCTTGATATCGCTCGGCAGCAGGTTGATGGAGCCAGCAATATGGCCTTTACGGAAATCGTCACGCTGACGCAGGTCGACGACAACGGCATCTTCTTTGTTGATTAGGCGCGTCGCTTCACCACGGGTAATGACTTTAACTTTCGACATCAGCCCTTTAAAGGTGGTGAACAGCACCGCCACCAGCAGCGCGATCCACGCGATGCTCAGGACGGGATGACGGCCGACGAATTGCATAATTTCTTGCATGGGGGGTTACAACTCCCGACTAAGTGATAAAAAAACCAGGGAAGGAGTATACCTGTGCATTGCGGCAAATACAGCCAGTGAGCGCGATGTAATGCATTTTCTGCGGTCCGTCACGAAAAAATAATCGCCGCGTGACTTTCGTTGACGATTGCCGCTCTCTTTCTTTGATCTTTTACGGTGCTTTGATCGATTCAGCTGTAGTAAAATTACGCAAATTTTCTGTCTTTGAGCATGAGGTTGTCGCAATGTCGAATTCTAAAAAGCCAATGGTACTGGTCATTCTTGATGGCTATGGCTATCGTGAAGACCAGCAGGATAACGCGATTTATAGCGCGAAAACCCCCGTCATGGACGCATTGTGGGCCAAACGTCCCCATACGCTGATTGACGCTTCTGGTCTGGAAGTCGGTCTGCCGGACCGCCAGATGGGTAACTCTGAAGTGGGTCACGTTAACCTCGGCGCCGGTCGTATCGTGTATCAGGATCTGACCCGTCTCGATGTCGAAATTAAAGAACGCACCTTCTTTGCTAACCCGGTGCTGACCGCCGCGGTCGATAAAGCCGTTGCTGCCGGTAAAGCGGTGCACATCATGGGCCTGATGTCTGCTGGCGGCGTTCACAGCCACGAAGACCACATTATGGCGATGGTAGAACTGGCCGCAGAGCGCGGTGCAGAAAAAATCTACCTGCACGCTTTCCTTGATGGCCGCGATACCCCGCCGCGCAGCGCTGAAAACTCCCTGGCCAAATTTGAAGAAAAATTTGCGGCCCTGGGCAAAGGCCGTGTGGCTTCTATCATTGGTCGCTACTACGCGATGGACCGTGACAACCGTTGGGATCGCGTTGAACAGGCGTATGACCTGATGACCCTGGCGAAAGGCGAGTTCCAGGCAGACAGCGCAGTCGCCGGTCTGCAGGCCGCTTACGCCCGTGATGAAAATGACGAATTCGTTAAAGCGACCGTGATCCGTGCTGAAGGCCAGGCCGATGCCGCCATGGAAGATGGCGATGCGCTGATCTTCATGAACTTCCGTGCCGACCGTGCGCGTGAAATCACCCGCGCCTTCGTGAACGCCGATTTCGACGGCTTCGCCCGTAAGAAAACCGTCAAACTCGACTTCGTGATGCTGACCGAATACGCCGCCGACATCAAAGTCGCCTGCGCCTATCCGCCTGCTTCACTGGCCAACACCTTCGGCGAGTGGATGGCGAAGAACGACAAAACCCAGCTGCGTATCTCCGAAACGGAAAAATATGCTCATGTGACCTTCTTCTTCAACGGCGGTGTCGAAGAGCCGTTCCAGGGCGAAGAGCGCATTCTGATCAACTCCCCGAAAGTGGCGACCTACGATCTGCAACCGGAAATGAGCTCTGCCGAGCTGACCGAAAAACTGGTTGGCGCCATCAAAGGCGGTCAGTATGACACCATCATCTGTAACTACCCGAACGGCGATATGGTCGGTCATACCGGGGTGATGGAAGCGGCGATTAAAGCCGTTGAAACCCTGGATAACTGCATCGAGCAGGTCACCAAAGCGGTAGAATCCGTCGGCGGCCAGCTGCTGATTACCGCCGATCATGGTAACGCAGAACAGATGCGCGATCCGGCAACCGGCCAGGCCCATACCGCTCACACCAACCTGCCGGTTCCGCTGATCTACGTTGGCGATAAAAACGTCAAAGTGGCTGAAGGTGGCAAGCTTTCCGATATCGCGCCAACCATGTTGTCGCTCATGGGAATGGAAATCCCGCAAGAGATGACTGGCAAGCCGCTGTTCATCGTGGAATAATCCTTCCCCATGAGGGGAAAGGCGACTTATTCAAACACATGGATCGCAACGGCTGTTCGATCCGTCCTTTACGCCAGCGCACTCAGCGCTGGCGTATTGCTGTGCGCCGCACCCGCTCAGGCGGACGATCGTGACCAGCTAAAATCCATTCAGGCTGACATCGCCGCGAAACAGCAGGCGATCAAGCAGCAGCAACAGCAGCGCGCTTCCCTGCTCGCCCAGCTCAAGGCCCAGGAAGAAGCCATTTCCGCCGCGGCCCGTAAACTCCGTGAAACCCAGGACACCCTTAATCAGCTGAATAAGCAGATTAACGAGATGAACGCGTCTATCGCGAAGCTCGAGCGCCAGCGCGCCTCCCAGGAGCGCAACCTCTCCGCTCAGCTCGATGCCGCGTTCCGTCAGGGGCCGCATACCGGGGTGCAGATGATCCTCAGCGGCGAAGAGGGGCAGCGTAACCAGCGCATGCAGGTCTATTACGGTTACCTGAACCAGGCTCGCCAGGAAACCATCCTCCAGCTGAAGCAGACCCGCGAAGAGGTCGCCGCCCAAAAGGCCGAGCTGGAAGAGAAACAGAGCCAGCAGCAGACGCTGGTTTACGAACAGCGGGCACAGCAGGCGAAGCTGGAACAAGCGCGCAACGAACGTAAGAAAACCCTTTCAGGCCTTGAATCCTCCATTCAGAAAGGCCAGCAGCAGCTTGGCGAAATGCGGGCCAACGAATCGCGCCTGCGTGGTCGCATCGCTCAGGCGGAAGCCGCGGCGAAGGCCCGTGCCGATCGAGAAGCCCGCGATGCGCAGGCCGTGCGCGATCGCCAGCAGGATGCGTCCCGTAAAGGCACCACCTACAAACCAACGGAAAGCGAGCGTTCGCTGATGTCCCGTACCGGCGGTCTGGGCTCGCCGCGCGGTCAGGCCTACTGGCCGGTTCGCGGAACGTTGCTTCATCGTTATGGCGAACAGCTGCAAGGTGAACTACGTTGGAAAGGGATGGTTATCGCTGCGTCTGAAGGTACCGAGGTCAAGGCAATTGCCGATGGCCGGGTCATTCTCGCCGACTGGCTGCAGGGCTACGGCCTGGTAGTCGTGGTCGAACACGGTAAAGGTGACATGAGCCTTTACGGCTATAACCAAAGCGCGCTGGTCAGCGTCGGCACTCAGGTCCGGGCGGGCCAGCCGATTGCTCTCGTAGGCAGCAGCGGCGGTCAGGGCCGCCCGTCGCTCTATTTCGAAATTCGTCGCCAGGGTCAGGCGGTCAATCCACAGCCGTGGTTGGGAAGATAAGTTTTGCTTCAATTTCGCAGAATTGCATTCGCGGTAGCCGGTTCGCTGGCTATGGCATCGCCCGCATTTGCCGGCAAACTCTCCATTGTTATCGACGACTTTGGCTACCGTCCCCAGACGGAAAGCCAGGTGCTGGCGCTGCCAGCGACCATTTCCATCGCCGTTTTACCGAACGCGCCCCATGCGCATGAAATGGCGACCCGGGCGCACAATCTCGGTCACGAAGTACTGATCCACCTGCCGATGGCGCCAATCAGCAAACAGCCGCTGGAAAAAGATACCCTGCGCCCTGATATGAGCAGCAGTGAGATCGAACGCATCATCCGCGACGCCTATGGCAAGGTGCCCTACGCCGTTGGCCTGAACAACCATATGGGCAGCGCGATGACCTCCAGCCTGTTCGGCATGCAAAAGGTGATGCAGGCGCTGGAGCGCTACAACCTCTACTTCCTCGATAGCGTCACCATCGGGAATACCCAGGCCATGCGCGCCGCGCAGGGGACCGGGGTCAAGGTTATCAAGCGCAAGGTGTTTCTGGATGACACGCAAAATGAGGCCGATATTCGCGTCCAGTTTAATCGGGCGATCGCTCTGGCACGCCGTAACGGTTCCGCCATCGCCATCGGTCACCCGCACCCCACCACGGTGCGCGTGCTGCAGCAGATGGTCTATAACCTGCCGCCGGATATCACCCTCGTTCGCCCCAGCAGCCTGCTGAACGAGCCTCAGGTCGATACCTCAACGCCAGACAAAGGCCAGCCGCCAGCGCAGAACACTCAGCCGCGCAACCCGTTCCGCGGCGTGAAATTCTGCAAGCCGAAGCATCCGCCTGAGCCGGTTTCCGCCAGTCGTTTCTTCACTATCCTGAGCGAAAGCATCAGCCAGAGCACCCTGGTGCAGTACTACCAGCTGAAATGGCAGGGCTGGGATAACCCCAATAACTAAGAGCCTGTCCCGGTAGGCGTAGATTGATGCGGCCAGCCTGGCCACGGACAGCGCGGAACCACCGGAGCGTACACGCAGTACGTGAGGATGGTGAGCACTGCCCAGGGCCAAAATGGCAAATAAAATAGCCTAATGGGCCAGGCTCTAAGTTGAGCGGGAATCTGTCTGCTTCTCCACGGCAGGTTCCCGTTTGTCATCCCCGGCATACCAGGCTTTAAAATACTTCAGAAAACTGTACAAGGTCGCATACAGCCCGGTGACCACCCCAACCTTCCCCTGACGCCACGCGCCGCTGAACAGATACCACTTAAAAAACGCGCCAATCGCGCTGACGATCCCGCGGCATAAAGACGGCCTGATCTTCTGGTTTTTAACCAGTCGGGTGGTGTAACCATTCAGCTTATTAAACACTTCGTGCAGCGAATAAAACGTATCGTGGCGCACGTGGCCCGGCAGCTTGAGTGAGCGCCTGTGGCCCACCACCTGATCGTCGACCGGGCGGTCATTAAAGGCGGCGGTGGTACGGTTAAACAAGCGGACCGGGTAATCCGGCGAGGAGACGGGGTAGATAGTTCTGACCGCCTCGCCAAGCACATACCAGTAACGCGGCAGACGCCACGCGCAGGCCGGATCGGGCGCCTCGCCAGCTTTCAGCTTCAGGATCGCCGCGACGACGTCGCTATCAAGAATTTCATCGCTATCCATGCACAGCACCCAGTCATGGCTGGCCAGGGCCGTGGCGTAGTTCATCTGATCGCCGTGGGCGGTATAGGGGTGGTGATGAACCGTTAGGCCGAACTGCTGGCAGATATCCAGCGTCGCATCGCTGCTGCCGGAATCGACGACAATACACTCATCCGCTACGGCGAGCAGCGGGGGCAAAACCTGCCGTAGAAGGCGGGCAGAATTACAGGTCAGCAGGCAAACAGAGAGTTTAAACATGGTTTTATAAAATTAAACGGTGATTAAACGACTGTATAAACGAATAGGCTAAAAATCGATTTAGAAATAGTGCGTTTGCGATGAAGACGCGTTGAAATGTTATCCAAAACTAAATAAAAAAAAGCGCCCGCAGGCGCTCAGTGGATCGCGACGTTACGCCCGGTCATCGCCGGGCGGCAGTCGTTATGGCTCAATCCCAGCTCAGAATCACTTTGCCGGACTGGCCGGAGCGCATCGCGTCAAAGCCCTGCTGGAATTCATCGATGCCGAAACGGTGGGTGATGATCGGCGAGAGATCCAGACCAGACTGGATCAGGGCCGCCATCTTGTACCAGGTTTCAAACATTTCGCGGCCATAAATCCCTTTGATTAACAGCCCCTTAAAGATGACCTTGGTCCAGTCGATCGACATATCCGACGGCGGAATACCGAGCATCGCAACGCGACCGCCGTGGTTCATGGTGTCCAGCATGGTGCGGAAGGCCGGCGGCGCGCCAGACATTTCCAGCCCGACGTCGAAGCCTTCGGTCATGCCCAGTTCCGCCATCACGTCAGTCAGGCTCTCCTGCGCGACGTTGACCGCGCGGGTCACGCCCATCTTACGCGCCAGGCCCAGGCGGTATTCGTTGACGTCGGTGATGACGACGTTGCGAGCACCTACGTGCTTAGCCACCGCCGCCGCCATGATGCCGATCGGGCCCGCACCGGACACCAGCACGTCTTCACCTACCAGGTCGAAGGAGAGCGCGGTATGCACGGCGTTACCAAACGGGTCAAAAATGGACGCCAGATCGTCAGAAATGTTGTCCGGAATTTTGAAGGCGTTGAAGGCCGGGATCACCAGGTATTGCGCGAAGCAGCCCGGACGGTTGACGCCCACGCCGATAGTATTGCGGCACAGGTGAGTACGCCCGGCACGGCAGTTACGGCAGTGGCCGCAGGTAATATGCCCTTCACCGGAAACGCGGTCGCCAATCTTAAAGCCACGCACTTCCTGACCGATACCCACCACCTCACCGACGTACTCATGCCCAACCACCATCGGTACCGGGATGGTTTTTTGCGACCACTCGTCCCAGTTATAGATGTGTACGTCAGTACCGCAAATCGCGGTCTTGCGGATTTTGATCAGCAGATCGTTATGGCCGACTTCCGGTTCCGGTACGTCGGTCATCCAGATGCCTTCTTCCGCTTTCAGTTTGGATAACGCTTTCATCTCACACCCTCAGGCAATGACGCCCAGTTGTTTGCCGATGCGGGTAAAGGCTTCCACCGCACGTTCAATTTGTTCAGGGGTATGCGCCGCCGACATCTGGGTGCGAATACGCGCCTGGCCTTTTGGTACCACCGGATAGAAGAACCCGGTGACGTAAATACCTTCTTTTTGCAGTTCGCGCGCAAAGTTCTGCGCCACCACGGCTTCGCCCAGCATTACCGGGATAATGGCGTGGTCGGCGCCGGCGAGGGTAAAGCCCGCGGCGGTCATTTTTTCGCGGAACAGGCGTGCGTTGGACCACAGGCGGTCGCGCAGCTCGCTGCCGCTCTCGACCATCTCCAGCACTTTGATGGAGGCGGCGACGATCGCCGGTGCCAGCGAGTTGGAGAACAGGTACGGGCGCGAGCGCTGGCGCAGCCACTCAACCACCTCTTTGCGTGCGGCAGTGTAGCCGCCAGACGCGCCGCCCAGCGCTTTGCCGAGCGTACCGGTGATGATGTCCACCCGGCCCATCACGTCGCAGTATTCATGGGAGCCACGACCGTTGTCGCCGACAAAGCCGACGGCGTGAGAGTCATCGACCATCACCAGCGCATCGTACTGGTCCGCCAGGTCGCAGACGCCTTTCAGGTTGGCAATGACGCCATCCATTGAGAATACGCCGTCGGTGGCAATCAGCACGTGACGCACGCCGGCTTCACGGGCCTCTTTCAGACGTGCTTCCAGCTCCTGCATATCATTATTGGCATAGCGATAGCGTTTCGCTTTGCACAGACGTACGCCGTCGATGATTGAAGCGTGGTTAAGGGCATCAGAAATAATGGCATCTTCCGGCCCCAGCAGGGTTTCAAACAGGCCGCCGTTGGCATCGAAGCAGGAGGAGTAGAGAATCGCATCTTCCATACCGAGGAACTCAGCCAGCTTCTTCTCAAGCGCTTTGTGGCTGTCCTGAGTCCCACAGATGAAGCGCACGGAAGCCATACCGAAACCGTGGCTGTCCATGCCGTCTTTTGCCGCGGCGATCAGTGCCGGGTGGTTCGCCAGACCCAGGTAGTTATTGGCGCAGAAGTTAATAACGTTGCTGCCGCCGACGGTGATATCCGCCTGCTGCGCCGATGTGATAATGCGTTCTTCTTTAAACAACCCCTCTGCACGAGCGGTCTCCAGGTCATTGGTTAACTGTTTGTAAAAATCACCACGCATTGCAACTCTCCAGATTCGGCAAAATTTGGCACATATTACCCAAAGCTATACGCTGATACGAGATGATGCATGCCTTAATGAATTATTTGCAGCATTAATCACGCTCAACACCCCCTTTTCGGCGAATGGCTGAAGCCTTCTCCATGTGGTGATATGATATGAATATTCGCGTCCGGATTGTCTCTGGACGCCACACTTCAAAGGTTACAGTTATGATCATCGTTACCGGCGGCGCAGGCTTTATCGGCAGCAACATCGTTAAAGCCCTGAATGACAAAGGCATTACCGACATTCTGGTCGTAGACAATCTGAAAGACGGCACCAAGTTTGTGAATCTGGTTGACCTGAACATCGCGGATTACATGGATAAAGAAGACTTCCTGATCCAGGTGATGGCCGGCGAAGAGTTTGGCGAAATCGAAGCGGTGTTCCATGAAGGCGCCTGCTCTTCCACCACAGAGTGGGACGGCAAGTACATGATGGATAACAACTATCAGTACTCTAAAGAGCTTCTGCATTACTGCCTGGAGCGCCAGATCCCGTTCCTGTACGCCTCTTCGGCGGCAACCTACGGCGGTCGCACCAGCGACTTTATCGAATCCCGCGAATACGAGCAGCCACTGAACGTCTACGGCTACTCCAAATTCCTGTTTGACGAGTACGTCCGCCAGATCATGCCGGAAGCAGACTCGCAGATCGTCGGCTTCCGTTACTTCAACGTTTACGGGCCGCGTGAAGGACACAAAGGCAGCATGGCGAGCGTGGCATTCCACCTCAACACCCAGCTGAACAACGGCGAAAGCCCGAAACTGTTCGAAGGCAGCGATGGCTTCAAACGCGATTTCGTCTACGTGGGTGACGTCGCTGCGGTGAACCTGTGGTTCTGGGAAAACGGCGTCTCCGGGATTTTCAACCTGGGCACCGGTCGTGCGGAATCCTTCCAGGCGGTGGCGGACGCTACGCTGGCCTATCACCAGAAAGGCAGCATCGAGTACATCCCGTTCCCGGATAAGCTGAAAGGCCGCTATCAGGCGTTTACTCAGGCGGATATGACCAACCTGCGCGCAGCAGGCTACGACAAACCGTTTAAAACCGTTGCCGAAGGCGTAACGGAATATATGGCCTGGCTCAACCGCGACAGCGATACAAATTCACAAAATCATTCGAGCGGTAACAAGGCGGCAGCTAAGTGAATCTCCGGGAGCTTACAAAAGTAAGTGACCGGAGTGAACGCAGGTAGCCAACGCAGAGACCGTTTGAAGGATGAAGTGAATGAAAATATTGGTGGTTGGCCCGTCCTGGGTGGGCGACATGATGATGTCGCAAAGTCTCTATCGCACGCTCAAGGCGCGCTATCCCCAGGCCATTATCGACGTGATGGCGCCCGCGTGGTGCCGTCCGTTGTTGTCGCGTATGCCAGAAGTCAACGAAGCCATCCCGATGCCGCTCGGCCACGGTGCGCTGGCCATCGGCGAACGTCGCAAGCTCGGGCACAGCCTGCGCGAACGTCGTTACGACCGCGCCTATGTGCTGCCAAACTCGTTTAAATCGGCGCTGGTCCCCTTCTTCGCCAATATTCCGCACCGTACCGGCTGGCGGGGTGAGATGCGCTACGGTTTGTTGAACGATGCGCGGGTGCTGGATAAAGACGCCTGGCCACTGATGGTCGAGCGCTATGTCGCGCTGGCTTACGATAACGGCGTCATGCGCAGCGCCAAAGATCTGCCGCAGCCTCTGCTCTGGCCACAGCTGCAGGTTTTCGACGGTGAAAAATCGCAGGTCTGTAACGCCTTTGCTATTTCGGCCGATCGGCCCATGGTCGGCTTCTGCCCCGGCGCGGAATTTGGCCCGGCTAAACGCTGGCCGCATTACCACTATGCCGAACTGGCAAAGCAACTCATCGATACCGGGTACCAGGTTATCCTGTTCGGCTCGGCCAAAGATCATGAAGCCGGTAACGACATTCTCGCCGCGCTGAACACTCAGCAGCAGGCATGGTGCCGCAACCTGGCGGGCGAAACCCAGCTTGAGCAAGCGGTGGTGTTGATTGCCGCCTGTAAAGCGGTGGTCAGCAATGACTCTGGCCTGATGCACGTTGCCGCAGCATTGAACCGCCCACTGGTGGCGCTATATGGCCCGAGCAGCCCCGATTTCACCCCACCGCTGTCGCACCAGGCGCGGGTTATCCGTCTGATTAGCGGCTATCACAAAGTCCGTAAAGGCGATGCCGAGCAAGGCTATCACCAGAGCCTGATCGATATTACACCGCAGCGCGTGCTGGAAGAGCTGACCGCGCTGCTGCAGGAAAAACCGGAACAAGAGGAAGCGTAACGGATGCGGGTATTGATCGTGAAAACCTCGTCCATGGGCGACGTCCTGCATACGCTGCCCGCGCTGACCGACGCCGCGCAGGCCATTCCCGGCATTCGTTTTGACTGGGCGGTGGAGGAAGGGTTCGCGCAGATCCCCTCCTGGCATAATACCGTCGACCGCGTGATCCCGGTCGCCATTCGCCGCTGGCGCAAAGCCTGGTTCTCTGCGCCGATTAAAGCGGAGCGCGCGGCCTTTCGTCAGGCCATACGCGCCCAGCGCTATGATGCCATTATCGATGCCCAGGGCCTGGTCAAAAGCGCCGCGTTAGTGACCCGCCTGGCGCAGGGGGTCAAGCACGGCATGGACTGGCACAGCGCCCGCGAGCCGCTGGCGAGCCTGTTCTACAATCGCCGTCACGCGATTGCAAAGCAGCAACACGCCGTCGAGCGTACCCGGGAACTGTTTGCCAAAAGCCTCGGCTATACCCGACCGACGCAGCAGGGTGATTATGCCATCGCCCGTCACTTTACGGATGCGTCAGCTGCTGCGGCTACGCCGTACCTGGTCTTCCTGCATGCCACCACTCGCGACGATAAGCACTGGCCAGAAAGCCACTGGCAGGCGCTGATCGCCCTGCTGGCCGACAGCGGTCTGCAGATTAAGCTGCCGTGGGGCGCACCGCACGAAGAGGCGCGGGCTAAACGGCTGGCAGCAGGCCACGACGGTGTCGAGGTGCTGCCGCGGATGAGTCTGGAGCAAGTCGCTCAGGTGCTGGCTGGCGCCAGAGGCGTGGTCTCCGTCGATACCGGTCTGAGCCATCTGACCGCGGCGCTCGATAAGCCGAACTTTACGCTGTATGGCCCCACCGATCCGGGGCTGATTGGCGGCTACGGGCAAAATCAGTTTGTCGTCCGCCCGGACAGCGGCAACAGCACCGGGGATATTGCCGCAGAGCAGGTGGCGCAGTTGCTAAAATCACAAGGACTGCTGTAATGGGTTCACTGTTTAAGCAATTTTATCGCTACACCCGCCCGCGGGCCTACCGCCACAACGAAAATCTCTGGCCATGGACGAAAATCACCCGCGCGGCAAGCGGGGAAATTAGCACGCTGGTTTATAAAGGAAAATCCGTTCCGCTGGTCAGCCTGAGCGCGCTCAAAAATACCTTTTCCGGGCCGCTGCTGCTTACCGCCACTGGCCCTTCAGTGAAAGAGATCGATTTTTCCGTTACACCTGCTTCAGTACCGGTAATGGGCGTTAACGGTGCTTATTTTCTGACGGGCCAGGTCAATTTCTCTTTCTATTTGATTGTGGATATGGAGTTTTTCGACCGAAAGCCCGAGATCATCGCCGCCATCGTCGCTAATCCTAAGATTCTGTTTTTTACAACGGTTCACGGCATTGCCAAAATAATAGACCGACTGGGTTTCGGCCATATTCAGTGCCGCCTCGCGGCGATCGAAGATGCGTGTTATCGCATTTATCAGGCCCGAATTCCGTGTGCCAATATTAAAAAGACATTCCACCAGGCTGATACCGTCATCCTGCATCAACATTCTGACGAGATTGGGTTTGCCATCGATATTCGCCAGGGGATATTTGATGCAGGCACCGTCGCCTACTGGGCATTGCAGATTATTGCCTGGCTGGGGTTTGATAAAGTGATCATTGCGGGTCTGGACATGACCAACTTTGAGCAGCCGAGATTTTATGAAAGCAACAGCAATAAGCTCCCTTCTTATCTGGCAAACAAGGTCGAATCGTTGATTTTCCCGGCCTTTGAACTTGCCAGCACCTATATGTGCAGCGTAGGTATCGATATTATCAATACCTCAACAGAGAGCGCTATTCCTGAGCATATATTCAATAAAGCACCGTTTAGCCAGTCCATGAAAGCAGTGACCCGCTAGGCCACTGCATTTCCTGTATCACGGTTGCGCCTGTTTTACGCGTTGTAATCCAGCACAGATAACCAGGCAGACGATAAACATAACGATAAACCGGTCATGAATAAAAAGCGTATCGACCAAACCAAACAAAATAACCGGCGCACATACAAACATCGTTGCACATGACAACACCCGCTTCCTGTGCACATAGAATAGCATTGCGGCATACAGCCCCAGCAGAATGACTCCACTGATAGCCCCTTGCAGCGACATCGTCTCTATCAGGTCATTATGCAGGTGATAAACCATATTGCGGATCCCTTCCGGGTTACCCTGCTCTTTCTCCTGCATCAGCTGCAACAGAATGTCATAGCGTTGCTGTGCACTCACCCCGGTCGGATGGCGGTATATTTCGTAGAGCCCCGTATGCCACATGCTCAATCTGGCGCCTAATGAGGTGTTGTTATCACTCTGATATTCTGAAAGTTCCGTCACCGCATCCACTGCACGCGTTTTGATAGAGGGAAACGCAATTTCAATGATCACCACTGAGAGCAAGACGGATACCAGACACAGCGCAATCATTTTGGACTTCGACATGAAGTTACTGTTCAGTAAGGCATATATCAAAATAGCGGGGTAAAAAAGTAGCACTGAACGCGTTTGCGTTAAAAAGATAACCCAGAAAGAGAAAACAATGACCCCAAATATTATATATTGCCGATAACGCATATTGACACATGCTAAAGCATACAGCGTCACCATCGTATAAAGAGCATACAGATAAGCGCTCAGGGTTGCAGAGTTACCAATTCTCAAGCGATCGTCAGAGACAAAAAAGTGGAAATGTAAGGCATACAACGTTAAATACGTGAAACCAAACAACAGCACAGCATTAATAAACTTCCCCGGCCCCACCGATATAAGTCTTAATATCGCGGAAACTAACGGTACCATTACGGCACCGATGATCAGATAACTCCCCGTACGCACGTAACTCACGTCCGCCATATAAATTTCCGCGGCATTCGCAGGAAACCGATATGCCCACAACAGTTGTGAACTTCCCATCAAAAACAAGAACAGCGCCAGGATCAACTCTTCTTTTTTGAAACGAAGTGCTTTGGCATGACACAGGGCATAGCCAACCGTCATGAGCGCAGAAAGGTAGAAAAGATTTCTCCCCATGATTTTTTCTGTCATAACGGAAGCGGCAGCCAGAATTGCTGCCAGAAATATAAGCAAGGGGAACTTATCTTTGATCATGAACGATTAACTTCTCACAAATGGGGGAACCCATACCTCACCGCAATCCCACGGTCTTGGTTTCCCGTGGAAGCATACGATGCGCGTCCCGGGTGGAACGGAACCATTCCCGGTGGCATGTTCATTTTTTTTCTTACTGACCACATGCTTTTTATAGCTCACGATTTGTCCCGGGAGGATATCCTGCCAGATAGCAGCATGAGGATAAATCTTACTAATAAACTCCTGATCGCCACCGCTCTGATAGCGTGACATAAACAGTTCAGGATAACGTTTAAACGACTCCCAGACCTTATACTTCTCCTCATGCGGGATGCGCATAATGGCCGAGTTTTTCGTTTTCTGCGGGAAAAAGAAATCGCTGAGCATGGTCAGTCGGGTATTCTGCAAAATATCGGAAATATCACCCACAACAACAATATCCAGATCAATATAAAAAATATCGTCGTCAATTTTTTGCGGATCAAATATTTCAATCTTTGACCACCAGCCAGGCAGGTTTTCCGTCAGCTTAATTGTCTGCACGCCGGGAATAGTCAGATCGGTAAAGCACACTTTTTCGATGTCATCCGGTAATTGCTTATACAACCACTGAACATGATCATGATTATAATCACCACCAGAACGCAATACCGTTACAATTTTCATACATGCCTCATAAATGAAAACACAGTGCATCGAAAAATAAAGACCAGCAGGCCGATGTAAAATCGGCGCTAATATTACACTAGAAAACCGGTGTATCTCTATGACACACAGTTATTTTATGTAAGATTTCTCCGGAATTGATAGTATTCCGCCAACGTCATTCCCTTCACCTGCGGGGCCAGCCAACTGAAAAACGCTTCCAGGTCAGCATATAAGCGCTCGATATCCTGCTCGTTTTTAAACGTTGGGCTGCAGCCAGGCATGTACTCAGAAGAGTGGAGCATATATTCAACGTAGTCATTCCCCTGCGTCAACGTCTGGGTTACGACTTTTTTCATGGTCTCGACGTTGCCGCCCATCGGACGCAGCCAGTGCACCGACGGCGATCGGACTTTGCCGCGCAGACGGTCGTAGCCCTGCTTCACGCTGTTCATCCAGCCGGAGTGCTTATACTGAATGCTCATCGGCACTTCCAGCAGCGAGGAATGCCCCTCGCGGCTGATGTCGTTCTCATCGAGGAAATAGGCATGCTGCGGGAAGCGACGATAATCGGTACCGCCATCGCCCTGCGGTGCGCCTTTCGCCGTCTTCCAGTTGACCCGCGGGGTCACCGAACAATCCACCAGATAGCCATGCTCCACCAGCAGGCGAGCATAGCGCTCGTCGAAGGCCCAGCGCCCGGCGCGGTGGCTGACCATTTTGGTCTGGAAAGTCTCTTCCAGCAGATGGGTCATATAGGCGACTTTTTCACGCATTGCCGCATCGGAATATTCAACCAGGTAGGGCTTATGACGCCAGTCATCGTCGGTCAACGGGTCCGTCGGCGGGCTATTCCAGGCATGCAGGTGCATGCCAATCTCCGCCGTACCACGGGCAATCACATCTTTGGCGAAGTCGATATAGAAGGGGTCGATCGCCATTTCATAGTTGGTCAGATAGACGGGTTTAAAACCATACTTTTCGCAAAGCTGCTGAAAACGCGGTAAATAGCGCGCATTCTCGGTGGTAATGCTGTCGTGTTTTTGCCAGAGGTTGTCGCCCTCTGTATCAATCGTGATGAGAAATGCGGGTTTGTGCACGAAAACGTCCTCAGACCATACGTATCGGGTCATGGTAGAGCAATACAACGCTTCTCTCAATCTGTCTGATCCCCTAGAATCGGAAACCTGATACTGAATGAAGAACAGAGAATGACGCCTGAAACCCGCTCTCCCGGTACCGTGACCCCGGCGCGAATCCTGGTCATCAAGCTGCGCCACCATGGCGATATGCTATTGATCACGCCGCTCATTCACGCCCTCAAACAGCAATATCCCGCGGCCAGCGTCGATGTTCTGCTTTATGAAGAAACCCGGGATATGCTCGCGGCCAATCCTGACATCCGCCAGATTTTTGCCATTGACCGGCGCTGGAAAAAACAGGGGAAAGGGCATCAGCTCAGGATGGAATTCAGACTGATCCGCACCTTGCGCCAGCAGCACTACGATATGGTGCTTAATCTTGCGGACCAGTGGCCCAGCGCCATCATCACCAGACTGACCGGCGCGGCGACGCGTATCGGCTTTGACTTCCCGAAACGCCGCCATCCGGCCTGGCGTTTCTGCCACACCGCGCTGGCCTCAACCCAGGCACATCAGCGCCTGCACACGGTGCAGCAGAACCTGTCTATTCTGGCCCCGCTCGGTTTCGCTCTCGATGATGCCCCGGCGCGGATGGGCTACAGCGAACAGGACTGGGCCACCAGCCGTTCACTGCTGCCCGAGGGGTTTGAAAATCACTACATCGTGATTCAACCGACCTCCCGCTGGTTCTTTAAATGCTGGCGGGAAGATCGCATGAGCGCCGTGATTAACGCGCTGTCTGACGCCGGCTACGCTATCGTCCTGACCTCCGGACCGGATGCCAAAGAGAAGCAGATGGTGGACACCATTATTGCCGGCAGCCCGCAGGCTCGCCTGCACTCGCTTGCCGGTCAGCTGTCCCTGCGTCAGCTGGCGGCGGTCATCGACCATGCCCGCCTGTTTATCGGTGTGGATTCAGTGCCCATGCATATGGCAGCCGCCCTCGGCACGCCGCTGGTGGCACTGTTCGGCCCGTCAAAGCTAACGTTCTGGCGTCCGTGGCAGGCACAAGGCGAAGTCATCTGGGCCGGCGATTTCGGTCCCCTGCCTGATCCTGATGACATTGATACCGGCACCACTGAACGGTATCTCGATTTAATCCCCACCGACGCGGTGATCGCGGCGGCGAAAAAGGTACTGGCATGAGTACATTCAGGCTGGCCCTGGTGCGACAGAAATATCGCCCGGACGGCGGCGCGGAGCGTTTCGTCTCCCGTGCGCTGGAAGCCCTTGATAGCAGCAATATTGAACTGAACGTCATCACCCGTGAATGGCAAGGGCCGGTCAAACCCGACTGGCAGATCCACATCTGCAATCCGCGCAAATGGGGCCGCATCAGCCGCGAGCGCGGTTTCGCCAATGCCGCGCGCCAGCTATGGCAGCGCGAACAGTTCGATCTGGTGCAGAGCCATGAGCGTATCCCTGGCTGCGATCTCTATCGCGCCGGTGACGGCGTCCACCAGCGCTGGCTGCACCAGCGCTCGCGTATTCTGCCCGGCTGGAAAAGCCGCCTGCTGTTTGCTGACCGCTATCATCGCTATGTCATGCAGGCCGAGCGGGAGATGTATCAGGACCCGCATCTGCGGGGAGTGATCTGCAATGCCGCGATGATCAAGCAAGAGATCATCGATGATTTCGCGATCCCGGCAGAGAAGATCCACGTTATCTACAACGCCATTGACCACCGGCGGTTCCTGCCGCCCACCGCCGAGGCCTTCGCGGCCCTGCGCGCGCAGTGGGATCTCCCGCTGCAGGCGACCTGTCTGGTGTACGTCGGTTCCGGTTTCGAGCGTAAAGGACTGGAGGCGGCGATTCGCGCCATTGCGCCCACCGACCGCTATCTGCTGGTGGTGGGCAAAGACAAAGATCAGAACCGCTACCAGTCGCTGGCGAAAACGCTGCACTGTGAAAACCGGGTACGCTTCTTCGGGATGCAGTCGGAAACCCTGCCGTTTTACCAGATGGCCGACGGCCTGCTGCTGCCGACGCTGTATGACCCGTTCCCTAACGTCATTCTGGAAGCCATGGCCTGCGGTCTGCCGGTGATCACCACCACCGGCTGCGGTGGTCAGGAGTTTATCGTTCAGGGTCACAACGGGTATGTCTGCGACGCGCTGGATATTCCGGCGCTACAGCAGGCGGTGGTCGCGCTTCCCGCCCGCGCGCTGGGCTCCAGCGAAGGCGAGCGCGCCCGGGAACGCATTATGGACTGCACCAGCGAACGCTTGTCGGCGCAGCTGCTCTCCCTCTATCAGGATCTGGTGAAATAGCGATGCGCATACTGTTTGTCATTGACGGCCTGCCCGGCGGCGGTGCCGAAAAAGTGGTGCTGACCCTGGCAGAGCACTTTCTGAGCCAGGGTGAACGGGTGTCGCTGTTTTCTCTGCGCGACGTCTGCGAGTATCCGCTGCCGGAAAGGCTGGATTACCAGGTCATTGGCGACCGTTGCCGCGCCCCGTGGCGCAAACTCACCGAACTGTCGCGCCGCGCCCGCCAACTGGATGCGGCTGTCGCGCAAGCCGAGCAGCAGGGCGAGTTCGATCTGGTGCTCTCCAGCCTGCATAAAACCGACCGCATCGTCGCCCGCAGCCGCCAGCTCGCCCACCGTAACCTCTGGTTCTGCCTGCATGGCGTCTTCTCCACCTCATACCTCGGTCACCGCACCGGTTTCGACCGTTGGATGAAGCAGCAGAAGATTAAGCGCGTCTACCAGGGACGCAACATCGTGAGCGTCTCCAGTGCGGTAGGCCAGGATCTGGTCGAACAGTTCGCGGTGCGCCCGGCGCAGTTAAAAACGATTTATAACCCGTTCGACATCGCCGCGCTGCGTGCCGCCGCCGATGCCCCCAGCGATCGGCCCGATGGCGACTATATTATTCACGTCGGCCGTTTTCATCCCGGTAAGCGTCATGACCGCCTGATTGAGGCCTACGCGCAAAGCGGTATTACTGCGCCACTGGTGCTGCTGGGCCAGGGCAAACCGGAGCAGGAACAGCGCCTGCGCCAGCTGGCGCAACAGCACCAGGTGGCCGACAGGGTGCTGTTTAAAGGCTTTCAGCAAAACCCGCTGCCGTGGATCAAACAGGCGCGGATGCTGGTGCTCAGCTCCGACAGCGAAGGTTTTGGCAACGTGGTGGTTGAAGCGCTACTGCTGGATACGCCCGTCGCCAGCACCCGCTGTCCTGGCGGGGTCACGGAAATCCTCACTGGCGAATTAGCCCGCGGTCTGGCCGATCTGAACAGCCCGGCGCTGGCCCGGACGATGCAAAGCATTTACCATAGCCCGCCGGCCATCGAACCTTCGACGCTGGAGAAATTCAGCGTCGATACGATTTGTCAGCAGTACCGTCAATTGCGTCGCGACTGACGCCGCTATTTAACCAGGATCGAATGATTTATGAGTCAAACGCCTTTACTGAGTATCGTGGCCGCCGTCTACAACGGTGAAAAATTCCTTGCGCAATTCTTCGAGTGCCTTGAGCAACAGCAGCTGGAAAGCTATGAACTGATCCTGGTGAACGACGGCTCAACGGACGGGAGCCTCGCGGTCATCGAGGCGTGGAAAGCGCGCCTGCAAAACGTGAGGGTCCTGGAACAGGAAAACCAGGGCGTCTCGGTCGCCCGCAACACCGGTCTGGCGGTAGCGACCGGTAAGTACCTGGCGTTTCCGGATATCGACGATAAGCTCTATTCCGGCATGTACCGCACGCTGCTGGAGATGGCAGAAAAGGGCAACCTGGATATCGCCACCTGCAACGGCCGTTATGTTTACGAGACCCGCCAGGATATTCATCCGATTCTGCCGCCGGACCGCCTGCCCTCGACCGGGGTTGTGCCCGGTCACGTCTGGCTCAAACAGGCGCTGGACTCGCGCAAGTTCCTGCACGTCACCTGGCTGAATATCTATCGCCGGGACTTTATCATGCAGCACCACTTCCACTTTGAGCCAGGACTGCGCCATCAGGACATTCCCTGGACCACGGAAGCGCTGCTGGCGGCAGAGCGCGTGCAGTACACCAGCGAACAATTCTACGATTACTATATTCACTCGGAATCGGTATCGCATAAGCCGGACAACGACGACACCCTGATGCGTTCGGCACGCCACTACATGAAGATTCTGGAGATGCTGGACGCCATCAACGAGCGCTATCCGGACAAGGTGCGCCACATTTCCGCCTGCCGCTGGCAAATCGCCAAAGAGGGGCTGGGAATTATTCATACCTTCGATAGCATGAAAGATGAGTCAAAAAAGCATATCATCATTAAAGAGTTCTTTGACCGCGGCATCTGGCGTCTGATCTGGAAAAATGCGCGGACCTTCCGTTTACGCTGGCGCCTTGGCCGGCGCTACCTGCGGATTAAACGTTATCGCGACGCGGCCTGATTCACAATCCCGCTGTTGCCGCCAAAGAGATAGCTTTACGCGGGCTAAATGCTTAGAATTTGCCCGCTAAAACATAAAACGGATAAATCGCTTGGAATTGCTTTATACCACCCTACTCTACCTTATTCAGCCGCTGGTATGGCTGCGATTGCTGCTGCGCAGCCGTAAGGCGCCGGCCTATCGAAAGCGCTGGGCTGAACGTTATGGCTATTGTCAGAACAAGGTAGCACCGGATGGGATTTTGCTGCATTCCGTTTCCGTCGGTGAGACGCTTGCAGCCATCCCGTTAGTGCGTGCGCTGCGCCACCGCTACCCTTCCCTGCCGATCACCGTCACCACCATGACGCCGACCGGCTCCGAGCGCGCCATGTCGGCCTTCGGCAAAGATGTTCACCACGTCTACCTGCCGTATGATTTACCCTGCGCGATGAACCGTTTTCTCAATACCGTTCAGCCGAAGCTGGTTATCGTGATGGAAACCGAGCTGTGGCCCAATATGGTCGCCGCGCTGCATAAACGTAAAATCCCGCTGGTCATCGCCAACGCCCGCCTGTCGGAGCGTTCAGCAAAAGGCTATGCCAAACTCGGCAAGTTTATGCGTCGCCTGCTCAGCCGCATCACCCTGATTGCCGCGCAAAACGAAGAAGACGCCAACCGCTTCCTGGCCCTCGGCCTGAAGCGCAACCAGCTGGCGGTAACCGGTAGCCTCAAATTCGATATCTCCGTGACGCCAGAGCTGGCGGCACGTGCCGTGACCCTGCGTCGCCAGTGGGCGCCGCACCGCAAAGTGTGGATCGCCACCAGCACCCACGATGGCGAAGAGCAAATCATCCTGCAGGCGCACAAAAAGCTGCTGGAGACCTTCCCTGATTTACTGCTGATTCTGGTTCCTCGCCACCCTGAACGCTTCGGCGATGCGCGAGACATGGTGCAGAAAGCGGGCATGCGCTTCACGCTGCGCAGCACCGGCGAAATCCCATCGAACGATACCCAGGTGGTGATCGGCGATACCATGGGCGAACTGATGCTGCTGTACGGCATTGCCGACCTCGCTTTTGTTGGCGGCAGCCTGGTTGAACGGGGCGGTCATAACCCGCTGGAACCGGCGGCGCACGCTATCCCGGTGCTGATGGGCCCGCACACCTTCAACTTTAAAGACATCTGCGCCAAGCTGCAGCAGGACGACGGCCTGATTACGGTGACCGACGTGAGTTCACTGGTCACCCAGGTATCTAACCTGCTGACCGACGAAGACTACCGTCTGTGGTACGGCCGCCATGCGGTGGAAGTGCTGCATCAAAACCAGGGAGCGCTTTCGCGTCTGCTGCATTTGCTGCAACCCTATCTTCCGCAGCGGAGCCACTGATGGCTCCCCGACTGTCCGTCGTGCTGATCGCCAAAAACGCGGCGGAGCTGCTGGCGGATTGCCTCGCCTCAGTGAGCTGGGCCGATGAAATCGTGCTGCTGGATTCCGGCAGCAGCGATAACACCGTCGAACTGGCCCGCAGCCTCGGCGCCACGGTCTACATCAACACCGACTGGCAGGGCTACGGTATTCAACGCCAGCGCGCTCAGGATTATGCGACCGGCGAGTATGTGCTGATGCTTGATACCGATGAGCGCGTCACGCCGGAGCTGGAGCAATCCATCCGCCGGGTTCTGGAAGCGCCTGACAACAGTGCGGTGTACAGCATTGCCCGTCGCAACTATTTCCTGGGTCGCTTTATGCGCCATAGCGGTTGGTACCCCGACCGCGTGATGCGTTTGTACGAACGCCGCCGTTTCCGCTATAACAATAATCTGGTACACGAATCCCTTGATGCCAAAGGCGCGCAGGTTATCGAACTGTCGGGCGATTTACTGCATCTGACCTGCCGCGACTTCTCCGGCTTCCAGCAAAAACAGCTGGCCTATGCCACCGCCTGGGCGCAGGAGCGCCACCAGAAGGGGAAGAAGACCTCGCTGGCGGGTATCTTTGGCCATACGCTGGGCGCGTTTGTCAAAACGCTGCTGCTGCGCGGCGGCGTGCTGGATGGTAAACAAGGCTGGCTACTCGCCGTGGTCAACGCGCAGTATACGTTTAATAAATACACCGAGCTGTGGGCGCTGAGCCGCGGCTACTCAGAGAAAGTGTAATTATGAGCACAAAAGCGATCTATCCTGGGACCTTCGACCCCATCACCAACGGCCATATCGATATCGTCACCCGGGCGGCCAGCATGTTTGACAAGGTGCTGTTGGCGATTGCCGCCAGCCCGAGCAAGAAGCCGATGTTCACCCTCGATGAACGCATCGCGCTGGCAGAACAGGCGACGGCGCATCTGGTCAACGTTGAGGTGATTGGCTTTAGCGATCTGATGGCTAATTTTGCTCGCGCCCAGCAGGCAAATATTTTGATTCGCGGCTTACGCGCGGTGGCGGATTTCGAATATGAGATGCAGCTGGCGCACATGAACCGCCATCTGATGCCGACACTCGAAAGCGTCTTTCTGATGCCGTGCAAAGAGTGGTCGTTTATCTCTTCATCGCTGGTGAAGGAAGTGGCGCGCCATCAGGGCGATGTGTCCCACTTTCTTCCTGCCAACGTGCACCAGGCGCTGCTGAAGAAGCTCTAGTCCTGCGCCATCGGGGTTATTCCCGGAGGCGGTGCGCTGCACCTGTCCAGTCTACCGGAGCAGGCGCAGCGCGAGCCGGGATCACACAACCACCACACGTTACTTCTGGCACTGGCGGCAATAAAAGGTCGCCCGCTGCGCATGTTTGCTGGCGATAATCGGGGTACCGCAGATGCGGCAAGGCTCGCCTTTGCGGCCATAGACCTGCAGTTCCTGGGCAAAATACCCCGGCTTACCGTCGCTTTGCAGGAAATCCTTCAACGTCGTTCCACCCTGCTCAATCGAACGCAACAACACCGCTTTAATCACCTTGACCAGCCGCTCACACTCTTCACGCGACAGCGACGAGGCCAGCCGATCGGGATGGATCCCCGCGGAAAACAGTGATTCGCTGGCGTAGATATTGCCGACGCCGACCACCAGCTTGTTGTCCATCAGCCACGGCTTAATGGGCGCTTTCTTCTTCGCGCACTTCAGCTGGAGATACTCTGCAGTGAAGGCATCGCTCAGCGGCTCCGGCCCCAGATGCGCCAGCGCCGGATGGCCCTCCAGCGCTTTGGTCCACAGCCAGGCGCCAAAGCGACGCGGGTCGGTGTAACGCAGCACATAGCCGTTGCTCATCACCAGATCCACATGGTCATGCTTTTCGGCGGGCAGGTCGTCCTTGAGGATGCGCAGGCTCCCGGACATCCCCAGATGGATGATGATCCAACCGTCGGGCAGTTCCAGCAGCAGATATTTGGCGCGTCGGCGTACGCTCAGCACCGGTACGTCGCTCAGGCGATAGATTTCGTCACTGACCGGCCAGCGCAGGCGTCCGTTGCGAATCACGGCGTGCTGGATGGTCGCGCCCACCAGATACGGTTCAATACCGCGACGGCTGGTTTCTACCTCAGGTAATTCAGGCATTTAATTTCCTCCGTTAACCTAACGTATTGTGATTCAGCAGCAGGCGTCTGGGAAGCAAATTCCCGGCAGGGGTTGTCCGCAAGTTTCCGTGGGACAAAAAGCAGAAAACCCCGCCGAGGCGGGGTTTCCTTTACATCGAAAACTAAAATTATTTGATTTTAGCTTCTTTGTATAAAACGTGCTGACGGACAACTGGATCGAACTTTTTCAGTTCCAGTTTTTCCGGCTTAGTACGTTTGTTCTTCGTGGTGGTATAGAAGTGACCAGTACCAGCAGAAGAAACCAGCTTGATTTTCTCACGAATACCTTTAGCCATGATTTATTTCCTCTTAGTACTTAGTACTTTTCGCCACGGGCACGCAGTTCGGACAGAACTGTATCGATGCCTTTCTTATCAATAACACGCATACCTTTAGCAGATACACGCAGGGTGACAAAACGCTTTTCGCTCTCAACCCAGAAACGGTGAGAGTGCAGGTTCGGCAGGAAACGGCGTTTGGTCGCGTTCAGTGCGTGGGAACGGTTGTTACCGGTCACCGGACGCTTGCCAGTAACTTGGCAGACTCGGGACATGTCTATTCTCCAAAAATCAAATTAGCTCGAGCTTCGTATGGGGTATTGGCGCCTCGTCAGGCTTTACAGCCCGGTCATCGCAGTTCTACACGTCATCTTTCAAGCTGCTTCAGCGTTGGCTCACCCAGGTCATGTACAGAGTACGTTCCCAGGGATTCACTCTCTTGCCGACTTGATGCAACCTGAATGATTGGGTGTCTAAGTGAACCATCGATTGCCAGGCCCAAATGCCAAACCCGAGATTCTCAAAGGTGGCGTAGTATACGCTGACTCGGCGATGTGCTCAAGTCCCGAACAGACAAAGATCCCGCGGGATCGCGTGATCGGGGCTAAATCCAGCCGCGCTCGGCAAAAGATACGTACGCACCGCGGCCGATTACAAGATGATCGAGCACTCGTATCTCCATGAAACCACAACACTTTACCACCCTTTCGGTAATCAGTCTGTCAGCCTTACTCGGCTCAGGACTACCGGACGGATGATTATGTGCAAGGATCACCGCAGCGGCGTTCACTTTGATGGCTTCGCGTACAATTTCTCGCGGATGCACCTCTACGTGGCTAAGAGTACCAGAAAAAAGCCGGCTATGTTTCAATACCCGGTTCTGATTATCTAAAAAGATCACGATAAAGATCTCCCGCTCTTCATGGGCCAGATGGCTTTGTAGAAACTCCAGCGTCATCATCGGCGTTTCCAGGGAGGGTTCCGCAATCAACCGCAGGCTAAAATAACGCCGGGCCAGTTCGGCAATCCCCTTCAGCTGAGCATATTTTGCCAGGCCAATCCCTTCGACCTCATTAAACCGGGCTTTATCCGCCGACAGCAGGCCATGAAGAGACCCGAAGTGCTTCAGCAGGTCTTCCGCATAGACCATGACATCTTTCTGCCGCGTCCCGGTGCGTAAAAACAGCGCCAGCAGTTCAATATCCGATAACGCTTCAATGCCATAAAGAGACATTTTTTCCCTCGGCATGAGGGCCTCGTCTGCATCCATAGCGCCTCTCCTTTCCAGTGCCGCCTATCCTGGCACAGCCCGCTGGCGCTGCCGACCACCACGTCGCCCGCTTGCGTAGCGTCTCGCAAAGTGAATGCCTGGTAGCCGCACGACGGCGACAGGATTGTGGTAAGATGCGCGGATTCTGGTGTACTGCAACAGGAAAGAATCATGATGAGTCTGGCTGGTAAAAAGATCGTTCTGGGCGTGAGCGGCGGCATTGCTGCTTATAAGACGCCAGAGCTGGTGCGCCGCCTGCGTGACCGTGGCGCGGACGTCCGCGTCGCCATGACCGAAGCCGCGAAAGCCTTCATTACCCCGCTGAGCCTACAGGCGGTATCCGGGTATCCGGTATCCGATAGCCTGCTCGACCCGGCTGCGGAAGCGGCGATGGGCCATATCGAGCTGGGTAAATGGGCGGACCTGGTTATCCTCGCACCGGCCACCGCCGATCTGATTGCCCGTGTCGCCGCCGGTATGGCCAATGACCTGGTCTCCACCATCTGCCTCGCAACCCCTTCTCCGGTTGCCGTCGTACCGGCGATGAACCAGCAAATGTACCGTGCCGCAGCCACCCAGCATAACCTGACCGTCCTTGCCTCACGCGGCCTGCTGCTCTGGGGCCCGGATAGCGGCAGCCAGGCCTGTGGCGATATCGGCCCGGGCCGTATGCTGGACCCGATGACCATCGTCGATATGGCAGCTGCGCATTTTTCGCCTGTCAAAGATTTGCAACATCTCAATATCATGATTACCGCTGGCCCTACCCGTGAGCCGCTGGATCCGGTGCGCTATATCACCAACCACAGCTCCGGTAAAATGGGGTTCGCCATTGCCGCCGCCGCCGCCAACCGCGGGGCGAACGTGACCCTGGTGAGCGGGCCGGTCTCTTTACCCACGCCGCCGCTGGTACAGCGCATCGATGTGACCACCGCGCTGGAGATGGAATCAGCAGTCCAGCAAGGCGCTCAGCAACAGCAGATTTTTATTGGCTGCGCCGCCGTAGCCGACTATCGTGCCGTGGCGATTGCTGAAGAAAAAATTAAAAAGCAAGGTGATGAACTCACCATCAGGATGGTCAAAAATCCGGATATCGTTGCCGGGGTAGCCGGACTGACGACTAACCGACCGTTTGTCGTTGGGTTTGCTGCCGAAACGAATAATGTGGAAGAATACGCGAGGCAAAAACGCGCTCGCAAAAATCTCGACCTGATTTGTGCTAACGATGTTTCGCAGCCTAATCAAGGATTTAACAGCGACAGCAATGCATTACACCTTTTCTGGCAGGATGGAGATAAGCGCTTACCACTTGAGCGCAAGGAACTCCTGGGCCAATTATTACTCGACGAGATCGTGACCCGCTATGATGAAAAAAATCGACGTTAAGATTCTGGACCCGCGTGTTGGCCAGCAATTTCCGCTGCCAACCTATGCCACCTCCGGTTCTGCCGGACTTGACCTGCGAGCCTGTCTCGATGACGCCGTAGAGCTGGCACCGGGCGCCACCACGCTGCTGCCGACCGGTCTGGCAATCCATATCGCCGACCCTTCTCTGGCGGCGGTGATTCTGCCGCGTTCCGGGCTGGGCCATAAGCATGGCGTGGTACTGGGCAATCTGGTCGGGCTTATCGACTCTGACTACCAGGGACAGCTGATGGTTTCCGTGTGGAACCGTGGTCAGCAGAGCTTTACTATTGAGCCCGGCGAGCGCATCGCTCAGATGGTCTTTGTACCCGTCGTCCAGGCGGAATTTAACCTGGTGGAAGATTTTGACGCCACCGAACGTGGCGAAGGCGGCTTTGGCCACTCAGGGCGCGCATAAGCCCGACCACAGTACATCCGCATCCCAAAGTGCATTAATGCAATAACATCACCGCAAACGACCGTTTGCGGTCACTTTGTGGATGCCTGCCTGACTAGTGCTTATTTTCAGGGGTATTTTAAAACATGGCAGAAAAACAAACTGCGAAAAGGAATCGTCGCGAAGAAATACTTCAGTCTCTGGCCCTGATGCTTGAATCCAGCGATGGAAGCCAGCGGATTACCACAGCGAAACTGGCGGCATCCGTTGGGGTCTCCGAAGCGGCGTTGTACCGTCATTTCCCGAGTAAAACCCGCATGTTTGATAGTCTGATCGAGTTTATCGAAGACAGTCTGATTACGCGCATCAATTTGATTTTAAAAGATGAAAAGGACACATCGGCACGACTTCGCCTGATTGTGCTGCTGATTCTTGGGTTTGGTGAGCGTAATCCTGGGCTGACGCGGATTTTGACCGGCCATGCGCTGATGTTCGAACAGGACCGTCTGCAAGGGCGGATTAACCAGCTATTCGAACGCATCGAGGTTCAGCTGCGCCAGGTGATGCGCGAAAAGAAAATGCGTGAAGGTGAAGGCTATGCCGTCGATGAAGCCCTGCTGGCCAGCCAGCTGCTGGCGTTCTGCGAGGGCATGCTGTCACGTTTTGTACGCAGCGAGTTTAAGTATCGTCCGACGGATGACTTTGACGCCCGCTGGCCGCTGGTCGCCGCCCAATTGCAGTAGTCCGCATCACGCTCTATGCAGCCCAAAAGGCTGCATCTCATTTTTGATTTATCTGTTATAAAGCCCAGGACAATTCGTTGAATTGCCAGATGTTTTCGGCTCGACCTCTCTCATAACATCCTTTGATTGCATCTTTTCAATGGACAAGGAGAAGGCTGATGGCGACATCACGGCGTGAATTGCTCAAACTGGGCGGTCTGGCGACCGCATCACTATTGCTCAGTCAAAAAAGTTTCGCGGCCTGGGCACCATCTGCACGTTATCCCGACCCACGCATTATGGCGACGGATGACAGCTTCCGCCGCTATATGCTTGCCAGCGCAAAAGTCGAACAGATCGCCACGGGCTTTCGCTGGGCGGAAGGACCGGTATGGTTTGGCGATACGCGTATGCTGCTCTGGAGCGATATTCCCAATAACGCCATCATGCGCTGGGATGAAGCCACCGGTGAAACCAGCGTCTTTCGTCAACCGGCAAACTACGCGAACGGCCACGCCCGCGACCGGCAGGGACGGCTGATTAGCTGCGAGCACGACACCCGCCGCATTACCCGCACCGAATACGACGGTACGATTACCGTCCTGGCCGACAGCTTTGACGGCAAACCGCTAAATTCGCCAAACGATATCGTCGTGAAGTCGGACGGCAGCATCTGGTTTACCGATCCGCCGTTCGGTATCAGCGGGTTCTATGAAGGACACAAAGCCACGCCGCAGTTGCCTCAGAACGTCTATCGGCTGGATCCAGAAAGCCGCAAGCTGAGCGTCATGCTGGGCGACGTAAAAGGGCCAAACGGACTCTGTTTCTCCGCCGATGAGAAAACGCTGTACGTCGTGGAGAGCCGTGCGACGCCAAACCGTCTTATCCTGGCGTGGGATGTTGTCGATAACACGTTGAAAAACAAAAGAGTGCACATTGACTGCGGTAACGGCACCGCTGACGGTATCGCCTGCGACATGGACGGGAATCTGTGGTGTGGTTGGGGAACCGGCAGCGAGGAGCTGGACGGGGTGCGCGTCTTCAATCCTCAGGGGAAAAACATCGGCATCATTCAATTGCCGGAACGCTGCGCGAACCTCTGTTTTGGCGGTGAGCAGCGCAATCGCCTGTTTATGGCCTCCAGCACCTCAATCTATTCGCTGTACGTCAATGCCCAGGGGGCAAAGCTGGTCTGAAACCGACCCGGCAGGTCGTTGCCTGCCGGGCTGAGGCTTATACCCCGTAGGCTTCGCGATAAGCCCGCACCGCTGCCAGATGCTCAGCCATCTCTGGCTTCTCTTCCAGGTAGGAAATCAACTCTTTCAGGGTGACGATGGAGATCACTTTACAGCCGTAATCGCGCTCAACTTCCTGAATCGCAGAGATGTCGCCACGCCCGCGTTCCTGACGATCCAGAGAAATCAGGACGCCCGCCAGTTCAGCGCCGTGCGCCTGGATAATTTCCATCGACTCACGAATCGCGGTGCCGGCGGTGATGACGTCGTCGACCAGCATAACTCGTCCCTGCAGAGTGCTGCCGACCAGGTTGCCGCCTTCACCATGGGTCTTCGCTTCTTTGCGGTTAAAGCAGTATGGCAAATCCAGATCGTGGTGTTCCGCCAGCGCTACCGCGGTAGTGGTCGCGATAGGGATACCTTTATAGGCCGGGCCAAACAGCAGATCGAAATCGATGCCGGAATCGACCAGCGCCTCGGCATAGAAACGGCCTAACAGTGCCAGATCGCGCCCGGTGTTAAACAGGCCGGCGTTGAAGAAATAGGGGCTCTTACGCCCGGATTTCAGCGTAAACTCGCCAAACTTAAGGACCTGTTTGCTAAGCGCAAACTCAATAAACTGGCGCTGATATAACTTCATAGAATAGCCCCTTACTATTTTCAGACAAAAAAAAGGCGACTTCTCAGTCGCCTTAAAAACTAGTTTTCTAACGCCGCTTTCTGCGTCGCCACAATGGATTCGATTCCCCCTCGGGCCAACGCCAACAGGGTGAGTAGCTCTTCGTGGGTAAACGGCTCGCCTTCTGCCGTGCCCTGCACCTCAATGATGCGACCGTCTTCGGTCATCACCACGTTCATATCAGTTTCCGCTGCCGAATCTTCGACATACTCCAGATCGCACAGCGCTTCGCCGTTGACGATACCGACGGAAACCGCCGCCACCATCCCTTTCATCGGGTTGCTTTTCAGCTTGCCGGCAGCAACCAGCTTATTCAGCGCATCGGCCAGCGCCACGCAGGCACCGGTAATGGATGCGGTACGGGTGCCGCCGTCCGCCTGCAGAACATCGCAGTCGAGGGTAATGGTGAATTCGCCGAGTGCTTTCAGGTCTACTGCTGCGCGCAGTGCACGTGCAATCAGACGCTGGATTTCCATCGTGCGGCCGCCCTGCTTACCTTTCGCCGCTTCACGCGCGTTACGGGTATGGGTTGCGCGCGGCAGCATGCCGTATTCTGCGGTGATCCATCCTTGTCCCTGACCTTTCAGGAAACGTGGCACACCTTCGTCGATCGACGCGGTGCACAACACTTTGGTGTCACCAAATTCGACCAGCACGGAGCCTTCTGCGTGTATTGTATAGTTACGGGTCAGGGTGACGGGACGCACCTGATTAGCGCTACGACCTGCTGGACGCATAATGTTATCTCCGGCTTGAAACGAATGTGGCGCGCATTATACACAAATTCATGCAGTATGCATCGAGGCGAGAAGCACCTGACAACATAGATAAAATGTGTTTCCGGCATTGCGGTGCCGCCAGGCACGAGGCTGTCAGAAGGATAACGTGTATATAGCGATAATGCTCGCTTATTCCTATCCTGACAGGCCCCTGAAAGCTATAATCCACCTCACTCTCCTTTAAAAACAGGAACGTCTATGATCCGCAGTATGACCGCCTATGCCCGGCGAGAAATCAAGGGTGACTGGGGCAGCGCCGCGTGGGAACTGCGCTCGGTAAACCAACGATACCTGGAAACCTATTTCCGCCTGCCGGAGCAGTTCCGTAGCCTGGAGCCCGTTGTACGTGAGCGCATTCGTTCGCGCCTGACCCGTGGCAAAGTAGAATGTACCTTACGCTTTGAACAGGATCCCAGCGCTCAGGGCGAGCTGATTCTGAACGAAAACCTCGCTAAACAGCTGGTCAATGCCGCCAACTGGGTCAAAATGCAGAGCGACGAAGGCGAAATTGACCCGGTGGATATTCTGCGCTGGCCTGGGGTGATGGCAGCCCGTGAGCAGGACCTCGACGCGATTACCGCTGAAATTTTGTCCGCCCTGGACGGTGCGCTGGATGATTTTATCGTCGCCCGCGAGAGCGAAGGCCAGGCGCTGAAAACCCTGATCGAGCAGCGTCTCGACGGCGTGACCGCCGAGGTGACAAAAGTCCGCGCCCATATGCCGGAAATCTTGCAGTGGCAGCGTGACCGCCTGGTCTCGAAACTGGAAGATGCAGAAGTACAGCTGGAAAATAACCGCCTCGAACAAGAGCTGGTTCTGATGGCACAGCGTATCGATGTGGCCGAAGAACTGGACCGTCTGGAAGCGCACGTTAAAGAAACCTGGAACATCCTGAAGAAGAAAGAGGCCGTTGGCCGTCGTCTCGACTTTATGATGCAGGAGTTTAACCGCGAGTCGAATACCCTGGCGTCAAAATCCATCAATGCGGAAGTGACCAAATCCGCCATCGAACTGAAAGTGCTGATCGAGCAAATGCGCGAGCAGATTCAGAATATCGAGTAATCGCTTTTGCTGGCTCTCTGCATAGTGAGCCAGCATTATTTTTTCTTATCTGTTTTTTCGCCATCGACCCACAATCATCCCTGAATGACTCGCCATATCCAACCTCATACATTAGTTTTTCCTGGGGAAAACGCTTCGCCTTAGAAAATCTCAATCGTGATCTTGCGCACAAATCGCTAACCTTCCCGGCATCACTGTGGGGGATCTATGCTGCTTCATATTCTTTATTTAATTGGTATCACCGCCGAAGCGATGACCGGTGCTCTGGCGGCCGGGCGCCGCCGGATGGATACCTTCGGCGTCATTATCATTGCGACCGCAACCGCACTGGGCGGTGGTTCAGTCCGGGATATCCTGCTGGGACACTACCCGCTCGGATGGGTCAAGAACCCGGAATACGTCATTATTGTTGCCGTTGCCGCGGTACTCACCACCATTGCCGCGCCGGTGATGCCCCATTTACGCCGTTTGTTTCTGGTCCTCGACGCCCTGGGCCTGATCGTCTTCTCCATCATCGGTGCACAGATTGCGCTGGATATGGGAGAAGGGCCGGTCATCGCCTCCATCGCGGCAGTGGTCACCGGGGTATTCGGCGGCGTATTGCGGGATATGTTCTGCAAACGCATCCCACTGGTGTTCCAGAAAGAACTGTATGCCGGCATCTCATTTGCCGCTGCTATCCTCTATATCGCCCTGCAACACTACGTCAGCAGCCACGATGTGGTGGTTATCTCCACCCTGTTGTTTGGCTTTACCGCCCGCATGCTGGCGCTACGTTGGAAGCTGGGACTGCCCGTCTTCAACTACAACCATAGCGCTCACTGATCGCGTCAAAACCCCGGAATACCTTGCCTGCCGAGCCAGTACGCCAGCGCGGCAACCTCCGGGTGCTGAAGAAAAATGACCAGCTGTCGGGCGCGCTCTGCGCCCACCCCAGGCAGGCGCTGCCACTGCGCTTCATTGCGCGCCTGGAGCTGCTGCCAGCTCTCCCCCGCCAGACCGGCCAGCGCCACCTGAGGAATCGGTATCCCCATTGCCTGTATCCAGCGCAGAAACGGCTGCTCGCGAGCCAGATTAAACTGATGCCATAACCGCTGTCCCCGTGCCGCAGAGATCCCTGGAATCCGCGCCAGCTGCTGGGGGGTTAATGTCAGCCAGGAGAAAAGATGCTCCAGCGGGTGGGTAAGCTGAATGGTCCGCCATACCGACTCCCCGACACCATCAAGATTCAGTATCGGTTTTGACGACAGCCAGACCAGCCGGGAGAGAAACTGTTCACTGCAGCCAGGCGCCAGGAAATAACAGCTCAGTGGCGTATAACGTTCCGCCGGCGGCTGCGGTTTATCCCGCGGGCTTACCCGCCATACCACGCGGTCGATACGCGGAATACCCTGGCCTGCCAGGCTGATCTGCAACTGGTCGCCGCGGCCAATATCCAGACGCTTCCAGCGAGACAGCGACCCGACACTCACCCGCTGAACCAGCTTGTCATCCAGGCGCTCCGGTTCCAGCCGGGCCACCACGGCAATGTTGCCGCTGCGCCCGATGCGAAACTGGATGTCGCGGACCTCCATCAGCCGCGACATCGGCGGATATTTCCATGCGACTACCCACTCTCCCTGCCCTGGTGACCAGTATCGCCCGGCGGGCTCCTGCCCACGGCGCACAACCACGCCATCGGTAGCAAATGGCAGCGCTGAGGTTAGCCAACGCCCGCGCCACTGTTCCACCTGCCGCACGGTGGTTACCGGCTGCGAAAAACGGGCGCTATGGTGAAATCCGCCTTCTTCCAGCAGCTTCAGGCGCTGACGCATGTCCTGGGGACCATCTGGCCACGCCCAGATAAAAAGACCCAGGCCCGCCAGCTGGCCGGGGGATTCCCGGCGCATCATCATCCCGGCGACTTTCGCCCGGGCGTTCATGCCCCCCATCTGCTTCTGCACATGCCCGGTATGCTGCAGGAAAATCTCGCCCTGCAGCACGCTGTTCGCCAGTTCGCCTTGCGTGATCGCGGGAATCGCCGGGATCTGCCGCACTTTGTCCGTCCACGCCTCGCCGCTGCGCCCGTTTCCGCGGCTGATGGCCTGAACCAGTCGCCCGTCGCGGTACACCAGCGTCACGGCCACACCATCGACCTTCGGCTGTACCCAGAGATCCGTTTTACCGCGCATCCACCGGGCAACGTCGGCCTTATCCGCCAGTTTACGCACGCCGGTATGCGCAACCGGATGGCTGGCCGCTCCGGTTGCCGGCGGCGGGTCATCGTCACGGGGAGAGGCAATCGACGCGCAGCGCTGCCACTGCTGCAATCGCGCCAGCAGCTGATCGTAGACGTCGTCGCTGACGTCGCTGCGCCCTTCCCGCCAGTAAGCATTGTTCCAGTCTGTGACCTGCTGATTCAGGCGAGCGATTTCCTGCTCGGCCTGCGCCTGCGGCCACTCGGGACACGCCGCCTGCCCGTATTCCATCACCAGCCACAGGCCGATTGCCCAGATCCCTTTCTGCATGATCCCGCCTCCTGTTTTGCTCGCGGTCATTGTGTCGGAGAAGGTATTTTCCAGGCGATGGGCGATTTTTCAGGTTGCGATCGGGCTTCCTGACTTTGTCCTTCAGCGCTGCAAGACGCAGCGAAATCAGGGAAACGGCAGGCAAAATGAAAGAAACAGAAGCAAAATGTGTGACAGGGACTGCGTCACAGTGCAGCGCCGTGTATAATAGGCTCGTATGTAGTTTCTCTTTCGATCATCACATACAAAAGACTCTCATGGCTCAAGGCACGCTTTATATTGTTTCCGCCCCAAGTGGCGCGGGTAAATCCAGCCTGATTCAGGCTTTATTGAAAACCCAACCGCTGTACGACACCCAGGTTTCTGTTTCACATACCACGCGCGCGGCGCGTCCGGGTGAAGTGCACGGTGAACACTATTTCTTTGTTAATCACGACGATTTCAGAGCGATGATTGCCAGAGATGCATTTCTTGAGCACGCAGAAGTATTTGGCAACTATTACGGCACCTCGCGCGAAACCATCGAGCAGGTACTGGCAACCGGCGTCGACGTGTTCCTCGATATCGACTGGCAGGGTGCTCAGCAAATCCGTCAAAAAATGCCGGGCGCGCGCAGCATTTTCATTCTGCCGCCGTCAAAAGATGAGCTTGACCGCCGCCTGCGTGGCCGCGGCCAGGACAGCGAAGAGGTGATCGCAAAACGTATGGCGCAGGCTGTTGCAGAAATGAGCCATTACGCGGAATATGATTACCTTATTGTGAATGATGATTTTGATACCGCCTTGAGCGATCTGAAAAACATTATTCGCGCCGAACGTCTGCGCATGAGCCGCCAAAAGCAGCGACATGGCGCTTTAATCACCAAACTGTTGGCAGACTGAACCCACATTCAGTATCATGCCCAGTCATTTCTTCATCTGTGGAGCATTTTAAGTATGGCACGCGTAACTGTTCAGGACGCTGTAGAGAAAATTGGTAACCGTTTTGACCTGGTACTGGTCGCCGCGCGTCGCGCTCGTCAGATGCAGGTAGGCGGAAAAGATCCGCTGGTTCCGGAAGAAAACGATAAAACTACCGTTATCGCGCTGCGCGAAATCGAAGAAGGTCTGATCAACAACCAGATCCTCGACGTCCGCGATCGTCAGGAACAGCAAGAGCAGGAAGCCGCTGAATTACAAGCTGTTACCGCTATTGCTGAAGGTCGTCGTTAATCACGCAGTGGGTCGCCCTTGTATCTGTTTGAAAGCCTGAATCAGCTGATTCAACACTACCTGCCGGAAGAGCAAATCAAGCGTCTTCGGCAGGCCTATCTCGTTGCACGTGACGCTCACGAGGGCCAGACACGTTCAAGCGGTGAACCCTACATCACGCACCCGGTGGCGGTAGCCTGTATTCTGGCCGAGATGAAACTCGACCACGAAACGCTGATGGCTGCGCTGCTGCATGACGTGATTGAAGATACCCCTGCCACCTACCAGGACATGGAGCAGCTCTTTGGCAAAAGCGTTGCCGAGCTGGTAGAGGGGGTATCGAAACTTGATAAGCTCAAGTTCCGCGATAAGAAAGAGGCGCAGGCCGAAAACTTCCGCAAAATGATTATGGCGATGGTGCAGGATATCCGCGTCATCCTCATCAAACTCGCCGACCGCACCCACAATATGCGTACGCTGGGCTCGCTTCGCCCGGACAAACGCCGCCGCATTGCCCGTGAAACGCTGGAGATCTACAGCCCGCTGGCTCACCGTTTAGGTATCCATCACATCAAAACCGAGCTCGAAGAGCTGGGCTTTGAAGCGCTGTACCCCAACCGTTATCGCGTAATCAAAGAAGTCGTCAAAGCGGCGCGCGGCAACCGTAAAGAGATGATTCAAAAAATCCTCTCCGAAATTGAAGGGCGTCTACAGGAAGCGGGAATCCCCTGTCGCGTCAGCGGTCGCGAAAAGCATCTGTACTCCATCTACTGCAAAATGGTGCTGAAAGAGCAGCGTTTTCACTCGATCATGGACATCTACGCCTTCCGCGTGATCGTGCATGATGCCGATACCTGTTACCGCGTGCTTGGCCAGATGCACAGCCTTTACAAGCCCCGTCCTGGTCGTATGAAAGATTACATCGCCATTCCGAAAGCGAACGGCTATCAATCTTTGCATACCTCGATGATCGGCCCGCACGGCGTGCCGGTTGAGGTACAAATTCGTACCGAAGACATGGACCAGATGGCAGAAATGGGGGTCGCGGCACACTGGGCTTATAAAGAGCACGGTGGCGAAAGCAGCACCACCGCGCAAATCCGCGCGCAGCGCTGGATGCAGAGCCTGCTGGAACTGCAGCAAAGTGCCGGTAGCTCGTTTGAATTTATCGAGAGCGTCAAATCCGATCTGTTCCCGGATGAGATTTACGTTTTCACCCCGGAAGGACGCATTGTCGAACTGCCCGCTGGCGCCACGCCGGTGGACTTCGCCTATGCAGTGCATACCGATATCGGTCATGCCTGCGTTGGCGCGCGCGTCGACCGCCAGCCGTATCCGCTGTCACAGTCGCTCTCCAGCGGCCAGACGGTGGAAATCATCACTGCGCCGGGCGCACGTCCGAATGCCGCGTGGCTGAACTTTGTCGTCAGCTCGAAAGCGCGCGCCAAAATTCGCCAGTTGCTGAAAAACCTCAAGCGCGATGACTCCGTCAGCCTGGGTCGTCGTCTGCTCAACCATGCGCTGGGCGGCAGCCGTAAACTGGCCGAAATTCCGCCGGAGAGCATCCAGCGCGAACTCGAGCGTATGAAGCTGGCGAGTCTTGACGACCTGCTGGCAGAAATCGGTCTCGGCAACGCCATGAGCGTGGTGGTGGCGAAAAACCTGCAACAGGGCGAAACCACCGTCAGCGCGCCGGCACAAGGAAACGCTTCAGGCCACGGTCATCTGCCGATTAAAGGCGCCGACGGGGTTCTGATTACCTTTGCGAAGTGCTGCCGTCCGATTCCTGGCGACCCGATTATCGCCCACGTCAGCCCTGGCAAAGGCCTGGTCATCCACCATGAGTCCTGCCGTAACATTCGTGGCTACCAGAAAGAGCCCGAGAAGTTTATGGCCGTCGAGTGGGATAAAGAGACCGCGCAGGAGTTTATTACCGAAATTAAGGTGGATATGTTTAACCACCAGGGTGCACTGGCGAATCTCACCGCGGCGATTAACACCGCCTCCTCCAATATTCAGAGCCTGAATACGGAAGAAAAAGATGGCCGCGTGTACAGCGCCTTTATCCGCCTCACGGCGCGCGACCGCGTGCATCTGGCGAATATCATGCGCAAAATTCGCGTCATGCCGGATGTGATAAAAGTCACCCGTAACCGCAACTAGAACTCGTTTTATGAATATTCAACGTTATGCACGTATTTGTGAGATGCTCGCCAGGCGTCAGCCCGACCTGACGGTCTGCATGGAGCAGGTCCATAAACCTCATAACGTGTCGGCGGTGGTGCGTACCGCAGATGCCGTTGGTGTTCATGAAGTACACGCTGTCTGGCCCAGCAGTCGTATGCATACCATGGTCTCTGCCGCCGCCGGCAGCAACAGCTGGGTACAGGTCAAAACCCACCGCAGTATCGGCGATGCCGTCGGCCATTTAAAGAGCCAGGGCATGCAAATCCTTGCGACGCATCTCTCAGATAAAGCCGTCGATTTTCGCGAGATCGACTACACCCGCCCCACCTGCATCCTGATGGGCCAGGAAAAAACCGGCATCACTCAGGAAGCCTTAGCGCTGGCTGACCAGGATATCATCATCCCGATGACGGGCATGGTGCAATCGCTCAACGTCTCCGTTGCCTCTGCCCTGATCCTCTACGAAGCGCAACGCCAGCGGCAAAATGCGGGCATGTATAAACGCGAGAACAGCATGCTGCCGGAAGAAGAGCAGCAGCGCCTGCTGTTTGAAGGGGGTTATCCGGTTCTGGCCAGAGTCGCCAGACAAAAGGGGCTGCCTTACCCGCACGTGAACGCGCAAGGCGAAGTCGAAGCCGATGCGCAATGGTGGGCCACCATGCAGGCTGTCGGCACGGTCGAATCGCAAAGAAGTCGCCGTATTCCGCGCCCTACCCCTGGAGCAGACCAGCAAAAGCACAACCTGATGGATGACGAGTAACATGGCAGGCCGCCTGTTAGATGCAGTGCCGCTCAACTCGCTTACCGGCGTAGGGGCAGCACAAAGCAGCAAACTGGCAAAAATCGGCCTGCATACGGTGCAGGATCTCCTGCTGCACCTGCCATTACGCTATGAAGACCGCACCCATCTTTATCAGATTGGCGAACTGCTGCCCGGGGTGTATGCCACCGTCGAGGGCGAAGTCCTCAGCAGCAACATCACCTTCGGCGGTCGCCGGATGATGACCTGTCAGATCAGCGACGGTTCCGGCATCCTCACCATGCGCTTCTTCAACTTCAACGCCGCCATGAAAAATAGCCTGGCGACCGGTCGGCGCGTGCTGGCCTACGGCGAAGCCAAACGCGGCAAATACGGGGCGGAGATGATCCACCCGGAATATCGCGTACAGGGCGACATGAGCACCCCTGAACTTCAGGAAACTCTGACGCCAGTCTACCCAACCACCGAAGGCATCAAGCAGGCCACGCTGCGTAAGCTGACCGATCAGGCGCTGGAACTGCTGGAAACCTGCGCTATCGCCGAGCTACTGCCGCCCGAACTGGCGCAGGGGATGATGAGCCTGCCGGAGGCGCTGCGCACCCTGCACCGGCCACCACCATCGTTACAACTGAGCGATCTGGAAAGCGGTAAGCACCCGGCACAGCAACGCTTAATTCTGGAAGAGCTGCTGGCACATAACCTGAGCATGCTGGCGCTGCGCGCCGGCGCACAGCGTTTTCACGCCCTGCCGTTGAGCGCCAACGACACCTTAAAACATCAGCTGCTTGCCGCCCTGCCCTTTAAACCAACCGGCGCGCAGGCGCGGGTTAGCGCGGAGATCGAGCGCGATATGGCGCTCGACGTGCCGATGATGCGTCTGGTACAGGGCGACGTTGGCTCCGGCAAGACGCTGGTTGCCGCCCTTGCGGCGCTGCGGGCCATCGCCCATGGCAAGCAGGTGGCGCTGATGGCGCCGACCGAACTGCTGGCGGAACAGCACGCCACCAACTTCCGACAGTGGTTTGCCCCGCTGGGCATTGAAGTGGGCTGGCTGGCGGGTAAACAGAAAGGGAAAGCGCGACAGGCTCAGCAGGAAGCGATCGCCAGCGGTCAGGTACAGATGATCGTCGGCACCCATGCCATTTTTCAGGAGCAGGTGCAGTTCAACGGTCTGGCGCTGGTGATTATCGATGAGCAGCACCGTTTTGGTGTTCACCAGCGGCTGGCGCTGTGGGAAAAAGGCCAGCAGCAGGGCTTCCATCCCCATCAGCTGATCATGACCGCCACGCCGATTCCGCGCACCCTGGCGATGACCGCCTATGCCGATCTCGATACCTCGGTTATTGACGAACTGCCTCCGGGCCGAACGCCGGTCACCACGGTCGCCATTCCCGATACCCGCCGCCACGATATTATTGACCGGGTACGCAACGCCTGCACTCAGGAAGGTCGTCAGGCCTACTGGGTCTGTACGTTGATTGAAGAGTCCGACCTGCTGGAAGCGCAGGCGGCAGAAGCCACCTGGGAAGAGCTGAAACTGGCGCTGCCGGAGCTGAATATTGGCCTGGTGCACGGCCGCATGAAGCCCGCCGACAAACAGGCGGTCATGCAGGCCTTTAAAGTGGGCGAGCTGCATCTGCTGATCGCCACCACGGTTATCGAAGTCGGGGTGGATGTCCCCAACGCCAGCCTGATGATCATCGAAAACCCAGAGCGTCTGGGGCTGGCGCAGCTGCACCAGCTCAGAGGGCGCGTCGGCCGCGGCGCGGTCGCCTCTCACTGCGTGCTACTCTATAAATCGCCGCTGTCGAAAACGGCGCAAAAACGGCTGCAGGTGCTGCGCGACAGCAACGACGGTTTCGTCATTGCCCAAAAAGACCTGGAAATTCGCGGTCCAGGCGAACTGCTCGGTACCCGGCAAACGGGGAGCGCCGAATTTAAAGTCGCCGATCTGCTGCGCGATCAGGCCATGATCCCCGACGTTCAGCGCATCGCCCGCCACATTCATGAACGTTATGCCCAGCAGGCCCAGGCGCTTATCGAGCGCTGGATGCCGGAAACCGAACGCTATTCCAACGCCTGACGTCCCGTCTGCGCCCGCAGGGTCGGGCCGTGACGCCTGGCTCAATGTATCTTCACAACGAGTGGATTATGAAACGAGAACTGGCCATCGAATTTTCGCGTGTCACCGAAGCTGCCGCCCTGGCAGGCTATAAATGGTTGGGTCGTGGCGATAAAAACACCGCCGATGGCGCTGCGGTCAACGCCATGCGCATTATGCTCAATCTGATCAATATCGACGGCACCATCGTGATTGGCGAGGGTGAAATTGATGAAGCGCCGATGCTGTTTATCGGCGAGAAGGTCGGCACCGGCAACGGCGACGCAGTGGACATTGCCGTAGACCCGATTGAAGGAACCCGCATGACGGCGATGGGCCAGGCAAACGCCCTGGCGGTGATGGCGGTCGGCGATAAAGGCTGCTTCCTCAACGCGCCGGACATGTACATGGAAAAACTGATTGTCGGTCCCGGGGCCAAAGGGGCCATCGACCTCAATCTGCCGCTGGTCGAAAACCTGCACAATATCGCCGCAGCGCTGCAGAAACCGCTGGGTGAGCTGACCGTGACCATTCTGGCCAAACCACGCCACGATGCGGTCATTGCCGAGCTGCAGCAGGCCGGCGTCCGGGTCTTCGCGATTCCGGATGGCGACGTCGCAGCATCGATTCTGACCTGCATGCCGGACAGCGAAGTCGACGTGCTGTATGGCATCGGCGGCGCGCCAGAAGGGGTGGTATCGGCGGCGGTTATCCGCGCGCTGGATGGCGACATGCAGGGCCGTCTGCTGGCACGCCATGTCGTTAAAGGGGATACCGAAGAGAACCGCCGCATCGGCGAAAACGAGCTGGCGCGCTGCAAAGCGATGGGCATCGAAGCGGGCAAAGTGTTGCGCCTGGACGAAATGGCCCGCAGCGATAACGTGGTGTTCTCCGCCACCGGCATCACCAAAGGCGATCTGCTGGACGGCATCACCCGCAAAGGGAATATGGCCACCACCGAAACGCTGCTGATCCGCGGTAAATCCCGCACTATTCGCCGCATCCAGTCCATTCATTATCTCGACCGTAAAGATCCGGACATCCAGCTGCACATCCTGTAAGCCTGGGTGAAAAACGGCGAGCAGGTTCCCCACCGGCTCGCCTGTTCCATCACGGGAATATTTGATCAATAGAGCTTTTCTACTCTGTCGGGCTGGAAATCTTTGCCATGTGCAACGAAGATAAGGCAACGCTTCGCGCAACGGGAGAAGAAGATGGCGGACTGGGTTAGCGGCAAAGTAACAAAAGTGACGTTCTGGACCGATACGTTGTTCAGCTTGTACCTCCACGCGCCGGTTCAACCGTTCACCGCCGGGCAGTTTGCCAAGCTCGGGCTGGAGATCGACGGCGAGCGCGTACAGCGCGCCTACTCCTACGTGAATGCGCCGGGCAATCCCGACCTTGAGTTTTACCTGGTTACCGTACCGGAGGGCAAACTCAGCCCCCGCCTGGCGGCCCTGAAGCCGGGCGATGAGGTGTTGATCGTCAGCGAAGCCGCGGGCTTTTTTGTCCTCGAAGAGGTGCCGGATTGCGACACCCTGTGGATGCTGGCTACGGGCACCGCTATCGGTCCCTATCTGTCCATTCTGCAGGAAGGCAAAGACCTCGAGCGCTTTAAAAACCTGGTGCTGGTCCACGCCGCCCGCTATGAAGCCGACCTCAGCTACCTGCCGTTGATGCGCGAATTAGCACAACGCTACGGCGGAAAATTGCGGATTCAAACCGTCGTAAGCCGCGAGGCCGCGCCGGGTTCCCTGACCGGGCGACTGCCCTTCCTGATCGAAACCGGCGCGCTCGAAGAGGCCGTTGGCCTGCCGATGACGGCGGACACCAGCCACGTGATGCTGTGCGGTAATCCGCAGATGGTGCGCGATACTCAGCAGTTGCTGAAAGAGACCCGCGAGATGACCAAACATCTGCGTCGCCGTCCGGGCCACATGACTGCCGAGCATTACTGGTAATCAGGACGCCGCTTTCCAGCGCACATCCAGCGTCTCTTTGCCAAATTTATTCTCGCCCTGGGTGCCCACAAACGCGCCCAGGTCGATGAGCATCATGACGATAATTAAGGTCGGGATAAACCGCCCTACGCCCCATTGCCAGACGCCGGGCAGCATCGCCCAGTTGCCGGCCAGCAGCATCCACGCCAGCACCATCAGCAACGCCCACAGCCCCGATTTGCCCCGGTCATGCAGTCGCTTAATGGTCACCGCCGCCGTCGGCCACAGCAGGCAAACCAGCATGAACGCCGCGGTCTGCAAATTGAGCAAATTAGTACCGGCCAGGGTAAACAGCACGCACATCGTCAGAACCCAGATCCCCATCCAGATCCAGAAATCACGGCGTCCGATACGCCCTTTTATTGAGAACATCCACTGCTGTAGGGTCATGTTTTATTCCTTACCATCATCATTCGCGTAGTTTACCCTGAAGCCGCCACTTTTTGACAAGCGCGACGGTTCCCGTTTTAATCGTCAGCAGATAAAAAAAGGAAAGACTGACATGAAGATGTGGACGACATTGTGTTTTATAGGGCTGACAGCGTTATCTGTCGGCCAGAAGGCATTGTCCGCACAGCCAGAATCTTCCGCCACAGCCCCCTATCTGCTGGCGGGCGCCCCCACGTTTGATATGTCCATCAGCGAGTTTCGGGAAAAATTCAACACCGACAATCCAAAGCTCCCGCTGAATGAGTTTCGCGCCATCGCCTCTAACCGCGACCGGGAAAACCTGACGCGAGCGGCGACTAAAATTAATGAGAATCTCTATGCCTCGGCGGCACTGGAGCGCGGGACGCTGAAAATAAAATCGATGCAGATCACCTGGCTGCCTATTCAGGGGCCGGAGCAGAAAGCAGCCAAAGCCAAAGCGCAGCTCTATATGAGCGCCGTATTATGCGCCTTTGTCCCCACCATAAGCCTGGCGCAGAGCCAGCAAAAATTGCAGAAAATTCTCGCCGCTGGCAAAGGCAAACGCTACTTCTCCGAAACGGAAGGCGCGATACGCTATGTGGTGGCAGACCACGGCGAAAAGGGGCTGACCTTCGCTGTTGAACCGATTAAGCTGGCGCTATCTGAATCGCTTGAGAGCAATAATAAATGACAAAAAGCAAAGCCTTTCCAGCGATGAATCTCTATACTGTTTGACAGACCATGCTGCCCTTCCGGGCGGCTATATTCCTTAATTCGCTTAAGTAGCGTGGAGAATTAAAATGCGACATCCTTTAGTGATGGGTAACTGGAAACTGAACGGCAGCCGCCACATGGTAAACGAACTGATCGCGAACCTGCGTACCGAACTGGCTGGCGTTTCTGGCTGTGCCGTTGCGATTGCTCCGCCAGAAATGTACATCGACCTGGCTAAGCACGCGGCAGAAGGTAGCCACATTCACCTGGGCGCGCAGAACGTAGACCTGAACCAGTCCGGCGCATTCACCGGTGAAACCTCCGCTCAAATGCTGAAAGATGTCGGTGCTGAATACATCATCATTGGTCACTCTGAGCGTCGTACTTACCACAAAGAATCTGACGAGTTCATCGCCAGGAAATTCGCCGTGCTGAAAGAGCAGGGTCTGATCCCGGTACTGTGCATTGGTGAAACCGAAGCGGAAAACGAAGCGGGCAAAACTGAAGAAGTGTGCGCACGCCAGATCGACGCCGTTCTGACCACTCAGGGCGCAGCTGCCTTCGAAGGCGTGGTTATCGCTTACGAACCAGTATGGGCTATCGGTACCGGCAAATCCGCGACCCCGGCTCAGGCTCAGGCCGTGCACAAATTCATCCGTGATCACATTGCTAAAGCTGACGCAAAAGTGGCTGAGCAGGTCATCATCCAGTACGGCGGCTCTGTTAACGCATCCAACGCCGCAGAGCTGTTCACTCAGCCGGATATCGACGGCGCGCTGGTTGGCGGTGCATCCCTGAAAGCAGACGCTTTCGCGGTGATCGTTAAAGCAGCAGAAGCAGCGAAAAACGCGTAATTCGTTTTAGCCGATCTTTCCCCGGTCGCGCTTCGCAACCGGGGTTATCTCCTGCTAGCCCGGACAGGTGCGCTGCACCGCCTCCGGGGAAATCCCCAAGCGGAACAGGCTACAGTTTCCCCAACGCCTGATACCACAGATAATCCAACGGCAGCAGAATCAAATAGCTCACCGCCGCCAGCGCAATACACAGCAGCATGCCGGAACGCGCCGGAACTTTCCCCAACGCCATCGCCACCACAATCGGCGAAGCCTGATACGGCAGCAACGGCGTCGAATAGCCCAGCACCTGAATCATAATCACGCTTAACAGCGGGAAGCCGGTGGCATCGGAAAAACTCTGCGCAAAGGTGGTGTACAGCGCGGGAACGCCGTTGGCGGTCATAATGAAGTTCAGGGCGCTGGTGATGCCGGTTAAGGCCAGGAAGCTGGTAAACGGACTCTCTTTATCGAGCGGCATCACGTGCAGCAGCGCATTGCCCACCACCTCGCCGATGCCGGTTTGGGTGACGGTAATCGCCAGCCCGAGGATCCCGGCAACGTAAATGCAGGTGCGAATATTCACGCCGCTGGAGAATTCTTCCCCGCTGATAAACCCGACGCGCGGCAGCAGCGTCACCACCGCAGCCGCCAGCCCGGTCCAGGCCGGACCGATGCCGTGCCAGCTCTCACTGACCCACAGCACCAGCACCGCCGCCAGCAGCCACGCCAGGCGTTTCTCATCGCGGCTCATCGGCGGCAAAGGCGCCAGATCGCGCGGTGGATGCGGTTTTCCGGGAAACAGCCAGCAAATCAGGGCAATCAATGCGCCGCCTTTCAGCCAGCCCAGCACCGGGGTGTGCAGCAGCAAATAGGGCAGATAGTTAAGGTGGATCCCGTAGGAGCCTTCCGCCGCCCCGCTCATCACCAGGTTCGGAACGTTGGCGGGCAGAATAGTGGCCGACAGCTGGAACGTCCCAAAGCCCACCGCCAGCGCCAGCCCGAACCAGGGACGAGTCCCCTCTCCGATGCCCGCCCGCTTCGCCATCGCCGCGACAATCGGCATCAACAACGCAATACGCCCCATGTTAGAAGGCATCACGAAGGCCAGCGCATAGCTCAACAGCACCACGCTGGCGACCATCAGCGGCCAGGAGTCGGTTAAGCGCGCCGACAGCGCCCGAGCCGCTCTGTCTGCCAGACCGGTTTTACGAATCGCAATTCCAAGAACAAAACCGCTGAACACCAGCCAGAACGCCGACGAGGCAAAGCCGCCAAAAATCACTTCCGGCGGGGCAATTTTGGCCATCATAGCGGCGGCGAAAAACAGCAGCGCGGTCATAAATTCCGGCAGCAGCGAGGTCGCCCACAGCAGGATGGTGATGCCAACAATGATAGAAGGAAGGAACAGAGGGTGGGACAACCAGAGCGACATACCTGTCTCCTGTCGTTTTTTTCAGCAAGAATACGACGGACAGTAAGACAGGTAAATGCCAGATATAGTGGGGTTATCGCAGGATTGCGCAGCTATGATCCTGAATCTCTTCCGCCGAGGCTCGATTGAGCGTCAGCAAATTACGCTCGGTCGCCAGCAGCACCAGCGAGCCGTCGCTCTGCTTCGCCATCGCCAGCGCAAAGCGCCCCATATGCTCACGCGCTTGCGGCACTTCTTCCGCCAGCATCAGAAAAGGGCTGCGCTGCGCCAGTTCCGTCTCGGTGACCCGGCGGGCCAGATATTCATGGCCCATTAAGCCACCGGGCAGCGGCAGCCAGCGGCTACTAATCACGGAGACTTCTTTATCGAGCTGGGTTCGAACGTCGGGGCGTAAGCAGGAGATATGAATATGGAAATGATTTTGCGTGCGTCCGCTACGCGAATTAATCGTCAATGAGACCGCCTCATCCGCTACGGCAGAGCCACGACGTTCGCTCATAATTTCGCGCCCCTGCCACGCCTGCCAGAAGAAGTTCGGCGTCAGTGGGTCAAGCAGAAGTGGGCTTTCGGTGCCGTTAATGCGGTAAGTCGGCATCAACAGATACTGCAGCGGGCCATTACGGTCTTTAAACAGGACATAGCCGCCCTTCAGGTTTACTTCCGCACAGGGCGCGGGATTCTGCTGCTGCTGTTGATTGGGAACACACTGTTGCAGAACAATTTTGCGCAACGCATCCGGATTGCCAGAATGAAGCCAGTAATAGCCGCCCGCAATCGCCGCCAGCACCACCACCAGCAGCGCTAATAAAAGGTATCGCACTCTTCGCATTATGTTTTCCTGTCTCAGCCAGAAACGGAAGAGTAGCGCAATTTGATGACTAAAAGATAACGCCCGGTGAGGGAACCGGGCGCTGAGGGAGATTAACGCTGACTGATTTGGTCGAAAGTACCGCCGTTAGAGAAGTGTGTTTTCTGGGCTTTGGTCCAGCCGCCGAACTCTTCATCGATGGTAAACAGCTTCAGTTTCGGGAACTCGCTCGCATATTTCTTCGCCACTTCCGGGTCACGTGGACGATAGAAGTTCTTCGCTGCGATCTCCTGGCCCTGCGGTGAGTACAGATACTTCAGGTAGGCGTCAGCCACCTGACGGGTGCCTTTTTTGTCCACGACTTTGTCCACGACGGAGACGGTCGGCTCGGCGAGAATCGATTCGCTCGGGGTGACGATTTCAAACTTATCTTTGCCCAGTTCGTTCGCCGCCAGCAGCGCTTCGTTTTCCCACGCAATCAGCACGTCGCCAATACCGCGTTCAACGAAGGTGTTTGTCGAGCCACGAGCGCCTGAATCCAGTACTTCAACATTCTTATACAGGGCTTTCACAAAGTCCTGAGCCTTAGCCTGGTCGCCGTTATTCTGGTGCAGAGCATAGCCCCATGCCGCCAGGTAGTTCCAGCGCGCGCCACCGGAGCTTTTCGGGTTTGGCGTAATGACCGACACGCCCGGTTTGATCAGATCGTTCCAGTCATGAATCTGTTTCGGGTTGCCTTTACGAACCAGGAACACGATGGTTGAGGTATACGGTGCGGAGTTATCCGGCAGGCGTTTCAGCCAGTTTTTATCGATACGACCACGTTCGGCGATCGCGTCAACGTCATAGGCCAGTGCCAGGGTGACCACATCGGCTTCAATACCGTTGATGACCGACGTCGCCTGCTTGCCTGAACCGCCGTGCGACTGACGAATAATCACGTTGTCGCCCGTTTCCTGTTTCCAGTGTGCGCTGAACGCTTTGTTGTACTGTTCGTACAGTTCGCGCGTTGGATCATAAGATACGTTTAATAACTGAATGTCTTTTGCCAGAACGCTGGCGGATGCCAGCAACAGAGTTAACCCAACGCCCCACTTATTCATCGCACCGCTCTCTTTATGTCGTGTTGTGATGGGATAAGCGTGCCAGAAAGCGAACCAATGATTAAAGAATAAAAAAAGATTGGCTATAACTTGAGAGTATATATACAGCGGGGAAATGCTTACCCTCTCCCGGACAGGAGAGGGCGAGGACGAGAGGGTTACACTTCTTCCATGCGACCCAGCAGTGCCTGCAGACGATCCTGCCAGCCCTGCTGCTGTTCTCTCAGCTGACCGTTTTCACGTTCCAGCTCTTCACGGCTGTGCTGTGCGCCCTGAACTTCCTGCGCCAGCGTGTTGTTTTTTTCTTTCAGCTCTTCGATTTCCATCTGTAACAGAGTGATGGTATCAATCGCCTGCTGTACTTTTGATTCTAATTTCTCAAACACTTCTAATGACATCGTCATACCTCTCCTGAACTTGCAAGGCGTTGATAGAGTACTATCCCGTACACGCCGTCCTTCAAGCTGCTTCTGCGTTAGCGGGTTCGCCCCGGTCGCTTACTACAGTAAGCGGCTGAGGATTCATTCGCTGGCCGTTTTGACGCATCCCGAATGATGTTGTGTACCTACGCGGTGACGCCTTAACGAAAATAAGCGCGCTACAGTGATCATGCTGTCGATTGTATGAATCCCCGCCGTCCCTGTCCAGCGACAACCCGCGTAGATCGCGGTTTGCAACACTTTTCAGTCTTTACCTGGCGCATTCGGCGCTTTTCCCCGGAACTTCACCCGCAATTGTTAATCAATGGGTTAACAAAAACCGCCATCAACGCGTCTTTGATGTGTCACAACACGCGTTTATAGCGCGAAATCGCTCATTTTCTTGACGCAGTACACACATTTATATTTCGATATTTCTCGTTTTTGTTCGTTAACGATAAATTAACACTATGCCTACATGGCAGCGTGGTCGCTTGCGACCTTCATACATACCATAATCACCACTTCGCTTCAGGATTCGATATGAGCCAAACATCAACATTAAAAGGCCAATGCATCGCAGAGTTCCTAGGTACCGGGTTGTTGATCTTTTTCGGGGTTGGATGCGTCGCCGCATTAAAAGTGGCGGGCGCCAGCTTCGGTCAGTGGGAAATCAGCATCATCTGGGGTCTGGGGGTGGCCATGGCTATCTATCTGACCGCGGGTGTCTCCGGCGCGCACCTCAACCCTGCAGTCACGATCGCACTGTGGCTTTTTGCCTGCTTCGACGGGCGTAAAGTTGTACCCTTTATCTTTTCTCAATTTGCCGGCGCCTTTTGCGCTGCAGCGTTAGTTTACGGGCTTTACTACAATCTTTTCTTCGATTTCGAACACAGCCACAATATGGTGCGTGGCAGCGTCGAAAGTCTTGAGCTGGCCGGTATCTTCTCCACTTACCCGAACCCACATATCAATTTTGTGCAGGCATTCGCGGTAGAAATGGTGATTACCGCTATCCTGATGGGCGTGATTCTGGCGCTGACCGACGATGGCAACGGCATACCGCGTGGCCCGCTGGCACCGCTGCTGATCGGTCTGTTAATCGCCGTCATCGGCGCATCGATGGGGCCGCTGACCGGTTTTGCCATGAACCCGGCACGTGACCTGGGACCGAAAACGTTCGCCTGGCTCGCCGGCTGGGGTGACGTCGCCTTTACCGGCGGCAAAGATATCCCTTATTTCCTGGTGCCGCTGTGTGCGCCGGTGGTAGGCGCCGCGCTGGGCGCGTTCAGCTACCGCAAGCTGATTGGCCGCCATCTGCCATGCGACACCTGCGTTGAGGAAGAGAAAGAGACCTCCTCGACAACGCAACACAACGCTTCGCTGTAATCTGACTACGGGACTCATACTATGACCGACAAAAAATATATCGTTGCGCTCGACCAGGGCACCACCAGCTCCCGGGCCGTTGTGATGGATCACGATGCCAATATCGTCAGCGTTTCACAGCGCGAATTTGAACAAATTTATCCGCGTCCAGGCTGGGTTGAGCACGACCCGATGGAGATCTGGGCTTCCCAAAGCTCAACCCTGGTTGAAGTGCTGGCGAAAGCCGATATTAGCTCCGATGAGATTGCCGCTATCGGCATCACCAACCAGCGTGAAACCGCCATTGTGTGGGAACGCGAAACGGGCAAACCGATTTATAACGCGATCGTCTGGCAGTGCCGTCGTACCGCCGAAATCTGTGAGCAACTGAAGCGTGACGGGATGGAAGAGTACATCCGTAAGGCCACCGGTCTGGTGGTTGACCCGTACTTCTCCGGGACCAAAGTAAAATGGATTCTGGACCACGTTGAAGGTTCTCGTGAGCGCGCAAAACGCGGCGAGCTGCTGTTTGGCACCGTAGATACCTGGCTGGTATGGAAAATGACCCAGGGCCGCGTCCACGTAACCGACTACACCAACGCCTCGCGTACCATGCTGTTCAACATTAACGAGCTGGACTGGGACGATAAGATGCTCGACGCGCTGGATATTCCGCGCGCCATGCTGCCGGAAGTGCGCAAGTCTTCCGAAGTGTACGGCCAGACCAACATCGGTGGTAAAGGCGGCACCCGTATTCCTATCGCCGGTATCGCGGGCGACCAGCAGGCGGCGCTGTTCGGCCAACTGTGTGTTAAAGAGGGTATGGCGAAGAACACCTACGGTACCGGCTGCTTTATGCTAATGAATACCGGTGAAAAAGCGGTGGCGTCGACTCACGGCCTGCTGACCACCATCGCCTGCGGTCCGCGTGGTGAAGTGAACTATGCGCTGGAAGGTGCGGTGTTTATGGCCGGTGCTTCTATTCAGTGGCTGCGCGACGAAATGAAGCTGATTAACGACGCGTTCGATTCCGAATATTTCGCCACCAAGGTGAAGGATACCAACGGGGTGTATGTCGTCCCGGCGTTTACCGGCCTCGGCGCACCGTACTGGGACCCGTATGCTCGCGGCGCGATCTTCGGCCTGACCCGCGGGGTAAATGCCAACCACATTATCCGTGCCACCCTGGAATCAATTGCCTATCAGACACGTGACGTGCTGGAAGCGATGCAGGCTGACTCAGGTATTCGTCTGCACGCGCTGCGCGTCGACGGCGGTGCGGTAGCCAACAATTTCCTGATGCAGTTCCAGTCCGACATCCTGGGCACCCGCGTAGAGCGCCCGGAAGTCCGTGAAGTTACCGCGCTGGGTGCCGCTTACCTGGCCGGCCTGGCCGTCGGCTTCTGGCAAAATCTGGATGAGCTGCAGGAGAAAGCGGTAATCGAGCGCGAGTTCCGCCCGGGGATCGAAACCACCGAACGTAACTTCCGCTACAGCGGCTGGAAAAAAGCGGTGAAACGCGCCCTGGCGTGGGAAGAGCACGAAGAGTAAGTACCCTCCGGTCCCCGGTGGCGCTGCGCTGACCGGGCTACAAGCCAGCACAGACCGTTGGAGTAGCCCGGACAGGTGCGTAGCACCGCCTCCGGAAATCCTGCCAGTCAATGCAGTCCCGGTGGCGCTGCGCTGACCGGGCTACTGGCCAGCACAAACCGTTGGAGTAGCCCGGACAGGTGCGTAGCACCGCCTCCGGGAAATCCTGCCGTTCAATGCAGTCCCGGTGGCGCTGCGCTGACCGGGCTACAAACCAGTACAAACCGTTGGAGTAGCCCGGACAGGTGCGCAGCACCGCCTCCGGGAAATCCTGCCAGTGAATGCAGTCCCGGTGGCGCTGCGCTGACCGGGCTACAAACCAGTACAAACCGTTGGAGTAGCCCGGACAGGTGCGTAGCACCGCCTCCGGGGAGGCCTAAAAGATGACAGGGATTTAGCCAAAGATCGGCAACAGCAGATACAGCTTAATCACCAGCGCGTTCACAATATCGATAAAGAACGCCCCCACCATCGGCACCACCAGAAACGCCATATGCGACGGGCCAAAGCGGTCGGTAATCGCCTGCATATTGGCAATCGCCGTCGGTGTTGCGCCGAGACCAAAGCCACAGTGACCGGCAGCCAGCACCGCGGCATCATAGTTTTTGCCCATCATGCGGTAGGTGACGAAAATCGAATACAGCGCCATCGCCACCGCCTGCACCGCCAGGATGGCAAGCATCGGCAGCGCCAGCGAAGCCAGCTCCCACAGCTTCAGGCTCATCAGCGCCATGGCGAGGAACAGCGACAGGCTGACGTTACCCAGGATCGATACCGCCCGGTCAAACACGCGATAGAAGCCCGCCAGCGCCAGACCGTTGCTGAGGATCACGCCGATAAACAGCACGCAGACAAAGGTCGGCAATTCCAGCACGGTTCCCATCAACAGTTGCGCAACCACCTTCCCGAGCGTCAGACAGATTGCGATTAAGGCAATACTCTCGATCAGCACCAGCGAGGTGATCATTCGGCCCATCTCAGGCTTTTCAAACGCGGTAGGCGCCAGTTGATCGTCTGGAGTTCCGTCCGGAGAAGAGGAGTGTTTAACCAGATAACGCGCCACCGGGCCGCCAATCAGGCCGCCCAGCACCAGACCGAAGGTGGCGCAGGCCATTGCCACTTCGGTGGCGTTGGCAAAACCGTAACGTTCAACAAACAGTTTACTCCACGCCGCGCCGGTACCGTGGCCGCCGGAGAGGGTGATCGAACCGGCCAGCAGGCCCATCAGCGGGTCCAGACCCAGCAGCTTCGCCATGCCAATGCCGAGGGCGTTTTGCAGCAGCAGCAGACCCACCACCACTATCAGAAACGTCCCCAGAACTTTACCGCCTGCCCGCAGGCTGGCCAGGTTAGCGTTAAGCCCGATCGTCGCAAAGAACGCCAGCATCAGCGGGTCTTTCAGGCTCATATCAAAGTCGATTTCCCAACCCATGCTTTTTTTCAGCACCAGCAGCGCCAGCGCCACCAGCAGGCCGCCAGCAACAGGTTCAGGGATAGTGTATTTCTTCAGGAAGGGGACTTTCTGGACAAGTTGTCTGCCCAGAAGCAGCACCAAGGTTGCGGCAACGAGCGTCGATAAGGTATCGAGGTGAAACATAAAAAAGAGCTCCTTATTTGCGCATGATTCATTCACACGCGACGGTATTCCCGGTGTCGATAGATTCTCGTCTTGAGAAATCGGAGCCAGATTTTAAGCAGAAGCACGTAGCAAATAACAGGAAAAGATAGTTTGTTTTGATATTGATGCGATCAAGCATACAAAATGTTAATAAAATTTCCGGGCTGGTTTTTTGTATAAAAATTTCCCGCCAAAGAGTGGCAAACGTTTGCTTTTGTACTACAGTCCGATAAAATTCCCGCTTTGATACTTTGGGAATGCTTGTGATGTCCGTTAATACCGCCGAGTCAGAAGTTGCGCAACCGGTTGCGTCAAAAACAACCAGCGAATTAATCTACCGTCTCGAAGACCGCCCGCCTTTACCACAAACCCTGTTTGCCGCCTTTCAGCACCTGCTGGCAATGTTTGTCGCGGTCATCACACCGGCGTTACTCATCTGCCAGGCGCTGGGCCTTCCGGCTCAGGATACCCAGCACATCATCAGCATGTCGCTGTTCGCTTCCGGCGTGGCATCTATCATCCAGATTAAAGCCTGGGGCCCGGTCGGCTCCGGACTGCTCTCTATCCAGGGCACCAGTTTTAACTTCGTCGCCCCGCTGATTATGGGCGGCACCGCGCTAAAAACCGGCGGCGCCGACGTGCCAACGATGATGGCGGCGCTGTTCGGCACCCTGATGCTAGCAAGCTGCACAGAAATGGTCATTTCCCGCGTGCTGCACCTGGCCCGTCGGGTGATCACCCCGCTGGTCTCCGGCGTGGTGGTGATGATTATCGGCCTGTCGCTGATTCAGGTCGGCCTGACCTCGATTGGCGGCGGCTACGCGGCCATGGCGGACCATACTTTTGGCGCGCCGAAAAACCTGCTGCTGGCGGGCATCGTGCTGGCGCTGATTATTATTCTTAACCGTCAACGCAACCCGTACCTACGCATTGCGTCGCTGGTGATCGCCATGGCGGCGGGCTATCTGGCGGCCTGGCTGCTCGATATGCTGCCGGCCAATGCCGCTCCGGCCAACGACAGCCTGATCATGGTTCCAACGCCGCTCTACTACGGCCTCGGCATTGACTGGAGCCTGCTGCTGCCGCTGATGCTGGTGTTTATGATTACCTCGCTGGAAACCATCGGCGATATCACCGCGACCTCCGACGTTTCCGAGCAGCCGGTATCCGGCCCTCTGTATATGAAACGCCTGAAAGGCGGCGTGCTGGCGAACGGCCTGAACTCCTTTGTTTCTGCCGTATTCAACACCTTTCCGAACTCCTGTTTTGGCCAGAACAACGGCGTGATCCAGCTGACTGGCGTAGCCAGCCGCTACGTCGGTTTTGTGGTGGCGCTGATGCTGATCGTGCTCGGCCTGTTCCCGGCAGTCAGCGGCTTTGTGCAGCACATTCCTGAGCCGGTACTGGGCGGCGCCACGCTGGTGATGTTCGGTACTATCGCCGCGTCCGGCGTGCGTATCGTCTCCCGCGAGCCGCTGAACCGTCGCGCGATCCTGATTATCGCCCTGTCGCTGGCCGTCGGTCTCGGCGTGTCCCAGCAGCCGCTGATTTTGCAGTTCGCCCCTGACTGGCTGAAGAACCTGCTCTCCTCCGGGATTGCTGCCGGTGGTATTACGGCGATTGTGCTGAACCTGGTCTTCCCGCCAGAGAAAAACTGATCCTGCCTTAACTTCCCCGGTCGCGTTCGGCGGCCGGGGCCACCTGCGAATGACCTCTGCGGTAACCTCACATCATCTGATTACACAATTCCTGTCTTGAGGATTGCGCATAATTCGGGCATAACAGCCTTATGTGCCTCGCTCAGGATGTAAGACCATGAAATTGCCTGGAAAGTTACTGCTCTGGCTGCTGACCGCCCTGCTGGTCGCGATCGTCGCCGCCTGGTTCCTGCTGCAAACCCATTGGGGCGCGCGTCAGGCCAGCGCCTGGCTGAGTGACGGCACCGGCTGGCAGGTCTCCTTCGACGAGATGGACCATGATTTCTCTTCGCCGCTGCATCTGCAGCTGCAAAATGTGACGTTCGGGCGCGACGGCAAGCCGCCGACGCTGGTCGCCAAAACGGTCGATATTGGCTTCAGTACCCGCCAGTTCAGCGACCCGCTGCACGCCGACGAGATCGTGCTGAGCGACGGGACACTAAACCTTTCCCCCTCTTCCGCCTCCTTACCGTTTGCCGCCGACCGCCTGCAGTTGCGCAATATGGCGTTTAACAGCCCGGAAACCGGCTGGGAGCTGAGCGCCCAGCGCGTCACCGGCGGCGTCAGCCCCTGGGCACCGGAAGCGGGTAACGTACTGGGCAAAAAGGCGCAGATTCAGATGAGCGCCGGTTCATTGACCCTCAACGGCGTTGATGCCAGCAACGTGCTGATTCAGGGCAGCCTCGATAACGGCGAGGTGACGCTCTCCACCCTCGGCGCCGATGTCGCGCGCGGGACGCTGACCGGCAACGCCAGACGCAACGCCGACGGCAGCTGGTTGGTGGATAACCTGCAGCTCAACGAAATTCGCCTGCAGAGCGATAAATCGCTGGCGGACTTCTTCACCCCGCTGACCAGCATTCCTTCGCTGCAAATTGGCCGCCTCGATATGACCGATGCGCGCCTGCAGGGGCCGGACTGGGCGGTGACGGACCTCGACCTTAACTTGCGGAACCTGACCCTGAGCCACGGCGACTGGCAGAGCGAAGAGGGAACCTTGTCGATGAATGCCAGCGAGTTCATTAACGGCTCGCTGCATCTGCTCGACCCGATCGCCAATGCCGAATTTTCACCGCAGGGGATTGCCCTGCGCCAGTTTACGTCACGCTGGGAAGGGGGAATGGTGCGCACCTCCGGTAACTGGTTGCGCGCCGGTAACGCACTGGTGCTGGATGACGCCGCCTTTGCCGGGCTGGAGTACACCCTTCCAGAAAACTGGAAACAGCTGTGGATGGAGCCGCTGCCAGCATGGCTGCAAAGCCTGACGCTGAAGAAATTCAGCGCCAGCCGTAACCTGGTGATCGACATCGATCCTACCTTCCCGTGGCAGATCACCGCCCTGGACGGTTACGGTGGCGAATTGCAGCTGGTGAAAGATCGTCGCTGGGGGGTCTGGAACGGCAACGCCACGCTGAATGCCGCTGCCGCCACCTTTAACCGCGTGGATGTCCGTCGTCCTTCGTTAAAACTGAGCGCCAACGCCTCCACGGTCAATATCAGTGAGCTGAGCGCCTTTACCGAGCGCGGTATTCTGCAGGCCACCGCGGCGGTGTCGCAGCTTCCTCAGCGCCAGGTCACTCTGAGCCTGAACGGCCGCGGTGTGCCGCTGAATATTCTGCAGCAGTGGGGCTGGCCGGCCTTGCCGATTACCGGCGATGGTAACTTCCAGCTGACCGCCGGCGGCAGCGTGCTGGCAGAGGCGCCGCTGAAACCTACGGTGAGCGGCCAGCTCAGCGCGGTGAATATGGACAAACAGCCGGTTGCGCAGACCATGCACAACGGCGAGGTCACCACCGCCCAGGCCGCGCCAGCCCCTGTCGCCCCTTAAGCCCGTCTTCCTTCAGCCTTCTCCCCAGCGGGAGAAGGCCTCTCACCCGCCCCGTCACCGAAACCTGTTGCCATATTGCGGCTGTTTGTACCTATTTCCCGCAACCTGTTCCTTTCAAATAGCGGAATTGCTATAACAAAAATACTGGAAGTAAAAAAAATAATTAAAGTCCCTGTACCTACAAAAATAAAAGGAACAACTATGTCTGTAATACGTCAACATGCTCTGGAGAATATGCAAAAATTCTCCAGAGCAATGATCGGTGCAGTATTGTTCTTGCCGGTTATCGGTTTAATTCTGGCACTCAGCTCTGTCTTAACCAACCCCACATTAATTTCTGAAACCAGTTTCTTACATCAGCTGGGGCAGTTACTCGGCGATACCTTCTGGCCATTATTCGGCAATCTCGGCTTACTGTTTTGCGTCGGTATTAGCTATGGCCTGGCAAAAGATAAAAAAACCGAAGTGGCGCTGGTTTCCGTGATGTGTTTTATCATGTTTCTGGGCGCCAACCATTCATGGCTGGAGCATACTCACGGTATTGCCGAAAAAATTAACGGTGAATATTACGGTACCGGCCAGACGCAGCTTCTGGGGTTTGTGGTAGTCGATATGGGGGTTTTCCTCGGCATTATTCTCGGCTGCACTATCGCCTGGGTTCATAATAAAGTCTCAACCATTGAACTGCCCGGCGCGCTGTCGATGTACGGCGGTGCCAAGCTGACGCTGGTAGCCATGACGCCGGTGATCATCTTCTATGCTATCGCCTTCACCTGGATCTGGCCGTTTATGACTCACGGCATTGCGGCACTCACCGGGTTTATGAAAAATGCCGGCGTCGCGGGCGTCTTCGTCTACGGCTTCTTTGAGAAATTCCTCATCCCGACCGGCCTGCACCATTTCGTGTGGTCCCCGTTCCAGTTAACGCAAATCGGCGGCACCCTGAACGTTGACGGCCAGGTGGTATCCGGCACCCAGGCCATTTTCCTCGCCTACATGCGCCACCCTGATCTGACCCCGGTGATGAACGACGCCCTGCGCTTCTCCCAGCAGGGGATGACCACGATCTTCGGCCTTGCCGGGGCCTCCCTGGCGTTCTACCACACCGCAAAACCCGAGAAGAAAATGCTGGCCAAAGCAATTCTGCTGCCCGCCATTATCACCTCAATGCTGACCGGTATTACCGAGCCCATCGAGTTCACCTTCCTGTTTGTTTCACCGCTGCTGTGGGTTATTCACGCCACGTTAACCGCTGCATCCCAGGCAATTTGCGACATCTTTACCGTTCGTCCGTGGGGCGCGTCGGGGTTGATCGAGTTCCTGATTTATAACCTGCCACTCCCCGTTTCATTAACACGCTGGCCTGGCTATGTGCTGATCGGTATCGGCCAGTTTGCCGTCTACTATGTTATTTTCCGCACCCTGGTGGTTAAGCTGAACCTGAAAACGCCGGGCCGCGAAGATGATGAAAACGTGAAGCTATATAGCAAAGCTGATTATCGCCAGAAGATGAATGATAAGTCGGCGGTGACAGATGAGATTATTAATGGCTTAGGTGGTAAAGATAATATTATTTCCGTGGACAATTGTTTTACCCGCCTGCGGGTTGCAATACGCAATATGGATCTGGTTGACGATGTCATATTAAAAAGCACCGGGGCTAACGGCGTCGTGCGCAACAGAAATGAAGTACAGGTTATTTATGGCGTCAAAGTGGGACAGGTTCGTTCCCGGGTTGATAGCTGGCTAGCAGAAAATTAATCAGGAGTTATTTATGAAATTAACCGTATTAGGCGGGGGCGGCGTTCGCTCTGCGTTCCTGGCAAAGTCACTGGCTTATAACGCGTACCGCATTGGTTTAACGGAAGTGGTATTTCTCGACAGCTCCGCTGATAACCTGGCCATCTTTGGTGAGATCGCCCGCTATGTGTTTCAGGCTATCCGCCCGGATATTCATTTTAGTATTACCCGCGATCCGGTCGCGGCGCTGACCGAGACTAACTACGTCATTACCACCCTGCGGGTGGGCGGCGATGAGAGCCGTATTCGCGATGAGCGTATTGCGCTGGAGCATAATACGCTGGGCCAGGAGACCACCGGAGCCGGCGGTTTTGCCATGGCGATGCGTTCGATACCGGCGATTCTGGACTACTGCCGCCTGATCGAAGAGCACGCCGCCGACGATGCGATTCTGTTTAACTTCACCAATCCGTCAGGGCTGGTGACCGAAGCGATTATCAAGTCGGGCTTTAAGCGCCGCGTGTACGGTATCTGCGATGCGCCCTCGGAGCTGATCCGCGAGCTGCCGGAGATTCTGGGCTGCGACGAGCGTGACCTTGGCGTCGAGTGCTATGGCCTGAACCATTTCTCCTGGTTTACCCACTTCACGGTGCGCGGGGAAGACGTGACCGAACGGCTGATTACCAGCCCGGACCTGTACCGTAAAACGGCGATGCAGTATTTCTCGCCGGAGCTGGTTAAGCTGTGTGATAACCAGCTGCTGAACGAATACCTCTATTACTACTACTACCGCGAAGTGGCGTTAAAGGCGATTCAGGACGCGCCGGAAACCCGCGGCGAGCAGATCGCCCGCATCAACCGCGATATGCGCGATGAGCTGCACACCGTGGATGTCCATACCAACCCGGAAGCGGCGTTTAATATCTGGATGAAGCACTACCTGCGCCGGGAAAATAGCTATATGCAAAATGAGTCCCAGCAGGAGAAATTCCATACCCGCGAACCGCTCACCCTGCAGCAGTTTATCGAAGAGCCGGATACCGGCGGCTACGCGGGGGTGGCGCTGGATATACTGGAGGCGGTCAACAGCACCACCACCAAGCGTATTGTCGTATCGATATCCAACAACAACACCCTCGATTTTTTACGCCCTGATGACGTCATTGAGATTAGCTGCGATCTGAGCAGAGAGGGTCTGAAGCCGGTCACCCCGGCACAGGTGCCAACGGCGCAGAAGAACATGATCGCCAGCGTCAAAGAGTATGAACGTCTGGCGGTGGCGGCAATTCTGCAGCGGAATAAATCGCTGGCGATCCGGGCGCTGATGGCCCATCCGCTGGTCGGTTCCTGGTCGCTGGCGCAGAAGCTGGCTAACGCCTACCTCGACGATAAGCTGTTTGCCGACTGGCAATAACGCCCCCTCCCGGTGGCGCTGCGCTGACCGGGCTACCGGCTCAGCGCGAGCCTTGTAGCCCGGACAGGCGCGTTAAGCGCCGCCTCCGGGTATGCCCATCTGCATAAACCACATCTTCAGAAAGCGCTCAAAACCTAATATGCAGTAGCCGAAAAACGGGTTGCTCCAGTAAATATCATCATCAAACTTCTGCGGGTCGTGAATAATGAACGCGGTATCCGCCGCCTGGGCCAGCGGGCTTTGATAATCGCCGGTAAAGCAGACCAGGTTAATCTCCTTGCCCTCCAGCGCCTTCACCCAATTTAGCGCCGAACTGCTGCGTCCTGATTTAGAAATTATCCAGATCGAGTCAAATTTGGCGGCGTTCTTTTGCTCGAGAATTTCATAATCCGGCCACAGCGCGAGGCTGGCATTTACGCCGGTCACCAGAAACTTATTATAAATATATTGGGCAATCAGCTGCGAAAAGCCGCTGCCATGGATCAGGATACGATGCTGCTGCAGGCTTTCCAGCAGCGGAGCGACCCGCTCAGCCGGGAGAATACTCATATAGTCGATATCATTGGTGACATCGAGCTTAGGCATCGTGATATTGAATTTGATGAAATAGACCAGCTCCAGCCAGCCGCTGAACTTGAGCTTCTTTGCCAGGCGCACCAGCGACGAAGGATTGCTGTAGCAGCGCTCGGCAACGGCGCGGATCCCCTCCCGCACGCACCGTTCAGGATCGTTCTGAATAAAGCGCAGGACGGTCATTTCGGTTTTGTTCAGCTTCACGTCACGAAAGATATTTTCTAAATCCATTCCTGGCTCCTCTCAGCGGCAGCGTACGCTATCACCGAACAGCGGCACTGTCTGTGGGATCAATCACCGGAATGAAACAAACGTTACTTTCTTAGAAAAAATGGAATAAAAAAACCCTCTCCGGCAACGAAGAGGGTCTCAGGCGGTTACGAATTAACTCACAACATAATGGTCAACGCGTTGCCCTGCGCGGTCACCACCACGCCCAGCTCACTGCCCGTCTGCGTACCGCCCTGCACTCCGGCAACCTGCACAATGTTACGCAGGCACAGCGTCCAGTCGCTGGCCGTACCGTCACTGCTGACAGCAATCGTATTACCCTGACGTTTCGCCCGTAGGGTGAAGACCACCGTGCCGTCCGCCGCCTGGAGCTGGCAAACCGCCTCATGGCCGTCCGCCAGATGGAACAGCTGGAAGGCGGTGCCTTCGTTCCAGGCGTAATCCGGTTTCTGGTCGTTATCGCCCAGCGCCAGCAGGGTATTCTCGCGCACGTACACCGGCAGGCTCAGCACATCATGAGTCTGTTTAAGCCAGCGCCTGCCCTGCGCTTCATCGTTGTGCCACAGGTGCGTCCAGCGGCCTTCCGGCAGGTAGAACTGCACCTCGCCCGCTTCGCTAAACACCGGTGCCACCAGCACCGAATCCCCCAGCATGTACTGACGATCCAGATAGTCGCAGGCTGGGTCGTCCGGGAACTCAAGCATCATCGAACGCAGCATCGGCGTCCCGCACTCGCTGGCCAGTGCCGCCTGGCGATAGAGATACGGCATCATGCGGCATTTCAGCTGCGTGAAGTGGCGCACCACATCGCAGGATTCATCATCATAAGCCCATGGCACCCGATAGGATTTGCTGCCATGCAGCCGGCTGTGGCTGGAGAGCAGACCGAACGCGCACCAGCGCTTGTAGACATGGGCCGGCGCGGTGTTTTCGAAGCCCCCAATATCGTGGCTCCAGAAGCCAAAGCCGGACATGCCGATCGACAATCCACCGCGCAGGCTCTCTGCCATCGATTCGTAGTTGGCGTAGCAGTCGCCGCCCCAGTGCACCGGGAACTGTTGCGCGCCCACCGAGGCGGAGCGAGCGAACAGTACCGCCTCTTGCTCGCCAAGGTTGTCTTTCAGCACGTTCCACACCAGTTCGTTGTAGATAAAGGCGTAGTGGTTATGCATTTTCTGCGGATCGGAACCGTCGAACCACTGCACGTCGGTCGGGATACGCTCGCCAAAGTCGGTTTTGAAGCAGTCAACGCCGATATCTATCAGGCCTTTCAGCTTATCGGCATACCACTGGCAGGCTTCCGGGTTAGTGAAATCATAGATCGCCAGACCCGGCTGCCACTTATCCCACTGCCAGAGCGAGCCGTCCGGGCGCTTGAGCAGATAGCCCTTCTCTTTCAGCTCTTTAAACACCGGCGAGCGCTGGCCAATGTAGGGGTTAATCCACACGCAGACCTTCAGCCCTTTCTCTTTCAGCCGTTTGATCATCCCTTCCGGGTCCGGGAAAGTCAGCGGATCCCATTCGAAATCGCACCACTGGAAGGCTTTCATCCAGAAGCAGTCGAAGTGGAACACGTGCAGCGGCAGGTTACGCTCCGCCATTCCGTCGATAAAGCTGTTCACCGTCGCTTCGTCATAGTTGGTGGTGAACGAGGTGGTCAGCCACAGGCCAAAGGACCAGGCCGGCGGCAGCGCCGGGCGCCCGGTAAAGCGGGTGTAGCGGTCAAGCACCGCTTTCGGCGTCGGGCCATCGATAACGAAATACTCGAGATACTCGCCTTCCACGCTGAACTGCACCTTAGAGACCTTCTCCGACCCGACCTCAAAGGAGACGCGCTGCGGATGGTTGACCAGCACGCCGTAGCCACGGTTGGTCAGATAAAACGGGATATTTTTGTAGGACTGCTCGGTACTGGTGCCGCCATCTTCGTTCCAGGTTTCTACGGTTTGTCCGTTGCGGACCAGGGCGGTAAAACGCTCTCCGAGTCCGTAAACGGTTTCACCAACGCCAAGATCGAGGCGTTCAAACAGGTAATTACGGTTGGTGTTCGTATCCTGCACGTAGCCGTTGTTTTTCAGCTGGCTGCCGGTAATGCGTACGCCGTTGCGCAAGAAATCCAGCGCCCAGAACTCCCCTTTGGTCACCCGCACGCTCAGGTTACCGCTTTTCAACTCGGCGAACGCTTCAGTGTTTTGTATCTCAACGTCGACATCGGGAAGGATATTCAGCGGATAGTGCGGGCCGTTATCCAGCGCCCCCTGGAAATGCTCCATCCGCACGCCGATGATGCCCTCCTGCGGAGAGAAAAAGCGCAGGGTAAACAGCGGAGTATCCAGCTGCCAGGTGCGCTCGCGGACGTCACGCGGAGCGGCATAGACCACCATCTCATTGCCCTGCTGTTCCACCTCGTAGACCTGTACGGGTTGGATCAGATTGAGTCCCGGTTGAATAAGCCAGTTTCCATCACTGATTTTCATTAAAACGTCCTCTTAGGGCCTATCTCAGTAGGCGTACATTGTTGCAGCCAGTTTGGCCACGGACAGCGCGGAACCACCGGAACGTACACGCAGTACGTGAGGATGGTGAGCACTGCCCTGGGCCAAAATGGCAAATAAAATAGCCTAATGGGCCAGGCTCTTAGTTTTGCAATTCTTTGCCGATCGGGGCTGAAGCGAAATCTTGTTCGTTACGACGTGCGCCCTGGGCCAGTTCGGCCATGATTTTTACCAGGAACGGCGTTTTCAGCGTGTAGTAACGTTTGGCGATAACCGCGCTCAGCGCATAGCAGACTGCCGGTACGAGGGTAAAGAGCGCGATAATAATGGTGATGGTCGCGCCATTTTGGGTTTTGGCCGCCGCATCATAGCCACCACCGGCCAGCATCCAGCCAATCATCGCGCCGCCCAATGCCAGACCAAGCTTGAGTACAAACAGGGTGCCCGCGAAGCTGATGCCCGTCAGCCGTTTGCCATTGCACCATTCGCCGTAGTCAACGGTGTCGGACATCATCACCCACTGAATAGGCGTGACCAGCTGGTGCAGAACGCCAATCGCGAAGATAAAGACGAACATGGTGATTTCCGCATCGATCGGCACGAAGAACATCGCCACGCTCAGCACCGCCAGAATCGCGTTGGTCCACCAGAACACGCTGACTTTGCATTTCCAGTCCGTGAGCGGTTTTGCCAGCGCCGAGCCAATCAGGTTGCCGACGCAGTAGGTGGTCAGGAAGACGGTAAACAACGCCGCTGAGCCCATGATCCAGGTGGTGTAGTACATCATGGCGCCACCGCGGACGCAGACCGCGAGGATATTCAGGATGGTCAGCACGCCGACCACACGCCACTGGTCGTTGCGCCAGATGTCGCGCAGGTCTTCACGCATGGAGGTGGTGCTCGGCGGTGCCTGCACGCGCTCTTTGGTGGTGAAGAAACAGAAGGTCAGCATCAGGAAGGCGATGACGGAGAGCACCGCAATGCCGCCCTGGAAGCCAAACGCTTTGTCGTCGCCGCCGATAAAGTTGACCAGCGGCATCATCAGCACGGTGGAGAGCATGCCGCCCGCCGTCGCCAGCACAAAGCGCCAGGACTGCAGTGAGATACGCTGGGTCGGGTTATCGGTGATGACGCCGCCCAGCGCGCAGTAGGGAATATTCACCACGGTATAGAGCAGGGTCAGCAGGGTATAGGTGACGGCGGCATAAATCAGTTTGCCGTTGTGGCTGAGGTCCGGTGAGCTGTAGGCCAGTACGCAGACCAGGCCAAACGGGATCGCGCCGAAGAGGATCCACGGGCGGAATTTCCCCCAGCGGCTGCGGGTACGGTCGGCGAGCAGCCCCATGCAGGGGTCAGAAATCGCGTCCAACGCACGCGCCAGCAGGAACATGGTGCCAACAAAACCAGCGGGAATACCAAAAATATCGGTGTAGAAAAACATCATGTACAACATGACGTTATCAAAAATGATATGGCTGGCGGCGTCACCCATGCCGTAGCCAATCTTCTCTTTGACGGACAATATATGTTCTTTCATGTGCGCACTCTTCCCCAAACGGTATCACGGGTTGGTACCGGTTACAGAATTTGTAAACGATCCGCTGAGTAAGATGAATTGCGATATCTCGTTATCAAATTATGTTTCTTGTTTTCTGTGATCGCGGTAGGACGAATGCAGACGAAAAAGTGTAACCCTCGGATTTCGAAAGGGTTTATGTAAGACTGTTCTGTAATGTCCAGTTTTAACAGTAAAAAAGTGCGTTTAGGTATGTGGTAAATGGCGGAAAGTAGCTATAATGCGCCCCGCCTCCATGTAGCAATCGAGGCGCGGAAGATCGTCATCTCCGGTGAGGTGGCTGGACTTCAAATCCAGTTGGGGCCGCCAGCGGTCCCGGGCAGGTTCAACTCCTGTGATCTTCCGCCAAAATCCTTCCATAGCAGTCCATACCCGTCCATTGATAACGACAAAAACAATAAAAAATCGACTGTTAGAGAAGGGTGGAAAAATCCTCGGATCAAGCAACCATCAAGCAAATTGCAAAACAGAAAAAATTCTATCCATTTGTTTTTCAAGATTAAAATTTAAATTCCTGTTGCCATCTGAACTCAGAATCAAGCAACCATCAAGCAAACCTTCTCACTAAGCCCAGAATGGGATGTAGCGCATTGCCTTGGTTCCTACCGATGAATCGTATTGTTTAATACGACCCTCTTTCATTGCTTCCTTGATGATACGGCTAATCATTGCGCTGTTTTTTTCATCAACCCCAAATCTTTCCCGCAGCGTGGTGTTGTTCATCGGAACCTTTTCAAGGTATTTCAAAACACAATGAAGGTAAGTCGCTCTGACTTTTTCCTCGTTATCCATATCCTTAAAATCGCGATGAGCAAACAAAGTGACTTTCGTATGCTCCTGATAGACTTCAAACTGTGGGGCTGGTAGCTGATAAATCTCAGTTTCAATAACAACTTTATCGATACCGCTTCCCCGCTCTTCACAGATCCCCATCCTGCGCATGAGAGAGGCGATTCTTTCATTACGGCTACGTGGGGGAGAATCAAGAAGGCGATCAATCGCCACTAATGGTATACCCGGATTTGAGATTTCCATGCGGTCGGCAAACAACTCAAGCATTGGCCCCGTCCCGCTAATATTGAAATCCTGGTGAATAAGAGAGTTGGCAACAACTTCTCTTATAGACAGCTCAGGATACATTCTTACTTCGCTGCGAAAAGCCTTTCCAATCACTTCATTTGATGGAAGAAGGTTATTAATATAATCAATCAAACCTTCAAAACCGACAGCATAACCTTTGTGGCCTTGTAATTCCTTTACTGTTTTAAAACGATTATTTGCATCGTACTGGATTAAACGAATGGCCTTGCGGGATAATCCATTATAGCATCTTTGTTTTCAGGTAACGGCTGAGATAAAAGCGAGAAGAATGATGGGTAGTCGATTAACTGCAATACCTCATCAATAGAACACCTGTCCCGTGCTATGCAGTATTCCCAGGGTTTCCTGTCAAAGACACGCCAGAGAGCACGTTCTTTTTCTGGATGTTTACCCAGTGGTTTTTTATAAGAGCCAATACGAATAAATTCTGTTCCAGAAAAACGCACAGGGGTATGGCAATTTGCATTTATCTCCAGAATAACAACAGCATCGTTCTCGAATGACGAGAACTCATGGAATGTAAAATCAATCTTTGGTTCCAGGCCCTGCAATAACCAGCTTTCCAGCTCTTGCTGTTTATGTTTAGCCAGAGAGGGTTTAAAATCAGTACCGATTACAGAATGAGTCTCATCATCAACACCCCATACCATATAGGCTGTTGGCTTTCCAAGCAAAGCAGCCGAATTTGCCAGAGCGGAGATATATTCACCGAGTTCTTCTGGTTTTATTGCATTGCGCTTAAACTCTGCCCACTCAGTCTCTTTCGGCAATGAAACCAGCTCTTTCAGTAAAGAACGCAAACCGACTTCCTTTTTAGAAACAGATATTTAAACACCAAACAATAGTTATACCAGGCTACAAGAATATGGCTTTAGGCTGCCCATGGCAATGTTCCATATCACATCGCCTGATTCTGAGAGCAGTCGGTGAAAAGTAATCTCGATGAACGCCCTGGATACCACTGTAGGTATAGCCTGACATTCAAGGATGCTGTTGATATTGCAGCTAAAGGTGACATGTATAGGAAGATGTATATAAATTCAAAACCATTAAAATATCCTAAATCCTGCGCCTGATCGGCCAGCGACTGCCTCGCTTCCAGCAGCTTCACCATATACGGGAGACATTCAGTATATTTGCCGCCTCCTGCGTGGTCAGGTCAGCATACACGGGAACAACCGGTGGCGAGTTCACCCTCACCCCCTGATTTTCACTTTTTGCATATAACAGTTATCGCCGCCGGGGCGTTTTTCCCCTTCTCCTACCGGTCTATCCTCGACGCATGCCATTGATAAACCCAATTCCTTCTGCGGAGAAAATATGAAAGCGATCGCCATTACCCGTGCCGCCACAGACGGCAGCAACCTCTTTTTTTTACGTGATATTGAGCTACCGGAGCCGGTTGCCGCAGGGCATGACCTGCTGATCGAAATCAAGGCCATTTCCGTCAACCCGGTGGATACCAAAGTCCGCGCCGGGTTTACGGGCGACACCCCGCGCGTGCTGGGTTGGGATGCGGTCGGGGTCGTCAAATCGGTCGGCGAAGCGGTCACGCTGTTCACGCCGGGGGATGAAGTCTGGTACGCCGGGGCGCTGGGCCGCGCGGGAAGCAACAGCGAATTTCAGCTCGTCGATGAACGTCTGGTCGCGCTGAAGCCGCGCTCGCTGGATAACGCCTCTGCCGCCGCCCTGCCGCTGACCGCCATTACCGCATGGGAACTGCTGTTTGACCGGCTCGGCGTGCAGGAAGGCGGCAACAGCGGAGACACGCTGCTGATTGTTGGCGCGGCGGGCGGCGTCGGTTCGATTCTCACCCAGCTGGCCAGCAAACTGACCGGAATGACGGTGATCGGCACCGCCTCGCGGCCGGAAAGCCAGAAATGGGTACGTGATGCGGGCGCACACCATGTTATCGATCACAGCAAGCCGCTCAGCGAAGAGCTGGCGCGGATTGGGATCCCCGCGGTTACCCACGTCGCCAGCCTCAACAATACCGAACAGCATTACGCCCAGCTGATCGCCGCCCTCGCGCCGCAGGGTAAACTGGCGCTGATTGACGATCCGGAAACCCTCGATGCCCGGCCGCTGAAGGCCAAAAGCATCTCGCTGCATTGGGAATTTATGTTCACCCGCTCAATGTTCACCACGCCGGACATGATCGCCCAACACCAGCTGCTGACCCGGGTTGCCAGCCTGATTGACGACCAGACCATCAAAACCACCCTGGGCGAGCATTACGGGCCGATTAACGCCAGCAACCTGCAAAAAGCCCATGCGCAGCTGGAAACCGGCCGCGCTGTCGGCAAAATCGTGCTGGAAGGATTTTAAGATGAGCCACGACGCGATCTCGATCCTGGCAGTATTGAAAGCCAAACCGGGCCAGGTTGAAGCGCTCGGCAAGGCGCTGCAGGCACTCCTGCAGCCAACCCGCCAGGAGCCGGGCAACCTCGATTACGCCCTGTTCCAGCTGCGCGACACCCCGGACACGTTCTATATGCGCGAGTCCTGGCGCGACGCCTCCGCGCTGGAAACCCATATCTCGCTGCCGCATTTTCAGGCCTTTATCGCGCAGATGAACAGCCTGCTGGCCGAACCGTTGCGCCTGGACTACCTGACGCCGATCGAATAAGCCTTGCGCCATAACGGATCCCCTGCCACGCGGGGGATTTGCCGTTGGCTCACCTTTTTCTTTTTAACACTCTGAGCTAATCGCGCCACGCCCGGCGCTGACCAGGCTACGCTTACCGTTGCCAACAACGATTCGTTCCCCCCTCCGGTTTCTTCAGCTCGAACATTCAGAAAGAGGTTTCGCTATGCAGATCAACGCTATTGGTACGTACTCCGCCACCCAACCGCTGAAAGCAATGGCCATCTCACGCCGCGACCCAGGCCCTCATGATGTGCAGATCGCTATCGATTTCTGCGGCGTCTGCCACTCGGACCTGCATCAGGCCCGTTCCGAATGGGCCGGCACGCTCTACCCTTGCGTGCCGGGGCACGAAATCGTCGGCCAGGTCACCGCCATCGGTAATCAGGTCTCGGGATTCAGCGTCGGCGACCTGGTGGGCGTCGGCTGCATGGTCGACAGCTGCAAAGCGTGTGAAGAGTGCGAAGCGGGGCTGGAAAACTACTGCGACCACATGGTGCTGACCTACAACGGCCCGACGGCCGATGAGCCCGGACACACCCTCGGCGGCTATTCACAGCAGGTGGTGGTACACCAGCGCTATGTGCTGCACGTCCGCCATCCGAAAGCCCAACTTGCCGCCGTGGCGCCGCTGCTCTGCGCCGGGATCACCACCTATTCTCCGCTGCGCCACTGGAACGTCGGGCCGGGGAAAAAAGTCGGTATCGTTGGTATTGGCGGGTTAGGACATATGGGGATCAAGTTGGCCCACGCCATGGGGGCCCACGTGGTGGCCTTTACCACCTCGGAATCCAAGCGTGAAGCGGCGAAAGAGCTGGGCGCCGATGAGGTGGTAGTCTCGCGCAACGACGACGAAATGGCCGCGCACCTGAAAAGCTTCGATTTTATTCTCAACACCGTGGCGGCACCGCACAACCTCGATGCCTTCACCACGCTGCTCAAGCGCGACGGCACGCTGACCCTGGTTGGCGCCCCGGCCACCCCGCATCCGTCACCGGAAATCTTCAATTTAATCTACCGCCGCCGCGCGATTGCCGGCTCGATGATTGGCGGGATCCCGGAAACCCAGGAGATGCTCGACTTCTGCGCCGAACACGGCATCGTCGCCGATATCGAACTGATTCGCGGCGATCAGATCAACGAAGCCTGGGAGAGAATGGTCAAAGGGGACGTGAAGTACCGCTTCGTGATCGACAGCGCTACCCTCGCCGGTTAAGGGCCGCGCCGAAAGGTACGTCGCCACTCCCTCGGGCTCACGCCGAAGCGGGATTTAAACTGCTGGCGCCAGGTAACGGCGGAACGGAAGCCCACCATTTCCGCCACCTGCTCCACCGGCATATCTCCCGCTTCAAGCAGGACCTGGCTGCGCCGCAGACGCTCGGCGGTCAGCCAGTCGGCGATGCTCATGCCGGTGGCGTGGGCAAAATGGCGGGTGAGCGTCCGGCGGCTCATCGCCACCACCTGCGCAAGCGTGTCGAGGTTGTGCGGTTCGTGAATATGCTGCTGGAGATATTCCAGCAGGCCATTAATCCGCGCATCGCGGGTGTTTTTCGGCACCGGCTGGGCAATAAACTGCGCCTGGCCTCCCTCACGATGGGGCGGGACGATCAGCCGTCGGGCAATCTGGTTCGCCGCCAGGCTGCCAAAGCGCTGGCGGATAATGTACAGGCAGCAGTCCAGCGCCGCCGCGGTGCCCGCGGAGGTAATCATCCGCTGGTCATCGACGTACAGCGCGTTGATATCCAGCTGCACCTGAGGAAACAGCTGCTGAAACGCCTGCTCAAACTCCCAGTGGGTGGCGGCTCGTTTGCCATCCAGCAGCCCGGCATAGCCCAGCACAAAGGCGCCAAGGCACAGGCCGACAATCTCCGCCCCCTGCTCTCTGGCCCGTACCAGGTTGTCCAGCAGCGACTGCGGCGGGCGCTGATGCACCGCGCCCCAGAACGGCACCACCACGATATCGGCCTGCTCAAGAGCCTTAAAATCGGCGCTGGCGTTCAGCGCAAAACCGTCGCGGGCGGTCAACAATCCCGGCTGCTCGGCGCAGATCTGCAGGTTGAAACGCCGGGTGTCCGATACGCTGTCGCCAAACACCATGCAGGGAACCGAGTAGTGGAAAGGGCTAAAGCCATCCACGGCGACAATCGCGACATCGGTGAGTTTCATGGCGCCCTCCGTTCCCTACCACCGGTTAAAAGAAAAGACTTTCCCCATCCTGCGGGATACTGACCGCATCGGCAATCTGATTGTCAGCCACATACTCGCGCAGCTCCTCGCGGCTCAGCAGGCAGTGGTTAACCGCTTCGAGATGGATAGCCACAATGTGTGCTTCCGGCAGCGTGAAATGCGCTTTCAGTACATCCTCTTTGCCCATGATAATCGGGCCAAAACCGATCACATGCGCGTATCCGGCATTCAGCACCACCACGTCAGGGTGCAGCCGCCGCATGTCGGCTTCAATCTCCGGGCGCCAGATGGTATCGCCCACCAGCCACAGCGTTTTCTCCTGCGGATGGCGGAACACCACCCCGCAGGCCTCACCCAGGCGCTCCGCCATGGCCGGTACCGCATAGGTACGGTCACTACCGTGCTGCCCGGAGGTGGTTTTCTGCAGCGTCACGCCGTCAAACTCGCTGTGCTCAGACAGCAGACGAATATCGCTGAACCCCTGCCCACGCAGCAGCCCGGCATCGGCTTCATGCTGCACGAAAACCGGCAGCGCTTTCGGGATCGCAGCGATCGCCGCCTCGTCCCAGTGATCTTCGTGGGTGTGGGTGACGATCGCAGCATCGACATCCACCAGCGTATTGACGGAAACAGGCAGCCCCACCAACGGGTTACGACGTTCGGCCCGGGCGGTGCCGGCAAATCCCGGCCAGGCGCCCTGATCCGCCAGCATCGGGTCAATCAGGAATTTTTTACCTGCATACTCAATCAGTTGCGTTGCATTACGAATGTGGGTCATTTTCATGATGTTCACTCCTCTTCACGGTCATCTGGCGAACATCGTACGTCCCACCAGCCTGGTACAATATGGGCATTTGGGCAATGATCGATGAGATTGGGCCAACTTTGCGCGGTTGCCATCTGCCCCCGGCTATGGTGTTCTGAATACTCATGTTCTGAGGAAAAGTGACGATGAAAAAGAGACTGACCGCCGCCGATATGCACGACGCGGAAGTAATGGCGCAAACCCCGTGGTTCAGCATGCGTAAGGTGGCGATAGATATCACCGACAGCGAGCGCCGCGACTTTTACTCAATCCATTACCCGCGCCCGGCGGTGGGCATTGTGGCTATCCAGCAGGACAAAGTGCTGTTGATCCGCCACTACCGTTATCTGATCGATCAGGTCGTGTGGGCCATTCCCTCCGGCGGCATTGATGAAGGGGAAGAGCCTCAAGCAGCTGCCTTGCGCGAGCTGCGGGAAGAGACCGGCTGGCAGGCGAAAAAAGCCGAAGAAATTATCCGCTATAACCCCTCTTATGGCAGCAGCGACCAGCTGTTCATCACTTGGCTTGCTCGCGATCTGGAGTATGTCGGAATGGATGCGGATCAGGATGAGGTCATGGAGACGGGGTGGTTTACCTTTGACGAGATTAGCCAGCTCATCGCCCGTGGCGAAATGCCGGACGGGCTCTCTCTGGTACCGCTGCTGCATCTGATGGCGCAGCAGCGGGGCCGTTTAGCGTAGCGGAGTCACATCACGGGCAGAGGATCACCAGCCGGGAACCGCGCCGCCGTTAAAGATAGTCTCCGCCGCTTTCGCCACTTCCGGCGACTGATAGGACTGGATGAATTCCTTCACGTTTTCGGCGTTTTTGTTCTCTTCGCGGGTCACGATGATATTCACGTACGGCGAGTTTTTATCTTCGATGAAAATCCCGTCACGCACCGGCGACAGCCCGGTTTGCTGCAGATAGGTGGTGCTGATGATCGCCACGTCGACTTTCGGGTCGTCGATCACCCGCGGCAGCTGCGCGCCTTCCAGCTCCATAATCTTCAGGTGATGCGGGTTATCCGTGATATCGACCGCCGTCGGCAGCAGCCCGGTACCGGCCTTGAGGGTAATCAGCTTCTCCTGCTGTAACAGCAGCAGCGCGCGGCCAAGGTTGGTCGGATCGTTGGGAATGGCAATGGTCGCCCCGTCTTTCAGGTCAGCCACCGATTTTATTTTGCGAGAGTAGCCGGCCATCGGGAACACGAAGGTGTTACCGACGGCAACCAGATGATAGTTATGCGCTTTATTATCCTGCTCGAGGAACGGTCGGTGCTGGAAGACGTTAGCATCCAGATCCCCGGCGTTGGTCGATTCGTTCGGCAGCAGCGATCCGCTGAAGCCCACCAGTTCGACGTCCAGCCCGAACTTCTCTTTGGCGACCTTCTTCGCCACTTCCGCCACATCCTGTTCGGCGCCGTTAATCACGCCAACTTTAATATGTTTCGCATCACCGCTTTTTTGGTCGCAACCTGCCAGCAGCAGGCCCGCCAGCATCACTGCGGCGGCTGTCCGTAAACGCAATTTCATCATTGTTATCCTGTCAGTCCATGAGAAAGTCATTATTATTTTCGAAGAAAACTATAACGGCTTTAAGACCAGTTTTTAAACACTCAAAACAGCAACAGGAAATAAAATCATCTAGCGATATTTCGCTTCATGCGCCAGCAGCCACGCCTTGCGCGCCAGCCCACCGCCGTAGCCGGTCAGCGAGCCATCTTTGCCGATAATACGATGACAGGGAATGACGATCGCCACCCGATTGGCGCCGTTGGCGTTGGCGACCGCCCGTACCGCGCCGGCGTTGCCCATCTGCTGCGCCAGCCCCTGATAATGTTCGGTGCTGCCGTACGCCACCGCCTGGAGCTGCTGCCACACCGTCTGCTGGAAATCGCTGCCCGGCGTCTCCAGGGTCAGGGAAAAATGGCGCCGCTGGCCGGCAAAATATTCGCCGATCTCCGCCACCGCCTGGCGCGTATGGTGATTCTCGCCGGCGATAATCCTCGCCGAGAGCAAGCGCTGAAGGTCGCGAAACTCCGTCTCCAGCATCCGCCGGTCGACAAACTCCAGCAGGCAAACCCCGCGCTCACTGGCGCAGACAAACATTGGGCCAATGGGCGTGGTAAAGCGGTGCAGCAGGATCACCTGCGCCGCCTCGCTGGGCGCGTGGCCGGTGAGTTTTTTACAGGTGTAGCCAAACCCGCTCAGCGAGTCGTATCCGCTGTCGAAGGCCACGTCGGTGGCGCGTCGTCCGCCCTTCAGCTCCTGCAGGGCGGTATTCACCCGCAACATCCGCTGAAAGGCCTGAAACGTCATGCCGTAGTGATGGGTAAACCAGCGCCGGATCCGCTCGGGGCTGATGTGCTGCTGACGCAGCTGGTCGTCACTGATCCGCACTTTCGGGTTGGCCCGCAGCTGCTGCATCACCTGCTCCACCATCGGCGGCGCGGAGCTGGCGTTTTCGGTGGGTCGGCAGATCTTACACGGGCGAAACCCGGCGCTGAGCGCGGCTTTAAAGTCGCGATAGAATTCGACGTTTTCCCGCTTCGGCTTGCGGGCGCGGCAGGTCGCCAGGCAAAACACGCCGGTGGTTTTCACCCCCACGAAAAAAACGCCCGCGTAGCCGGAGTCGCGGGCCAGCAGCGCGTCGTACCAGGTATCGCATAACCCGCTATCAGTCACCTGCATGGTCAAATACCTCTTTAAACGATCGTTGCTGCCGGACGGTTTTCAGCAGCCGGTACAGATGCCCTTGTTGCGCATCGTGCAGCGCATTGCCCATCGAAATACGCTTCACGCCCAGTTGCGCAAGCTGGTCATGATCGGGCAGCGCGGGCATCGCCATGACGTTCAGCGGCAGCGCCACCGCCGCAACCATTGCCGCTATATCCGCAGCCTCGGTCACGCAGGGCACAAACAGCCCGTCGGCACCGTGTCCGGCGTACAGCTGGCCCCGGGAAATGGTCTCCGCCAGCGCCTGGGGGTGGTTCAGTACAAAGGGATCGGTGCGGACATTGATAAACAGCGACACCCCCGCCTGCGCCAGCCCGGTGGCTATCTCCTGCAGACGCCGGGCAAAAGCCTGCGCTGCCGCCAGAGTCCGTACGCCCTCGTTCACCACGCTGTCTTCGAGATTGACGCCGACCACCCCGCTGTGCGCCAGGGCGAGCAGATTTTCTACCACCTCTTCTGCGCTGGCGCCATAGCCCGCTTCCATATCCACGCTGAGCGGTAACGCCACCCGGGCGCGAATGCGGGTGACCCGATACAGCAGTTCCGCGAACGGCAACGCTTCGCCATCGTCCAACCCCAGGCTGTGGGCGATCGCGGCGCTGGAGGTTCCTATCGCCGTATACCCGGCCTCGGCGGCGGCGCTGGCGCTGGTGACGTCCCAGACGTTGGCCAGCAGCAGTGGCGTGGCCTGGTGATGCTGTTGTGTGAAATCCATAGATCCTCCGGTGTTGTGGTGATATTGCGGATTCTGGCCTGTACGCCGCAGATGCAACAACCGAAAACCGGACGACTATTTTTTGCTGTTAGCGACGCCGCCACTCGCCGGGGGTCACGCCATACAGCTTCTTAAAGGTCTTCGAGAACGACGCCTGTGACTGAAATCCGCAGCGTCCGGCAATCACTTCGAGGTTGGTCTGCCGCTCAATGCGCAACAGGCGCGCGGCCATCGCCATCCGCAATTGCGAGAGCCACGCCTGCGGCGTCAGATGATAGACGCGGGCAAAGTGACGCGCGAAGGTGGCGCGCGACAGAAACGCACGGGCGGCCATGCTCTCCAGCGTCCACGGCTGCTCCGGCGCCGCCAGCACCGCCAGCACCGCGGGCATCAGCCGTTCATCACTCATCAGGCGCAGCAGGCCCTCCGGCGGGGTGTCGCTGCCCAGCAGCGTGCGCAACAGGAATACCAGCAGCGTATCGCCGAGGCTGCGCACAATCGCCGCGCCGCCGGGGTGCTCCAGCAGGCTTTCGCGCACCAGTACGTCAAGCAGCAGCGCCAGCTCCGGGCACTCCGCCCGCTCGTCGGTATGCAGGTGAATCAGATCGGTCTCTTGCGCAAACAGCCAGCTAACGTGTGGCCCGAAGTAAAATTCCCCGCACAGCATCTCCAGCGCATCATGGTCGCTGCCGGTACGCACCTCGGTCACCGTGCCGTTAAAGCGGTGGGCGACGGGCAGGATCTGGCCCCACTCCACCAGGCTCTCCATCAGATGCGGCGAACCATGCGGCAGGAGGATCACATCCCCCGCCCGCATATGCCGGCTTTGTTTGCCGACCGTCAGCCGCCCCTCGCCGTGCAGGACAAAGTGCCACGGCACCACCCCACGGCGCATTTGCTCATGCCCGGCCTGCCAGCGGCCGCCAAACCGACAGTGCAGATTCACTTCACAACGCGGCGCCAGCAGCGCCAACAGATGACTGAGACTGTCCATGCCACTCCCTGAGACGATAAGACATAAATATGAGACGCAGAGCCTCAGTCTAGCACGCGGAACTTCCCTAAGATGACCTCATTGCCACGACATACCCTAACCCAGACAGGAGCACACTATGAGCCGTTTAACTGAGATTCATGAACAAGACGTCACCGGGAAAGCCGCCGAGATTTTTACCGGGATGAAGAAAGCGATGGGCAAGGTCCCGAACGCCTATCTGACCATTGGCGGCCATTCGCCGGCGGCGTTACAGCAGGCGCTGGCGCACAACGCGATGCTGAGCAAAGGCAGTCTGAACGCAAAAGAGCTGGAGGCCATTAACGTGGCGGTGAGCGAAGCCACCGGCTGTGATTATTGCCTGGCGGCACACACCCTGATGGCGAAAAAAGCGGGCTACAGCCGCGAGCAGATCCAGGCGCTGCGCCACGGTGATTATGCTGACGATGCCCGCATCAACACGCTGGTGACCTTCGTCCAGACGCTGGTGACGACCCGCGGCACCCTGCCAGAAGCGGAGGTCAGCGCGGTGCGCCACGCCGGCTTCAGCGACCAGCAGGTGATTGAGATCATCAGCGCGGTGAGCGCTATTCTGTTCACCAACATGGTGAACCGGGTGAATGACACCGTCGTCGACTTCCCGAAAGCGGATTAACCCGAAGCGCGCCTGTCTACAGCCCCAGTTCGCTCAGTCCCGGATGCGTATCCGGGCGGCGCCCCTGAGGCCAGTGGAACAGGCGCTCGCTCTGCGCAATCGGCAGGTCGTTAATGCAGGCGTAGCGGGTATGCATCAGCCCATGCTCATCGAAGGCCCAGTTTTCGTTGCCGTAGGAGCGAAACCACTGGCCGCTATCATCACACCACTCGTAGGCAAACCGCACCGCGATACGCTCATCGCTCCATGCCCACAGCTCCTTGATTAAGCGATATTCCTGCTCTTTGTTCCATTTTCGCGTCAGGAAGTCGATGATTTCGGCCCGGCCATGCACAAACTCACTGCGGTTGCGCCACTCACTGTCGATGGTATAGGCCTGCGCCACTTTTTGCGCATCGCGGCTGTTCCAGCCATCTTCGGCGGCGCGCACCTTTTGCATCGCGCTTTCACGGGTAAACGGCGGTAATGGCGGACGGTGATCGGTCATCATGGCTCTCCTTTGAGGGTTAACTGTTGTTGCAGTCGTTGGTTTTCCTGCTCCAGTTCATGAATGCGCTGTTGCAGCGTCTGGCTGTATTCCGCGATCTGCTGCGGGCTGTAGCGCGGCGTAATATGCTGCGGGCAGTTCCAGTCGAATGCCTGAAGATGAAAGCGATAAATCCGTTCGACTCTGGCCCGATAGTTTTCCGGTGTGACCCGCGCCAGCAGTTCAGGCGCATCCTCCTTCGCCAGCACCTCAATGGTGGCATAAATTTTGAGCCTCGCACGCCGCGGGTAATCCATCAAAAACAGGCAGGCCCGGTCGCTACCGCGCAGGTTGCCGGTGGTGATGTACTGCCGGTTACCACCAAAATCGGCCATCGCCAGGGTGGTGTCATCGAGCAGGTGAAGAAATCCCGCAGGCCCACCGCGATGCTGGATGTAGGGCCAGCCGGTCTGGGAGATCGTCGCCAGGTAAAAACTGTCGCGGGTGGTAATCATCTCTTCTTCGCTGGCAGAGAAGCGCTCGCCCCGACGCGGACGGTGCGGGGACTGCCACATGCCGTCACTGCCCATTTCATGCTGCACATCCATCACATCAGGTGTGATGGCGATATCAAGAAAGTCGCCTGACATAACGCCTCCGGGTCCGGTATCACTGCGCTCATCATGGACTCTGCCGTCATAAATGATAATACTGGGATATTGAGAATCATCTTTCCGATAAACGGGATAATCATGGACCGCTTAAGCGCGATGGCACTGCTGGTGAAGGTCACGGAACTGGGCAGCATGTCGGCCGCGGCGCGCACGCTGCATATGCCGCTGACCACCGTCAGCCGCCACATCGCCGAACTGGAAAGCGCGCTCGGAGTGCGCCTGCTGATCCGCACCACCCGCAAACTGACGCTGACCGATGCCGGGGTCGATTATGTCGCTGCCGCGCGGCGCATTCTGGAAGAGGTGGAGCAGGCTGAGCGCCAGGCGGCGGGAGAATATCAGCAGCCGAAGGGGGAGCTGGTGATTGCGGCGCCGACGATGTTTGGCCGGCAGCACGTTTTACCGATAGTTACCGCTTTTCTCGCCAGTTACCCGCAAATTCGCATCCGTTTACTGCTCAGCGACCGCAATGCCGATCTGATTGACGACCATATTGACCTCGCGGTACGCATCGGCGTGTTGCCGGACAGCGGCATGGTCGCCATTCGCCTCGGCGAGATGCGCATCGTTACCTGCGCGCACCCGACGCTGCTGGAAAAGCACGGGACGCCGCAGCGCCCCAGTGAACTGAGCGCGCTCCCGACGATCCATATTGAATCGCCGATGCCCTATAACGGCTGGCGCTTTAACGCGCCGGCGGCGGAAGACCGGCTGGTCGTGCTGCAGCCGGTGCTCGGGGTCACCACCCCGGAGAGCGCGGCGGACGCCGCACGGCTGGGGGCCGGCGTTGCGCGCCTGCTGCACTATCAGGCCATCGATGGCCTGGCCTGCGGAGAGCTCCGGCTGGTACTGGAAACCGTCGAGCCGCCAGCGGCGCCGGTCCATCTGCTGTATCCCGCTCGTGAACTGGCGCCGCTGAAGCTGCGGAAATTTCTCGATTTCGCCACCCCCGCGCTGCGTCAGGCGCTGCGACGGATCGCGGCAACCGGTTAGTCCATCGCCTTTTTCAACGGCACCTCTTTCAGCAACCACGACAGCAGGAACGCCACCGCCATGATGCAGGCCGCCATCAGGAAGGCAGCATGGATCGCCGAGCCAAACGCATCGAGATAATCGAGACGGATCTCAGACGGCAGGTTCTGTACCGCCGCCGGGTTCAGCGCCCGCGGCAGTTCGGCCCCTTCCGGCAACAGACGCTGGAGGTTGTTTTGCAGCACGTGGGTAAACACCGCACCAAACAGCGCCACCCCAATGGAGCCGCCAATCGAGCGGAACAGCGTCACCCCGGAGGTCGCCACGCCGTACATCTGCGCCGGCATCGCGTTCTGCACGGCCAGCACCAGCACCTGCATTACCAGTCCCAGCCCCATACCCAGCACGCCGGTAAACAGATACAGCTGCCACATCGGCGAATGGATCGTAATCCGCGTCAGCAGCAACATCCCGACCATACCTAACAGCGTCCCGAGAATCGGAAACAGGCGGTATTTCCCGGTACGGCTGATGATGCGTCCGCTGATGATCGACGTCAGTAGCAGGCCGCCCATCAGCGGGATCAGCTGCAGCCCGGCTTCGGTCGGGGTTGCCGCCTTCACCACCTGCAGATAGAGCGGCAGGAAGGTGACCGAGCCAAACAGCGCCATCCCGATAACAAAACCAATCATGCTGCACAGCAGGAAGCTGCGGTTACGGAACAGGGAGAGCGGAATGATCGGTTCTGCGGCAATCCGCTCTTCATAAATAAAGCCGATGACCCCCACCACGCCAAAGGCCAGAATGCACCACAGCTGCGGGTCGTTCCACGCGCGCACGCTGCCGCCTTCGGAGGTAAACAGGATGATGCACAGCAGCGCCATACTCAGGTAAATCGCGCCCAGCCAGTCCACCTGATGCTGGCTACGTTTATTGCTGCTGTGGAATACCGCGCCGATCACCAGCAGCGCAAACAGCCCCAGCGGCAGGTTGATGTAGAAAATCCAGCGCCACGAGGCGTGCTGCACCAGGAACCCGCCGATGAGCGGCCCGATCACCGTGGCCAGGCCGAATACGCCACCGAACAACCCCTGATAGCGGCCACGGTTAGCCGGCGGGATCACGTCGGCAACCGCCGCCATGCTAATCACCATCAGACCGCCGCCGCCCAGCCCCTGCAAGGCACGCATCAGCACCAGCTGCGTCATATTCTGCGCCACGCCGCACAGCGCGGACCCGACCAGGAACAGGACGATCGCCACCTGCAGCACGATTTTGCGGCCATACAGATCGCCAAATTTGCCGTACAGCGGCACCACAATCATCGAGCTAAGAATATAGGCGGTCACCACCCAGGAGAGCTTATCCAGCCCGCCCAGCTCGCCGACAATCGTCGGCAGTGCGGTTGACACAATGGTCTGATCCAGCGCCGACAGCAGCATCACCAGCAGCAGCGCGCTGAACAGTAAACGGATCGACGGCGCAGGTTGTTGGGTCGTGATTTGAGACGTCATCTCATCACTCACTTGAAATTAATTAAATGTATAATTAATATTTAGGGAAATGATGAATCACGTCAAGAGAACATTCCGAAATGCGCGCACAAAAAGACAATGATGTCCCTCGCCGCCCTGGCCGTCCGCGGGGTAAAAAACCCGGTACGGCCAACCGCGAACAGCTAATGGATATTGCCCTTGCGCTGTTTGCCCGTCAGGGCATCGGCCATACCTCGCTCAATGCGATCGCCAAAGAAGCGGGGGTCACCCCGGCGATGCTGCATTACTACTTCAGTTCGCGGGAAGCGTTGGTGGACCAGCTGCTGGAAGAACGTTTCATGCCGCTGCGTCACCAGATCAGCAAGATTTTCGTCGCCCATGCGGACGACCCGGTCACCGCCCTCACGCTGCTGATTGACGAGCTGGGCACCCTGGCGGAGCAACACGCCTGGTTTGCGCCCCTGTGGATGCAGGAGATGATCGGCGAGATGCCGGTGCTGCGCCAGCATATACATGCCCGCTTCGGCGAAGAGCGCTATCACCTGATGCTGAATACGGTCACACGCTGGCAGGAGGAGGGCAAAATCAACCCGGCCCTGTCGCCAGCGCTGCTGTTTACCTCGCTGATTAGCCTGGTGCTGGTGCCGTTCTCGCGCCTGCGCACCGATGAACGTTTAGCGGCGATCACCCGCCAGAACATCGTTGACCATGCGCTGGCGCTGCTCCGACAGGGCATTGCGGGATAGGCCACGAAGCGGCACTCCCCGGCAGGGCTATAGCGCCTTCGAGAGATAGTGGCGCTCCATGCCGACGTGGGGGAAATCCGGGAGCGACATCTGCAGCTGATAGCCCTGTTTTTGGTAGAACGGCAGGGCCTGAAAGCTAAAGGTATCGACCAGCACATGGCGACACCCCGCCTCCCGCGCCTGGTTTTCCGCCTCACGCATCAGCTGGCTGCCCAGGCCGCCGCCGCGCTGCGCCTCGCTGACCCATAAATAGTCAATACACAACCAGTTAGCCTTTCTTTTGGCAATCAGTCCGCCCAACATGACCCCCGCTTCGTCACGGATATAGACGCCGGTTTCACCAAATTGTGTCGCATCGAGATACCGCAGATTATATTCTCGTAGTCCTGCGAACAACTCTTCCTGATCCGCCGGATTAATGCTTTTTGTTATTATTAATGCCATCTTAATTCTCCATAATTGAATATTTATAAGAAATACCTATACCTTAAATTCACAAAAAATACTTAATTTCTCCATTATTTGCTGCGTAAATTCCCTGAGCATTTTTTTAATCAAAAAAACCTTTCCATCATTCGCTGAAACCGTATAATGACGAAAAATGAGAACGATCATTCTCACTCTTCATTCCGAGGATAACACCATGAGCAGCGCACTGGCCGACCGACAAAAACGCCGACAGGATGAGATCATCGCTGCCGCACGCCACTGCTTCCGCCATCATGGTTTCCACGGGGCCAGCATGGCGAACATCGCCAGCCAGGCCAGCCTGAGCGTCGGGCAAATCTATCGTTACTTTGCCAATAAAGACGCCATCATTGAAGAAATGATCCGCCGTATCATTGATTACCGCATCACTAAAATGGACGGGAATACCCAGACGGATGAGATCCCCCGCGTGCTTGCCCACCGGGAAACGCTGGATGAAGATGATGACGCATTGATGTTAGAAATGGCGGCAGAAGCGACGCGTAACCCGCAAATCGCCGCCATGATGGTCGAGGCCGACAAACGTATGTTTGCTAACGCCTGCGCGCACATACAAAAGACCTATCCGCACCTCAGCGAGGAACGTGTTCGTTGTTGCGTAGAAGTCACCGCAGTGATGATGGAAGGGACGATTTATCGGCGCCTGGTTCCGCAAACCGTAGAGCCAGAGATACTCGAGAAACTGTATCGGGAAATAACCACTATGTTATTAACGGATAAATAATTAACCACCATCAATAGAACGGGAATATTGCATTCCCTTTTCGTCGTTTCCGTTTCGCGGAAATGCGTCATCAGCTGGCCACAACCTCGTTATTGAAATAACGAGGAGGACGTCGTTCATCCTGAGAATATATAATGAAATATACAATACTCCCCATCGCAGCGGCACTATTACTCCTCAGCGGATGTGATAATGCGCAAACATCCGCTCCCCCGCAGATGACGCCGGAAGTTGGTGTTGTCACCCTGAAAAATCAATCGGTTTCAGTGATCAGCGAGCTGACCGGACGCACCACGGCATCGCTAAGCGCTGAAGTGCGCCCGCAGGTTGGCGGCATTATTCAAAAACGCCTGTTTACCGAAGGGGATATGGTGAAAGCCGGACAGGCGCTGTATCAAATCGACCCTTCCAGCTATCGTGCGACCTACAACCAATCCGCCGCCGCCCTGAAACAGGCGCAGGCGCTGGTGATCTCCGACTGTCAGAAAGCCCAGCGCTATGCGGTGCTGGTGAAGGAAAATGGCGTGTCTCGCCAGGATGCCGACGATGCGATGTCTACCTGTAACCAGGACAAAGCCAGCGTAGAGTCGCAAAAAGCGGCCCTCGAAAGCGCGCGCATCAACCTCGACTGGACGACCGTCACCTCGCCGATCGCCGGGCGTATTGGTATCTCCTCCGTCACCCCGGGCGCGCTGGTGTCTGCCGATCAGGATACCGCGCTGGCCACCGTTCGCGGCCTCGACACCATGTATGTCGACCTCACCCGCTCCAGCGTCGATCTGCTGCGCTTGCGCAAACAGACCCTGGCCACCAACAGCGACACCCTCAGCGTCTCTCTGACCCTGGAAGATGGCAGCACCTATAGCGAGAAAGGCCGCCTGGCGTTGACGGAAGTGGCGGTGGATGAGTCCACCGGCTCGGTCACGCTGCGCGCGGTCTTCCCTAACCCGCAGCACGTCCTGTTGCCGGGGATGTTCGTACGCGCCCACGTCGATGAAGGGGTCATGGACGATGCGATTCTGGCGCCGCAGCAGGGGATTACCCGCGATGCCAAAGGCACCGCCACCGCACTGATTGTCGACAGCAGCAACAAAGTGGAACAGCGTGAAGTGGAAACCGGCGAAACCTATGGCGACAAATGGCTGGTGGTTACCGGTCTGAAGGCCGGCGATAAGCTGATTGTCGAAGGCACCTCGAAGGTCAGCATTGGCCAGCAGGTCAAAGCGGTCGAAGCCACCACTAACGGGGGCAATGCCTGATGTTCTCTCGCTTCTTCGTGCGACGCCCGGTCTTTGCCTGGGTTATCGCGATTCTGATTATGCTCGCCGGGGTCCTGGCCATCCGCACCTTGCCGGTTGCCCAGTATCCTGACGTGGCGCCGCCGGCGGTGAAAATCTCCGCCACCTATACCGGGGCCTCTGCGGAAACCCTGGAAAACAGCGTGACCCAGGTTATCGAACAGCAGCTCACCGGGCTGGATAACCTGCTTTACTTTACCTCCACCAGCAGCTCCGACGGCTCGGTCAGCATTACCGTGACCTTCGAGCAGGGTACCGACCCGGACACCGCCCAGGTGCAGGTACAGAACAAAGTTCAGCAGGCGGAATCTCGTCTGCCGAGCGAAGTGCAGCAGGCCGGCGTGACGGTGGAAAAATCGCAGAGCAGCTTCCTGCTGATCCTCGCGGTGTATGACAAAACCAACCGCGCCACCAGCTCCGATATTTCCGACTGGCTGGTCAGTAATATGCAGGACCCGCTGGCGCGTATCGAAGGGGTCGGGAGTCTGCAGGTGTTCGGTGCCGAATACGCCATGCGCATCTGGATGGACCCGACCAAACTGGCCTCCTTCGCGCTAATGCCGTCGGACGTGCAGTCGGCCATTGAAGCGCAGAACGTGCAGGTCTCTGCGGGCAAGATCGGCGCCCTGCCGTCTTCGAACGCGCAGCAGCTCACCGCCACCGTGCGCGCCCAGTCCCGTCTGCAAACGGTCGATCAGTTCAAGAATATTATCGTCAAAAGTAAATCCGACGGCTCCGTCGTGCGCGTCAGCGATGTCGCTCGCGTGGAGATGGGGAGTGAAGATTACACCGCGCTGGCTAACCTCAACGGCCACCCGGCGGCGGGTATCGCGGTGATGATGGCGCCAGGGGCCAACGCCCTTGATACCTCCACGCTGGTGAAGGACAAAATCAACGAGTACCGCCACCAGATGCCGGCGGGCTACGATATTGCCTACCCGAAAGACAGCACCGAATTTATTAAAATCTCCATCGAGGACGTGATTCAAACGCTGATTGAAGCCATCGTGCTGGTGATCTGCGTGATGTACCTGTTCCTGCAAAACTTCCGCGCCACGCTGATCCCGGCGGTGGCGGTGCCGGTGGTGCTGCTCGGTACCTTTGGCGTGCTGGCGCTGTTCGGCTACTCCATCAACACCCTGACCCTGTTTGCAATGGTGCTGGCCATCGGCCTGCTGGTCGATGACGCCATCGTGGTGGTGGAAAACGTCGAACGTATCATGCGTGACGAAGGGCTTTCCGCCCTTGAAGCCACCGAGAAATCGATGGGGGAAATCACCGGGGCGCTGATCGCCATCGCCCTCGTGCTGTCGGCGGTATTCCTGCCGATGGCCTTCTTCGGCGGCTCGACCGGGGTTATCTATCGCCAGTTCTCGGTGACCATTATCTCCGCGATGATGCTGTCGGTGGTGGTGGCGTTAACCTTAACCCCGGCGCTGTGCGGCGCGCTGCTCAGCCACTCCAAACCGCATACCACCGGCTTCTTTGGCGCCTTTAACCGCCTGTGGGGCCGTACCGAACAGGGCTATCAGCATCGTGTTATTGGCGGCCTGCGCCGCTCGGTGATCATGATGGGGGCCTTCGCGGTGATCTGCGCTGGTATGGCGCTGGCGATGTGGAAACTGCCGGGCAGCTTCCTGCCGGTCGAGGATCAGGGCGAAATCATGGTCCAGTACACCCTGCCGGCAGGCGCCACCGCGGTGCGAACCGCAGAAGTGCGCCGCCAGGTCACCGACTGGTTCCTGACCAAAGAGAAAGACAACACCGACGTTATCTTTACCGTCGATGGCTTCAGCTTCAGCGGCAGCGGACAAAACGCCGGGATGGCCTTCGTCTCGCTGAAAAACTGGTCCGAACGTAAAGGGGCAGAAAACACCGCCCAGGCGATTGCCCTGCGCGCCACCAAAGAGCTAGGCAGCATTCGCGATGCCTCCCTGTTTGCGATGATCCCGCCATCGGTGGACGGCCTGGGTCAAAGCAACGGCTTTACCTTCGAGCTGATGTCCAGCGGCGGCACCGACCGCGATAGCCTGATGAAGATGCGTACCCAGCTGCTGGCGGCGGCGAATCAAAGTACGGAACTCCAGTCGGTCCGTGCCAACGACCTGCCGCAGATGCCGCAACTACAGGTGGACATCGACAACAACAAGGCCGTCTCGCTGGGCCTGTCGCTGAGCGATGTAACCGACACGCTCTCCAGCGCCTGGGGCGGGACCTACGTCAACGACTTTATCGACCGTGGCCGAGTGAAAAAGGTCTATATCCAGGGCGATAGCGAGGCGCGCGCCGTCCCGTCTGATCTCAACAAATGGTTTGTCCGCGGCAGCGACGATAGCATGACGCCGTTCTCCGCCTTCGCCAGCACCCACTGGGAGTATGGCCCGGAAAGCCTGGTGCGCTACAACGGCTCTGCCGCCTTTGAAATCCAGGGTGAGAACGCCAGCGGCTTCAGCTCTGGCGCGGCGATGGACAAGATGGAAGCGTTAGCCAACAACCTGCCAGCTGGAACCACCTGGGCATGGAGCGGCTTGTCGCTGCAGGAAAAACTGGCCAGCGGCCAGGCGATGAGCCTCTACGCCATCTCGATTCTGGTGGTGTTCCTGTGCCTGGCGGCGCTGTATGAAAGCTGGTCGGTGCCGTTCTCGGTGATCATGGTTATCCCGCTGGGTCTGCTCGGTGCCGCGCTGGCGGCCTGGATGCGCGATCTCAGCAACGATGTCTACTTCCAGGTGGCGCTGTTGACCACCATCGGCCTGTCGTCGAAGAACGCCATCCTGATCGTCGAGTTTGCCGAAGCGGCGGTTGATGAGGGCTATTCGCTGTCACGTGCTGCACTGCGTGCGGCGCAAACCCGTCTGCGCCCTATCGTGATGACCTCGCTGGCGTTTGTCGCCGGGGTGCTGCCGCTGGCGGTCGCTACCGGGGCCGGGGCCAACAGCCGTGTGGCGATCGGTACCGGCATTATCGGTGGGACCCTGACCGCCACGCTGCTGGCGATCTTCTTCGTTCCCCTGTTCTTTGTGCTGGTGAAACGTCTGTTCACCCGCCGACGCCCCACTCAGGAGTAAGTTATGTTTCGTTTTACGTTAGTGTTTGTCGCGCTCCTGACCGCCGGCTGTGTCTCGCTCGATCCGGACTACAGCCGCCCGGCGGCGCCGATCCCCGCCACGCTCCCCGGCACCCACGGTGAAGCAAGCGCGGTGGTCGGCAACTGGCAGCAGGTTGTCAACGATGCGCGTCTCAACAAAGTGGTCAGCATGGCGCTGACCAGTAACCGCGACGTGCAGAAAGCGATCGCCGACATCGAAGCCGCCCGGGCGCAACTTGGCGAAACCCGCGCCACGCTGTTCCCGACCCTGAATGCGGAGCTCAGCCATACCCGCAGTCAAACGGTAGACAGCGGCCTGACCTCCTCATCGCAGGCCGATGGGGCGGTCTCCAGCTTCGAGCTGGATCTGTTCGGTAAAAATCAGAGTCTGACACGGGCGGCGCGGGAAACCTGGCTTGCCAGCGAATACACCGCGCAGAACACCCGCCTGACGATGATTTCCGACCTGACCACCGCCTGGGTTACCCTCGCGGCGGACAATAGCAACCTGGCGCTGGCCCAGGAGACGCTGGCCAGCGCCGATAATTCGCGCAAAATCGTCGCCCGTCAGATGGCGGTCGGCACCGCCTCCGCCGGCGATCTCAGCGATGCGGAAAGCGTTTATCAGCAGGCACGCGCCAGCGTTGCCAGCTATCGGACTCAGGTCGCCCAGGATAAAAACGCCCTCAACCTGCTGGCCGGTACCACCGTGCCGGACAGCCTGCTCCCGGGCACCCTGGAAAGCCTCGCCGACAACAGCATCGTGCTGGTGCCGGCAGGAGTTTCGTCATCGGTGCTGCTGCGCCGTCCGGACATTCAGGAAGCAGAGCACAACCTGAAGAGCGCTAACGCCGATATTGGTTCGGCGCGGGCCAACTTCTTCCCGACTATCTCCCTGACCGCCAGCGCCGGCGTCGGCAGCGATGCGCTGTCGTCGCTGTTCAGCCACGGGATGTCGGTGTGGTCATTCGCCCCGTCAATCAGCCTGCCGCTGTTCACCGGCGGCAGTAATCTGGCGCAGCTGCGCTATGCCGAAGCGGAGAAAAAAGGGCTGATCGCCACCTACGAGAAGACCATTCAGAGCGCCTTTAAGGACGTCGCCGATGCGCTGGCCCGCCGGGAAACATTGAGCGAGCAGCTGAGTGCCCAACGTGAGTACGTCGCGGCGGAACAGACGTCGTTGGATATTGCGATGCGTCGTTACCAGACCGGCATCGGTGATTATCTGTCGGTCCTGACCGCCCAGCGCACGCTGTGGTCGGCGAAGGCCACGCTGATTTCGCTGCAACAGACCGATCTGGAAAACCGCATCACCCTCTGGCAATCGCTGGGAGGCGGCGCCAGCTAAGTCATCCCTGCCGGGCTCTCGCCCGGCAGACATAAGGAGTTTTTATGCCACGCATCTCTCTTTCATGGGTGCTGATTCTCGGTCTGCTCACCGCCATCGGCCCGCTGTGCACCGACTTTTATCTGCCCGCCCTACCGGACATAACCCAGCAACTGAGCGCCACCGGCACCCAGACCCAGCTCTCCCTGACCGCCGCGCTGATTGGCCTCGGCGTGGGCCAGCTGTTTTTTGGCCCGCTGAGCGACCGTATCGGGCGCAAAAAGCCGCTGGCGCTGTCGCTGCTGCTGTTTATCTTCTCATCGGCGATGTGCGCCATGACCTATGACGTACATATGCTGATCGGCTGGCGTTTCCTGCAGGGCTTCGCCGGGGCGGGCGGCTCGGTACTGTCCCGCTCGATTGCCCGCGATAAATATCAGGGCACCCAGCTGACCCAGTTCTTTGCCCTGCTGATGGCCGTCAACGGCATCGCCCCGGTGGTGTCGCCGGTGATCGGCGGGTACATCACCACCTCCTTCGACTGGCGCTTTCTGTTCTGGGCGATGGCCGGTATCGGTGCCGTGCTGCTGATCGTCAGCCTGGCGGTGCTTCAGGAAACGCGTCCTGCCCAGGGCACCGCGACGGCAGCGCAGCAACACGATACCCCGGTGCTGAAAAACCGCCGCTTTATGCGCTACTGCCTGATTCAGGCCTTTATGATGGCGGGGCTGTTCTCGTACATCGGGTCATCGTCGTTCGTGATCCAGAGCGAATACGGCATGAGCGCCCTGCAGTTCAGCCTGCTGTTCGGTCTGAACGGCATCGGGTTGATTATCGCCGCGCAGATTTTTTCCCGCCTTTCGCACCACTACGATGCGGATATGCTGCTGCGTCGCGGCCTGACGCTGGCCGTCCTGTCGGCGACGCTGACGCTGCTCCTCGCCTGGCTGCAGCTGCCGTGGCTGGCGCTGGCTGGCCTGTTCTTCACAGTGTCCTTCATGAGCGGCATCAGCACGATTTCCGGCTCCAGAGCAATGAGCGAAGTCAGCAGCGCCCAGTCGGGCACCGCATCCGCCCTGATGGGGACCCTGATGTTCGTCTGCGGCGGTATCGCCGCGCCGCTGGCCGGGATCGGCGGTGAAACGATGCTGAAAATGAGCATCGCCATGACAATCAGCTATCTGATCGCCCTGTTTTTCGGCCTGCAAAAAGGCAACACCAGCTGCTAAATCATCGTGCAGTAATAAAATATTCCAATATTATTACTGCGCGACACCCCGCCATACCTATAAATATCCGCTTATCCCTTCTGTCTTAATCGTGACACCCTTCACATGAAAGGAATAATTAATTCCTTAGAATCTATCTCAACTGTGACTGATGAGGTTTAATGATGAGTATCGACCTGAGCGCATTGCTGACCGAGCGCCGTAATGCCAATAGCGCCAATATAGACACCCTGTCCACCGTCGACATGCTGACGGTAATCAACCAGGAGGACCAGCAGGTAGCCCAGGCGATCGCCCCCTATTTGCCGCAGATTGCCCAGGTGGTGGATAAAGTGGCTGCCGCCATCCAGGACGGCGGACGGCTGATCTACATCGGGGCCGGCACCTCCGGCCGCCTCGGGATCCTCGATGCCAGCGAATGCCCGCCGACGTTCGGCACCCGCCCGGAGCAGGTGGTGGGGATCATCGCCGGCGGTCATAAAGCGATTCTCAGCGCCGTCGAAAACGTCGAAGACAACAAAGCGCAGGGCGCGCAGGATCTGCAAAACCTGAACTTCAGCAACCGCGACGTACTGGTTGGCCTGGCCGCCAGCGGGCGTACCCCTTATGTCATTGGCGCGATGGAATATGCCCACAGCCAGAACGCTTTTGTCGCCATCGTCAGTTGCAACCCGCATGGCGAAATGGCGCGTCTGGCCGATGTTGCCATCACCCCGGTCGTTGGCCCGGAAGTGGTCACCGGCTCTACCCGCCTGAAAGCCGGCACCGCCCAGAAGCTGGTGCTGAACATGATCTCCACCGGCGCGATGATCCGCGTGGGCAAGGTCTACAGCAACCTGATGGTTGACGTCGAAGCGACCAATGCCAAGCTTATCGAGCGCCAGGTATCCATCGTGATGGAGGCGACCGACTGCGATCGCGCCACCGCGCTTGCCGCGCTGGACGCTTGCGAGCGCCACTGTAAAACGGCCATTGTGATGGTGCTGGCGGATCTTAGCGCCGCAGAGGCGCAATCGCTGCTGAGCAAAAATAACGGCTATATCCGCCAGGCGCTGAGCAATACCTAAGCGCCGACAACCAGGTAACGTGCAATGGCAAAAATAAATAAAGAGATGATAGCGCGGATCCTTACCCATGTTGGCGGAGCCGGAAACGTCGCCCAGGCGGGGAACTGCATGACCCGCCTGCGCTTAACTTTACGTGATGAGCAGCTGGCCGATAGCGCCGCCATCCGCCAGATTGAAGGCGTGATGGGCGTTATCGTCAGCGATGAACAGTTCCAGGTAGTGCTCGGCCCCGGCAAAGCGCAAACCGCCGCAGAGATGATGAACGGAATGCTGGAGGACGCCCCCGCGGACGCGCCTTCTCTGGCGGATGTCGCGGCGGAGAAAAAACAGGCGCTGAAGAGCAAGCAAACCAGCGGCGTGCAGAAGTTTCTCGCCAAATTCGCCACCATTTTTACCCCACTGATCCCCGGCTTTATCGCGGTTGGCCTGCTGCTTGGCTTCGCGACGCTGGCGGAGCAGATGTTCGTGCTGGAAAACGCCCATCCCAGCGCCTCGCTGGTGGCGCTGATCGGCTACATGAAAGTGTTCAGCAAGGGGATGTTCACCTTCCTGAGCATCCTGATTGGCTATAACGCCCAGAAGGCGTTCGGCGGTTCCGGGGTCAACGGCGCGATCATCGCCTCGCTGTTCGTCCTCGGCTACAACCCCGAAGCCACCAGCGGATTTTATGCCGGGATCACCACCTTCTTTGGCCACGGCATTGACCCGCGCGGCAATATTATCGGCGTGCTGATTGCCTCGATTCTCGGCGCGTGGGTGGAAAAACAGGTGCGTCGGATCATGCCGGCCAACCTCGATATGATCCTCACCTCGGCGGTGACGCTGCTGATTATGGGCGCGGTGACCTTTACCGTGATCATGCCGATTGGCGGCTGGCTGTTTACCGGGATGTCGTGGTTGTTCCTGCATCTCAACGGCAACCCGTTCGGCTCCGCCGTGCTGGCCGGTCTGTTCCTGCTGGCGGTGATGTTCGGCGTGCACCAGGGCTTCGTGCCGGTCTACTTTGCGCTGGTCGATGCCCAGGGCTTTAACTCGCTGTTCCCAATCCTGGCGATGGCGGGAGCCGGGCAGGTCGGCGCGGCGCTGGCGCTGTACTGGCGGGCAAAGCACGGTTCGCTGCTGCGTACGCAGATTAAAGGGGCGATTATTCCCGGCTTCCTCGGCATTGGCGAACCGCTGATTTACGGCGTAACCCTGCCGCGCATGAAGCCGTTTATTACCGCCTGTATCGGCGGCGCCTGCGGCGGCTTCTTCCTCGGTCTGGTGGCCTGGCTGGGCCTGCCGGTAGGTCTGAACACGGTGTTCGGGCCGTCTGGCCTGGTGGCGCTACCGCTGATGACCTCCGCCAGCGGGATCTACGCCGGCATGGCGGTTTATGCCGCGGGGCTCGCGGTGGCCTATCTGTGCGGCTTTGTCTGCACCTGGCTGTTCGGCAGCAAAAACGTTGATTTGAGCTAGGACGCGGCTCGGATACATCACGGTGTACATTATTTAACCCGCCACATGGCGTAATATGGCGTAATGCTGGTCACTTAAGGTGGCCAGCATTTTTTATGGTTTACCGCATACCTGGCTTTTCACCAACACACCTGTGACCCGACTACCATTTCCTGCCCGTTGCTCCTCGCTGGCTCATGCTATGATGCCCGCTTTGCGCTATTTCACTCGAGGAAAAGATGGGCTCCAGCAAAAAAGGGATGCTGAACGTACTGATAGCCGCCGTGCTATGGGGTAGCTCCGGCGTGTGTGCACAGTACATTATGCAGCAAAGCCAGATGTCATCGCCGTTTCTGACCATGACGCGCCTGCTGTTTGCTGGCCTGATCCTGCTGATGCTCGCCTTCGTTCACGGCGATAAAATTTTCCGCGTCCTGCAAAACCGTAAAGATGCGCTGAGCCTGCTGATCTTCTCGCTGTTCGGCGCGCTGACCGTGCAGTACACCTTCCTGATGACCATCGAGAAATCGAATGCCGCGACCGCGACGGTGCTGCAGTTCCTGTCGCCAACCATTATCGTCGCCTGGTTCGCGCTGGCGCGCAAAACCCGCCCTCGCCCGTTGGTACTGGCGGCGATCGGCACGTCGCTGGCCGGGACGTTCCTGCTGGTGACCCACGGCAATCCGACCACGCTGTCTATTTCACCCTCGGCGCTGCTCTGGGGTGTCGCTTCGGCCTTTGCCGCCGCGTTTTACACCACCTATCCCTCGACGCTTATCGCCCGGTACGGCACGCTGCCGATCGTCGGCTGGAGTATGCTGCTGGGCGGCGCCATGCTGCTGCCGTTCTACGGCGGTCAGGGCAACAACTTTGTGGTCAACGGCCGCCTGCTGCTGGCCTTTTTCTATCTGGTGGTGATCGGCACCTCGCTGACCTTCAGCCTCTATTTAAACGGCGCGCAGATGATTGGCGGCGCGAAGGCGGGGATCCTCAGCTGTGCGGAACCGCTGAGCAGCGCCCTGCTATCCCTGCTGCTGCTGGGTATTACCTTCACGCTGCCGGACTGGCTCGGCACGCTGCTGATTCTCTCGTCGGTGGTGCTGATCGCCGTGGATTCCCGGCGTAAAGTGCGGGTAACATAGAAAAGCAATCAACTGATTTTAAACAACTTAATCTCAGCGCCATTTGCGTGTTTCGCCGCCTGAGCATATAGTTGACTGAAGCGACTAGTTAAGGAGAATCGCCATGAAAGCGTGTTGGATACTGTGTCTGGTTACCACCCTCAGCGCGACAGCGGCCTGGGCCGAATCACCGCTGAAAAGCCTGCAGTTCGAGCAACAAAAACAGCTGGTGTTAAAGGCGGTGAAGGAAAAATGCGCCCCGCAGACCACCATCAGCGATACCGATTTTGCCAATAAAATCCTCGCCACTCCGGCCAATCAGGAATATGTGCGCGAAGCGACGCTGGCAAAAGAGCGCAACAACCAGAAGGGCTACCAGGCAGCCATCGATAAAATCAGCTGCCCGGCGAAGTAATCACTTCAACTGAGCCGCCAGCGCTTTCCAGTCGAACGGCGTCAGTTGCCCGTAGGTCAGGCCGCACGCGGCCATACTCTGCGGCAGCTGGCGCTGAGTATGCGCCGTGGCCTGGCTCATCAGCCCCGCGCCGCCCGCATCGCGCAGCGTTTTCACCACCTCTTCCATCTCTTCGCTACGGCGAATACCGTGTTCGGCCACCCGGCTGATGAGATACCCCGCAAAAGCGCCATCCCAGCCCAGCGACGGGAAGCTGGCATGCAAAGAGGCCAGCACCTCCTCTTCGACGCCGTATTCCCGGGCGGCAAACAGGCATTCGGTAGTCAGCGCTTCCAGCCCCTTAATCATCACGCTGCGGCACATTTTTATCGCCGATACGTCGCCGATCTCATCGCCGCCGGCGCGGGCGTTCAGCCCTAAAGCATTTAGCGTTTGCGTGATGGAATGCGCCTGCGGGCCACCGATCAACAGTGGAGTTTTCAGCCGTGCCGGCGGCACCGGCGCCATCACCGCCACATCGACATAACCTCCCGCCCGGAACACCTTCGCCGCCTGGCGTTTGGTGTCCGGCGCCACCGAATTGAGGTCGAGAAAATAGCGCCCCTCGCCAATCATGGCCGCCGCCGAGCGCGCCACGTCCAGCGCGGAACCCGCTGTGACGGTGGAGAAGATCAGCGTTGCCCCTTCCAGCGCCTGCGCCAGCGAACCCGCCGCTAGCACGCCAGCCTGGCGCGCGCGCTCCCGCATCGCGTCGCCTTCCGGGCCGTTGAGTTTGCAATCCCAGATAGTGACGTCGTTACTGCACGCTAAATCACGCGCCAGAATGCCGCCCGCCTCGCCAAAACCAATAAACGTGATTGCCGTCATCCTTACTCCTCCAGTGGCCAGACGCGGGCCGGAATAGACACTTCGCCGGAAAACAACAGTCGGGCCGTACGCAGCAGTCCGCAGCCCACCAGTTCGCCCTGCTGGTTGCACTGCAGTGCCACGCTGAACTCGCCGCTCGGGTGCTCCACGCTGACCACCGGCTGCTCACCGGCAACGCCCCGGGCCAGCCCTTCGGCGACGGTGCCGGGGATCAGGCAGGCGCTGGCGACGCTCACCGCGCCAAAGACGCCAATAGAAGCGTGGCAGCGATGCGGGATAAACGTCCGGCTGGACACGGCGCCGCCGTCGCGCGGGGCGGCGATCAGGGTCATTTTCGGCACCGTTCGCCGGGTCACATCCCCCAGATTCATTCGCGGACCGAGCTGCAAACGTATCGACTCCAGCCGTTGCTTCAGTTCCTCGTCGCTATCGAGCTGTTCGCGGGTTTCGTAGCCGCTGCGCCCAAGGTCGCTGGCGCGGACGATCACCACCGGCATCCCGTTATCGATACAGGTCACGTCGATCCCGTCCACACGGTCGGTCGCCTGGCCCGTGGGCAACAATGCCCCGCAGCTGGACCCTGCTACATCAAGAAAATTCAGGACGATTTTGCTGGCGTGGCCCGGCACGCCGTCAATGCGCGTCTCGCCTTCATAGTTCACGCCATCGTCGTCACAGGGGATCCCGGCGATCGCCAGCTGGCTGGTGTTCTCCATGAAGATCCGCACCTGGGTCAGCGGCGCCGTGTGCGCTACCAGCCCGCGCTCGATGGCAAACGGGCCAACGGCGGCGAGAATGTTGCCGCAGTTCTGTCCGTAATCCACCACCGCGCGATCGACATTCACCTGAGCAAACAGATAATCAACATCCGCATCGGCGCGGGTGGAGCGGCGGATTATCGCCACTTTGCTGGTTAACGGATCGGCCCCGCCAATACCGTCAATCTGCCGGGCATCCGGCGAACCCATCACCGCCAGCAGCACCGCATCTCGCAGTACCGCGTCCGCAGGCAGGTCCTCGGCCAGAAAGCAGGCCGCTTTCGAGGTGCCGCCGCGCATCAACAGACAGGGTATTTTGCGTTGTGCCATCTTAGCCCTCTACATCATCCGCGTTGTCGTAGTAGCGCAGCCCTTTCTCCGCCAGGCGCAGGCGCATGGCGTAAATATCCAGCCCCAGTTCGCCGTTTCGCATCCGATCGCGCTTCGCCACTTCATTAGCCATCCGGGTTTCCGCTTTTCCCAGCACCGTGCGGGCCTGCCCATGCGGCACCACCACCACGCCATCGTCGTCGGCCACCACCACATCGCCCGGCTGAACCAGCTGGCCGGCGCAGATCAGCGGGATATTGACCGAGCCCAGCGTCTCCTTCACCGTCCCCTGGGCATAAACGTGGCGCGACCACACGGCAAAGCCCATTTCACGTAAGGTGTGCGAATCGCGAATACCGATATCGCCCACCAGGCCCACCACGCCACGCGACTGTAGCGAGGTGGCCAGCAGGTCGCCAAAGAACCCGTCGCCGCAGGGCGAGGTTGGCGCCACCACCAGGATATCGCCGGGTCGGCACTGCTCGACCGCCACGTGGAACATCCAGTTATCCCCCGGCGTGACCAGCACCGTCACCGCGTTGCCGGCGCGGCTGATACCCTGCTGGATCGGCCGGATGTCCGGGGCCATCAGCCCCTGTCGGTCATACGCTTCGTGGATCGTCGCCACACCGGCGGCGGCGAACTGGCTCAGCGTTGCCGCGTCATGGCGCGGCAGGTGGCGGATGACAATGCCTTTTTTATTCAACAGGTTCATGACAGATTCTCCGTCACCCGCGGGAAGATGCTGTGGAACGCTTCGCCGTGGACGATATCGCGGGCGGCAGCGATGCCGATATTGCGTTTCGCCTGTACCCCGCGCTGCAACGCCACCCGGGTGTAGTACTCCCAGAGGTGTTCCTGGCCCTGCATGCACTGAATCGCCTGGTATTTTTGTTCCCACACGCTGGTGATATCCAGCAGCACGTCCGGCTTCCAGTTGCACTGCTCCGGCTGGTGCGGCTCAAAGCAGTACACCGGCGGCGCGGCAACAATCGTTTCCCCCGGACGATACCCTTCCGCCTGGGCGATGATGCGCGCTTCCTGAGCCAGGTTGGAGGCCATCGGGTGGTCGTAGTTGTAGGGATCCTGCAGGGAGTGGGTCAGCACAAAGTGCGGCTGTACGCGACGGTACACGTCCGCCAGGCGGAACAGCGTCTCTTTGTCGGCGCGCAGCGGATAATCACCAATATCAAAAAATTCGACGCTGGCGCCGAGAATATCGGCAGCGGCCTGCGCTTCTTCGCGGCGGACCTGCTTCACCGTCGCTTCGGTCATATTGCCTTTACGCCACAGTTTTGCCGATTCGCCGCGCTCGCCGAACGACAGGCAAACAATATGTACCTGATAGCCCTGACGGGCGTGCAGCGCAATCGCACCGCCCGCACGCCAGACAAAATCGGCAGAGTGAGCGCTGACAACCAGGGCACTTTTGGGATGATGCGAATGAGACATGATGGCTTCCTCTGTTGTTTTTTTCAGCTTGTCATGTCGTGGCGAGGGTGGGTAATTCGTTAACTTGCGAAGGCTATGATTTTTATTTATGTTGTCGTTACGCTCACATTCCGGGACCCGGTGGGAAATGCTGAAGAGAAAGTACGATAAGACAATAAATATCATGCAGCTACGCTTCTTCTGCCAGGTGGCACAGCGCGGCAGCGTCTCGCGCGCGGCTGATGACTTATTTCGCACGCAGTCGGCAATCACCCGGGCGATTCGCGATCTGGAAGCGGCGCTGAACGTCACCCTGTTCGAACGCCACTACAGCGGAATGGTGGCGACGGAATATGGCCGCTGTATTCTGCCGCGAGCGCTACGCGCCATCGAAGATCTTCAGGCCATTCCCGCGCTGATGCAAAAGCTCCACCCGCGAAGCACCGCCTCCGGCGCGCTGCCGGATTCCGGCTGGCTGTTTAACACCCGACGGCTGGAGATTTTCCTGCAGCTGTACCACGTCAACCATACTCAAACGGTCGCCAGCCAGCTGGGGATCACCCAGCCCGCGGTCAGCGCCGCGCTGAAAATCCTTGAAAAAGGCGCCGGCTCGGCGCTGTTTCGTCGCACGCCGGAAGGGGTGCGCCCCACCCCGGCGGCAGACCTGCTCTACCCGCCCATCAGCCGGGCGTTGAACGAACTGGAAAATATCTGGAGCGATCTCGCCGCCCGTCGCGGGGTGCTGGAGGGCAGCGTGCGCATTGGCGCCCTGCCACTCAGCCGGACCCAGCTGTTGCCCGCGGCGATTAGCGCCTTTCTGGCGCGTTATCCCGGCATTATGGTGATGACCAACGAAAGCCCGTATGAGTCGCTGGTATCCGACATGCGGGCAGGACATATCGATTTTATTATCGGCGCGCTGCGCCAGGACGAGGATCTGCCGGACCTGCGCTGCGAAGCGCTGTTTGAAGAAGATATGCTTATTTTGCTGCGCAACGGTCACCCGCTGCTGCGCCACCCGGACCCGCAAAGCCAACTGGCGACCGCCCAGTGGGTGCTGCCCCGTTCCAATGCCCCGGCGCGACACCTGCTGGAGAAAGCGTTTTTGACCCTGGGATTGCCCCTGCCGCAGCCGACGGTGGAGACCGGCGATGCCGCCATGGTGCGCGGCCTGCTGAGGGACTCGGACATGCTGGCGGCGGTCTCCGCCAGCCAGATGCGGTTTGAAATCGACAACGGCCTGCTCACCGTTCTGCCAGTGTCGCTGCCCGATACCACTCGCCGCATCGGGCTGACCTTCCGCGCCGGGAGCCTGCCTTCACCGGCCACCCAGGCCCTGCTGCAGTTTATCCAGCAGCACGTGGCGCAGGGTTAACGGGTGCCCGCTACCGAATAGGTAACCTGCTGGTTACGCGTTTTCTGGAAATCTTCCAGCGTCTGCCCGCGCATGGCGGCGTAGATATGCAGGTTAGAGACCCCGACCACCGCGCCCATTTTTTCCAGCAGGAAGAAGCTGGCGCCATACTGAATCAGCCCGCGCCAGTCGCGATCGTCGAGCAGCTTCTGTTCTTGTTCGCTCAGCCCCGCTTCGGCATACAGCGCCTGCGGCTGGGTGAGAAAACGGTCGCGCCACGCGGGTTCAATCAGCTGATGCAGGAAACGGTTCAGCCGCAGGCCGTTGAGGCTACGCTCCTGAGTGAACGGGTAGGTGCCCGGCAGCGCCTCAACGCCGGCCAGCTGCTGCGCCATATGCTGACGGTGGCGGCTCAGGGTATCTACCGGCGGGGTGCGGGCATTATTTTCCAGGATCAGCGTGGCGATGCCGGTCATCGACGGCAGGTAGTAATCGCGCCAGGTTTCGCTGACGTTCGCCGAGAGCGCGCCGCGCATCACCAGCCACATAATGACTTCTGCCCCCTCCATGCCGCCGAGGGTGGCAAATTCGCCGAGGGTCATTTCCGTCAGTTTTTCCGGATCATTGACCAGCATATCCACGAACTCTGCGTCCCATTGTGGGTTGTTGAAACCGCAGCGCTCGCCGTGCACCTGATGCGACAGGCCGCCGGTGGCGACGATCGCCACGTCGATATCTTCCGGGTAGCTCTCAATCGCCCGACGCAGCGCCTGGCCGAGCTTGTAGCAGCGCCGGGCGCTGGGGATCGGGAATTGCAGGACGCCAATTTGCAACGGGATAACCCGCGTCGGCCAGCCGGTTTCCTGCTGCCACGGCAGCAGCGCCGACAGCGGCGAGAACAGCCCGTGATCGAGTTTTTTATTCATAAAGAACGACATATCAAACTCGTCGGCCATCAGGCTGGCACCGATATGTCTGGAGAGCGCCGCATCACCTTTTACCGACGGCAGATCGCGCGGGCCACCGCCCTCGTCGGCCACGCCGTATTCGTTATCAATCCCGAGCGTAAACGTCGAGTAGTGATCGAAGAAAAAGGCGGTCACATGGTCATTGAAGATATAGACCAGCGCATCCGGTTTTTTCTCATCAAGCCAGCGTTGCAGCGGCTCAAAGCTCTGGAAAATCGGCGCCCATGCGGCGTCCTGTTGTTTATGATGATCGACAGCAAAGCCGATGGTCGGGGTATGAGAAACGGCGATCCCGCCGAGTATTCTGGCCATGAAGAGACTCCACTTATCGGTTATGTACTGTGCCTGACAGCGCGCTAAGATCGGCCTCTGTTTGCCGAGGCTTCGGGTGGTTCATACGGTGCAGCAAAATCGCGGCCCCCGCCAGACAGGCAGGTAGCGCCAGCACCAAAAAGATTGAAGAGTGGCCCGGGACCGCCAGCATAATCACGCCGCCCAGCGTCGAGCTGAGTATCGCCCCGGTACGCCCGATGCCGTGCATCCAGCTCACGCCGGTGGCGCGGATTTCAGTCTGGTAATAGGCTGGCGAGTAGGCCTGCAGGCCATTCTGCGCGCCGTTAATGCACATGCCGCTGATAAAGATCAGCACCGACAGCGCCGCGGAGCCAAAATCCATCAGCCCCTGCGTCAGCAGGCATACGCAGCCCAGGAAATAGGTGACTGCAATCACCGCTTTAGCTGATGTGCGGTCCATCAGATACCCCACCAGAATGCCGCCCAGCGGGCCGCCAAGCTGGAACAGGCCGGTAATGATCGCCGCCTGCTGCAGCGATAATCCGCCGGAGCGCAGGATGGTCGGCAGCCAGCCATTGAGCAAATAAATCACGAACAGGCCCATAAAGTAGGTCAGCCACAGGGCGACGGTACCGCGGGCGTAGCCGTTGCGAAAGAGCTGCACCACTTTATTGTGCCGCGAGATTTGCGGGGCGTTCAGCTGGAAACGCGTTTCGCTGCTGAAGCTGCCGCCAAGACGGTTCAGCACCCCGGCAATCTGCCCGGACGGCAGCCGACGGGCCACCATATTCATCGCCGACTCCGGCAGCATCACTATCATAAACGGCAGAACCACCAGCGGCAGCACGCCGCCGAAAATAAGCGCCGAATGCCAGCTGTAGTGCGACAGCAGCCCGGCGGCAATAAAGCCCCCCAGCCCGGAGCCGACGTTAAAGCCGCTGTACATCAAGGTGATCATCAGCCCCTTGCGGCGCTCAGGCATATATTCCGCCACCAGGGTGACGCAGTTCGGCATGACCGCCCCCAGCCCCAGTCCGGTCAGAAAGCGCATCAGCGCCAGCTGCGACGGGCTTTGCGCCAACGCCCCGGCAAGGCTGAAGAGGGCGAAAAGCGCCACCGACCACAGCAGGATGCGTTTGCGACCATAGCGGTCGGAGAGCGGGCCGGCTACCAGCGCGCCGATGGCCACACCAAACATGGCCGCGCCGAGCACCGGGCCCATTTGCGCCCGGCTGATGCCCCAGTCTTCAATCAGAGCCGGGGCGATAAAACCCATCACCGCCGCGTCATAGCCATCAAGCATGATGATGACAAAACACAGCAGCAGGACGTTCCATTGAAAGCGCGAGATCGGTCGGGCATCGATCCACGCCTTCACATCGACAACACGAGAGTGGTTCATAGGGTCACTTCCTTAAGCAGGCGGTACGAATGTTCTGGTGACTGTTTTTTTTGGATTGAACTTTCGTATTCAACTTAAGGCAGTCCCCGGGCGCTGTCTGGTTCAAAAAACCGGCGTCAGCTATGAGTTCTGTTTATATTGTGAAGTGAACGACAAAAAGAGAGACATAAAAAAACCCACAGCGTAACGGCTGTGGGTGGTGGTGAGAGATAGCGATTGCGGCGGGTGAAATCAGCGGTTCGGAATGATTAAATCGCCGCGCAGCATACTGCCGCCGAGCATTTGCGTTTTTTCCGTCAGCCAGCTGACAATGCGCGTTGCCATCGCATCCATCGAATACTCAATGGCCGGAATAGTCGGGATGCCGGGGAGCTGTAACGATCCGGCCAGACTAAAGACCATCACTTTTTCCGGCACCGCCCGGTTGAACGCCATCAGCTGCGGCACGACATGCTGCGCCTGCTGCTCATCAGCCACCAGTAAGGCATTGAAATTTAAGGTGGTCGCATTGTTGACCAGCTCCTGAACCGCCACCGACGGCGAGGTGCTGTCGAGGAACACCAGGTTGCGATTAAACGGCAGGAAGTTTTTCTCCAGCGCGTGTTTGTAGCCCAGCAGCACCTGTTCGGCAAACCCACCCCCTTCCGGATGGATCAGCGCAATCTGCCGACGTCCCTGGCTAATCAGATAGTTACAGGCCGTTTCCGCCGCAAACGCGTGGTCAAACTGAATGCTGTTAGCCCCTTCGCTCTCCAGGCAGTCAATCAGCGCCACGTCCGGACGGTCGATATTCAGTGGAAAGCGCGCACCAATAATCAGTACATCGTCACACAGCCCGCAGCTCAGCTCTTCCAGCGAGTTCATCACCCCGGCACGGGTATTGGCAAAGCGCAGCAGCAGATGTTTTTGATGCTGGCTCAGCTGCTTTTCCAGGGCATACAGGTAGCTGGTCGTTTGATTAATATTGTCCTGCGCGCAGATCACGCCAATGCAGCCGGTGGTCTGGCTCAGCAGCGACTGGGCGATCATATTGGGCCGGTAGTTGAGCTCTTCCGCCGCCTGCAGCACCGCCTGACGACTGGCTTCTTTTACGCCGCGCGTACCGCTCAACACGCGAGAAACGGTCGCTTTGGATACTCCAGCTAAACGTGACACATCATTGATTGTAGACATCATTCTCCCCTGACAGGGTCCGTCCGATCCCCGTAAATTCCTGGTCCTGAATCGCTTCAATAATAACCATCTCAGTATATCCGTTTCCATTTTCATTTGGAAACCGATTCTCCATTTCACGGAAAAACATCGCAAAACTGGCCGATTTCTGTGAGCGAAATCCAATTAATTAGCGGCATAAGGAGAAGATCTTGACAGTCATCACAGTTCTGTTTTTTATGAATGGAAACCGGTTTCCGTCTGATATCAAATCATTCACGCAATAACTTTTTACATTTTGAGGATGAGTGTCGATGTACAAGATTATGCTGTGCTGCTCTGCAGGAATGTCCACCAGCTTACTGGTCAGAAAGATGGTGGATGTGGCCAAGGAACGTAACCTGCCGGTGCAGATTGACGCCTATGGCGTTTCCGAATTTGACATGCAGTTTCCGCAGTACCAGGTGGTGCTTCTTGGCCCTCAGGTGAAATACATGCTGAAAACCTTGTCTGACAAAGCCGCTTCGCTGAATATTCCGGTCCAGCCGATTAACACCATGGACTACGGCATGCAGCGAGGAGATAACGTTCTGGATTATGCCCTGTCGCTGATTAACCCGGCGCAATAAGAGGTGTTCAAATGAGTTCTCTGTATCAGTCCATGATTGCCGTGATCGAGCAATCTATTACTCCGCTGGCAGGACGCCTTGGGCAGCAGAAATATGTTATCGCGATTCGCGATGGCTTCACTGCCGCATTGCCGTTCATGATCATCGGCTCTTTCATGCTGGTATTTATCTTTCCACCTTTTTCACCGGACACCACTAACGGTTTTGCCCGCGGCTGGCTCGATTTCTCTCAGCAGTATCGCGAACAGCTGATGCTGCCGTTCAACCTCAGCATGGGGGTGATGACGTTCTTTATCTCCGTCGGAATTGGCGCCAGCCTCGGTCGTCAGTTTCAGCTGGACCCGGTGATGTCCGGCCTGCTGGCGTTTATGGCCTTTTTACTGGTGGCCGCGCCGTATGCTGATGGCAAAATCTCGACCCAATACCTGTCAGGCCAGGGGATCTTCACGGCGTTAATTACCGCGATTTACTCCACCCGCATTTATGCGTGGCTGAAACAGAACAACATTACCATTCGCCTGCCGAAAGAGGTGCCGACCGGCGTCGCCCGCTCTTTTGAAATTCTGATCCCGGTACTGGTGGTGATTGGTACCCTGCATCCGCTGAACCTGTTTATCGAAGCCCAGACCGGCATGATTCTGCCGCAGGCGATTATGCACCTGCTGGAACCGCTGGTTTCTGCTTCCGACTCCCTGCCGGCGATTCTGCTCTCCGTGCTGATGTGCCAGATTTTCTGGTTTGCCGGGATCCACGGCTCGCTGATTGTCACCGGCATCATGAACCCGTTCTGGATGGCGAACCTGTCGGCTAACCAGGCCGCGCTGGCCGCCGGTGCTGCTCTGCCGCACGTCTATCTGCAAGGTTTCTGGGACCACTATCTGCTGATTGGCGGCGTAGGTTCAACTTTACCGCTGGCCTTCCTGCTGCTGCGTAGCCGTGTGGCGCACCTGCGGAGCATCGGCAAAATGGGCATCGTGCCAAGCTTCTTCAATATTAATGAACCGATTCTGTTCGGCGCTCCGATTATCATGAACCCGATGATGTTTATCCCGTTCGTGTTCGTCCCGATGATCAACGCCATCCTCGCCTATGGCGCCACCCGCCTCGGCTGGCTGTCACAGGTGGTTTCCCTGACGCCGTGGACCACGCCGGCACCTATCGGCGCCTCCTGGGCCGCTAACTGGACGCTCAGCCCGGTGGTCATGTGCGTGATTTGCATGGTGATGTCTGCGGTTATCTACCTGCCGTTCCTGCGTGCCTATGAGCGCTCATTGCTGAAAACTGAAGTCGAAAAAGCCAAAAACGTCGTTCCGGTTGCTGAGACCGTTGGTCAGTAATCATTGGGAAATACATCCTTCATTGTATTTCCCGGCTCCACTAAATAATAAATCGACAGCACTGTCTGGAATAATGCGAAAAAGGAATTTTCGCTACATCCTTTAATATAAAGAACAACCTCAGGAATGATTATGATCGAACTAGAAGAAGCGGTAATGGAAATTATCGTGAATGCGGGACAGTCACGCTCATTATGTTTTGAAGCGTTACACGCAGCCCGCAACGGTAATATCGACGAAGCCAAATTACTCCTTAATGAAGCCGATGGTTATGCCCGTCGCGCGCACCAGATGCAGACCCAGCTCATCGAGCAGGATGCCGGTGAGGCGCGCCAGCCGATGACCTTAATCATGGTGCATGCGCAGGATCATTTAATGAATTCACTGCTTGCCCGTGAATTTTCAGAAGAGATGATTCATCTGTATCAGCGTTAATTTATTAATAAAACCACACTGAATAATAAGTCCCTTTATTCTTCAGCGTAGCTGTACCCTAAATAAACCGGATCAGCTTGCCCCGATCATGATATTTCATTCGGAGCGGGATGGTTATTGTCTGAACATCAATAAAATATTAAATGTGAGATAACCATGAAAACAATAAAAAGACTGCCATTAGCCATGGCGGTAGTCGCCGCGCTGTGCCCAGTTTCCGTACTCGCACAAGATTTTACTCAGGACCAAATCGACGCCATTGTGGCAAAAGCTGTCGATAAAGCGCTGGCCGACCGTCAGGCCAAAATCGATGCCGCCGCCGATAAGAAAGTGGATGTGGTGACCAACCCGCAAACCACCGCCGCCTCCCCGGATATGGCGATTCCGTTCGGCCTCAAATTCAGCGGCTACGCCCGTTACGGCGCGCAGTTCCAGACCGGCGACCAGAAATTTGTCGGCGTTGACGGCTCCTATAACGGCGCCTCGGCGATCGGTCGTCTGGGTAACGAAGGCAACGGCGGCGAATTCCAGATCACCAAAGCCTTTAAGAGCAGCCAGGGCGCGATCTGGGATATCAACGTGATGTTCGACCACTGGAGCGACGAAGTTAACCTGAAAAAGGCCTACGTCGGCGTGACCAACGTGCTGGAATCCAACCCGAACGCCTATATCTGGGCCGGTCGTGACTTCCACCAGCGTCCACAACAGGGCATCAACGACTACTTCTGGATGAACCACGACGGCCAGGGTGCCGGGGTGAAAAACTTCGATATCGGCGGCGTGCAGTTTGACGTGGCGACGGTCTCGCAGGTGGAATCCTGTAGCCCGGAAGTGATGGCCGATGAGTCGAACCCATCGCGCATCACCTGTACCGGCGGTTCCGGCACCGGCGACGACGGCCACTACGCGCTGACTTCGAAAATTCACAACATGAAAGCCGGCCCGATCGATGTTGAGGTGTACGCCAACTACGGCTTCGACTCGAAAGCGGTGGATGGTGATGAACGCCTCGATGCCTGGCAGGGCGGCCTGGTGCTGAGCCATACCAACGACAGCGGCATCAATAAGGTTATCCTGCGCTACTCCGATAATTCGGATAACAGCGTGTATAACAAAACCGACGACCTGACGACGGTGTACGCCAGCTTTGAAGGCAGCCATAAGTTCACCCAGCAGGCGCAGGTCGATTACCTGTTGGCATTCCACGATTATGACGACGGCAAAGACAATACCGACAACCGTAAGAACTACGGCGTGATCGTGCGCCCGATGTACTTCTGGAACGAAGTACACTCAACCTGGCTGGAAGCGGGCTACCAGCGTGTTGATTACGATCAGGGCGGGGATAACAAAGGCTGGAAGCTGACGCTGTCGCAGAACATCTCTATCGGTATGGGTCCGGAGTTCCGTCCGATGCTGCGCTTCTACGTTACCGGCGGCCAGGTCGATAACAAACATACCGCGAAAGTGAACAACACCAACGACAACCAGCTGGACTCGTTGAACGTCGGCGGGATGTTCGAAGCCTGGTTCTAAGATCCGTTCCCGGGCCGCGGCATAACGCCGCGCCCGGACACCTTCGGCATAACACCGGTGTGACGTTATTTCTGACTCAGGCGACGCGCGATACGCTCAAGCTTGATCATCAGTAATAGCGTCACCCCCGCCAGAACGATGGTGAGCGCCGAACCATCCGCAATATTGCCGCGGTCGGTCAGGCTGAAAATCGTTACCGGCAGCGTCGTCCAGCCCGGCGGATAGATCATCACCGTAGCCCCCAACTCCCCCATCGACAACGACAGGCTCAGCGCCAGCGCGGAGATCATCCACGGCATCATCAGCGGCAAAGTCACATGGCGCAGGCGGTATCCCGGCGATGCGCCCAGGCTTGAGGCAACGTTTTCAATATCCAGTGAAATACGCGCCAGCCCGGTGGAAACGTTGCTGAACGTAAAGGCGGAAATCAGTACGAAGTGCGCCGCCAGCACAATCCCGAAGGTCCCGTTCATCTGCAACGGCCCCTGGCTGAAGGCCACCAGAATCCCCAACCCTACCGATACCGACGGGATCGCGCTGGGCAGATAAAACGCCAGCCCCAGATAACGCTGCAGGCGGGCGCTGAACTGGCGCAGAGAGAGCGCCGCCCACATGCCGCACAGCAGGGCAAACAGGCTGGCGCAAAAGCCCACCACCAGGCTGGAGAACAGAGAATCCCAGGCGGCGCCCCGAAACGCATTCACAAAATGACCGAAGGTAAACCCCGACGGCAGCAGGCCGTTCCACTGCTGGCTCAGGCTGGACATCAGGATCACCGCCAGCGGCAGGAAGAAAAAGCCGGCAAACAGCACGACTGCCAGCCCCCCCGCCGCCGCACGGCCTTTACGCGACCAGATTAACATCGTTAGCTCCTCACGCCGGTACGCGCGGCGGCTAGTCGGTAGAGCATAAACAGCCCCAGCGACAGCAGAATATTGATCAGCGCAATCATGCAGGCCACGCCGTAATCGGACTCAAGAATCGCCTTGCTGTAGACCATCATCGGCAGGGTATTCACCCCTTTGGCACCGATAAACAACACGATACCGAACTCGTTGGTGGTCAACAGCAGACACAGGCTGCCCCCCGCCATCAGCGCCGGGAGCGCCGCCGGAAAAATCACCTGGGCGATCACCCGCAGCGGATGGGCCCCGAGAATGCTGGCCGCCTCCAGCTGGCTTTTATCGATCTGCCGCAGCCCGGCCATCAGCGGGCGCATCACCAGCGGCGTGAACACGGTGATTTCCGCCAGAATCACTCCCTGAATCGAGTAGAGAAAATCGATCGGCGGCAAGGCGAAATCGAACAGCGACATCAGCGTGCCGTTCAGCAGTCCCGCTGACCCGTAAATAAAGGTGAAGGCCAGGGTGATCAGAAACGTCGGCAGGGCAATAAAGGTGTCGATCACCCGGCCAATCAGCGCGCTGCCGGGGAACGGAATAAACACCAGAATCAGCGCCAGCAGGCTGCCGAGCAGCAGACAGCCGAGGGTGGCGCATACCGCGATTTGCAGGGTGTTCAGCAGGGCGCCGATAAAACGCCGCGAGTCGATGACCTGCCAGAAGGTCCCGAGGCTCAGATGACCGCTGTCATCGCGCAGCGCCTGTTCGGCAATCAGCAGCAGCGGGTAGAAAAACAGCGTCGCCAGTACCAGCAGCGGCAGCAGTAGCCACAGGAAGGGCCGCAGGTTCAAGGCCGGGCGCGAAAGCGTGAGCATATGCGACATCGTTACACCTCAATCAGTACCGCATCGTTCGGTTCAAAGTAAAGCGTCAGCTGGTCGCCCGCCCGGGGCAGCGGATTGACGTGCGTCATCACGATGCGCACCGCTTCACCGGCAACGTCGCACAGCAGATGGGTCAAATCGCCCTGCCAGTGCACCGAGGTCAGCGTGGCGTGGAGCCGGTTACTGACCGCCGAACGGGGAACCAGGCTCATATGCTGCGGGCGAATACACAGCAGCTTGTTATGCCCGTGCTGCCCGCCCTGGCTGAAGGCCTGAATCAGCCCGCCGCCGCAGCTGACGCTGACCAGCCCAGGGCCGGCCATATCGCTCAGTGCCGTGGCCTGCAGGATATTGGCGCGCCCGAGGAACTCGGCGCTGAAGCGGTTCGGTGGGTTGTGATATAGCTGATGGGTCTCCCCGTGGGCGATCATCGAGCCGTCTTTCATGATGCCAATCTTGTCCGCGAGGGTCAGGGCTTCGGTCTGATCGTGGGTGACATAGAGAATGGTCAGCTCCGGCAGTTCGCGATGCAGGCGCGCAATCTCCTCCACCATGTTGTGGCGAATTTGCGCATCCAGCGCCGACAGCGGTTCGTCGAGCAGCAGCACCCGCGGGCGCACGGCAATGGCCCGAGCAATGGCGACGCGTTGCTGCTGGCCGCCGGAAAGCTGGTGCGGATAGCGGGTGGCGTAGTCCGCCATCCCGACAATCTTCAGCGCTTCCTTGACCCGGTCGACGATCAGCGCTTTTGGCTGCTTTTGCGCCCGCAGGCCGAAGGCGACGTTGTCTTCCACCTTCATGTGCGGGAACAGAGCGTAGTTTTGCACCACCATCGCCAGGCCGCGCTTGTAGGGCGGCAGCCCGGTGACGTCGGTATCGCCGATCAGAATGCGCCCGCCCGCCGGTTGCACAAACCCGGCAATCGCCCGCAGCACCGTGGTTTTTCCGGAGCCAGACGGGCCGATCAGCGCCAGCACTTCCCCCGGTTCAATGGTCAATGACAGCGGTTTCAGCACCACGTTGCCGTGATAGGACACGCGCAGTGCGTCGAGGGTTATCCCGGAGGTCCCTGCCTGCGCCGGAGAGTGGGAAGCAGTCGTTTTCATCAGCATCAGGCTTACTCGCTGTCGGTCACTTGGTGCCAGCGGGCAATATCTGCCGATAGCGATCCGGCCACATCGTCCCAGTTCGGTTCCCAGCTTTTCACGCCGTTGAGCGCCGCTTTTGCCGCCTGGTAGTTTCCGTCGGTTGGCGTGACATCGCTGCGCACCGGCAGGCCCCAGGAGAGCGCGCTGACGTGGCTCTGCGCCGGTTTATCCAGCAGGAAGTTGATCAGCTTTTTGCCGTTTTCGCTCTGCGGACCATTTTTGACCAGGCCGACGGTGTACGGCAGGGCCAGGGCGCTGCGTTCGCCGTTCTCGTCCGCCGGCCAGAAGATTTTCACGTTGGGGTTGCGGGCAATCTGCGACAGGTTCATCTGCAGGTCGCCGTTAGCCACAAACAGTTCACCTTTATTCACCAGCGCGGTCAGCTTGCCGGTGGAGGCGGACGGGCCGACGTTATTGGCCTGCAGTTTGCCGAGATAGGCAAAGCCCGCCTCTTTGCTGCCGAGGCTGTGGAAGGCCTGCAGCATCACCGCGGTCCCATCGCCGGCCTGGCCTGGGGTGGAGTACTGGAGTTTGTTTTTGAAGCTGCTGTCCAGCAGCGCCTGCCAGCTGGCCGGGGCGCTTTTTAACAGCTGGCTGTTATAGATGAAGGTCAGGTAGTTGTTCACCAGCGGCGAGTAGTGGGCGTTGGCGCCGGGGATTGCGTCGCTGCCCTGCGGGGTAAATTCGGCGAGCAGGTTTTCTTTGGCGGCGCGCTGGATAAACGGCGGCACGGTGACCAGCACATCGGCCTGCGGGTTGGTCCGCTCTTTCGCCAGGCGCTCGACGATCGCCCCGGAGCCGCCTTCCACATACTGCACTTTGATGCCCGTCGCTTTGGTGAAGGCGTCGAACTGGTTCTGATACCAGCTGTTGTCGCCATCATGCAGGCCGTCAGCAGAATAAACCGTGACCACGCCATCGGCCCACACCGGGGTGCTGGCGAGTGCGAAAGCGGAGAGCAGAGCAAGTCGGGAGAGTTTCATCGTATCAGCCTCATTGGGTGGTGATGTCAAATGGTCTATACCAGATTGAGTGTCACGCTACCGGGGATTTATGACAGAACGATGAACAAAGTGTGTCCGGCGGATGAAAAACGGAGGCAACAGAGAGGGAGAGCAGCGCGTGGAATTTCCCCGGAGGCGGCGCCTGCCGCGCCTTGTCCGGGCTACCTGACTACCCAGCGGCAAGAATCGTAGCCCGGTCAGCGCAGCGCCACCGGGGAAAAGGCCGCGCCCAGAGCCACGTGGATGCGATGAATCGTAGCCCGGTCAGCGCAGCGCCACCGGGGAAAAGACCGCGCCCAGGGCCACGTGGATGGGATGAATCGTAGCCCGGTCAGCGCAGCGCCACCGGGGAGAGGCCGCACCCAGAGCCACGCGGATGCGGTGAACCGTAGCCCGGTCAGCGCAGCGCCACCGGGGAAAAGACCGTGCCCAGAGTCACGCGGATGGGATGAACCGTAGCCCGGTCAGCGCAGCGCCACCGGGGAAAAGACCGCGCCCAGAGCCACGTGGATGGGATGAATCGTAGCCCGGTCAGCGCAGCGCCACCGGGGAGAGGCCGCGCCCAGAGCCACGCGGATGCGATGAACCGTAGCCCGGTCAGCGCAGCGCCACCGGGGAGAGGCCGCCCCCAGGGCCGAAAAAATCAGTGGGTATCGACTTCGATGCGCAAGCTGTCGTGACGCCAGTACTCGATATCGTAATCAAGAATGCGCCCGTGCTGATCGTAGTTGAGGCGGCGCAGCAACAGCGCCGGACGCCCTTCCATCACCCCCAGCACCTGCGCGGCCTGCGGCGGCATTGAGGTGGGATAGAACGACAGATGCATGCTGGTATATATCAGGTCGTAATGAGTCTGATAAATCTCGGTCAGGCTGCCGTTCAGGTCGTGACGCAGCAGCTCCGGCACGCGCGCCGGCAGACAGTGGTTTTCGCTGTAGCAGATCGCCCGCCCGTCGGCGTAGCGCAGGCGCGTCAGCAGGTACACCTGATCGAACGGCTGTAGCGCCAGCGGTGCCATCACATCCAGCGGCACCGCCGCGAGCCGGCCATTCAGCAGCACCGTTTTCGGCTCCCGCCCCTGCTCCAGACACAGCTTGTGGAAGTTGGTATTTTGCGTCGGGTCCAACCACAGGCGCTCCGGCGTCACAAACCAGCCGCGGCGATCGGCACGATAAATCACGCCGCTGGCCTCCAGCTGCGCCAGGCTCTCACGCACCGTAATCCGCGTGGTGTTGAACAGGCTGCACAGTTCGCGTTCTGACGGCAGTTTGTCACCGCTTTTCAACGCGCCGTTTTCGATACGAGCCTGCAATTGCGCCTTAATCAACAGGTATTGCGGCGTCTCGCCAGAGGGTGATTTCATGATGTCTCGCACACAGATTGGATAGCGCCATTATACCCATGGAGATGAATTTTTTGTTGCAGCGCGATCTTTTCTTTGACCTTTTGCCGCCATTATCACCATTATAAAACCAATCTGGTATAGACCAAAATGGTGAGACAAATGACGTCACGTAATTACCTGCTGCTGACCCCTGGCCCGTTAACCACCTCCCGCACGGTGAAAGAGGCGATGCTCTTCGATAGCTGCACCTGGGATGATGACTACAACCTCGGGGTGGTACAGACCATTCGCCAGCAGCTGGTTCAGCTGGCAACGCCTGCGGAAGGCTACACCTCGGTGCTGCTGCAGGGCAGCGGCAGCTACGCGGTGGAGGCGGTGCTCGGCAGCGCGATCGGCGCGCAGGGCAAAGTGCTGATCGTCAGCAACGGCGCCTACGGTGCGCGGATGATTGAAATGGCACAGCGGATGGGCGTCGCCTGTCAGCCGTACGATTGCGGCGAAGTGACCCGCCCGGACGTGGCGGAGATCGAAAAGATCCTGCAGGCGGACCCGGCGATCGGCCATATTGCGATGGTCCATTGCGAAACCACCACCGGGATGCTCAACCCGATTGCAGAGGTGGCAGAGCTGGCGCAGCGCTACGGTAAACGCTATATCGTCGATGCGATGAGCAGCTTCGGCGGCATTCCTCTGGACGTCGCCGCGCTGAATATCGACTACCTGATAAGCTCCGCCAACAAGTGCATTCAGGGGGTGCCGGGGTTCGCATTCGTGATTGCACGGGAAAGCGAACTGGCAGCTTGCGAGGGTCGCTCGCGCTCGCTGTCGCTGGATCTGTATGCCCAGTGGCGCTGCATGGAAGACCATCATGGCAAGTGGCGCTTCACCTCCCCGACCCATACCGTGCTGGCCTTTGCCCAGGCGCTGAAAGAGCTGGCCGCAGAGGGAGGCGTGAGCGCCCGCCATCAGCGCTACAGCACCAACCAACGTCGGCTGGTGGCCGGCATGCGCGCCTTAGGTTTCCAGCCGCTGTTGGAAGACAGCCTGCATTCGCCGATCATCACCGCCTTTTACTCGCCGAAGGCGCCGCAGTACCGCTTTGAACACTTCTATCAGCAGCTTAAGGCTCAGGGCTTCGTGATCTATCCGGGGAAAGTCTCGCAAAGCGACTGCTTCCGCATCGGCAATATCGGCGAAGTCTACGACGCTGACATCATCGCCCTGCTGACCGCCATCGATAACGCCATGTACTGGAAACACTGAGGAACCGCCATGAACCGTATTACCGCACTGATTCTTGACTGGGCCGGCACCACCGTGGATTTCGGCTCCTTCGCGCCAACCCAGATTTTTGTCGAAGCCTTCCGCAAGGCGTTTGACGTCGAGATAACGCTGGCGGAAGCCCGCGTTCCGATGGGGCTCGGCAAGTGGCAACACATTGAAGCGCTGGGGCAGCTACCCTCGGTGGATGCCCGCTGGCAGGCGAAATTTGGCCGCGCGATGAGCGCCGACGATATTGACGCGATCTACGCCGCGTTCATGCCGCTGCAGATTGCCAAAGTCGTCGATTTTTCTGCACCCATCGCCGGCGTTGTCGACACCATTGCCGCCTGTCGCGCCGACGGCCTGAAAATTGGCTCCTGCTCCGGCTACCCGCGCGCGGTCATGGAGAAGCTGATCCCCGCCGCCGCTGCCCAGGGCTACGCCCCGGACCATTGGGTGGCTACCGATGACCTGGCCGCTGGCGGGCGTCCCGGCCCGTGGATGGCGCTGCAAAACGTCATTGCCCTCGGCATTGATGCCGTCGCGCACTGCGTGAAGGTCGATGATGCCGTTCCGGGTATTACCGAAGGGCTGAACGCCGGGATGTGGAGCGTCGGGCTGGCGGTGTCCGGCAACGAATTTGGCGCGACCTGGGAGGAATATCAGCAGATGACGACAGAAGCGATCGCCACCCGTCGTGAACAGGCGGCTGAAAAACTGTATGCCGCCGGGGCGCATTATGTGGTCGATACCCTGGCCGATTTGCCGGGCGTCATTGCCGACATCAACGCCCGTCTGGCAAGAGGTGAGCGCCCGTAGTCCTGGCTCGCGTGCCCCCGGCAGCGGCCGCAACGCCGTGCCCGGGCGGCACGTTACACCCGGACTTTGGTGGCGACCAGCAGCCCGGTCAGCAGCATCAAGGCCCCGGAGATGACCAGCGGCGACAGCAGACCGAGATGGTCCAGCGCCACGCCGCCCACCGCCGCGCCACAGGTGTTTGCCAGCTGGATCACCGCCACCTGAATCGACCCGGCTTTTTCCGCCTGATCGGCAAGAGAGCGGGTGATCCACGTTGACCAGCCCACCGGAATCAACGCGAAGGCGAGACCCCAGATAATCGCCACCGTCGAGGCCACGATTTTGCTTTCCCCCCACAGCACCAGCACCGCCGCGCTGACCGCCAGCACCACCGGCGCAATCGCCAGCGCCGCTTTGACCGAACGCTTGAGCAGCACGGAGGAGAGCGAGGTCCCGACGAAGCTGGCGATGCCGAAGCTCAGCAGTACCAGCGTCAGGCCAGAGACATCAAAGCCGGCGAGGTTCATAAACACCGGGCGGATATAGGTAAAGAAGGAAAACTGCCCGGCAAAGGCCATAAAGATGGCGCACATGCCGGCCATCACGCCGGGGCGCTTCAACAAGCCAAACATGTTTTGCTGTTGTGACGGGGATTCGCCCGGCAGTGAAGGCAGCGCCTTGATCACCCAAATCGTACACACCACGCCCATCACCGCCGCAGCGTTAAAGACGTTACGCCAGCCGATAATCCCGCCGAGGAAGCTGCCCAGCGGCGCGGCGATCACCAGCGCAATCGACACCGCGCCAAAGATAATCGACAGCGCTTTCGGCACCACCCGCATTGGCACAAGGCGCATCGTCAGCGAAGCCGACATCGCCCAGAAGCCGCCCAGCGCCAGCCCCAGACAGGCGCGGCCCAGCAGCAGCAAGGTGAAGCTGTTGGCGAAGGAGACCAGCAGGCACGAGAGGGTCAGCAGTACGGAAAACAGAATCACCACGTAACGACGGTCGGTGCTGCGGATAATCGAGGTAATAAACAGGCTGGAAAACATCGCCACAAAGGCGGTCGTGGTGACCGACTGCCCGGCGACGCCTTCAGAGATACCTAAATCCTGAGCCATCGGCGTGAGCAGGCTAACCGGTAGAAACTCCACGGTAATCAGGCAGGCCACGCAGAAGGCCACCGCGAATACCGCCGACCAGTTCGGTCGCGCAGTCTGGTGAGCATGTGGCGTGGAGGCATTTGAAGACGTCATGGGTTACCTGCATGGTTGGAGAGCGGAAAAGCTGCGCAGTGTAACATTTTGTGTGTGACTAATTTAACAATTCAATCACGAGAAGCTTGATTATTGCCGGTAAAACGGCTGGCAAGCCGGTCAGACAAGGCTTGCCAGCGCACAGAATGCTAAATTAGCCGCGCTGTGCGTTTTTGGCCGCCGTAGCCAGGCCGCAAATCCACTCCTGATGGCCGTTGATCATCGGGTTCGGCAGCGTCTGCGCCAGCGCCTGTGCCGGAGCCCCTTTCTGTGACTCCTGGGTCAGGATGCGCACGCGGCCGCCGGGCAAATCTTCGAACAGCCAGGCGTGGATCACGTCCAGCCGCGTGGTTGCATCCCCTTCAGCCCAACCGTGCCACGCGACGCGCGCCGCCTGTCCGGCCACCGGTGGAACATATTCGGTTACCTGCGCTTCGATCGGGAAGCCGAAGGTTGAGAAACGGAAGCGGGCGTTGGCGCTCAGCGTCGGGCCGCTGCCGTCATGAAAACGGATATCGGCCACGTTGCTGTAGTAGGTGGGCCATAAGGTAGTGTCATCGAGCTGCGCCCAGATTTCCGCCGCGGTCAGGCCGCTGACGATGATTTCATTGGAGGCAAAGTTATCGGTTGTCCCCGGCAGGTAATCTTCCGGCCAGACGATGGCGCTTTGGTGCATTGACTGTTTCATAAGAGACCTCGTAACGGTGAGATTTAACGAGGTCAATCATCTGCCGGGAGGTGATATAAATCTAATCATCATCATTGATGATGATTATCACAGGTGGTGATATCAGTGCAGCCAGTGGACACCATCTTGCGGTAAAAACAAGGCGTTATAGCGCTGTTGCAGCAGGACTATATCGCTCAGTTCCGGGTCCAGCTCGCGTAAAAACCCTTGGGCCAGACGGATCTGGGTGTCGGTGATCGGCGCCGCCAGGCGGGCCTTTTGCATCAGCCGATACCAGTAGTGCAGATTGCGCTCGCTGCCGTCGACGATCCCCACCTGCCAGATCAGCAGGACCTGGGCGGCGTTTTGCAGATGCGCCTCATTGGGGCGTTCAAGATAACGCAGATACTCGTGACCGGCGGCTTTCCCCAGCGCATCGATCATCGATTCCAGTGGCTCCGGGGTAATGCCCAGGCGCTCGCTCAGGCGGCGAATCGCACGGCGTGAATCAGAGGTAAGTACCCGAAAACCGACAACAAATACGACCACCAGCGTGGCCAATCCTATCCAGACCATTCATCCTCTCATTCTCTATCCGTCATACTTCACGCTGCAGATGCGTTGGCTACGCGCGTTCACCCCGGCCAGACGTTATCTCTGCCTCAGGGGAGCCGCTCCCTTGCCGCTTTCCTGTAACCTGAATGAGTGAGGGTATCCCGCATCCTCACTATCATAATGGGAATTTGCGCGCTGTCGACTCCCCGGCGTACCATAATGTGACTTATCGTCGCTGCGGATAGACATCATGAAATCTGATATCAGAAACCTCGATCTGAATCTGCTGAAAACGCTGGATGCGCTGCTCGATGAACGCAGCGTGACCCGGGCGGCGGCGCGGCTTTCGCTGACCCAGCCGGCGGTCAGCGGCATGCTGACGCGCCTGCGGAACGCCTTTAACGACCCGCTGTTTGTCCGCGCCCCGCACGGCATGGTGCCGACCCTGCGCGCGCAGGCGCTGGCGTTGCCGGTGAAGCAACTGCTGGCGGATGCCGACGCGCTGCTGCAGCCGGCCACTTTCGATCCGCAACGGGCCGAATTAACCTGGACGATAGCCGCCACCGATTACGCGCTGAAAGCGGTGATCGTGCCGTTTATCGCCGCGCTAAAGCCCCTGGCGCCGGGTATCCGGGTGCGCATTATCCCGGAATCGCCGCAAACCCTGTTCAGCCAAACCGAACGCGGGGATGTTGATATTGCCCTGCTGACGCCCCGCTCCACGCCGCCCGAACTTCACAGCCGGGCGCTGTATCAGGAAGAGTACGTGTGTCTGATGCGCGCGGACCATCCCCAGGCGGCGGAGCCGTTAACTCTGGATCTGTTCTGTACGCTGGAGCACGTGCTGGTCTCCTGGCAGGGCGATAGCTTTCGCGGTGTGACCGATGAGGCGCTGGCGGCGCTGGGACGGTCGCGGCGGGTAGGGCTGTCGGTCAGCAGTTTTCTGGTGCTGCCGGAGGTGCTGGCGGTCAGCAATATGATTGCGGTAGTGCCGCGTCGGCTGGCGAAAATGGCGAACGGAATGCGCATCGCCCCGCCGCCGCTGGCGATCCCCGGCTTTACCAAAAGCATGGCGTGGCACGAGCGTAGCCACCGCGACCCGGCGCAGCAGTGGCTGCGGGAACTGCTGCACCAGACTGCCCAGTTGGAGAGATAAAAAAAAGCCCGGCGCTAAGGCCGGGCAAGGTTACCAATACGCCATCACTCGGCGGTCTGCAAAATCTGTTTCTTTTTCTCGCGGCGAATTTTACGTTCTTCGAAGACCGCCACGATGGCCATCAGGCAGATACAGCCGATAGCTGCCGCATCCAGCGCCGCAAAGGTGCCGGCCCAGCCGGTCAGGCCGAATACCGGCGTGCCGTCGGCAATCATCCCCAGCCCCAGCTTGGCGAAGCTGTCGCCGATCAGATAGGCAAAGGTGCCTTTGATGCCATCGGCTGCCCCGATCGCTTTTTTCGGCACGAAGCCCACCGCGGCAACCCCGATCAGCAACTGCGGACCGAAGACCAGGAAACCTAAAGCAAACAGCGACATCAGGTAGACGTACTGGTTGCTGGCATGCTGATAGACGCCGAGGGTAGCGATGATTAACGCCAGCGCGACGCAGGCCACCAGCGCTCGACGACCGTTCGCCAGATCCGACAGCCAGCCCCACAGCAGCGTGCCTACCAACGCGCCCACTTCAAACAGGGTAAAGCCCTGAATCGCCACCTCTTTAGACAGCTTCAGCTCCTGGAAGGCATAGACCGTCGACCACTGGTCGATACCGATACGCACCACGTAGAGGAAGATGTTGGAGAAGCACAGCAGCCAGATGACTTTGTTTTTCAGCACGTACTCGACGAAAATCTGCCATTTGGTCATGGCGTTCTCTTCGGTCTCTTTATCTTCTTCGCTGATCTCTTCGCCGAACAGCTCTTCGGCGTTGCCGAGGCCGTAGGATTCCGGGGAGTCGCTACCAAAACGCAGGCCGATAAAGCCGACAACCAGCGCGATAATCGACGGGAAGATGAACATGCCGATGACGTGGCCGTCGAACAGATAGTTCGCCCCGAACAGCGCCACGCCCGCCGCCCCCGCACCGCCGAGGTTGTGCGAGATATTCCAGAAGCCGAGGAACGTCCCGCGCTTGCGGCGTGGGGTCCATTTGGTGATGGTCGAATAGCTACAGGAGCCGCCGGTACTCTGGAAGAAACCGCTCAGCGCGTAGAAGGCGATCATCAGGAACAAGCTGGTGGAGCCAGCCCCCATGCTGGCGCTAAAGCCGAGCATACAGATGGCGGAGAGGATCAGCATAAACGGCAGGAACTGCTTGGTGTTTTTGCCGTCCGCGTAGTAGGAAACCAGCGTTTTCCCCACGCCATAGGTGATCGAGAAACCAAGACCGATCATCCCCAGCTGGGTCATGCTCAACCCGTAGGTGGAGATCATGTCATTCTGAGCAATGTTAAAGTTTTTGCGGATCAGATACATGGTCAGGTAGCCAATAAAGACCACCAGATAGGACTGCATGAACGGTTTGAACCACATCTTGCGCCGCACGTCGAGCGGTAGGTCTAGCGTGGGTTTGCGCACCTGGTTGAGAAAGGCCAGCATGGGTGACTCCTGATTTGAATACCTGCTTGATGGCAGGCATTGTAAAAATCAGCGACGTAACTGGCCTGAGACAGCGTCCAGGCGAAACCGGGAAAATGTCTTAGTTTTGCCCCGAATGGGGCAAAACAGTGAGGTGCATCACGCTTCGTGCGGCGTTCGCGGCGCCTGGGCGTTTAAAAACGGCAGCAGCAGCAGCGCGGAAATCCCGGCGGCAATGGCAATCACCACGAAAAATCCGGTCCAGTGCCAGCGCTCCAGCACCTGCGCCAGCGGCCAGCCAGAGAGCGAGGCGCCGAGGTAGGCAAACAGCCCAACAAACCCGGTGGCCGCCCCGGCCGCCGCTTTGTGGGAACACTCCGCCGCCGCCATGCCAATCAGCATCTGTGGGCCAAACACGAAGAAGCCGGTGGTGAAGAAGCAGGCCGCCTGCATCACGTAGCTGGCGAAGGGCATCAGCCATAAACCGCCGACCGACAGCAAAATCCCGGCGGCAAAAATCAGGTTCATCGGCCCGCGGTTGCCGTTAAACAGCTTATCCGACCCCCAACCGGCGACCAGCGCGCCGATAAATCCGCCCAGTTCGAACATCGTCACCGCCGAGTTGGCGGTCACCAGATCGACGCCGAGCGTCTCCGACATGTAGAGATTGCCCCAGTCGTTAATCGCCGCCCGCACCACATAAACCAGCACGTAGCACAGCGACAGCAGCCAGATGTAGGGGTTCGCCAGCACGTACTTGTAGAGGATCTCTTTGCGCGTCAGCCCCGCCCCTTCCTGCTGCTGGGCAATCTCCAGCTCGTCGTGGCGCCAGTCGCCCACCGCCGGCAGCCCGACAACCTGGGGCCGGTCGCGCAGCCGCCAGCAGAGAAACAGCCCGGCAAGGATTGCCAGCGTACCGGCAATCATCATCCCGGCGCGCCAGCCGTAGTGCAGCGCCGCCGCGCCCACCACCATCGGGATCACTGCCCCGCCGACGTTGTGCGCGGTATTCCACAGCGCCCACCAGCCGCCGCGCTCGGTACGCGAATACCAGGCCGTCAGCAGACGGGCGCACACCGGCGAACCCCAGCCCTGGAAGAAGGCGTTCAGCGCCCACAGCACGGCAAAGGCCCACAGCGAGGTGGAGAAGCCAAACAGGATATTGACCACCCCGGTGGCGACCAGCCCCAGTCCCATAAAATACCGGGCGTTGGAGCGGTCGCTGACGATGCCGGAGAAAAACTTCGACAGCCCGTAGGTGATGTAAAACAACGTCGCCAGCAGGCCGATATCGCTGCGGGTCAGGACGTTGCTGGCGAGAATTTCCGGTACCGCGGCGTTAAAGCTTTTCCGGGTAAAGTAAAACAGGGCATACCCTAACCAGATGGTCAGCAGGATATGACGCCGCCAGTAGCGATAGCGCTCATCCAGCGCCTGTTTATCGGTAATCGGCGCGGCATCGGGTGGGGATTTCAGCAAGTTCAGCATCATCGCGCCTCAGACATAACGTTGCGGTAGGTTGACGCAAACGCGGGTACCGTGGGTGCAGGAAATCGTCAGGGTCCCGCCCAGGGCGGTGACGCGCTCGCGCATACCGGTCAGGCCAAAGCCCGGCTGTCCGCTGCCCGGCGGCAGTCCGCAGCCATCGTCTTCCAGCACCAGCATCAGCCGCCCGTCCTGCTGCCAGCCCTGCAGCGTCACCGCGCTGGCGCTGGCATGTTTGACGATATTATTCAGCCCCTCCTGGCAGACGCGGAACAGGGTGACGCGCTGGTTTTCACTCAGGGCGGACTCATCGATACGCCAGTCGAGATGGCTGACCATACCGCGGTCCTCCAGCTCCATTTCGCGCATCAGCGAGCGCACCGCCTGTTCAAGGGTCAGGTCGTCGAGCTGGCGCGGACGCAGCCGACCCAGCAGGCGGCGCACCGAATCGTAAACCCCTAGCGACAGCTGTTCAATCAGCTGGCCGCTCTGCTGCACGCCGCCGTTGTGCGGCGCCAGGCGTTGCACAATCCCCGCCTGGGTACGGATGGCGGTGATGGTCTGGCCGATATCGTCGTGCAGCTCCCGCGCCACTTCCCGGCGCACGCTCTCTTCGGTCTCCATCAATCGCTCCGCCAGTCGCCGGTTACGCGCCAGCTCGCTTTGCAGCGACTGGTTGAGTTCGCGCAGGCGCTGGATCCCGGCCCCCAGCAGCAGCCCGGTCAGGCTTTGCGCCAGCAGCGAGAGCAGTAAATCCACCGGGTGATCGTGCCAGGTCTGGCTGGCTATCAGGGCGATGGCGTTCATCAGGGCGGCAATCAGCGCCCCCTGCCAGCCGTAATGCCACGCCAGGGCGATAATCGGCAGCGCAAGGCAGAACGGCGTAAAGCGCGACAGTTCAGCGGGCAGGCCCAGCTGGAGCCACAGGCTGATGACAAACAACAGCAGGTAGCCAATCAGGTGGCGGCCGCGCCAGTTGATCGGCTGCGACACCAGCGACGGGCCTAGCGGCTGCCAGACGGTGCTGGTGAGATAGTGCCAGATAACCAGGCAGGTCGGGGCCAGGGTCAGGCCGCCGGTGAGAGTCAGCAGCAGCGCGTTCAACCCGTCGCTTCCTTCGGCGGCCCACGGCAGCGATTGCAGCAACGCGGCGGTAATCAGCGCGGCCCCCTGACGTAACAACGTGAGCCAGTCGCGCTGGTGGCGATAGCGCGAAATCAGCGCCACCGGCAGCAGGGTCAGCACCCCACCGATCATCAAAATTAACGGATGCGCCAGCGCCACTTCCTGCGCCAGCCAGAAGATCAGCAGCCACTCGGCACCCAGCAATACCGGCCAGTAGCCGCGCGGGCACTGCAGCATCAGGCCCAAACGCAGGCCGAAGGGGAACAGCAGCACGGCGAGATCCGCGCGGGCAACCAGGTGCAGGCTGATGCTCCACAGGCAGAACCACGCGGCGGAGAAAATACAGAAGCAGCCGGCCACCGAGAGCAGCCGGGAGAGGAGTGGTTTCATGGCCTGCTACTGCCAGCTGTCGAACATGCGCCGCGCCAGCTCGACATCGTTGCTGACCCCCAGCTTTTCCAGCAGGTTCGCCCGGTGGACGTGCACGGTTTTCGGCGACAGCCCTAGCTCGACGGCGATGGCTTTCACCGCCATCCCCTGGGCCAGCTTTTCCGCCACCTGACGTTCGCGTTTGGTCAGCGGATCCTGGCGGCCCGCGGTCAGCTTCAGCGCAATATCCGGCGTCAGGTAACAGCCGCCGGTCGCCACGGTTCTGACCGCAGCAATCAGCTCATCCGGGCTGCAGCGCTTGGAGAGAAAGCCGCGGGCGCCGGCGTTGAGCGCCTGCTCCACCAGCGCCGGGCTGTCGTGCACCGAGAGCATGATGATCCCCATGCCTTTCGGTAGCTGGCTTAACAGCTCGAGGCCGGAAATATCCGGCATCGAAATATCGCAAATACAGACCTGCACACCCCGTCCGGGCAGCCCCGCCAGCGCCTCACGGCCGGAGCCAAACTCAGCGACAACCTGGAAATCCGCTTCCAGCCCCAGCAGCTGGGCAAAACCGGAGCGGACGATAAGATGATCGTCAATAAGGGCAATGGTGGTCATGATGTATCCTGGCGGGTTAAAAAACGCGCTTACCTTAACGATATACACGGCATCCTTCAAGCGGCGTCTGCTTCCCCCAGGCACTGACTTAAGTCAGCGCCTGGGGATTCTCAGACTTGCCGCCTTGCGCAGTGTTATCCGCCTCAGGCGATCCCGGTGGTGACCGAGAAGCTTCGGGTCTCCTGCGGCGCCAGCGATATCAGGCTGCCATTGCGCTGGGCCGCCAGAAAGCCCTCCGGTCGGCAGGTGGCTGGCAGGGCGAAGGCAGCAACCTGCTGATCGCCGTTATAGAGGATCCAGCGGGTGATGTAATTCAGCTCGGCGCTGGAGAAACGCGTGATGAACGTGGTGCCATCGGGTGCGATCATGCGAAATTCCGGGCTGTCGGTGTAGCGATCCAGCTTATCGGCAAAAAAGACAATCTCCGGGTCATAGTACTGCGGCTCATTCAATGTCGCCACCGAGGCTTCCCCCTGCAGCAGACGCTGATTAAACGCCAGCCATGACGCCGTCGGCTGAACATGAGCCGGGACCGATTCGCGCAGCGCGAGCGCCTCGTCGGGGATATTCTGGCTGAAGGTGGCCCCCGCGACGTAGGCATAGTTCATATGGCACATGTACTGGAGCGGCATGGCGACGGACGCCAGGTTGGTCACCGCCATCTGGATATCAAACAGCGCGCTCGCTTTGTGTAATACCACCGCCGGTCGCGCCTCATAGTGATGACCAAAGCCCATCACATATTCGTAGCGCCCCGCCACGCGCAGGCTGTCCGCCTCCAGCTCCAGCCAGGCCTCATCCATTCCGGCGCAGGCCATTTCGCCATGCAGCGGATGGTTGTCCTCCGGCGACGGGCAGCCGTTTGCCAGCAGCCCCGAATGGAAAGCAAAGCAGCCATAGGTCGCCACCACCTCGGTGGCTGGCTTCGGTTGGTGGAACATATTGCGCATGGTCAGGTCATGACCATCAAATTCGGCGTCCCAGATCATCTGCCCCAGCCAGGGCAAAATCACCAGCGCGCCGCGGGCGTTGGCCACCCGCAACCCTTCCACGCCGCTGGCGTAGCGAAAAGCGGTGACCGTGAAGTCATCATTGGCCACAAGAGTGCGCGGCTGCTCGTGAAAGAGCGCGCGCCATAACGGTATACGTGTCGTCATCAACAGACTCCTCAGGATGCGGTAGCTTCGGTCAGCGTGCGGCGCACTTTGCACTCACGCCAGAAATAGACGCCCACGTAGATGAAGCACAGCATCGGCACCAGGAACGAGAGCTGCAGGGAGTGGAACATGTCGGCGATAAAGCCCTGAATCGCCGGCACCACGGCCGCCCCGATAATCGCCATCACAATCACGGCGCCAGCCATTTCGGTGTGTTCGTTATCGACCGTATCCAGCGTACCGGCATAGATGGTGGCCCAGCACGGCCCGAACAGTACGCTGACCAGCACCGCCACGTACACCGCGCTAAAGCTCGGCGCCAGCGCCACGTAGGCGAGGAACAATGCGCCGATAACCGAGTAGAGGATCAGCACTTTTTCCGGCGTAAACCGTGTCATCAAAATGTTGGCGACAAATTTGCCGATAAAGAAGCAGGCGAAGCTGTAGACCATAAAGGTTGAGGCATCACGCTCGTTGATATCGCCCAGCTCCAGCGCGAGGCGGATGGTGAACGACCAGACGGTGACCTGCATCCCGACGTACAGGAACTGAGCGGCAATTCCGCGACGAAAGCGGGCGTTGCTCGCCAGATAGCGTAGCGTATCGGCCGCCGACGGGCGTTTATGGTTTGCGGTCTGCGCGACTTTACAGGTCGGGAAGCGCGTCAGCAGGAACAGCACCATCACCACCACCAGTACCATGATCATGTACTTGTAGGGCTCCAGGGTGTTTTCCAGCATCAGCACTTTAAACTGATGGATCTGTTCCGCGTTCATGCCCGCCATCTGTTTTTCGAGGCTTTCACCGTCGGAAAAGACCAGATATTTACCCAGCAAAATCCCGGCTGCCGCGCCGATCGGGTAGAAGGTCTGGCTGATGTTCAGGCGCAGCGTGGCGTGGCTTTTCGGGCCGATCATCGAACTGTAGGTGTTCGCGGCGGTCTCGAGGAAGCTCAGGCCAATGGCAATGGCGAAAATCGCGGCCAGGAACATGGTGTAGGTTGCCATGTGCGAGGCCGGGAAAAACAGCGTACAGCCGACGATATAGAGCGTCAGGCCAATCATAATCGCAACTTTATAGCTGGTATTTTTAATCACTAATGACGCCGGAATAGCAATTAAGAAATAGCCGCCATAAAACGCACTTTGCACCAGGGCGGAGGCAAAGTTACTTAATGCAAAGACGCTTTTAAATTGCGTAATTAAAATATCATTTAATGCAGCAGCACATCCCCATAACGGGAATAAGCAGGATAACAAAATAAACTGGAACAGAGGGGTTTTATTCAGATAGCCGTCGGGCATCTGAATGATGTTTTTATCGTTCATAGTGCTACCTTTTACCATGCAGGGTGATTATTCGTTTAACGACAGATACTCATTAAACTGCTCGATACTGGGATAAGATGATTGGGTGCCTTTTCCGGTGACGCTAAATGCGGCAAACAGGGAGGCTTTTTTCATGGCGAATTCAACATCTCCGCTCTGAACATAGTAGTGGGCAAAACAGCCGATAAAGGCGTCACCCGCGCCGCTAGTATCCACCGCGCTGACCTTAAATGCCGGGACGTGGACCTCCTGGTCGCGGGTCATCCAGAGTGCGCCTTTCTCGCCCATGGTCACAATAATATTGTTGAGGCCTCTTTCAATAAGGCTGCGGGCGGCGAGGCAAATATTATCGTAAGAGTCCACCGGCAAGCCGGTTAATATTTCAAGCTCGGTTTCATTCGGGACAAAGAAATCGCATTTGCAGGCATAGGACATATCTAATTCACGCAATGCCGGCGCCGGGTTTAATAACACTTCAATGCCGTGCTTTTTACCAAATTCGATCGCGTGATATACCGTTTCCAGCTGGACCTCAAGCTGTAAAACAATCAACTGACATTTTTTTAAATCATCGGCAGCGCGGTCGATATCTTCCGGTGAGAGAAATTTATTGGCACCTTTAATAATAAGGATGCTGTTACTGGAGTTGGCATTGACGAAGATCGGCGCCACACCGCTGCTGGTGCAGGGGACCTTTTCAACATAGGTGGTATTGATGCCCCAGGATTCGAGATTGCGAATGGTGTTATCCGCAAAGATGTCATCGCCCACCTTGGTCAGCATCATGACTTTCGAGTTGAGCTTGGCGGCCGCGACCGCCTGGTTTGCCCCTTTGCCACCGCAGCCAATTTTGAACGCCGGTGCCTCAAGGGTTTCGCCCTCTTTTGGCATCTGGTTGGTGTAGGTGATGAGATCCACCATATTGGAGCCGATAACCGCGATATCCATTTTTACTACCTCTCAGAAACAATCACACAACAATGATATTATCGTAACATTATCATGTTACTTTCGTACCATTTGTGACCATGATCGCGATTGCGTTATCATTATCTGTTTATTTATCGCACACAAAAAATGAGTGATACGGCGAAAAATTAAAAAAAAGATAACCAAAACAATCATAACAAACTGAAAATAAAGTATTTATCATGATAAAAACGCGATCTGTCAGGCTTTTAATTCCCGCTGGCTCACAGTATAGTGATGTGAATGCAGGATGTTTCTTCAGGCGCAAAAATGTTACCAGAGGAACATTTGCGAGATAAATTGCGGAGAGAGTGAATGGAGACCAAGCAAAAAGAACGTATACGCCGCTTGATGGAACTGCTGAAGAAAACCGACCGCATCCATCTCAAAGAGGCCGCGCGTATGCTGGAGGTCTCTGTGATGACCATCCGCCGGGATCTCAGCCAGGAGCATGACTCGCCGCTGCCGCTTACGCTGCTCGGCGGCTACGTGGTGATGGTAAACAGGCCGTCAGCCCCGTCGCTCACCGCCGCCGTTGCGCCAAAACAGGCTCATCATCGTGACGATTTGCCGATTGCTATTCTCGCCGCGGGCCTGGTGAGTGAAAACGATCTGGTGTTTTTTGATAACGGCAGCGAAATGCCGCTGGTTATCAGTATGATCCCCGATGACATTGCCTTTACCGGCATTTGTTACTCGCATCGGGTGTTTATGGCCCTGAATGAAAAGCCCAACGCCACCGCCATTTTGTGTGGCGGTACCTATCGGGCCAAAAGCGATGCCTTCTACGATACCAGCAACCCTTCGGCGCTGGATTCGCTGAACCCGCGGAAAGTGTTTATCTCCGCCAGCGGGGTACACGAACATTTTGGCGTCAGCTGGTTTAACCCCGAAGACCTCGCCACCAAACGTAAAGCGATGGATCGCGGTCTGCGGAAAATCCTGCTCGCGCGCTATGCGCTGTTCGACGATGTGGCGCCTGCCAGTATCGCCCCGCTGTCGACATTTGACGTGCTGATCAGCGATCGTCCATTACCGGCAGACTATGCCGCCCACTGCCGGAATGGTTCGGTCAACGTTATCACGCCGGATACTGAGAGCGAGTAACTCATTCAAAGAAGACGGCTATTTTATTGAACATCGAAGGGTCAGACTGGTTACGCGCGACCTTCACCACATCTTCCAGCTTTTCAATCTGGCTGATCATCTGCCCTAGCCGCTGGTCATCGTTGACCAGTAGCCAGATTCGGCTGTGGTTACTGTTCTGAATAGGCAAACAGAGAATGCCTTCCACGTTAAACGCGCGGCGGGCAAACAGCCCGCAAACGTGGGTCATTACCCCTGGGTGGTTGCGGACGGTGAGTTCCAGAATAACGTTGTCATGAGTCTGCTGTTGCATGGTTTATTCCCCCACCATTTCTGTATTTGCCGCTCCCGGCGGAACCATCGGATAGACTTTCTCTTCGGCATCAATGCGCACGTGAATCAGGGCCGGGCCAGGACGGTCAATGATCGCCTGCAGCGCCGCCTGCGGGTCGGCTTCGTTATTTAAATCACAGGTTTGCAGACCAAAACCGGCGGCAATCTGCATGAAGTTGATCATCCCCGGGTAGGTTGCGGCAAAAACGCCCTGCTGATAGAACAGGCTCTGCTGCTGATACACCAGCCCCAGCGCTTCGTTGTTCATCAGGATGATTTTAACATCCAGCTGATTCTCCGCCGCGGTGGCCATCTCCTGAATGTTCATCATCAGGCTGCCGTCGCCGGAGAAGCAGATCACTTTACGCTGCGGATTAGCCAGCGCGGCACCCACCGCTGCCGGCAGGCCAAAGCCCATGGTTCCCAACCCGCCGGAGGTCAGCCACTGGCGCGGACGGTTCAACGGATAGGCCTGGGCAACCCACATCTGATGCTGACCAACGTCGGTGGTAATGATCGCCTCGTCATCGACACAGGCGGCCACGGCGTTGATCAGGCCGTAGTGGGCCAGCGGATCGCGCTGCTGCGGAATGGTGGACGGAAACTCGCGTTGCAGGTCCGCCACCAGCTGGCGCCACTCGTCACGCGGCTGCGAGGCCACCAGCGGGATCAGCTGCGCCAGAACGTCGGCAACGTCCCCCTGAATCGCGACGTGCGGCTGCTTGATTTTGCCCAGCTCGGAACGATCGATATCGACGTGGATAATTTTCGCATTCGGGCAGAACTGCTCGGTTTTACCAATCGCCCGGTCATCAAAACGCGCGCCTAAAACAATCAGTAAATCAGACTCTTGCAAGATGAAGTTGGTGCTGCGTGCGCCGTGCATACCCAGCATGCCTAACGAGAGCGGGTGCGCCTTCGGCAGCATACCCAGCGCCATCAGGGTCAGGGTGGTAGGCAGGTTGGCTTTTTCAGCCAGCGCGCGAACCTGATCCCCGGCGTTAATCACGCCGCCGCCCAGATACAGCACCGGACGCTGCGCCGCATTGATCATCGCCGCCGCATCCTGAACGCTGGTGCTGTCAAACGTCGGGGTCGGCGCGCGGGTACCTGGCTCCGGTAACACCGCCAGCTCGATGGTTGCCGTCTGCACATCCTTAGGAATATCTATCCACACCGGACCCGGGCGGCCGGACTGCGCGATACGAAACGCGTCGCTCATCACCTGCGGCAGCTCAGCGATGTCGCGAACCAGGTAGTTGTGTTTCGTGATGGGGATAGAGATACCGTAGGTGTCGACTTCCTGGAACGCGTCGGTGCCGATCATCGATGCCGGCACCTGGCCGGTAATACAAACCAGCGGAATGGAGTCCAGGCGGGCATCGGCGATGGCGGTGATCAGGTTGGTGGCGCCCGGCCCGCTACAGGCCATACAGACCGCGGGTTTACCTTCGGTACGCGCCATCCCCTGGGCGATAAAGCCCGCGCCCTGCTCGTGACGCGCCAGGACGTGACGAATCTGCGTGCTTTGGCTTAATGCATCATAGATAGGGAGAATTGAGCCGCCCGGGATACCCGCAACGGTGGTGATCCCCTGACGCTCCAGTAAATGAACAACTAACTGCGCGCCGGTGAAGCGCATTTTTTCTGATGTTGTGCCCGAACTTGCCATGCTCCAGTCCTTTTATTCTGGGCCGACTTACCGGGCGAGTGTCGAAAAAAAACCCCGCTCGGTTTGCGCCGGCGGGGTTTGGAATCGTGTTGTTCCGGACCCTACGGCGCATTGCCGACGACGACCACCACACGCACGACGACCACCGCGGCAGGCGCGGTTTTTAGTAGAGTCGACGTCAGAATGGAAGTGTTCATTAGGGACCTGTTGTGCGAAAAATTAACTGAATTTATACAAACACAGCTGCCGCCATTACACAACGGAATTATTTTCATCCACGAGTATTTGCGTAAGGGATCACAATTTTTCGTCTGACGCACAAAAACAAAAAACCCCGCCGCAGCGAGGTTTTTGTCAGCATGTTTACGGCTGGTAACCGCAAGTACACTGTATTACGTCAACGGTGAAAGTATACGCGCGCGCCGGCGTTGACGCAATTTTCACGCGGCTGTCGCCGAAATAGAGTATGGAAGGCGGGTGCCAGATTGTCCAGAAAATACTGTTTAAATATACAGTATTTGTTTATACTGAATGCGTACACGTTGTGTTATTCGGGGCCGCATGTTTTACCGGCGCAATGAAGTCCTGGCTGAAACGGGTGGTGCCGTCAGCGCCTTAACCCCGAGAGAGCACACTGTGTTACGTCAACAAATACGCCACTGTGTTCCGGGCACACCAACGTACCCGGGCGGGCGGCGTATCCCCTCGCTGGCAACAGGCGGCGGAAAGGTACGCCAGCGGGTCGTGCTCCTCTACCAGAGGAGACGCGTATGGGCGCGATGGATATTATTGTTCTTATCCTGAGACTCATGGTTGCCGTGTTGCAACTGCTTGATGCAGTCCTGAGACAGTCTCGCTGATTCAGGTTCAAGTCGCACCTGAGAGGGGCGGGAAACCGCCCCTCTACAGGCGGTACCCCATCACCTGATGCCGACTAACTGGAGAAAATCATGCCACCGTTGTTGATTCGCCCTGTCACCCCGGAGACCCCCGGCTTTCTTGCCCTGCGCAGCGAAAGCCTGGAGCAACAATTTGCCATGCTGCGTCGCCTGACGGAGAACTGGCAAAGCGGTAAAAACCGCTTTAATGCACCGGGCGAGAAACTGCTGGGCGCCTTTGTTGCCGGACAGCTGGTTGGGGTCTGCGGGCTGAATGTTGACCCGTACAGTCAGCAACCGCGGGCCGGGCGTATTCGTCATTTATATATCCGCGAAGCTTCGCGTCGCCAGCGTGTCGGGCAGCAGCTGCTGGTATCGGTGATAACCCATTCCGGCCACTGGTTCGATTTTCTCAACACCCACGCGCCGTCGTCGGCGTGGCCCTTTTATGAAACCCTGGGGTTCCGCCCGGTTTATGATGAGCCGCGGGTCACGCATCGCCTGTTCTGCTCGCTTTAAGGGCCGCTGGCTGGTGGAAAACGCCCGTGTTACAGTGCCATAACATAGCCACTGACCGTCTCCTACGATGACCATTAGCGTTTTCTGCATTCTGCTGTTCGCCGCCCTGCTGCATGCCAGCTGGAATGCCATCGTCAAAGCCAGCGGCGATAAGATGTATGCCGCTATCGGCGTGAGCGGTTCTGCCGCGCTGATCGCCATGGTCGCGCTGCCTTTCGCGCCGCAGCCAGGCCTTGCCAGCGCGCCGTATCTGGTCCTCTCCAGCGCCTTACAAGTGGTCTACACCGTGCTGGTGGCTAAAACCTATCAGGTCTCGGATATGAGCCAGACCTACCCGCTGATGCGCGGCACCGCGCCGCTGCTGGTGGCGATTATCAGCGTCGCCGTGCTCGGCGATTCACTGTCACCGCTGGCCTGGAGCGGTATTGCCGTGATCTGCCTGGCAATCCTTGCGATGGCCTTCAATGGCCGCGCCAGCTCCCGCACCGGTATCATTCTCGCGCTGATCAACGCCTGTTTTATCGCCGGCTATACGCTGGTGGATGGCACCGGGGTTCGCCTGTCGGGCACCGCGCTGGGCTACACGCTGTGGTCATTTTTTATGAACGGCTTCTGTTTGCTGAGCTGGTCAATGGTCGCCCGCCGGCGGGAAGCCAGCCGCTATCTGCGCCAGCACTGGAAAACCGGGCTGATCGGCGGGCTGAGCACCATGGGGTCGTATGGCCTGGCACTGTGGGCCATGACCCAGGCGCCGCTGGCGGTGGTCGCGGCGCTGCGAGAAACCTCTATTTTATTCGGCGCTATCATCGCGTTGGTGCTGCTTAAAGAGAAGCTTATTGCCCTGCGTATCGTGGCCGCCTGCGGGATTGCGGCCGGGGCTATCCTGCTGCGCCTCTCCTGACGCACAATGGCAACATTTGTTGCCGATTATCGTTTATAAAACCTGCCTGGCATTCCTCACCAATCCTCGTCATGTGGTTGTACTGTCATTTTTATGTGGTAGATTCCTCCAGCATTAAAGGGATGTGCCAGTCACATATTCTTAATTTACTTCTATTATCAAAGTATTCATCGACATGAAACGGCATAAGAACTTCACTTTGTTGTTGATGCTGGTAGTGCTGGTGGCCGTAGGCCAGATGGCGCAGACCATTTATATTCCGGCGATCGCCGATATGGCTATTTCGCTGAACGCCCGTGAGGGCGCGGTACAAAGCGTAATGGCCGCCTATCTGCTGACCTATGGCGTATCGCAACTCTTCTACGGCCCGCTGTCTGACCGCGTGGGGCGACGCCCGGTGATCCTCATCGGGATGTCTATCTTTATGCTGGCGACGCTGGTTGCCATCACCACCCACAGTCTGACGGTGCTGATTATCGCCAGCGCGATTCAGGGCATGGGGACCGGTGTTGGGGGCGTCATGGCGCGTACCCTGCCGCGCGACCTGTACGAAGGTAGCCAGCTCAGACACGCCAATAGCCTGTTAAATATGGGGATTCTTGTCAGCCCGCTGCTGGCTCCGCTGATTGGCGGGATCCTCAATACCGTATGGAGCTGGCGTGCCTGCTACGCGTTCCTGTTGATCCTGTGCGCGGTGGTGACCTTCAGCATGGCACGCTGGATGCCGGAAACGCGCCCGGTCGGCGCGCCGCGTACCCGGCTGGCCACCAGCTATAAGACGCTTTTCGGCAATACTGCGTTCAACTGCTATCTGCTGATGTTGATTGGCGGTCTGGCGGGTATCGCCGTGTTTGAGGCCTGCTCCGGGGTGCTGCTGGGCGCCGTACTGGGCTTAAGCAGCATGGCGGTCAGTATTCTGTTTATCCTGCCGATTCCGGCGGCCTTCTTCGGGGCCTGGTTTGCCGGGCGTCCGAATAAGCGCTTCTCGACCCTGATGTGGCAATCGGTCATCTGCTGTCTGCTGGCAGGGGTGATGATGTGGATCCCTGGCCTGATGGGCGTCATGACCGTCTGGACGCTGCTGGTGCCTGCGGCGCTGTTTTTCTTTGGCGCCGGCATGCTGTTCCCGCTGGCGACCAGCGGCGCGATGGAGCCGTTCCCGTTCCTCGCCGGGACGGCAGGTGCGCTGGTTGGCGGGCTGCAAAATATCGGCTCCGGCGTGCTGGCCTGGCTCTCGGCGATGATGCCGCAGACCGGTCAGAGCAGCCTGGGATTGTTGATGATGCTGATGGGCCTGCTGATTCTGCTGTGCTGGCTGCCGCTGGCTTCACGCTTCAGCCGTCACCAGCAGCCGGTTTAACGCCCGGCGTCTCCCCCGGATGACGGCATACCAGCCTTATCCGGGCTACTCTCCGAAGCCCCGGTCAGCGTAGCGCAACCGGGGATTGTCAGCGCACCTGGCTTTGCAGCCAGTGGATAAACGCCTCGATTTTTGGCCACTGACGCCCCGCCAGGGTCGTCACATAGTAGTGCTGATGGCACTTCAGCGTCATATCACCAAAGGGGGCGATCAGTTCGCCGCTATCGATGCGTTTTTGCACCAGCCGTTTACGCCCCATCGCCACGCCGACATGGTTCATCGCCGCAATCACCGCTAAATCTGAACGATCGAAGCCAATTCCCGACGATTGTGGCAAATTCACCGCAAAATGCTGCGCCCAGCTAAACCACTCATCGGTGCCGGAGTCGTTGCTCCAGGCCTGGCGGTCATGCAGCAGCGTGCAATGCTGAAGATGCTCGGGGTGCTGCTGAAGCTGATGCTGACGGGCGTACTCCGCGGTACAAACCGGCACAATCGCCTCATCCATCAGAAAGTGGTGGGTGAGTTGCGATGAAGGTAAATCATCGAAATAGAGCGCCAGATCGATACCCGCGCGCTGCATATTGACGTTTTCGTTGCCGGTTAACACGGTCAGCGAGATAGACGGGTAGCGGCGAGTAAAATCCCCCAGCGCCGGGACCAGCCAGCATTGGGCAATCGACGGTCGCGAGTAAATGGTCAGGGTGCCGGACAGCTCCTGGTTTTTGATATCCAGAATTTCCTGGTTCAGGCTGTCCAGCGATGACTTCAGCGACCAGTAGACCCGCCGCCCTTCATGGGTTAACTCCACTTTGCGATGCGAGCGCACGAACAGCTGGATCCCCAGCTCCTCTTCCAGCTGATTTATCCGGTGACTCACCGCGCTGGGGGTGAGCGACAGCTCTTCCGCCGCCAGCGCGAAAGATTCATGCCGGGCGGCAACCTCAAAGGTATACAGTTTGGACAGCTGCCAGCCGTTCAGCAGCCGGTTGCCGATCTCTTTTCCCACATCCATCGTTCTTTTCCCTGTCATTTTTACCGTCAATGGTAAGCAAAATGGCCGCGTCGCGCTGGTTTAAAGATGAAAAAAAGTGACCCATAGCGCAAATGCATGGCTTTTTTAGACCTTAATCACCACTTTGATTCAATCTGATTCACCTGAAGCGCCATTTATATCGTTTGTCAGCCGGTGACGTTTTTCTGTTCAATAGCCCCATCTAATACACAGGCGAGGTGGGGTATGGAATCTCAGATTTGGGTTGTGAGCACGCTACTCATCAGTATCGTGTTGATTGTACTAACTATCGTTAAGCTGAAATTTCACCCGTTTCTGGCGCTGCTGTTAGCCAGTTTCTTCGTCGGTGCAATGATGGGCATGAGCCCGCTGGATATGGTCAACGCCATTGAAAACGGCATCGGCGGCACCCTCGGCTTCCTGGCGGCGGTGATCGGTCTCGGGACCATCCTCGGGAAAATGATGGAGATTTCAGGCGCCGCCGAGCGGATCGGCCTGACGCTCCAGCGCTGCCGCTGGTTATCGGTCGATGTCATCATGGTGCTGGTTGGCCTGATCTGCGGGATTACGCTGTTTGTCGAAGTGGGCGTGGTGCTGCTGATCCCGCTGGCCTTCTCCATCGCTAAAAAGACCCACACCTCCCTGCTGAAGCTGGCGATCCCGCTGTGTACCGCATTAATGGCGGTGCATTGCGTGGTCCCGCCGCACCCGGCAGCGCTGTTCGTCGCCAACAAGCTCGGCGCCGATATCGGCACCGTGATTGTCTACGGCCTGCTGGTCGGGTTGATGGCCTCGCTGGTCGGCGGCCCGCTGTTCCTGAGACTGCTGGGTAATCGTCTGCCGTTCAAAGCGGTTCCCGCCGAGTTTTCAAATCTGGAAGTCCGTCAGGAAGAGACCCTGCCGTCCCTCGGCGCCACCCTGCTGACCATTCTGCTGCCGATTGCGCTGATGCTGGTGAAAACCGTGGCCGAGCTGAATATGACCCGGAGCGGCACGCTGTATATGCTGCTGGAGTTTATCGGCAACCCGATTACCGCCATGTTTATCGCCGTCTTCGTGGCCTACTACGTCCTCGGCATCCGCCAGAATATGAGCATGGGCACGCTGCTGACCCACACTGAAAATGGCTTCGGCTCGATTGCCAATATCCTGCTGATCATCGGCGCCGGCGGCGCGTTTAACGCCATCCTGAAGAGCAGCGGCCTGGCCGATTCGCTGGCGGTGATTCTGTCGGGCATGCATATGCACCCGATTCTGCTGGCCTGGCTGGTGGCGCTGATTCTGCACGCGGCGGTCGGTTCGGCCACCGTCGCCATGATGGGAGCGACCGCTATCGTGGCGCCAATGCTGCCGCTGTACCCAGGCGTAAGCCCGGAGATCATCGCCATTGCTATTGGTTCCGGCGCAATTGGCTGCACGATCGTCACCGATTCCCTGTTCTGGCTGGTAAAACAGTACTGCGGTGCGAGCCTGAGTGAGACGTTCAAATACTATACAACGGCCACATTTATCGCATCCTTGCTTGCACTTGCCTGCACGTTCCTGCTTTCTTTCATCATCTGAGCGCAAAGAGACGTCATATGAAAAACGCTGACATGACCACATTAATCACCCGGTTCCCGCTGCTGCAGGAGCTGATCGACCTGAAAGAAACCGCCTGGTTTAACCCGGCCACCACGTCACTGGCAGAAGGCTTACCCTACGTCGGCCTGACCAGCGAAGATGTTCAGGATGCCCGTGCGCGGCTGGAGCGCTTTGCGCCTTATCTGGCGCAGGCCTTCCCGGAAACCGCCGCTACCGGCGGGATTATTGAATCCGAGCTGGTGGCGATCCCGGCGATGAAAGCGCGGCTGGAGCAGGCATTTTCCGAGGCCATCGACGGTGAACTGCTGTTGAAAAAAGACAGCCATCTACCGGTTTCCGGCTCCATTAAAGCGCGCGGCGGAATTTATGAGGTCCTGACCCACGCGGAAAAACTGGTGCTGGAAGCGGGCCTGCTGACCACCGCAGATGACTACCGTCAACTGCTGACGCCGGCGTTTAAACAGTTCTTTAGCCAGTACAGCATCGCCGTGGGATCGACCGGTAACCTCGGGATGTCGATCGGCATCATGAGCGCCCGCATCGGCTTTAAGGTCACGGTGCATATGTCGGCCGACGCCCGGGCGTGGAAAAAAGCGAAACTGCGCAGCCACGGCGTGACGGTGGTGGAGTACGAGCAGGATTACGGCGTTGCGGTTGAACAGGGACGTAAGGCGGCGGAGGCCGATCCCAACTGCTTCTTTATTGATGACGAAAACTCACGCACGCTGTTCCTCGGCTATGCCGTCGCCGGTGAGCGCCTGAAAGCGCAGTTCGCGCAACAGGGGCGTGTGGTCGATGCCGATCATCCGCTGTTTGTCTATCTGCCGTGCGGCGTGGGCGGCGGCCCTGGCGGGGTGGCATTTGGCCTGAAGCTGGCCTTCGGTGACCATGTTCACTGCTTCTTCGCCGAACCGACCCACTCCCCTTGCATGCTGCTGGGGGTTCATACCGGGCTGCATGATGGTATTGCCGTCCAGGATCTCGGTATCGATAACCTGACCGCCGCCGATGGCCTGGCCGTTGGGCGCGCTTCCGGGTTTGTCGGCAGGGCGATGGAGCGTCTGCTGGATGGCTTCTATACCCTCAGCGACCAGTCGATGTACGACATGCTGGGTTGGCTGGCGCAAGCCGAAAATATTCGCCTGGAGCCATCCGCCCTGGCGGGGATGGCCGGGCCGCAGCGCGTCTGCGCCAGCAAGAGTTATCAGCAGATGCACGGCTTCAACGCCGGCCAGATGCACAATGCCACGCATCTGGTCTGGGCGACCGGCGGCGGCATGGTGCCGGAAGAGGAGATGGCGCAGTACCTGGCGAAAGGCCGCTAACGGTTTTCATCCAGGCCTTTGAAAAGGCCTGGAGATTCTCCCTGTTTTAATAACGCCATCAGCGTTGCCGGTGAACGTTGTCGCTTAATCAAATCTCGCATCATCCGCATTGATGGCGCCGAGTGGTAAAAAAACGCCCGGTATCCCTCACACAGAACGCTTTTCCCTGCTGTACGATGCTTTGGGCAATCGCCATGACAGAGGTGGCGAACCGGGCATCTCTGGCAGTCGTCGGACAGTGTGGCTTGTTTATACAGCCCGAATTCCCGCACTGCGTCGGTTTGATTGAGGCTGGAGATGGACGTCTGGTGAATATTGCCGAGTCGATATTGAGGATAAACATAGTGATCGCATTGATAGAGATCGCCGTTGGCCTCCAGGGCAAACGCCTGCCCGCATACTTCCGCCAGCGAACACATCTGCGAAGGATATCCGCACCAGACGCCCAGCGTTGAATCAAAAAGCTGAACGTATACGCGGCCAATATCTTCCCGGGCCCAAATATCAAATACCGTCTTCAGAAACGTCCCCCACTGCGCGGCGCTCACTGACTCAGGGTTATCGTGTTCAACCAACGGAATAAACTGCAAAAAAGGGGTGCCCAGCTCGCGCAGATAGCGATACAGCCGTTCCGGCTGCTGGCTGTTTTGCCGGTTGATGACGGTGAGTACATTGAATGAAACCCGATGGGCCCGCAGCTTCTCGATACCCGCCAGTACTTTATGATGTGTGGGGTGGCCACGCCGGTTGACCCGATACCGATCGTGCAGGTCCGCCGGACCATCCAATGAAATACCCACCAGCCACCCCTGCTGATGGAAGAAACGGCACCACTCATCGTTGAGCAGCAGACCATTGGTCTGGAAGGCATTGTCGATGTGTTTACCCTGACTATAGCGCTGTTGTAACACCACCACGCGACGGAAGAAATCCAGCCCGCACAGCGTTGGCTCGCCGCCTTGCCAGGCAAACTGTACCTCGGGTGCCGATTGCGCCGCGATATGCTGAGCCACAAACGCGTCGAGGGTCACGTCATCCATGACCGGCTGTTGAGGTTTGTCGATATAAAAGCAGTAGCGGCAATCAAGATTGCAGCGCGAACTGGCAGGTTTAGCCATCACCTGACATCTCATCAGGAAAACTCCCTGAAAAACAGAATGATTTTACTTACATGGGACGCTGCAAACAGTACGGAGAGAGCAAACACGGCGAGGGCGATTAGCAGTTTGTCACGCACGGAACGCGATTCGGAAAAGTCGCTTAGCGAGACATCCATCAACTGACGATGTCGGGTATAACGCCAAAGCACAATTGTTGCCACGGCCAGCACGCCGAGCGTTATCCAAAAGAGCGTGCCTGCCTGCTGACCCTGATGCTTAATCGCCAGCACCATTAAGGCGGCATAGCCCAAAAGGGTACGAAACCATGCCAGCGAGGTACGTTCCGGCTGTAATCCCGGATCGCTCTCTCTTCTTGCCCTACGCTTATCCGGCATACAGTACCAGACCCATGACAGCAGCGGCGACAAGCAGCAAAATCAGACTGATAATCAACAGCCCGCGCGTATAGGGAAGGTCCTCTTTCAGCCGCATCGCTTTTTCATTACGCAGCCAGCGGATATAGCCATAAATCGCCAGCCCGCCGGAAAACAGGCACAACAGCAGCGCAAGCACCTCACGAATCAGCGGCGTAGCAAAGTCTGGTGCCAGCTGATCCAGCCCAACGCCCGCGGCAAGAAAGCCCAATGCGGTACGAATCCATGCCAGAAAAGTGCGTTCGTTCGCCAGTGAGAAACGATAGTCCGGCGCTTCGCCGAGGCGGGAAATATTCATCATAGCTCCTTGAGCGGCTCCCGTTTGTCTAACATGCCAGTCATCCTGGTGATTGGCATGATGATAGCAAAGAGAGCCGTTATTAGGCCGGGTCGCGCACTTTCACCCGTGCCGCCAGACCACCATTAAAATTTCTGCGTTTTCTTTTCGACTTTCACCCCTTGCGTCGCAAGACCGGTATCGTAATCACGAACAACGGGCGAGTAGCCATCTTCAGGGCGCGGCCGAAAAGCGCCCATCCAGCGCGGCTGCGCATCCGGCCGCCAGGGCCGCAGGCTCCACTGATAGGTGCGGAACGGATCGCGTATTTTATCCATGTATTCCAGCAGGGCATCGTGCATCCGGCGACGAACGTCAGCGAGTTCAGACGCATCAATCAGATTCTCTAACTCATCCGGGTCATTGATCCTGTCGTAAAGCTCATCGCTGGTAAACAGGTTAAGCACCAGTTTCCAGCGATCTGTCACCCAACAACGCACCGGAATAAAGCCGCCAAAGCTATCATGCTCGATTTCATACCGGTTGAACTCCACCATCACCCCGCGGGAGGCATCGACGTTCAGGATATTTTCGCCTGGCAGGATATCCGGCTGGTCGATCCCTGCCAGCGCCATCATGGTGGGCAGCAAATCAATATGACTGACCGGCGTGTCAACCTGCTGCGATGTCCCACGCGGAGGGCGCATAATCAAAGGAATACGCGTGATATCATCGTACATCGCCGCCCCTTTGCTGATTAGCTTGTGGGCACCCATCATCTCGCCATGATCGGAAGTATAAATGACCCAGGTATTGTCACGCTGCTCAGGAGTTAACGCGTCGACGACTCTGCCTATCTGGTCGTCGACGAAATCATTGCAGGCAAAATAGAGTGGATGATGGTAGCTGCCATCTTCACCCACCGGAGAGGGCATGGCCTGCGACCACAGGCGGTGATGCTCCGGTTTGTCGTCCAGTGAGTCATGGGCCTTCGGCCCCAGCTGGTAGTAAAAATCCTGATACTTCTCCAGATAATTCACCGGGCAGGTAAACGGATGGTGCGGCTCATCATAAGAGACCACCATCAGGAAGGGCTCCCCAGAACGACCCGGCTGCTGCAGGAAGTCCACCGCGCGGTTACTGATGCGATGCGCCCAGGTAAAAGCTTCATCGATATTATTGGCCTGCAGGTCTTCGACACTGTTCAGCCCATTGCGCCACAGGCTGATTTCTTGCTCTGTCAGCTCTGCAAGATAATTCGCACCGTCAAACCAGTAGTCACGATCCCATTCCGGCGGACAGTCGCCGGTTCCGAAATAATCATGGCCATCAAGATGCCATTTTCCGATATAGCAGGTGTGATAGCCCGCATCTTTGAAATAGCGCCCCATCGTGGAGATATTTTTCCCCGGTGCGACGTTGTTTGTCCACGGACCGGACTGACTGGCATAAATACCGGTAAACAGCCCCGCACGAGCAGGCGTGCAGACCGGCGAGCAGGTATAGGCGGAATTAAAGCGGATCCCTTCCGCAGCCAGGTTATCAATATTGTTGGTATTGAGTGGCTTACCGCTATAACAGCCCACCATATTGGTCGCCTGTGTATCGGTCATAATGAATAAAAAATTGGGGCGACTCATGATTTTTCCTTAATGTCAGTAGCAGAGGGGGTTGTCTGGATGGTGCCGCGTGTACGACAGTGGCTATAAATCAGATACATCACCACCGCCGCCGTGATGGTGTAGCTACTCACCGCCAGCCAGCGTGTGCTGTACCCGCCAAATTCAGCCAGCCCGGCGTAAACACCAATCATGGCGAACAAAATGCCGACGGAGGCAATCTTCACATGCCGCCACGGCTGCATATCGACGGCGAAAGCGTCATGAAATTTGAATGGCGTGGCGCGCGGCTTAATAATGCCGATCACCAGCATCACTACGACGTTGATACAGAACGTACAGGCCAGAATGTAGAGAAAGTGGAAATCAAACTTCACCAGGTAGTTGATGGTGATGTAGCTGACAATCCCCAGCCCCATCGCCACTTTGGCGGCAATGGCCGGGATGCGTGGGAAAAAGAATCCCATGATAATGATCGTAACCAGCGGAACGTTATAAACCCCGTTAAGCTGTTTCATCCAGCTGTACAATCCCTGCGGCGCATTGGCGATCCACGGGGCGACGATCACGGAAATCACGGCGATGAAAAGACCAAACTTGCGTCCAACGCGCACCAGCTGATCCGGCTGGGCATCCTGGTTGATGATGCGGCGATAAATACCCATGCTGAACAAGGTGCTGGCGCTGTTTAAAAAACCGTTGAAGGTACTGATGACCGCGCCAAATAACACGGCACCGAAAAAGCCCACCAGCGGTAGCGGCAACACCTTGTTGACCAGTGTCGGATAGGCCATATCGGCACTCGGCAGATCCTGATAGAGATGAAAAGCAATTAACCCAGGGAGCACCAGAATGAGCGGGTCGAGCATTTTCAGTACGGCGGTCAGCAGTGCCCCTTTCTGCCCTTCAGCCAGGCTTTTTGACGCCAGGGTACGCTGAACAATCCCCTGATTCGTACACCAGTAGAAGGTATTCACCAGAATCAGGCCCGTGAACGCCGCGCCAAACGGTAGCGGGTCGGTGCTGCTGCCGATTGAGTTGAGTTTTTCGGCGTGCACAGTGGTCAATTGCACGATACCTTCAGAAAAGCTCCCTTTCCCCATAGCGATAAGCCCGAACACCGGCACCATCAAACCGCCAATCACCAGACCAATTCCGTTAATGGAATCGGCAATCGCCATAGCACGCATTCCGCCGATCACGGCATAGATAATCCCGGCCAGCCCCAACAAAATAACCAGCAGCCAGATAGCCGCCCCCTGCGCCAGCCCCAAGGATTCGCCAATATGAAACAGGCTGTTCAGCGCCAGTGCGCCGGAGTAGAGAACAATAGGTAAGAAACACACGCCGGTAGCTATCAGAAAACAGCAATCGATAATAATACGGGTGGTTTTATCGTACCGCTCTTCAAGAAAGTCCGGGATCGTCGCGATGCCTCGCTGCAAATAGCGCGGCAAAAAGATCAGTGCCAGGAAGATCAGCGTGACCGCCGAGGTCACTTCCCAGCCCATTACCGACATACCGCTTTTATAGGCCTGGCCGGATAATCCAACCAGTTGCTCGGTCGACAGGTTGGTTAACATCAGTGATGCGGCAATGACCGGTGCCTTCAGCGAACGTCCGGCAAGAAAATAACCTTGCTGTGAACCGGTATCCGTTTTTCTTACCTTTAACCAGGTAATGATAGCTACCAGCAGTGTAAAACCAACAAAGCTCAAAATTTGTATCGTATTCATCTTGTAGCCCTTGTTTATCATTATATCCCGGGGCTATCAGGTACAGGAGAATAGCTTATCCGGGTAAGGCGTTGAGATTAATAAAGTCAATGCAATGTATCCCTGAAGGGATCTCTTTTGCTAAAGTCACCGTTCAGGTTACCGGCATCATTCGCTGATGGGATTTTAAAATGAATGGAAAAATACATATTTCGCATGTAAAAAACGAAACCACGTATAACATCCCGTTAGTTCTGGAAGAAAATGTGATCTCAAGCGGGATTTCCCTGATCTCACTGTGGCATACCCTGGCGGATGAAAACTACCGTGTAAGCTGGCCACGAGATAAAAAGAAACCGCTAATAGCGAACTCGTGGGTAGCGATATATACCCTTCAGGGGTGCGGAACAATAATTCTGAAAGATAATTCTCAAATTACTCTGAATGGGAACTGCGTCATATTTTTAAAACCAACGGATATAAAATCCTATCACTGCGCCGGCTTAATTTGGGAACAGTACTGGATGGAGTTTATCCCCACCACGCTGATGCCACTACCAATATTTCAAACCGCAACAATTTATAATGGCAATGTATTTAATAGAGAACTCAGCGAAGTGGCAGCGTTGATTACCGAAAGCGATCCGCTAAAGAATAATCTGGCTGTCGCCTACCTCACTAAAATAATTTATCAGTGGATTTGCCTGATTGCGGAAAATGGTAATAAAGATCGCCAGTTGCAAAAGCTGGAAAATCTGATTGCCACGCTACATGCCAACCCGCAAAAGCGCTGGAGCGTAGCCGATATGGCTGATGCCATGCAGTGTAGCGAGCCCTGGTTACGACGCCTGTTCCTGCGCCATACCGGAAAAACACCAAAAGAATATTACCTCAATGCGCAACTGGAGTTGGCGCAGTCGTTATTAAAGCAGGAGGGAAGCTCGGTGAGTAAGGTCGCGGGAATGCTCAACTTCTTTGACTCTTTTCATTTTAGCAAGGCGTTTAAGCGTCGCTTTGGCTACGCGCCGTCGGAAGTACTAAATCGGAGGTGCTGATAATGAATGACCGGCACCCGATGGATGCCGGTCGGCGTGGGAGGGTTAGTGCAGTTCCGGCCAGTAGTCTTTGTTGGCTTCGATCAGGTCGTCGAGAATCGCTTTAGCGACGGAAGCGCTCGGCACGGTTTTCGACAGCGTAATCGCCTGCCACAGTTTGTGGTAGGAGCGATGCTCCCAGGCATCAACCACCAGTTTCTCTACCGCGACCTGCTGGCTCATCATCCCTTTCTGGAAGTTCGGGATATCGCCGACGGTCAGCGGTTCCGGGCCGTTGTGGCCGACCAGGCACGGAATCTCCACCATCGCATCGGCGTCAAAGTTATGGATAGCGCCATTGTTCGGCACAATCAGCAGCATGCGCTCCTGGGTGTTGAAGGCAATGGCGGTCGCCAAATCCACAATGTAGGAGGCGTGCTCATCGATCTCCAGGTCGCCGGCGGAAGACTGACCCGCGGCAATAATCGAGCGGCAGGCGCTGAAGACATTTTTCTCACGGTGATCCATCACCTCGTTAGCACGGGTACGCGCCGGGTTGGAGTGCTCGACGACGTAATCCGGGAACAGGTAGTACTTCAGGTAGGTGTTCGGCATGGTGTCCGGATCCAGCGCCTGTACATCTTTGGCCTTGGCGAAGGTGTCGTTCCAGCTGGCCTCGGTGTGCGGATCGTTAGATGGCGGAACATAGCCAAACTTCGCCACATGTTCCCGCAGTTTCGGCATCAAATCGTTCCCTTGCAGGTCTTCAATTGAGGTCCACCAACCGAAGTGGTTCAGGCCGTAGTAGCGCACGCGCATCTGTTTACGGTCTTTCAGGCCGACGATTTGCGCCATCCGCCCTTCAATGCCGATCGGCATATCGCAGATATTGAGGATTTTCGCATTCGGACGCAGACGACGGGTGGCTTCCGCCACGATAGCTGCCGGGTTGGAATAGTTCAGCATCCACGCGTTCGGCGAATATTTTTGCATATAGTCCACCAGCTCCAGTACGCCGCCGATAGAGCGCATCCCGTAAGCGATACCGCCAGGTCCGCAGGTCTCCTGGCCCAGTACGCCGTGGCGCAGCGGGATCTTCTCATCTTTTTCACGCATCGGATATTTGCCGACGCGGATATGCGCCATCACAAAATCGACATCGGTAAAGGCCGCCTGCGGGTCGGTGGTGTAGCTGAATTCGATATCCGGCGCCTGCTCTTTGAGGATCACCTTACACGCTTCGGCGATGGTCTCCTGACGCGCGCCGTCGTTGTCATAAAATTTCAGTGCCCGCAGCGGAAAACGGTCCTGGTTTGCTAACAACATCAAAACGATACCCGGAGTGAAGGTACTGCCGCCGCCTGCGATAACAACTGAGAATTTTTTCATGATACTGCCTCCGTCATGGTGGTGTGTTCGGTCTGTAGAGATTCTTTCATCAGGGATTCCAGCTGGTCGCGCACCTGGGGAACATGCAGGCCAACGATGACCTGAATCCCGTTGCCGCGCCGCACGACCCCGTGCGCGCCCAGCGCTTTAAAGACGTCGTCGCTTTGTGTTTTCGCCATATCAACCAGCGTGATACGCAGCCGGGTGGCACAGTTGTTGACGCTTTCGATGTTGCTCGCGCCGCCCAGCGCCTGCAGGAAACCTGCGGCCTGGCCTAATTTGGATTCCGTCGCGCCTGCCGCGCTGGTCTTGCCGCGCGCCGCTTGATAATCCGCTTTGCTGTAGAGTTTGATTTCGCTCTCTTCGCGGCCCGGGGTCTTCAGGTTGAAATGCAGGATCAGGCTGCGGAAGATAACGAAGTAGATCGCGGTGAAGCACACCCCGATACCGATCTGGATGAACATCATCGAAGCGTGGTTGTGGAACATCGGGATCCAGTTTTGCGGCAGGAACTGGTCCAGCAGACCGCCGCCAAAGTTGCCGACGACCCCGCACATATACATCACCGTTGCCATGGTCGCGGCCAGCACCGCATGGACGGCAAACAGCAGTGGAGAGATAAACAGGAAGGTGAACTCCAGCGGCTCGGTAATCCCCACCAGCATCGCGGTCAGCGTCGCCGGGATCAGCAGGCCGGCCACCTTGACGCGGTTTTCAGGTGCGGCGGTAAAGTAGAGCGCCAGCGCAATCCCGACGGAACCAAAGACTTTGGAGTTGCCATGCAGGGCGAAGCCGCCTTCCGGGAACAGGGCTTTCAGCGGTTCAGTGCTCTGGCTGAATTCCTGCAGATGTTGCGCCCAGTACACCTGGATGCCGCCTTCCACCACCGCCGGGCCGAAAATAAACGGTCCGTAGACAAAGTGATGCAGGCCGGTTGGGATCAGAATACGCTCAAGGAAAATATAGACCCAGACTCCCAGCGCCCCGGCTGAGCGTAAAAATGCCTGCAGAGACTCAATGCCCATCTGCACTTTTGGCCAACCCAATAACGTTAACCAGGCGCAGGGGATCATCGCCAGGAAGGCCACAATGACGACAAACGAGGAGCCCTGGAAAATACCGAGGAAAACCGGCAGCGGTTTATCAAAATAGCGGTTATGGAGTGCCGTGACGATCCCGGAAATAACGATCGCACCGATAATACTGGTATCCAGTGTTTTAATACCGGCGATCATCGTCAGGCCGCTTCCGGCGGTCGGGTCAGCCGTAAAGTCGACGCCGAAAAAATGCCCCCAGGTCATCCCCATGGCATTAATGAAGTAGTTCCAGGTCAGGAAACTCACCAGTACCGCCAGACAGGCGCGGCCCTGAGCCTGCTTTGCAAGACCAATGGGTAAGCCAACGGCAAAAATCAGCGGCATATTACGAAATACAGTCCAGCCGCCTTCTTCAATAATGTGAACAATTTGCGCAAATAAACTATCAGGAGCGGTCAGCGCTTCACCGACGAACATCGGGTTGCGCAGCATAATGGCAATACCGACCACGATCCCGGCGAAAGGAAAGAGTAAAACCGGGGTAAACATGGCGCCGCCAAAACGTTGTATTTGACTGAGCATTTTAAAATCCTCATAGAGCAACCAGTAGGGTAAGAGGCCTTATTTGTCTTGAGTATCGGCCTAAAGCGAGAATAGGAATTTACTGGACTGGCGACATGCAATGGCGCTGCGATTCGTGATCGCTTTCATGGTTTTAATTACAGCAATGTTGTCTACTTTTGGTGTTAAAAATAGACATGATGAATAACGCTGACCATCGCTTTGGGGACGCCACTTCATAGCTTGCTGTATTAAGTGTATTTTTTGACCACTTCTATCCATTCACACACCGTTAAAAAAGCGGGACAGAGGTCTACTGGTGATCTACAAATCTATTGCAGACAGATTGCGCCTTCGGCTGAATTCCTCCGATTTCAATATCGGCAGTCCGCTTCCGGGTGAGAAAAAGCTGGCGGAAGAGTTCGGCGTGGCGCGGATGACCATCCGTAAGGCAATCGAGCTGCTGATTAGCTGGGGGCTGGTGGTGCGGCGTCATGGCTCAGGGACCTATGTCGCCCGCAAAGACGTGCACCACGAGACCACCAACCTCACCGGGCTTGCCGAAGTGCTGCATAAACAGGGGAAAGAGGTGGTGAGCCAGGTGTTGATCTTCGAAGTGATGCCGGCGCCACCGGCTATCGCCAGCCAGCTGCGCATCCAGATTAACGAGCGGATCTACTTCTCGCGCCGGGTGCGCTACGTGGACGGAAAACCGCTGATGCTGGAGGACAGCTATATGCCGGTCAAACTGTTCCGCAACCTGTCGCTAATCCACCTGGAGGGGTCGAAATTTGATTACATTGAGAAAGAGTGCGGGATCACCATCAGCGGTAACTACGAGAGCCTGACGCCGGTCCTCGCCGACAAGCAGCTGGCCCGGTCGATGAACGTGCAGGAGCAGACGCCGCTGCTGCGTATTACCTCCCTGTCTTATAGCGATAGCGGCGAGTTTCTCAACTATTCGGTGATGTTCCGTAACGCCAGCGAATATCAGGTGGACTACCATCTGCGGCGCGCCCACCTGGATACCCCGCTAACTCATCCCCCAGAACAACACGGCCAGTAGCTGCGGCGTGATAATGCGTAAAAACATCACCAGCGGGTAGACCGTGGCATAAGATAGCGCCGCCGCGCCGCTGGTGGCGTGCAGGTTGTTGGCGAAAGCCAGCGCTGGCGGGTCGGTCATCGAACCGGCCAGCATGCCGCACAGGGTCAGATAGTTCATCTTCATCAGCAATCGCGCCAGGATCCCCACCGTCAGCAGCGGTATGGCGGTAATAAAAATGCCGTAGGCAATCCAGCTGACCCCGTCGCCTTCCGTCAGCGTGGCGACAAAATCGCCGCCGGACTTCAGCCCAACCACCGCGAGGAACAGCACGATCCCCAGTTCACGCAGCGCCAGGTTGGCGCTCGGCGGCATAAACCAGTAGAGCTTGCCGATGCTGCCGATTCGCCCGAGGATCAGCGCCATAATCAGCGGCCCGCCGGCCAGCCCCAGCTTCAACGCCACCGGGAAGCCGGGAATAAACAGCGGCACTGAGCCAAGCAGCACCCCCAGACCGATGCCGATAAAGACCGGCAGCATCTGCACCTGCTGCAGTTTTTGCTGGGCGTTGCCCAGTTCGGCGGCCACCGCGTCAATCGCTTCCGGGCGTCCCACCAGGTTGAGGATATCGCCAAACTGCAGGCTGGCATTGCTGCTGGCCACCAGCTCCACCCCGGCACGATTGAGGCGCGAAATCACCACGTCATAGCGCTGTTTAAAATGCAGGTCGCGGATTCGCTTGCCTAGCACTTTCTCGTTGGTCACCACCACCCGTTCAACTTTCAGGTCGGTACCACGGGTTGAAAGGGAGGTTGCCACTTCCATTCCGATGACCAGCTGCGCGTTATGTAAATCCGCCGGGTGCCCCACCAGGTGCAGGAGGTCGCCGGTCTGAATGAGGGTGGTCGGCGCGGGCACCATCAGCAGCTCATCGCGCTTGAGGCGAGAGCAAATCAGCTTGTCGCTATTGAGCATCGGCACGTCCTGAATCGCCATATTATTCAGGTTGGGGTTCTCAACGCGGACGTTGATGGTTTGCAGCGCCGAGTGGCCGTTTCCGCTGCTTTCATCAAACTGTTGGGCCTCTTTTTCAACGTTAATGCGAAAGAACAGGCGCACCAGCCACATGGTCAGCAAAATCCCGCAGATGCCGAACGGATAGGCCATGGCGTAGCTCATCCCCATCTGATCGACCACGTCGAACGGTACGCCAAGGTCGCGCAGAATCTGCTGCCCGGCCCCGAGCGCAGGGGTGTTGGTCACCGCGCCGGAGAAAATCCCCAGCACCACCGGCAGCGGGATCTGAAAAAGCTTGTGCAGTATGGCGGTGACCAGCCCGCCGAGGATGACAATCAGGATAGCGAAGAGGTTAAGCCGCAGCCCGGAGACGCGAAGCGAGGCGAAGAACCCCGGCCCCACCTGAATACCGATGGTATAGACGAAGAGGATCAGGCCAAATTCCTGGATGAAGTGGAGCATCGGGTTGCTGAGGGCAATCCCCGCCTGATCCACAAAGTGGCCAACGATAATGCCGCCAAATAGCACACCGCCAATCCCAAACCCGACGCCGCGGATTTTGACACTGCCGATCCACAACCCGACAACCGCCACCAGCGCCAGTACGCTGACGGTCAATGCTATATCACTCATCGCCTGCTCCCTGTGAATAACACCATCAACATCAGGGATTATGGCCTAAGCCTCAGGGTCTGTATGCAGCCTGGCGCACAATAATCAGCGGGTCATCGGAACGACGTAGCGCGCTGGCTTAATCGTGAATCTTCGGGATTAGCGTGCAAAAAAAAGCCCCGAGAATCGGGGCTTTATAGGAAATGGTCGTATTAGCTGTTGAGTGCCGGGCGCTCGCTAATCGCGATGCGCTGCGGGATAACCACTTCCGGCTCGTTACGGGTTAACTCAATGTGCAGCAGCCCGTTATTGAACGTGGCGCCGGAGACTTCCATATTTTCTGCCAGGGTGAAGCTCAGGCTAAAGGCCTGGCTGACCAGCCCTTGATGCAGCCATTTTGTCTCTTTGTCAGCCTGCTGCGGCGTCCCTTTGACGCTCAGACGCGTGCCTTCCAGCTGAATATCCAGATCTTCCTGACGGAACCCTGCCAGCGCAAGGGTGATGCGATAGTGGTTATCGTCACTTTTTTCAATGTTGTACGGCGGGAAGCTCTGGCTTTCGCTGGTGGTTTGAAGCGCGTTGGCCAGTTTGTCAAAACCGATCCATTGACGCAGCAGCGGGGATAAATCGTAGTTACGCATAGGTGTTTCTCCTTCTAAGAAGCGAGTGAATATCTGCAAATCCCGTGGATTCGCATGTGCCCCCTGACGGCAGGCATATTTGGGTTGTTATCAGGCCGCAGCGCGTGCGGCCCAAACGACTTAGTTAATTTCGATACGACGCGGTTTGTCCGCTTCTGGGATCACGCGTTCCAGTTCGATGTACAGCAGGCCATTTACCAGGTTTGCGCCGCGGATATGGATGTTTTCCGCGATCTGGAATTTGCGCTCAAAGTTGCGCTCCGCAATGCCCTGATAAAGATAGGTCCGCTCTTTCTGCTCGTCCGCGTGGGCGCCTTTGACAATCAGCAGATTATCCTGCGCGGTGATCTCCAGTTCGCTCTCGGCGAAACCGGCCACGGCGATAGCAATGCGGTAATGGTTTTCATCTACCAGCTCAACGTTGTACGGAGGGTAGCCGCCATTGCTCTGGCTCTGATTGTTTTCTAACAGATTGAAAAGGCGGTCAAAACCAATAGCAGAACGATACAGCGGAGAGAGATCGAAATTACGCATAACAAATAGCTCCTGAAATCAGCGAGAGTGGTTGACCTTCCATCATGGACAGGTCGTTATTACCCGGAATACCCCGCAGGCGTACTCCTCATCGGGTTACATTCTTAAAATGTGGTTTATCCCGACGTTTTCAAGCGCGTTAAACCAATTTTTTTTGCAGTTTCCTGCTGATTGCTTAGACTGGGTGGAAAGCACAAAAGGCAAAATGCGATGGCTGCCACAGTGCAGCGCAATAACGCTAGGCATTCTCGGGATGGCTCGATATAACCGATGTGAAGGTTATCTCAATGCCCGACACTACGATGGAAGAATGATGAAAAGCGGTCTGTTAAAGCTGTTACTGTTCAGCGGAGTTGTGGGTTTAGGCGGTTGCTCCAGCGTGATGTCACATACCGGCGGCAAGGAAGGCACCTATCCGGGAACCCGTGCCAGCGCGCAGATGCTGGGTAACGAAGATGCCAACTGGGGAACCAAATCCCTGGTGGTACTGGATATGCCCTTCACTGCAGTGATGGACACCTTGCTGTTGCCGTGGGACATGTTCCGCACCGATAGCTCGATAAAATCGCGCGTGGAAAAAAGTGAGAAAGCGACGCTGGCGACCAACTCAGTGATCCCGCCAGCGGACATGCCATTACCCTGATCTAAAACGCGACCTCAGTTATCCACAGCTGACGATAGCCGCCCGTATCCTGCATCCAGGCAAGATGCTTCCCGTCCGGTGAAAACACCACAGCATCTGCTGACGGTGGGTTTTCATGATCGGCAGTCAAAAATGAGATTTCCCCACTTTGGGCATGACAAATAGCCACGCGGTTATCCAGCACGAACCCCAGCCATTCCCCTGACGGGTGCCAGTTAAAGGCCGACTGAATGTCATTCACGTTATGGGTGAGCTGACGCAGATTGTCGCCCTGCGGCGAAATCAGCCACAGCTGAACCACTCCCGCCTGATCCCGCATCAAAAAGGCTATCTGCGTCGCCTGCGGATTGGCCCGTACCCAATGTCGCGGCGTCATGGCCAGCCCCGGATAGCGGCGCTGATGAGTAAAGGTTAAACGGCGTTGCATCACCCCGGCTGGCGGGGCCGGCAGAGTGGCGTCAGTGCCCGCCAGCGGCGCGTCTCCCGCCTGCTTCCAGCCCTGCTCGCTCATCGGCAATGACACAATGAACAACTCCGGAATTTTTTCGCCCTTGAGCGACAACGTATCGCCAATAAACGCCAGCGCATGGTTCCCCACCCAGCCTTCTTCATACGCACGGTTAATCTCATCGCTGCCCGGCACCGGCGTTGGCGTGGTCCGACTCACCAGCACGCACCAGTGGCTACCGCCATACTCCCGCGGATGCTGCCCCTGAGGAATGACCGGACCATAGGGCACCGCGACGCCAACGTTGCGTAGATCCAGCGCGGCTGAGCGTTCATGAAGCACATGATCGTTATAGGTAAAGCTCACCGCTTGTCCGTCCGGGCTGTAAACATGGACGTGGCTGCCGCCGCGCAACGCGCCGGGCGTATAGGGGGCGGTGATATCCATCGCGTCAAGATTGTGCGTCTCTCCCTGAGACGTCACCACGCCGCGACGATGGTGGAAATCGTACTGCCAGTGCTCATCCGGGCGCTCGGGGCCATGAATAAAGACATATTTATCGGCCGATGGATGTACGGTGACGACGCCAACATGGGCGCCATGGTCGGCGCGATAAAGCGTTTCGACGACGCCGGTTTGCACATTGACGCGTTCAATAGTCTCACCGGTAAAAGACGCACCTGACGGTCGAACATCAAAGACCAGCCACTGGCTATCCGCCGTCCAGGTGCGGGTATTGGTAAGCTGATGATTACGTGCAGAAAAAGTAACTTGCTTCATGGGATACCCTAAATAATTCGAGTTGCAGGAAGGCGGCAACGCAGGGGATCCCCTGGCGCTTACTCAAGTAAGTGACTGGGTGAGCGAGGACAGCCAATGCACATGCAACTTGGAGTATGACGGGTATATACCCTGATGAACAACCATCGCATCAGGGTATTGCATCGGGAAGACTTAGCCTACACGTTTAACATCGCCCACCAGCAGGATGTAGGAAAGCGCGCCGATCAGGGCAATCACCGCGATGTAGGTCAGCGCCGGGGCAAAACCGTAATCCTGTGCCAGGTAACCGATCACCAGCGGCACGGTGATGCCGCCGAGGCCACCAATAAAGTTAAATACCCCACCGGTCAGGCCAATCAGGCGCATCGGGGCCAGGGACGAAACCAGCGACCAGGTAATCGACGCAAAACCGTTACCGAAGAATGCCAGCGCCATCAGCACCATGATCCACACCGGGTCATTGGTGTAGTTCGCGCCCATAATGCAGGTCGAGATCAGCAGGCCGCAGATAATCGGCGTTTTACGCGCCACGCCCAGCGAGAAGCCTTTTTTCACCAGCCGGTCCGCCAGCCATCCTGAGAGCAGCACGCCAACAAAGGCGGCCAGGAACGGCACCGTGGTCATGAAACCGGCTTTCAGCGCGGTGATGCCTTTTTCCTGCGTCAGGTAGTTCGGGAACCAGGTCAGGAAGAACCACAGCGTGGACGCCACCGCGAACTGCCCGATATAAACTCCTACCAGCTTACGGTGGAAGACCAGCTTCCAGTCCGCTTTGGTTAACGGCTGGCGGGATGCTTTATTCACCGGCGCATCGCCATCCACCAGGCCACCGCCATCACGGATGTAATCCAGCTCAGCTTTGCTGATATTTTTGGTCTGACGCGGCGGCTGATAGACCTTAAACCAGATCAGCGACCAGATAATGCCGATGCCGCCGGTCACGATAAATACCCAGTGCCAGCTCAGCATCTCCTGAATCCAGATCAGCAGCGGAGTGAGGAACGCCAGCCCGACAAACTGCCCGGAGGTGTAAAAGCCAACGGCAGAGGCGCGTTCATGTTCCGGGAACCAGCTGGTGACCATGCGGTTATTGGTCGGGAAGGCCGGCGCTTCAAAAATCCCGGTAATCGCCCGCAGGCCAATCAGCGACATCAGACCGGTGGCAAAGCCCTGGAATAACGTCGCCACCGACCAGCCCATAATGGCGATAAAGTAGGTCAGACGCGAACCCACGCGGTCAAGGAACCAGCCGCCTGGGATCTGGCAGAGCGTATACAGCCAGGCAAAGGCCGAGAATACATAACCCATTTGCGCTTTGGTGATGCCAAATTCTTCCTGAATATGGACGGATGCCACCGCCAGATTGGCGCGGTCGACATAGCAAATAACGACGGTAATAAAGATCATAATCAGCGTCAAATAGCGGCGACGCCCGGGTTTTACAGCGGTAACTGAAATATCCATCGTAATCTGTCTCCAGATTTTGGGCATAGCGAAGCCGCTCACCATGCCCTGTAGTTTACAGAGGGTGTGTTTAAAATTTTTATTAATAACCTGACTGCAATGCGCTAAATAGTTCGTGCCGGGGAAAGGCGGCAAGTTTTTCGCATCCCCTGGAGCATACTAAAGTATGTGACTGGGGTAAGAAAACGCAGCCAACGCATCACCAGTGCGAAATATGACGCGCATTTACCATTCCGCGACAGAACCATCCGCATGCCGCCACAAAGGATTACGCCAGTCCGGCGCATTTTCACTTAGCTCAATCACCCGCGCTTCATCGATCTCCACGCCAAGCCCTGGTTTCATGAGCGGTTTAAAGAAGCCGCCTTCCATGTTGAAGTCCTCTTTATTTTTTACAAAGTCGAGCAGTTCCGCGCCCTTGTTGTAGTGAATGCCCATACTCTGCTCCTGGAGGACCGCATTACGAGAGACGAAATCGATGTGCAGGCAGGCCGCCAGAGCGATCGGTCCCAACGGACAGTGTGGTGCCAGCGCCACATCGTAGGCTTCCGCCATTCCGGCAATTTTATAGCACTCGGTAATACCGCCGGCGTGCGACAGGTCCGGCTGTAAAATCGCCAGGCCGCCGGCTTCCAGCACCCGTTTAAATTCGAATCGCGAGAACATCCGTTCACCGGCCGCAATTGGAATATGGGTTTGTGCTGCCAGCTTCGGATAATATTCTGCCTGCTCCGCCAGTACCGGCTCTTCAATAAATAACGGACGATAGGGTTCCAGCTCTTTAATTAAGACTTTGGCCATTGGCGCACTGACGCGGCCATGAAAATCGAGGCCAAACTCAATATCGCTGCCGAAAGCTTCGCGAATTTGTGCGACGGTATTGACCGCAGCATCGACCGCGCGAGAATTATCGATTACGCCCATCTCTTCGCAGCCGTTTAATTTGAACGTATCAAAGCCGATGCCGCGCAGCTTTTTAATACCGTCAATGACTTCTGCAGGACGATCGCCCCCTACCCAGCTGTAGGCTTTGATTTTATCGCGCACCAGGCCGCCCATCAGCTGCCACACCGGGGCGTTCAACACCTTGCCTTTGATATCCCACAATGCCTGATCGATCCCGGCAATTGCGCTCATCAGAATCGGGCCGCCACGATAAAATCCGCCGCGGTACATCACCTGCCACAGGTCGTTAATTCGCGCCGGGTCCTGACCAATGAGATAGTCGCTCAGCTCGTGGACCGCCGCTTCAACGGTACGCGCGCGCCCTTCAATGACCGGTTCGCCCCAGCCGACCACGCCTTCATCGGTTTCGATTTTCAGGAACATCCAACGCGGAGGTAAACGGTACGTGGTGATTTTGGTTATTTTCATTGCACTGCCTCTCGATACGCTTTAACAAATGCTGTTGCCTGCTGTACGGTCCGTTCGACGGACTGCCCGGCACGATACAGATCGCTGCCCAGCCCGGCGCCGACACAGCCGGCCTTCATCCATTGCGCCAGATTCTCTGGCGTCACGCCGCCCACGGCGAACACCGGAACCTCCGGCGGTAACACGGCTTTCAGCGCCTTGATGTACTCCGGGCCAAAGGCGGATGAAGGGAACACTTTTAACGCCTGCGCGCCGGCATCCAGGGCGGTAAATGCTTCCGTCGCCGTCGCGCAGCCCGGGCAGACGGTCATGCCGTAACCCACCGCGCGGCGAATCACCTCGGCCTGAATGTTCGGCGTCACGATCAGCCGGCAGCCCATTTTTGCCAGTTCATCAACCTGCTCCGGCTGGAGCACGGTGCCTGCGCCAATCAGCGCCCGCGAACCGTAGGCCTCGACAATGGCCGGAATGCTCTGCTGCCAGCGGGGGGAATTCAGCGGGATCTCAACGGCGTCGAACCCGGCGTCGATCACCGCGCCAACGTGCGCCAATGCCTCTTCCGGCGTTACGCCGCGCAGAATTGCGATCAGCGGAAGCTTAGTTTGCCACTGCATATACGATGCTCCTTAGTTACACAAAATCATTCCGCTGAGCGGGTCGCCAGCACCGGGGCGGACTGGATCAGGAAGCGTATGCCCGCCTGAAAGGCCGTATCGCCGTCAATGGTGGCGACATCGCGCCCCATGGCATGAAACGCCTGAGCGTAGCGGGCGGTCAGCGTCGATCCGGCAACCAGCGTTATCGCCTGCTGCCCGGCAAAGCGCTCGCTGAGGGTGGCGACTTCCGCGCCAATCAGCAGCCCGGAGAGAAACTCGCTCACCTGTTCACGCGGGAGCGCCCCCAGGACATGCGCCGCCCGCACTTCAAACAGCCGGGCCAGCAGGTCAGGCGAGGCCAGCCCGCGTTCGAGTCCGGCGTGAAATGCTTCCGGTGCCGCAACTTGCGGCGGCAGCCCGGCGCCAATCAGCGAGTGGCTCAACAGCAGGTGATGCAGTTCACCGGTCATCACGGTGCGGAAATGGTGGATTTGCTGGCGGTCGGCCTGCACCCATTTGCAGTGGGTGCCGGGCATCACATAGACAGAAGAAGGGGCAAGCGCCTGGGCCCCGAGCAGCTGGGTCTCTTCGCCACGCATGACGTTGTGGTTGTTATCTTCAGAGACGCACAGCCCGGGAATAATCCAGATATTGTCGCCAACAGCGGTTAACTGTTGGCCAATTGCCGAGAAATGAACGGGAACCGGCAGGTAGGGCGCAACCTTCCAGCCGACATTACTGCCGACCATTCCCGCCATCACTACCGGAGTGGCGCCTTCGCGCCAGTTTTCGGTTATCTCACTCAACACCGCGGCCGGGGATTTGCCATTCAGGCGGGTGACGCCTGCTTCTGATTGCCTGCTTTCCAGGCATTTTTCGCCCTGATAAAGCCAGGCGCGCAGATTGGTCGAACCCCAGTCTATTGCGATGTAGCGAGATATCATGTGATTTCCTTCAGCCTTCGTGTTGAGCTGGCGATCATGGTGAGCGCCGCCTGCTCTGCCGCTTCGCTATCCTGATGCCGGATGGCATCAAACAGCGCCTTATGTTCCTGGAGCGTTTTCGGCATATTGCCCTCATCGCCCATCCAGGTCCGTTCAAACACCGCTCGCTGTAATGAGCTGATGGCTACCGTCAGTTGCTGGAGCACCGGGTTATGGACCGATTGCAGTACCGCCTCGTGATAACGAATATCGGCTTCGTTAAACGCATCACGGTCCTGGTTATTGGCGATCATGTCGTTAAGCGCTTCTTCTATTTGCGCCAGATCGCTGGAAGTTGCCCGCTCCGCCGCCCAACGAGCGATGGCCGGCTCCACCAGGTTTCGTACTTCGCTCATGGCGCCAATCAGGCGCGGGTCATAATCGTGTTCCAGTACCCACTGCAGGACTTCGGTATCCAGGTAATTCCAGTGGTTACGCGGCGCGACAAACGCCCCGCGATAGCGTTTCATTTCAATCAGCCGTTTCGCCATCAAAGAACGAAACACTTCGCGAATGATGTTGCGCGAGGTTTCAAACTCTTCACACAGCTCGGCCTCTGCCGGCAGCGCGGAACCGGGAACGTATTTGCCCCCAACAATCTGGCGGCCCAGCGTCATGATGATGCGGTCGGTTTTGGTCAGGTTCATGGCATGTCCTTTAAGAGATGACGTCGCCTTACTTTACTCTGACTGGCGGTTTTCGCCTCACCTTTGCAGTACAAACATGACACCTTTATTTATCTGATGCGACAGATAGTAGTACCAATTGATTATGTTGTACTACAATTTAGATCACAAAAAGAACAATTGATAAGATAAAAAAACAGCGCATCGGAGAGCGCTGTCGGAGGGGGACGTCAGAAGATTGGTGGGAAATGGCGGTCAGAAGGCCTCGCCGACCTGGAAGTAAAAGCCGCTGCTGCCTTTGCCAATGCCATAGTCGAGGCGGATATTCACCTTAGGTTTAAATTCAAAACGATAGCCAACGCCCGCCGTCGGTAGCCAGCGGCCATCATTAAGCGTATCGACGGACGGCCCCATCGTTCCGGCGCCCACCCAGGCAACAATGCCGTGGCGCCAGGTTAGCTGACGGCGATACTCCAGCTGCGAGCTGAATACGTTTTTATCGCGATAGCGCCCCTGATAGTAGCCGCGCATACGTTCATCGCTGCCCAGCAGCGGGAGCATGCTCCACGGCACATCGCCCTGGGTAAAGACCCCGTCGGCCTCCCAGGCCAGCACGCTTTTGTCGCTGAGCGCGGTGTAGCGGCTGTAGTGCAGATGGAATTCGTCAAATCGGGTGTCGCTCCCGAGGCCCGGCGCGTAGTGGGTATACCGCAGATCGGCGTACTGGCCCTGACGCGGGTTGGGGACAAAATCGCGGTCGTCCCAGGTTAAATCAATGCTGACGCCAGAACTGAAGACCGACGGCCCCTGAGGGGTACTTTCTATTTTCGGCAGATCTTCCCGGTCCATTTCGTCGGCATTCTGGGCCGCCAGCGACCAGCCAACCCCAAGATATACGTTGTCCACCAGCTGGCGATAGACCGTGGGGCGCAGCGTCAGCACCTGAGCGGTATATTTCTCTTTGTCGCCGTCATTATCGGCGGCGGCGAAGCCCTGACCCCAGTAGTAGGTGGGCGTATTGGCCAGCGAGCCTTCAAGAAAAATACGCCAGCGATCGTCAGCAAAAAAGGCGTAATTCTTGACGCTGACGCCGAAGGCGCCGGTAGAGCTGGCATAGCCGCTGAGCGTTAAGGTCGAGTTTTGACTGAGGGTGTCATTGGGGTCAGGCCGGTACATACCGACCACCGCGGTTCCGATCCCGAGGCCTAATTCCGGCGTATAAAACGGACCAGGCATCACGCCCCAGTCGATACCTTTGGAGGCATCAAATTTGTCGCTGGCGCCCAGCCGTTTTAGCCAGTCGTCAATCTGCTCCCGGTTAAGGGCCTGCGCCTGAACCTGCCCGATAAACGAGCATGTAATGCAACACAGAATGACGCTACGCAGCGTGCTCAACAACGATGCTCTCCAGAGATAAAAAATGGTGACGGCCAGTAAAGCAAGATAGAGTCGAATTTGAGTATAGCTGGCATCCAGCCTGACTCTTTCGGAGCAGAAATGGGGTCGTCGAACGTTAAACAGGAAAGCTTATAGAATTCGTCGTCATCAAGGGAAGGGATAAGTGCGGATTTCCCCCTTTCAGTGCAAAAAAAGGACCTAAGTGATTCATTTTACGCACCATCGGCGGGTTTTCAGGCCCGGAGCTGCCGGGCCTGAAAGTTCGGTCAGGATAATACGTACTTCTCAATCGCCCAGGCCACGCCATCTTCCAGGTTCGATTTAGTAATAAAGTTTGCAGCTTCTTTCACCGTTGGGATGGCGTTGTCCATCGCCACGCCGACGCCAGCGAACTCAATCATCGCAATGTCATTTTCCTGATCGCCAATCGCCATGATCTCGTCCTGCTTGATATTCAGCGCGTCGGCCAGCGATTTCACGCCGGTCCCTTTATTGACGCGTTTATCGAGGATTTCGAGGAAGTATGGCGCGCTTTTCAGCACGGTATATTTCTCTTTCACTTCCGCCGGGATGCGGGCAATAGCCTGGTCGAGGATCGCCGGCTCATCGATCATCATCACCTTCAGCAGCTGGATGTTCGAGTCCATATTTTCGGCTTCGCAGAAGACCAGCGGGATCGTCGCGACATAGGATTCATGCACCGTGTAGTAGCTGACATCGCGGTTGGCGGTGTACAGCGTATTGCGGTCAAGGGCATGAAAATGCGACCCCACGTCACGGGAGAGCTGCTCGAGATAGCGGTAGTCGTCATAGCTCAGCGCCGTTTGCGCCACGGTGCTGCCGTCGCTCGCTTTCTGTACCAGCGCACCGTTGTAGGTGATGCAGTAGTCTCCCGGCTGTTCCATCTGCAGTTCTTTCAGATAGCTGTGAACTCCGGCATACGGGCGCCCGGTGGTCAGTACCACATTGACGCCGCGTGCGCGTGCTGCGGCAATCGCCGCTTTCACTGCAGGAGAGATGGTATGGTCAGGCAGCAGCAGCGTGCCGTCCATATCGATTGCAATAAGTTTGATAGCCATGAGATCCCCAGGATAAATGAGTGCTACCTCATGCTAACGCGATTAAGCTCGCAAAAATAGAGCTACATTGCGCAGCAAAAACACCCCTTTTACGCCCGTCCTGGGGAACCTGGCTCACTCGCGGGTGAGGACGATTTTACCAAACGCCCCACGATCGAGATGTTCAAGCGCCTGTTCAAGCTGGTTAAAGCGGTAGCGCTGCTCGATCACCGGTTTCAACCCGGTCACCTCAACGGCGCGGACGAAATCTTCCAGCGCGCGGCGGTGCCCAACCCCAATTCCCTGAATAACCGGCGATTTCAGCAACAGCTCGCTGGCTGGCAGCGAGATTTCACTCCCGCCCAGAACGCCAATCACCGATATGCGACCATGAACGGCAACGGCTCGCAGGGAATGCCTCAGGTTCTCCCCGCCGACGGTTTCGATAATATGGTCGATACCGCGATCGTCGGTCAGCTGATATATCTCTTCTGCCCAGTCGCCTTTGAGTCGGTTAATGCCGTGATCGGCGCCGAGCTTTTTGGCCTGCGCCAGCTTTTCATCGCTGCCGGAGGTGACAAAAACCTCTGCCCCCTGCGCTTTTGCAATTTGCAGAGCGAATATCGCAACCCCTCCGGTGCCTTGCACCAGCACCGACTGGCCGGCGCGTAAATTCCCGCGTTCCACCAGCGCGAACCAGGCGGTAAGCCCTGCGCAAGGTAAGGTGCTGGCCTCAGCGTCATCCAGCATTTGCGGGGCAGCCACCAGCCCGTTTTCATTCACAATCACGTATTCAGCCAGCATGCCCTGGAAGTAACCCCCAAGCGTTTTATAGGGCAGGTGGCGTGCGTCCGCGACCGGCTTGCCGTCGATCCACTCAGGGAAGAAGGTCGAGATAACGCGATCGCCGGATTTAAAACGCGTGACGCCCGCCCCCGTACTCTCCACCACGCCCGCCATATCCGACGCTGGCGTAAAGGGGAAGGAAAGTGAAATCGGCATAGTGCCTTCAATGACCATTTTATCGCGATAGTTGAGCGCGACGGCGTTCACGCGCACGCGCACTTCACCGGGGCCAGGCCGGGGAACCGGCTCCTGAATGAGTCTGAGATTCTCGCGCCCAAGGGCGTTCATTGACCAGCGTTGCATTGTCTCTGTCATCGTTTTTCTCCTGCCATCAAAAGGCTTCAGTAGCGACAGTTTAGCGTTGACTAACCGTCGCCAGTGGCGATAACTTTTCCCATCATTGACGCCAAAATCGATACAATCTATGACCGATACGCTGAAGGATATTCCCGTTTTCGTGGCCGCCGTTGAGGCGGGAAGTTTTGCGCAGGCGGCAATTCGTCTGCACTTATCTCGTTCGGCGGTGGGCAAGAGCATCGCCCGGCTTGAAGAGCGGCTGGAGGTGCGTCTGTTTCAACGCACAACACGCAGCCAGAGCCTGACGGATAGCGGCGCACTGTTTTATGAGCACTGCCTGCGCGCGCTGGAGGAGATTCGTGGTGCCGAATCGCTGCTGGAAACCGGGAAACAGCAGGTGCGTGGCCGCCTGCGTGTCGCGATGCCCATGCTGTTTGGTCGTCAGTGCATCGCGCCGCTGTTAATTGAGCTGGCACAGGAACATCCGGGGCTTGAGCTGGAAATGTCATTCAGCGACCGGGTGGTGGATCTCATCGAGGAAGGGTTTGATATGGCGGTGCGCAATGGCGCACTGGCAGACAGCACCGTGCTGGCCGCCAGAAGGCTGGGGGAACACAGAATGGTGCTGTGCGCCGCGCCGGATTATCTGATGAATCACGGCCAGCCACACACCATTGCCGATTTACATCAGCATTCGGCCATCAACTATCTGCGCGCCGGTCGGGTTTTGCCCTGGCAACTTGCGGATAACGAAGGAACGCCGCACACAATCGTGCCCCGGTCATCACTGAATATGGATGATTTACAGGCGATCTGCGACGCCGCGCTGGCCGGACACGGCATAGCATGGTTGCCCTGCTGGATGGTGCGCCAGGACCTGCAAAATGGAAAACTCGTCCCGCTGTTCAAGCAGGCAGCTGATGTGCGCTTCCCCGTTCATGCCGTCTGGCAACAAACGGCACATTTGCCCCTGAGGGTGAGAATAGCCATCGACAGGCTGGTGAGTCGCTTGCCGGCAGTGATGTCGCTGGATCCTGACCCGCGCCCATAAAAAAGCCGCGCTGAACGCGCGGCCTGAGTATGACCCTATCGCAACGATTAAATATCGATATTCGCCGCTTTCAGGGCGTTCTCTTCGATAAAGGCACGACGTGGTTCAACGGCATCACCCATCAGGGTGGTGAACAGCTGGTCGGCGGCAATCGCATCCTTCACGGTCACGCGCAGCATGCGACGGCTGTCCGGATCCATGGTGGTTTCCCACAGCTGATCCGGGTTCATCTCGCCCAGACCTTTATAGCGCTGGATAGACAGGCCGCGGCGGGACTCTTTAACCAGCCACTCCAGCGCCTGCTCAAAGCTGGCAACCGGCTGACGGCGCTCGCCACGTTCGATAAACGCGTCGTCTTCGATCAGACCGCGCAGTTTCTCACCCAGGGCACAGATACGACGATATTCGCCGCCGGTGACAAACTCGTGATCCAACGGATAGTCGGTGTCTACGCCGTGAGTACGCACGCGGATAATCGGTTCGAACAGCTGCAGTTCGGTATTTTCGTGAATATCGAACTTCCACTGGCTACCGTGCTGCTCTTTTTCATTCAGATCGCTCACCAGCGCGTTCACCCAACGGGTCACGATCTGCTCATCAGAGAGGTCGGCTTCGTTCAGCGTTGGCTGGTAAATCAGCTCTTTCAGCAGTGATTTCGGGAAGCGACGCTCCATGCGAACAATCATTTTCTGCGTGCCGTTGAATTCGGCTACCAGTTTTTCTAACGCTTCGCCGGCCAGTGCTGGCGCGCTGGCGTTGGTGTGCAGGGTCGCGCCATCCAGAGCGATAGAAATCTGGTACTGGTCCATCGCTTCGTCGTCTTTGATGTACTGTTCCTGCTTGCCTTTCTTCACTTTGTACAGCGGCGGCTGAGCAATGTAGACATGGCCACGCTCAACAATTTCCGGCATCTGACGGTAGAAGAAGGTCAGCAGCAGCGTACGGATGTGCGAGCCATCGACGTCCGCATCGGTCATGATAATGATGCTGTGATAGCGCAGCTTATCCGGGTTGTATTCGTCACGGCCGATACCACAGCCCAGGGCGGTGATCAGCGTCGCCACTTCCTGAGAAGAGAGCATCTTGTCGAAACGGGCTTTCTCAACGTTGAGGATTTTACCCTTCAGCGGCAGAATCGCCTGGTTCTTACGGTTACGACCCTGCTTAGCAGAGCCGCCCGCGGAGTCCCCTTCCACGAGGTACAGTTCGGACAGCGCCGGGTCACGTTCCTGACAGTCAGCCAGTTTGCCCGGCAGGCCTGCCAGGTCCAGCGCGCCTTTACGACGGGTCATTTCACGTGCACGACGCGCGGCTTCACGAGCGCGAGCCGCATCGATAATTTTGCCTACCACGATTTTCGCGTCAGACGGATTTTCCAGCAGGTATTCGTTCAGCAGTTCATTCATCTGCTGTTCAACCGCGGTTTTCACCTCGGAGGAGACCAGTTTGTCTTTGGTCTGCGAGGAGAATTTCGGATCCGGTACCTTCACGGAGACAACGGCAATCAGGCCTTCACGCGCATCGTCGCCGGTGGCGCTGACTTTGGCTTTTTTGCTGTAGCCTTCTTTATCCATATAGGCGTTCAGGGTACGGGTCATCGCCGCGCGGAAGCCCGCAAGGTGAGTACCGCCATCGCGCTGCGGGATGTTGTTGGTGAAGCAGTAGATGTTTTCCTGGAAGCCGTCGTTCCACTGCAGCGCCACTTCGACGCCAATACCGTCTTTTTCGGTGGAGAAGTAGAAGATATTCGGGTGGATCGGCGTTTTGTTCTTATTGAGATACTCAACGAACGCCTTGATGCCGCCTTCGTAGTGGAAATGGTCTTCTTTACCGTCACGCTTGTCGCGCAGGCGGATAGAAACCCCGGAGTTCAGGAACGACAGCTCGCGCAGACGTTTTGCCAGGATCTCGTATTCGAACTCGACAACGTTGGTGAAGGTTTCATAGCTTGGCCAGAAACGTACCATGGTGCCGGTTTTTTCGGTCTCACCGGTCACTGCCAGCGGAGCCTGCGGCACACCGTGCGCATAGATCTGACGGTGAACTTTATTGTCGCGCTGAATAACCAGCTCCAGCTTCTGCGACAGGGCGTTAACCACGGAAACGCCTACGCCGTGCAGGCCGCCGGAAACTTTATAAGAGTTATCATCGAATTTACCGCCTGCGTGCAGGACGGTCATGATGACTTCTGCCGCCGATACGCCCTCTTCCGGGTGAATACCGGTCGGAATACCGCGTCCGTCATCCTGTACGGAGACGGAGTTATCGCTATGGATGGTGACAACGATATCTTTACAGTAACCTGCGAGCGCTTCGTCGATAGCGTTATCCACAACCTCGAATACCATGTGGTGCAGACCGGTGCCGTCATCCGTGTCGCCGATATACATACCCGGGCGCTTACGCACCGCATCCAGCCCTTTCAGGACTTTGATACTGGAGGAGTCATAAGAATTCGACATCAACGTTTCTCGCTCATTTAAACTTAGGTTAATCCGTTATTTTACCCTTTTCCACGGTGAACATCTTCGAATTTTTGTCCGACATGTCCATTACGTGTTCAGCGCTGATGGCGCTGACGAAAACCTGCGACTGCGTGGCTTTTAAGCGGCTGGCAAGCAGACCGCGCCGTGCGTCGTCCAGTTCCGAGGCAAAATCATCTATCAGATACAGACAGCGTCTTCCGCTTTCGCGGGTTAGAAACTCTCCCTGCGCCAGTCGTAGCGCGCACATCAGGAGTTTAAGCTGCCCACGTGACAAGGTATCTTCGACCGGCGCGCCATCGGCACGAATGCGGAAATCCGCTTTGTGCGGGCCGTGGGCGGTGTAGGTCAGCATGCGGTCACGCTCGAAATTCCGCTCCAGCACTTCGGAGTAATCCGTTTCTTTCTCCCAGCCGCGCTGGAAGGAGAAGGCCAGAGAGAATTCAGGTAAAAACTGCTTACAGGTATCCGCCATGTCTTCGACGATAGCGGCGCTATATTCGGCACGCCAACGGCTGATTTGTTCCGCCAGCGGAATAAGTTCCTGATCCCAGGGCCGTATCTGAGCATAGCGACTGACCTGGCGCAACGCGGCATTGCGCTGCTTCAGCAGGCGCTTGAGGTTGCTCCAGGCGGTAAAGAACCCGGCTTCATTGTGAAAGCATCCCCAGTCAAGGAAGGCTCTTCTGTATTTGGGGCCGCCGTTGAGTAAAGTAAACCCTTCAGGCGTAATCAGCTGCATCGGCATCAGGTGCGCCAGCTCCGCCACCTTGTGGCCATCGGTGCCGTCAATCCGCACCTTGCTGTCGCCCTGCTTATCTTTGGTCAGGCCGATGGAGACTTCACGCTCGCCGCCCTGCAGACGTCCGTGCAGAATAAACGACTCTTGTTCGTGACGGATCACCCGGCCAATCTGCAAACTGCGAAACGCCCGGCCGTGGCCAAGCGTATAGATAGCTTCCAGCACGCTGGTTTTACCGCTGCCGTTGGCACCCACCAGGAAGTTAAAGCCAGGGGATAGAGCGAGATCCGCATTTTCAATATTGCGGAAGTCTTTGATTAGAAGTCGGGAAAGCGACATATCAGCTCATAACCAGGGCGTTATCGTCGCCGTTAGTCTGGTTACGGCCAGCGCACAGCAACCGGAGCGTACTGAAGTACGTGAGGATTGCGAGCACTGCCCGGAGCCAGAATAACAAGTAAGATAGCCCGATACTTTTCTATAAACGCATTGGCATGACAACGTAAGCCGCGCTCTGACTGGCTGCATCTTCAATCTGGACGCTTGAAACGGAGTCGGTCAGCAGAATACGGACGTTTTCGCACTTCAGCGCATTCAGCACATCCAGCACGTAGCTGACGTTAAAGCCGATTTCCATTTCGCTGCCGGAGTAAGAAACATCAAGAATTTCTTCTGCTTCTTCCTGTTCCGGGTTATTGGCGGTGATTTTCAGCTGGTTTTCACTGACATACAGACGAACGCCGCGGAATTTCTCGTTCGAGAGGATCGCCGCGCGGGCAAAAGCCTGCTTCAGAATATCGCAGCCGGCATCGAGATGCTTGTCCGGGTTTTTCGGCAATACGCGGCGATAATCCGGGAAACGACCATCAACCAGCTTCGAAGTGAAGATAAAATCACCGACGTGGGCGCGAATATTATTGCTGCCAATCTGCACGCGCAGCGGCGTATCGCCGCCATCCAGCATGCGCATCAGCTCAATCACCCCTTTACGCGGCACGATCACCGAATGGTTCGGCAACGATTCGCCCAGCGGCATTGAACAGACCGCCAGGCGGTGTCCGTCAGTGGCAACGGTACGCAGTTCGTCACCTTCGGTTTCAAACAGCATGCCGTTTAAGTAGTAGCGAACATCCTGATGCGCCATCGAAAACTGCGTGGCTTCAATCAGACGCTTCATGGTCGCCTGCGGCAGGGTAAATTCAACTTCGCTCTGCCAGTCATCAAGGTTCGGGAAATCCGCTGCGGGCAGGGTCGACAGAGAGAAACGGCTGCGCCCGGAGCGCACCAGCATCCGGTCGCCCTCCAGCTGTACCGCAATCTCCGCGCCTTCGGGCAGACCGCGGCAGATATCAAAAAATTTACGTGCCGGAACGGTGGTTGCACCCGCATCATGCGGCTGAATCAGTGCAACGCGCGCCACCATTTCCATTTCAAGGTCCGTGCCGGTCAGCGACAAGGCGCCATCCGAAACCTGAAGCAGCAGGTTACCGAGAATGGGCAGCGTCGGACGGCCACCTAAGGGACCGCTCACCTGTTGCAGCGGTTTTAATAAATGTTCACGTTCTACGGTAAATTTCATAGCGTCACGAGGATAATGTTCTGATTAAATTGGAAAAATCTTCTTTGATATCATGGCTTTCTTCACGCAACTGCTCAATCTTACGGCATGCATGCAGCACGGTGGTATGGTCGCGGCCGCCAAACGCATCGCCGATTTCCGGCAGGCTGTGGTTGGTCAGCTCTTTCGCCAGCGCCATCGCCATCTGGCGTGGTCGCGCCACCGAACGGGAGCGGCGTTTAGACAGCAAATCCGCTACCTTAATCTTGTAGTACTCCGCCACCGTCTTTTGAATATTGTCGATAGTGACAAGTTTTTCCTGCAGAGCCAGCAGATCGCGCAGCGCTTCGCGCACGAAATCGATGGTGATCGCCCGTCCGGTAAAGTTGGCGTTGGCGATAACGCGGTTCAGTGCCCCTTCCAGCTCACGCACGTTTGAACGTAAACGCTTGGCAATAAAGAAGGCGACTTCACCCGGCAGACGAATGTCGTTTTCGTCGGCCTTTTTCATCAGGATCGCTACGCGGGTTTCCAGCTCAGGCGGCTCGATCGCCACCGTCAGGCCCCAACCGAAGCGGGATTTCAGACGATCCTCAACACCATTGATCTCTTTTGGATAACGATCCGACGTCAGAATGATCTGCTGATTACCTTCCAGCAGGGCATTAAAGGTGTGGAAGAACTCTTCCTGAGAACGTTCTTTATTAGCAAAGAACTGAATATCATCGATCAGCAGGGCGTCTACGGAGCGGTAGTAGCGTTTGAACTCTTCAATGGCGTTGTTCTGCAAGGCTTTAACCATGTCCTGAACAAAACGCTCGGAGTGCATATAAACCACTTTGGCGTTCGGTTTGCGCGCGACGATGCCGTTACCGACCGCGTGCAACAGGTGGGTTTTACCCAGACCGGTACCACCATAAAGGAATAAAGGGTTATAGGCGCCGCCAGGATTATCCGCGACCTGACGTGCTGCGGCACGGGCCAGCTGGTTCGACTTACCTTCAACAAAGTTATCAAAGGTATGTTTGACGTTAACGTTAGAGCGGTAGGTCGGTTCCGCCGGTGCCGGGACGTTATCCCAGCCTGGACGCACGATGGTTGGCGCCACGCGCGCCGTCTGCACCTGTGCCGCCGGTACGGTGGCCGCAACGTTGCTCGTTACCGCGCCTCTTTGCGCCTGTACCGCCGGACGTGTGCCGACTTCAAATCGCAGCTGTGGGGCATCAGCACCGCAAAAATCATTGAGGAGTCCATTGATATTATTGAGGTATTTATCCCTTACCCAATCGAGCACAAAACGGTTTGGCGCATACAGTGCCAGCGTGTTATCGCTCAATTCCGCCTGCAACGGGCGTATCCACATACTGAATTCTGTGGCTGGTAACTCATCCTGCAATCGGGCAAGACACTGCTGCCAAAGCGAAAGTGACACGGCGGACTCCACTCGAACATAAAATCGATATAAAGAAAAAAAGAAACAATCGTGATTGTTGGCACACGTCGACAAGACCCTGCATTGGCCGAAAAGCCCCTGCACAAAAGGGGTGACGCGCGAACCGCTATCTGCGGTATTTATCCGATGCGGATCGGTAGATCGCGATCAGGACCGGGGATCATAGCCTAAACTGAGAAAGAGATCTTCTGTTTCTCAACAGATTCTTCCCGATTTATCCACAGGAAGGATCAAAGCCGGGTAAGTGTAATCGATCCAGCGCAGAGTGGGGGACGATTTCAGCCACATATCGGAAAATTTAATGAGCTAAGTCGGTTTTGGGTCTAAACGATCTAACAAAGATCCTTTACGATCCTTGCGCTTTACCCGTCAGGCCGTATAATCCTCCACCCGGCGCGTAATGCCCGTTTTCCGTCGACTGTCGCCGGTCATTTTTTGTGCGACAACGTGCGAGAAATAAGGAAAGAGAATTGACTCCGGAGTGTACAATTATTACAATCCGGCCTCTTTAATCACCATCGCTGAGGCGTAAGTCGTTCGAAGTTCGTTCGGGTATACGCAAAAGTCAGTGAATTTATTCAAGTTTAGGTAGAAACCGCCATGAAACGCACTTTTCAACCGTCTGTACTGAAGCGCAACCGTTCTCACGGCTTCCGTGCACGTATGGCTACTAAAAATGGTCGTCAGGTTCTGGCACGTCGTCGTGCTAAAAGCCGTGCTCGTCTGACCGTTTCCAAGTAATAAAGCTAACCCTGCGTGGTTAAGCTCGCATTTCCCAGGGAGTTACGTTTGTTAACTCCCAGTCATTTCACTTTCGTCTTCCAGCAGCCACAACGGGCTGGCACGCCGCAAATCACCATCCTCGGCCGCCTGAATTCGCTGGGGCATCCCCGCATCGGTCTTACCGTCGCCAAGAAAAACGTCAAGCGCGCGCATGAACGCAATCGGATTAAACGTCTGACGCGTGAAAGCTTTCGTTTGCGTCAACATGAACTCCCGCCTATGGATTTCGTGGTGGTGGCAAAAAAAGGGGTTGCTGACCTCGATAACCGTGCTCTCTCGGAAGCGTTGGAAAAATTATGGCGCCGCCATTGTCGCCTGGCTCCAGGGTCCTGATAGGCCTTATCCGGGTCTATCAGCGCCTGATTAGTCCGCTACTCGGGCCGCATTGTCGTTTCACGCCTACCTGTTCTCAGTACGGAATTGAGGCCTTGCGCAGGTTTGGAATGATAAAAGGCAGTTGGTTGACAGTGAAACGCGTATTAAAATGCCACCCTTTACACCCTGGTGGTGACGACCCCGTCCCGCCTGGACCATTTGATACCAGAGAACACTAACGATGGATTCGCAACGCAATCTTCTTATCATCGCTTTGTTGTTCGTGTCTTTCATGATCTGGCAAGCCTGGGAGCAGGATAACAATCCTCAAGCCCAGCAGCAGACCACGCAGACTACGACCACAGCAGCGGGTAGCGCCGCAGACCAGGGCGTACCGGCCAGTGGCCAAGGGAAACTGATTACGGTTAAAACTGACGTGCTGGAGCTGACTATCAACACCCGTGGTGGTGATATTGAGCAATCTCTGCTTCCGACTTACCCGAAAGCACTGAAGTCAGACGAACCGTTCCAGTTACTGGAAACCACGCCACAGTTTATCTATCAGGCACAGAGCGGCTTAACCGGTCGTGATGGCCCGGATAACCCGGCTAACGGCCCACGTCCGCTGTATAACGTCGATAAAGATGCGTTTGTACTGGCCGAAGGCCAGAACGAAATCGTCGTTCCGCTGACCTATACCGATAAAGCTGGCAACGTATTCACCAAAACCTTCACCCTGAAACGCGGTGATTATGCGGTGAACGTGAGCTATAACGTACAGAACACCAGTGAAAAACCGCTGGAAGTTTCGACGTTCGGTCAGCTGAAACAAACGGCAGCACTGCCGACCAGCCGTGATACGCAAACCGGTGGCCTGTCCACCATGCACACTTTCCGTGGCGCCGCGTATTCCACTTCTGAGTCGAAGTACGAAAAATATAAATTCGATACCATCATCGATAACGAGAACCTGAACACCAACACCAAAAACGGTTGGGTTGCCATGCTGCAGCAGTACTTTACGACAGCATGGGTTCCGGAAAATAACGGTACGAATAACTTCTACACCTCGAACCTTGGCAACGGTGTTGTCGCTATCGGCTATAAATCTCAGCCGGTACTGGTTCAGCCAGGACAGACCGACAAGCTGCAAAGCGTACTGTGGGTTGGCCCGGCAATTCAGGATAAAATGGCAGCCGTTGCGCCGCACCTGGATCTGACCGTTGACTACGGCTGGTTGTGGTTCATCTCTCAGCCGCTGTTCAAGCTGCTGAAATGGATCCATAGCTTCCTGGGCAACTGGGGCTTCTCGATCATCGTTATTACCTTTATCGTTCGTGGCATCATGTACCCGCTGACCAAAGCGCAGTACACCTCCATGGCGAAGATGCGTATGCTGCAGCCGAAAATTCAGGCAATGCGTGAGCGTCTTGGTGATGATAAACAGCGTCAAAGTCAGGAAATGATGGCGCTGTATAAAGCTGAGAAGGTTAACCCGCTGGGTGGCTGCTTCCCGCTGATTATCCAGATGCCAATCTTCCTTGCGCTGTACTACATGCTGAGCGCCTCGGTTGAACTGCGTCATGCGCCGTTTATCCTGTGGATCCACGACCTGTCTGCACAAGACCCGTACTACATCCTGCCGATCATCATGGGCGCCACGATGTTCTTCATTCAGAAGATGTCGCCGACCACCGTGACCGACCCGATGCAGCAGAAGATCATGACCTTTATGCCGGTCATCTTCACGGTGTTCTTCCTGTGGTTCCCGTCTGGTCTGGTGGTTTACTATATCGTCAGCAACCTGGTCACCATTATTCAGCAGCAGCTGATTTATCGTGGTCTGGAGAAACGTGGGCTGCATAGCCGCGAGAAGAAAAAGAGCTAATACTCTTCATTCTTCAAGCCGCTGATGCATTGGCTTCGTTAGTTCGCCCCAGTCACTTACTTCAGTAAGCTCCTGGGGCCTCGCTAACCTGCCGCTTTCCCGCAGCTTGAATTATTTTGAGTATCTACGGTAGTAGTTAATGCCAGAGAAGGCGGTCAATAGACCGCCTTTTTTACATTTACATAGAGAGTCATCATGAGCCATAACGACACGATCGTCGCCCAGGCAACCCCACCGGGACGCGGTGGTGTGGGCATTCTGCGTATCTCTGGCCTGAAGGCACGCGACGTGGCACAGGCGGTGCTGGGCAAACTGCCAAAGCCGCGCTATGCCGATTATCTGCCTTTTAAAGATGCCGACGGTACGCCGCTGGATCAGGGGATTGCGCTATGGTTCCCCGGCCCGAACTCCTTTACCGGTGAAGATGTGCTGGAGCTCCAGGGCCACGGTGGCCCGGTCATTCTCGACCTGCTGCTCAAACGCATTCTGACCCTGCCAGGTTTACGCATTGCCAACCCCGGCGAGTTCTCCGAGCGCGCGTTTTTGAACGACAAGCTCGATTTAGCCCAGGCTGAAGCGATTGCTGACCTGATTGACGCCAGCTCCGAGCAGGCGGCACGTTCCGCGCTGAACTCCCTGCAGGGCGCATTCTCCACGCGTGTAAACCATCTTGTGGAAGCACTCACTCACCTGCGCATCTACGTGGAAGCGGCCATAGACTTCCCGGATGAGGAGATAGACTTCCTCTCCGACGGGAAAATCGAAGCCCAGCTCAACGGCGTGATCGCCGATCTCGATGCCGTTCGCGCTGAAGCGCGCCAGGGCAGCCTGCTGCGTGAAGGGATGAAAGTGGTCATTGCCGGTCGCCCGAACGCCGGGAAATCGAGCCTGCTGAACGCGCTGGCCGGGCGTGAAGCAGCGATTGTCACCGACATCGCCGGAACCACCCGTGACGTCCTGCGCGAGCATATCCATATTGACGGTATGCCGCTGCATATCATCGATACTGCCGGCCTGCGTGATGCCAGCGATGAAGTTGAGCGCATCGGTATTGAGCGCGCCTGGCAGGAGATCGAGCAGGCCGACCGGGTACTATTTATGGTCGATGGCACCACCACCAGCGCCATCGATCCGGCGGAAATCTGGCCGGACTTTATCGAACGCTTGCCGGCGAAACTGCCGATTACGGTGGTGCGCAACAAAGCCGACGTCACTGGCGAAACGCTGGGCCTCAGTGAAGTGAATGGCCACTCACTGATCCGTCTGTCGGCGCGCACCGGTGAAGGCGTGGATGTTCTGCGCAATCATCTTAAGCAGAGCATGGGCTTTGAAACCAATATGGAAGGCGGCTTCCTTGCCCGTCGTCGCCACCTGCAGGCGCTATCCGACGCGGCCAACCATCTGCAGCAGGGTAAAGCCCAGCTGCTTGGCGCGTGGGCCGGCGAGCTGCTGGCGGAAGAGCTGCGCCTCGCCCAGCAGGCGTTAAGCGAAATCACCGGCGAATTTACCTCCGATGATCTGCTGGGACGGATTTTCTCCAGCTTCTGTATCGGTAAATAAGCGCAGTAAGTGAGTCTTGACTAACCCGCGTTAACACATTGTTAACGCGGGTTTTTCCGTTTTAGCGCCCTCTCACCCTGCGAGCTGCAGAAGGGTTTTTCCTCTCAGGAAATCATTGTTGTCCAAATGGCAACTCGTGCTGCCATGCAATAGCCATTACTCTGTACCCCACTATTTTCCCGGGGGTCTTATGGCACGCTTTCTGATCTGTAGTTTTGCGCTGGTTTTGCTCTATCCATCCGGCATCGATATGTATCTGGTGGGGCTGCCGCGGATTGCGCAGGATCTCGGTGCCAGCGAAGCGCAGCTGCATATCGCGTTCTCGGTCTATCTGGCCGGTATGGCCGCCGCGATGCTGTTTGCCGGCAGAATTGCCGATAAATCCGGGCGTAAACCGGTCGCGCTGTTCGGCTCGTCGGTGTTTATTCTCGCCTCCGTGCTCTGCGCACATGCGCATACCAGCGACCTCTTTCTGGTTGGGCGCTTTATGCAGGGCATCGGTGCCGGAAGCTGCTACGTGGTCGCTTTCGCCGTCCTGCGCGATACCCTCGACGATCGCCGCCGTGCGAAAGTCCTGTCGCTGTTGAACGGCATCACCTGCATTATCCCGGTTCTGGCGCCGGTACTGGGCCACCTGATTATGCTGAAGTACCCGTGGCAAAGCCTGTTCTATACCATGACCGGCATGGGGGTGATGGTCGGCCTGCTCTCGGTCTTTCTCCTGCGGGAAACGCGACCGGCAGCGCCTTCGCTGGCGACCGCCGGGCAGGATACGGTTGCTGAATCACTGCTGAACCGCTTTTTCCTCAGCCGCATCGCCATTACCACCCTCAGCGTTACGGCGATCCTCACCTACGTGAATGTCTCGCCGGTATTGATGATGGAAGAGATGGGGTTCGATCGCGGGCAATATTCAATGGCGATGGCCTTAATGGCGCTGGTGAGCATGATGGTGTCGTTCTCCACTCCCTTCGCCCTCACGATATTTAAACCCCGCACCCTGATGCTGACCTCGCAGGTGATGTTCCTGCTTGCCGGTGTCTTGCTCAGCCTCGCCACCAGCCAGACCGTCACCCTGCTGGGCCTGGCGCTGATTTGCGCCGGCTTCTCGGTGGGGTTTGGCGTGGCCATGAGCCAGGCGCTGGGGCCATTTACCCTGCGGGCGGGCGTAGCCAGCTCCGTCCTGGGGATTGCTCAGGTCTGCGGTTCGTCGTTGTGGATTTGGCTGGCGGCGATTGTGGGGCTGAGTGCAATGAATATGCTGATCGGGATACTCATTGGCTGTAGCATAGTGAGCCTTGTACTGATTCTGGCCACCTCCCCAGCACGGGTCGCGCAACACTATGAAGAAGCCCCTGTCGAGTCTCGATCTTAATTTATTACTCTGCCTGCAGCTTCTGACGCAGGAGCATAGCGTGACCCGCACGGCGAAACGGATGAACGTTTCGCCGTCGGCGGTGAGCAAATCGTTAGCCAAGCTGCGCGCATGGTTTGACGATCCCTTGTTTGTCAAAACCCCGCTCGGCCTGTCACCGACGCCATTGATGTCCAGCATGGAGCAGGATCTGGCGGACTGGATGCAGATCGGTCACCAGATCCTCGATAAGCCTCATCATGCCACGCCAAGCGGCCTGAAGTTCGAACTGGCGGCGGAATCACCGCTGCTGATGATCCTGTTTAACACCCTGTCGCAGCAGATCTATCAGCGCTATCCCCAGGCGCTGATCCGCCTGCGTAACTGGGATTACGACTCGCTGGACGCGATTATTCGCGGCGAGGTCGACATCGGCTTTTGCGGGCGGGAAACGCATCCCCGCTCACGGGAGCAGTTAAGCCAACTACCGTGGTATATCGATTTTGACGTCCTGTTTACCGACCTGCCTCAGGTCTGGCTACGTGAAGATCACCCGGCCCTCGCCGAGGAGTGGAATCTGGAGACCTTTTTGCGCTACCCGCATATCAATATCAGCTGGGAGCAGAGCGATACCTGGGCGCTGGATGACATTCTGCACGATATGGGGCACAAACGGACCGTCGCGTTAACCTTGCCGGGCTTTGAGCAGTCGCTGTTTATGGCGGCCCAGCCACATCACACCATGCTGGCCACCGCGCCGCGCTATTGCCATCACTACAACCGTCAGCACCACCTCCCGCTGGTGTCGCGCCCGCTGCCGCTGGAGCCTCAGCTCCTGGAAAAAACGCGCGTGCCGTTCACCCTGCTGTGGCATAAACGCAATAGCAACAACCCGAAGATCGTCTGGCTCAGAGAGACCCTCAAACAGCTCTATCAGGGCCCGTTATAAGCCGATTTTGTTGCTCTTCCTCTCCTGCCTGCGCAAGAAATTGTAAAGTTCGCATAAATACCCTTTTCAAGGGGGGAATTCCGCATTAAAACCTATTAATACCAGGTGATAATAGACCTCAGAATTTTCCAATGACCATTAATCACGGAGCGACGAATGGCAACGCATTTTGCAAGAGGGATACTCAGCACCAGGGAGCCGCTATCGACACGACTGTCAGCGGCCTGCTATCAATCAGCCCAGCGCCTGCCCGAGTATCGGCAGAGCCGCTACCGCGCATCACGTTCACTGCTCGCCGAGCTGCTGTTTATGCTGTATGGCATTAGCGAGCTGCCCGATATCATCACCGACGACAATGGCCGACCGGTCTTTTCCGATCCCAATCTGCCGCGCTTTTCCATCTCTTATGCCGGGAATATTGTCGGCGTCGCGCTGACCACCGAAGGCGACTGTGGGCTGGATATGGAACTCCAGCACGCCTCGCGCGGGATCCATCCGCTGCACGACCCTAACCGCTATGTATTCAACAGCAATGAGAACTTGTGGATTAACATCCAGCACGATCCCGATGAAGCACGCGCCCAGCTGGTAGCGCTGCGTCGGAGCGCGCTGAAGCTGACCGGTGAAGACCCGGTGCGCCTGCAGCTACTGCCCGGCGCGGGTCGCCTGCGAACCACCAACATACAGCCTGTAGAGGCCCTCTGCGATGCAGAAACGGTGCTGGTGTGGTCCATTGCCGCCACCCCCGCCATCGGCCAGCTCAAAGTCTGGGAATATCATCATCAGGAAGGCTGGCGTAATCTGCCGGACGCCCAGATGCGGGCAAAAGAGTCCGCCGCCCGGTTGATGCGTTTTACCAGCCTCCCCGTAGAAAAAGCACTCTCCCTCAACTGACCGGTCAGTCCGGCCATCATGATGCAAAGGAGCAATCATGTCTGATACGTTGAAAGTTGTTACGTTACTCGGAAGTCTGCGCAAAGGGTCTTTTAATGGCATGGTCGCCCGCACCCTGCCAGGGATCGCGCCGGCGAACATGGCGATCTCCGCGCTGCCATCCATTGGCGACATCCCGCTTTATGACGCGGATTTTCAGCAGGAAGAGGGATTCCCGCAAAGCGTGCAGGATATTGCGCAGCAGATTCGTGAAGCTGACGGCGTTGTTATCGTGACGCCGGAGTACAACTATTCGGTGCCGGGCGGCCTGAAGAATGCGATTGACTGGCTGTCGCGTCTGCCTGAGCAGCCGCTATCCGGCAAGCCGGTGCTGATCCAAACCAGTTCGATGGGGGCTATCGGCGGCGCGCGCTGCCAGTATCACCTGCGCCAGATTCTGGTGTTCCTCGACGCAATGGTGATGAACAAACCGGAGTTTATGGGCGGCGTGATTCAGAACAAAGTTGACCCGCAGTCGGGCGAGGTGGTCGATCAGAGCACGCTCGATCATCTGAGCGGACAGCTGAGCGCCTTTGGTGAGTATATTCAGCGTGTGAAAGCGTAAGTAAATCACCCTCTCCCTGCGGGGAGAGGGTGTCGTGCGACACATTAATGGGCGTCGATAAACACAATTTTCAGCACAAACAGCAGTGACACGATAATCACGCATGGGCTGAGATCGCGCAGGCGACCGGTACCAATCTTCATCACGCAGTAAGAGATAAAACCTAACGCAATCCCTTCGGTAATCGAGAAGCTAAACGGCATCATCACCGCGGTAATAAACGCCGGTACCGCTTCCGTCAGATCGTCCCACTTCACGCGCGCCAGGCTGGATGTCATCAGCACACCCACGTAAATCAGTGCACCCGCAGCTGCATAGGCCGGCACCATTCCCGCCAGCGGTGACAGGAAAATCACCAGCAGGAACAGGAGCCCGACAACCACTGCCGTCAGGCCGGTACGCCCGCCCACGGAGACGCCGGAAGAGGATTCGATATAGGCCGTCACCGAAGAGGTACCGATAAAGGAACCTGCCACCGATGAGATACTGTCGACAAACAGCGCCTGCTTCATACGCGGGAACTTACCTTTCTCATCGGCAAGACCGGCTTTGTCGGTCACGCCGATCAGGGTACCGGAGGAGTCGAACAGGTTAACCAGCATGAAGGAGAAGATGATGCCTGCCAGGCCGAGGTTAAACGAACCGGCTAAATCCACATGACCAATCACCGAGGTGATGCTCGGCGGCGCGGACACAATCCCGGTGTAGTGCACATCACCCAGCATCCAGCCTAACAGCGTCGTGACGACGATAGAGACCAGGACCGCCGCATGAATATTGCGGGAGGCCAGGATGGCAATAATAAAGAAGCCGAGGATCCCCAGCAGCACGCTGTGAGAGGTCAGGTTACCGATGCTGACCAGCGTATCTTTGTTGGCCACAATCACGCCGGCGTTTTTCAGCCCCATCATGCCGATGAACAACCCGATACCGCTGGTGATCCCCACACGCAGGCTGACCGGAATATTGGCAATCATCCAGTAACGGACGCGGAAAATGGTCAGCAGCAGCAGGCCCACGGCGCCCCAGAAGATAGCCCCCATGCCCACCTGCCACGGCAGGCCCATGGCCTGTACGACGACAAAGGCAAAGAATGCGTTCAGACCCATTGCTGGCGCCAGCGCGACCGGCAGGTTAGCAAACAGCCCCATCAGAATACTACCGAAGGCGGCGATCAGACAGGTCGTCACAAACACGGCGCTGGTATCCATACCCGCCACGCCAAGAATTTGTGGGTTAACGAAAACAATGTAGACCATTGTCAAAAAGGTGGTGAAACCTGCTATCGCTTCGGTACGTGCCGTCGTGCCGTGTTCACGTAGTTTGAACACGCGCTCCAGCAGACCCTGGCCAGAAGACTGGCTGGTTTGTTGTTGACTCATTATCGGTTTCCGAACTTAAGGAGGGAAAATTCGTCGCTATCCTATACCAAAATGCGACACCAGGTGCAGTTGTATGGTAACTTTTTTTCATTGAATTTGCTTATACGGCAACGATTGCGTGGCACCAATACGCATTACGAAAACGTTAAACTTGTTTGAATGGAAACGGCATGTCTCAAATAGAAGCTCTGTTTTTCGACTGTGACGGAACGCTGGTCGACAGCGAGGTGATCTGTTCCCGCGCCTATGTTCACATGTTCAACGCGTTCGGCATTACGCTGGATCTGGAAGAAATCTTCAAACGTTTCAAGGGGGTAAAACTCTACGAAATCATCGACACCATCAACGAAGAGTACGGCGTCAACCTGCAGAAACCGGAGCTTGAGCCGATTTATCGGGCGGAAGTCGCGCGCCTGTTTGACTCCGAGCTGCAGGCTATCGCCGGTGCGGAAACGCTGCTGGAGGCGGTCAGCGTGCCGATGTGCGTCGTCTCTAACGGCCCGGTCAGCAAAATGCAGCACTCGCTCGGGAGAACCGGCATGTTGCACCATTTCCCTGAACAACTGTACAGCGGCTACGATATCCAGCGCTGGAAGCCTGATCCGGCGCTGATGTTTCACGCGGCAAAAGCGATGAACGTTAACGTTGAGAACTGCATTCTGGTGGATGATTCCAGCGCGGGCGCGCAGTCAGGAATCGATGCTGGCATGGAGGTCTTTTACTTCTGCGCCGATCCGCACAACAAACCGATCGACCATCCAAAAGTGACGACCTTTACCGATCTGGCACAGTTGCCAGCGCTGTGGAAAGCACGAGGGTGGGAGGTCACGCGTTAAGAGCCGCTCAGCCGGGCTACGCTGCTCTGTAGCCCGGCACGCGCCGTATCGCCGGGATTACTCTTTCGGGTCTTTCCCCGCCAGCAGTTTGTCCAGCTCGTCGCCGCCAACGTGACGGAAGTCCTGACCCTTCACGAAGTAGAAGATGTATTCGCAAATGTTCTGGCAACGGTCGCCGATACGCTCGATTGAACGGGCGCAGAACAGGGCGGTCAGCACGCTGGGGATGGTGCGTGAATCTTCCATCATGTAGGTCATCAACTGACGCACGATGCCCTCATATTCCTGATCGACTTTCTTATCTTCGCGATAGATACGCACGGCCTCGTCCAGATCCATGCGCGCAAAGGCGTCCAGCACATCATGCAGCATCTGCACGGTGTGACGTCCCAGCGACTCCAGGCTCACTAGCAGCGGCTGGTGCTGCTGAGAAAACTTCTCCAGCGCGGTGCGGCAGATTTTATCCGCGACGTCGCCGATACGTTCCAGTTCGGCGATGGTTTTGATGATCGCCATCACCAGGCGCAGGTCGCTGGCGGTAGGCTGGCGTTTCGCGATGATGCGCACGCAGGCTTCATCGATCGCGACTTCCATCATGTTGACCTGCTTATCGCCGTCAATAACCCGTTTTGCCAGCTCGCTGTCCTGATTGTGCATCGCGGTGATGGCATCAGAAAGCTGCTGTTCCACCAGCCCACCCATGGTCAATACCTGGGTGCGGATATACTCCAGTTCAGCATTGAACTGGCCGGAAATATGTTTATTAAGGTTTAAATTATCCATCATTTCTCCAGATGCCCAAAAGAGTTCGAGCGAGAGCAAGGCGGCAACTGCGCGAATCCCCGGGTGCGTAGTCTACTACGTGACCGGGGTGAGCAAAGGCAGCCAACGCGTTATCGCTTGAAAGCTGAAGGGCATATCAACCGTAGCGGCCAGTAATATAATCTTCAGTTTGCTTCTTCGCGGGCTTGGTAAACAGATCGTCCGTGTTACTGAATTCAATCAGCTCGCCAAGATACATAAATGCCGTATGGTCTGAACAACGCGCAGCCTGCTGCATGTTGTGGGTAACGATAACGACGGTGTAATCCTGTTTCAGCTCGGTGATCAGCTCTTCAATGCGCCCGGTGGAGATCGGGTCCAGCGCTGAACACGGCTCATCAAGCAGCAACACTTCCGGGCGGATCGCGATACCGCGGGCGATGCACAGACGCTGCTGCTGGCCACCGGAGAGCGAATAGCCGCTCTGGTGCAGTTTATCTTTGGTTTCGTTCCATAACGCGGCCTTGGTCAACGCCCACTGCACGCGCTCGTCCATATCCGCACGGGACAGCTTTTCAAACAGGCGCACACCGAAGGCGATATTGTCATAGATCGACATCGGGAACGGCGTCGGCTTCTGGAAAACCATGCCTACTTTCGCCCGCAGCAGCGCAATATCCTGAGTATTGGTCAGAATATTGTCGCCATCCAGCAGGATCTCGCCTTCGGCGCGCTGCTCCGGATACAGCTGGAACATTTTGTTAAAGGTACGCAGCAGCGTTGATTTACCACAGCCTGACGGACCGATAAACGCCGTAACCTGGTTTTTGGTGATATCCAGGTTAATGTTTTTCAGGGCATGGAATTTTCCGTAGTAGAAGTTCAGGTTACGAACTGAAAGTTTACCCGGGGTCGCATTCACCATACTCATCAATCTCTTCCTCATTCGGCGCCGCATTTCGCCGCGCCGCAAAAATTAACCGTGTTTATTCTTCGCGAAAATAACGCGCGCCAGAATGTTCAGCAGCAATACGCACAGGGTGATAATCAATACCCCGGCCCATGCCAGTTGCTGCCACTCCGCGAACGGACTCATGGCAAATTTGAAAATGGTCACCGGCAGGTTGGCGATCGGCTGCATCATATCGGTGCTCCAGAACTGGTTGGAGAGCGCGGTAAACAGCAGCGGTGCCGTTTCCCCGGCGATACGTGCGATAGCCAGCAAGATCCCGGTCATGATGCCGGATACCGAGGCCTTCAGCGTGATCGCGGAAATCATTTTCCACTTCGGCGTCCCCAGCGCATACGCGGCTTCACGCAGGCTATCCGGCACCAGTTTCAGCATGTTTTCGGTGGTACGAATAACAATAGGAACCTGCAACAGCGCCAGCGCAATCACGCCGGCCCAGCCGGAAAAGTGCTGCATCTGCGCGACCACGATGGTGTAGACAAACAGCCCCACCACGATAGACGGTGCGGAAAGCAGAATGTCGTTAATAAAACGAATCACTTCCGCCAGAACCGACTTACGGCCATATTCCGCCAGGTAAATCCCCGCCATGATGCCCAGCGGCGTACCAAAAATCGTCGACCACAGGATCAGCAGGCCGCTGCCCGCCAGGGCGTTTGCCAGACCACCGCCTGCGGTGTTCGGCGGCGGCGTCATTTCGGTAAACAGCGCCAGGCTCATGCCATCAAAACCACGGGTGATGGTGGCCATCAGGATCCAGATAAGCCAGAACAGACCGAAGGCCATGGTGCCCATAGAAAGCGTCAGGGCGATGCGGTTTTTCAACCGACGTTTGGCCTGCATCTTACGGCGGGATTCCGCCAGCTCTGCAGTAGTTTGCAATTCGATCGTCGCCATTAACGAGCTCCCTCATTCTTCGCCAGACGCATCACCATGAACTTCGATGCGGCCAGAACAATAAAGGTAATCACGAACAGGATCAGCCCCAGCTCCATCAGCGCTGCCACGTGCAGGCCGCTTTCAGCTTCGGCAAACTCATTCGCCAGTGCGGAGGTAATACTGTTGCCCGGCATATACAGCGACGCGCTATCCAGCTGGTAGGTGTTGCCGATGATAAAGGTCACCGCCATGGTTTCCCCCAGCGCACGTCCCAGACCCAGCATCACCCCGCCAATAACCCCGTTCTTGGTAAAAGGCAGCACGATGCGCCAGATAACTTCCCAGGTGGTGCAGCCGATACCATAGGCCGACTCTTTCATCATGACCGGCGTCTGTTCGAACACATCACGCATCACCGCCGCAATGTACGGGATGATCATGATGGCGAGGATCACGCCAGCGGCCAGAATACCGATACCAAACGCCGGACCGGCAAACAGGGCGCCAACAAACGGGATCGTCGACAGTACGTTGCCGACCGGCTCCTGGAAGTACTTCGCAAACAGCGGGGCAAAGATAAACAGGCCCCACATGCCATAAACAATACTCGGGATAGCCGCCAGCAGTTCAATCGCGATACCAAGAGGACGCTTCAGCCAGGCAGGAGAAAGTTCGGTCAGGAACAGCGCGATACCAAAACTCACCGGGACGGCAATCAGTAACGCAATAAACGAGGTCACCAGCGTCCCGTAGATGGGCACCAGCGCACCGAAGATTTCGTTTGGCGCATCCCACTCTTTGGTCCACAAAAAGGAAAAACCAAACTTCTGAATGCTTGGCCAGGAAGAAATAATGAGGGAAACGATGATGCCGCCCAGCATCAATAGCACAATCAGCGCCGCCAGTTTGACCAGCACGCTGAAAATTATGTCACCCTTTTTCCCCGGAGGGTTAAATGCCGGCTTGGTTGCAGCCATAAGTTACTCTTTCTGTTTGGGCCTGGAGGCGCGCATTTTACCGTGCCTCCAGGCTAACGTAATGCTATACCCTAAATAATTCGAGTTGCAGCCAATGCAGCTGCGGCTCGAAGTGTGACGGGTATTTAGTACAGCGCTTTACCGCTGCTGTCTTTCACGTTGGTTTTCCATGCAGAACGAACCTGCTCAACCACGCTTTCCGGCAGCGTTGCGTAATCCAGGGCGTTAGCTTCTTTACCGCCATTTTTGTACGCCCAGTCGAAGAACTTCAGCACTTCTGCTGTCTGCTCTGGTTTGGTGGTCGCTTTGTGTACCAGGATAAAGGTCGTTGAGGTGATCGGCCATGCATTCTCACCGTTCTGGTTGGTCAGATCCTGTGCGAAGGATTTGCTCCAATCGATACCTTTTGCGGCGTTAGCAAAGTTATCTTCGGTCGGGCTAACCGGCTTGCCATCTGCGGAGAGCAGCTTGGTATAAGCCAGATTGTTCTGCTTAGCGTAAGCGTATTCAACGTAGCCAATGGAGCCCGGCAGACGCTGAACGAAAGCCGCGATACCGTCGTTGCCTTTACCGCCCAGACCGGTCGGCCAGTTAACGGTAGAGCCCGCGCCAATCTTAGATTTCCACTCTTCGTTCACTTTTGACAGGTAGCTGGTGAACACGAAGGAAGTACCGGAACCGTCAGCGCGACGCACGACAGCAATGTTCTGCGCAGGCAGTTTCATACCTGGGTTGAGTTTAGCGATCGCTTCATCATCCCACTTCTTAATTTTGCCGAGGTAGATATTGCCCAGCGTTTTACCGTCCAGAACCAGCTCGCCAGACTTCACGCCCGGCAGGTTGATCGCCAGCACCACGCCGCCGATCACGGTCGGGAACTGGAACAGGCCTTCCTGCGCCAGCTTGTCATCAGACAGAGGAGCATCAGAAGCACCGAAATCAACGGTGTTAGCAATAATCTGTTTTACACCACCGGAAGAGCCGATCCCCTGGTAGTTCACTTTATTGCTGGTTTCTTTCTGATAGGTATCAGCCCATTTGGCATACACCGGAGCAGGGAAAGTTGCGCCCGCGCCAGTCAGACTTGCTGCTGCAAAAGCAGAGAAAGCGCTCATCGATAAGGTCGCGGCGACAACTGTTGCGACGGTGGTACGCATAACGTTCATAATGTCTCCTGCTGGGTTCGTAAATTGTTGTTTCAAGGCTATGGTGAGCAAAATAGGACAAAGAGGTGACAGTAAAATGTACGAATTATTACAGTTTTATGACACCCAAAAAGATGGCGATCGCGGAAAAATAAAAACAATATAAATCATAATGTTAATTTCTTTCGTGACCGAAACATTGCAGGAAAATTTTCTTTTTATGACACTTAAGATCGTAGTCGAAGATGACGGTTTGTCATAAACCAGCGCCCGGGCATTTTTTTTCAGGGCGATGAAAAAATCGCTGGAAGGGATAAAAAAGGGCCGCCGAATGGCAGCCCTTGTCACGACAGGTGTTGTTTTATTCTACGGTGACCGATTTCGCCAGGTTACGCGGCTGGTCAACGTCGGTGCCTTTAATCAGCGCGACGTGGTACGCCAGCAGCTGCAGCGGCACGGTGTAGAAGATCGGCGCAATCACCTCTTCCACATGCGGCATTTCGATGATGTGCATGTTGTCGCTGCTGTTGAACCCGGCCTCGCCGTCGGCGAAGACGTACAGCTGACCCCCACGGGCGCGAACTTCCTCAATGTTGGATTTCAGTTTTTCCAGCAGTTCGTTGTTCGGTGCCACCACAATCACCGGCATTTCAGCATCAATCAGTGCCAGAGGCCCGTGTTTCAGCTCGCCTGCCGCGTAGGCTTCCGCGTGGATGTAAGAGATCTCTTTCAGCTTCAGCGCCCCTTCCAGTGCGATCGGGTACTGATCGCCACGGCCGAGGAACAGCGCATGGTGCTTATCAGAGAAGTTCTCGGCCAGCGCTTCAATACGCTTATCCTGAGACAGCATCTGCTCAATACGGTTTGGCAGAGCCTGCAGACCATGCACAATATCGTGCTCAATCGCCGCATCCTGGCCTTTGAGGCGCGCCAGTTTTGCCACCAGCAGCAGCAGCACGGTCAGTTGAGTGGTGAAAGCCTTGGTCGAGGCAACGCCAATCTCGGTGCCCGCTTTGGTCATTAACGACAAATCGGACTCACGCACCAGCGAAGAGCCGGCAACGTTACAAATCGCCAGTGAACCGAGGTAGCCCAGCTCTTTTGACAAACGCAGAGCGGCCAGAGTATCAGCCGTCTCACCGGACTGAGAGAGGGTGATCATCAGGCTGTTGCGGCGCACCGCTGATTTGCGATAGCGGAATTCAGAGGCGATTTCTACGTCACAAGGAACGCCAGCCAGCGCTTCAAACCAGTAGCGAGAAACCATACCGGAGTTGTACGAGGTCCCGCAGGCGACGATCTGGATATGCTCAACCTGAGACAGCATCTCGTTGGCATTGGCTCCCAGCTCGCTGAGATCCACTTCACCATGGCTGATACGCCCGGAGAGCGTGTTTTTAATAGCGTTTGGCTGCTCGTAAATCTCTTTCTGCATGTAGTGGCGATAGATACCTTTATCACCGGCGTCATATTGCAGGTTGGATTCGATATCCGGGCGTTTCACTTCCGCGCCTGATTTATCGAAGATCACAACGGAACGACGCGTGACTTCAGCGATATCGCCCTCTTCAAGGAAGATAAAGCGGCGAGTCACCGGCAGCAGCGCCAGCTGATCGGACGCGATGAAGTTTTCCCCCATCCCCAGACCGATAACCAGCGGGCTACCAGAACGGGCAGCCAGCAACGTCGCCGGATCGCGGGTATCCATAATCACCGTGCCGTAAGCACCGCGCAGCTGAGGGATAGTGCGCAGCACCGCTTCGCGCAGCGTACCGCCTTGTTCCAGCTCCCAATGCACCAGGTGAGCAATCACCTCGGTGTCGGTCTCTGAGACAAAGACATAGCCGCGGGACTGCAGCAGTTCTCGCAGCGGTTCGTGGTTTTCGATGATGCCGTTATGGACCACCACAATGTGTTCAGAAACATGCGGGTGCGCGTTGCCTTCTGACGGTTCGCCGTGCGTCGCCCAGCGGGTATGGGCAATCCCGGTACCGCCGTGTAACGGCTGCTCTTCGACTGCCTGAGCCAGCATCTGGACTTTACCAAGGCGACGAACGCGGGACATATGTCCTTCGTTATCAACCACTGCCAGACCGGCAGAGTCATAGCCACGGTATTCCAGACGACGTAAACCTTCGAGAAGGATTTCAGCAATATCACGCTGCGCGACTGCGCCAACAATTCCACACATAGTTAAATTTCCTGATAATGGCGTTATGCCATGCGTTGTCGCCGACCTGTATAACTCTCGTCTTTCACGCTGTGACTGCGTTGGCTGCACGTGCTCGCCATCGTCACTTACTCAAGTAAGCTCCCATGGACTCTCACGCTTGCCGCCTTGTCACAACACGACATTCTTTGAGTCATGCCCTTTTCGGGCGCCCCGAGCCTTGTAGAGAGTGGGGTTATTTTTATGGTACTGCCTGCGGACGGGGAACTATGTTGTTCCTCTCATCCTGATTCGCCGGACTATTTTCATACCCGGCGACAATCCAAAAATTACTTTTTCTTCACCGGACGTTGCCAGCCCTGTTTATGGACCTGCGGCACGCGGCTTAACACCAGTTCGTTATCGGCAATGTCGCGCGTCACCGTGGTACCGGCGGCGATGGTCACGCCATTTCCTACCGTCACCGGCGCCACCAGCTGTGTGTCGGAACCGACAAACACATCGTCGCCGATGATGGTTTTAAACTTATTGGCACCATCGTAGTTACAGGTAATGGTACCGGCGCCGATATTAACGTTATCGCCAATCTCCGCATCACCCAGATAGCTAAGATGACCGGCTTTCGATCCCTTGCCCAGACGCGCTTTTTTCATTTCGACGAAGTTGCCAACATGGGCACCTTCCAGCAGTTCAGCACCTGGACGCAGACGCGCGAACGGTCCGATGGTGCAGGCGGCATGCAGATGAGCGTCTTCCACCACCGAATAGGGGCTGATCTCGCAGTCATCATCAATGCGGCTGTTTTTAATGATGCAGCCGGTGCCGATCTTCACGCGTTCGCCGAGAACAACGTTACCTTCCAGAATAACGTTAGTATCAATCTCAACATCGCGCCCGTGTGTCAGCGTTCCGCGCAGATCAAAACGTGCCGGATCGCGCAGCATCACGCCCGCTAACAGCAATTTTTCCGCTTGTTCAGACTGGTAGACGCGTTCCAGACGGGAGAGCTGCAGGCGGTTGTTCACCCCTTCCACTTCGCTCAAACGCTGCGGATGTACGGCAACGATTTCCCGGCCTTCCTGATAGGCCATAGCGATAATGTCGGTGATGTAGTATTCACCCTGCACGTTGTTATTGGTCAGCTTCGCCAGCCAACGTTTTAGGTCCGCCCCGCCGGCGATCAAAATCCCGGTATTGATTTCCTGAATTTGACGCTGTTCATCGCTGGCATCTTTGTGCTCAACAATGCCGGTGACCTGGCCGTTTTCACGCGTGATGCGCCCGTAGCCGCTCGGATCGTCCAGCTTGACCGTCAGCAGGCCAATGCCGCCCTGCGGTTTGGCCGCACGCAGACGCTGGAGCGTATCGACAGAGATCAGCGGCACATCGCCATACAGCATCATGATGTCTTCATCATCACGGAAGAACGGCGCCGCCTGCTGCATCGCATGACCAGTACCGAGCTGTTCGGCCTGTAAGACCCAGTTGAGATTGTCTTCATGCAGCGTCTGACGCAGCAGATCGCCGCCGTGCCCGTACACCAGATGTACGGCGGTGGCGCCTAAATCTTTAGTAGCATCAATAACATGTTGCACCATTGGCTTCCCGGCCAGGGAGTGCAGCACCTTAGGAAGATCGGAATACATGCGGGTCCCTTTGCCTGCGGCAAGGATAACCACGCTCATCGCACTGTTTGACATACGCATCCTGACAGCTGTTAGAACGAAAAGTAAAAGCCTTTCACGTTGAAATATCTACATATTTTTCATCATGAAACGAGACGAGGAGAAAACGCCCTGGCTCAACGATATACACCATTTTATGGCGCTATTTTTCACCACTGCAAATGAGTTTATCTCCTAAAAAACATAATAAAGGAGATAAAAGGCTGCTATCTCACTGCTTTTCTTGTTTTTTCGATGAATGAATAAAGCTCACGTTAAAAAATAAAACGATATTTCAATATTCACTTATTGTGACGCGGTAAATAGAAACGCTATTTCATTATCATGATAATGCTGGTCAATATTTACCCTGGAGCAAAAAATGAATAACAAAATACCTTTGGCATTAGCCCTTTGCAGCACAATTATCGCATTGCCGCTGCAGGCTGACGAGCAACATCTCTGGCGAGGCATCGCGTTTGGTCAATCGACTGACGTTAATTTTTCTTCTAACGTGCTGACAGATAAAATCGGCGTCAACGATGTGACCATCGCGGGAAAAAAGCTGACCCCACAAGATGTTGCCGATCTCAGCGCGCCGGTCACCATTGAAAGCCGTGGCGGAAAAATTGCCAACTCACACGATGGCCTGACCTTCTTTTATACCGAGCTACCGTCAGGCGAGAACTTTGTCCTGCAGGCAACGGTGAAGGTCGATCAGTTTGGCCCGGAAAACGGCGCCCTGCCGGCGGCACAGGAAGGGGCCGGCCTGCTGGTGCGTGATGTCATCGGCAATCCGCGTCACCAGCCTTTAATGGTTGGTTACGAAGAGTTTCCGGCAGCCTCCAATATGGTCATGAACGCCATCATGACGCAGGATAAAAAAGATCATGACCGCGTGAAGCTGCAGGCTATCACTCGTGACGGGATTACCCAGCCATGGGGGAACGCAGGCTCTTCTATCAATAAGCTGAGTTATAAAGAAAACGTTGATGTGAAGCAGACGCCTGAATTCCAGCTGCGACTGGAACGCACCAACGAGGGGTTTATTACGTCGTGGGCGCCGGTCGGCAGCGATGCCTGGGTTAGCCAAAACGTACCGCATGCCGATCTGGTTACCCGACAGGATAAAGATAACTACTATGTCGGCTTTTTTGCATCACGTAACGCGAAGATAACCGTCAGTAACGCCTCCCTGGTGACCTCTCCCGCCCAAACTGTGGTCTCTAAACCGTATGTTGCCAAAGCCTGGCCGGCGGTCATGCAAATTGCGTCAGGGGCCACCAGCCAACGTGCCGATTATGTGCTGCAGGTCCGGGCAAATTACGATGGTGACTTTACCGTCCGTCAGGACGAAATCACCATCGGGCAAAACAAAAAGGTCAAAGCGGGTGAGATGCTGACCCAACCTGCGACGCTCAAAGAGAAGAGTACCTTTGAGATTGATTTTACCCCCGCCGGTGGCCAAAAGCCCGTGACGCAACGTGTGACGGTTGAGCACAACCCGCGCATTTCAGGCAACACGCTGTACGTCGCGCCTCAGGGGAAGGCTGATGCTAAAGGGACGGCAGATTCTCCGCTCGATCTCTCCACCGCCGTGGAACTGCTGCCGCCAGGAGGCAAGATTGTGTTAGCCGCCGGAGACTACCCGCAAACGGTCATTCCGCTGCAGGCCAGTGGACTGAAAGACAGCAGTAAGACGCTGCAGGCCGACGGTAAAGCCGTTATTCACGGTCTGTTACTGGATGCGAGCTACTGGCATATCAACGGGATCTCGGTCACCGATAAAAGCCTGCGTATCCAGGGGAGCCATAACCTGATCGAAAACGTCACCGCTTACCAAAACGATGATACCGGGATCCAGATTTCCTCTCCGGATAAGATCGGTCGCCCGCTGTGGGCCAGCTATAACCGGGTCATTAATTCAGAATCCTTCAATAATGCCGATCCCGGTAAGATTAACGCCGATGGTTTTGCGGTCAAAATGCGGGTCGGGGAAGGGAACCGTCTGGAAGGGTGCTACGCACACGACAATATCGACGATGGCTTCGACCTGTTCAACAAGATTGAAGACGGCGCCAACGGCGTTGTGGTGATCGAGAATTCAATTGCGCAGAACAACACCAGCAACGGGTTCAAGCTCGGCGGGGAAGGGCAACCGGTGGCGCACGAGGTGCGTAACAGCATTGCGATTGGCAACCATCTGGACGGGTTCACCGATAATTTCAACCCCGGCAAGCTGGTGGTGGTCAATAACGTGGCGGTCGATAACCAGCGCTTTAACTATATTTTCCGCCCGAGTCCTTATGGTAAGCCCGACACTCAGGGCCACTTCAGCGACAACCTGTCGCTGCGTAGCCAGCCGGGGAAATATGATGACGCCGTCGTCGGCAACATCGAGGCAAACAACTACTTCATTCGTGACGGTAAAAGCGTAGACGCGGAAGGAAAAACCATTCAGAGCGCCGATTATGAAACCCTGGCGCTGCCGGACCCGCTGCTGCGCCGCGATGACGGGAGCTTTGCTACCGGGGACTTCCTCAGCCGCAACTAGTCTGTCGCGTTTTCTGGAAGACCACAAACACAAAGGTCGCCCTCAGGCGACCTTTTTTCTTTTCTGCTTTACACCGCATGTGTTGTCGTTTTAGTTAGCGGGACAGCGCAAATGCAGTCTGGAAAGTTTTATTCTCAGTTGTTGAAAGTACCAAAGGTAACGTTCATAGCACTGAAGAAAGCGACGATTTTATTGATCAGTTTCATGATGACTTCCTGGATAGCGATTAATTTTGATGGGTTATTTTTGTGACTCACATCACAAAACCAAGTCTACGCCTCATTTTTTAATCGATCAACAAAAATGAGACATTCATCACAAAAATATTGAACTCGCTTTTTAGTTTCATCTTTTCTGAAACGGAACCATAAAAAAAACCAGCCTGGAAACCAGACTGGCTTTTTAACTTTCAAGCCGGTGTTACATCGCTTTTTTGGTCAACTCGATAACGCGCAGTTTGGCGATCGCTTTGGCCAGTTCCGCAGACGCCTGAGCGTAATCTACGTCGCCGTGAGAGCTATTGATATGCTCTTCGGCTTTACGCTTCGATTCCAGGGCTCGCGCTTCGTCGAGATCCTGGCCACGAATTGCCGTATCAGCCAGAACGGTCGTGCTACCAGGCTGCACTTCAAGAATGCCGCCAGACAGGTAGATAAACTCTTCATGACCGTGCTGTTTAACGATGCGAATCATACCAGGCTTAATGGCGGTGAGCAGCGGTGCGTGACCCGGGTAAATACCCAGTTCACCTTCACTACCCGTTACCTGGATTTTTTCGACCAGACCAGAGAACATTTGTTTCTCTGCGCTGACGACGTCCAGGTGGTAAGTCATTGCCATATCACCCTCCGATTAAGGCGTTAAAGTTTTTTGGCTTTTTCTACGGCTTCGTCGATAGAACCGACCATGTAGAACGCCTGCTCTGGCAGGTGATCGTATTCGCCTTCCATGATGCCTTTAAAGCCACGGATCGTGTCTTTCAGGGAGACGTATTTGCCCGGAGAACCGGTAAATACTTCTGCCACGAAGAACGGCTGGGACAGGAAGCGCTGAATTTTACGAGCGCGAGCTACCACCAGTTTATCTTCTTCAGACAGCTCATCCATACCCAGGATCGCGATGATGTCTTTCAGTTCCTGATAACGCTGCAGCAGGGACTGTACGCCACGCGCGGTGTCGTAGTGTTCCTGACCAACAACCAGCGGATCCAGCTGACGGCTGGTGGAGTCCAGCGGGTCAACGGCCGGGTAGATACCCAGAGACGCGATCTGACGGCTCAGTACCACGGTTGCATCTAAGTGAGCAAAGGTGGTGGCTGGGGATGGGTCAGTCAAGTCATCCGCAGGTACGTATACTGCCTGTACGGAAGTGATAGAACCGGTTTTGGTGGAGGTGATACGTTCCTGCAGAACGCCCATCTCTTCCGCCAGCGTCGGCTGATAACCTACCGCAGAAGGCATACGACCCAGCAGTGCAGATACTTCTGTACCGGCCAGGGTATAACGATAGATGTTATCGACGAACAGCAGAACGTCACGACCTTCGTCACGGAATTTCTCAGCCATGGTCAGGCCGGTCAGTGCAACGCGCAGACGGTTTCCCGGCGGCTCGTTCATCTGGCCGTAAACCAGGGATACTTTATCCAGAACGTTGGAGTCGGTCATTTCGTGGTAGAAGTCGTTACCCTCACGAGTACGCTCACCAACACCAGCAAACACGGAGTAACCGGAGTGTTCGATCGCGATGTTACGGATCAGCTCCATCATGTTTACGGTTTTACCAACACCCGCACCACCGAACAGACCGACTTTACCGCCCTTCGCGAACGGACACATCAGGTCGATAACTTTGATGCCGGTTTCCAGCAGTTCCTGAGAGCTGGAGAGCTCTTCATAGGAAGGTGCTGCACGGTGAATCGCCCAACGTTCTTCTTCGCCGATGTCGCCTTTCATATCGATCGGCTGACCCAGCACGTTCATGATACGACCCAGCGTTGCTTTACCAACCGGGACTTCGATCGGGTGCTCAAGGTCTTTAACTTCCAGACCACGACGCAGACCGTCGGAAGAACCCATGGCGATAGCACGTACGATACCACCACCGAGCTGCTGCTGAACTTCCAGCACCAGGCTCTCATTACCATTTTGTACCTCAAGAGCATCGTACACGCGCGGTACGGCATCCTGAGGGAATTCGACGTCAACCACGGCGCCGATTACCTGGACAATTTTTCCAGTAGCCATCTTGAATCCTCTACGAATTAACCTGGTTATACCGCGGATGCACCACCGACGATTTCGGTGAGTTCCTGAGTAATGCTGGCCTGACGAGCTTTGTTGTATACCAACTGCAGCTCTTTAATCAGGCTGCCGCCATTATCGGTTGCGGCTTTCATCGCCACCATACGTGCGGCCTGCTCGCTGGCCAGGTTTTCTACCACGCCCTGATAAACCTGGGACTCGACATAACGACGCAGGAGGGTATCCAGCAGCGCTTTCGGGTCTGGTTCATACAGATAATCCCAGGATTTACGCTTCAGATCAGCATCATCTGATGCCGGTAACGGCAGCAGCTGAGTGATAGTCGGTGTCTGGGACATGGTATTAATAAATTTGTTGCTGACAACGTACAGCTTGTCCAGACGGCCTTCATCATAGGCCTGCAACATCACTTTTACCGGACCGATCAGTTCGGACAGGGACGGGTTATCACCCATGCCGGTCACCTGGGCGACAATATTGCCACCTACGGAACTAAAGAAAGAGACGCCTTTAGAGCCGATCATTGCGATATCGCTCTGAACGCCTTTATCGGACCATACTTTCATATCTGCCAGCACTTTCTTGAACAGGTTAATGTTCAAGCCACCGCACAGACCACGGTCGGTTGACACCACCAGGTAGCCCACGCGTTTAACGTCGCGTTCTTCCAGGTAAGGGTGCTTATATTCCAGATTACCGTTTGCAAGGTGACCAATCACTTTGCGCATGGTTTCTGCATAAGGACGGCTGGCCGCCATGCGCTCCTGCGATTTACGCATTTTGGAAGCGGCGACCATTTCCATCGCTTTAGTGATCTTTTGCGTGTTCTGGACGCTTGCGATCTTACTACGTATCTCTTTTGCGCCGGCCATGAACTTCTCCTCAATGCCTTGCGGCCTGCCCTAAGGCAAGCCGCCAGACTTTACCAGGACTGGGTTGCTTTAAAGGAGTCGAGGATGCTTTTCAGCTTGCCTTCGATCTCGTCGTTATAGCCACCGGTCTGGTTAATCTCTTGCATCAGCGGAGCGTGGTCACGGTCAACGTAAGCCAGCAGAGCGGCTTCGAAACTACCGATTTTCGCCAGTTCCACATCTTCGAGGTAACCACGTTCAGCAGCAAACAGGACCAGGCCCTGCTGTGCTACAGACATCGGAGCATACTGTTTCTGTTTCAGCAGCTCGGTTACTTTCTGACCATGGCTCAGCTGTTTACGGGTTGCTTCATCCAGATCGGATGCGAACTGAGAGAACGCAGCCAGTTCACGATACTGTGCCAGCGCGGTACGGATACCACCGGACAGTTTCTTGATGATCTTGGTCTGAGCAGCACCACCAACACGGGATACGGAGATACCCGGGTTAACCGCAGGACGAATACCAGAGTTAAACAGGTTGGTTTCCAGGAAGATCTGACCATCGGTAATGGAAATTACGTTGGTCGGAACGAACGCAGAAACGTCACCCGCCTGGGTTTCGATAATCGGCAGTGCAGTCAGGGAGCCGGTTTTACCTTTAACTTCACCATTGGTGAATTTCTCAACGTACTCAGCGTTAACGCGGGATGCGCGCTCCAGCAGACGGGAGTGGAGGTAGAAAACGTCGCCCGGGAATGCTTCACGTCCTGGCGGACGACGGAGCAGCAGGGAAACCTGACGATAAGCAACAGCCTGTTTAGACAGGTCATCGTATACGATCAGCGCATCTTCACCGCGGTCACGGAAGTATTCGCCCATTGCGCAACCGGCATACGGCGCCAGGTATTGCAGTGCAGCAGACTCGGAAGCGGTCGCAACAACAACGATAGTGTTGGACAGCGCGCCGTGCTCTTCCAGTTTACGAACCACGTTAGAAATAGTGGATGCTTTCTGGCCGATAGCGACGTAGACGCATTTGATACCGGAATCGCGCTGGTTGATGATCGCATCGATTGCCATCGCGGTTTTACCGGTCTGACGGTCACCGATGATCAGCTCACGCTGGCCACGACCGATTGGAATCATCGCATCGACAGATTTATAACCGGTTTGTACCGGCTGGTCGACGGACTGACGTTCAATAACGCCTGGTGCGATAACTTCGATTGGCGAGAAGCCATCGTTATCAACCGGACCTTTACCGTCGATTGGTGCACCCAGGGTGTTCACCACGCGACCCAGCAGGCCACGGCCTACCGGAACTTCAAGGATACGGCCAGTACATTTGACTTTCATGCCTTCGGCAAGGTCAGCGTACGGACCCATCACAACTGCACCAACGGAGTCGCGCTCCAGGTTCAGTGCGATAGCGTAACGGTTACCCGGCAGAGAGATCATTTCACCCTGCATACAATCGGCCAGGCCGTGGATGCGGATAACACCGTCACTGACGGAAACAATCGTACCTTCGTTGTGAGCCTCGCTCACAACATTGAACTGAGCAATGCGCTGCTTGATCAGTTCGCTGATTTCGGTGGAATTCAGTTGCATGCTCCAGTCCCCTTAAGACTGCAAGACGTCTGCCAGGCGATCAAGACGGCCGCGTACGCTACCATCAATGACCATATCACCCGCACGGATGATAACACCTGCCATAACAGACTTATCGATTTTGCAATTCAGCTTAACTTTGCGTGACAGACGTTTTTCCATCGCGCCGACGATCTTCGCAAGCTGTTCTTCACTCAGCTGGGAGGCAGAAATAACATCTACCTCTGCGGTTGCCTCACTGGCAGCGCGCAGGTGAATGAACTGCTCGAGAACATCCGGGAGCACCTTAAGACGACCATTTTCTGCCATAACCCGAATCAGGTTCTGGCCATTTTCGTCCAGTTGCTCACCGCAGACCGCAATGAACGCTTCAGAGAGCGTTTCCGGCGCCAGAGCACCGGACAGAAGCTCTGCCATTTGTTCGTTTTTGGTCACTTCAGCGGCAAACGCCAGCATATCCTGCCAGCGTTCAACACTTTTGTGTTCGACGGCAAAGTCAAAAGCTGCTTTGGCGTAGGGGCGAGCTACCGTTACAAATTCAGACATCAGCCCCTCCCTCCTTACAGTTCAGCGACAAGTTTGTCCACGATGTCGCTGTTAGCAGCTTCATCCACGGAACGTTCGATGATCTTCTCGGCGCCAGCAACAGCCAGGATAGCGACCTGCTTACGCAGCTCCTCACGAGCACGTTTACGTTCGGCATCGATTTCAGCCTGCGCCTGTGCGACGATTTTGGTGCGTTCCTGTTCTGCTTCAGCTTTAGCTTCGTCCAGCATCTGAGAGCGACGCTTGTTCGCCTGCTCGATGATGACCTGGGCTTCCGCCTTCGCTTTTTTCAGCTGGTCGGTCGCGTTGGCCTGTGCAAGGTCCAAATCTTTCTTAGCGCGTTCTGCAGAAGCCAAACCGTCAGAAATCTCTTTCTGGCGCTTTTCGATGGCAGCCATTAAAGGCGGCCATACGTACTTCATGCAGAACCATACGAAAAGAACAAACGCGATGGCCTGGCCGAGGATTGTTGCGTTCATGTTCACAGCACAATACCTCTTAAATTAACTCTGTGGCTTAGGTTTCTTTCGAACAACTTACTACGCGACAGCAAACATCACGTACAGACCCAGACCTACAGCGATCATCGGGATAGCATCCACCAGACCCATAACGATAAAGAACTGAGTACGCAGCAGAGGAATCAGATCCGGTTGACGCGCTGCGCCTTCCAGGAATTTGCCCCCGAGGATGCCGATACCGATCGCAGCACCGATCGCCGCCAGACCCATCATCACAGCGGCAGCCATGTACAGCAGATCCATATTCAGGTTTTCCATGACAGTCTCCAGTTTGTTTCAGTAAAAACGTAGTATGTTGGTAAAAATCAATGCTCTTCAGACGCCATCGACAGATAGACAATCGTCAGAACCATGAAGATGAAGGCTTGCAGCGTAATAATCAGGATGTGGAAAATGGCCCATGGCACATTCAGAATCCACTGTGACCACCACGGCAACAGACCAGCAATCAGAATGAAAATCAGCTCACCGGCATACATGTTGCCGAACAGTCGCAGACCAAGTGATACCGGTTTGGACAGCAGGCTTACCCCTTCAAGGATTAAGTTGACAGGAATGAACGCCCAGTGATTGAACGGCTGCAGTGTCAGTTCTTTAACGAACCCACCCACGCCTTTCATTTTGATGCTGTAGAAAAGAATCAGGATAAACACGCCAAGTGCCATCGACAGGGTGATGTTCACGTCAGCAGACGGAACGACACGCAGTGCAGGCAGGCCGAAAATGTGCTCACCGATGTAAGGAATCAGGTCGATTGGCAGCAGGTCCATCAGGTTCATCAGGAATACCCAGACAAACACGGTGAGGGCCAGCGGAGCAATCAGCTTGCTCTTGCCATGATACATATCTTTGACGCTGCCATGGACGAAGCCAATGGTCATCTCAACGGCCGTCTGGAGCTTACCAGGAACACCGCTGGTCGCTTTTTTAGCAACGCTACGGAAAATGGTAAGGAACAACAGACCGAGCACCACTGAGAAGAACATGGAGTCAATGTTGAGCGTCCAGAAGGTGGCCGGGGGGTTGTGCGGATCCACCAGCGAGAAAGTACGCAGGTCCAACTGAAGGTTGTTCAGATGGTGACCTATGTATTCCTGCGGCGTCATATTTTCTGCAGCCATGATGCCTTTTACCCTTTGTTGTTAATTACAGCTGGTGCCAGAATTTGTACCACCAGCACCAAAACCCACGTCACTATCAGCGGCATGAATACCACTTTGAAAACGGCCAGCGCCATCGCGAGGAGGGCAAAGGTCAGCAACACCTTGAATGCTTCACCGAAGGCGAAGGTCCAGGCCACACGGCCTTTAGATGGTGTATGCGCCTGATGACGCCAGGCAAAAATCATAAAAAACATGTTTGGCAAAACAACCGCCAAACCTCCGCATACTGCGGAGATGCCCCAGAAGGGGTCTTTTAGGCTGAACAGCAGTCCACTTGCTATTACTGCCAGTAACTGAATAAACAGAAGCTTACGAGCAACGTTTCGACTCAAGAGCGACACAGACATCACGTTTTTACTCCTGCTCCCTTTGAGGTATGTCGCGTGTCGTATAAAACGTCCTTTAAGACGAAGAGTCAAGCATCAAAAAGCGGACAAATTATACGGTGACGCCCCGTGATTTCAAACAATAAGTAGCAAAATAGTGAATAAATGTTTAATTATTTTCTGACTGGCAACTTTTCCTGCATTTTACCAATCTGTGAGCGATCATACGAAACTGCAAATACTGAGAAAACACAGAAAACAAAGCGTGCGACAGATCACATATTAAACATTTTTGGCTTAATCGAATTAATTCTGTTCATAAATTGTCTGATTTCATCGTTTTGATATTAAAGACAAAAAATAGCGACAATTTATAAAACAACCCTATATACAATAAAAACTACTCATTGACATTTATAATAAAAATTTAACATTCGTATGCTTTGTCAGCGCCTGTATTTTTAGCACGCTGATATTTTCAGTGTTGACTATATTATCTGTTAACAAATTGCCAAGGTTAACGACTGGATAACCCTTAGTAAAAACATGGTTAAAAAGAGTCCGATATCCGCGCGTACTGACGTCCATTTTTGTAACACGCGGCAGACTTTTTTTTTCACATTTTTTGATAAAATTTAAATCTTTTTTGGTTTAATAAGCACCAAATGGCGCTCCCCTTCCAGCTGCGGAACCTGCAGTTCAATCACCTCGCTGACCACATATCCTTCCGGAAGATTGGCCATTTCCTCTTCCTGAGCAACGCCTTTAAGCGCGTAGAAAGCGCCCTCTTCCGTCGGCAGGTGGTGACACCAGCTCACCATGTCATTGAGTGAAGCAAAGGCACGGCTGATGACGCCATCAAACGGCGGCTCTGCCGGAAACGCTTCCACGCGGCTTTGTACCGGCTCGATGTTATCCAGTTTTAGCTCATGCTGAACCTGGCGAAGAAAGCGTACACGCTTGCCAAGGCTGTCCAGCAGCGTGAAGTGCGACTGCGGGCAGACGATAGCCAGAGGGATCCCCGGCAGACCCGGTCCTGTTCCGACATCGATAAAGCGGCTGCCTTTCAGGTGCGGCGCAACGACAATGCTATCGAGAATATGGCGTACCAACATTTCGTTCGGATCGCGAACGGAAGTCAGGTTATAGGCCTTGTTCCACTTATCCAGCAGTCCAACATACCCTACCAGCTGATTTTTCTGGTGATCGGAGAGCGAAATGCCAGCTTCTGCAAGCAGATGAGAAAGTTTGTTAAGCACTGTTGATACCTGTCTGAATAATTTGCCCGGTGCGCTAACGCTAACCGGGCATACAAGCTTGTGAGGCGGGTTAGCCATGCACCACCCGCCGGAAGACAATGAAATAGATTATGCGCTGCGGCGCAGCATGCCCTGTTTTTTCAGCCAGATCAGCAAAATGGAGATCGCCGCAGGGGTCACGCCTGAAATACGGGTAGCCTGGCCGATCGAAGACGGCTTGTGATCGTTTAGCTTGGCAATGACTTCATTCGACAGCCCAATCACCTGGCGGTAATCAAGGGTCGCCGGCAGTATCGTATTCTCATTACGCTGCTGCCTTTCGATCTCTTCCTGCTGGCGCGCAATATAGCCTTCGTATTTGACCTGAATCTCAACCTGCTCTGCGGCCTGCGTATCTCCCAGGCCCGGCGCGAATGGTGGCAGCTGGACCAGTTGCTCGTAGGTCATTTCCGGACGACGGAGTAAATCTTCACCGCTGGCTTCGCGAGAAAGCGGCGCGCTCAGATGCGCGTTAACGGCTTCAACGCTGTCTGCTGCCGGGTAAACCCAGGTCGATTTCAGGCGCTGACGTTCAAGCTCAATGCTTTCCAGCTTCTGATTGAAACGCGCCCAGCGTTCATCATCGACCAGACCCAGCTCACGCCCCTGTTCGGTCAGGCGCAGATCGGCATTATCCTCGCGCAGCATCAGACGATACTCCGCGCGGGAGGTAAACATGCGGTACGGTTCTTTGGTACCGAGCGTGCACAGGTCGTCGACCAGTACACCCAGGTAAGCTTCAGAACGCGCTGGCGCCCAACCCTCTTTTTCTGCAGAGAAGCGACCGGCGTTGAGGCCAGCAAGCAGACCTTGGGCAGCGGCTTCTTCGTATCCGGTAGTCCCGTTGATCTGACCGGCAAAGAACAGGCCGTGGATATATTTACTTTCCAGCGTCGGCTTCAGATCGCGAGGATCGAAGAAGTCGTACTCAATAGCGTAGCCTGGGCGAACGATTTTGGCGTTCTCCATGCCTTGCATCGAGCGAACAATCTGCATTTGTACATCGAATGGCAGGCTGGTGGAGATGCCGTTCGGATAAATTTCGTTTGAGGTCAGCCCTTCCGGCTCGAGGAAGATCTGATGCTGGTTGCGATCGGCAAAGCGCATCACTTTGTCTTCGATCGACGGGCAATAGCGTGGACCGATCCCTTCAATCACCCCGGCGTACATCGGGCTGCGATCGAGGTTATTGCGGATCACGTCATGGGTTTTCTCGTTGGTATACGTGATGTAGCACGGAACCTGACGCGGATGCTGATCCGCAGAGCCCATGAACGAGAAGACCGGCATTGGGTTATCGCCATGCTGTGGTGCCAGAACGCTGAAGTCGATAGTGCGGGCGTCAATACGCGGCGGCGTCCCGGTTTTCAGACGGCTAACGCGCAGCGGCAGTTCACGCAAGCGACGAGAGAGCGGGATAGACGGCGGATCGCCTGCACGGCCACCGCTGTAGTTATCCAGGCCAATGTGGATCTTGCCGTCGAGGAACGTCCCTACGGTCAGGACCACCGCTTTGGCGCGGAATTTCAGGCCCATCTGGGTCACTGCGCCGACAACGCGATCGTTTTCGACAATCAGATCTTCAACCGCCTGCTGGAAGATCATCAGGTTTGGCTGGTTTTCCAGGGCCGTGCGAACCGCCTGGCGATAGAGTACACGGTCAGCCTGTGCTCGGGTGGCACGTACCGCCGGGCCTTTGCTGGCGTTTAGTATCCTAAACTGAATGCCTGCCTGGTCGATCGCTTTCGCCATCAGGCCGCCAAGTGCATCCACTTCTTTTACCAGGTGTCCTTTCCCAATGCCGCCAATCGCCGGATTGCAGCTCATCTGCCCCAGCGTGTCGATATTGTGTGTCAAAAGCAGGGTTTGTTGACCCATTCGCGCTGCGGCCATCGCGGCCTCAGTGCCTGCATGACCCCCGCCAATGATGATGACGTCAAAAGGATCCTGATAAAACATGGTGGTATGCCTCGCATAAAGCGGTTTGAAAATGGATTGAAGCCCGGGCCGTGGATTCTACTCAACTTTAGTCGATCGAGAAAGCTCCGGGATCTTGAGTATTAAAAAGAAGATCTTTTATTTAGAGATCTGTTTTATTGTGATCTCTTATTAGGATCGAGCTTGTCTGTGGATAAACCGGATCCAGACTTTAAGATCAACCGGTTAAGAAGGATCACTATCTGTGAATGATCGGTGATCCTGTTCCGTATAAGCTGGGATCAAAATGAAGGGTTATGCACAGCCCAAAAAGCGAGCAAGGGTTATTCTTTGGATAACTACCGGTTGATCAGAGCTTTTAAGCAGAGTTATACACAGAAAAACGGACGATCTTTACAAAACTCAGAGTAAATCTTTCCAGGATCCGACCCAAATCTCTGCCGGATCTTCCGGAATTTCATGTTCCAGCACATTTATCTTCAGCGTTTCGCCGATCTGTTTTGCGCCGCATGCTTTCAGCGCGCTGTCGATCTTGTCGATGGCTCCGCAGAAGGTGTCATATTCCCGGCTGCCAATACCAATGGCGCCAAAACGCACGGCAGACAGGTCTGCGCGTTGTTCCTGAATAGCTTCAAAGAACGGCAGCAGGTTATCAGGGATATCACCTGCACCATGAGTAGAGGAGATAACTAGCCAGATCCCTTCAGCCTGCAGATCCTCGATCAACGGACCGTGCTGGATTTCGGTGCTGTAGCCCGCCTCTTCCAGCTTTTCAGCCAGATGCTCCGCTACATATTCCGCACTGCCCAGGGTACTGCCGCTGATAAGCGTAATGTCTGCCATGATCGTCTGCTCAATTATTCAGAGTGGCACATTGTACGCTGTGTGTGAGCTGGGATCTACCTGTGGAAAATGTGGGATTAAAAAAGCCCGATCACGGGCGGATGGTCCGCATGATCGGGTTCTGCAGGGAGATCAGCGTCTCGGTGGACTGAATTTCATCGATTGTTTGGATCTTGTTGATAAGTACCTGTTGCAGGGCATCGATCGAGCGGCACATCACCTTGATAAAGATGCTGTAGTGCCCGGTGGTGTAGTAGGCCTCGGTGACCTCGTCGAGGCTTTCGAGTCTGGCCAGCGCGGAAGGATAGTCTTTGGCGCTTTTCAAAATAATGCCGATAAAGCAGCAGACGTCGTAGCCGAGCTGTTTAGGATTCACGTCGATGCGTGCGCCGGTAATGATCCCCGCCTGTTTCATCTTCTCTACGCGCACATGGATGGTGCCGGGGCTGACGCCAAACTGTTTGGCCAGTTCCGCGTACGCCGTGCGCGCATTGGCCATTAATGCCTCAAGGATGCCGCGGTCCAGATTGTCGATCTGATAATTTTCCATAGTTTTTTCTTATGATGTTTAATGATTCTTTCTATATTAGCCTGATATTTTAATGAATCAAAAGTGAACCCGGCTTTTTGTTGTTTGATTATTGAATTGGTGGCCTGTTTTGTTGCTTAATCAATACCAACAGGACGCAGGAGTTAAAAAAAATGAAAACCGCATACATCGCAAAACAACGCCAGATTAGTTTCGTTAAGTCGCACTTTTCCCGCCAGCTGGAAGAGAAGCTTGGTCTGATTGAAGTCCAGGCACCTATTTTAAGCCGCGTGGGAGACGGGACTCAGGACAACCTCTCTGGTAGCGAGAAAGCGGTTCAGGTTAAAGTGAAAACACTGCCAGACGCTCAGTTCGAAGTGGTTCATTCGCTGGCGAAATGGAAACGTCAAACCCTGGGACAACACGACTTCAGCGCGGGCGAAGGGCTCTACACGCACATGAAAGCCCTTCGCCCCGATGAAGACCGACTGACCGCCATTCACTCTGTTTACGTCGACCAGTGGGACTGGGAACGCGTGATGGGGGATGGTGAGCGCCACGTCGGGACATTGAAATCGACCGTAGAGGCGATCTACGCCGGGATCAAAGCGACCGAAGCCGCGGCATGTAAAGAGTTTGGGCTGGCACCGTTCCTGCCAGAGCAGATTCAGTTTGTTCATAGCCAGGAGCTGCTGAGCCGCTATCCAGGCCTCGATGCCAAAGGGCGTGAGCGGGCGATTGCCAAAGAGCTGGGTGCCGTATTCCTTATTGGTATTGGCGGAAAGCTTTCTGATGGTCAGCGTCACGATGTTCGTGCGCCGGATTATGATGACTGGAGCACCTCAGCCGATGAAGGCTTGAGCGGCCTGAATGGCGATATTCTGGTGTGGAACCCGGTTCTGGAAGACGCGTTCGAGATCTCTTCCATGGGGATCCGCGTGGATGCTGATGCACTGAAACGCCAGCTGGCGATCACCGGTGATGAAGATCGCCTGAAGCTGGAGTGGCACCAGGCGCTGCTGCGCGGTGAGATGCCGCAGACGATCGGCGGCGGTATTGGCCAGTCTCGTCTGACCATGTTGCTGCTGCAGCTTGACCATATTGGCCAGGTACAGTGCGGCGTATGGCCAGCTCAGGTTCGTGAGAGCGTGGACGCGCTTCTTTAATAGAGCGTCGCCAGGTTTTAACGCCGCCAGCGTCGTAGCAGGCGGCTACGCAACCCGGTATCAAAGCGCCAGATATGATCGAAGATGCGCATAATGCCGGGTTTGCCATGTACCGACATCGCCACCGCGTGAAAGCGATGCTGATGTTTGCGCTGCAGTTCCCCCACCTGATTGATCACCTCATCCGGCAGACGCTGGGCAATAAAATCGGAAATTACCACCGCATCGGCATCCACCCACTGCGGATTTTGCATGCGCTCAATAATGGATCGGAAACAGCTGGCTAGATCGGTACCGCCGCGAAAACGTTGGCTCAGGAAGCGGATCGCCTGCTCAAGCCCCTCGGGGCCGGTCAGTTCGTAATGCACCACTTCGCTGGAGAACAGCATAATAAAGCAGCGGCGATTATCCGCCAGCGCCACCCGCATTAAGGCCAGGCAAAAGGCCTTGGCGCACTGCTCGTTGAAACCGCCCATCGAACCGGAGGTATCGACGCAGACGATAAACGGCCCGCGCGGCTGTTCGTCGACATCCTGCCTGGTGACCGGCCTCTCGGTGATTTTTTCCCGCCAGGCGTCGCCGTGCAGCCGATAGGTCAGCAACTGCTTTTCCACCAGCTTGCGGTAGAACTCGAATTCCAGCTCGGTGATCCCAAGCGTCGCCAGCTCCGGCGGAAGCAGGCGTAAAATATCGTCACTCTGCTGCAGGCCATCAACCTGTTCCGGTACCGTGGCCGGTTCGCGGACCAGGCTACGGAAGGCTTCCATCGGCGCCTCTTTTTTGGGGACCGATTTTGCTTCTCGTGAACGACCGAGCTGTTCAGCCAGCTGCATTAATTCCGGCTGCTGGCTAAGAAAATCACCGTAACGGATGATCAACTGATAGTCGCCGCGCTTCAGTTCGCCGGCGCTCATATCCCACAGCCGCCCGGCGGCGTTATCGTTTTCCACCAGCACCGGTTCCAGCTGACCGCTGAGGGTCATGCGTTCCTGTACTTCACTGAGCAACTGATCCCGCTCCTCGTCCAGCAGCTGCTGGTTGAGGGAGGTCACCTGGACCACCAGGCTCAGGCGCCAGCGCTGTAAAAAGAGGGTATGCAGTGCGGGAGTGAAGGTGGTGTTGTCATCCACCAGCTGTTGCGCCTGGGCGGCAAATGGCGAGTGCTGGCTGCGCAGCCCGGTAAGGATCTGCGGCAGCTGGACGATGAACTGCGAGGTGGAGAGCAACTGCGCGCGTTGATAGCTTTGTACTTCCGCATCCAGCTCTGGCGGAACATGGGTCTCTTTGAGCCGGGCCCGGATCGACTCCCGCCAGCGCGGGATATCGGCAGCAATAATGTTTTTCAGGCGCGGGAATTTTTCGAAGAATACGGCAAGCTGAGGGGAGGCCAGCAGCGCCAGCAGCATCTCTTCGATCATCCCCTCTTCGCTGACTGCCAGCATGACATTCAGCATATCCAGCGTCATGGCTGACGTGCCTGCTTAATCTGCGCCCCGACGTCCTGCAGGCTGGCTTCGATACGCCCAAGCCAGTCACCAGGAATGAACAGGCATTTTTGCTGTTCGCTGAAGCGGTTATGTTGCTGGTGCCACTCATCATCCAGCGCTTCCAGCTGCTGCCTGATTTCTGCCGGCATATTTTCCTGCGATTCGCTGCCGGGCAGTGAGAGGCGGGAACCCTGCAGGCTGACGTCGCGTACCACCAGGTGCTGGCTGGCATCGACATCGATAGTTAACAGCTGTGCGAAACCAATGCCGTTGAGCTTGCCACGGATCTCACCGCCTTTTTCCAGCCAGTGCGACAGCTCTTCGCGCACGAAGGTAATGTGGATAACGTTGATATCGTGCAGTTTAAGCGGCTGCTGGAGCAGTAAGGTCAGGGTGGCTTCCTGCAGCTCTGCAGGCAACTCATAGTGGGGTTTACGGCTGAACATTCCGCCAAGACGCGTCACCTTCAACGCGGTTTTGTCGCTGTGCTGCTGCTGGATTTGAATGCGTCGTTGGGTAATCGCCCCCAGTTTGGTCAACATGGCCTGCTGCTGCCAGGCGTGGCTGGTCATCAGGGCTTCCAGCTGCTGCGACATCAGATTCATGCTTTTGATATCGTGCCACAGGCAATCTTTCAGCAAGATCAGGTCGATAGGGGCAATGGTGTCCCGGCCGCTGAAGAAGGCGCTGGCCTGCAACAGACGAATGGCTTTTTTCCAGCGACGGTCGGAGACATAAGGCGCATCAGACAGCGTATCCAACTGCTGGCGCAGCTGGAACACCAGCTCAAACACGCTATCAGGCAGCTTCACGCCGCTGATATCTTGCTGCCACTGGGTAAACTCTTCAGTGCTGATCTGCAGGCTGGTGGGTACCGGGTTACTGTTTTCATCCTGCTGGCTGACCAGCATAGAACGGAAATTTGTCTTATCCTGAACCTTATCCAGCCACAAGCGGATGAGCATGCGATCGTAGAGCGCTTCAAGACTGCTGTCCGCTTCCGGCAATTCGTTTGATGCCGCCACCAGCAGACGCATGGGGATTTTTTCCTCCGTAGCGCCATTGCGGAAGTGACGTTCGTTGATGGCCGTCAGCAGGGTGTTGAGGATTGCCGGGCCGGCTTTCCAGATCTCATCGAGGAACACAATTTCAGCTTCCGGCAGGTAGCCGGTGGTCAGACGCTCGTAGCGTCCTTCATCTTTCAGTGCCTGGATCGAGAGGGGGCCAAAAACTTCTTCCGGGGTGGAAAAGCGGGTCATCAGGTATTCAAAAGCGCGGGCTTGCTGGAAGGCGAACTTGAGGCGGCGGGCGATCAGGCTTTTCGCGATGCCCGGCGGGCCAAGTAAAAAAACGCTTTCTCCACTGAGCGCGGCAAGCAGGCAAAGTCGTATCGCGTGGCTGCGTTCGAACAAACCTTTTTCCAGCGAGGCACTTAGCCGGGAAATTCTTTCTGCCAGTAAATGTGATTGAGCCATAATTGAGTTGCGTGCTTTTTCATGTGTCGTTATTGAGTCGAGTATAGATGTTTGATTGGGTATGGTAATAGCCTGAAGAATCGATTTATTTTCTTTGAGTCAGATTAATATGATGTCAGTTAGGGGTACGATTCAACAAATAATCGTGCATACTGTGCGCTTTTTGTGGGCCAAGGGACTAGGCACACATTTGTTTTATAAACGAAAAGACTAGTCTATGAGCACTGATAATAAGCAATCGCTGCCGGCCGTTACGCTGGCAGCCATCGGCGTGGTATATGGTGATATCGGTACCAGCCCGCTGTATACACTTCGAGAATGTTTGTCTGGTCAGTTTGGGTTTGGCGTTGAACGTGATGCCGTTTTTGGCTTTCTGTCGCTGATTTTCTGGCTGTTAATCTTTACCGTATCACTCAAATATATCACCTTCGTTATGCGTGCTGACAACGCCGGCGAAGGGGGGATCCTGACGCTGATGTCGTTGGCGGGACGTAACACGTCCGCACGAATGACATCGGTTCTGGTGATCCTTGGCCTGATTGGCGGCAGCTTCTTCTATGGCGAGGTGGTCATCACACCGGCTATCTCGGTGATGTCGGCCATTGAAGGTCTGGAGATTATTGCCCCGAATCTGGATACCTGGATTGTCCCCATCTCCATTATCGTGCTGACGCTGCTGTTTGCTATTCAAAAGCACGGTACCAGCATGGTCGGGAAGCTGTTTGCACCGATTATGCTGATCTGGTTCCTGCTGCTGGCAGTGCTGGGCGCAAGAAGCATTCTGGCCAACCCGGAAGTACTGCAGGCGCTTAACCCTTACTGGGCCTTCCATTTCTTCATGGAATATAAAACCGTCTCCTTCGTGGCATTAGGAGCGGTGGTGCTTTCTATTACCGGTGTCGAGGCGCTGTATGCTGACATGGGCCACTTCGGCAAATTGCCGATTCGCCTGGCGTGGTTTTCCGTGGTGCTGCCCTCGCTGGTGCTCAACTACTTCGGTCAGGGCGCGCTGCTGTTAAAGCACCCGGAAGCGATTAAAAACCCCTTCTTCCTGCTGGCGCCGGAATGGGCGCTGATCCCGATGCTGATCCTCGCCGCGCTGGCGACGGTCATCGCGTCGCAGGCGGTTATTTCGGGCGTCTTCTCCCTGACGCGTCAGGCGGTTCGTCTGGGCTATCTGTCGCCGATGCGCATCATCCATACGTCGGAAATGGAATCGGGTCAGATTTATATCCCGTTCATCAACTGGCTGCTGTACGTCTCGGTGGTTATCGTCATCATCAGCTTTGAGCACTCCTCCAATCTGGCGGCGGCGTACGGGATTGCGGTGACCGGGACCATGGTGCTGACGACCATCCTCTTCACCACCGTTGCGCGTAAAAACTGGCACTGGAATAAGTTCGTGGTGGCGTTGCTGCTTATCGGCTTTATGTGCATTGACCTGCCGCTGTTCTCGGCCAACCTCGATAAGATTGTCTCCGGTGGCTGGCTGCCGTTGACGCTGGGACTGGTGATGTTCACGGTGATGACCACCTGGAAGAGCGAGCGTTTCCGTCTGCTGCGCCGTATGCACGAGCACGGCAACTCACTGGAAGCGATGATCTCTTCCCTGGAGAAATCGCCGCCGGTTCGCGTGCCGGGCACCGCGGTGTATATGTCCCGTGCGCTGAACGTGATTCCGTTTGCCCTGCTGCATAACCTCAAGCACAACAAGGTGCTGCATGAGCGGGTGATCCTTCTGACGCTGCGGACCGAAGATGCGCCTTATGTACACAATGTGCGTCGGGTCCAGATCGAGCAGATTTCGCCGTCGTTCTGGCGCGTGGTGGCCAGCTACGGCTGGCGCGAAACGCCGAACGTCGAAGAAGTGTTCCACCGCTGCGGGCTGGAAGGCCTGAGCTGCCGGATGATGGAAACCTCGTTCTTTATGTCGCATGAATCGCTGATTATCGGCAAGCGGCCGTGGTACCTGCGCCTGCGCGGGAAATTGTATCTCCTGCTGCAGCGCAATGCCCTGAGGGCGCCGGATCAGTTCGAAATCCCGCCAAACCGGGTCATCGAACTGGGTACCCAGGTCGAAATCTGATGTTACTGAAGCCCTTCCTCGTGAAGGGCTTTTTGTGACCTTTTGCCCCGCTTCACATTTCTTCTCCGCGTTCGCGAAACGTTTCGATGGCGATCACATTTCTCTCCTCTGATGATGGTTTTCCGCTCGTTTATTGACAATACTTATCTCAGCGAAACGTTTCGCTAATGGAGCAAAAGAGAAAAATGAAAAAAGGCACCGTACTTAACGCTGATATTTCCTCGGTTATCTCGCGCCTGGGTCATACCGATACGCTGGTGGTCTGTGATGCTGGTTTACCGGTTCCTCACAGCAGCACGCGCATTGATATGGCGCTGACTCAGGGCGTTCCCTCCTTTATGCAGGTTCTGGAGGTGGTCACGGCGGAAATGCAGGTTGAAGCGGCGATCCTGGCGGAAGAGATCAAAACGCATAATCCGCAGCTCCATGCGACGTTGCTCACTCACCTCGAGCAGCTGCAGCAACACCAGGGAAATATCATTGATATTCGTTACACCAGTCATGAGCAGTTCAAAAAACAAACCGCTGAAAGTCAGGCGGTGATTCGCAGCGGGGAGTGTTCCCCGTATGCGAACGTTATTCTCTGTGCCGGCGTGACGTTCTGAGGTCGCCGATATGGAAGCCTTACTGCAATTAAAAGGGATCGATAAAGCGTTCCCTGGCGTGAAGGCGCTCTCCGGCGCCTCGCTGAATGTCTATGCTGGCCGCGTGATGGCGCTGGTCGGTGAAAACGGTGCTGGCAAATCCACCATGATGAAGGTGCTGACCGGTATCTATGCCCGCGATGCCGGCTCCCTACTGTGGCTGGGGAAAGAGGTCACCTTCAACGGACCGAAATCCTCCCAGGAAGCCGGAATCGGCATTATCCATCAGGAACTGAACCTGATTCCTCAACTGACGATCGCGGAAAACATTTTCCTCGGTCGCGAGTTCGTTAACCGGTTTGGCAAAATCGACTGGAAAACGATGTATGCCGAAGCCGACAAGCTGCTGGCGAAGCTGAACTTACGCTTTAACAGCCAGAAGCTGGTGGGCGATCTGTCGATTGGCGATCAGCAGATGGTTGAGATCGCCAAAGTGCTGAGCTTCGAGTCGAAGGTCATCATTATGGATGAACCGACGGATGCCCTGACTGATACTGAAACCGAATCCCTGTTCCGCGTCATTCGCGAGCTAAAAGCGCAAGGGCGCGGAATTGTCTATATCTCCCACCGCATGAAAGAGATCTTCGAGATTTGCGATGATGTGACGGTCTTCCGCGACGGGCAGTTTATCGCCGAGCGTGAAGTCGCCAGCCTCAATGAAGATCTGCTGATCGAAATGATGGTCGGCCGCAAGCTGGAAGATCAGTACCCGCATCTGGATAAAGCGCCGGGGGCGATTCGCCTCAAGGTAGACAACCTGTGCGGGCCGGGCGTTGAAAATATCACTTTCACCCTGCGTCAGGGCGAAATCCTCGGCGTCGCCGGGCTGATGGGCGCCGGACGAACGGAGCTGATGAAAGTACTGTACGGCGCGCTGGCGCGGCACAGCGGTAGCGTCACCCTCGACGGGCATGAAGTCGTGACCCGCTCTCCTCAGGATGGCCTGGCAAACGGTATTGTTTATATTTCCGAAGACCGTAAGCGCGATGGTTTAGTGCTCGGTATGTCGGTGAAAGAAAACATGTCTTTAACTGCGCTGCGCTATTTCAGCCATGCTGGTGGTCGCCTGAAACACGGCGATGAACAGCAGGCGGTGAGCGACTTTATCCGCTTATTCAATGTGAAAACGCCGTCAATGGAACAGGCGATTGGCCTGCTTTCCGGCGGTAACCAGCAGAAAGTGGCGATTGCCCGCGGGCTGATGACGCGGCCAAAAGTGCTGATCCTTGATGAGCCCACCCGTGGCGTGGACGTCGGGGCGAAGAAAGAGATCTACCAGCTGATCAACCAGTTTAAAGCCGATGGTCTGAGCATCATTCTGGTCTCCTCGGAGATGCCGGAAGTGTTAGGCATGAGCGATCGCATCATTGTGATGCATGAAGGGCATCTCGGCGGTGAATTTACACGCGAGCAGGCCACCCAGGAAGTATTGATGGCTGCCGCTGTGGGCAAGCTTAACCGTGTGAATCAGGAGTAAAAAAGATGACAACCCAGGCTGTTTCTGGTCGCCGCTATTTCACGAAAGCATGGCTGATGGAGCAAAAATCATTAATTGCTCTGTTGGTGCTGATAGCGATTGTGTCGACCATGAGCCCCAACTTTTTTACCGTCAATAACCTGTTCAATATCCTGCAACAGACGTCGGTCAACGCCATTATGGCCGTCGGGATGACGCTGGTCATTCTGACCTCAGGGATCGACCTGTCCGTCGGTTCTCTGCTGGCGCTGACCGGCGCGGTTGCCGCGTCGATTGTGGGCCTGGAGGTCAATGCGCTGGTGGCGATTGCTGGTGCGCTGGCGTTAGGCGCGGCAATCGGTGCGGTTACCGGCGTCATCGTGGCGAAAGGGCGTGTACAGGCCTTTATTGCCACCCTGGTGATGATGCTGCTGCTGCGCGGGGTGACGATGGTCTACACCAACGGCAGTCCGGTTAACACCGGGTTCACCGATAATGCCGATCTGTTTGGCTGGTTTGGTATCGGCCGCCCGTTAGGCATCCCGACGCCGGTGTGGATTATGGCGATCGTTTTTCTTGCGGCCTGGTACATGCTGCACCATACGCGGTTGGGTCGTTATATCTACGCGCTGGGCGGTAACGAAGCGGCAACCCGCTTGTCCGGCATCAGCGTCAATAAAGTCAAAATTATCGTCTACTCGTTGTGCGGCCTGCTGGCATCCCTGGCGGGGATTATCGAAGTGGCGCGTCTGTCTTCCGCGCAGCCGACGGCGGGTACCGGTTATGAACTGGATGCGATTGCGGCCGTCGTGCTTGGCGGCACCAGCCTCGCCGGTGGTAAAGGCCGTATCGTCGGGACACTGATCGGTGCGTTGATCCTTGGCTTCCTGAACAACGGACTGAATTTGTTAGGCGTTTCTTCCTATTACCAGATGATCGTGAAAGCGGTGGTAATTTTGCTGGCGGTGCTGGTAGACAACAAAAAGCAGTAACTAAGAACTCTACAGGACATCTTAACTATGAATATGAAAAAACTGGCGACCCTGGTCTCTGCTGTAGCCCTCAGTGCAACCGTCAGCGCTAATGCGATGGCGAAAGATACCATCGCCCTGGTAATCTCTACCCTCAATAACCCGTTCTTCGTCTCCCTGAAAGACGGGGCGCAGAAAGAAGCAGACAAACTGGGTTACAACCTGGTGGTGCTGGATTCACAAAACAACCCGGCGAAAGAGCTGGCGAACGTCCAGGACCTCACGGTGCGTGGCGCGAAGCTGCTGCTGATCAACCCGACCGATTCTGATGCGGTTGGCAACGCGGTGAAGATGGCTAACCAGGCGAAAATCCCGGTGATCACCCTTGACCGCCAGGCGGCAAAAGGCGACGTAGTCAGCCATATTGCTTCCGATAACGTGCTGGGCGGTAAAATGGCCGGCGACTATATCGCCAAAAAAGCCGGTGAAGGCGCGAAAGTGATTGAACTGCAAGGCATTGCCGGAACGTCTGCGGCACGCGAACGTGGTGAAGGTTTTAAACAGGCCGTTGCAGCACACAAATTCAATGTGCTGGCCAGCCAGCCGGCGGACTTCGATCGTACCAAAGGCCTGAACGTCATGCAGAACCTGCTGACGGCGCATCCTGATGTGAAAGCGGTGTTTGCTCAGAACGACGAAATGGCGCTCGGTGCGCTGCGCGCATTGCAAACTGCCGGTAAATCCGATGTGATGGTGGTTGGATTTGATGGCACTCCGGATGGCGAAAAAGCAGTAAACAGTGGCAAACTGGCAGCGACTATCGCCCAGTTGCCAGAGCAGATCGGCGTGAAAGGCGTGGAGACTGCTGATAAAGTGCTGAAGGGTGAGAAAGTGGATGCCAGCTATCCGGTTGAGCTGAAACTGGTCATTAAGCAGTAATATGCGATTCGGACCGGCAACGGTCCGAGGGACAACATAAAAAAGAAAAGCAGGGCATGCGCCACCGGAGTCCGGTGGCGCGCTTTCCCGGGAACAGAAATCATGAAAACCTCAGGCAAACTTGTCGTCCTTGGCAGCATCAATGCCGATCACATTCTTAACCTTGAATCTTTCCCGACGCCGGGTGAAACCGTCACCGGCCAGCACTATCAGGTGGCTTTCGGTGGTAAAGGGGCCAACCAGGCCGTTGCTGCCGGGCGAAGCGGGGCGGATATTGCGTTTATTGCCTGTACCGGTGATGACGATATCGGCGAGCGCGTTCGGCGCCAGCTGGAGCGCGATAACATCGATGTGACGCCAGTGCGAGCGGTAAAAGACCAATCGACCGGCGTGGCGCTGATCTTTGTTAATTCTGAAGGTGAGAATGTCATCGGTATTCATGCCGGCGCGAATGCCGCCCTCTCTGTGGCCCAGGTGGAAGCAGAAAAAGAGCGGATTGCAGGCGCACAGGCGCTGCTGATGCAGCTGGAATCTCCGCTGGAAAGCGTCCTGGCGGCAGCAACCATCGCTCATCAGCATCAAACAACCGTGGTACTGAACCCGGCACCGGCGCGTGAACTGCCTGATGCGCTGCTTTCGCTGGTGGATATCATTACCCCCAACGAAACCGAAGCGGAAAAGCTGACCGGTATCCACGTTGAAAACGATGACGATGCGGCAAAAGCGGCCCATGTGCTGCATGAAAAAGGCATCGGCATCGTGATGATTACCCTCGGCAGCCGCGGAGTATGGGTTAGCCGTGAAGGTGAAGGCCGTCGGGTTGCTGGTTTTAAAGTCCAGGCCATCGATACCATTGCCGCAGGCGATACCTTCAATGGCGCCGTCGTGACGGCGTTACTGGAAGGTACCGCGCTGGATGAAGCGATCCGCTTTGCCCACGCCGCCGCCGCCATTGCCGTTACCCGCAAAGGCGCGCAGCCTTCGGTTCCATGGCGCAAAGAGATCGACGAGTTTTTACGTCAACAGGGGTAACGCTTGGCTACCATGAAGGATGTAGCCCGCGAAGCGGGCGTTTCCACTTCAACAGTGTCTCACGTCATTAATAAAGACCGCTTCGTCAGCGAAGCGATCACGGCCAAAGTCGATGCAGCGATAAAACATCTTAACTACGCGCCGTCTGCGCTGGCGCGCAGCCTCAAACTCAACCAGACCCGGACGATTGGCATGCTGATCACCGCCAGTACCAACCCGTTCTATTCGGAGCTGGTGCGCGGCGTCGAGCGCAGCTGTTTTGAACGCGGCTATAGCCTGGTGCTGTGTAATACCGAAGGCGATGAGCAGCGCATGAACCGCAATCTTGAGACGCTGATGCAAAAGCGTGTCGATGGCTTATTGCTGCTGTGTACTGAAACACACCAACCTTCGCCAGAAATAATGCAGCGCTACCCATCAGTACCGACGGTGATGATGGACTGGGCGCCGTTCGATGGCGACAGCGATCTGATCCAGGATAACTCGTTGCTGGGTGGCGATATGGCGACGCAGTACTTAATTGATAAAGGCTATACCCGGGTTGCCTGTATAGCAGGGCCGCTGGATAAAACGCCGTCGCGCCTGCGACTGGAGGGATACCATGCGGCGATGGCCCGCGCCGGACTTACCGTGGCTGAAGGCTATGTCATTCCCAGCGATTTTGAATTTGGCGGCGGATTTAGCGCCATGCAAGCGCTACTGGCATTGCCCGAGCGGCCGCAGGCGGTGTTTGTCGGCAACGATGCGATGGCGGTGGGCGCGTATCAATCGCTTTATCAGGCCGGGCTGCGCATTCCGCAGGATATGGCGCTGGTGGGGTATGATGATATCGAACTGGCGCGCTACATGACGCCGCCGCTGACTACTATTCATCAACCCAAAGATGAGCTGGGTGAGCTGGCCATCGACGTGCTGATTCATCGTATGGCCGATCCGGGGCAGAAACAGCAGCGCGTTCAGCTGACCCCGGAGCTGGTGATTCGCGGCTCGGTCTAACGCTGGTGCCGTTCCTTTATCAGGTTGCGGCCATCTTTGGCTTTTAACAGCATAAATGTCAGCGCTGATACCACGGTAATCACCCCCATCGTAATAAAGGTGTAGTGGAACTGCTCGATGGTATTGGCGCTCTCAAACCCTTCATAAAAACGCAGCACGGCAGCACTAATCGCGACCCCGAGACTAATCGATAACTGCTGGGTGACGGCCAGCAGGCTATTACCGCCACTGGCGTTGTCATCGGTCAGGTCAGCCAGCGTGATGGTATTCATCGAGGTGAACTGGGTCGACATCGCCATCCCCAGCACAAACAGCGGCAGGAGTAGCATCCAGATCGGCATGCCCGGCGACTGGAATGAGAACTGGGCGATCATCACACCAATAAACAGCGTCACGCCAACCAGCGTTTTTCGGTAACCAAGCCATCGCAGAATCTGCGTCACGGTCGATTTCGCGATAATCGAACCGATGGCGGTGGGGGCTATCATGCAGCCGGCGACAATCGCCGGATAGCCAAAACCGACCTGCAGCATCAGCGGCATCAGAAACGGCACGCAGCCGGTCCCCAGACGCGTTGCCAGGTTTCCGGCAATCCCCACCGAGAAGGTACGAGTCTTAAATAATGACAGCGAGATCAGCGGCGTTGGGTGGCGGCGCGCGTGGCGGATATAGGCCAGCAGTAATATGACGCTCAGGGCGATGACGGAAAGCGCAATCCAGGTCGCTACAATTTTCTCGCCGAACAGTTCGATGCCGCTGGAGAACAGTACCAGGCTTAAACCAAACAGCAGGAAGCCGGTGGTATCGAAGCGACGGCGTGGGGTGGTGAAATCCGGCATATATTTACGCGCGTAGAGGATGCCGATAATGCCGATAGGGATATTAATGAGGAAAATCCAGTGCCAGCTGGCCCAGGTCACCAGCACGCCACCGAGTACTGGCCCAAGAATGGGGCCGACCAGTCCCGGCATGGTGACGAAGTTCAGTACCGGCAGCAGTTCGCTACGCGGGTAGGCTCTTAATAATGCCAGGCGCGCTACCGGCATCATCATAGCGCCGCCGATCCCCTGAATAACGCGAAAGATAACCAGCTCCATCAACGAGCTGGAAAGGGCGCAGGCCAGCGAACCGAGCGTAAACAGGCCGACGGCGATAATAAAGACTTTGCGGGTACCGAAACGGTCAGCCAGCCATCCGCTGACCGGGATAAGCATGGCGACCGTTAATGTATAACTGATGATGGCGGATTGCATGGCCAGCGGCGAACGGTTGAGACTGTGCGCGATGGCAGGAAGGGCGGTGTTCAGAATGGTGGCATCAAGCGCCTGCATAAAAAAGGCCATTGCCGCAATCCACGGCAGCCCGGCCATACTACGCCCTTTCTTTTCGGTCATGCGAAACCCTTGTTATTTGCCTGAATGGTGTGGTGCGTTCAATAACGTCTGGCAGGCGTTAAGCGCTCGCGGGCCGTCGCTATCCTGAATGGCATCAACGATAGCCTGGTGGAGATCCAGCTTCACCACTTCATTCTGGGTAATAGAAGTAAAGTAGGTGTGGTAAACCGAATGAAACAGCGAGGCGAAGGAAATCAGAAACGGATTCCCGCTCATCTCATAGATGTGTTCGTGCCAGGCCATATCGACTTCAATCCAGCGTTCACGCTGAAAACGTCTTTTCAACTGCGCCATCTCTTCCATTAAGGTATTGAGTTGAGCCTTTTGTTCCGGGCTGCCTGTTGTCGCCGCCAGAAAACAGGCTTGTGGCTCCAGGCTGCTGCGCATGACAAGGAAATGGGAGACCACGTCTTCAAAATTATCTTCCGTTAGCCACCATGACAGCAGCTCTTTGTCGAGAAAGTTCCAGCTACTGCGTGGCATGACGCGGGTGCCGATGCGCGGGCGTGGCAGCAGCATTCCTTTTGCGGTGAGCGTCTTGACCGCTTCTCGTACCGCGGTACGGCTGACGCCGAACTGCTCGCCGAGATCCATTTCGCCGGGAAGGATACTTTCTGGCGGGTATTCACCGGTCAGGATTTTTTGAGCCAGTTTCTCCGCTAATACCCAGGAGATGTTCTTTTGTGCCGCCAGTTGCTGTGCGCTTAATGACATAAATGCCGTTCCTTTCTCTTTTTTACTGTATCAGTATGCCATCTGACGGCCGCTTTCGTTGGTTAAAACAGCAAAACGCTGGTTTTTTGCCACGTTACGCAGCGTTTTGGTGAAAAAAAAGACGGTTGAAAAGTTTTTTTAAAACAGAGCTTGTCAACGTCTCAGAACTCCCTATAATGCGCCTCCACTGACACGGAACAACGGCAAGCAAGCCGCCGGGTCAGCAGGGTTTCTCCGGAAATTCTGACAGAGAAAAGCGAAAACAAATGCTTGACTCTGAATGAGGAAAACGTATTATACGGGACCTCGCAACGGTGAGCGAAAGCCGCGTTGCACTGCTCTTTAACAATTTATCAGACAATCTGTGTGGGCACTCAAAGTGACATGGATTCTTAACGTCCTCGGACGAAAAATGAATACCAAGTCT